>NZ_CP074074.1:382500-1582500 GCF_045788535.1 Allotamlana fucoidanivorans | reverse complement strand
CTAAAGGTGATTCAATACACTCGTTGATATCCATGTTATGTAATTGCTTGTAATACAAATTTAGTAAATATTGGGTTAGTCGATATTTGTACGACTTCTTAACATGGCATTTGTTACATAAAAAAAAAGGACTTTCCTCATCGAAAAATCCTTTCTCTTTTAATTTTTTCAAAGACCAAAAAACTAAATACGCTCTAAAAGTATCAGGTTAAATGGTGTATTTAAACGTATTTTGTCATCATCAACAGTAACCTCAACTCCAGAATAGGCATCGCGTAACACATCACCCTGTTTAAACACATCTGAAATATTAACTTCCTTTTCACCTTTAGCCATTCCTAAACCAATCAAGACTAAATCATTATAGTTATCTTTTGAAAATTGTCTTGAAAAAATAAACGGATCCTTACTTAATTCATTATGAATACCTGCTCCAACCGCTGGATGATTGGCTCTAAACTTACCCAGTTTTTGCCAGTGCTGCAGTATTTGTTTGGTTTCAGCGTCTTGCTTTATAGCCTCCCAATTCATGAAGGAACGCAGTTTTGCATCACCTTTTGCACCTTCAACGTCTAACACTCTTGCCGACTCATCTCCGTAGTAAACTTGCGACATTCCTGGACATAACAATAGTTTTATAGCGGACTCATAAGGTTTCTCTCTTTTAGCGTCATAAGGGGAACCATCGTCATGAGAACTTAAATAATTTAACACCGTATACCCTTTTAAGTCGCCATGTAACACATCTGAATAATTTTGAAACACATGTGCCGTTGTTTCTTGTGCCGCCTTCCATTTCAATTCAAAATTAATCAGGCTGTTAAAGGCATTATCGTAGTAATTGATGCGTTTACCTCCATTATTAAAGGCTTTTTTATCACTTAAGTTATAGTTGTAAACCTCGCCAACAAGAAAAAACTCATTATCATCTAGCACACCCTCTGGATGATTGTTTTTGAATGTTGCAAACGCCGCATCACATACTTTTTTAAACTCCTGCCAAACATAATCTTCTGTGTGCTTAACGGTATCTACCCTATACCCATCAATGCCAAACTCTACAATATAATCAGACAGCCATTTCATTATATAAAATCTTGGCGCCTTTGGGTATCCCGTCCTTTTAAAAAAAGCATCTAGCTCTTCTAGTTCTTCCTCATATCTACCTTCCTTTTTCCATTTTTCTAATAATTGCGGCGGTAAGTTTACAGCTTCATTACTTTCGGTTCTAATATCTGGAAGGTTTTCTACCAAAGTACAGGTTACTGTACTTTCGTACGTTTCATAATTACAGGTAGGTTCGGTGCGTACCCATTCATTAGGCCACACCGAATCTTGATCTGTAACGGGTCCTGTATGGTTTATAACTGCATCAAGTAATACCCTGATACCTTGCTGATGAGCCACATCAATCAATTCATGTAAATCTTCTTTGGTTCCAAAATTAGGATCAAGGCTTGTCCAATCACTTGCCCAGTAGCCATGAAACCCATAACTTAACCCTGTGCCTTCATCTGTTCCGCCTTGAATTTGTTCTACTAAAGGCGTCATCCAAATAGCATTGATTCCTAAATCTGAAAAATAACCCTCTTTTATTTTTTGAATGACCCCTTTTAGATCGCCTCCTTCAAAACCTCGCAAAACAGCCGTGGAGTCCGTTCTATTAAAGTTCACATCATTAGACGCATCTCCATTATTAAAGCGATCGGTTAATAAAAAATAGACATTTGCGCCTTCCCAAATAAAAGGCTGTATTTTTGGCTTAGGCGCCTTGTGTTGACAGCTAAAAAGCATAAAAACACCTAATAATACTAAGAAGATTTTAGCTCGTTTCATATTATTTGCTCAGCTTAAGAATAAATGACTCAAGCGGTTTAATATCTATACGAACACGTGCCTGATTCCCTGTAACTTTTAACGTTGATGTGTACGTTTTATAAAGTTGGTCTTTTAGAACATATTTACCATCTGTCAACTGCCACTCCTGTACAATTTCCTCTGGTAAGCCTAATTCAAATCCGAATGTATCATGAGTGTCAAAATTTGAAATAATAATTAATTTTTCATCTTCGCTCCACCTCACAAAAGACAATACTTTGTCATTATACCACTCAGTGTAGTGCTCATTAAACAATTGAATATCGGCATAGTTGCCCATCAAAGCTTCACTATGTATAGTAAAGTTTAGTAATCGTTTATAAAAATCTCTTAACGCTTTTTCTTCTTTGGTAAGTTGACCGCCATCAAACTTTTTATCATTGACCCAACGTTGATGTGCTGGCACACCTACATAATCAAAAATAGATGTTCTGGTTGCTGAACCAAACCCTGCATTTTCAGAAGCATCTTCACCAACTTCTTGACCAAAATATATCATAGTTGGCGCTGTTGAAGACGTTGCAGAAACCACCATAGCTGGTTTCCCTTTATCTGCATTACCGGCAAAATCAGGACTAGCAATACGCTGTTCGTCATGATTTTCTAAAAAATGAAGCATATGATGTTCAATATCAGCAAGCTCATTCAGAATTGGAGGAATATTAGTGGTTTTACCATGACCTTGCATGACATGTTTTAACGTATCATAAAGCTGTACTTTATCATACAAATAATCCATTTTCCCTTTTCTTATATAGTCTCTATATAACCACGGGTTATAAACTTCAGCCAGTAAAAAGGCTTCTGGATTTTTCATTTTTATAGCCGAGTTCATGAAACTCCAAAATTCAACAGGTACCATTTCAGCCATATCATACCTAAAGCCATCAACACCCTTAGCAACCCAATACAGTGCTATATCTCTAAATTTAATCCATGAATTCGGCACTTTTTTATTTTTCCAAAACTCAAAATGCGCTTTATAATCTTTAGTATCAAAGTCCTCTGGTAAGGTATCAAAATCTTTATGACCTTCTGGAGACACCCCGTAATTTACTTTTATAGTTTCGTACCAATCATTCACATCTGGTTTTGAGGCTCTCGAGCCATTGCCTGTCCATTTAGCTGGCGTCTCTTCAAATATACCATCAATCAAAGGGTGCTTTTCGCCACCTAAGGGCTTATTGTTATCGTGCCAATCTGGCAACTGAAACGATTCGCCCGGATTGTAGTAAAAATTATTATCTACATGATAAGTCACACTAGTATCATCATCTTCTCCAAAATCTTTTACACCTTTAGGTTTCGTAATACTCGCATAATTTCTGGCCACATGATTTGGCACAATATCAATAATAACCTTTAAACCAGCTTTATGAGAACGCTCTATTAAGCTTTGAAATTCTTCTAATCGGTTTTCAACATTCTCAGCTAAATCCGGATTTACGTTATAATAATCTTTTACGGCATAAGGTGAACCAGCTCTTCCTTTTACTACCTCTGGATCATCATTTGAAATACCATATGCAGTATAATCTCTAATAACCCCATGGTGTGGCACACCTGTATACCAAATATGAGTAACCCCTAAATTCTTAATTTCCTTTAAGGCTTTCATTGAAAAATCATTAAACTTTCCAACGCCATTTTCTTCAATAGTGCCCCAAGGTTTATTGGTGGTATTGGTATTCCCGAATAATCTTGTAAAAACCTGATAGACTACTTCCTTTTTCTTAACATCTTTCATTGTTAAATTCGTATTAACGTTCAACTCATTTTTAGTTTCCTTACAAGCAAAGAAACAGCTAAATAGTACTACGAATATAATTTTTACTAATTTCATTTTCACAGTTTTATTTGAATATCTTTTATTTCATTTGTTTTCCAAACCAATGTCATCGTCAAACTTTTTGATGAGGCGTTCCATTTAAAGCGCTTTTTTTCTCCTTCAACAAAAACGCCTTTTGGTTCGTTTTGAATATTATGCACAACAAACTCTAACTTCTTTTTACTTGCTTTTTCAGCGTTTCCGATTTCAGCATGCCATGTAAACTCTAAAAACTCACCTGAATAAGCTGCCTTATATGTTACTATTTCATACAATCCTTTTTTAAAGGCATTAGGTGTTGTTCCATCGTCATTATAATAAGCTCTCGAGCTATTCTTAACGGAATCGGCATGATAATAATGCAGTTGTAATGTATTTGCATTATATGATTCTGTACTCTGCATTGGTAATGCCATAGGAATAAAAGCGCCTGCTCGCACAAAAGTGGGAATGCTTCTTGTTTGAACTGCTATAGATTTGGTTTGTCCACCGCTATACAATGTATTGGTATAAAAATCAAACCATGTATTATTTTTAGGAAAATAAACATTTTGCGCTTGCTGACCTGGCTTTAAAATTGGTGCCACTAAAAAATCATGTCCCCACAAATAGGTTTCTGAGTAGTCTTGAAGTTCTTTATTATCAGGCTCTTCAAAAAACAACGGACGCATGAGTGGTTTTCCAAACTGGTTATTTTC
Organism: Allotamlana fucoidanivorans; assembly: GCF_045788535.1. GTDB lineage: Bacteria > Bacteroidota > Bacteroidia > Flavobacteriales > Flavobacteriaceae > Allotamlana > Allotamlana fucoidanivorans. The sequence continues at coordinate 1,578,096 of NZ_CP074074.1, read as the reverse complement.
ATAAACCAAGTTATAATTATACGGCAAAAGTTTATACCGTAATTCAATAGCTTCTTTAGCCAGAGCCTTAGCACTGTTACTTCTAAACACAGGCTCACTAGCCACTTCTTCCTGAGCATGTGGTCTGTATATAGGCTGAAAAACACCATACTGTAACCAACGTGTATACAATTCATCATCTAGATTAGCGCCTGCAAATCCACCCAAATCTGAATGCATATAGGCTAAGCCCTGCATACTCATTTGTAGAGCGATTTCTGGTTGACTTTGTAAACCTCCCCAAGTTCTATTAACATCACCAGACCAAGGCACAAGACCGTAACGCTGTGCTCCAGAATACCCAGCGCGCATGAGTATAAACGGACGCTTTTCAGGGAAATCTCTTTGATACCCTTCTAATACTAGGCGTGCCCAATCGCTTCCATAAATATTATGCACCTCATCAGCCGTTCCTGTAGCATGAAGTAAATCTGACGGATGAACCTCAGGTTCTCCTAAATCACCCCAAATACCCTCTACACCTTTACTAATGATAGCATCACGATAAATATTCCAAAACCATTTTTCGCCTTCGGGTTTATAAATATCAATCAATCCCGTATTCCCGAAAAAGAAGTCATAGGTGTATGGATTCCCTAACGAATCTTTTGCCAAAACTTCTTTAGCCACGGCATCATCCCATCGCTTAGAAGTTGTTAAAACAAAAGGCTCTGTAATAACCACGGTTTTTACATTGTTTCGTTTCAACTTTCTTACCATGCCAACAAAATCAGGAAATGAATCTTTATAGACTTCAAGATTTCCCATAGTTCCTTGCACATCTTTTCCAAACCAATACAAGTCTAAAATAATAGCATCCACGGGAATCTTTTCTTTTCTAAACTTATGGATTGTCATTTCTGTTTCCTTTTGAGAATGATATCCAAATCGACTAGAAAAATTCCCCAAAGCCCATCGTGGTAGCATGGGTTGTTTTCCTGTAAGATTGGTATAACTACTGGTAATATCATACCAGGAATCTCCCGCTATGATTTGGTAGGTCTTTCTTCCTGAAATGGTTTCATAAGTCAAGGTATTGTTGTCATGACTATCTAAATCTAAATATCCAATAGGCGCATTATCAAAATGAACCATATATCGTTTTGAAGACATTACAATGGGTAAAGTAAAATTCATGAGTTCACTGTGATCTTCATAACCATAGTGTGCGCGGTTATAAAGCTGCAAGCGATACCCTCGGCGATTCATACCTAAGGCACGGGCACCGCCACCATACAATACTTCATCGTCTGTCAAATTAAAGGCTAAGGTTTCAAACTCATCTGTCTTCACATAGCCTTCTTCTTCAGAAAGCAGTGGTTTTCCCTCATACTGGTACGAGATTTGAAAGGGTGCTTTTTGAATAGCAACATGTATGCCTTTTGAAGAAAAGCTAAGTTTATTTTCAAACTCCTCTAAGGCAACCTTTACCCTTTCAGGATTCATAACAACAGCATGTGAGCTTTTAATTTTTGTTTCTGAAAGTGGTACAAAAGTGGTTTCTACAATTTTTGGTGTGTAAAACTGAACATAATAAGTACCATCACTCACAGTAATCTCTAAAACCTCATTTTGATTTACCTTTGCGCTTTTAAATACCCGATTTTCATTTTGAGTAAACCCAAAAACACAGACAAACAGGGCTAATACAACTAATCTTAATTTCATCTACTTTTTTAATAAATATGTTAATGGAATATGTAAACGTTTGTTCCAAGCGCTCTCTGTATGATCTGCACCCTGGAACTTAAAATTTTCATATTGCGGTTTGGTATAGCCGTTTGGTTTTAAAATATTTTCAACCTGTAAAGCATACTGCAGATAATGCTTATCAAGGGTTTCTGTGCCATAATCGAAATACAGACGATGGGTTTTGGGATTGGGCAAATGCGTTTCCATATAATTAAGAATGGCATGAGGCACGGTTGAAAACGTATCTGAAACTGGTACTACTCCAGGCCAATGCGTTGAGAGACATGCCGCCGCACCAAATACATTTGGATACTCACAGATAGCATACATAGACATTAAACCACCCATACTTGATCCAGCTACAAATGTATTTTCAAGATTGGTGTAGGTTGAAAATTGTTCATCAACAAGTGGCTTGAGTTCTTGAACTATAAATCGTAAATAGTTATCACCATGTAAAGCTTTATCAGAGTTGGGATCAGCTTTTAATGCCAAGGCCTTTTTTTGAATATCTGGGCTTAAGTTTTTAAAGACTTTCTGAGGAAATAAATCCTGCCAACGCAAGTTTTTTATATTATGGATGCCTACTATAATAAAATCTTTTACAACCCCTTTATTCAACAGTTTTGTAGCCACCTTATCTACTTTCCATGCTTGTTTGTTCCAAGTACTGGCGGGGTCAAAAAGCATTTGTCCATCATGCATATATAATACCGCATATTTTTTATCTTCGGAATAGTTTTCAGGAAGCCAAACATCAACAGGTCTTGACACTATATACTTTGAGGTATACCCCTCTAATCGCATTAAACTCCCATTTGATACATTAATGCCCCTATACGGCTTAAATGTCATGGTGGTTTCTGGCATATTGAACAACCATTTAATAGCTGTTTCAAATTCATTTTTCCAAAACGATTCACTATGAGTGCCTTCAGGAGTTATTTTCATTTTTAGATTTTGCCTGTTAAAACCTTGGTTAATTAAAAGCGTATACATTTTAGTGACATGGGTCTCCATATCACTAGACTCTTTACCACCCCCTAAAAGATACACCTTAGACTTGTTAGCTGCATGAGCTCGTTTGGTTGTAAAATCATAAACCTGATTAAAATACCAAAACGAGGGTGAAAACACAGCCGATTTACCAAACACACCGGGTCTTTCAAACGCTGCATAATGTGCAAACAAACCACCCATTGAAGCTCCTATAATAGCGGTGTTTTCAGGATTTGATTTTGTTCGAAATGTATGATCTATTTCTGACTTAAGTGTATTTACTAAAAAATCTAAATAGCCTTTAGCCTCACCTTTTCCATGACGTTCTGCATCCCAAGGGGCATACTCACTCAGTCTTTTATCATTTCCATGATCGACAGCCACCACAATTAAACCAAAACCCAATTTTTCATATAATTTATTAAGGGTTTCGTCAACTTCCCATTCCCCACTATAAGATGTTTTTATATCAAAAACATTTTGTCCGTCTTGCAGATATAACACAGGGTAGTAATTGGTTGAACTTTCATAATTTGGAGGTAAATACACAGTAATTTTTCGCGTTCTTTTTAATTGAGGTATGTTATAATTTTCAGCAAACACAGTGACATTTGCAGCCGCTGTAGAAGAATTAACATGTCCCGAATCCTGCCAATTCACTATATGGATATTTACAGTATCATTTAATTTATTAAAGGAATAAACCCTATTTTCTATGGGATTACCATCTGACGCGCATTCTACTGAATTCCAATCGCCTTTGGTGAACTTAAAACTAATGTGTTCCTTGTATTTTGGTACTGTAATTTGATACTGATTCCGTAATTTTTTAAGTTTAAATAGATTGCGCCCACCTGACCAACCTTCAAAATTGCCTGAAATAAACAAATCATTGTTAAAATCATGACTTTCAGGCAAGCCCTTAACAATAAAAGTTACAAGTTCATCACCAAGTATAGGATTGTCTTTATCGTTTTTTTTGCCAAAACACGACCATAAAAACAGAGCACTACATACTAAAACACACCATCTATACATGGTTTTAAATCTATTTTATTAATTCAATTTTGTTGTTAAAATCACGCTTCCTTTTTGAGTAAGTTCTAAAACATCTTTCCACACCAATTCTTCTGAAGTTATTATATTTTTAAAGGTTTTACCCGATACGTTCATTTCTTTAAAACGTTTTAACTCTAAAGAAACAGGAGCTTCATTTTTGTTAATGATATGCATAACTATTTCGTCTTCAAAAACTCTAAACAGCACATAAACACCATTTTCAGGTGAAAAATGAACAGTTTTCCCATTATGAATGGCTTTACTGTTTTTTCTATAATTCAGTATTTGTTTTAGAAAATATTGCATGCCTTTTTGTGTTTCAGTTAAGCCTTCGCCGGTAAAGGCATTAACAGTATCACCATCCCATCCTCCTGGAAAATCTGTTCTTACCAAACCATGATCTCCAGGATTTTTGAAGTCATCCATCAATATCTCTGTTCCATAATAAATTTGAGGTATTCTTGGTATGACTAACAAATAGCTTACGGCCATTTTTGTGTTTGCTACATCACCTTTGAGTTGTGTATAAATGCGACTCATATCATGATTATCTGGAAAAACCATCAAATCTTGGGCGCTCGTATAATGGAAGTCATTGGCTAAACCTTCATATATTTTAATTAAACCTTCATTCCAGTTATCAGCTTCATTAAGACCGCTAACTACAGTGGCCTGCATGGCAAAATCCATTGGAGATCTTAAATTAGACTCATACCCATCATGGTTTTTAGCACCTCTTTGCCAATACCCTATGATAAGCGGGTTGTAACTCCATTCTTCACCTACAATGCTAAAGTTTGGATACTCATTCATAATGGTTCCTGCCCAAACACTCATAAATTCCTTATCTGGATACGGATAGGTATCTTGACGAATGCCTCCAAGGTTACATGCTTCTATCCACCAAATGCTATTTTGAATAATATATTTGGCCATAAACGGATTACGCTGATTCAAATCTGGCATGGTTTCAACAAACCACCCTTTTACCATACCGTCTTTATCTGAACTTGCCGCATACGGATCTTGATTGGTTGTTCTTTTATGATTAGAGCGCTTTGTTATTTCTGAATTCCAGTTATCCTTGTTTTTTTCGTAATTTTTCTGATAATTTACCCAATCTTTAAACGGCAAATCTTTCATCCACCAATGCTCTAAACCGCAATGGTTGGCCACCTGATCAATGATTAATTTCATCCCACGTTTAGCCATTTGATCTGATAGCAACTTATAGTCTTGAAATGTTCCGTAACGCGGATCAATTTCATAATAATCTGTAATGGCGTAACCATGATATGACCCTGATGCCATATTATTTGTTAACAACGGACTAGACCAAATGGCCGTAAAACCCAAATCATCAATATAATCAAGATGATTAATAATTCCTTGAATATCACCCCCATGACGCGCATAATCATCAGATCTATCAATGGTTTTTTCAAGCAAAGTCTCTACAATATCGTTTTCAGGATTACCATTGGCAAATCGATCTGGTGTTATCAAATAAATGGCATCACTGCTATCAAAGCCCTGATACGCTTCAGCCAAGCGTTCTCTTTGTTTGAGTTCATACTTGTAAGTGAGTGTTTCTTTTCCTTTTTGATTAAAAACAATATCAAAGAACCCGGGTTTGGTAGATGCATGAATATTTAAATCGATAAACATATAATTGGGGCTATCAGCTTTATGAATGTTTTCAATAGTAACACCCTCATGGTTTATAACTGGCGTAGCCAATGAAATATCTGGATGATGCACTAGTAACTGAAGTGAGGTATCTTTAAAACCAATCCACCAGTAAGCTGGTTCAACACGATTAATTTGTGAATTTACAGTCATACTAAAAAGAAATAAGGTTAGAATAACACATATAGGATGTCGTTTTAACAATAACGTATTTGTTTCATATTTCATGATTCCTTTTATTTTCTATTAATCTTAATAAGGTTTTTTAGACTTGAAAATGCTTTGATTTTAGTCTTAGTGTTCAACAGTTAAAGGTGTATACTCCAATTTAGTCAACTTACCATTCACTAAAATATCTAGTGCTTCGCCTTTTACAACTTGAAAACTTGTGTTGCTCTGAGTAACATTTACCTTTAAAACATGATTTCTGAAGTTTACTTTAAAAGAATACCCCTGCCATTGCTTTGGAATTTTAGGTGCAAAGGCTAATAAATCATCCTTAACACGCATGCCTCCAAAGCCTTCAACAATACTCATCCAAGTGCCTGCCATAGACGTAATGTGTAAGCCTTCATGAACTTCATGATTATAATCGTCAAGATCCAATCTAGAAGTGCGTAAGTAAAAGGTATAGGCCTGATCCATTCTACCCAACTTTGCCGCCTGAATACTATGTACACAAGGTGACAATGAACTTTCATGTACCGTAAATGGTTCGTAAAAATCAAAATGTCTTTCAAGTGCTTCTGTTGTAAAATCATCTTCAAAGAAGTAAAACCCTTGTAAAGTATCTGCCTGTTTAATGTAGGGTGAACGTAAAATTCTATCCCAAGACCACTTCTGATTGATAGGTCGTTCACTTTTAGGTAAATCGGCCACAGTGATTAATTCTTTATCTAAAAACCCATCTTGTTGTAAGTATACGCCATGCTTTTCTGAGTATGGAAAATACATGTTTTGGGCAACTGCTTTCCACGCTTCTAATTCAGATTCAGAAAGGTTTACTTTTGCGTTGATTCTGTCGTAATCGGTAAAATAATTGGTTTTTACTTTTGCGATATTTTCTAAAGCATATTCAATACACCATTTTGCCAAATAATTGGTATACCAGTTGTTGTTTACATTATTTTCATATTCATTAGGCCCTGTTACACCAAGAATAACATACTTATCCTTATCGGTAGAAAACGTAGCTCTTTGGTGCCAAAAACGCGCAATACCTATAAGTACTTCCAGTCCTTTTTCAGGGATGTAACTATAATCTCCCGTATATCTGTGGTAGTTATAAATAGCAAATGCTATGGCGCCATTTCTATGGATTTCCTCAAAGGTAATTTCCCATTCATTGTGACACTCTTCACCATTCATGGTAACCATAGGATATAAAGCAGCTCCATTGGTAAACCCTAATTTACCTGCATTCTCAATAGCTTTATCTAAATGGTGATAACGGTACTCTAAAAGTGTTCTAGCCACCTGCTGATCTTTTGTGGCCATATAGAAAGGTATGCAATAGGCTTCGGTATCCCAATAAGTGCTTCCGCCATATTTTTCTCCTGTAAATCCTTTTGGACCAATATTTAATCTGGCATCTTTACCTAAATAGGTTTGATTTAAATGAAAGATATTAAAACGAATACCTTGTTGCGCTTTTACATCGCCTTCAATAACAATATCTGCCATGTCCCAAATTCCAGCCCATGCTTGCGCTTGATCTGCTAACATTTTCTCAAACCCTTTAGCCGTAGCTTTCTGAAGCACCTCTTTAGCGGTATCAACTAATTTTGATTTATCGTAATATCTGTCTACAGTATAGCCACCAAATTTATGAATGGTAAAGGTTTCATTCTGCTTAATTTGAGCGGTATAACTATAGGTAATTTTAAGGTCTTCAATTTTGGTCTCAGGCTCAAAATCTTTTGAAATGCCATTAACCAACAATTGCGATGTCATAAACGCGCAAGTGTGAAAACCTGTTTTCATGGTTTTGGCTTCAATAAAAGCCTGTTGATTGGTTTCACTTATTTTAGTTGTATCCCAAAATTTATCATCCCAATTAGAATCTTCATTCATGATGCCTGAATCTAAATATGGTTGAAAGGTAATTTCGGCATCAACATTTAAAGGAGTTACTTGGTAGCGAATAGCACCAACCTCATCTAAATCTAAACTTAAAAAGCGAACCGATTTTACTTCTACTTCAATATCATTAGGAAGGGTGGCTCTGAAAGTTCTAGATAACCAACCTTCTTTCATATTGAGTTCTCTTCTGAAATCATCAACCGATTTACAGGTATTCAAATCTAAGGATTCCCCATTAACAATTACGTTTATACCTATCCAACTTGGTGCATTAAGTACTTTAGCAAAATATTCTGGATAACCATTTTTCCACCAACCTACGCGTGTTTTATCTGGATAATACACCCCAGCGATGTAACTTCCTTGAAATGTTGCCCCAGAGTATTGTTCTTCAAAATTGGCACGTTGCCCCATGGCACCATTACCAATACTGAAAATACTCTCAGAAGCTTCTACATGACTTGGCTCAAATCCTTCTTCAATGATTGACCAATTGTTTGGTTTTATATAATCTAAATTCATTATTTTCTATTTTATTCTGAAATAAACTGAGCAAAGAAATCTTCTGGTATTTCAGTTAAGTTGTTAAAGTTAAAGTTTGCATGGCTTAGTGTTTCTTGATCACCAATACCTATAGAAACCATATGGGCTGCTTTAGCCGCTTCAACCCCTGCAATGGCATCTTCAAAAACGATACATTTTTCAGGAGGAAGCCCTAATTTTTCAGCGCCTATTAAAAAAACTTCAGGGTCTGGTTTGGCTTTAGATACGCTGTTACCATCAACAATGGCTGCAAAACGATCTAACAATCCTACCTGTTTTAAAATTAAAGGAGCATTTTTACTTGCAGATCCCAGAACGTATTTTACCTCAAGCGCATCTAAGTTATTAAGCAAATCTTCTGCTCCAGGAAGTATTTCGTCTGGCCCCATTTTAGTAATATAACCAAGATACACCTCATTTTTACTGATAAGATATTCCTGCTTTTTTTCTTCAGATAGTTTTACATTGCCAATGTCTAGTAAAATCTCCAAAGACCTTACTCTACTAACGCCTTTAAGCAATTCATTATGAGCCTCAGTAAACTCAAAACCTAATTCATCTGCCAAATCTTTCCATGCTAAAAAGTGATACTTTGCCGTATCTACTATCACACCATCCAAATCAAAAATTACTCCTATTGTACTCATTTTTCTTATTTATATTAAACGACATCATCAACGTCTTTCACTTTAAACACCAAAGACGCTGCTATTAAAAAACTTACACCACTCATTACAAGAGCAAAAATGGCGTGATTACTGTATGCATATTTTACTAACGGACCACCAATTAATGCATTTACTATTTGCGGAATCACAATGAAAAAATTAAAGATCCCCATATAAACACCCATTTTTTTTGGTGAAATTGATCCTGCCAAAATAGCGTAGGGCATAGCTAAAATACTAGCCCAAGCCATTCCTACCCCAACCATAGAAAGTATTAGCCAATTTTTATCTGGCATAATGTATATAGAAAGCATTCCTAAACCTCCTATGATTAACGATATAGAGTGTGTTTTTTTTCTTCCTACTTTTTTTGCTATATAGGGTAGTGCAAAGGCATAAAATGCGGATATCAAGTTATACACCCCAAAAAGGATTCCCACCCAATCACCTGCATTTTGATAATCAGCACTACTACTATCTGTATGTGGCAAGCCATAAACATGTTGTGCAATAGCGGGTGTTGCAAATACCCACAACCCAAAAAGACCAAACCAAGAAAAGAACTGCACCCAACTGAGTTGGCGCATAGTTACTGGCATTTTCTTGAAGTCTTCAAAAATATCTAATAAACTAGATTGTTCTTCCGTTTGCTGTACTTCGTCATTTTCATTTGATTGATCTTCAAAACTAGCTAATTCTTCAGGAGAATACTCTTTTGTAGTTAAGACCGTTACTAAAATTGAAATAACCAAAATTATGGCTCCTATAATGAAGGATAGGATTAAATTAGTTGGTACAACGCCTTGAGAGGTTTCATTGGAAACACCAAACCAATTTGCTAGAGCATAAGGCAACCACGAACCTATTACGGCACCAAAACCAATAAGAGCCGTTTGCACACTAAAACCTAAGGTTCTTTGATCAGTTCTTAAATTATCACCAACAAGCGCCCTAAAAGGCTCCATAGCAATATTAAAAGATGCATCCATAATCATAAGCATGCCTGCACCAACCCATAAGGCCGGTAAGAACGCAATAAAAATATCGGCTTGTGGCATTAAAACCAACCCAATTGAAGCCAAAATGGCTCCAACTAAAAAGTAGGGTTTTCTTCTTCCAAACCTGCCCCAAGTATTATCACTGTAATGCCCAATAACAGGTTGCACAATTAAACCCATTAAAGGCGCTATAATCCAAAACCAAGACAGATGATGCACATCAGCCCCAAATATTTGAAGAATTCTACTAGCATTGGCATTTTGAAGGGCAAATCCCATTTGAATTCCAAGGAATCCGAAACTCATATTCCAGATTTCCATGAAACTTAATCTACGCTTTTCCATTAAATAGTATATTTTAAATTAATACTATTTGATAAGCGATATACTTATCAAAACTTAAAGTGAGAAGAGAAAATATAAGTTTTGATTAAGTCACAAAGATATAAAAGATTTTAATTTATCCTAACTATTTTTTATTTAGTTGATTCTCTTTCAATAATTTCTGTTTCAATCACCATTTTAATATAGTCTGGTTTTCTATCATTATTAATAATGTATTGATCTATTTCCGCTTCTTGAGCTTCCAATCTATCTATTAAAAGATTAGCCGCTTGTTCACCCATTCTTTGACCATGTTGACTAACCGTAGTTAAACTTGGTGATGCGTGTTTAGATAATACGCCATCAGTAAAACCAATCACCTGTACATCATCAGGAATTCTATATCCTAATTTCTTTGCTACTTTCATAGCACTCACAGCATATAACTCATTTACTGCAAAAATGCCATCAATACCAATATTGCTTTTAAGGAATTGCTCTATTTCTTGTTCTAATATCTCAAGATGATTCTCTACATCTAGCCCGTCATCTATTTTTAAAACAAGATCTGGATTTACAGGCAACCCATTCTTTTGAAGCGCATACATATAACCTTCTGTTCTAAGCTTCCCAACACTAATATAATCCATAGTGCTAATCAGTGCTATGTTTTCACTTTGTTTTGATATTAGCTTTTCAACAGCTTTTACTGCACCATTAAAGTCATCAACAATAACTTTGTCACAATCTACTTCATCGGCAACCCGATCAAACATAACAATAGGCATGCCTTGACTCATGGTTTCATTAAAATGATGAAAATCTTTTTTTAAAAGCGTTTCTTTAGAGATAGACAGAATAAACCCATCTATACTTCCATTAGCCAGTAGCTCCATGTTAATAACCTCTTTTGTAAACGATTCATTGGATAACCCAACAATAACATTATAACCCCTCCTGTTAGCAATTAACTCTATTCCTCTAATAACTGTAGAAAAGAAGTGATGAACAATCTCTGGGATAAGAATTCCGATAGTTTTCGTTTTCCTGTTTTTTAAGCTTAAGGCAATATTATTGGGTCTATAATTATACAATTTAGCAAAAGCCTGAATTTTTTGTGTGGTATCCTGACTTATTTCAGGGCTATTACTCAAGGCTTTAGATACCGTAGAAATAGAAACATCTAACTCCCTAGCGATTTGTTTTAAGGTTATTTTTCTTTTCATGGATTAAAAATCTGACCAAACTTTTAGATAAAAACGCATCAAATAACTATTACATCTTAAAGATGAGCTTAAAATTTTCATTTTATCAATTCATTAATAAAATAAGCTAAAATTATGAATATGTAAAAATAGTAAACTAAAAGTTTACAAATATCAATTTGAAACAAATACTTTATGCTATTATTAATTTTACTAATCATTTTACCACAAGTTGTTAACACGAAAACGTTTTCGCTAGGAATTTCGTAATAATACATAACTTATTTCTGATTTCTTTAACTAGTTTTGAACGGAGAAGTGAAAATATAGTTAAAAAAGCAAAAAAAATTTAAACTAAACGGTAAGAATGAAAACGACTACTAAAAAATTGTTGTTCCTAATGTTATTACTGCCTGTTTTTATGTTTGGACAAACAACAGTGCAAGGAACAGTAACAGAACTATCAACTTCTGAACCGCTGCCTGGCGTAAATGTCTTAATAAAAGATACAGCCACGGGAGCAGCTACAGATTTTGATGGGAATTTTGAATTGGAAGTGAATACAGGTGATATTGTTGTATTCTCTTATATTGGTTATCAGCCACTTGAAGTCACCTACACGGGTCAAGCGAGACTTGATGTACAGTTAATTGAAGACACCGCACAACTTGATGAAGTGGTGGTTATTGGTTACGGCAGTGTTAAAAAAGAAGATTTAACAGGATCTGTAGATGTTGTGTCTTCTAAAGATTTTAACAAAGGAGCTGTAGTTTCGGCTGATCAATTGTTAAATGGTAAGGCTCCAGGGGTAAGAATAACTTCTGCTGGTGGTCAACCAGATGCAGCACCCAATATTAGAATTAGAGGTGGTGCCTCTTTATCAGCCAATAACAATCCTTTAATTGTAATTGATGGTATTCCAGTTGACAACACTAATCCTGCGGGAGTATCCAACCCACTTTCTCTGGTTAATCCAAATGACATTGAAAGCTTTAGTGTATTAAAAGATGCATCTGCAACCGCCATTTATGGATCTAGAGCATCAAACGGGGTAATCATTATTACCACTAAAAAAGGGACTTCTGGGGAAGTTAAATTTAATTTTAGTTCAACCACATCTTCTTCTACTGTACAAGAAACTATTGATGTTTACAGAGGTAATGAATATGTTGATTTTATTAAAAGCACGTTTCCTAATCAAGATTTCAGACTGGGCGTTCCTTTAAATACGGTTGACACTTCAGAGCCAATATCTAAAATAATTAATACATCTCAAGGACCAAGAGCCATCTATAATACGGATTGGCAAGATGCTGTTTTAAGAACAAGCTTTGCTTCAGACCTTAACTTCAGCGCAAGAGCGAATCTTTTTGATGTTTTACCTTTTAGAGCTTCTATTGGTTACAACAATACAGAAGGTGTTGTTAAAACTAATGATTATGAAAGAATTACAGCCTCGTTAAAGTTAACGCCAATGCTTTTAGATGATCACCTAAAAGTGGATGTTAATGCAAAGGGTATATTTGTAGACAAAAATACTATTGATGATGGAGGTGCTCTTGGTGGCTCTTTATCATTTGACCCAACCAAACCTGTATATAACAATAATTCTCCCTTTGGCGGGTATTACACCAATTTAAATGATCAAAACGCTATTGATGGTCAAAGTAACCCATTAGCATTACTTAAACAACGCAGAAGACCAGAAAAAGTTAGTAAAATTTTAGGAAACATAGAGTTAGATTATAAATTCCATTTTCTTCCTGAATTGCGATTTGTTGTTAATGCAGGACTGGAAGCTTCTAAAGCAAAAATCGTTGAAACCTTTTCTGAAAATGCCATTGCAACTTACAGATTAGACAATTCAAATTCTACCCCTGGTAATCAAGTTTTTGTTTTTAATCCAGGTGAAAACTATAGAGAAAATCAGGACATAACAAATACTACTTTAGACGGTTATTTGCAATACAGAAAAGAATATGACGAATCATTTGTTAATAGCTTTGACGTTCAAGGTGGGTATTCTTATCAAAATTTTAAAAATGATGGGAATAAAGTAATTTACAGATACAACACAGAAACTGGACTTAGAGAAATTCAACCAAACACAGCAAATCCTACAAACAGATACTATAATGTTTTGAATTTGCAATCGTTTTTTGCTCGCTCTAACATCAATCTTAACAACCGCTATCTTGTTACTCTTTCTTTAAGAGCTGATGGTTCCTCGTTATTTACAAAATCAAACCGATGGGGTTATTTCCCTGCCGGTGCATTGGCATGGAAAGTTAAAGAAGAATCCTTTTTAAAAGACGCTAGTTTTTTCAATGATTTAAAAGTTCGTGTTGGTTGGGGTGAAACAGGCCAACAAGATATCACAGGAGTTGTTGGTCAATACCCTTCTATTCCTTTATTTGAACCTGGCTCTGATATTGCGCAATACCTTCCTGGTGTTACTATTTACAATGCTAAGGCTTTTAACCCTGACTTAACTTGGGAAAAAACAACTACCTATAATGCTGGTATTGATTTTGGGCTATTTGAAAGCAACATTTTATCTGGTGCGTTTGACATCTTTAGAAGACAAACACGAGACTTATTAGTAAACGCTCCCGTTGGACCAGGGCAAGGTTTAACCAACCTATTTCCACAAAATATTGGAGAGACTAAAAGTGAAGGATTTGAATTCAACCTAAACTTAAATGCTATAAGAAATGAGAATACTAATCTTTCTTTAAACGGTAATATAGCATACGCCAAAACAACAATTACCAACCTAAAAAATGTAAGCACCATTCCTGCTGGAGGTGAAATTCCAACAGGAACAGGTGTTGGTATTGCTTACCACAAAGTTGGAGAAGAAGCTTATTCAGCTTGGGTATTTCAGCAAATATATGACGAAGATGGAAGACCAATTGCAGGTGCTTTTGTAGATAGAGATGGTGATGGTATAATCACTAATAATGATCGCTACTATAAAGCACTTAGACCGAATTGGACTTTTGGTTTCGGACTTAATTTCAATTATAAAAATTGGGATTTCGGAACTAGTTTCAGGGGACAAATAGATGGACAAGTATACAACGGTATTAAGTTGAACCGTGGTTATCTAGAAGCCGCCCTACCAAACAACACCCAAAGTTTAAGTAATACGCTCAACTTTACTAACGGCGCTGCTGATCCTAATTTTACAGATATTCAAGGAAACATTCCTTTCTCTGATTATTACTTAGAAAATGCGGCCTTCTTAAGATGTGAAAACATCATTTTAGGATATACATTTAACGAAATTTTGAAAGGAACTAATCTTAAATTATTTGGCGCTGTAAATAATGCCTTTTTAGTGACAAAATATAGTGGTCAGGATCCTGAAAATTTCGGAGCTATTGATAATAACTTTTATCCTAGACCAAGAATATATTCTTTCGGATTAAATCTTGACTTTTAAAAACTATGACGATGAAAAATAAAATAATATACTTTTTTATGTCCTTAATGCTTATTTCAAATGTAAGCTGTATCGACGAATTAGACACCAAACCCCTTGTTGAGCTATCCCTTGACGAATTATTAAAACAAGATCCTGACGCCGTAAGAGGAATTTTATCCAGACTTTATGCCTCATTTGCTCTATCTGGCGTACAAGGCCCTGATAAATCAGACATTAGTGATAATGCGGGAGAATCTCCTTTTTTAAGAGGTATTGTAAATCTACAGGATTTTACCGCTGATGGTATGAAAAATAGGTGGGGTGATGATGGTTTAGACCAATTAACTACAACTAGCCGTTGGGATGAAAACAATAAATTCTTTAGATATTTATTTAACCGCGTATATTTTACCGTACCACAATGTAACAACCTACTTTCAATTTTACCTAATATTGACGTAGAAAACAAAGAAGGCATTATTAGCGAAGTACGCTTTTTAAGAGCTTTGGCGTATTATTATTTAATTGACACCTTTGGAAAAGGCGTGTTAGCCACGGAAGAAAATTTTGGTAATTCCTCACCTCTTCCAGAAGCTTCTCGTAAAGAATTATATGATTTTGTAGAAAAAGAACTAATTGCTGCCGAAGCTGCTTTACCACAAACAAATAATTATGGTCAAGCAAGTAAACCTGCAGCACAAATGTTATTGGCTAAATTATATATGAACGCTGAAGTATATATTAACGAAGATCACTATACTGATGCCTTAATATACATAAAAAAAGTAATTGATGATGGAGGGTACACCCTAGATGAAAACTTTGTAAGCCTTTTTTCTGCAGATAACTTTGCTTCTACTGAAATTATCTTCCCTCTAATTGCAGATTCTGATGTAAGCCAAAGTTACGGAAACACTACCTATATTGTAAACGGATGTTTAAGCTCTGAAACAATGACTCTTGCAGATTATGGTGCTACCGATGGTTGGGCAGGCCACAGAGCTACAAAAGGATGGTATGGTTTATTTGGAGGAGAGTCAAACGTAGGCCCTGGCGCTACTGATGACAGAGCAAAATTATTTTGGACTTCTGGTCACAACTATGAAATGAACGACTATAAAGAATGGAAAGATGGTTATCCTGCAATTAAATTCAGAAACTCTAATGCTGATGGCTCTGGTATTGCTACAAGTTTTTCTAGCACAGATTTTCCCTTGTTTAGGTTAGCTGATGCTTATTTAATGTATGCAGAATGCGTATTACAAAAAGCCTCTGGTGGAGACGAAGCCACTGCATTAAAATATGTGAACGACGTTAGAGAACGCTCAAATGCCACTCCTATAAACTCAACCCAGTTAACTCTTGATTTTATTCTTGATGAAAGAGGAAGAGAATTAAATCTTGAAGGTCATAGAAGAAGTGACTTAATTCGTTTTAAAAAGTTTACTGGAGGTAGTTATGTATGGCCATGGAAAGGTAATGTTGCAGAAGGCACATCTATCCCTGAGCATTACAAACGATTCCCTATTCCGCTACAAGCCTTACAAGCTAATCCTAATTTATCACAAAACGAGGGATACTAATTAAAAACTAAATTGAAATGAAAAAAATACTAAATATATGCATGATGGTTATAACCATTATAGCCTTAAATTCATGCGAAGAAAAAGACACCTCTGAGTTTATAGCTCAGGAAGCCACAGATTTTACGTTTAGCACATCATTTTTAGAGAACTACTTATTAAATAACAGTTTAGGCAACAATTTAGCGGAACGTTTTACCTGGCGTGATGCTAATTTCGGCATACCAACCGAACGTACGTATGAGCTTCAAGCAGCAACCATGGAAGACTTTAGTGATTACACAAATGATCCTGATGATTCCAATTATAAAGCTTATAATCTTGGCACTAACATTGGAGGGAACGAAATCCCCGCAACCGTTAAACAATTTCTGGCGTTGGCAAAAATAGCAGGATTAGATAACGACCCAGAAACACCTGCTCCCAATACGGGTAAATTGTACTTTAGAGTACGTGCAACCATAGGGAAAGATAACCTCGAATCCTTTTCGGCTATTCAGGCTTTAAACATTGAACTTCAAGAAGGGGAAGAAGAAGTTGGAGGACCTAATTGCCCATCATGGTGGGTAGTTGGTGCTGGTGCTCCTGATGCTGGATGGAATTGGGATAATCCTATAGAATTTTTATGTACAGATCAGATATACACTAGTAATATTAATCTTGCCAATGATAGTTTCAGATTTTTTACTGAAAAAGACAATTGGGATTCTGGATTAAACTTTCCATATTTTGTAGACGAAGGATACAGTATTGATCCTAATTTTGAAAATGCTATGGATGGGGATGAGAACTTCCGTTTTATAGGAACTCCTGGAAAATATTCTTTAACTATTGATTCTGTAAACAAAACCATTAAACTAGGACCTCCTGCCGCCGAAGATCCTAATTGTGACTCTGTATGGGTTGTTGGAGCTGGTGCCGTTGACGCTGGTTGGAACTGGGATAGTCCTATTGAATTCTTTTGTACCGATAATGTGTACTCAACCAACATCAAATTAACAAATGATGCGTTTAGGTTCTTTTTAGAAGAAGGAAACTGGGATTCTGGACAAAACTATCCTTTCTATGCTAATGATGGATATACCATTGATAGCTTACTAGAAGATGCTCAAGATGGAGATAACAACTTCAAATTTAATGGCACCCCTGGAACCTACTTACTAACTGTAGATACTGTAAACAAAACCATCACCTTAGGCATTCCTAGACCTGAAGAACCTAACTGTGATTCTGTATGGGTTGTAGGTGCTGGTGCTGTTGATGCTGGATGGAATTGGGACAGTCCTATAGAATTCACATGTACTGATAATGTTTACAGTGCAAGTATCAATTTAACAAATGATGCGTTTAGGTTCTTTTTAGAAGAAGGAAACTGGGATTCTGGGCAAAATTATCCTTTCTACGCTGATGATGGGTATACTATTGACACCCTATTGGAAGATGCACAAGATGGAGACAACAATTTTAAATTTAATGGCACACCAGGTATTTATTACTTCACAGTTGACACCGTAAATAAAATAATAGATTTAAGACAATAATGCTTTAATCATTCCAAAAGGGCTATAATTTTATAGCCCTTTTTTTTTCAATAAAAACTCTTATTATGAAAAAAATTACTTTCATATTACTTTTTGCACTTGCTTTTCATTTCTCAAAAGCTCAAGTAACGCTTTCCCCAAATGCATTTGAAGTTGATCAATCTATAACTATTACGGTAGATATTAATAGTAATGCTTCGGATTGTAACGGTTTGACTAATCCTTCAAAAGTCTACATGCATTCGGGAATTGGTGATAATTCTGATGCTTTTGGATTCAAAGTAGTAGGTAATTGGGGACAAGATGATGGCGTAGGAGAAATGCAAAACCAAGGAGGAGGTATTTGGTCAATTACAATAACACCAAAAACGTACTTTGGATTAACAGATACGCAAAGCATAAATGCCACTCAATTAGGTATGGTATTTAGAAGTCCTGACGGTAATCAAGAATTAAAAGCATCAGGCTGTAAAGACTTTGTTTTTGCCGTAGGAATTGTTATTATAAATATTGTTGAACCTACATCAAACCCAATATTTATTGAAGCCGGAGAAAACCTAACCGTAAAAACTAATCTGTCATTTCAGGGCAGCATTGAACCAGGCGAGTTTACTTATTTTTTGGATGGTGTAGAAAAAGCTTCAGGCATGGGATTTCCAAACGCTCAGGGCATAATAAATAATATTACTCAAAACGGCACATTAAAAGTTGTTGGCTCGCCTTTAAGTGGTTCTGATATTGGCGAAGCAACAAGAGCTATTATTATAGTACCTCCAACCATTGAAGAAGCACTTCCTAATGGACTAGCTGAAGGTATTAATTACAACACTTCTGATGCAACAAAAGCAACTTTAGTATTAAACGCGCCAGGTAAAGAATATGTGCAACTTGCAGGGAGCTTCAATAACTACAATCCGTCTAATTCTGATTTTATGAAAAAAGATACAGGATCGGACAAATTTTGGATAGAATTAACAGGACTCACTCCTAGTCAGATTTACACATATCAATATTGGGTCTATGATAAAAATCCAATTGCTGGGTCACCGGCTCTAGTTAAAACTGCCGACCCTTATTCTACGCTAGTATTATCCCCCTTTGATGACCCTGGAATACCTTCAAGTACTTATCCTAATTTACCAACCTATCCCGCTGGACAGGAACGTGAGGTTACCGTTTTGCAAACTAACAAACCTCAGTATAATTGGCAGGTCACAAATTTCAATAGACCTAAAAAAGAAGATTTAGTGATTTACGAAGTCTTAATTCGAGATTTTGATGCCAATAGAAATTACCAAAACATCATTGACCGCATTGACTACTTTAAAAATCTCAACATTAATGCCATTCAACTTATGCCCGTTATGGAGTTTGAAGGCAATGAAAGCTGGGGATATAACACTTCATTTCATATGGCTTTAGATAAGTTTTACGGTACCGAAGATAAATTTAAAGAACTTATAGACACTTGTCACCAAAATGGCATAGCAGTGATATTAGACATCGCTTTGAATCATGCTTTTGGAAGAAACCCTATGGTACGTATGTGGATGAACGACCCCGATGGTGATGGCTGGGGTGAACCAAGCGCCGAAAACCCTTATTTCAATGAAACACCAAGACACGCCTATAATGTAGGTTCTGATTTTAATCATTCAAGTGACGTAACACAAGCTTACACAAAACGCGTAGTAAAACATTGGATTGAAGTCTTTAATATTGATGGATTTAGATGGGATTTAACAAAAGGGTTTACACAAAACTGTACTGATGGTGACGAAACCTGTACAAATAATTTTCAACAAGACCGCGTAGACGTTTTGAAAGAGTACGCTGATTATTCTTGGAGTTTAGATGCCACGCACTATGTGATTTTTGAACACTTAGGGTCTGATAATGAAGAAAAAGAATGGGCCAACTATCGTATAAATGAAGGTAAAGGTGTAATGATGTGGAGTGAAGAATGGGGCGCCTTTAAAAACCTTGGCCAAGGTCAAAATAACACTATTAATATTGACCGCATGGGACATAAAGCTCATACAGGGTTTACAGGAAAACGTGTTATTGGTTACCCTGAAAGTCATGACAAAGACAGAATAATGTATGAAATGACACAATTTGGAGTTGATACCAACCCATCTCACAACGTGAAAGAATTAAATATTGCATTAAAACGTATGTCTGCAATTGGAGCTGTTTCTTTGCCTATTCCCGGACCAAAAATGATATGGCACTTTGCTGCATTAGGTATGAACAATTCCATTTTTACTTGTAGCGATGGGTCAGTAAACACAGATTATGATGCCATACCAGGAGATTGTAAATTAGACACTAAGCCGCAACCACAATGGACGGAAAATTGGTTAAGCAACACTAATAGAAACCAAATTTACAAAGATTGGGCAAGGCTAAATGCTTTAAAAATTAATGAACCCGTATTTGAAGGTGATTACAATATAACATCTGGAACCCAAACACCTAGAATTAGCATCTTTACAGGTAACGAAAATAGCCAAGGTACCGATTTAAAAAATGTTGTAATTATAGCAAATTTTGCAGTAACAGCACAAAATGTAAACCCAAACTTTCCCTATGGTGGTTCTTGGTATGATTTAATGGATGAAAGCAATTCCACGTTAATTGATGGAAACACAAACACCATTAACTTAGGTCCTGGAGAATTTAAAATATACGGTAATAAAGGGGTTACCTTATCAAATAGTAGTCCTGAATTTATTCCTAGCTTCCAAATATTTCCCAACCCTTCACGTGGAACATTCAGCTTAAATGCCGATGTAAATCATGTTGAAATCTATAATATCACAGGAAAGGTAATTAAAATCTTCAAAGGAACATTTTCAAAGAATTTTGTTTTTGATGTTACCAACTTACCACAAAGTATTTATCTTATTAAGGCAAAAAATAACAACGGACAAGTTAACACCGTTAAGCTTGTGAAATTATAGTTTATTTGTTTAAACCGAAAAAGCTTCTCAACTCAAGAATACCTTGATGCGAGAAGCTTTTTACTTTTATAAAGTTCAAATTCTTTTTTTAAGAATTCCCTTTTTTATAATCTTCTAAGAATTTAGCCAATCCTATATCTGTTAAAGGATGTTTTAATAAACCTGTAATAGATGATAACGGGCCTGTCATTACATCACTACCAATTTTTGCACAGTCAATCACATGCATGGTATGACGGATAGAGGCTGCTAAAATTTGTGTATCAAAACCGTAGTTATCATAAATCTGTCTGATTTCAGCTATTAGGTTTAAACCATCGGTTGAGATATCATCTAAACGCCCTAAGAATGGCGACACATAAGTAGCTCCTGCTTTGGCTGCCAATAATGCTTGTCCTGCCGAGAACACTAAGGTTACGTTAGTTCTTATACCCTTATCCGAAAAGTACTTACATGCTTTAATTCCGTCAGCTATTAATGGTAATTTCACCACAATCTGTGGGTGTAAAGCAGCTAAGGCTTCACCTTCTTTTACCATGCCTTCAAAATTTGTTGAAATTACTTCAGCACTTACATCACCTTCAACAATATCACATATTTTTATGTAATGATTCTTAATGTTTTCTTCGCCTGTAATGCCTTCTTTTGCCATTAATGACGGATTGGTTGTTACACCATCTAATACACCTAAGGCTTGCGCTTCTGCAATATCATCAAGATTTGCGGTATCTATAAAAAATTTCATTGTTTCGTTTATTATTTTGTTAATACAGTTTTGCTTAAATAGGCTAAAACTTCTTGGCTTACTTGCTCACCGGTAAATCCGAATTTCTCATCTAATACACCTGCTGGTGCCGAGTAACCAAAATGATCTAATCCGAATACTTTACCTTGAGCGCCTACTAAGCCTTCTAAGTTTACTGGAAGTCCTGCTGTTAAACCAAATAATGGTGTATTTCTAGGAATTACACTATTTTGGTAGTCTTCTGATTGTTGTCTGAACACGCCTTCTGAAATCACTGAAGCTATACTTACTTTTAAATTTTCTTTGTTTTCTAGTATCTCGGCTGCGGCCCATAAAGTAGCAACTTCAGATCCGTTGGCTACTAAAACAACATCTGGATTGTCTACAGATTTTACTAAATAACCGCCTTTTTCAGCGCCTAAAGCTTCTTGATATCTTGATGCGCCTTGTGCAGGAATATCTTTAATACCTTGTCTTGATAAAATCAATCCCGATGGCGTGCTGGTGTTCTCTAATGCCATTTTCCAAGCCACACTTGTTTCGGCTGAATCTGCTGGGCGTAAGGCTAAGAAACTTGGTTTCCCACTGTGGTTTTTAAGTTTTTCTAACAAACGAATTTGCGCTTCTTGCTCTACAGGTTGATGGGTTGGACCATCCTCACCTACTCTAAAGGCATCATGAGTCCATACGTATTTTACTGGCAACTCTTGAATTCCACTCAATCTGATTGCTGGCTTCATATAATCTGAGAATACAAAGAAGGTAGCTACTACAGGAATAATACCACCATGTAATGCTATACCGTTAGCAATACATGCCATGGTTAACTCGGCAACACCTGCCTGTAAAAACGAACCGCTAAAATCACCTTTCTGTAAGGCTGAAGATTTCTTTAAGAACCCATCGGTTTTATCGGAGTTTGATAAATCGGCTGAAGACACAATCATATTTTCTACATTCTCAGCCAAATAGCCTAATACATTTGATGAGGCAGCTCTTGAGGCTAAGCCTGCTTTATGCTCAATAGATTCAAAATCTAATACTGGTAACTGTCCTGATAAAAAGAAATCTAATTTTTCTGCTAGAGCGCTATTCTCTTGTCTCCAAGCCTCAATTTCTGCTTTTTTCTGAGCTGCTTGCGCTGTTTTTTCTGCAATGATATCTGTGTAGAAGGCCTGAACATCGTCATAAATATCAAATGGAGATGCTGGATTAGCCCCTAAGTTTAATAACGTCTTTTCGTAATCGGCTCCTGTTGCTCCTATAGGCTGTCCATGTAACTCACAGTAGCCTTCAAACATCTCACCTTCTGCCGTTACACAACCTTTACCCATAATGGTTTTACCTATAATTAAGGTTGGTTTTTCTGTTTCAGCATTCGCATCTTTTAAGGCCTGACGAATTTCATCGTGGTTATGACCATCTATTGTTACCACTTTCCAGCCCCAAGCCTCGTACTTCATAGCGGTATCTTCTGTGGTTACCTCATCAGTCGATGTAGATAACTGAATATCATTGGAATCAAAGAACATAATGAAATTACTCAATCCTAAATGCCCTGCTATTCTACCTGCTCCTTGTGAGATTTCTTCCTGAATACCACCATCTGAAATAAACCCATAGATTTTATGGTTCATCCAATCACCAAATCGTGCTTGTAAAAATTTAGCAGCGATGGCAGCACCTACTCCCATAGTGTGTCCTTGCCCTAAGGGACCGGAGGTGTTTTCAATACCTCGTTTTACATCTACTTCTGGGTGACCTGGTGTGATAGAACCCCATTGACGGAAATTGGCAACATCTTCTTTGGCATAGTTTCCTAAAAGATAATATTGGGCATACATTAAAGTGGATAAATGCCCTGCATCCATAAAGAAACGATCTCTAAAAGGCCAAGTCATATCTGATGGATCATAATTAAAAAATTCTGAATACAGAATATGCATAAAATCAGCACCTCCCATGGGTCCGCCTGGATGCCCTGACTTCGCTTTCTCTACCATGGCTACCGCTAATGCACGTATGTTATCTGCCGCTTGTTGATCTAATCTTTTGTTCATTTTTTTAATTATGATTATGGTTTAATGTTCTATAAAAAGGCTTTTAATTGAGATCTCATTTCCTTCAAAAAAGCTAATATTTTGCAAATATATAATCTTTAAACGGTTACGTTTAAAAAATCAAAAAAAATAACATAAATTAACGAAAGTGTTTAAGTGACCAAAAGAAACGTAAAGATTAAACTATTTTTTTAGAAATAGTTAATCGCTACAAAAATGCTCTAACTGATCTTTGTTATAAATTTTTAGTGATTTTATGTTTAACTTGAGATAGAAATTAAAACTAACTTAAGTGTAACAGTTATGTGTTATAAGACTTGTAATATCTGAAACTAACCAAACATGAAAACAGACACGTTTGATATTGTAAAGACTTCAGGAGAAAAAGTTAAATTTTCACTTGAAAAACTTAAAGCTTCCTTAAGTCGAACGGGAGCCGATCATAAGTTGATTTCAGAAATTATTGACAAGGTCAAAGACGAATTATACAATGGCATTTCAACTAAAGAAATATATAATAGGGCGTTTTCTTTACTTAAGCAAGAAGAAAGTTGCTTTGCCTCAAAATACAAGTTAAAAAAAGCTATTTACGAATTAGGTCCTACAGGGTTTCCTTTTGAGCGATTCATTAGTGCTATTTTAAAGTATTCTGGCTACACCACCCAAGTTGGTAAAATTATTCAAGGACAGTGTGTTACACATGAAATAGATATTTTGGCTCATAAAAACCAAAAGACCATTCTTGTAGAGTGTAAATTTCATGGCGAAGAGGGTATTAATTGTAATGTTAAAATCCCATTATATATTCATTCTAGATACAACGACGTGAAAAAACACTGGAATACAAATCAAAAGTATGAAACAAAGCTCACTAAGGGCTGGGTAGTTACCAATACCAGATTCACACTAGATGCCATAGCATATGGCCAATGTGCGCATCTCTATTTGCTAAGTTGGAATTACCCGCCAAACAATGGCTTAAAAGACAGAATAGATCGTCTTGGATTATATCCCATAACGGTATCTACCTTATTATCACAACGAGAAAAGCAATTTTTATTAAGTAGGGATATTGTTTTAGCTAGAGAATTACTAGAAGATAATCTTTATTTAGATGACTTAGAGATATCCGAAATTAGAAAGAAAAAAATCCTTAAGGAAATTAGCACCTTATGTAATCATTCCGCATTATGACAAGCAAGGCCTACATTCGTTTTTTGGGAGGAGCAAGAACGGTTACTGGATCAAAGTTTTTTTTAGAAACTGCCCATATAAACATGCTCGTTGACTGTGGTATGTTTCAAGGTTTAAAAGAATTAAGAGCATTAAACTGGGAAGACTTACCCATAGATGTAGCAACTGTAGATGTGGTATTGCTAACTCACGGTCACCTAGACCATATAGGCTATTTACCGCGACTTTTAAAACAAGGCTTTTCTGGTAAAATAATAGGAACAGGCCCTACTCTGACCATTGCTTCAATTATATTAAGAGACAGCGCAAAAATACACGAAGAAGAAGCTAAAAAAGCAAATACCGAGCAATACACCAAGCATGTGCCTGCCTTACCTTTTTTCACAAAAACTGAAGCTGAAAAAACGATAAGCCTTTTTCATGAGAAACCTATAGACTATTGGCATTTCCTTTCAGAACATGTGTCCTTTAGGTTTCAGTACAACGGTCATATTATTGGTGCTTCCTTTATTGAAATAGAACTGCATGGTAAACGCCTTGTATTTTCTGGAGATATTGGCAGAGAACAAGATTACTTACTCTACAAACCCCAAAAACCAGAATGGGCAGATTATTTGTTTATAGAAAGCACCTACGGAGATAAACGGCATCCTGATAACGATACCGAAAATATGCTCGCCGAAATTATAGCAGACACCCTAAATAAAAAAGGCACTTTAATCATCCCAAGTTTTGCTGTTGAACGCATGCAAACACTTATATATTTACTTTGGCAACTGTACCAAAAAAATAAAATTCCAAACATTCCCATTTTTGTAGATAGCCCCATGGGCAACAACATTTTAGAGGTCTTTCATAGATTTCCTGAATGGCATAAACTCTCACCCTCTGAATATCATGCCATGTGTAATCATGTGAACACTATTAGGTCTTACAGAGAAACATGGGAAACAATTGATGACCCACAATCTAAAATAGTAATAGCTGGAAGCGGTATGGTGACTGGAGGTCGTGTTTTAACCTATTTACAACAACTTATTGATAAAGTCTCTACAACCATTTTACTCGTTGGCTATCAAGCCGAAGGCACTCGAGGCAGACAATTGCAGGAAGGCACACATGAAATCCGCTTTTTCGGAAAATACTATACCGTAAAAGCAAGCATCAAAAACATAGAAAGTTTATCGGCACACGCCGATCAGCAAGATCTTTTAAATTGGGTGAGTAATATTAAAAACATTCCAGAAAAGGTCTTTCTTATTCATGGTGAACCTAAAGCCCTAGATGCTTTTCGATTAAAAATAAAACATACCTACCACTGGAATATAACCATACCGAAGCTAAATCAACGATACGAACTCAAATTATAGAATTTTCAATCAAAACTAAATAGCGATGATTTATTCTTCGATTTTTTCACAAAAAAAACCCTATTCCTAACAAATATCATTGTTCATTACATTTTATATACTTAATTTATTGCATGTTATACAAATAACCGCAAAATGTATCATGTCATGACAACACGCTTAAAACAACGAAGAAAGAATCTATTATCTGGTTCTGACAATAGGTTGCTGACGCCTTGGACCAGCAGTCTGGCTAGGCCTTGGAATGACCGATTTTTCCATACTAGATTCAAAGATTTGAACAATCTTATAAAAGTCAAAGATGCTTACAGAAACGATTTCTACGAAGAAGGCAGCGTAATGCCTGCTATGAATGTAAAAGAAGATAAAGAATACTTTGAAATTGAATTTGCAGCACCTGGATTTGATAAAAGTGATTTTGAAATTAGTATGGAAGACAACATGCTTCATGTTCACGGTGAAAAAGCAGTATCCAATGAGCCAAATAACACAAGCTATTCCCGAAAAGAATTTAGCTACAAATCATTTATGCGCTCTATTGTACTTCCAAAAACTGTGAATGTTAACACTAACATTTCAGCATCATACACAAGAGGTATTTTACATATAAAACTCTTGAAGGAAAAAGCTACAGAAGTAGCTAGCAATAAAAAAATTATCATTATTGACTAATTCAAACCAAGCAGCAATCAAAAACATATAGATTTCTGCTTGGTTTTAAAATCTACAAAAATGAAAACTAAGCAAATAAAACAGTATAAAGCATGGTTAACACCTGAAAGCATGCATAACATGTCTATTAACTGGTTATCTGAACTACGATTTGTACATGACGAACAATTATTCTTTAATGATCTCATCAAGTCATACACCTTACAACTCATTGACTCTAAACATTTTAAAGAAAGTAAAGAGGTTATTGATTATTTAATTGCATACGAAAAGAAAACTGACAAACTTATTAGACTTATCGTTGAACACGAAAAAAGATTATCTATACTACTAAATAGCATAAACGAACAAGAAGAAGACAACAACTATAAAATAGAGCATTCCTTTTTAGAATCAAAAGTAAATGTATTTCTAAAAGACTACAAAAATTTCAAATTAAGATTGTTTAAACTTATAAAAGGCATCTTAAAAGAACGCAAACAAAAGCATTTACTACAATAAGTATTTGTACCTTTTTTGCATGTATTGGTGGTTATACTAAACATAGGCTGAGGTATCAAAACCAAAGTCAAAAAAAAAGCCTCTCAATTATGAGAAGCCTTTTTCTTAATTGTGCGGGCGGAGAGACTCGAACTCTCACACCTCGCGGCACTAGATCCTAAGTCTAGCGTGTCTACCAATTCCACCACGCCCGCAATAAGGACTGCAAATATAAACAAGATTTTTAAAATGCAAACTTTAAAACCCTAAAAAAGTATTCTTTTTTATACTTTTGAATTTATCCTATTATAAATACTATGAATCACATTCAATCCTATATTTCAGAACATAAAGATCGCTTTTTACAAGAGCTTATAGAATTGCTAAAAATACCGTCTATAAGTGCCGACTCTAGCTACAAAAATGATGTTTTAAAAACGGCAAACAACATTCAAGAAAGCCTGAAACAAGCTGGTTGCAAT
The DNA here is from genome assembly GCF_045788535.1 of Allotamlana fucoidanivorans. Lineage (GTDB taxonomy): Bacteria > Bacteroidota > Bacteroidia > Flavobacteriales > Flavobacteriaceae > Allotamlana > Allotamlana fucoidanivorans. The sequence goes on along the minus strand of NZ_CP074074.1, from coordinate 1,550,275 downwards.
CATACCGAAATTTATAAAACAGAGGGCTATCCCATAGTTTACGGTGAGCGCATCATTGATGACAATTTACCAACCGTACTTGTTTATGGTCACTATGATGTACAACCACCCGATCCCATAAACCTATGGGATTCCCCGCCATTTGAGCCCGTTATAAAGCCCACAGACAAACATCCAGATGGCGCCATTTTTGCCCGCGGCGCTTGTGATGACAAAGGTCAAATGTATATGCATGTAAAAGCGTTTGAGCTTATGACACGTACAAACACTCTTCCTTGTAATGTTAAGTTTATGATTGAAGGCGAAGAAGAAGTAGGCAGTGTTCATCTAGGAACGTTTGTAAAAAACAACCGTGATAGGCTTAAAAATGATGTCATTCTTATTTCTGACACGGGAATGATTGCCAATGATGTTCCTTCTATTACCACTGGGCTTAGAGGCCTAAGCTATGTAGAAGTGGAAGTTACAGGGCCAAATCGTGATTTACATTCTGGGTTATACGGTGGCGCTGTGGCCAACCCCATCAATATTCTAGCAAAAATGATTGCTTCACTCCATGACGAAAATAATCATATCACCATTCCTAGGTTTTATGACCATGTTGAGGAACTTTCAAATGAAGAACGTGCTGAAATGAGTAAAGCTCCATTTTCTTTAGAAAACTATAAAAAAGCACTAAACATAGAGGCCGTATATGGCGAATCAGGGTACACCACCAATGAGCGTAACTCCATAAGACCAACACTTGACGTTAATGGTATTTGGGGTGGTTACACTGGTGAAGGTGCTAAAACAGTTATTCCAAGTAAAGCCTATGCTAAAATATCCATGCGTTTAGTACCCAATCAAAACTGGGAAGACATTACACAACTTTTTAAAGATCATTTTGAACGTATTGCCCCAAAAGGTGTAAAAGTAAAGGTTACACCACATCATGGGGGCCAAGGGTATGTTACCCCCATTGATAGTTTAGGTTATCAAGCCGCAAGCAAAGCATATCAAGAAACCTTTGGTAAAACGCCTATTCCACAACGTAGCGGCGGTAGTATTCCAATTGTTTCGCTCTTTGAGCAAGAGTTAAAAAGTAAAACCATATTAATGGGCTTTGGCTTAGACAGTGATGCCATTCACTCGCCTAACGAACATTTTGGGGTATGGAACTATTTAAAAGGTATAGAAACCATCCCATGGTTTTATAAATATTTTAAAGAATTATCACAATAATAAAAAAGGGGCTGAATACATATTCAACCCCTTTTTTAAATCTCTATTTACTAACCACTTTTATCACTCTATACAATCTTGAATCATCAGGCCCCGCAACATTCTTTTGATATTCATCAAAGAAACCATCAGGCCACGAAGTACCTTCTTCATGTCTTGGATTCACAGCATCACTTAATGTTGAAAACAGATTATATGAATATGCTCTATAAGGAAACTTCTCAGACCTTGGCTCTAAAATAACGGCATTCCCCCAACCTTTTCTTTTAGATTTATGAGCATCCATATCCGCTTTAAAAAAAGGCTTTACCTTATTAACCTCAAAATCTATATGCCAACGAAGGTCTTTTACATTATGATACTTTATCCTAACAAAATTAAAATCTTCACCTGTGGCGTCAGGCACTTGGATATGATTGTTTAAATCTCTTAAGATTACCACATCGGTTGTTGTACTCAACTCTCTTGTGTCTATATCCTCCATTTTAACATCTGGAAACATCTCTTGAATACCTCCCCAATTAATTTCATTATCAATATCAGTGAATCCATTAACAATAAGAACATTAGGCTCATTCTCTAAATCTGTTCCTCCTATACGGGTAAATACCCCCCAAAAATACATATTCCCTTTATCTATTTCACTTTGAGCAAACTTGCTCCAATACTTTACTTCTCGTTTTAAAACCTCTTCCATATCTGTATCTGCAACTCTTCGATGTAAGTGTACAGAAGCACCTTGTGCCTGAATAAATTGGCCACTCACCAGAATAATGAATAGCATCATAATTGTTTTTCTCATATTGATTTAATTAATTGGTTAATAATTTATTTTAAAATTCTACCAACCCAATTTGCTTAATTAAACACAGGATAGTATGATAGTTGCTCTAAATAATTATTAGGGGTAGTATTGAAGATGCAACTAATGAAATTCATTTAAATTTACATAAAACATATTTGATATCCTATAAAATATGCTGTTAAAGCATATTAACCCTACCTTACTAAGGTAGAATGATAAAAACACAAACCAAATCAATAAATATCTTTTCTTTGTATTCAATATGAAAAATCAACATAGCAGTCAATTATTATTACTTACCCTAGCTACTATTTTTATTAGCACCTCCGGCGCTTTAGGTAAATTTATTGATCTACCTGCACCTGTCATTATTTGGTGGCGCAGTGCATTGGGCGGATTGTTTTTACTCATTTTCTGCAAATACAAAAACTATAGCATTAAAATAAAATCACCAAAAGACCTACCCTCTATACTATTGGGCGCTATTTTTTTAGGAGCGCATTGGGTAACCTATTTCTATGCTTTAAAGTTTTCAAACGTTGCATTGGGCATGCTATCTATGTTTACCTTCCCCGTAATTACCGCTTTACTAGAACCCTTTTTTACAAAATCTAAACTAAACCCAATTCATGTTTTTTTAGCGCTAGTAGTACTTTTAGGCATTTATATTCTAGCCCCACAGTTTAATTTTGAGAACACCCATTTAAAAGGTATTTTATTCGGAATTTTCTCAGCGCTATGCTACGCCCTGCGCAACCTAATTTTAAAACGGCATGTACATAACTATAACGGTACAGTACTTATGACCCAGCAAGCCTTAATAGTAGCGATATTGTTACTGCCCGTCATGTTTTTCTTAAACAGCAGTAATATAATTACGCAATACCCTTATATTATTACTTTAGCTTTGATTACCACAGCCATTGGCCACTCGTTATTCATTACCAGTTTAAAGCACTTTTCTGTGAGTACCGCAAGTATTATTGGTAGCACACAACCTATTTTTGGTATCATCATTGCCTTTTTATTTCTTAATGAAATGCCTACTACCAACACATTTATTGGCGGAACACTTATTTTACTTACCGTAGTCATTGAGAGTGTAAGATCTAGAAACAAATAAGCCAGATTTAAAAACTTAAATCTGACTTATATATAATCAAACCAAAACCAACTATATCATTTTTTCAAGGTAATGACGTTATGCGTACATCCCTCTTTTAAAAAACGTAATTGCCATAAAGCTACTTAAAATTAAAAATTTACACCGTAACATTGGTTACACAAAAACATGATATCTAAACAATTAAACAGCAAATTATGTAACAATTCCGTGCTATTTGCGTTCTAATAGTTCATCAATCAAAATCACAAATCATGTTAAAGCAATTCTTCATCATTTGCTCTGGGGCTGACACCGATATATTGGAACACTGCTCTAAAGGTGAGCAAAACAAATATGCAGGTATAGGAGCTACCGTATTTTTTACCGCAATAATGGCTTGCATTGCCGCTAGCTATGCCCTTAACACCGTGTTTAACACTATACTTCCCTCTATGTTTTTTGGACTCATTTGGAGCCTATTAATCTTTAATCTAGATCGTTATATTGTTTCTACATTAAAAAAGTCTGAACGCTTTTCTGTTGAATGTATCCAAGCTTCTCCCAGAATAGTATTAGCTATCATTATAGCTGTAACCATATCAAAACCTCTAGAATTGAAAATTTTTGAAAAAGAAATCAATCAGGTTTTACTAGAAAAACAGCATACACTCACACTGGCAAATAAACAGCAAATCGCAACACAATATTCGCCTGACATTAACGATTTGAAAAACAAGATTGTCACACTAAATCAAGAGATTAGTGAAAAAGAAACTGTAGTAAACAACCTATACAACACTTATATTGCCGAAGCAGAAGGCACCGCAGGAACCAAACGTTTAGGAAAAGGCCCTGTTTACCAAGAAAAACGTGATAAGCATGACGCGCTTTTAGCCGAGCTTAATCAATTAAAAGCTAAGAACCATCTAAAAATTTCAGACATTGAATCGCAAATTTCTAACTTAGAAGATGCTTTTAAACAACAACTAAAAAACACACAACCTGTTATAGATAATTTTGACGGCTTAATGGCTCGCATCAGCGCTTTAAATCAACTCCCTTGGCTCCCTTCGTTTTTTATTTTCCTGCTATTTTTAACCATTGAAACAGCACCCATTCTTGCTAAACTTCTCAGCCCAAAAAGTGCCTATGATTTAAAATTAGAAGATGCGGAAACAGCCATAAAAACCCATGTAAAACAAAACATTTATCAACGCAATCTTATGCTAAAAACAAATCATGCCATGAATGACAAAATCTATCAAGATATTGAGCATGATGCCACCCTTTATGCTTACAAACACAAAAAGTCACAAGTCATCATGCAACTACAAGCCGATGCGTTTTACAATCAACAAAAAAATGCTCTATAATACAAGCTATTATGCAGCCGTATTGGTATTAAAGTGTTGGTACAACTCCTTACAGCCGTAACCCACTATAGATAAGCTTTTGTTCTTACGTGTAGCCTCCTCATATAACTTAGCAATAGCGTTTACACCATATTTATCCATACTTTCAACATATTGCACACTAATAGTTATCGCATTGGTTCTTTCAAAAATGTTTTCAAATTCGCTGTTAAATAACGAAACACTTTCTTTGTCAAGTATACCCTTAACTTTAAAGTAGTTATTACAATTAGTAATTTTTAAATTCATAACAATGTATTTTAAAGGTTAAATAAATGAAGTTTTAGGGAGTTCATCATTCTGACTTTCACTAAAGTATAAAATAAATAAAACAATAATCATTTTTTTCGATTAATCTATTGCAACATCAGACCAACGAAATATTAAACTGGATTTCATCGATGAATTGCAATTAAAACATAGTTTTTACTACATTTACTAGAACTAAAACCATGACCTATTAAATACCTGCATTTATTATGAAAAAACATGCTCTAATAATTTGCCTCCTTTTAGCCTCCCTAAATTATGCTCAAAGTTCTGAAGAAGCCGACATAAAAGCCATAAACAAAGTTTTGAAAAAACAACGTATAGCTTGGTCAAATAACGACTTAGAAACCTATATGGAAGGCTATTGGAAAAGCGATTCACTAAAATTTTATAGTCAAAGTGGTGTAACCTATGGCTGGAAAAACACCTTAGAACGCTACCAAAAAGCATATCCCAGTGAAGAGCACACTGGAAAATTAAGTTTTAGAATCAATGATGTCTCAAAGATTAACGACGGCGCCTATTTTGTTTTGGGAGAATATCATATTAAACGCGAGATTGGAAACGCAGATGGCATTTTCATGCTGGTCTTCAAAAAAATAAATGGGGAATGGAAAATCATTGCAGACACTTCAACCTGATTCATATGATATAAAGATTAGTCTAGTCTCTGCGGTATTTTTTTGTTTCTTCAAAGACATGCTCTAAAATGGCTTTATCTTGATCTGAAAACTCAAGATGACGTCTAGACATGACCACTTCGGCAACTTCAAAAGCTTTCTTGGTTAAAAATGTGGTAAATCCGCCACTACCGCCCCAACTAAAACTAGGGATAAAGTTTCTTGGAAATCCGCTTCCAAAAATATTTGCACTAACCCCCACAACGGTTCCCGTGTTAAACATGGTATTGATACCACATTTGCTATGATCTCCCATCATAAGTCCGCAAAATTGCAACCCTGTTCGTGCAAAACGCTCCGTTTCATAATCCCAAAGACGCACCTCGGCATAATTGTTCTTCAAATTAGAGGTATTTGTATCAGCGCCAAGATTACACCATTCACCTAATACAGAATTCCCCAAAAATCCATCATGACCTTTATTTGAATACCCAAACAACACAGCATTATTAATTTCACCGCCTACTTTACTAAAAGGTCCTACAGTAGTAGGGCCATAAATTTTAGCGCCCATTTTAACAATAGCGCCTTCACAAAGTGCAAAGGGGCCACGAATGATGGAACCTTCCATAATTTCAGTGTTTCTTCCTATATAAATAGGACCTTTACTTGCATTAAGTGTTACAAATTCAAGTTTCGCGCCTTCTTCAATAAACACATTTTCGGAAGCTATAACGTTATTGCTAGACGGCATAGGTTGCGAACGTCTACCTTGTGTTAAAAAATTAAAATCGTCAACCAAGGCTTCACCATTTTTTGAAAAAATATCCCAGGTATTATTAATTTCAATAACATCTTCATGAAATTCAATAGCTTCGTAAGCCTCAAAATCAATATCTTCCTGAGCTTCTTTCGTAAAAAAAGCGACAACATTCTCGTCCTTAAAAATAGCTTGATTCTCCTTTAGGTCTTTTATCATTTCTACCAACTCAAAGTTTGGCAAATAAGAGGCATTAATCATGATATTTTCCTCCATCTCTACCATAGGGAATTTATCTGATAGATATTCTTCTGTTACCGTAGTGGTAGTATAATCTAAATAAGACTCCCATTTTTCCCTAATAGTCATGATACCCACACGAATATCAGCAACAGGTCTTGTATAAGTAAAAGGCAACAAACTGTTTCTTGCAGGACCATCAAAGAGAATGTAGTTCATAATAAATAGCGTTAGTTGGTATTGAATTAATAGCGATGTAAAAATAAAAAAGCCTTTCTTTTGAAGAAAGGCTTTTTAAAAATATTATTTGCGCTATATTTATTTCTTAAATTTAGCGTATTTAGTTTTGAATTTATCAATTCTACCAGCTGTATCAACTAATTTAGATTTACCAGTATAATATGGATGAGATGTTCTAGAAATCTCCATTTTAACTAATGGATACTCAACACCATCAACCTCAATAGTTTCATTAGTATCAGCAGTAGATTTAGTTAAAAACACGTCATCATTTGACATATCTTTAAATGCCACTACTCTATAATTTTCTGGATGTATACCTTTTCTCATCGCTAAATGCTTTTTATTCTTTTCAATTTTGGAAGTGCAAATTTAAGCTTTTTTTACAAATGCACAATAGTTTTTAATTTTTTTTATTTTAATTCTAATTGTAACGTTTTCATATCTTTGAATACTAACTAGGCAACCAACAAATTAATTGTTTTATTATGGAAAAATCTTTAAAGTCAATTGCAACCAATTACGGGCTTTATCTTGGCATTTTACTGGCTCTAATCACCGTTTTATCATATGCCATAAACATTGAATTGCTCACGAATATGTGGATTGGCATCTTCATTTTAATTGCTATTATTGTTTTAGGCATTGTTTCAGTCGCTAAAGTAAAACAGGCCCAAAATGGTTTTGCATCTTTTAAAAAAGCTTTTACAGCTTATTTTATTACCGTTTTAATAGGGCTTTTAATCAGCACATTTGTCTCTTATCTACTATTTAATATAATTGATACCGAAGCAGCCGAGATTTTAAAAGAAAAAACCATTGAAACTACGGTTGAAATGATGGAAGGCTTTAACAGTCCATCAGATAAAATAGATGAAGCTGTTAAACAAATTGAATCTCAAAATCAATATGCGCTAGGTAATATCGCAAAAGGTTTAGCTGGTTATTTAGTATTTTTCAGTATTATAGGATTAATTGTAGCAGCTGCAATGAAAAAAAGTAACCCCGACGCCGAATAAATTCAGTATTTTTGGATATTATTTTTTGACAAAATACTAAATGGACCTATCTGTAGTTATACCACTACTAAACGAACAAGACTCATTAACAGAACTTCATGATTGGATTGTGCGCGTTATGAAATCCAATCATTTTTCATATGAAATTCTTTTTATTGATGATGGTAGCACCGATAAATCATGGGATACCATCACCCAATTATCAGCAAAAGACCCAAACGTAAAGGGCATTCGTTTTTTAAAAAACTTTGGAAAATCTCAAGCCCTTCATGCAGGGTTTGATGAAGCGCAAGGCGATGTGATTATTACCATGGATGCCGATCTTCAAGATAGCCCAGATGAGATTCCTGAATTATACCAAATGATTAAACAGGAAGGATTCGATTTAGTTTCGGGCTGGAAAAAAAAGCGCTATGATTCTGTTATTGCTAAAAATTTACCATCTAAACTTTTTAATTGGGCTGCCAGAAAAACATCAGGCGTCAAACTTCATGACTTTAATTGCGGGCTAAAAGCATACAACATTGATGTTGTAAAAAATATTGATGTTAATGGTGAAATGCATCGCTATATTCCGGTACTTTCAAAAAATGCTGGTTTTACAAATATTGGGGAAAAAGTGGTTCAGCATCAAGCTAGAAAATACGGCGAAACTAAGTTTGGTATAGACCGTTTTATCCATGGTTTTTTAGATTTAATAACCATTTGGTTCTTGTCTCGTTTTGCCCGTAGACCTATGCATTTATTTGGAGCCTTAGGCGTTATAATGTTTACCATTGGCTTTGCTTTCTCAGCTTATTTGGGCATAGATAAACTTTATTTTAATCCGTTTGGAAGGCTCATCACCCAACGTCCTCAATTTTATATCGCACTGGCAACTATGATTATTGGCACCCAGTTTTTTGTTGCCGGATTTTTAGGGGAGCTCATTTTAAGAAACCGACCTGACAAACAACGATATTTTATCAAACAAACATTGAATTTAAAATAAACAGAAGTAATACAAAAAATCAAACTTGGTAAGCTATAACGATTTCGAAGGTTTTCAAGATTTATTCCGCGAAAAATGAACGAATTGCTTACTTTTGTTATCCATTTTTTTTTAGCATTATGATACACATTGAACCTAAAATTTTAGAAAGAATAAACACGTGGTTAACTCCAACTTTTGATGAAGAAACCCAAACCACTATAAAAGAAAGCATCGCTAATAGTCCGAAAGATATTCAAGAGAGCTTCTACAAAGATTTAGAGTTTGGAACAGGAGGCATGCGTGGCATAATGGGCGTTGGCACAAACAGGATTAACAAATACACCCTAGGCAAAAGTACACAGGGTTTAAGTAACTATTTACACCAACAGTTTCCAAACGAAACACCCAGAACGGTTATTGCTTATGATTGCAGACATAACAGTAAAACTTTAGCCAAAGTCGTTGCCGATGTGTTTTCTGCTAATGGTATTGAAGTTTTTTTATTTGAAGACTTAAGGCCTACACCAGAATTATCATTTGCCGTAAAACACCTAAATTGTCATTGTGGTATTGTATTAACGGCCTCTCATAATCCACCTGAATATAACGGTTATAAAGTGTATTGGCAAGACGGTGGGCAACTAGTGCCGCCACATGACAAAGGGGTGATTAATGAAATAAATACCGTTGAGTATTCTAACATTAAATTTGACGCAAACAAAGATCTTATAACATATATTGGTGAAGATGTAGATGATGTTTTTATAAATGCCTCAGTAATTAACGGAAGCGTTGGCGCTACACAAGAAGCTAAAGATGATTTAACTATTGTGTTTACCTCACTTCACGGTACATCTATAACCGCTGTTCCTGAAACTTTAAAGCGTGCAGGGTACAAAAACGCACATATTGTAAAAGAGCAAGAAGTGCCTGATGGGGCTTTCCCAACTGTGGCGTCTCCAAATCCAGAAGAACCTGCCGCCCTAAAAATGGCCTTAGAATTGGCTGACAAGGTAAATGCAGATATTGTGATTGGGACCGACCCTGATTGCGACAGGTTAGGTGTTGCGGTGCGTAATGGCAAAAATGAATTGCAATTACTTAACGGAAATCAAACCATGGTTATGATGACCGATTTCTTGTTAAAACAATGGAAAGCTGAAGATAAAATAAAAGGCAAAGAGTTTATTGCATCAACTATTGTATCTACGCCCATGTTGAAAAAACTTGCCGCGGCTTATCATGTTGACAGCAAGATTGTTTTAACAGGATTTAAATGGATTGCAAAACTCATTCACGATTTCCCTGAATTAGATTTTATTGGTGGTGGCGAAGAAAGTTTCGGGTTTATGGTGGGCGACTTTGTGAGAGACAAAGATGCGGTAACCTCAACCCTTTTAGCCTGTGAAATTGCGGCTATTGCCAAATCAAAAGGAAGCTCTTTCTACAACGAACTCATAAAACTTTATGTAGAACTGGGATGTTATAAAGAAAAACTAGTTTCTCTAACTAAAAAGGGTATTGAAGGTGCTGAAGAAATCAAACAAATGATGGTTGATGCCAGAGAGAATCCATTATCAGAAATCAACGGTTCAAAAGTTGTACGCATTGAAGATTATGAGTTATCGGTAGCTAAAAACGGGCTTACTGGCGAAGTATCAGACATTGATATTCCAAAATCAAATGTAATTATTTATTATACTGAAGATGGGTCACAAGTAGCATTAAGACCAAGCGGCACAGAGCCTAAAATTAAATTTTACGTTAGTGTAAACACCCCATTAAATTCAATAGAAAATTTCGATAAGGTGGAAGCGCAATTAGACGCTAAAGCTGAAACGATTTTAAAAGACATGAAGCTAATTTAATGAGTCACTTTACCAATATTTTAAAATATGCTAAACCCTATAAGGCTTATGCTTTAGGACACATTGTTTCAAATATTTTTTACGCCCTTTTTGGAGCGCTCTCTTTTGTAGCGCTCATTCCTATGCTAGATATTTTGTTTCAAAAGGATGCCGTTGTACCAACTGAAGCACCCGTTTACCAAGGTATAAATAATATTAAAGATTTTTATAAGGATTTCTTGGCGTATCATGTTAATCAATATGCTCAAGACGATCCCCAAAAAGCCTTAATTTTTGTTGTAAGTCTCATTATCGTTCTATTCTTATTAAAGAATATATTTAGCTATTTGGCATATTACTTTATGGTATTTTTAAGGAATGGTGTTGTTAGAGACTTAAGAAATACTGTGTATAAAAAAACCATAGAGCTCCCTTTATCTTATTTTTCAGATCAGAAAAAAGGAGATGTAATGGCCAGAGTAACTACCGATGTAGCCACCCTTCAATACTCTATGCTACCTGTTTTAGAGCTTATTGCCAGAGAACCCTTAATGATTATTTTCACACTCATCATGATGCTTCTAATTAGTATGAAGCTAACCATTTTTGTTTTTGTTTTTATACCGCTTTCAGGATGGATTATTTCTATAATTGGCAAAAGTTTAAAGCGAAAATCAGATCGGGTTCAAAAGGAACAAGGGTCTATTCTTTCTACGCTTGAAGAAACATTAACTGGATTAAGAATCATTAAAGGTTTTAATGCCCAGGAGAAATTTTACAACCGTTTTCAAGAATCAAGTGACCGATTTTATCACTTTTCAAATAAATTATTAAACCGCCAAAATTTAGCCTCACCAACCAGTGAGTTTCTTGGTATTTTAGTAATTTCAATCTTACTGTGGTATGGTGGTCAGCTTGTTTTAGTAGATCAATCTCTTGATGGTAGTTCCTTTATTGCCTATATGGGATTAGCCTATAACATTATGGTTCCTGCCAAAGCCATTTCAAGAGGGCTGTATAATATCAAGCAAGGTAATGCTGCTGCGGAACGGATTCAAGAAATAATCGATGCTAAAAACCCTTTAAAAGATAAGGATAATGCTGTTGTTAAAACAGGCTTTAACAAAAACATCTCTTTTGAAAACATTTGGTTTAAGTATGAAAACGATTATGTTTTAAAGGATTTTTCGCTTACTATCCCAAAAGGGAAAAAAGTGGCACTTGTTGGCCAATCTGGCAGTGGCAAATCCACTATAGCAAATCTTATTACCCGATTTTATGATGTTAACAAAGGAGCTATAAAAATTGATGGTACAGATATTAGAGACCTTACCACAGCCTCATTGAGAAATCAACTTGGTATTGTAACCCAAGATGCTATTTTATTCAATGAAAGCATTAAGAATAACTTAAAACTTGGCAAAGACGACGCCACTGACACTGAAGTTATTGAAGCTTTGAAAGTGGCCAATGCCTGGGAATTTGTAAAAGACTTACCTCAAGGTATTGAAACGAACATAGGAGACTCTGGCAATAAACTTTCTGGAGGCCAAAAACAACGCTTAAGTATTGCGCGAGCCGTTTTAAAAAGTCCGCCCATTATGGTGTTAGATGAGGCAACCTCAGCCTTAGATACAGAAAGTGAACGTCTAGTTCAGGTGGCACTTGAAAACATGATGAAAAACAGAACCTCTATAGTTATTGCACACAGACTTTCTACTATTCAAAACGCCGATGAGATTGTTGTACTACACAAAGGAGAAATAGTAGAGCAAGGAAAACACGAGGCACTCATTGCTAAAAAAGGGGTATACCAAAAGCTAGTGGAAATGCAAAGTTTTGAATAACCCTTAAAGAGTTAAATAAAATGAAAAAAGGATAGAGTTTTGGGGGCTTCTATCCTTTTTTTAGTTTATGTTAGATTTGGGGACGACTAACATATTAAGTAGGTTTCTGAGACAAATATAAGTTAGAAAATTGTTTCTGACAAGAAAAATTTACACTTTATCGATATTATGATGCTTTTTATCGATAATATTTTATTTAAAACACTGTATATCAACATAATACATTATTCAAGTTTATGAAAAATTTATTTTAAACTTTTTGTATATTTCGTGGTCATACATGTAAACAATTGTTTGTGATTAAGGAAGCCGAACTAGTAGAACAATTAAAATCTGAACAACACAAGGATAAAGCTTTCGGCACACTTATGTCGTTATACAAAGAGCGTCTATATTGGCACATCAGGCATATAGTAAAATCACATGATGATACAGATGATGTGCTACAAAACACCTTTATTAAGGTGTATAGGAATATTAATCATTTTAAGGGAGATAGCAAACTGTTCTCGTGGATGTATAGAATAGCTACAAATGAATCTATTACATTTATAAATAAACGTGCCAAACAATTACAGGTGAGTAGTGAGGAAGTAAAAAAACTAGCTATTACTAATTTATCTGCTGATGTTTACTTTGAAGGCAAGACCATTCAATTAAAGTTGCAGAAAGCGATTGCTACCTTACCTGAAAAACAACAATTGATATTTAACATGAAATATTTTCAGGATTTAAAATATAAAGAAATCTCTGAAATTCTAGAAATAACTGAAGGCGGACTAAAAGCCTCCTATCATATTGCTGTAAAAAAAATTGAAGCTTATTTGACTAATAATTAAACCTTTGTAAAATTAATGAGTCAAAACACTGTAAGTAGAAAAAAATGAAAAATAAAAAATTACATCATATAAAATCAACGGGGTTTAAAATACCTGAGGACTATTTTGAATCTCTAGAAAGCAAAGTGTTCAGTAAAACAGGTCAACCAAGTATTCTTAGTGGCCATGATTCTGGGTTCACTGTTCCAAAGCAGTACTTTGAAACTATTGAACAAGCAGTTATATCACGTATTGAGGATAAACCCGCAACTAAAGTAAGATCACTTTTTACAAAAAAAGCCGTGTTTTATGCATCCAGCATCGCTGCTACCATCATATTATTACTTAACCTTTCCATATTTGATAAAACGCCAACATTTGATACTTTAACCACTGAAACGGTTGAAGATTATCTCATTGATGAAAATGTGAGTTCTTATGAAATTGCATCCTTATTATTAGAAGAAGAACTTGAAACAGGTATGACGCTTAATGTGGATGATGACGCGCTTGAAGCTTATTTACTAGAGCATGCTGACATTGAAACTTTAATGATTGAATAAATACATAAAGATGAAAAAATTAATTGCCGTACTTTTATTAGTGGTAACTCCAATATTATCGGCCCAAAATAAGAATGGGACTAGCAGAGAGCAAATTAGGGCGCTTAAAGTATCTTTTATTACTGAAAAACTAAATCTCAGTAAAAGTGAAGCCCAAAATTTTTGGCCTATTTATAACGATTTTGAAAAAGAAACATTTCAAATTAAACACAAAGAAATGCGTGCCCTGCGTAATGAAATAAAAGATCACGCTGAAACGATGTCTGAAGCTGAAGCTGAAAATCTGATAAATAGAATTAAAACTGCAGAGCGTAAACTACACGCCTTAAGAATGGAACTACCAAACAAACTGGCTCCTGTTATTTCATCAAAAAAAATAGTGCTCCTAAAATTAGTTGAAGAAGAGTTTAAAAGGCATATGTTTGAAGAACTTAAAAAACGTAAAAAGGAGAGCCATTAACCGCTCTCCTTTTTTTATACCTCCCTTAAAAAAACTTCCATACAGAACCCTTAATAATTGAATATACCTCCATTAAATTATAGATTTAATGTGCATGTTCACCAATAGTTGCTGTTACTTTTTTACTAGATTCCCTTTGATTAAAACCATTGCTTATCATGATGATATTTAATGCTACAATGGTTACAATAACAACAACAAAAATGGCAACAATTTGGTTTCTCTTAAAGTTCATGTATTGAGATTTGTTTAGGTATTTTGATGCGTCTTTTAAAAAAAACTTGCGTCTTGATGAAAAAATAATTTCTCCTGATTTATCAAATCTTTGGTTAGAATACTTTGGCGACACTACTTTTCTTAAAAGACATCGTTAGTTTCTAGATTTATGGTGGCGTGAGCCAAATCTGCCGCGTCGTAGTTCGTCCTCCTCAAATGCTCCCATTAAGCACCTGCCAACATAAGGAAATGTAGTAGTAACAAAATACATATAGGCACCATTTACCATAACACCATTGCATTCATCTAAATCACCAGAACCTTCAATATATTCATAATCTGACGTAAAAGTACCATCATGATTACCCTTTACTAAAATACTAAGTATTTGTTTAGGATTGGTATATGTACATCCATCACCTACGCGATTTCCTATTGCTAACTTATAGCTTGGTTTATAACGTTCACTTTTAGAAAAATAGATAGGAAACCCATCTTTAGCAAATCCAATATGAACCAAATCACCACCAGTATCAAAGGTCTTAATAACAGAAGTTGGTGTACCATGATAATGATAGGCACCTGTGGGTTGCACATGCGCATGATTAAAATCCAGACCTAAATTAATCAAATCTTGAAAAGCTTCTACCCGATAATTCTCTCCCGTATCACAAACAACCACTTCGGCGGTACCTGGCTCAAACTTAACACCATTAAGCGCCACACCGGGTTCTCTCACCCATTTAGGTTGTCCCGTATATTTTGGACGAACTGGAAAAGAATAAATTCTATGTTGTTCAGAAATGGTATTAGGATTGCCTCGAGTAGGAAACTGGCCTGTTTCATGATTTGGTAAAGCGTTAGTAGTCATAATTCTTTTAGCACCTTTAATGATTACTGAAGTTTTAGTACCAAATACAGGGTCATTCAATTGATACGCTCCAAAATAGTCTGTATGCTGATGATTAACATGGGATGACCGACCGGTTTCAATTGAATCGTTTTGTGCAGTGCCTATAATATGTAAGCACAGCATTATGAGGATTAGCACCTTAGGTAAATTTTTATTTATCATCTGTATTCCTTTTAACATTTAGTTTTTAGATGTTTCTTGAACAAAAAACTGGTGCAACTACTAACAAAAAGACCTTCACAAATATGAAGGTCTCACTTTTTAAACATTTTTTTACTCTTGCTGCGGCAAATGTCTATTCGAATCCATTCTTTGAGGATGCGGTGGGTGAGCTCCCTGAAACGTTGCTCTACTTGGAGGCCTCTGCTCTTGCCTACCGTGTTTGTGCAGCGCATCATTAATTATTCTCTTAAAACGTTCCTTTTGTTTGTTGTTACATAGCGTTTGAATCGTTTTAAAATGCGAAAACGCTTCCTTCTCTTTTTCCATTTCAACTTGACCTATTAAAGAAATAATAGAGTCTGTTTTAGTCTCATTAGTCTCTTGCTCTGATAAGGTATTGAACAATAAATCTTTCAATCGTTTTAACTCCTCAGAACACCTTTTCATACGTTCATGATGCCCCACACTTGACATTCTTAACGCCTCCATTTGTTCTTCACTGAACTGTAGTTCTTTTAATATAAAATCACCTGGCCTAACCATATCTTTCCCCTTTCTATCAATATTATTCCCTACATAATTATATAAAAAGAACCCATTAGCTATCACTAAAAAAAGGAACAGTATGTATAAAACGATATTCTTTTTCATAGTTATTTTAATAATGAAAATTGATTGGGAGTTGATAACCCATAAGATTCAGCAAATTGAGACACATGATGATCATAAGTGGCTTGTTGCATTCTTGTATAAGCAATCACATTTAGAATAATAATACAAACTAATGACGCCAATTGTAATTTTGGCGTAAACCACAACCAAATGCGGCTCTCTTCTTCTTTTTTATCAGCAAATAAAACCTGCATGGTTTTATCTTTAAAAAATGCAGATACAGACACTTTCTGAATACGCTCTGAAACATTTATAGTTTCATCAATCTGGTTTTGTATGTTCTTATCTCTATCCATATCAAATATTTAGATGCAATACATTTAAAAAACTTGCGTTATTTATTGTTTTTATAAAAATTCTCTAGAAGCGTTCTCAAATTCTTTTTGGCACGAAACATAAGAGACTCTACTGAAGAAAAACTTTTTTCTATAATATCGCTTATTTCCTGGTAACTTTTCCCGTCAATTTTGTGCAAAATAAACACCACTTTCTGGGCATTTGGTAACTGATTAATAGCATAAAACAAGATATCACTTTTCTCCTTGTTTTCAAGAATTACCCCTGGATGGTTTACTTCTGTAAAGTAATGGCTTTTATCTAAAGGCATTTCATGTCCTAATAACGACTGCATAAACCCAAATCGTTTTTTAGTATTTCGCTTTCTAATAAATTCCAAACATTTATTGGTGGTAATTCTATAAATCCAGGTTGATAATTTAGAATTACCTTTGAATGTTCCAATGGAATTAAAGACCTCAACAAACACTTCTTGTGCAATATCTTCGGCATCCTCTTTACTAGGCACAAAAGAGATACAAGTAGCAAACACCTTTTGCTGAAAATCATCCAACAATCGCGCATAAGCGCTGGCGTTGTGGCGCTTTAACTTTTCTATAAATTCGTCTTCGGTCAAATATGCTAATTAACTTATGCAAGTTTAGATGATAAAGAACAAAAAAACTTGTGCTTGATAACTTTTTTTCTCACTTGTGGCTTAGATTCAGGTTTACACTATAGCCTTAGCCAACCACTCTTAAAGTTGTAATAAATCCTATTTATCACAAATAGTAATGTAAACAATTTAAACGTACCTTTGCGCTTCAATAAATCAAGATGAGATTACACAGAAACCTTTGTTTTGCGGTCATTGATGGATTAACATTAATCTTTAATGAAGGGCAATATGCCGATAAAGTGATTCAGCAATTATTAAAACGCGATAAACGTTGGGGGGCTAGAGACAGAGCTTTTGTTGCCGAAACCACTTATGACATAGTAAGATGGAAACGTCTTTATGCTGAAATAGCCGAAGTTAAAGAACCATTTCATCGAGATAACCTATGGCGCATGTTTGCGGTTTGGGCCACCTTAAAAGGCATAAGACTTCCCGATTGGAAATATTTTGAAAACACACCTACCCGAAAAATAAAAGGACGATTTGATGAACTTTCAAAAATTAGAAAATTCAGAGAGTCTATCCCAGATTGGATTGACGAAGTTGGTGTGCAAGAATTGGGAGAGAATAAATGGACTAAGGAAATTGCTATGCAAAATGAGCAAGCCGATGTTATTCTTAGAGTGAATACGCTAAAAACAACAAAAGACAAGCTACAGAATGTGCTTGCGGATCAAAATATTGAAACCGAATTTTTAAAAGGCTATCCTTCGGCTCTTAGATTGACCGAACGTGCCAATGTATTTGTCACCGACGCCTTTAAAAATGGTCTTTTTGAAGTTCAGGATGCTTCTTCTCAATTGGTAGCTGATTTTCTTGATGTGAAACCTGGCATGAAGGTCATAGATACCTGTGCTGGTGCTGGAGGTAAAACATTACACATTGCTTCTTTGATGGAAAACAAAGGACAAATTACAGCCATGGATATTTACGAAAGTAAACTCAAAAAGCTTAAGGTAAGAGCTCGCAGAAATGGAGTACACAATGTAGATTTAAAAGTTATAGATTCTACAAAACCTATAAAAAAATTATACAATAAGGCCGACCGTGTTTTAATTGATGCACCCTGTTCTGGTTTGGGAGTATTACGAAGAAATCCTGATGCTAAATGGAAACTAGAGCCAGAATTTTTAGATCGTATTAGAGTAACACAGCAAGAGGTACTGCAACAATATTCAAAAATGGTAAAACCTGGTGGTAAATTAGTTTATGCCACCTGTTCAGTGTTGCCTTCTGAAAATCAAAATCAAGTTAATGCCTTTTTAAAAACTGAAGCTGGTGCTCAATTTAAGTTTGTTAAAGACAAAAAAGTATTCGCTCATGAATCTGGTTTTGATGGATTTTACATGGCACTTTTAGAACGAAAACCTTAATTAAAACAGCTTTTAAAGACGATATTTTTTAAATAAAATAATAGAGCATTTCTACCACGGGAAGTTATAAATAGGTTTAACCATGTTAAGAATACTTTGTATTTTTAATACATGATTCCTAATAGTTTTAAGACTTACCTTACCAAACACTTCAACGAAAACATCACGCAGATATCACCTATTCATGGCGGTGATATCTCAAAAGCTTTTAAGATTGATACGGCTACCAATAGTTATTTTTTAAAACTCAATAACAGGCCAGATGCCAAAGCACTATTTCAAGCGGAGGCTTATGGTCTAAATAGTATTGCACACACAAACACTATAAAAACACCAGAGGTTTTGGTCTGTGACAGGTTTCACAACACAGCATTTTTGTTATTGGAATATATTAATTCAAAACCGTCTTCAGGGAATGATTTTAAGCGCTTAGGCACTCAATTAGCTCAACTGCATGGCTGCACTTCAGATACTTTTGGATTAAAACTCGATAATTTTATTGGATGTTTACCCCAAAGCAACAAACATTATAATGATTGGGCTAGCTTTTATTTTAACGAACGTCTTTTACCACAAATAAATTTAGCCAAACAAAAAGGTTTGTTAAAAAATGCTGAATGTCCTAACGAAAAACAAATAGAAACGCGCTTAAAAGAGTTATTAAAAGCGGTCAGACCTTCCTTACTTCACGGGGACTTATGGAGCGGTAATTATTTAATTTCTGAAGACGGCACGCCTTATTTGATAGACCCAGCCATTTATTATGGACATCATGAAGTGGATATTGCTATGACAAAACTGTTTGGTGGTTTTGATACGTCATTCTACAATTCGTATCATTCCTATTTTCCAATTACGCCTGAAAGCAGTGATAGATTGGAAATATACCTGCTGTATTACCTCTTGGTACATTTAAACCTATTTGGAAGTTCATACCATAGTGCGGTAACTTCTATCTTACAAAAACAATTTTAGTTATAAAACCTTAAGTACAAGCTAATTTAAAATGAAAATCAAGATTAGGGCAAGAATCTCAAAATTATATTTTTTTCACGTAATCTGTAACTATTACTATTTGTTGCGCCCCTACTTTACCTTCAATATACTTGTCATTATCCCGATCTAAACGAATGTTTCTAACAGCTGTACCCTGTTTAGCCACCATACTTGACCCTTTTACTTTAAGGTCTTTTACCAGCACTACAGCATCACCATTTTGAAGCACCACCCCGTTAATATCTCGATGAATAACTTTCTCACTATCGTCTTTATCTTCTCCTGTGGCTCTTGCCAAAGTTAAGGCTTCGTCATCTAGATACATCATATCTAATAAATCCTTAGGCCATCCTTGGTTGCGTAATCTTTGAAGCATACGCCAAGCCATAATTTGCACTGCAACGTGCTCACTCCACATGCTATCATTTAAACATCGCCAATGATTTGGATTCATTGCTTCATGTCCATCAATTTGATCAAGACACGTTTTACAAACCAATACATCATTAGCTACATTTTCATTTAAGGATGGTGGAATGGTATATTGAGCCAAATCTTTCTCTGATTTACATAATTCACAGGTATTGTTACTTCTTTCTTTTAAAGTTTGTAGAACGCTCATAGTGGTGTGACTTTTATGACTGCAAAAGTACGTTTAAATGCAACTGCTTACAAGTTTAGCTATCACAAAAAAAGACGCCTCTTTGACGTCTTTTTTCAGTATTTGCTTCTTTGTTTACTTACTTAACCCAGCTACAAACTGGTAAACAGCATCACCATGAACGCCATTAAAATATTTGTTAAATGTTTTCCAACGTTCTTTTCTTTCAGCCTCATCTGGCCATGCTTCTTTCATAAGTTCAGGTAAACCATCAAACATTTTTTCTAAGTCTGCCATAGAATCTAAAAAATAGGCTTCCATCATTTCGGTAGCATCATGCCCCCAAGCATGTCTGTGGGTATAATACCCTTTTATCAAATCATTATCCTTGATTAGTTTTTCAAAATTACTAGTCATTAATGCTCTTATTTCCTCAATATCACCATCTTCTGGAAATGCCATATGATTTGTTCGCACATAACAAATAAGATCTTTTGACACATCTTTTAATGGTTTCACGAACGACATTGTGTTGTAAATCTCATCAGCGTGTTGATTTGAATAATAAGCTCTTTGTTTATTTAAAAAGGCGTCACGATCTTCTTCTTCTGGCCAAGCTTCTTTAGTTAATTCATTATCTCTTTCTCCAGCTTTCTCTATATCTGCCCAATTTTCATAAGTTCTTACATAAATCAGCTCTGTATTATCAGGAGTCATTTGATGTAAATAGAATGACGAGTTCATAACATACTCGTTTTTCATGGTTACTTTTTCTAAATACTCTTTTTCTACCGATTTCCAAGTGTCCATATCGAAATCTTCGTAATCCATATTCCAGTGCATTGTGGTTACGGTGATATACTTTGGTCGTTTGGGCGCATCATCTTGAGCCATTACAAAACTTGTAGAGCTCACTAATAAAAATGATAACAGCAGTAAAATTTGATTGGTTGTTTTCATAATCTGTTAAAAATTAAAGTTAATATAATAGGTTGATTAAATACTACTTTAGGATTTAAGGCAATTCGATTATGCTAATAACAAATGTTTGAGAGACAATGCCTTATAAATGTACAACAAAAAACTGTGGAATACTAAAGATTATTCAGATTATCACGCATTTTTTTTGTCATACCTTTTACAACCATATCATAGGAATGATCAATAAGATGCGTTATAAGCTCTAGTGCTAACTGGCCTTCATGAAGGTAAAGGGTATTCCAATGTTTTTTACTCATATGATACCCTGGTCGAATATTACTATACTGGGCTCTTAACCTTTCTGAATAATCTGGATCGGCTTTAAGGTTTATTGCCGCCTGTCCACTTTCCCATTTTTTTAATGAAATTAGCGCAAACATTTTATCTAGCACTTTAAACACTAGTATATCTTCATCAAATGGAAAACTTTCAGAAGTTCCCTTTTTACCGAGGCAGTATGTTCGGATTGCTTCTATGTTCACGCTTCAAGTTTAGGCGTTTTATAAGATTCTATTTTTAAATCAGAATAGTCTAGTTTCCACCCAATGGTTTCAACTATAGCTTCAATAATTAAAACGGCTTCCTTGGCTTCCTGCTTCGCGGCTTCCAACAAACCACTATTAGGAATTTTATCTTTAATATGTTGTTTTGCTTCATTATGAAGCCCTGTTAAATCGGCTGCTTCAAACTTATTGAACAAACCATCCGTTTTATCATAGTAATTCAAATTGGTTTCAATTGACAATACTTCGGGCTGAGGAAATCGCTCTAAAATAACCGTTCGGGTTTTAATATCTGTACGAATGGCGATTTTTGACAAATCAAAACCAACATGCGCTTTAGCCTTAATAACTACTAACGCTTTTTTTCTACTAGAGACCAATTTTAAAAACCGCTCTTTTACATCTTGATAATGATAAATTTCGGCAAAATCGCCTTCTACAGTAATGAGCTTACATACTTTATTAATTTTATCTAGCAAGATGGCCGATTGTGATTCAACTATCTGTTTATTTTTTATGGATTGAAAATAAGCGATAATTCCCCAACATAGCAACAGCCCTATTAAAATTCCTAAAACAACATCCATACCCTACACTTTACCAATTGCTCCCAAATGTGTTTGTTTAAAATGGCTGTAATATTTTAAGCCATACCCAAAAACTCTATCGAAAGACGCATGAGAAAACAAAATAATACCAGCTAATTGCAAGAGCTCTTTATTTAAGTAATACCCTAGCAACAACATAAAAATAGCAATACCCTTATGGTGACACATATTATACGTGATAGCTCCTACTTTTGAATTAACAACGTAACCAAGCATTCCTAAATCTGGCAATAAAAATAAGCCAACAAACCACCACCAACTATAGTTTAAGGCGCTAAAAAGATAAACCCCTAAAAAAAACATAAAAAGTTCTTCTATTTTTAATGATGTCTTCATTTAGCTTATAATTTTATATAAAATAGGTTTACTTGGTGTAGCATCATTTTCAAAGGGTGCTATTTGTAAATTTAAAAAATACTCGCCGTCTTCAACACTATTAGGCACATAAATAAGTTCTGTAATGGTGGCATCCATGCGCAACTCCCCTTTGGTATTCCAGAACACATTATGTCCTAGCATAGCACCCTCATCTTTCTCTCGGTCAATGCTTGGCAAGTCAATTAGCAAATGTTTTATGCCTTTTTCTACCAGATAAGCAACCGCGTCTTCAAGTAAATAAGGCCAATTGGTGTTTGAATACTGCTTGTTTTTTTTAAGTTTTGTGTTGGGCATGGTCCGTATCACCAAGGCGTCTCTTTTTTTATTACCCAGCATGAATTGTAACTGTTTTTTTGAAATCACTTTATCTTCTAAAAATGTTTCTGGAGCAACAGTAATGACTTCGGCCAGAAAAAAAAACTGTTTTAAATGTGCATTTATAGAATGTACTTTTTTGGTAATATGCCCCACACATTCTGTGTGTGTGCCATGCGCATGGGGATTAAAGTAAATATTGTTAAAATTGACACTCGCCTCTTGAGCCACTGCTGCCACCCAATCACCATCCTTTTCGGGTTCTATAGTTGGCGGACCAACATACCAAGCATTCACATTAATGTTTGACGCTCTTAAAGGAATAGAGATGTCAATAGGTTGTTTTAAATCAATTTTAAGTTTTCTTGAATTGTACTGTATTGTTGTGATCATACGTAAATATAATCAAATCATAAACAATTCAGAAGCGATACCGTCAATTAAAAATTTTCCTTTCGATGTAGCTTTGAGTACTTTTTCTCTATGTTGAGTTTCTATTTGTAATAATCCTTCAAGCACAAACTTTTCAGACGCTTTTTTTAAATGCAAAATAAACGCTTCTCCAAAGACCTCTTCAATAGCAGTAAATGACACACCCCAAATGGTTCTTAGACCTGTCATAACAAACTCATTATAACGATCTTTTTTTGAGAGCACTTCAACCGTTTCAGGTAACGTTCCTTTTTGAATACCTAGTATGTACTTTGAATTATTGGCCACATTCCAACTACGCTGATTCCCTACAAATGAATGTGCCGAAGGCCCAATGCCTAGATATGGTTTCCCTTGCCAGTAACTGGTATTATGCTTTGAAAAGTAATTTTGCCTTCCAAAATTTGATATTTCATACTGTACAAAGCCCTCGGTTTCTAAGCGATTGATTAGATGATTAAAATGTTGTAAAGCCAAAGCTTCCTCCACTGGCGGATAAACCCCTTTCTTTATAAAAGCATCTAGAGCTGTTTTAGGCTCAACAGTTAACGCATAACTTGATATGTGATTAATATTAAAACTTAAAGCGATATCTAAGTTTTTATTCCATTTATGGGCACCCATTTTAGGGATTCCATAAATCAAATCAATAGTGATATTATCAAAGTATTTTGAAGCGGTTTTTAAACAATTTACAGCCTCCTCAGCATTATGAGCGCGGTTCATACTTTTTAAATCGTCATCAAAAAAAGACTGAATACCGATGCTTAATCTATTAATTTTTGATTCTGATAAATTTTTGATTCGTTCTGATGATAGATCATCTGGATTAGCCTCAAGTGTTATTTCAGGATTAGCAACCACTGTAAAATTCTGATGCACAACATTTAAAATACTGGCTAATTCTTCATTGGTTAATAAGGAAGGTGTACCACCACCAAAGTATATCGTTTCAATGGGTTGGCCTTGCAAAGCATCCTTTCTTATAACTATTTCCTTTACAAGACATGCTATCATATCCTCTTTTTTCTTCAATGATGTTGAAAAGTGAAAGTCGCAATAAAAACACGCTTGTTTACAAAAAGGAATATGAATGTAAATTCCAGCCATAAGTAATTTAGAAATTAGCCTAACTTATCAGGGTTTTGTTTTATAAAAGCATCCCACCCTGTATACCTTTTACCCACCGACACCTGTCCTGAATTATAAAAATGACAAACAGCAGCCGCTAAACCGTCGGTAGCATCTAAGTTTTTTGGCAAACTTTTTAGCTTCAGCAGACTTTGAAGCATTTTTGCCACTTGTTCCTTACTAGCATTGCCGTTTCCTGTAATGGCCATTTTTATTTTTTTAGGCAAATATTCTGTGATAGGAATTTCTCTACTCAATCCTGCTGCCATAGCCACTCCTTGAGCACGCCCCAACTTTAACATACTTTGCACGTTTTTACCAAAAAAAGGAGCTTCAATAGCAATTTCATCGGGGTTGTGGGTGTCAATAAGTTCTACAGTGCGTTCAAATATCAATTTCAACTTAAGGTAGTGGTCATCATATTTTTTCAAATCCAATTCATTAAGCTGTAAAAAATGCATGGATTTACCAACAACTTTAATGAGTCCGAACCCCATAATTGTTGTTCCTGGGTCAATACCTAAAATAATTCTTTCTTTCATTAATCACCACAATAATAACAACCACTTAGTGAAATTGAAGCACCAATAGTTAGGGTAAACATATTTCCGTTAAAAGATCCGAAGCCGCTTTCTACAGGATCAAAATCATCTGAAAAACCAACTATATAAGAAGCATCTAGATACACAGATAACTTATCTGACATGGCATAATGTAATTCTAATCCAGTAATGGTATTCAGATAAGAAGTTTTATTCTCACCATAGTTACCTAAAGGTTTTATCATTGTAACCCCAGGCCCCACATGAACAAAGGCTCCCATTCTGTTTAAAAAACTGGTAAAATGAGACGCATCAAAAACCAATTGTCCATTAATTCTGGTATAATTCACCTTAAAATCAGGCGAATTATTTGCACTTGAAAATCGATTATAACCAAAATCAAGTTTCACTCCCAACGGTTCCCAAAACATATATTGCAAACCTAGATTGATACTTGGAAAATTCACAGAATTAGCTTCAAAATCAGTCACAAAACCAGCCGACGAAGGACTATTAACACCTAAAGCAAACTGTGCTTTTAGAGTCGATGTGTCACTTTGTGAATAACCTATCGGGCTGGAAAAACATATAATAATTCCAATAAAAAAATACGTATTCAAGATAAAAGTGGAGCGCATTAGTTATTATTTGATTTAATTTGTACCCGTTAATGGTAACCATTTCATACAAATCTAAACAATTCTTTTTTGTGCTGACTAAAATTGGCATTATCGTCTGCTGTTTATTTTTCATTTATCACAGGCTCACTAATAATACCTTACCCTTTTCCTATTTTATTGAATCAACTATAAGCCATATGGATGTTTCGTTCTTTGGAATTTGCGTTGTTGTCGGATTGTCTGTATTAAATTGGTTTTTAGAAATAGTAAAATGGAAAATCTTAGTCAGTGGTGTTAAGAAAACGCGCTTTAGTAGTGCATTACATCAAAGTTTAGGCGCTCTTACAGCATCCTTGTTTACACCAAACAGAATTGGTGAATATGGAGCAAAAGCCCTTTATTTTACAGCAGATTTAAGAAAGCGTATTGTACTGATTTCTATTTTGGGCAACCTCCTTCAAATGGGAGTCACCTTGTGTTTTGGGGTTTTAGGATTTACCCTCCTGTTTTTTAATTTCAATTTTAAAACAAATTTAGCATCGTTCGTTTGGGCTCCTTTTTTACTCTTCATTATCATTTTGCTTTCATTGTTTTTACTTAAAAAAAGTAACATTTCAATCAAAGGGGTTTCATTAAAAACATGGGTTACTCACGTAACTCATTTTTCAAAAATCAGATTGCGAAAAGCCATAGTATTATCTATTGCTAGATACATTACCTTCACCTCTCAATTCTTGTTCTTATTACTGCTTTTCAACCTAAATATTGATTACATCTATGCTTTGAGTTTAATAGCACTCACTTACTTATTGGCTTCTGTTATACCATCTATCTTCATTTTTGATGTTGTAGTAAAAAGCAGTGTAGCCGCTTATTTATTTTCACTTGCGGGTATATCCGAAACCCCTATTGTTTGTATCACGACCATAATGTGGCTACTTAATTTTGTATTGCCCAGCTTATTTGGAAGTTACTGTATTATGCAATTTACCTTTCCTAAAAAAAGCCAACTCATATGATTATTTTCTGCCTAAGTATCACATTGGGTTATTTGGCTTTAATGGGCAGCCTGATTTACGGTTTCAATAGAACAAAACCATTTAATCCACCAGAAGTTCAACCAAAAACCAAATTTTCTATAGTCATTCCTTTTAGAAATGAAGCTCAAAACTTACCCCAACTCATAGCATCTATACAAGGTTTAAACTACCCGAAAGAGCTGTTTGAACTTATTTTGGTTGACGATGATTCTTGTGACACCTCAGAAGGAATTATAAACCAATTACTACAAGATTCTGTCCTGCATTGGAAAACTATTGCAAACAACAGGCAATCAAAATCACCTAAAAAAGATGCCATTACAACCGCTATAAGTGTAGCAAAAAACAACTGGATTATAACGACAGATGCCGATTGTATTTTACCAAAATACTGGCTAAACAGCTTTGATACCTATATTCAAAATACAGGTGTTTCTTGTGTAATTGGTCCCGTAACTTATTTAGAGCAAAACACGTTGTTAAACAGGTTTCAAATATTAGACTTGCTAAGCCTTCAAGGTGCTACCATGGGGGCTTTTGGACTTAAACAACCCTTTTTATGCAACGGAGCCAATTTTGCCTACAAAAAAACATTATTTAATGCCGTTGAAGGGTTTAAAAATAATGACCGTATTGCTAGTGGTGATGATGTCTTTTTATTAGAAAAAATGGCTCAAAACAATCAAAAAAATATAGGGTTCTTAAAAAACAAAGCGGGTATTGTACGAACAAATGCCGAATCATCCCTAATAGGTTTAATCAACCAGAGATTACGGTGGGCGTCAAAAACCGGAGCCTACACTAGTGTATTAGGCAAAGGAACAGCCCTTATCGTTTTATTTATGAACATGCTGATAATCATTACTTTTTTATTGGCAGTTCTATCACTTTTCCCTTTAGAAATGTTTTGTTTAACAGTTCTTATAAAAACTACAATAGATTTTATACTACTTTATAAAACAGCCCTATTTTTTAATCAAAAGCATGTCTTAAAAAGTTATCTGTGGTCCCTATGCGTATATCCTATTTTTTGCTCTTTTATTGCTATAACCTCTTTGTTCTCTTCATACACCTGGAAAGAACGCTCGTTTAAAAAATAATTAATACACCTGAATGATGACTGGCAAACTAAATCTTGCTTTCACATGCTGACCTCTTTTTATAGCTGGAAATATCTTTGGCATACCATGTAAACTTTCATTCAAAATGGTTTCAATATCTGGAATTTCTTCTCGTGTTATGTCATCCATTTCAGCTTGTAATAAAGTTAGTTTTCCTGAAGTTGAAACCTCAAAATCTAAATGTAAGGTATCATCAATATCTTGAGTAACTACAATGATTTCGTTTTTCAAATGATGCGTAATTTGATTTACAATTGTGGTTTGAAAACAGGTTATTCTATCTGCTTTTGTTGCGGAAGAATCACAAACAGAAAAACTAGGATATGCATCAACATCGTTCCAATTAAAAGTTTTTAACTCTTCTTTTAAAATGGCTTCTGAAGTGGTCTTTTTAACCTTGAAATTCTCACAGGAATACAGGGTAAAAAAAACAATAAAAACCAGATATTTCTTCATGGACTAAAACTGAAACCGAAAAGTACAATTTTAATCCAATATTTTAAACTATGACAACTATGTATTTGTAACTATTTTAGGCATATAACGTCATACAAATAAAATTCTTCTTAACCTATGGATATTCTTTTAACAATTATTGCTTTCATTTTAATGATTCTTGGCATACTTGGTAGCTTTTTACCTATTTTACCTGGACCGCTTACCAGTTGGTTTGGACTGCTCATACTTCATTTTACAAAGGCTATTTCAATGAACATGTCGTTTTTAATTATTACTCTAATAATAGCGCTACTTATTTTGATTTTAGACTACATTATTCCTGCCATAGGTACAAAACGTTTTGGAGGCTCAAGATATGGAATAATAGGCACTACTATTGGCTTAATTGTTGGACTACTAGCCCCAATACCTGGGGGTATCATTATTGGGCCCTTTTTAGGCGCTCTGATTGGCGAGTTAATAAATAGCAACAACACAAGAATAGCAACAAAGGCTGCTTTTGGTTCTTTCATTGGGTTTTTAACCTCAACATTTATAAAGTTTGCTGTGTCTATAATTTATTTTGGCCTTTGGATTGGAATTGTAATAGACCATAGCTCAGCGTTGTTCATCCTATAAAAAAGAACCCCGTGGGTCTCTCACCTCCACGGGGTTTGTAAATTGCTATTATCAACAAAAAATTGAGGGATTAATTAATTTTCTGAAGTGTTGATATACAAATATATTTATTATGATTGTTTTTGAACTGCGGGAAACCCGCAACAGTATTACGGGTAAAAGGTAGAATCTAGATATAACGTACCTTTCAAGCTTCCAAAAAAAGTAGATTAATTTCCATTTAGCATAACTTTAACACAACCTATCACACAAAACCTTGTTTTCGGGCTCGATCCAGTAGTGTTTCGTCTTGACCATCGGTCACATCAAAAATATCTCTAAGCTGTTTTTTTCGCTTCTCAATGGCACTCAGAGAAATATCTAAATGGGATGCTAAATTTTTAGTTTTTACGCCTTGTGATAGTAAATATAAAATCTTTCTATTTTTATCATCAATAACAATATCACTCGTTATTGTTTTTCTGATATAACTGTTCACCGTACCGCTATAAAATGGCGGGTTATTCAACACTGCTTGAAATGCACTAGCTAATTCGCTTGAGGTTAAATCACTTTTTATTAAAAACCCTTCGGGGTCTATAGTTTTTATGATATTATGAATTCTAAACGCTTCATTAAACATAGTAAGAATTATAATTTTTGTGCTCGGCAGAATCTTACGTGCATACTCTGCCAAATCTTCTCCTGAACTCATTGTACCATCTGTAGATGGTGGAAGACTGATATCTACAAACAAAATATCATAAAGCCATTCGCTTTGAACCGATTTATCCATAAACGCTACAGCCTCATCACAATTGTTAGCTATATCAATAAACAACTCCTGATTATCTTTCTTGGTAAATTGTAGTGTATTTTGATACCCCTCAATAATCATGGGGTGATCATCAATCATAAGTATTCTTAATTTTTCAGTCATATGATAAAATTATTGAAATGGAGCTTCAATGGTCACTGTTGTTCCTTTATTTATTTCCGATTTTATATTAATATGCCCTTCTATTTCATTAACTCTTGCCTTCATGTTTTTCAACCCAATACCGCTTTTAGATTTATTAACATCAAACCCAGAGCCATTGTCTGCAACGATTAGGCAAATTACATTTTTTTTCAATTTAAATCTAATACTTACTTGGGTTGCTTGTGCATGTTTATAGATATTGTGGAGAATTTCCTGAATGATTCTATATATATGAATTTTTCCTCTGTTCGACATATTGTCCCAATTAATAGCGTCGTCATGCACTAAATTGTATTCTAAACCATAAGCCAAAGTTTGTGTTTCAACTAAGGTTTTTATGATGTCAATAAACCCAGAACCAGAAACAAAATCAGTATTAAGTTCGTGCGATACTTTTCTAATATCTTCCTCAATAGCTTTTAATCCTTCAATGTACTGACTTCTGGTCTTAACCGCTTCAGGACTATTATTCATATTTAAACTATCTAAACTTAATCGCGTTCCAAAAAGGCGCCCTAACACACCGTCATGCAACTCTTGTGAGATTCGTTTTTTTTCTAGTGTTCGAGCTTCTTCAATGGTTTCGTTTTGAGACAGCATAAGGTTATAAATCTCTTCATTGGCTTCTTGTTGCTTTTGAACAAATTGAAGCTCTCTGTTTTTATTCCTTTGAATAATAACCATATATAATAGGAGCGATGCAATGACAACCACCACCGAAATGATAAAGAGCCAAGTACGCTCTCTAGCTATTTCAATATTCTCCTGTTCAATTTTGTCAGTTTCAAACTGAATTCGGGCAAACTTATTTCTAATGGTTCGCTCATTCTTTATAATACTATCATAAAGCGTAACATAGGCATCGTAATGTTTTACAGCTATGCTATCTACTTCAACTTTTGACAGGATTAACAACGATTCCAGCAAATAGTCTGTATAATTAGGTTCTGATAACTCTTTGGCACGATAGGCATAATATTTGGCTGAATCTGGCCGCTTCTTTTTATGATAATATTCGGCTAAATGTTGATTGATGACTATAGTATTGAAAGTCTTCCCAATACTATCAGAAATATGTAAAGCTTCTAGGAATAAATGTGGTAGTTGACTATAATCACCAGATAAGAACAGATTAAATGCATAATTATCTAGCACTACGGCATAAAAATCTGGGCGCTCATGAATTAAGTTTTCATTCTTTAGTATTTGTTGGTAATAGTAATCTGCTTTATCAAATTGTTCAGAATGATTATACGCATTGGCTAAATTATTCTTTTGGTTATCAATTGTGGCTCTATTATCACCTTGAAGTTCATCTTTAACTTCAAGCGCCTTTAAATTATATTCAATAGACTCTTCAAATTGACCAAGTTCTTTAAACACCAAACCTAAATTGTTGTAAAAATAAGACTTGTATTTTTTTACAGTTTCGGTTTCTTCTAGTTGATCCAATAAAGATAATGCCTTTACACAAGTTAACTCGCTTCCCGTATAATCCTTATCATTTTTTTGAAGAAGCGCTATATCTAAAAGAATAACTGCAGTATTGAAGTTATCCCCTAGTGCTTTAAATAATTTCTCAGCTTTGATATCATAATAGTAGGCACTATCAGTAGATTTATTATAATAGTAATACCCGAGATCTTTACTTATCTGCGCTAATGCAAGAGAGTCTTGAATCTCTTTTGCCAATTTTAAGGCTTTATGATTATATCTTAAAAATAAGCGATTGTCTTTTTTACTTCCATAAAGCGAAGACAAAACCCTATTACTTTTTATACGTAAGGAGTCTATTTTATAAGTTTCAGATAGTTTTTTTGCACGAAGCGCAAAATCAAGCTTAGTTTCAAAGGCGTCTAAGGTGTTGCTTTCTGCTTTCAACAAATAATCTACAATACTGTCTACAACAGGATTTGCAACTTCTTGAGCAGAAGACACAACAGCCAATAAAAAGAATAAAATAAAAAATTTGAAATTCAATGCCATACCATATGAATCTCAAATGTATTTATAATTTTTTAATTTTCTTAAAAAGCCAAAGCCTATATCTGCAGATATAGGCTTTGGCTTTTATTTTTTAGCATGAAGATTATCTCTCTTCAATATCTCCACTTTTGTAGTATGATTGTGTGTCTGGTTCAACAAGTACATCATCTTCAGTTAAATCTTGTTTGGTACAAGAGGTTAATGATGCAAATAATACGGCTAAAATTAAAGTAACTTTTAGGGCTTTCATGATAATTCGGTTTTTAAGGTTAATACAGTTTTTCTTTATGTTTTTTAAATCATTTAAATACAATATGATTCTGGCTTTGAAATACAAAACCACAAACGAGGGAAAAAATGGATAATTAACTTTAAAAATTGAATACACTAAAGCGCACCAACTTTTTCAATATGTTTTGAGGGAATTTGACCAAAGGTCAAAAAATTGAATGGATTAACTTTCTTAAACCAACTTAGGGATATAATTTGGGGTCGCTCGTTTAAGAGCAACTAATATATGACAAAAAGCTATTGTTGTAAAATTTTCATCGATAAAATACTTTTTTAATCGATGAAATACATATTATCGACGAAACGATTGACTAAAGTGTAGACTTATTTTTAACCAAACTGGTTTTAACTATTGTAGTTTTATAATTCTCTGTTGGGTGCACACTTTGAATTCTATTGATTAGCATTTCAGCAGCTTTCGCACCAATAGCTTTGGCGTGCTGACGAATGGTTGTTAATCTAGGCAAGGTATGAAACGAATCACTCTTACTAGCATAAGCAATTACTGAAATATCCTTTGGCACTTTTAATCCGAAATTTATAGCAGTATTAAGTGCTATAATACCAGCAGAACTATCTGCTGCTACAATACCATCAATTGATTTATGTTTCTTAAAAAAGGATTTAATCTTTTTTTGCTTATCATCCTTATTCTTAATTTTTAAAACCAAAGGTTCCATAACACCTTCTTCAAGTATGGCCTTTGAGTATCCATGACGCCTTAATTTGCCAACACTTAAGCCATTGATGTTCGTAATAAACGCAATTTTTTTTCGCTTCTCGGCAATTAACGCTTTTGTGGCATTGTAAGTAGACTCAAAATCGTCAACTATGACTTTATCGCATAACACATCATTAGCTACACGATCAAACATAACAACAGGAAGTCCTTGATTAATGGTTCTTTTAAAATGATCAATCGCGTTACTTGCTTGCGATTCTTCTGCTATTGATAGTATAAAACCATCAACACTTCCGTTAGCTAATAGCTGTAAACTTTCTTTTTCCTTATCTAAAGATTCATTTGATATACAAGTTATGATATTATAACCTTGTTTGGTGGCCTCCCTTTCTATACCGTAAAGTACTTTGGCTAAAAAGTGATTTAGTATATTAGGAATAATTACTCCTATGGTTTTGGTTTTATTTTGTTTTAAACTAAGCGCAACTTTATTTGGCTTGTAGTTATATAACTCTGCCAATTCTTTTACGCGTCTGGCTGTTTCCACTCCTATTTCATCACTATTATTTAAAGCTTTTGATACCGTAGAAATAGAAACGTTTAATTCTTTTGCCAGTTGTTTTAATGTTACCATAAAGTGTAATCGTGAATTATATCTGCGTAATTTACAAAAATAGTTTTTTCATTAACTTTTTTATAAAAAATATTATTAGTTCCTCATTTCATACCTCAATCTAATCCTAAAAATGTAAAAAGCAAACATTATACTAAAAACAGATTAAACCTTTGCAGTATTCTATAGTCAGTCATATAGTAAAATCTATAAATATTTTATTCATACTTTTGCACGTTGAAAATTAAAAGACTTAACCTTTATTAAACTCCCATGATTAAAAATGTAATCTGTTTATTCTTCTTATGTTTTGTAGGCATTGGCATATCAAATGCACAGAGAGGAAGCGTTTCTGGAAATATCATTGATGACGAAACTAATGTTCCGTTAGAATACGCCACTATAGCCCTGTATTCTAATAAAGATAAATCTTTAACTACGGGAGTTATTAGTCAAGAGGATGGTCGTTTTAACATTGACAATATAAAAAGGGGGAGTTATTATTTGCAACTTTCGTTTATGGGGTATGATACCAAAACGATTAATAACATTGAAATAACTAATAAAAATCTAGATATTAATTTAGGAACGATCAAACTTGCCTTAAACAGTGATGAACTTGATGAGGTTTTGGTGAAATCCAAACGAAATACCGTAGTTAATAAAATAGATAGACAAGTATACAATTCCAACGCGTTTCAAAATACCAAAGGGGGTTCTGCAACAGATATCATTAAAAATTTACCTTCTGTAAGTGTTAATAGCTTAGGTGAAATTAGTGTACGAGGAAGCCAAGGATTTGTATTGCTTATTGATGGAAAGCCCATTCAAGGCGAAGCTTCGGTTTTTCTTAATCAAATTCCTGCAAACGCCATAGAACGTGTTGAAATGATTACAGCACCATCTGCAAAATATGACCCTGAAGGAAAAGCTGGAATTTTAAATATCATCTCTAAAAAAGGTGCTCTTAATGGCAATTTTGCTCAAATCAATATTAGTGCGGGTCTGCCTTCTATTGAAGATTACGATAATAAAGAGGCCGCTCAGCGTTATGGCTTTGATGGTATTTACAATATTAGAAAAGAACTCTGGAATATTTCTTTAGGAGCCAATTACCAGCGTAAGGACATTAGCGGAAGACGTGAAGGTTATGTGTATACCATTGTAGATGATGTATTTACAGAATTCCCTTCTGATGGTGAACGCAGCTTTGATGAAGAAAACTATTCTGGACGTTTTACTGTTGATTATACACCCAATGACAACAATGCCTTTTCTTTTGGTTTTTACGCCGGAAAACGTGAAAAAGCAAGGACGGCCGACATTCTATATCACAATCAAGCGTATCCCGTAGACGATGAAGACAACAAAATATTTGAACTCACATATTTTAATGAAAACTTAAGAATAAGAAAAGGAGATTTTATTTTAGGAAGTTTTGATTATGCACATACATTTAAAAACGAGTCTAAACTATCATCATCAATTTTATACGAGTATACACAGCTAGGCGCCCCAACAACAAACAAAAATTTGAATTATCCGGATACTGAAAATGTAATTCAAGATGAATATAATACTAATGACAACCCTTTAAATGGGTTTAGAGGACAGCTAGATTATGTTTTAAAACCTTTTGACTTTGGAACCCTTCAAACGGGATACCAATTTAGAACACTTAACAACCGAGGGGATTTCTTTTATGGTAGACGTTATGACTACAATGACGATTTTGAACGAGTAGATCTATTTTCTAGCGATATTAAACTAAAACGAAACATCCATTCTGTTTACGGACAACTAGATGGCTCTGACGATAACTGGGAATATTCAGCTGGGTTAAGATTAGAGTTATTAGATAGAGAATTATTTTTAGCAGATAAAGCAGGCACCACCGAAGAAGAATTAAACTATAGCTATGAAAAACTATTTCCCTCAGCCACTTTAAAATACAATTTCACTGAAAAGTCTTCTTTAAAAGCGTCGTACAGTAAGCGTGTTGAAAGACCTTCAGCCTTTAAACTAAATCCGTTTAGGGAGCGTGAGCATTCTGAAACCTTAGAGCAAGGTGATAAAACTTTACTACCTGAGTTTATTGACTTAGTTGAAGTCGGTTTTACCAAAAAATTTAAAGAGTCTAGTTCTTTTTTTATAACAGGTTACTTTAGAAATGTACAAAACTTAGTAAACCGTGTTAATAAAATTTATGACGGTCCTCCTATTGACCCGAACGACCCAAGATTTGATAATGTTGTTTTAGATAGGATTTACTCTAATGTAGGCACAGGCCGTTCTTTAGGAGTTGATCTTGGAACCAATATTAATGTGGGGGACAATTGGAATAATTTCCTTGGCGCCAACGTTTACCATTACACCATTGATGGCGCATATAATGGTAAAAAAATAGACACTAAAGCCACGCAATTTTCCATAAATGCCAATAGCACCTATGATCTTTCTGACACCGCTTCGCTTCAGTTTACATTCAATTATTTATCTGAAAGAAAAACAGCTCAAGGTGAGGATGCTCGGTTCTATTCGCCCAATTTAAGCTTTAAAAAAAGCTTTTTAGATAATCAACTGGTACTAACCGCACAATGGCAAAACATAGATATGGGGCTGTTAAGCACCAATGAGCAACGTATCACCACTTGGGAACCTGGTGAGTTTTTTACCACCACCAATTATGTTTATGAGGTAGATGTTGTCATGCTCAATCTGTCTTACACCTTCAAAAACACAAAAAACAAATCGAAATTCATTGATAGTGAATTCGGTAAAAAAGAATTTTAAAACATAGAAAAAGGGAAGTGATTAAGTTTACTTCCCTTTTTCATTCATCACTCAACACTTAAAAATAACTCTTAAAAAGTAAATGGTAGTGGTAGACAAAAACACTATACCTTAATAAAAATCTTCTTTTTAAACATAAAATAAGCTAGCAAACTATAAAATACACAAACCGAAAATGCGTAAAGCAAGGAAGAGGTCCTCAAGTCTATAAACTTATACATAAATAGGTTGTGATAAAGCCATCCATGTAAGTTGTATGTTTCATCAATTTTAATAAGATACATACACTTTGAAATGAAACTGGATAAAAAATATAAGGTAATAGCATTCATACCAACATATTTAAATATAGGTGGGAATTGAATATTTTTAACATCACTTAAATAATAAATCAAAGCCAAGAACAGACAGCCCCAACCTGTACTAACCAATACAAAACTACTACTCCAAATGGCTTTATTTATAGGGAATACCACGTTAAAACTATATCCCAAAATCAACAGCAAAACAGCTATTATGAATAATATACTTAGCTGCCCAAACCGATCTAAAAGTCTACCTATTAAAACCCCAAAAAGACAACTTACTATTGAGGGTAAGGTACTCAACAACCCTTCGGGATCATAATCGGGTTGCCACATGTGATACCTCAAAACTTTTAGATCTATATAATTCACCCAATTATGGGTGGCTCTTTCAAAGGTTGGAGCTGTTCCATCTGGTAAAGGCATAAACCCAAGAAACAACCAATACCCAAGCAAAATAGATACACAAATTCCCAGTAGTACTTTCCAATTAAAATTTAAGTACAACACTGATGCTATAAAAAACACCACCCCTATACGCTGAAGCACACCAGGAAATCGTAATGTTTCTATATCAACTACAAAAGGAAAATAAGGAGTAAAGAGGTTTAAAAACAGTCCTAAACCTACTAACTTTAAACTCCTTATGCCTATCTTTTTGTAAACAGAACCACCAGTCTTTTTATTCTTGTAAGCGAAATAAATAGAAATTCCTACAATAAAAAGAAAGAAGGGAAATATTAAATCTGTTGGGGTTAAACCATGCCAAGGTGCATGCAATAATGGCGCATATACATGATCCCAGTCGCCAGGTGTATTGACCAAAATCATAGCTATAATAGTAAACCCTCTGAGAATGTCGACAGATTGAATACGCTTTTTTCCAACCATAACTTACTTCTGCTTCAAGCCTACTTTATGTCCGTAAAATGCATAATACAAAATAATGATATAACAAGGCAAAAGTATCCAATACCCAAATGAGGCTGCTTGAGATGTAGCTGTAACCTCCTCTAAACCAGTTACCATCAATTGCGTTTTTTTACTATCAACCAAAGCGCCATAAAGCGGAGGAATAATAGCTCCCCCGGAAATTGCCATGATAAGTAACGCTGATGCCGTTTTTGTAAACTGCCCCAGTCCATTTAATGCTAGCGGCCAAATAGCCGGCCAAACCAATGCATTAGCGATACCGAGTGACGCTACAAAAAGCACTGAAGTAAATCCACTTGTAAAAACAATACAAAAAGAAAAGAAAATACCTAAAATGGCACTGCATTTTAAGGCAAAGGACTGACTGATATACTTAGGAATTAAAAATACGCCAAGCGCATACGTTGCTACCATAGCCATAAGCGTAAAGAGCGTAAAAAACTTGGCCTCGCTCGCTGGAATATCTAAAGAAATACCATATGCAATTATTGTATCACCCGCTACCACCTCAACACCTACATACACAAATAGAGCCAATACCCCTAACCACAAATGTGGAAATTGAAAGATACTAGACTTTGTTTTTTCTCCAGACACGGTTTCTTCAATCGGTTTTGCTTCCACATGAGGTAAAGGTGCTTTTCTTATCAATAAACCCAGTAAAACAAGCACCACTGCCATGGCTATGTACGGTGTAACCACGCTATCGGCCATTGTATTTAACAGACTTGCTTTTTCAGAATCATCAACTAAACTTAATTTCGCTTTAATTTCGTCAATGCCAGCCAACAATATAGCTCCAAAAATAACTGAGCCTAAAGCACCTGCCACTTTGTTGGCAATACCCATAATAGCTATGCGTTTTGCGGCACTTTCAATTGGTCCTAAAATAGTAATGTATGGATTTGATGCCGTTTGAAGTAGGGTCATACCAGCTCCTTGTATAAAAATAGCCAATAAAAACATCCAATAAGTTCTAGCTTCAGCTGCTGGAATAAATATTAATGCCCCTAAAGCCATAATAATTAACCCTAAGGACATGCCTTTTTTATAGCCTATTTTATTAATGATATATGAGGAAGGTAATGCCATAACCACAAAGGAAATATATGACGCTGATGCCACTAAATAAGATTGTGCATCGGTCAATTCGTTTATGGTTTTCATAAAAGGAATCAAGGCTCCATTAATCCAAGTTACAAAGCCGAAAATAAAAAACAAACCAGCAATTATAATTATAGGCACTAAAGTATTCTGTGCAGGTTTTTTAGTTGATTGATCAGTATTCATAGTATTAATTTGTTCTAGTTAATGTTAGTTTTCTTTATCTTCATTTATATTGAAAATGCGTTCTTTAGCATGTTTTACATAGTTTCTGCCAATTGGTATTTTTCGGTTAGCAATTTCAACGGTATTGCCTTCCAAAGCGCTTACTTTATTAATAGAAACCGTGTAAGACCTATGAATTCTCATAAAGTTAGATTGTGGTAACTCTTCTGTAATGGCCGATAATGATTTGTGCACAACATAATCTCCAAGCGTTGTAATCACCTTTATATAATCCTTTAAACTTTCTATGTACCGTATATCATTTAGATTTACTTTTACTAGTTTTTTATTAACCTTCAAGAAAATGTGCGGTTCTTGATGTAAACTCGCATCAGAGGCGGTGCTATTAACATATACCTGTTGGTATATTTTATTGACTGTTTTTAAAAATCGATTAAACGGAATAGGTTTTACCAAATAATCTAAAACATTCATTTCAAAGCTTTTCACCGCATATTCTCTGTACGCTGTAGTTATTACAATAAGTGGCTTATAACTCAAATTGTCAATGAATGAAAAACCCGTCATTTGTGGCATATTGATGTCTAGAAAAATAACATCTATTTTTTCCTGTTCTAAAACACGATAGGCTTTTAACGGATTATTAAATGTTTCAACCACCTCAATATGATCAAAGTTCTTTAAATGATCTTCAATAACCGTTATTGCTAAAGGTTCGTCATCAATAATAAGGCACTTTATCTTCATTATATTGGGATTTTTAAGTAAAGTTTATACATATCTCCTTCCACTTTTGAATTAAGAATAAAATTGTTTGAGTAAAGCAAATTTAGTCTTCGCATGGCATTTTCATTTCCTATTCCCGAGAATGAGTCTTGAGCTACGTCAGGATTAAAATTATTCTCTAAGGAGAATTCAAGATATCCCTTTAACACATTAAAACTCATATCGATTTTTAAACAGTCATTGGCCTTCATGCCATGCTTAAAACAATTTTCAACAAATGAGAGTATCAAAAGTGGAGGCACTTGAACATCTTCAATATTTCCTGTAATATCCATATTGGTTTCAACCCTATCTTTAAACCTTAAATGCTCTATGTCTATATAATTATTGATATGCGTAATTTCATTAATCAAATCTACTTTAGAGCCATCAATATTATAGAGTACATACTGCATCATTTCAGATAGCTTAATCACCAATTTAGGAGCATCTTCAGATTTTTGAAGGGTTAAAGCGTACAAATTATTTAATGTATTGAAAAAGAAATGAGGCTGTATTTGAGTATGTAAATATTTAAGCTCTGTACTTAACTGCAACTGTGCCAAATCTTCATTCTTCTTTTTTTCTAAAAACCATTCAACCACAAATTTTATTGCTGTTACAAATGATATCACATACAACTCACCTAAAATAACGGCAATAATATAATTGATATCAAAAAAACTAGATGGTAATTGAGACTCTGGAAAAACTTCTTCTGTAACTAATACATAATTTAATGCTGTTCTAATAACATAAACCAATGCTAAAATCACTAACATGATAAAAACATACCTTTTATAGCGTTTCCTAAGAATGAATTTTGGTATTAAATAAAAGATGTTTCCATAAACAATAATAATATGTATGGCGAATTCTACAACATTGGATTTGAATGAATATACATAATCATTAAAGTAACTCCCCCAACGTAACACGTTAAAAATGAAGTATGCCAACCAAAATATCACATGATATTTAATGGGTATAGTAGTTCCTATTTTTTGTTTTGAAAACAGAATAATTCTTAAATTTTAAAGGTTTTACGTATAAATTTTATAACAATACACAGCAATTTTAGTGATATATTCATTAATTAGCAATAAAAATAGCAATAGTTTATTTCGTAAAAATCACTCATCGAAAATTAAATGTTGTCTATGTGTAAAACGATGTCGTTTATATAATTTTTTTTAAAACAAATTTATTTATAGATAGTTTGGCTCAACTAAAAAAACAAAATAATCAAATTATGAAACAAAACTTACAAACACTTTTCTTGTTTTCTTTCTTACTATTGACTGTTCAGTTTTCATTCGGACAGGAAAAAGAGATTAAGGGAACAGTAACTTCAAAAAGTGACGGTTTTCCCCTTCCCGGAGTTAATGTGACCGTGCAAGGCACAACCAATGGGGCTCAAACAGATTTTGATGGCAATTATACACTTACCGTTAATGTAGGTGATGTATTGCACTTTTCTTACTTAGGAATGACTTCTGTAGACGTAACAGTTGGAGCATCAAACACCATTGATGTAATGCTTGAAGAAGATGCTGAACAACTAAACGAAGTTGTTGTAACTGCCCTTGGTATAAAAAAGGAAAGAAAAACGCTCACCTATTCTGCTCAAGATGTAAAAGGCGATGATCTTACCAAGGTAAAACAGGTAAACCCTATAAATAGCTTATCTGGTAAGTCTGCTGGCTTAACCATTACAAGAAGTTCATCGGGTGCTGGTGGGGCAACAAAAGTTGTTTTAAGAGGTAACTCTTCAACCACTAATAATGACCCGCTCTATGTTATTGATGGTGTGCCTATGTTGAATAATGGTAATGGCCAAAACGGAGAAACCCCAGGAACCAACATATTTGGTAGTCAAACAGGAAATCGTGATGGAGGTGATATCACCTCTTTAATTAACCCTGATGATGTTGAAAGTATGACTGTTTTAAAAGGTGCTTCTGCTGCTGCACTATATGGTAGTCAAGGTGCTAACGGTGTTATTCTAATTAATACTAAAAGCGGAAAAGAAGGAAAATTGAGTGTAAATTTCAATTCAACCTTTACTGTTGACAATGTGGTTTCCTTACCTAAATTACAAACTGAATACCAATCAAATTCAGTAGGACAACCCATTGACGAAAATGGCAATGTATCAGATCCTAAATCATGGGGGACAAAAGCAAGTGGTTTATCAAATACTGTTGATGACTTCTTTGAAACAGGTATTACAACCATTAATTCTCTATCGTTAAGTGCTGGAAATAAAAAGGCACAGACCTATTTCTCTTACGCCAATACGTCAGCTACTGGAGTCATGCCAGAAAATCGTTTAAACAGAAATGTGTTAAACTTAAGAGAAACGGCTAGCTTTTTAAATGAAAAAATTAACGTATCTGCAAACATCACCTTATCTGACCAAAGAATCTGGAACAGGCCTGGGAATGGTTTATACTCAAACCCACTAACAGGTTTGTATCTTAACCCTGTGGGTATTGATTTAAACAATTACAAAAACTTTGAATATTTCAATACAGCAACCAATATGATGGATCAATATGCTACGTCATTTGATGAAAATATTCAGCAAAACCCTTACTGGTTAATTTACAGAAATCCAAGTAAAGATATTGTGCAACGTGCATTGGCAAGTGTTAGTGTAAAATATCAAATTACAGATGCGTTCGCCTTACAATCAAGAGGTAGTTATGACAAATCTTTCTTTACTTATGACAAAAGATTATATGCTGGTAGTGATCCTACTTTTGTTCCTAACACAGGAAGATACCAACTTGAAAAAACTGAAAACACACAACAATATTTAGACTTAATTGCTACTTATAACCGTGCTATTTCAGAAGATTTCGATTTTGGTTTAACCTTAGGAACAAGTCTTACCAAATATAAAATTGGAGATCAAATATCATTAGACTCAGGGCCTGAAGGCTTAAAATTCCCTAATGAGTTTACTATTGCAAATTTTGAATCTTCAAATGGCATCATGCAGCAAGTAGGCAACAGAGAAGTACAATCTGTTTTTGGAGCCGCAAACATTGGTTACAAAGGCATGTTATTCTTAGATATTACGGGTAGAACAGACTGGTCTTCAACACTGGTTAATACAGACTCTAAATCGTTCTTTTACCCATCTGTTGGTTTAACTAACATAATAACAGAGACATTTAAAATGCCAGAATCAGTATCTTTTGCTAAGGTAAGATTGTCTTATGCTGAAGTAGGAAAAGATATTCCGGTATATGCTACAGTACCTAGAAGAACTATTGGAACAACCAATTCAGGAGGTACCATAGGATCTGCAAATCAAGCTACATTTGCACCTAGAGAAGGCGAAACACTTAAACCTGAAAGACAAAAGTCTTTTGAAATAGGTACAGAATGGCGTTTCTTAGGAAACAGACTTGGTATAGATTTCACGTACTATGATTCTTCTACTGAAAATCAAATATTCTATATTGATGCACAACCAAACATTGAAGGATATGTTCAAAATATTGTAAACGCCGGTGAGATTTCAAACAAAGGTATTGAGTTAGTCCTTAACGGAAAACCTATTGTTAATGACAACTTTAAATGGAATACAGCCTTAAACTTTGCTCAAAACACGAACAAAGTAGTATCCGTTCATCCATCACTTGAAAATGGCGAAGCTATTTTAACCGCTCCTGGTGTAAATGGTTATGGTTATTCACTTGTTGAAGGTGAAGATTTCGGTAGCATCAAAGGACGTTCTGTGGTAAGAAATGAGAATGGATTACCTGTAGTGACTGATGACGGAAACGGAAACTTAACTATTGAAGCTACAGAATTTCAAACCATAGCTCACGCACAACCTGATTTCACCTTAGGCTGGAATAACTCATTTGATATCAAAAACTTTACAATCAATTTTTTAGTTGATGGAAAATTTGGAGGTAATGTAGTGAGTGTCACCGAAGCGGTAAATGATTTTTATGGTGTATCTCAAGCAACAGCTGACGCCAGAAACAACAATGGTGGCCTAATCAATGTAGTGACTACCGATGGTAATGCAACTACAATGACAGCACAAGACTACTATACTAAAACAGCTGGCAGAGCTGGTTTACTTGGTGAATATGTGTATGATGCAACTAACGTAAGTTTAAGAGAATTATCAATAGGATACACCTTACCAAAGTTTAGTGACTTTTTTGAATCTATCAAGTTATCACTCATTGCAAACAACTTGTTTTTCATCTATAAAGATGCTCCTTTTGATCCAAACATTGCATCCAGTACAGGTATAGGATTACAAGGTGTTGACATCTATGGCCAACCTTCTACAAGAAGTATAGGATTAAACATTAACGTAAATTTCTAAGAAAAATGAAGAATATATATAAATACCTACTAGCTTCTGTAATTATAATCAACTTTACAAGTTGTACTAGTGATTTTGAAAAGATAAACACCGATCCTCACGGTATTAGCGAAGAGAGCTTAACACAAATGAATAACAATGTTGGCAATGAGTTTGGCCCCATGTTTTTAAATGTGTTTAATGTAACTCCAGCATGGAATTTCCAGTTGC
Source organism: Allotamlana fucoidanivorans (assembly GCF_045788535.1). Taxonomy (GTDB): domain Bacteria; phylum Bacteroidota; class Bacteroidia; order Flavobacteriales; family Flavobacteriaceae; genus Allotamlana; species Allotamlana fucoidanivorans. The sequence continues at coordinate 1,506,247 of NZ_CP074074.1, read as the reverse complement.
AACAAAACTTAATAGGTGATGTATACTCAGGGTATATGACCCCTCCCACACCATTTGCTGGAAATGTAAATAACATGACCTATGCCTTAGTTGATGGTTGGAATGGATTTCCTTGGAGTGACGCCTATGGAAGCATTATGCCACAAGCTCTAAATGTAAAAAATGCCGTAGCATTAGGAGGTGATCCTGACGGTATTAAGTTTGTGTATTTAGCAAACATTATAAAGGTGACTGCTATGCATCGTGTATCAGACATCTACGGCCCTATTAGATACACTAAGTTTGATGATTTTGCTACAACTGGTGAATACGACTCTCAGGAAGTGGCATACAATGCGTTCTTTAATGATTTAACAGAAGCCATTGATGGCTTAAAAGCCTATGAAGGGGATGTGCAATTTATCCCTTTTGACATGTCTGACTTCGAAGGGGATATTGCTTCTTGGAGACAATTTGCTAACAGTATCAGATTGCGCTTAGCCATCCGCGTATCTAAGGTAAATCCTGCTTTAGCTAAAACACAAGGCGAATTAGCTTTAGCTAGTGACGCTGGTTTAATGGAATCAAACAATATGGTAATCAACACTGGATTTCCACATCCACTTACGGTTATTAGTGGTTCATGGGGAGATATTAGAATGGGCGCCGAAATGGAATCTATTTTAACAGGATATAATGACGGAAGAATTGAAACGTATTTCACTCCATCTGAGGATGAAAGTTTGGCTGGTGATTACAAAGGTATTAGAATGGGTATTGATATTGACGCTAAAGGGCAATATGGTGATCATGCGGCTATTGGCGGTGTTATTGATGGTGAAACTATGACCTGGATGACCGCTGCCGAAGTGCATTTCTTGAAAGCTGAAGCTGCCCTAAGAGGTTGGGCTGGTGCTGGAGACGCCAAAGCAAATTATGAAGCTGGAGTTACGGCATCCTTCGCACAACACGGTGTTTCAGGTATTGCTGATTATTTAGCCGATAACACCAGTACACCTGCCGATTTTGTTGATGCCTTAAATGCAACAAATGATATTGCGTACGCCAGTGATGTAAAAATTGCTTATAACGATGCTGGCACACTTGAAGAGCAACTAGAACAAATCATTACACAGAAATGGATTGCTATGTTCCCTGACGGACAAGAAGCTTGGTCTGAATTTAGACGTACAGGCTACCCAAGAATCTTTCCTGTGGTTGTGAATAATAGTGGAGGAACTATTGATACTAATACTCAAATTAGAAGAATCAATTTTGTTCAAAACGAAAAAAACACCAACGGAGAAAATGTTGAAGAAGCCATTGGTTTCTTAAATGGTCCAGATACTGGAGGCACACGTCTTTGGTGGGACACTGGAGCATCAAACTTTTAGTTTAAGTTGAATTGTAAATAGAGTTTAGTTTGTGGTTGTGCAAGCGGAAGACTTCGGTTTTTCGCTTGCTTAAACTAAAACAAGAGATAAAAAAGAAAAAACTGTAGCCGTGAAAATTACCGACAATAAAAATATAGCATATACAAAAGCTGGTATGTTTGAAGAGACTCGCTTTGAAAAAATACATAATGTTATTTTCAAAGAATCAAAAGAAGCGTCCATTCTTGTTGCTCAAGAAATAGCCACTTTAATTCGTGAAAAAGAACAACAAAATCAACCTTGCGTTTTAGGTTTAGCCACAGGTTCTTCTCCCATAAAAGTGTATGAAGAATTAGTAAGAATGCATAAAGAAGAAGGTCTGAGTTTTGCCAACGTAGTTACTTTCAACTTAGATGAATATTACCCCATGGACAAAGGCAATATTCAAAGTTACTTCTATTTCATGCATGAACATCTATTTAATCATATTGATATTCTTCCTGAAAATGTAAACATCCCTAACGGCACAGTAAGCTCAGAAGACTTATACCAATATTGTATTGATTACGAAATGAAAATCAAATCTTACGGCGGTCTTGATTTTCAATTACTAGGGATAGGACGAACAGGACATATTGGATTTAATGAACCTGGTTCTCATTACAATTCAGGCACCAGAAGTATCACTCTAGATCATATTACCCGTGTGGATGCCGCACCAGCTTTTTTGGGTATTGAAAACGTTCCTAGAAAGGCCATAACTATGGGAATTGGTACCGTGATGGGTGCAAAACGTATCATTCTTTTAGGCTGGGGAGGTAATAAAGCTGAAATTCTTAAAAAAACAATTGAAGGTGAAATTACTTCTGAAGTTCCGGCTACCTATTTACAGAATCATGATAATACCACGTTTGTCATCGATGAAGCAGCAGCTGCTGAACTTACCAGAGTAAAAACCCCTTGGCTAGTAACAAACTGTGTTTGGGAAGAATCATTAAAACTTAAAGCCGTTGTATGGCTCAGTGAACGCACCGAAAAGCCTATTTTAAAACTTACCGACAAAGACTATAATAACAATGGCATGTCTGGCCTTTTAACTGAGGAAGGCACAGCCTATGATTTAAACATTAAAATGTTTAACAAGCTTCAGCATACCATTACGGGGTGGCCAGGAGGCAAACCCAATGCTGATGATTCTAACAGACCCGAACGTGCTAGTATTCCCAAAAAACGTGTCATAATTTTTAGCCCGCATCCCGATGATGATGTTATTTCAATGGGAGGTACTTTTGACCGATTAGTGGAGCAAGGCCATGAGGTACATATTGCTTACCAAACCTCTGGAAACATAGCTGTTTCAGATGAAGAAGCTTTGAAGTTTGCTGAAATCACACAAGCTCTTTGTCCCGATTGCGAAGAAACCCAAAGCATTATAAATTTTCTTAAAATAAAAACCGATAATGATATTGACTCGGTTGAGGTACGTCAATTAAAAGGATTAATCAGAAGAAGTGAATCGCTGGGTGCTACAAGATACTTAGGGTTGAAAGATGAGAATGTACATTTTTTGGACCTCCCATTTTACGAAACGGGTACTATCAAAAAGAATAACATCTCACAAGCAGATATTGAAATCATGTGCAACTTAATAGAGACTATTAAACCTCATCAAATTTATGCCGCTGGAGACTTAGCCGATCCGCATGGCACGCATAAGGTCTGCTTAGATACACTATTTGAAGCTCTAAAAGTTTTAAAACCTAACACCTACATGAATGATTGTTGGGTATGGCTGTACAGAGGTGCTTGGCATGAATGGGAGTCTTACCAAATTGAGATGGCTGTTCCTATGAGTCCAGATCAAGTACTGCGAAAACGCCATGCTATTTTCTACCACCAGTCTCAAAAAGATGGCGTTATGTTTCAAGGGGGAGATTCGCGAGAATTTTGGGTACGTGCAGAAGACAGAAACAGATTAACAGCAAAAAAATACAATGATTTAGGACTGGCAGAGTATGCCGCTATTGAAGCCTTTAAACGGTATTTATTTTTAAAACGACTATGAAAGTACTTATGTTATTTCTTTTTAAGTATAGCACTATATAGCTGCCACCAAAAACAAGTATCAACCCACATGATTGGTTCTTGGAAAATGGTTTATGCAGATGTTTTAGAAGACGATTCCATACAGACAAAAGATTTAACGCATACGGCTTTTATAAAAATTATAAATCAAACGCATTTTGCTTTTTTTAATCAGAGTGAACATGGCAATGATCTTTTTTACAGTGGGGCTGGCACCTATGTTTTAGAAGACAACACCTATACAGAAACTCTTGATTATACAACCGATAATCACCTGAAATCTCAGAAGTTCATATTCAAGGTTCAGTTTATTGGTGATACTCTAGTTCAATCGGGAGTAGAGCAAATTGAAACGGCTGGAATTAACAGAACGATTACTGAAAAGTACATCAGAATTAATTAGACAAAAAGACCCAACAGATGAATCAAATCATATTATATATTTTACTTGTTTTGGGAATAAGTCAAATGACAATGGCTCAAAACCCACTATCAAACAAATATGATTTAATGCCCTGGCCAAAAGAAATCAAAGAAAAACCTGCTAAGTTTTTGATTAATAGCGACGTTACGATCTCAATACACTCAGAGCATTCTGAGCGAGTTCGTAATGCCGCTGTTAATTTTATTAGACGTCTAAGCGCTCGTACTGGTGTTTTTTTCAACGAAGGCTTTCCGTTAGAAAACAAAAAAGGAACCATTCAAATATCGTATGATGAGGTTGTAACACTCAATTTAAAAGCCGATGAATCTTACACTTTAAATACCAACGACTCCCTTATTGAGATTAAGGCTCAAACAGATCTTGGTGCTTTAAGAGGGTTACAAACCTTATTACAACTCACAGACCACAACTCGTCAACATACTTTTTTCCTGGAATCAGCATTTTTGATGCGCCCCGATTTGTATGGCGCGGCTTAATGATTGATGTATCGCGTCATTTTCATCCGGTAAACGTTATTAAACGCAACCTAGATGCTATGGCTTCAATGAAAATGAATGTATTTCATTGGCACCTTACAGATGATCAAGGTTTTAGAATAGAATCAAAAGCATACCCAAAACTACAAGAACTAGCTTCTGATGGTTTATTTTACACACAAGAACAAATAAAAGAAGTAGTAACCTATGCTGATCATTTAGGAATTAGAGTGATTCCTGAAATTGATGTTCCTGGTCATGCGTCAGCCATATTAACAGCCTACCCTGAGCTAGGTAGTAAAGCAGATTATCACTATGCCATAGAACGCTTTTCTGGAGTGTTTGACCCTACCTTAAATCCTACCCTTGACACCACTTATGTATTTCTTGAAACGCTATTTGCCGAAATAACACCACTTTTTCCTGATAAATACTTTCATATTGGTGGTGATGAAAACGAAGGTAAACACTGGAATGAAAATCAAGAGATTCAAAAATTTAAAAAGAAACATAAGCTTAAAACCAATCACGATCTACAAACTTACTTCAATATAAAACTTGAAAAAATATTAAATAAACTGGGCAAAAAACTTATGGGATGGGATGAAATCATGACACCCGATATGCCAACATCTGCTGTGATTCATTCATGGCGTGGCGAAAATGAAGGTCTACCTAATGGCGGCTCCTTAATAGCGGCGGCTAAAAAAGGCTACCAAACCGTACTCTCAAACGGTTATTACATTGATAGAATGCTTTCTGTGGAACATCATTACTCAAATGATCCTATTAAAAATATTGAATTAACCCCTGAAGAACGCTCCAGAATTTTGGGAGGTGAAGCCACCATGTGGAGCGAATTAGTAACCTCACAAACTATCGATTCTAGAATATGGCCAAGAACAGCAGCTATAGCAGAACGTTTTTGGTCAAGCAAAGACGTAAATGACGTTGAAAACATGAGAAAACGCCTTAAAACCGTTTCTTTTCGGCTAGAAGAATTAGAACTTACCCACATAAAAAACAAAGCGGTCATTTTAAGAGGTATGACAAATAATCAAGATATTTCATCGCTTGAAACACTTACAAACATTTGTGAACCCTTAAAAGTTTATGCCAGAAATAAAGATGGGGTTGAGTACAAAACCTATTCTCCTTTTAATTTATTTGCAGATGCCTGTATTGTTGATGCGCCAGATGCTCTTATTTTTAATCAACATGTTACTGCCTTTATAAAAACACCCAATAACAACAATCAAACTGCTGTACTAAATTGTCTCTATAAATGGGCTGCAAATGATGCCCAATTTTCAAAGCTTAGAATGAATCCTAAGATAAGCGCATTAAACACCTTATCAAAAAGTTTGTCAAACGCTTCAAAAGGTTTATCAGAAGTACTACAAAATGAAGATATTTCAGAAACCACTATCGATCAAATTCAATCGAATATTGACATTTTAAGTCAGGAGTTTATGGACACAGAAGTTGTTATTATAGACGCTTTAAACAAACTTGTTTCCTATTGTAAAACAAACCTAAAAACTAACTAAACATGATACTTATAGCAGACAGCGGGTCTACCAAATGCGATTGGATACTCTATGAAAATGCTTCCTCAGAACCATTAAGAATAAAAACCAAAGGACTCAATCCTGCTATCCTCAATAAGAAACAATTCATCAAAATTATCGCAGACAACCAAGACCTTAAAACCTATAAAAATGACATTACCCAAATTAAATTTTTTGGAGCAGGTTGTGGTTCAAAAAGGAGTCAGAAAAAAGTAAATAGTATTCTTAAACTCTATTTTGAAAACGCAGAGGTTATTACTAATGAAGATACTATGGCCGCTATTATGGCTACCACAAAAACACCTGCTGTAGTTTGTATTTTAGGTACAGGTTCTAATTGCTGCTATTTTGATGGAAAACATATACACTTAAAAACGCCTTCATTTGGTTACATTTTGATGGATGAGGGCAGTGGAAACTATTTTGGCAAACTGTTATTACAATCGTATTTCTACGAACGCATGCCCAGTGATTTAAGGTCTATTTTTGAAAGTACTTTTAACGTAAAAGAAAAAGCAATTATAAAAGGGTTGTATAAATCAAAAACACCTAATAAGTATCTAGCTGCTTTTGCTCCTTTTTTGTTTAAATGTGAATCGCATCCATTCATTCAGCGTATGCTATTTAATGGTATAAATGCATTTATTGAAAACCATGTTCTAAAGTACCGGGAAACCCTAAAAGAAGTACCTATTCATTTTGTGGGTTCTATTGCTTATTACGCACAAGATTATATCAAACAAGCACTTCAGGAACGCGGTATAAAGGCCGGAAAATTTGTAAAAAGTCCTATGGAAAGTATTATTAGTCAGCAAACTGAATTATCTTAATGCAATCAAACCACTTCGTTATGGTATTAAGACAAAAAGCAACATTACGTATTCTATTAATTATAGGTCTTTATGCTATTCTTACCTTAGTACTTCATAGCTGTTCCACCGAAAACAAGCCAACTACTACAAACACCAAGCAATTTACGTTAGTAGACAACAACCACAGTGGTATTCATTTTAAAAATACAGTAAAAGAAACCCTCTATTTTAATTTCATCAACTACGCTTACATCTATAACGGTGCGGGTGTAGCTGTGGGCGATATAAATAATGACGGTCTTGAAGATTTGTTTTTTACTTCAAACCAAAATTCAAATAAACTATACCTCAACCAAGGAGATTTTACCTTTGAAGACATTAGCGCAAAAGCTCAAATTGAAGATAAAGCAGGTTGGACAACAGGAGTCACCATGATTGATATCAACAATGACGGTTGGTTGGATATTTATGTATGTAAATCTGGTGCACTACAAAGCCATGAGCTTAGAAAAAATAAACTCTTTATCAATCAAAAAGATAACACCTTTAAAGAAGAAGCTGCCAAATACGGATTAGATCATTTTGGCTTTTCTGTACAAGCCTATTTCTTTGATTACGACAAAGATTCAGATTTAGATATGTATTTGGTTAATCACCGTGCAGACTTTCAAAACAATACGGTTATTAATGCAAAAATTCAAGCGCATAAAGAACCCTATCATTCTGATCAACTTTTTAGAAATGACGGTACTACATTCACCAATGTTACCAAAACAGCAGGCGTAGAAAATAAAGCTTGGGGATTAAGCGCTAGTATTGGAGATTTTAATAATGATAACCTGCCAGACATTTATGTAGCCAATGATTTTTTAGAACCCGATTTTCTTTATATCAATCAAGGTGATGGCACCTTTAAGGATGAGATTTTAAAACGCTTTAAACATATAGCCGCAAATAGTATGGGGTCTGATTACGCCGATATTAATAATGATTTAAAACCAGATTTAATTGTTTTAGATATGATGGCCGAAGACCATATACGAGGTAAGCAAAATATGGCCACCATGAGTACAGAAAATTTCAATTTGATTGTAAATAGTGGATATCATCATCAATATATGTCTAATATGCTTCAGCTCAATAACGGAAATGGCACGTATAGTGAAATAGGTCAGTTAGCGGGTATTGCTAAAACAGACTGGAGTTGGGCGCCTCTTATAGCTGATTTTGATAATGATGGTTATAATGATTTATTTGTAAGTAATGGTATTGAAAATGATCTTTCTAATCAAGATTTCAGAAATCAAATGCGAGAGAATATCAGGAATCGTAAAAAAGTTTCACTTGAAGAAGCTATTAGCATGATGCCTTCAGAAAAACTGAGCAACTACATGTATCGAAATAATCAGAACCTAACTTTTGAAAACAAAACAACAGACTGGGGGATTGACCAGAAAGTAAATTCTTGCGGAGCTATTTACACCGATTTAGATAATGACGGAGATTTAGATTTAGTTTTAAATAACCAAAGTGACGCAGTTTCTATTTACAGAAATAACGCAAACTCCAATTATATTAGTTTTAAATTTGAAGGCTCTGACAAAAACACAAATGGATTAGGCTGTACGGTTTCGGTATTTTCTCAAGACTTACAGCAATCAAAAACACTCTTCCCAAGCAGAGGCTATCAATCTTCGGTTACCAATAAATTGCACTTCGGCTTAGGCAAAAACACAGGCATTGATAGTGTTATTATACAATGGCCTAACCAATTAAAGCAACGGCTTGAGCATATAGAAATAAATCAAACTTTTGTGGTAAAGCAAGGTGATGCAAGTAAATCGCATTCTGATTCAAATCAAAACCCACCAGAATGGTTTGCACCTATCAATTCAGAATCTTTAGGTATTAACTACAGGCAAAAAGAAAACCAATATGATGATTTTCAACATCAGTTATTGCTTCCTCAAAAACAATCTGAAAAAGGCACCCCCATTGCTGTTGGCGATGTGAATGGCGACACCTTAGATGACCTTTTTATTGGCAACGCCCAAAACGCCGCCGCAGCACTTTATATTCAAAATTCTGATGGCACTTTTTTTAGCAGCAGCGTGTCTATATTTAATACCGATAAAGTATTTGAAGATACCGATGCTCAATTTGTGGATATAGATGCTGATGGCGATTTAGACTTATATGTAGCGTCTGGTGGTTATGAAATAGAAGAAGAAAGTCCACTGCTACAAGACCGCATATATCTGAATAATGGAAAAGGACTCTTTTCAAAACAGGATGTTTCACCAAATCTTATGAATAGTAAAAAAGTGGTTTTTGCAGATTGGGACAACGATGGTGACCAAGACGCATTTATTGCAGGCGGTGTTATACATGGTAAATATCCACAAGCATACCCTTCAAAATTATTAAGCAATGAAAATGGCACATTAACAGCTGTTGGTACAAATATATTTCCAATTGCCGAACTAGCTATGGTTAATGATGCTATTTTTTCAGATTATGACCAAGATGGTGATCTTGATATTATTGCCGTTGGCGAATGGATGGGTATTGTCTTTTTTGAAAATAAAAACAATGTGTTTGAAGCGAACAAAACACTGTTAAACTCAGATGTTTCAGGGTGGTATCAAACCATAAAAGAAATAGATGCAAATAACGATGGGTTTCCTGAATATTTAGTTGGTAATTGGGGCAATAATAACAAATTTCATCCTTCTGAAACAAAACCGCTTCACATCTATGCCGATTATCTTGATGATAACAACTCCTTTGATGTGGTTTTAAGTAAAGTCTCTAAAACGGGTGATTTACTACCCGTACGCGGTAAAGAGTGCTCATCACAACAAACACCTTTTATAAATGATAAGCTTAAAACATACAAAGCCTTTTCTAATTCTACACTTCCAGACATTTATGGCGCAGATAAGCTTGCCCATGCCTTGCATTACCAAGCAACCACGTTTAGCTCTTTAATACTTAAAAACAATAAAGGCGTTTCTTTTAGTGTGGAAAATCTGCCAATAGAAACCCAATTTAGTCCAACATTAAGTTTTGCGCTCCACGACATAAATCATGATGGTTTTATCGATGTTTTGGGCGTGGGCAATGTGTATGATGCCGAAGTGGAAACCATACGCTATGACGCCTCAAAAGGCTATATCCTTTTAGGTAATTCTTCGGGTAAATTCACCTGCCTAAAAGACCTAAGTTTTTTCAATGATTTTGAAGCTAAAGCCATTAAAAAAATCACTATTAAAGGTCAGACTCATATGCTTATTCTAAACAAAAACAGTACCCTAAATATCTTTAAATTGAAATCATAATCATGTGCACAGTATCGGTCATGCCTAATGAGATAAAACAGTTAAAATCAAGCCACCAAGAGACAAACTATTATGTATGGCATGAGATCGTTAAAATTTCTCATACAGATTTGTATTATAAACTTATCAACTGGCTAAGTGGTGAGTTTGATCTTTTTCTTCAAGATAATCACTCTCAATTTACTGTATTCTTTCCTAATGGTTGGTTTAAAATTTCAGTACGTCAAACGCATTCTAAACGTATTACCATCGATATTCTGGTTAACAGCAAACGCAAAAAGAGCGGACTTAAAATGAATAATCACGTACATCAAATACTTACCCATGTTTTAAGCCTTTCTAGTAACTAAGGCTATTTACCGTATTTCATTTCATCCTTCTTCTGTTCAATTAAATAATATAAAAAAGCGCCTACATAAATGCAAGCGCTTACTTAGCTATTAATTCCCTAATCCGAAGTTAGAATTAAGGATTGCATATTACAATTTATATAAATGAAGCTGTGTAACAAATGTTACATAACTACAAGAAAACACAAACTCCTTAGCTTATTTTATCTGAATTACTTGATAAATATACTAACTTTAAAACATCTAGTAATAAACCACATAGCGTGTGTGTTTGTTGATTAACATGATTTAATTAAATAAATTTCTTTAAATACAATTTATCAAATGGGTGCAGAACAACAAGACGTATCACAAGAAACCTTAGATCCCACAAATTGGGAAACCACAAGAAAACTCATGCATCAAATGATTGATGATGCCATAGATTATACTTCTAATTTAAGACAACGACACGTTTGGGAACAAATGCCTTTAGAGAAAATAAAGCAGTTAGAAACACCTTTACCACAAGAGTCAACAAACTTAGAACAGGTTTATCATCAGTTTAAAAACACTATTCTACCTTTTCCTATGGGAAATATTCACCCCAGATTTTGGGCGTGGTATATGGGTAGCGGCACGGTTTCTGGGTTTTTAGGCGACTTTTGGGCCTCGGTGATGAATCCTAATTTAGGGGGAGGAAATCATGCAGGTCATAAAGTTGAAGAACAGGTAATTAATTGGATTAAAGAAATGATGCGCTTTCCCCCTAGTTCGAGTGGCCTTTTAGTTAGTGGCGGATCTATGGCCAATTTCACAGCATTAACCGTTGCCCGAAATATAAAACTAGGGTACGATGTTCGGCAAAAAGGCATCACAAAAGAAACTGCAAATAAGTTTGTTATATATGGGTCCAGTGAAATTCATAGTTGCAATCAAAAAGCACTTGAAATATTAGGATTGGGAGCTGAAAGTCTACATAAAATTCCTGTTAACGCTGACTACACCATAAACTTAGCAACGTTGGAAGATCAGATTACAAAAGACAAAAACAAAGGATTGGTACCTTTTGCCATTATTGGTACATCAGGCACCATAAATACGGGCGCTATTGATGACTTAAAAGCGCTTTCTAACATTTGCAAAAGAGAATCCCTATGGTTTCACGTAGATGGAGCCATAGGTGCTGTTGCTGTGTTATCAGACATAGCAAAACCCCAATTAGCAGGCATTGAACTGGCTGATTCTATAGCTTTAGATTTACACAAATGGTTACACATGCCTTTTGAAGCAGGTTGTGTGTTAATAAAAAATCATGAGGCTCACAAAAACACCTTTTCCGTTATTCCTGAGTATTTAGAAAAACATGACAGAGGTCTCGGATCTGGTTCAGATTGGTTTAGCGAATACGGTTTACAACTCTCCAGACGATTCAATGCTCTGAAAATTTGGATGTCACTAAAGGAACATGGTGCAAAAAAGTTTGGCCGAATGATTACCAAAAACATCAATCAAGCACATTATTTAGGCCGTCTTATTAAAGACCATAATCAACTTGAACTCCTTGCTCCTATTGGGCTTGATATTGTTTGTTTCAGATATCATGTAAATTATTTATCTGAAGAAAAACTGAACGCCATAAACAGGGAAATTAAACTGCAAATAGAGGAACAAGGATTGGCTATGATAGGGTATACCAGTCTGCAAAGCACCTATTGCCTGAGGGTAGCTATTGCAAACCATAGAACACGTTATGAGGATTTTGATCTATTGGTGAACGCCATTCTGGAAATTGGAGTTCGAATTTCAGGAAGCCTTAATTCATAAACAGCTTCCTATTTTTGAACCAACAAGTTTTGATTGTTTCTAACGGGTATTTTGAGGTTAGACGCAAATGTTTTAAAATCTTTATGATCTTTTATTTTATCAAAAGCAGGCACTACAGCAGCCCATGCTACAAAGGCATGCTTTGGTTCCTTTTCTAACATCTTAACAGCCATTTCAGCTTGATTAGATTGCGCATATAACACAGCTAACGACCAATTTTTCCATGGTGAATTTGGCCAGTTATTTACTTGTTCAATAATTTCATTGGCTTTTTCAAAATCGCCCATTTCTGCATAAATCCCTCCTAAAGAAGCTACCATTCCTGGGCTGTTTTCATAAAGCTTTCCATAGGCTTCTTTAGCATTCAAAAAATCATTTTGTTGTCTATAAATAAAACCCTTAGCTAAATAAGCAATAGCATTATTGGGTGCAATTTCTAATGCTCTTTCTACTTTTTCCATGGCTCCTTTATAATCTCCATAATAAGCTAACATCCAGCCTGACCATGCTATATACTTAGCGTTTAATGGGTCTAATTTTTCAGCCAACTCATGATGTTGTAAAGCCTTTGCCCGATCGCCTACTAGCAAACAATACCATGAATAATCATAATGCACATTAGCCATACTGGGGTTTTTAGTCAATAAATAATCAAACAATTTTTCGGCTTCATACCAGTTTCTATCATGATAAATATGAATACTTGCAATGGCAGCATAGGCTTCTAATAACGACGTATCTAATTCTATAGCCCTATTTGCAGCCATTAATGCTTTTTCAAAAACATCTTTATTCTGTGAAGCACTGTGCCCCAAAATTACGTAACCATAAGCCAATCCTGCATATGCCAAGGGTTCGGCAGGATCATCATCTAATGCTTTATATAAAAATTGTAGCCCTTTATCAAAATCTTCTTGAGATGATTTATGGAGATAATACATACCACGAATATAATTCTTATAGGCACTGGTATTGACTACTCTATGGTTAGCACTATGAAATTGATTTTCGGACACATAGGGCATGCCCGTAAGCTTTGCAATTTTTTGAGCCACCAAATTTTGAATAGAAACGATATGCTCTAATGAGGTGTTATAATTTATAGACCCTGCATTTACACCATCAACCTTATTAATGGTTATATTTAAACGCATACTATCATTATCTGAATAATATACCTCACCAGAAACTATAAAATCTACACCAAGCTCTTTTATAATCTTCGCTTTTGTTTTGCTACTATTCTTATACTTTACTGTGGTGGCTCTTGACAATACATTGAACTGGTTTATTTGTCCTAATGATTTTGTAAGTCCGTCATGAATGCCTTCAGACAAAACATCTGAATCCATTAAATTTGAATTTACCTTTAAAGGCAGTATGGCAATAGATTTGGGTTTTTGGGTTTTTGTATTGCCTGCATAAAAATAAAACACACCTATACCTAAGGCGATAAAAAATAATACACCTAAATGAACTGAACGTAATTTTAAAGTTCCTAACTGAAAATATGCTTTTTTGGTATTTCGATTTAAATTAATCTCAGCATTTGTATGAATATTTTCTGTTTTATGCTTCAATTCGCCTGGCGAACATTTATAATGCTGCTGAAAGCACTTGGTGAAATATGAAGGACTATTAAAGCCAACAGCATAGGCTACTTCTGAAACATTTTTTTCATAATCTTTTAAGAGTTCATAACCCTTTTGCAATCGAAAGATTTTAATATATTGACTTGTTGAAACACCATTTAACCGTTTTAATTTTCGATGAAGCTGAGACCGGCTCACCCCTATATTAGAAGCCAGATCGTTCACCCCAAAGTTTTCGTCATGATAATTTTCTTCTAAAATATTATTCAGCCTTTCAACAAAGGATTGCCCTAAAGATGATTGAGAATTCATAACCTAAAACACACCAAAATTTACGTCCTTTTAAGATACGCAAAAAATAAACCCACAACAAAAATTAACGCTTAACAGCAATATATTCAATACAATACAAACACAATCAACATATTTTACAGGATTCGCAACATATGTTTTAAGCATTGCAACACCACAAATGACATTAATTTCAATAAAAACTAACTTTAAGAAGGCTAGTAACCTTAGCCATAAAGCCATTGTTTAATTAAACTAACATCTTATGAAAACTTTAAAATTATTATTTGTACTGGGCAGTTTAACCTATTCTTTAATGACTTGTCAAGACAACCAAGACCTTATAACTGAAGACCACTTAACTGAAATGAATTCCAAAACCTCCAAACACGTGGAAGTACCTTTTAAATCCAAATTGCATACAGCTCAGGCAGAAGATGCACTTACTGTAATATGCTCTGCTACTTCTCCAACTGATTTTTGGGGATTGGAGCATCAAGTAGGTGACGGTAGTGCCACGCATGTTGGTGAATTTACTATTGACTTAAAATTTTGTTTCCATGTTGTTTTAAACCAAAATGGCATGCCTGATTTTGAAGGTGGATTTGGTGAATACAGCGGAGACAATGAACCAATTCCATTGCAATCTGCTAATGGAGATCTTTTATATATATCGGCAACATCTGATGGGAAACTTATCCCAATCCAACATGAGCATTATATTTTTGAGTTCTTTGATAAATGGGTTATTACAGGAGGGACTGGAAGATTTGAAAATGCCTATGGTGAATTTACATGGCATGGTCTGGTAAGAAACGATGATACAGGCACTGACCACACCTGGGAAGGCACCATTATTTTCAACAAATAATTGTAACAATAAGTTAAAAAACCACAAGCAAATACAACATATTTAATAGGTTTTGAAGCGCTAATCGTACTAATTTAAATAACATTTCAGACCTTAAAAAAAAGCCTCCTTCTACTTAAACACGGCTAAAACTATTAATTTGAGCGCATTACTTATCACTGGGAAGACTTTAAGCACAAGTCTATAATCTTACAGGTTATAAAAACAGCTACATCTACAATTGTATTATTCACTTTTACTAATCAAAACTATTTGAACCATGAAAAAAAATATTTACATACTGACAATATCAATTTTAGTATTGATTTCTTGTAATAAAGAAGACATTATGTTTGAACATGAACAAAACCTTAGTAACGCAGATCTGTCTTACAATGCTTTGTCTGATGCTATTATTGTAGCGCCGAGTAATGACATGTCAGGCGTTGAAGATGCCAATAACATTGAGGCTGCTCTAGAATTGGCTAAAGCTTCTGGAAGCACCGTGTATTTATCGGACGGCCTTATGAACACAAAAGATCATTATTACCTAAGCAGAAGTGTTAGGACTGAAGGCTTTAACGGAGCCTTTTTAGGAGAAGGCAAAAACAAAACCTTGATCCATGTTGGTAGAAAATCGGATACAGAAGGCTTTACAGGTGTTCATTCGACTGGTTGGGGTGGATTTGTTCCAAATGTATTTCAGTTTGACAAACCAACAGGAGATGTAACCATTAAAAATCTGGCAATTTTGATTAAAGATGATGCACCAAGAGGGACTGGTTCCGGGCCTTCCTTTATAGGAGTTGCTCTTGAACTTATTGGAGGCTCCTTTAATGCTCATATTAATAACATTAGGATAGAAGGAAAAGCATCTCAAGCTAGTGGCAATTTAATTGGCTACAATCTCAACTGGGGCATCCATGTAATGCCCTGGGGTGATTTTAATCCAGGACAACCAGGACCACCACCAAGAACTCAAGGCAGCTCCCTTACCATTAAAAATATTGATTTTGAAAACTTAGCTTGGAATGCCATCAGCTTTATGGATTTTGGGGATGCCTCTAAAGTACTAATAGATCAGATCTCTGCTAAAAAAGTAGGCACAGGTGTAGCTGGAGGAAGAGCAAATGACTCAGATATCATGATATCCAATGTTGAGATAAATTGTCATGATGCCACCAATCCTCAAGGAAGGGGTCTCGCCCGTGGTATGGTCTTTTGGGAAATGGCCTCGGCGCCAACCATTACCGATTGTATGATAAAAAATTCCAACTGGTGGTGGCAAATCTTAATAGTTGCTTCTCAAAATGCGACGATTACCAACACTAGCTTTGTTGATTGTCAACCTGGAAATGCAGCTATAGTTATAAATAACTCAACCCATTGCAACATTATTCAAAACGATTACAGGGACAATGGTTTACCAGGATGGACTGAAAACAGCAATGGCCCTGGAGCCGTATTTATGAACCCTGGATCTTCTAATAATTATGTACATGAGATGAAGTTTCCAGCCAGATTAACTGTTTGCGACATGGTTAGAAATCTTGGCAGTAACAACACCATTCATAATTGGGAAGCTTGTGATTAATGAACAAAAAACGCATTAAAATGAATTAAAAAGGTTTTCATAGTTCATCGTTTTAGTTTTAATCTCTTTTAATTCTAAGAGGCTGTCTGAAAAAATTGATGTCATTTAAATCCCATAGTTTAGGGATGAAGTAATCTTATAGTAACCAACCAGAATGCTAAAGATGCCTTCATTATATTTACATGACATCAATTTTTTTAGACAGTCTCTTTTACATGAATATGGTTTCCTACTATCATCCGCCCGCTTGAATAAGCAAGTTCAACAACCACATCAGTTGTAAATTTAAAACCAATAATCTTTACTATTAGCATGGTATAGGCTTGGAAATCATTTTAACCTTCATCTACTATGAGCTCCTTTTCATATCTTCTATATACTACGCCTCATATTTTATCCTGTTTAAAGGTCATTTTTTTAATATGGACTAGTCAGGTTATTTTTTGAACTTTTGAATCAACTCACACTCACAAATCGCCTATACATTTGTACCATAAACAATTATTAATCAATTAAATAAAACAATCATGAGTACAAAACAAAAATTAGTCGTATTAATAAGCTACGGGTTAGATGACGAAAGAGCATCTGTAGCATGGAGCATTGCAAATGGAGGCATCAAATCTGGATTAGACGTAAGCATTTTTCTTGTTAGTGCAGGAGTTGACTGGGTTAGAAAAGGAGCAGCCGACAATGTACACCTCAACCCTAAAGATCCTACAATGAAAGAAATGATTGACGCCGTAGTTCATAACAAATGTAGAATTATGGTATGTCCTCCATGTGCCGAAGTAAGAGGGTATTCTGTTGATAATCTTATTGATGGCATTGAACTTATAGGCTCAGGCGCCTTACACCAATTAATATTAGAAGGTGCCGAAGTGATTTCAATTTAAAACTAAAAATCATGAATCATTCCAACGTAAAAACATTCAACGAAGCCATTCCCCAAGTAAGTGCTAAAGATTTAGATGCGATTATAGCCGAAGGTCGATTTAACATTATAGATGTAAGAAACGCCAAAGGTATTGACACCCAAGGTGGTATTCCAGGTGCTATTAATATTCCTTTCGAGACTATTGAAAACGTGATCAACAAAGAACACCAAGATTACAATCCGCTTTTTGAGAATGATGGCCCCTTTTTATTTTGCTGCACAGGAGGTGTTATGTCTTATATGGCGGCTTTAAAAGCTCAAGAAAAAGGCGTTAATAATGTACATAACTTAGAAGGCGGTCATGCGGCTTGGCTAAAGCTAAAAAATACTTAAATGCAATATTTAAGCCATCCTAATATCACTACTTAATAAAATCAAAATGCAAGTTTTCTAAAAGAATAAAGTGAATTCCAAAAAGGAAGACTTGCATTTTTAATTAGATTTTCTAGTAATCTTAAAATAAATCACATGGATATATTAATAATCATATTCACCGTTTATGGCATATCAGCCATTATCACAATAGGCAAGCTATTTGAACCTTTACGAGATTTGGCCGAAAAACATAGTCCGAATTTCTGGAAACATTTAACCAGTTGTATGCAATGTTTACCTTTTTGGGTTGGCATATTGGTGTCATTACTTACAGAAACTCCTGTTAAAGTTACTTGTGAGGGATGCCATCCTCTATTAAGTACTTTCTTTACCTATTTGTTTTCTGGAGCTTTTTTTAGTGGCACAACGCTATTGATTCACACCATTTTTATCAGGCTAAAAAGGTCTGATTGGAACAACTTTCAGGAACAGAAAAAACAGCGAAAAACTAAAAGGGTATTATTTAATGAAACAAAATTTTAATGGTTAAACGGCATCATTAAGACGTGCTTTTTTTGAATTTTTCCATTGCTTAGGTGTTACCCCAAACTCATTTTTAAAACTTCGTATAAAATGAGAATCGCTTTCAAAACCGCAATCATAACATATCTGTTGAATAGTAAAGTCTGTACTCAACATTAAGTTGCTTGCCAAATTTAGTCGTTTTGCTAAAAGCCATTTTCCTGGTGTTGTATTGTATATTTTTTGAAATTCTCTTTTAAACGAAGACATACTTTTTCCACACAACCTAGCAAATTCATCTACTTTTAGATTATAGATAAATTGTTCTTCCATAACGCGTTCTATGGTTCCATCAACATTTTGGGCAATGGTATAAAAAACGTTCTTAATATCACTATTACTTTGACTTGAACAAATATTAAGCAACATTTCCCTGAATTTTAATTCAATTATTTTTTGTGAAATTTGCTTACCTTCTTTCAAATAAGAAAAAAAGGAATGGTATAAGGTTTCTAAGCTTTCAGAAACATGAATTCTATAAATAAAATTTGGATGGCTTATTTGTTTTAACGTTTTTATTTCGCTACTAATATCTTCTTTTACACATCTTCTAATAAAATCATCTTTCATAAAAAACATGAGCACGCAAAAACCTTCCTCAAAATATTGCTGATTTTTAAACGCTCCTTTTCTAACAAAAATGGATTGATTTTCTTTTACCAGATAGTCGTTTGCAGGAGTTATCCATTTTTTTTGGCCACTCAATACATAAACCACACTGTGGCATTCAGACCAAGCTGTAAACAATTCTTCCTTTATAGGACACTTAAACTCTACAATTAAATAATCTTCTCCAATTATTTTGTTATAGCCAGGTGTTTGCAAAAAATGTTGATAGGAATCAAACATAAAATTTGTATTTGATTAGTATTCACTAAATTAATAAAATTTATGTTTCTAATAAAAGAACAGATTCTCTATTATAAAAAGCACATTATATCTCTTAATGCTTGCCTTTGTGCTTATCTTTTTTTTGTTTTCTTCCCTGTCCTCTATTTGTTTTTTTTCCAGTGCCTTTTTTCAATTCATGAAACTCAGCTGAACCTGGTTTTATGCCCAACTGTTTGGCAATAGCTCCCCACCCTTGAGATTTATGTCCTTTATAAACTGTTAAAACCCTATCTATTGAGACTCTTGCCACCCTAGAAATCTCTAGAGACAAAAAGATTTCACCCGGCACCATGTTCAACGTTGCTCCCATGTAATTAAGTTTGTTTTCTGAGATATTGTAAAACAATCTCATATCGCTATAAAAAGCGTTTAAGTTTGAACGCCCTTGGGTGTTTACTATATTCAAATCGGCATCAAGAGTTACACTTCCCGTTCTAAACGAAATTTGTGCCGAAGCCGTATAAACACTAAAAAGTAGAATTAACAAAAGTAAATGTTTCATAATATTTTGATTTAGGGTAATCACAATATGTACGATTATATTTTCATTTTGGTTTATATAACATCACATTTTACTAAGGTTTGAAGCATTAGTTTCTCACTCTTCAACCTAAAAGCTAACCACAAAAATTAACGATATGATTAACTGTAAACCCATTACCTTTCGCTTGTATACATAAGAAAAAGCATCCATTTTCTGTAAAGAAAAGGGAAGCTCTCCATTGATACCAAATCACTTTGGCACACTACACCCTGGCTTTCTCCAGAAACAACACAACTTCTTACTATTCCAAAAAAAGCCTAATTTCTTAGAGTTTTTAGCAATTTGGTATTCTGATTGGGTCTGCTATGCTTTCCCGAAAATCAGTGTTTTTGCATCCTTCATCTAAAATAATACTTTGCCGACCTTTTTGGAAATTCACGAGAAATCATAAAAACAATGACGAAATATCGTCAATTCACTAAATATCATGACCTTTTTTTTTAATCGAATACTGTAAGTAACTGATATTATGAAACTTACAATACATGGCATGCAAAATGCATATAATACTATTAAACAAAGAATTTTAAAATGGAATTAATAGAAATTTTTGGATATATTGGAGCACTGATTGTTGGTGTGACATTAGGTTTAATGGGAGGTGGAGGTTCTATAATCGCCATTCCAATTTTAACCTATTTGTTCCACATCAATCCAATAACCACCACGGCATACTCATTATTTGTAGTTGGGACGTCCTCTTCAATAGGAACTCTAAATAATTGGAAGAAAGGATTGATAGAATATAAACTAGCTGTTGTTTTTGCTATTCCAGCATTTTTGGCTGTTTATGTTGTTCGTAAGTATTTAATGCCTCTAATTCCGATGGAGATAATCACCGTGAATGACTTTGTAATTACAAAGGATATAGCCATTATGGTATTTTTCGCAGTAATTATGATATTTTCTGCCACTTCTATGATTAAAAAGAAAAAAATAATTGAATCAAATTATAATCCAATTCACCATAACTACCTCTTGATTGTTATTATAGGGATTATAATTGGTTTGTTAACTGGTGTTATTGGTATTGGAGGTGGTTTTATCATTATTCCTGCTCTGGTTCTATTGTTGAAAATTGAAATGAAGAAGGCCGTTGCTACAACATTGTTTATTATTGCCATAAAATCGTTGGTTGGTTTTTTGGGCGACCTTGGAAATACTGAAATAAACTGGGGATTTCTTTTGATTTTTACGACTATATCAATCTCAGGTATATTCTTTGGCCATTACCTTTCTTCCTACATTAAAGGCTCAAACCTCAAAAAGTCCTTTGGATGGATGGTTTTATTTATAGCATTTGCTATTTTGTATATAGAGCTTTTTTAATATAATCTCACTTAAAACAAAAAAGCATCCCCATTTTCAATAAAGAAAAAAGGAAAGCTTTCCATTGGTTACCAAATCACTTTGGCAAACTACATCCTAGATTTCTCTAGGAACAACACAACTTCTTTATATTGCCAAAAAAAGCCCTAATCTCTTAGAGCTTTTAGCAATTTGGCGGTCTGGACGGGACTCGAACCCGCGACCTTCGCCGTGACAGGGCGACATTCTAACCAACTGAACTACCAGACCGTTGCTTTATTGCGGTTGCAAATATACACGGCTTTTTTAATTTGTCAAACCTTTTTTTAACTTTTTTACATATTTTTTTAAAAAGTTTCTTTTTACAACCGCCTTAAACATTTTCATTTAAACTCTAAGCAAATTTTTGACGTTCTAACAAATACGTTGTCAGTATATTATTAAATTTTTTATGAATATCTGCTTCGACATAAGTAATTTTATACTGTGCACATTTTAATTTTATCGCTTCAAAATAGGTGTTAACCGCATGGCTATAACTGTCTTTTATTGAATCAGCATACAAATTAATAGACTCACCCGTTTCAACATCAATAAATCGTTTGGGTTGATTATCAAATTGAAAGTTTACTTCTTTTTCACCATCAAACACATGAAACAAAATGACCTCGTGTTTATTATACTTTAAATGTCTTAAAGCTTCAAAAAGTTTAATGTCATCTTCAACGGTTTGAAACATATCAGTAAACAAAAAAATCATAGAGCGTCTATGGATTTTTTCGGCAATTTCATGAAGATACTTATAGGTTTCTGTTCGCCGCATTTTAGGCTTTGACACCACGGCTTCACTCAAATGATTTATAAGCATCTGATGGTGGCGTTCACTGCCTTTTTCGGGCGCATAATAATCATAGCTATCACTATAAATACTCAATCCTACCGCATCCCGTTGCTTCTTTAGTATATGCATCATAGAAGCTGCCGCCAAAGCCGAAAAAGCAATTTTATTTAAGTGATCTATTGAAAAGGCTTTTAACTCTGGATAATGCATTGAGCTACTATTATCTATAATGATATGACAACGTAAATTGGTTTCATCATCATAGCGCTTGGTATAAAGCTTATCGGTTTTCGCGAACAACTTCCAGTCGATATGCCGCGTGCTTTCACCTTGATTATAAATTTTATGTTCGGCAAACTCAGCAGAAAACCCATGAAACGGACTTTTATGCATACCCGCCACAAAACCTTCAACCACTTGTTTAGCAAGTAATTCAAGATTTTTAAACCCTTCAGCTTTATTTAATTCTGATTGTAAATTCAATTAAATCACTTTATCAACTATACCATAAGCCACAGATTCTTCGGCTCCCATCCAATGATCTCTATTAAAGTCTTTCATCACTTTCTCAAAATCTTGCCCACAATTATCGGCCAAAATTTTCGCACTTAATTCTTTAGTTTTTAAAATTTCTTGAGCAGTAATTTCAATATCACTGGCTTGCCCTCTGGCGCCACCGCTAGGCTGGTGAATCATAACCCGCGCATGTGGCTGAATAAAACGTTTACCTTTTGTACCTACCGAAAGTAATATAGACCCCATTGACGCAGCAAGCCCCGTACATATGGTTGACACATCACTATTTAAAGCCTTTATGGTATCATATATAGCAAACCCTGAAGTTACATAACCACCAGGACTATTAATATATAAATGAATATCTTGCGTCTCTAAAGCATCAAGGTATAACAACCTATCTATAACGTGCTTGGCCGATTTGTCATCTACCTGCCCCCATAGAAACACTTTACGCTGTGCTATTAATTTTTCATCAATAGCATCTTGTATCTTTAATTTGCTCATTGTTTTATATTTTGAATGTGTCTAAAATAAAAAAAGGTTTGCCATAATGACAAACCTTTTACTTTTTCTTTTTCGTTATATTATCTTTTACAAAAGACCATCAATGGCATCTGTATAAGCATTCTTTGGTGCAACCCCAACTTGTCTGCCAACTACCTCTCCATTTTGAAAAACCAAAACTGTTGGTATATTACGTACACCATACTTTGCAGCAAACTCTTGGTTAGCATCAACATCAACCTTTCCAACTACTGCTTTACCATCATATTCCTCACTAATTTGCTCAATGATTGGTCCAACCATTCTACAAGGTCCACACCATGCTGCCCAAAAATCCACCAAAACTGGCTTATCACTTTTTAATACCGTTTCTTCAAACGTTGCATCTGTAATTTCTAATGCCATAATATTTATATTTTAATCTGTTTCTATTTTTATAACACAAAATTAGTCAAAAAAAACACTTAAGCTTACAATCTGTCAATTTGTTTTACTTATAGTTAAATTAACAGGAACTATGTATTTTGTGTAAGGGTGCATAAACCAGGCTATCAGCGCTATCTTTTTTGCTAGCAAGAAGTTTATTCGTATAAAATCAAGTCAGTTTCACAAAAAGCATACTGCTTATTAAACTCCCTTTTTTGTGCAATAAAAACCGTTACTATCCTTTGCGCAAAGATAACAATTTTATAAGTGAAACAAATTAAGCAACCTTTTAGTTGCTTAATAGAAAATTTTACATTAATTTAGCAACCGTAAAGTTGCGTATTAATCAAAAAACGAATTACAATGAAAGATGTTATTAAAAAAGAAGTCCTGTTTAAGCATGATATTAATCAAGTATGGCAGGCCATTTCACAGGGCGAAGCACTATCTACATGGTTTATAAAAGCAGATTTTAAACCAGAAAAAGGCTACAAATATACGTTTACTGCTGAACCCAATGACAAAGGGTGCACTGTAATACATGGTGAAATTAAGTACGCAAACCCCTATCGTTTGGTTTATACCTGGATTGTTGCAGATACAAAAACAGAAACGACTGTATCTTGGTTATTGGAAGAAACCCCAAACGGCACAAAGCTAAACTTAGAACATTCGGGAATTAGAAATTATGCAGGCGAAACAGCTATTGCTATGTTTGAAAGCTTTAATGGAGGCTGGGAAAATTGTCTTTCTCAATTGTCTAACTACTTAAAAGAAGAAGTGAATGCAGGATAAAATCACTAAACTATTTAAAGCTATTGCAGACCCAACAAGGCGTGATATTTTTCATGCCTTGGTTATTGCCACTTCTGCTTTGTCTATCACGCAAATTTCAAATCAATTTGACATAACAAGACAAGGGATTACAAAGCATATTAAAACGTTAGAACAGGCTGGATTAGTGTATATTGAATCACAAGGTCGTGAACGCTATTGCAATGCCAACCCAAAAGCATTGAAAGAAATCACTAGCTGGTTGAAATTCTATGAACAATTCTGGACTGACAAATTAAATAATTTAAGCCTCTATTTAGACGAAAAAAACACGTAACATTTGAAAACAACAAAAAAGACACAGACTATTTGTTTTAGTTAGGATTCCTTATTACTTTTATAGTGTATAAATTTTAAAACTAATCATTATGAGTAAATCCGTTTTTTATCACGCAGGGTGTCCAGTATGCATTAGTGCAGAGCATGACATCATTAAACTTATAGGAAAAGATAATGTTGAAATCGTTCACTTTGGTGAAGATGCTTCTAGAATTCCTGAAGCCGAAAACGCAGGCGTAAAATCTGTACCAGCTCTAGTCACCCCAACCGGCAATGTTTTGCATATCAACTTTGGGGCTTCTATGGAAGATGTAAAAGCTTAATTTTTGCTTTTATTAGTTAGGATTACTAACTTAGCCTGTCGAAAAGAAATTCGACAGGTTTTTTTATGAGTATATTTAATCCATACACCCAAGAAGAGGACATTTCAAGTAAAATTGTTGCCGGTTTAGAGCGCATATCTGAAGCTTTTAAAGTGCTACTATGGGAAAAAGCTAAAACACTAGGCTTGAGTCCTATTCAAATTCAAATTCTGATTTTTATAAAACACCATACATTAAATTTTTGCAATGTTAGTCACTTAGCTAAAGAATTTAACTTAACTAAACCAACCATTAGTGATGCGGTTCGTGTTTTGATTAAAAAAGAACTCATTAACAAAGCGCACTCAACCACTGATAGTAGAAGTTATAGCATACAATTATCTCATACAGGACACGCTATTGTAAAGGAAACAGAACACTATGCTGAACCCTTAAAGAAACAATTATCAAACAGTGATGCTTATAGCTTAGAACAAACATTTAAAATACTAAGCGAACTCATTTTCAAACTTAACAAACTAGGGATACTTACCGTACAGCGTACTTGTTATAGGTGCAGATATTATCAAAAAAATAAAGACCAACACTACTGCAATTTATTAGAAAAACAGCTACAAACTGTTGAAATTCGCATTGATTGTCCTGAATTTGAATTAACGGACTAATTCAACTTAAATTTAACATCCTGAGATTGCAGTTCATCAAGTAACTCCTGACAAACTTTTACCTTTTGCCTTCTACTTGGCATATTAAGCTTCATTTTTTCTTTGGCGTCATAAACCACAAAATTAAGCGCTTGATTTCCTGGATGCATATGAATTAACTCTTTTAAGTCTGTAATTTTTTGCTCATTCAAATCATTTATATCCAGCTGAATAGACAGTTTCTTGGCATATTGTTCCATCACATCATGCAGTAACTGAAAACTGTTAAACTGCAACCTAGGGTCACTCTTTTTCCCAGTGTCCTTATTCGTCCACCCTTCTCTTACAAAGGTCTTTACAAACACAAAATTATTCTGCAACAAGAAGTGCCTGTATTTTAGATACTCCTCGCCAAAAATTCTGAATTCATAACTATCATTATAATCTTCAATAGTAAAAAGAGCCCAACCTTTACCTTGTTTGCTTACACGGTGTTGTACATCGGTAACCACGCCACCAAAAACCAACTCTCTATTTACATAAGGCTCAAGATTATTAAACATACCCACCACGGCATTGCAAAAGGTATTCATTTCGGTTTTAAAATCATCTAACGGATGACCAGAAATATAAACCCCAACCACCTCACGTTCTTTACTCAGTTTTTCCATGGTGCCCCATTCTTCACAAGGTGGCACTTCAGGTTCTGGAATTTGAACATCACTGGCTTCTCCAAACAAACTCACCTGAGCTGAATTCTCATTTTCTTTGTATTTCTGAGCGTATTTTATGGCTTTTTCTAAAAAAGTAATTCCACTGCCATCATCATGAAAATATTGCGCTCGGTGTGTACTACCCAATCCATCAAAGCCTCCAGCTAAAGCCAAATTTTCAAAAGCCTTTTTATTAGCTGCGCGCAAATCAATGCGTTTGGCTAAATCAAAAATAGATCTATACGGCCCATCCTCTTTTCTATGTTCTACAATAGTTTTTACCGCACCATGACCAACCCCTTTAATAGCCCCCATACCAAAACGAACCGCGCCATCTTTATTTACTGAAAATTTATAGTAACTTTCGTTAACATCTGGGCCTAATACATCTAACTTCATACGTTTACACTCTTCCATAAAGAACGTAACCTGTTTTATGTCATTCATGTTATTGGAAAGCACCGCAGCCATATACTCGGCAGGATAATGCGCTTTTAAATAAGCTGTTTGATAGGCAATCCAAGCGTAACAGGTAGAGTGCGACTTATTAAACGCATAGCTCGCAAAGGCCTCCCAGTCTTTCCAAACTTTCTCTAAAATTTTAGCGTCATGACCATTAGCACTTGCCTGTTCAATGAATTTTGGCTTCATTTTATCCAGCACTGCAATCTGTTTTTTACCCATGGCCTTACGCAGTACATCAGCTTCACCTTTGGTAAAATCGGCAAGTTTTTGAGACAGCAACATCACCTGCTCTTGGTAAACCGTAATACCGTACGTTTCTTTAAGGTATTCTTCCATGGCAGGCAAATCGTACTCTATCTCTTCATCACCATGTTTTCTGCGTACGAAACTTGGAATATACTCCATAGGGCCAGGACGATACAAGGCATTCATGGCAATTAAATCTTCAAAAACAGTAGGCTTTAAATCTCTAAGATGTTTTTGCATCCCAGGAGATTCGTATTGAAACACCCCTACGGTTTCTCCCCTTTGGAATAAAGCATAAGTTTCCTCATCATCTAAAGGAAAATTTTCCGGATCAAGCTGAATCCCATGTTTAGCCTTTACAATTTTAACCGTATCTTTTATAAGAGTTAAGGTTTTTAACCCTAAAAAATCCATTTTTAACAGACCCGCCGATTCTACAACAGAGTTGTCAAACTGCGTTACGTACAAATCGGAGTCTTTGGCCACAGACACTGGTACAAACTTGGTAATATCATCTGGAGTGATGATTACCCCACAAGCATGAATACCAGTATTTCTAACGGAGCCTTCTAGGGTTCTTGCCAGATTTAAAGTTTCGGCTTGTAAATCTGAACCATCTGCAATATTTAAAAGCTCATTAACTTTTTCTAATTCTTCAGACCTAAATTTAGAAGCTAAAGCTTTCTCATCTAAACCAAAAATCTTATTTAATTTAGACATATTAGGGATAAGCTTGGCAATTCTATCCGCATCAAACAATGGCAAATCAAGCACACGAGCGGTATCACGAATGGAGGACTTCGCGGCCATGGTTCCGTAAGTAATAATTTGCGCTACCTGATTGGCACCATACTTTTCAATAACGTAATCCATAACTCGACTTCGGCCTTCGTCATCAAAATCGATATCAATGTCGGGCATACTCACACGATCTGGATTTAAGAAACGCTCAAAAAGCAAATCGTACTTCATAGGATCTATGTTGGTAATCCATAGGCAATAAGCCACCACGGAACCAGCAGCAGAACCACGCCCAGGACCAACCGACACATCCATATTTCGTGCTTCACGAATAAAGTCTTCAACAATCAAGAAATAGCCTGGATAGCCTGTTTTCTCGATAACGTTAAGTTCAAAATCAAGGCGCTCAATCACTTCTTCACCAAGTGGTTCGCCATAACGTTTTTTCGCGCCTTCGTAAGTTAGGTGTCTCAAAAAGGCATTTTCACCACGTTTACCACCATCAACTAAATCTTCCTCATGTTTAAACTCCTCAGGAATATCAAAGGCAGGTAAAAGCACATCTCGTGCCAGCTGAAAAGCTTCTATTTTATCAACTAAGCCTTGAATATTCAATATTGCTTCAGGAATATCCTTAAACAATTCTTTCATGGCCTCAGAAGACTTAAAATAGTACTCCTGATTTGGTAAACCATAACGATAGCCACGGCCGCGACCTATTGGTGTGGCTTGCTTTTCTCCATCTCTTACACATAATAAAATATCATGCGCATTAGCATCTTCTTGTTTTTGATAGTAGGTGTTATTGGATGCAACTATTTTTAAATCATGTTTTTTAGCTAATTTTATCAAAGTAGGATTAACCCGATTTTCATCCTCCTGATTGTGACGCATCACTTCTACGTATAAATCATCTCCAAATTCATTTTTCCACCAAATAAGCGCTTCTTCAGCTTGGTTCTCACCAACATTAAGCACTTTACTTGGCACTTCCCCATACAAGTTCCCTGTTAAAACTATTAGATCTTCTTTATATTGCTGAATAAGTTTTTTATCAATTCTAGGTACATAATAAAACCCATCAACAAAGGCATGCGATGATAACTTTGCTAAATTATGATAGCCGTTTTTATTCTTTGCAATCAGTACTATTTGGTAACCATTATCTTTTCTTGACTTGTCTAAATGATCACTACACACAAAAAATTCACAACCCACAATCGGTTTTATTTCCTTAGCTTCAACCGCTTCTCCAGAGGCTTCTGCCTCTGCAATCTTGGTCTTAACACCACTATTGTGTCTATTTACAGCATTGATAAAGTGAAATGCCCCCATCATATTAGCATGATCTGTAAGAGCTACTGCTGGCATATTATATTGAGCGGCAGCCGAAACAATATCTGCAACCCCCATAGTAGATTGTAACACCGAAAATTGTGAATGGTTGTGAAGATGCACAAAATCAACATCGGCTAAATCTGAAATATTCTGTTTTATAGCCTCTGATGAGATACTAGACTCAGCTTTTTTTAGGCGTTCTCTTAACTTGGCACTCGCTTTTTTGAGGTTGATATGCTTTAAACCTATAAGCTGTATAGGCTCTGGATTGGCTTCCTTGAATTTCTCAAAATAATCGGGCTGAACATCAAGCTGCTCTTTTGTGTATTCTTCTAAACGCACCAATTCTAGGAAACAGCGTGTTGTGGCTTCAACATCGGCAGTGGCATTATGTGCTTCAGCAAAGGGCTCATTAAACAAAAACTCGTGCAGTTCTGTTAAAGTAGGTAATTTAAATTTTCCGTAACGCCCACCAGGAATTTGACACAATTCGGCCGTATGCTCTGTACAGGTATCTAAAACTGGAAGTTCTTGCAAATTGTTATCTACCTGTTCACGTACAAACTCTGCCCCCATGATATTCAGATCAAACTGCACATTTTGCCCAACAACAAATTTTGATTTGCCTAGTACGGCATTAAATTTTTCTAAAACCTCTGACAATGGCACGCCTTCTTCTTGGGCTAAATCAGTAGAAATTCCGTGGATTTTTTCTGCATCATAAGGGATATTAAATCCGTCTGGGCGCACCAAATAATCTTGACTATCAATACAGTTTCCCATGGCATCATGCAGCTGCCAAGCTATTTGAATACATCTTGGCCAATTATCAACATCTGTAATTGGAGCATCCCAACGTTTTGGTAAGCCAGTAGTTTCTGTATCGAAGATTAAGTACATAAATTTTATCCAGGTTTTGTTTCTGCTATTAACAAAATAATAAGTCTATAAAAATAGGTAGAATTTACACTTTTTTAAAGTGAAGTTATAAAGAGTTTTAAACAAAAAGAAGAGCTACCTATATAGATAGCTCTTCTCACATTGCTAAACTCCGCTCAACCCTTAGGTTACTAAAATCTCTTTTTTCTTTGAAGCATCAATAGCATTTTGGATAGCATTTTTTTGATTCAGCAATAACGTTACAATACTTGAAGGCAATACTCTATCCTCTAAAACCTCGAGATATTCCTCTAAGTTTCTTTCCTCGCCTTTAATTACCTCTTCTAAAATCGCCTCCTCATTGTTTGATGTAAACAGGTTTTTTAAGCTTACCCAATTTCTGTATACTACTCCTTTAAAACTACCTGAATCTTTAGGATGCTCATCATACCTCAAAATCTCTTTTCTTAACTCATTAGCAAATTCACTTCGTTCAAAAGCCCGTCTTTTAAAAAATAGTTTTAAATCAGGACTTTCAACCGATTCAGCGGCATTCAAATACCCCTTTTCGGCATCATAATTCTTAACTAACAATTCATTCAATTTGTTTGAAATTCTTTCTGTAGCTTTCATAATAATTACATTTTAATTCCAATAAATTCTTTTAGAGATGCGTATTGTTTCACATCTATAACAGATCTGTTTAGCTAAGATAAATTCATAATTTACTTACATCAAACCATTTAACTTAGTTTAAAATTTAATTTTGAAAAATTAACACCTCTTATCGAGATTTAAGTTAATTTATCATAAATTGGATTTTCAATTCAAAATAAAATGACGACCAAATTAGTACATTCTTTTATCTTATCATTCGTTTTCTTGACGAGTAACTCTCAAGATATTCCCCTTTATATTGGCACTTATACCTCAGGAAACAGCGAAGGCATCTATAAAATGACGTTTAACACAAAAACAGGAGTACTTCA
The DNA here is from genome assembly GCF_045788535.1 of Allotamlana fucoidanivorans. Taxonomy (GTDB): domain Bacteria; phylum Bacteroidota; class Bacteroidia; order Flavobacteriales; family Flavobacteriaceae; genus Allotamlana; species Allotamlana fucoidanivorans. The sequence continues at coordinate 1,475,363 of NZ_CP074074.1, read as the reverse complement.
TGATTTACAATTGGCCGTTAAAGCAGAAAACCCCTCTTTTCTGGCATTTTCCCCTAAAAAAAATTATTTATATGCTGTGGGTGAAGGACAAACCAGTGCGGTTATGGCGTTTAAAATGAAACCCGACGGATATTTACAACATATAAACACGGAAAATAGTGAAGGAAAAGGGCCTTGCCATATTTCTATCAACCAAGAGGGAAATTTAGCAGTTGTATCAAACTATGGTGGCGGTACGGTATCATTCTTACCCATAAATACCAACGGTGCTCTTAGTGAAGCCTCGCAAGTATTCAATCATAATACTGAAACAGAAAAGGCTCATGCTCATTCGGCAAAATTTTTTAAGAACGATATCTATGTTGCCGATTTAGGAAGAAATGCCCTGTATCAATACCAGTTAAAAGACACAAAGTATCAGCTTAAATCAGATAGTCTTATTGAAACCACAGGAAATCCTGGCCCACGTCATTTTGAAATAACAAAAGACGGTCAATTTATTTATATTATAAATGAGTATGGCGGCTCTATTACTTCCATAAAAAAAATAGGGAACGGATTTAAAATGATTGATTATGATAGTACCCTTGACCCTGATTTTAAAGGTAAAAACAAATGTGCCGACATTCACTTATCACATGACGAACGCTTTTTATATGGTTCAAACCGTGGCGAAAACACCATAGCTGTGTTTAAAAGAGACACAAAAACGGGGGAAATAGACAAGATTCAAAGTATTTCAGTTCATGGTGACTGGCCTAGAAATTTCACCCTAGACCCTACAGGAAACTTCCTTTTAGTCGCTAATAAGTTAAGTGAAAATATTGCTGTGTATTCCATTGACAAAAACAGCGGGCAACTTACTTTTTTACATGATGTTAAAGTACCTACACCTGTTTGCCTATTATTTTAAATTCACCATCAATAAAAGCTTGATAATTAAAAAAATATAGTATCTTTGCGCCCTCATTAATAACCGAGGTCGAGAACCTCAAATAATTAATTATTATGCCTGTAAAAATTAGATTACAAAGACATGGTAAAAAAGGGAAACCTTTTTACTGGATCGTAGCAGCTGACTCAAGAGCAAAAAGAGATGGTAAATTCTTAGAAAAATTAGGTATTTACAACCCAAACACTAACCCTGCAACCGTTGAATTGAATATTGATGGGGCTGTGCAATGGTTACAAAATGGAGCTCAACCAACAGACACTGCTAAAAACCTTTTATCTTACAAAGGAGCCTTATTGAAAAATCACCTTGTTGGTGGCGTTAAAAAAGGAGCTTTAACTGAAGAGCAAGCTGAAGAAAAATTCAATGCTTGGTTGGAAGAAAAAAATGCAAAGGTTGAAGCGAAAGCAGAAGGTTTATCAGAAGCTCAAGCAAAAGCGAAAGCTGAAGCATTGGCGGCTGAGAAAGCTGTAAACGAAGCAAGAATTGCTGCCGCTGCTCCTGTAGTAGAAGAAGAAACAGCTGAAGCAACAAACGAAGAAGAATAAAAAAATTATTTTTTATACTTTTAAACTCCGATAGCATACTATCGGAGTTTTTTATTTTTATACCATGAAAAAGGACGACTGTTTTTACCTAGGAAAAATTGTGAAAAAATACAGCTTTAAAGGCGAAGTATTGGTAAAACTTGATACCGATCAGCCTGAGCTTTATGAGCATTTAGATGCTATTTTTTTGGAGCTTCGAAATAATTTAGTGCCATTTTTTGTTGAACACGCTCAATTACACAAATCTGAATTACTTCGTATAAAATTTGAGGATGTAGATTCTGAAGCTGACGCAGATGCTATTATGAAATGTGAGCTCTACCTGCCTTTAGACCTGCTTCCAAAGCTAGAAGGTAATCAGTTCTATTTTCATGAAATTATTGGTTTCAAAATCGTTGACAAAAACTTTGGAGACGTAGGAATCATTAAATCTGTTAACGATTCAACCGCCCAAGCTTTATTCGAAGTAGATAGAGATGGTATTGAAATTTTAATCCCTATGAACGATGAATTTATCTTAAAGGTAGACAGAATCAACCACCTTATTTTGGTAGACACACCTGAAGGTCTCATAAATTTATATTTATAAAGAGACCTTTGTGCTTCTTAAAACGATTATTTTATTTCCAAGTTTGACCTTTTATGGTCATGGCCGCTTTTAAGATGTCTTTCTGACTAATTTGCCCAACCAATTTACCGTTCTCTACAATTGGAAAACGTCTGCGTTTAGATTCTAAAAACTTCTTAGCAGCATCAAAAATATTCATATTTCCATCAATGGTTTCAACATTTGACACCATGTGCTTTTCTATAGTTTGATCTTGCATAGGCATATTGTAATAGCGGCTCTCACTAATTTGTTTAATACAATCACCCTCGGAAATAATACCTACCAATTCATTTTTATCATTTACCACTGGCCCACCAGAAATTCTGTGTTTTATTAAAGCTTGCATTACAATTTCTATAGGCTGATCGGGCTTAAATGTAATTAAGCTCGTTGTCATATAATCACTAACGGTTAATGATTGTGATTCTGTATTTGATGCCTGCTGCCTTCTTGCGCCTTGAAAACTCTTTATCCCCATAACTAGTAAATTTAGTAAACTGAAATATAGCTGTTTTTTTCTAATTTTCCTAGCTCTTTTTTAGTGTTATAGCATCTCTTTAGAATTTTTTATGACTTATTTTTTGAAAACAAATTCACTTAACACCTTATATTTCAAACAAATAAAATAATTAAGACTGCCAGTCATTTTGTAAACAAACAAAAATAATTAGCGTAGTTTTAAGAAATTAACTGTTAAATTTTTATAGATTTAGCGTTCTAAATAAAGTAAATTAAAAAAGATGAAAAAATTAGTTGGATTGGTTTTATTGACAAGTAGTTTTATGTTGAATGCACAAACTAACTCAGAATTAATTTCGCATTTTGATGCGTATTATAAACAAATGAAAACCCAAGGGGATGTACAAGGCATTATCAATGCTATGACACATTTAAATGTTTTACAGCCATCGGTAGCAAGACAAGACACTCTAGCTTATATCTATATGAGTGAAGGCAAATATGTTCAGGCGTTAAACACAATAGGTATTGTCACTAACCCCGAAGACTCAGATATAGCTGTAGAAGTAAAAGCTATTTCTTTGAAAGCTGTTGGTCAGCCTAAAATGGCCTATTCACATTTTACAGAGTTATTTAAACGGGAATCTGACCCTATGATTGCTTATGAATTAGCCGAAATTGCCATGCAACTTCAAAAATTTGATGAAGCCGATAAGCATATAGCTTTTGGTTTAGCCAATGCCAAAGATGATATGAAACGTGCTTATTATGAAAGACAAACCCCTTATGAAGTACCGCTTAAAGCAGGATTCATGTATTTAAATGCCTTGTCTATATATAATAAAGACAAAAAAGCAAACATTGATTTGGCAGTTGATGAACTTGATGCAGCCTTTAAAATAGCACCTAATTTCAATATGCTTCAATTAACAAAAAATGAATTATTAAGACAAAAACAAGTGATGCAATCTCAAACACAAACCGAGTAGCCAAAACAATAAGAAACACTTAACATAAAAAAGGCACATTTATAAAATTATGAATGTGCCTTTTTATTTTATAAACCCTTAGATGTTTAATTTACCAAATCTTAACGCGCTCTTCAGGGTTTAAATACATATTGTCACCTTCCTTAATATTAAATGCATTATAAAAAGCATCAATATTTAAAAGCGGTTGCACCGCTCTTACCATACCTGGTGAATGCGGATCTGTTTTTATCTGGGTTTTTAAAGCATTATCACGTGATTTTGTTCTCCAAATAGTACACCACGACAAGAAAAACCGTTGTTCTGGTGTGAATCCATCAATATTTTCAGGACGTCCATTGTCTTTAAAACTAAGTTGTAAAGCTTCATAAGCTGCAGTTACACCTCCTAAATCACCAATATTTTCTCCTAAGGTAAAAGGACCATTTATGAAGGTTTCTGGCAATACTTCAATTTTACTGTACTGGTCTGCCAAATCTTTTCCTAAGGCTTCAAACTGTTTTAAATCTTCATCGGTCCACCAATTATTCAAGTTACCATTCTTATCATATCGAGAACCAGAATCGTCAAAACAATGTGAAATCTCATGTCCAATTACCGCTCCAATGCCACCATAGTTAACCGCGTCATCTGCCTGATAATTATAAAATGGAGGTTGTAAAATGGCAGCAGGGAAAACAATTTCATTGAACGCAGGACTAAAATAGGCATTAACCATTTGAGGCGACATACTCCATCGGCTTTTATCAACAGGGTTACCAAGATCTTTGAGGTTTTGCTGGTGATTCCACCGACTAGCATTGAGCATGTTTTGCAAGTAAGAACCTCCTTCATCAACACCAGCTACATTTAATTCTGAGTAATCTCTCCACTTATCTGGATAAGCAATTTTTACTTTTAGCGCTAAAAGCTTTTCTATAGCCTTTTGTTTTGTTGCTTCGGTCATCCAGGTTAAATTCTTAATTCTTAGTTCATAAGCCTTAATGACATTTTGAATCATTTTTTCAGCCTTCTCTTTAGCTTCTGGCGGAAACTTTTTATCAACATAAAGTTTACCCAAAGCTTCACCAATAGTACCATTTACTGTTTGAAGCGCTCTTTCATCAAGTGGTCTTTGTTTTTTTGCGCCTCGTAGCGTTCTACTATAAAACTCCCAGTTGGCCGTTGCTATTTCTGTACTAAGTAAAGAAGCGGCAGAGTTAAAGGCATTCCAACGTAAATACGACTTCCATGTCTCTACATTATTTTGAGACAATACCGTTTGAAGCGCCTTCATATAGTTCACCTCATTTACAATAACGGTATCCATTTGTTTTACACCAATACCTTCAAAATACGCATTCCATTGGATAGCAGGCACCATATTTTGAAGTTCATCAATAGATCTTGGATTGTATCTTTTTCTAGCATCACGTCTGTCTACTTTGTCCATTCTAGGTTCAGCCAAACTTGTTTCAAAAGCCAATATATCAGTAGCCTGCTCAGAAGATTCAGCTTCAGTATACCCTAAAAACTGTAACATTCTGGTTATATGTGCTACATACTTTTTTCTTTTTTCCTTAGAGTCTTCATCTTCTTTTACATAGTAATCTCTATCGGGAAGACCTAATCCGTCAGGAGCAAGGTAACCCGCATTAATATTACTGTTTTTAGTATGGGCGTATACGTAAAAACTAAAAAAACCACCCCCACCTAGCGGTTCCATTTCAATTAAATAATTTTGAAGATCGTTGATATTAGATATCGACTCAATTTTACTTAAATAAGGCTTCAATGGTTTAACCCCCAATTCGTTTCTACTCGTGGTGTCCATTATGGTTTTGAAAAGCTTTACGGCTTTCTCTTGATCTGACCCAGGCCTGATATTAATAGACATCATATCTTTATCTTCACTCATGGCAGCACTTAATATGGCTAACACATCATCATCTGTTTTCTTTAGTAACTCATGAAAAGAACCCCAGCTCGTTCTATCATCGGGAATATCTGTCTGGTCTAGCCATTTCCCATTAGTATATCGAAAAAAATCATTGTTAGGAGTTGTCGTGCTATCCATAAAATCTAGATTGATCCCTGGCACAACCTCTGTTTTTGCGATTTCTTTTTCGGTGTCTTTCTTACAAGATTGCAGACTAACCATAGCCAGAACACCTAAAAAAGCAAGTAGTTTTACGTAGTTTTTCATTTACTGAATCATTAAGTTAATTATCAAATTGCTTTGTTGACGGCAAAATGATGTGTTTTAGTTTTTTATGATTTATTATAATCAGATTACAAATTACTAATATTAATCTGTGATAAGATTAATATTTGTTTCTTGTTAACAAAAATTTAGCAAAATTTTATAACTAGGAAATAAAAAATCACTTCAAATGAACGTAAGACCACTAAGGTTTTTCAATGGTACGCGTATCGAACTCTATTTTTTTATTTAATTGAAGTTTTAAATTTGAAAACGAAACAAGGAAATCTTTAATCGCTACAAGCAATTCATCTTTTGTTGTAGTTGATAAGTTTGAAATACTTTCTAGCTCATAAATTTTAGTTTCAACCACCAAAATTCTGGCATCAATAGAGGGAGATTTAGCAGCCTCGGGAATATCTTTTTTTAAGTCTTTTATGAGCAGAACAATCGCCTTATTATTATCATTGAAAAAACTTAAATCGGCAACCTTCACCTTATTTACAACATCATTTTGAAGCTGAACAAAAGGTGTCCAGTCTCTTACAACTTGTCGTGTTTTATCATCTAATTCGTAATCGGTATACTTTAAAGCAGCAACTTCTTTTTCTGAAATTAATGCAACCTTTTCTGTTTTAGTTGGGTTTGTTACATTTTCATCTTGATTTTGCTTACAGCTAAAAACCAAAACAAATAAACAAAAGAAAGTTATACCTGTTATACGCATGACCATGTTGACTTTAAATAATGTACTGCAAATATAGAGTAATCATTGTTTTTTCAATCATAATTCAATATCATCAAATTATAAATTTTCTAAGAAAAAAATACATTATTATCATTTTAAACTTATTATTTTTGAAAATTCTATATTAATACGGTAGTATATGGATCCTAAAATACTAATCATTGGGGCATGTGGACAAATTGGTTCTGAACTCACATTTAAACTGCGCGATCTCTACGGAGCCGATAACGTTGTTGCGAGCGACATTAGTTACAGCAATTTAGATGTGGTTAATTCTGGTATTTTTGAGATTGTTGACGCTAAAGACTATACAAGTGTAAAAACATGTATTGAAAAGTTTAACATAAACACTGTATATCTTATGGCTGCTATGCTGAGTGCTACGGGCGAAAAATTCCCAATGGAAGCTTGGGATTTAAACATGATATCTCTGTTTAATGTATTAAATTTAGCCAAATCTAACTTTATACACAAGGTGTTTTGGCCCTCAAGCATTGCCGCGTTTGGCACTACAACACCTACTGATTATACGCCGCAGTATACTATTATGGAACCATCAACCGTTTATGGCATTACAAAACAGGTTGGTGAACGTTGGTGTGAATACTATCACAATAAATATGGTGTTGATGTACGAAGTATTAGATATCCGGGTATTATTAGCTGGAAGACCTTACCTGGTGGAGGCACAACAGATTATGCCGTAGAAGTTTATCATGAAGCTATAAAACATAAGTCGTATGAATGTTTTTTAAAACAGGATACTAAATTACCTATGATGTTTATGGATGATGCCATCAACGCTACGGTGAATATTATGAAAGCCGACAGCAAAGCCATTAAAATACGATCGTCATATAATTTAGCGGCCATAAGCTTCACTCCAAGTGATATTGAAGCGTCTATACAGAAGCATATGCCAGAGTTTAAAATGACCTATGCTCCTGATTACAGACAAGCCATTGCTAATAGCTGGCCTAAAAGTATCAATGATTCATACGCCAGACAAGATTGGAATTGGAAACACAGATTTTCATTAGATGAAGTCACAGAGGAGATGCTATTCCAGCTAAACAAGAAGTATAAATAATTTGTATCTTTGGCGCTCCCTAAATCTTAATTATTATGCTTGAAAATTTTTGGTTTAATGTAGAGTATGGCATCAATCATGTTCTTGATATTAATGCCTACGATCATGTTTTATTTCTCATAGTATTAACCATACCCTATGTGTTTAAAGATTGGAAACGTGTACTTTTACTAGTTTCTATGTTTACTTTAGGGCATACCCTGTCATTGGTACTATCAACTTACGGTATAGTAAGCGTAAATGCTTCGTTAGTAGAATTTTTAATTCCAATAACGATATTGGTTGTAGCTCTTTTTAATGTGTTTACCGCAGGCAAAGGTGCACAAAAAGAGAAAGTTGGTGTTCTATTTTTATCTACGTTATTTTTTGGATTGATTCACGGTTTAGGCTTTGCGCGTGAATTTCAAATTTTACTAGGAGAACAGGATAGCAAGCTCATGCTGTTACTAGAATTTGCTTTAGGTATTGAGATTGCTCAAATCATCATTGTGTTTATTGTATTGTTTTTAGGTTATATGGTGCAAACTATATTCAGATTTTCAAAACGGGACTGGATTATGGTAATCTCAGCCATTGTTGTTGGCTTGGTAATTCCTATGATTTTAAACAGTGATTTTATTTAGAACACGCTATTCACATTAAAATGTAGTAGTAGCGAAATTGTTAAGCAGTAAAATTAAAATACTTTTTTAACATACTTAAACGGTTTAATTCAAAAATTAGTTAAACTTTCCTAAAAACTTTCCTGTCTGGCATTGTAATTAAAATACGAACAGAGTATATTCGTTATATTATTTCGCGTTAAGGATTGAAGTGAAAATCCTTTTGCTTTTTCGCCAAAGATTGTAGCGGAAAGCCTGACCCGAATGGTTGTAAACTTTCAATATATTTTGCAACTAATTATGAGGGTAACGCCATAATTAAAAAAAAGGAATGCCTAAACATAAACAGCTAAAGTACGATAAAGCTTATTTGAGAATAGCTAAAGAATGGGGAAAACTATCTTATTGCAATCGCAGACAAGTAGGCGCCATTATTGTAAAAGATAGAATGATTATTTCAGACGGTTACAATGGAACACCGTCGGGGTTTGAAAATTTTTGTGAAGATGAAGCAGGTTACACTAAATGGTATGTGTTGCACGCAGAAGCCAATGCCATTTTAAAAGTAGCCTCATCGACTCAATCTTGCAAGGGAGCTACCTTATATATCACGATGTCGCCCTGTAAAGAATGTAGTAAATTAGTGCATCAAGCAGGTATAGTAAAAGTGGTTTATCACGAGGCTTATAAAGACGATTCGGGTCTGAAGTTTTTAGAAAAAGCAGGAATTGTACTTGAACAAATTGAAGATTTAAAAGCGTAATGTCATATCAAAAAAAATATTTGCCTTTAGTATTAGGAGTGGCTATAGCCGCAGGTATTTTTATTGGTGGTAAATTAAGTTTTACAGATGCGCCAGACAGATTATTTTCAACCAATAGTAAAAAAGACAAGCTAAACAGACTTATTGATTATATTGAATATGATTATGTAGATGACATTAATACCGATAGTATTGTTGATGTTACGGTAAATGGTATTTTAGAAAATCTAGATCCTCATTCGGTTTACATTCCTAAAGAAGACATGTCGCGCGTTGCTGAAGAAATGAAAGGCGACTTTGTTGGAATTGGGGTTAGTTTTTATACTTATAAAGATTCCATTGCGGTGATAAGAGCCATTGAAAACGGACCAAGTGACAAAGCCGGTATAAAAGGAGGAGATAGAATCCTTTTAGCAGATGGCGATACACTTTATGGCGACAAGATTGATGATAATGATTTGGTAAAAAAACTGAAAGGCCCTATTAATTCAAAAGTTAAACTCACAGTTTACAGAAAAGGAGTACCCAAACTATTAAAATTCACAGTAAAACGTGGCAAAATCCCACTAAAAAGTGTTGATGCCGCCTATATGATTACAGACAAATTAGGCTATATTAAAGTTAATCGATTTGCCGAATCTACCTACAAAGAGTTTAAAAAGGCTTTAAGTCAATTAGAAGACTTAGGTGCCACTGAAATAGCCTTAGATTTGCGTGGAAATCCAGGTGGGTTTTTAGGCATTGCCGAGCAAATGGTAGATGAATTTCTTGAAAATGATAAACTTATTTTGTTTACAAAGAATAAGCGTGGTGATATTGATGAAAGTTACGCCACCAGCAAAGGTGATTTTGAAGACGGCAAGGTATATGTGCTTATTGATGAAAATTCGGCTTCGGCCAGTGAAATTGTAGCAGGGGCTTTACAAGATAATGACAAGGGCACCATAGTTGGTAGGCGATCTTATGGCAAAGGATTGGTACAGCGTGAAATGGACTTGGGAGATGGTAGCGCTGTTCGCTTAACTGTTTCCAGATACTACACCCCTACGGGGCGCTCTATTCAAAAACCATATAGCAAAGGCCATAAGGATTATTACGATGAGTATTTTGACAGATTGAACAGTGGCGAGCTTTTAGATCCTGAAAAAATTAAAGTAGACGATTCATTAAAGTTTACCACACCTGGCGGCAAAGTAGTTTATGGCGGCGGCGGTATTATACCTGATGTTTTTGTCCCTATTGATAATAGCATGGAGAATGAAACATTAGCCTTTTTACAACGTAGAGGTTTTTTTGGAAACTTTGTATTTGAAACACTGGAAAACGATAGACATGCTTATGATGCCTTTTCAAAAGCTGAGTTTATAAATAAGTTTAAGGTTGGTGATGATTTGGTTTATGCTTTTCAAGATTACCTAAACATACGATCAGATTCAAAAGTGACTTTTGTAGCTTATCATGATGAGGTTAAACAATACATCAAGGCAACGCTTGCCGATCAGTTATTTGGTGGTGGTGCGTTTTACGAAGTATTTAATCAAAGAGACATCATGATTGATGAGGTGATTAAGTTAAGTCAAGGCGAATAAATTAGTTTTCAATTTTATCATGTACCTTTGTATGCCTACCACTATTCCAAAGCGTTAAAATATCTGTAGCTACATGGGCGCCACTTCCCGAAGCGATTGAAAATTGACTGCGCCATCCTGCTAATGTACCCGCAACATAAAGATTCTCTTCTATAAGATGATCATTGTTTTTTAACCAGATACGATCTTTTTCAATAGCAGCTCTTGGGTGTGGTTCAACGTATTGTTCTAAACCTTTAATACGCATTAAACTGGTGTAACCTACCGCAACTACCACAAGTTTTGTGGTATAAGCATTCTTATTTGTTTTTATTAAAAAACGTTCTTTTTGTCGTGAAATTTCTAACACCTTTTCATATTCAATTTGAGTAACATGGGGATATAACTCAGAAAGTTGTTGTTTGCCACGCTCAAGAACAGAAGCGCCTGTAGTGTTTGGAGGTAGCCCCAAAACATTATTAAAAAGAGCGGTCTGCAAATGTGATGCTTTTTGATGAATGATAATACCAACATGCTTGTTTTTAGCAAACGGTTTATTCTTGGCAGAACCTAGCACCAAAGCGCAAGACATACCAGCAGCTCCGCCACCAATAATTAAAGCATCATACATTGTTACGGTGATCTTTTACTTTTTTCTCTATGCGTTTTGAAACAAGAAGAATAACCATTAATACGATGGCACAAAGGGATGCTAATAATGTAATCATACCAATCATACTTTCGCCTTCAAAAGGTGCTGTCATACTAATTTTTGTAGCGTTATAAACTCCCAAACTTGCGGCCGCAATAATGATAAAAAAGATAAAATATTTCATAAAAAACCTGTTTGATGCAAATTTAAGCAATATCAAATAAAGCTTTTATATTGTGTGCAAAGAGTTTTACAGCAATAGCTAGTAATACCACTCCAAATACTTTTCTAATAATGTTGATGCCATTTTGCCCAATAAGTCGTTCAATTCGTGCTGACGTTTTCAGAACCATATAAATAATAACAACGTTCATAATTACAGCTACCACAATGTTCTCGGTACTAAATTCTGCCCTAAGTGACAGCAATGTGGTTAAACTTCCAGGTCCAGCAATTAACGGAAAAGCCAAAGGAAACACTGCTGTGGTCATGGCATCATGATCTTCTTGCTTGTATAGGGTAATACCTAAAATCATTTCAAGTGCTATAAAAAACAAAATAAATGCACCAGCAACTGCAAAGGAATTAACATCTATACCAATAAGGTTTAAAATACTTTTTCCTAAAAACAGAAAAACGACAAGAATAACTCCTGCTATCACAGCTGCTTTTTCACTTTGTATATGACCTGCTTTTTTTCGTAAATCAATCACTATTGGAATGTTTCCAACAATATCAATAACAGCAAACAACACCATAAATGCAGTGAATATTTCTTTAAAATTAAACGACATAAGTATTGATTTTTAAATTTTCGGCAAAAGTATACCATTATTCTTGAATTATCTTAAATTTTAATGATAAAGTTTGTCTATTTTTGTGGCCTGTTTTTAATATGTATACTTATGTTTCAGTTAGGTAAAACCATCATATCTGAAGATATAATTGAGAAGGATTTTTTATGCAATTTAAGCACCTGTAAAGGGGCATGTTGTATTGATGGTGATGCAGGTGCTCCCTTAGACGAAGCCGAAGCTGAAATTTTAGAAACTATCTATCCTAAAGTAAAACCTTTTTTAAGAAAAGAGGGTATTGAAGCTATTGAAGAGCAAGGTGCGTATATCAAGACAGAAGAAGGTGAATTAGAAACTCCTTTAATTCATGGTGCCGATTGTGCTTACGTTATATTTGATGAAAAGCAAACAGCGCTTTGCGCGATAGAAGAAGCTTATAATCAAGGTGAAGTAGACTGGAAAAAACCTGTATCCTGTCATTTATACCCTGTTCGTGTTCAAGATTACAGTGAATTTTCGGCTGTTAATTATCATAAATGGCAAATTTGTGATGACGCTTGTACCCTTGGAAAAGAATTACAAATTCCTGTTTATAAATTTGTTAAAGAAGCCTTAATAAGAAAATTTGGCGAAGATTGGTATGCGGAGCTAGAAAAGGTTGCCAAAACTTTTTAACAACATTAAATTAACCTATTAATAACATTGAAAAACCCTTATTTTAAAAGGGTTTTTGTTTTTTAAAGAGTTATCTTTTTTGTAAACTTTTTTTATTTCACAAAAACTTAATACACTTAAAACCAGAATATTAATAGTTTTTTTGTGTAAACTTCTCGATCTTTAGTGTTTTTATTATTTGTTAAAAACTTGTTGAAAACGTTTTATCCTCCCTTGAAAATTGTATCAATCATTTTGCAATATTTGTTAAACCCAAATCTGATTAAAAATACCATTTTAGTTTAATACATGTTTATTAATGTCATCCATTTAAAGTGACTTTAAAACAAAATTATTTTAAAGCGTATCACCTAATTTGATGTGTTTTTAACAACCAACCTGTGCCTAATGCAAAATAATTATAACTAATACCAGTTTTATGGGAATATCACATATTATAAAACGAGACTACGAGACTACGCCGTTTTTACTTGAAAAAATTACCAACGCCATAGAAAAAGCGATGAGTTCAGTAAACCATGGTTCGAGAGCAGATGCGGAAACTATTTCTGATCGCGTATTTGAAGCGCTTTTAGCTAGAAAGGCTGTTGATTCAAGATACATACCTACTGTAGAACAGGTACAAGACATTGTTGAAGACAAATTAATGGACAGTGCTTTTCATGATGCAGCTAAGGCCTATATTTTGTATAGAGATGAACAGGCCAGAAAACGTAAAACAAACATATTTGAAAAGCGTATTAATTTAAAACCTTATGAATACCCAGATTTATATGAGTATGTAAATGCCATCAGACATTCCTACTGGATTCATACTGAGTTTAATTTTACTAGTGACATTCAAGATTTTAAGGCAGAGCTTACAACAACAGAAAAATCTGCTATTAAAAATACCATGTTAGCTATTTCGCAAATTGAAGTTGCTGTAAAAACATTTTGGGGAGACATTTATCAAAAAATGCCAAAACCAGAAATAGGGTCTGTAGGCGCCACCTTTGCAGAAAGTGAAGTACGCCACCATGATGCATACTCGCATTTACTTGAAATTTTAGGCCTTAATGCAGAGTTTAAAGCCCTTAAAAAGAAGCCCGTTATTATGCGACGTGTTCACTATTTAGAAACAGCGCTTAAAAACTCAAAAAGTGAAAATATTCAAGAGTATGCCGAGTCTATTTTACTGTTCTCACTTTTTATTGAGCATGTGTCTTTGTTTTCACAGTTCTTAATCATCATGGCCTTTAACAAGCATAAAAACATGCTAAAAGGTATTTCAAATGTGGTTGAAGCTACATCAAAAGAAGAACAAATTCACGGTGATTTTGGTATTGATGTTATAAAAATCATTAAAAAAGAAAATCCAGATTGGTTCGGATCTGACTATAATGATAAAATTCAAACCATATGCAAAGCGGCATATAAAGCAGAAAGCGATATTGTAGATTGGATTTTTGAGGATGGCGAATTGGATTTCTTACCAAAAGAAGTGGTTAATGAGTTTATTAAAAACCGATTTAATAATTCATTAGAAAGCATAGGTATTGATAAAGTATTTGAAGTAAACGATGAATTATTAGCTCAAACTGAGTGGTTTGATGATGAAATAATAGGCACCAAGCATGGCGATTTCTTTGTGAAACGATCCATTAATTATAGCAAAAGAACCAAAAGTATAACCAGTGACGACCTTTTTTAAAACATGAAAATTAACACACACCAACCAGAAACACAAACAGAACAACAGTCTAGCAAAGAACAACTTCTTAAAGCAAGAAAAGAGCAAATTAAGAGTGCTCATCAAAAACAAGTAGCTGAATTAAAATTTGAATGGCTAACTGAAAATAGTCGCAAATTTTTACAATCAGGCTATTTAACAGACAATACAACCCCTGAAGAGCGCATTCGTGAAATTGCTGAACGTGCAGAACAGATTTTGAAAATTGACGGTTATGCAAACAAGTTTTACAAGTATATGTCTGAGGGTTTTTTCTCTTTAGCCTCACCCGTTTGGTCTAATTTTGGAAAGAAAAGAGGATTGCCAATAAGTTGTTTTGGGTCTAACATTGCTGATGATATGGGTAACATTCTCTATACGCAATCAGAAGTTGGCATGATGTCTAAGTTAGGTGGTGGTACTTCTGGCTATTTTGGTAACTTAAGGCATAGAGGAGCGCCTGTAAAAAACAACGGATCCTCATCTGGAGCGGTACATATCATGCAACTTTTCGAAAAAATGGTTGATGTTGTAAGCCAAGGGTCTGTAAGACGCGGTCGTTTTTCTCCATATTTACCAGTGGAGCACCCAGATATTCATGAGTTTTTAGAAATTGGGACCGAAGGAAATGCCATTCAGGAGTTAACTCACGGTGTGACTGTTACTGACAAATGGATGGAAGAGATGATTGAAGGTGATGTTGATAAACGTTCTATTTGGGCAAAAGTCATTCAACGAAGAGGTGAAATAGGGTATCCATATATTTTCTTTAAAGATCACGCCAACAATCAAGCGGCCGATGTCTATAAAGACAACAAACATCAAATTGTTGCCAGTAATTTATGTACGGAAATCATGTTACCTTCTAATGACAAATGGTCTTTTGTATGTGTGTTATCTTCAGTGAATTTATTGCATTATGATAAATGGAAAGATACCGATGCCGTTGAAACTATGGTGTATTTCTTAGATGCTGTAATCACTGAGTTTGTTGAAAAGCTGGAAGAATATAGAGATTCTGAAGATTTAGATGACAGGCAAACCTTCATGTTTATGGAGCGGGCTTATAATTTTGCTAAATCAAATAGAGCACTTGGTTTAGGTGCCTTAGGCTGGCATTCTTTACTGCAATCTAAAATGTTAGGATTTGATAGTCAAGAGGCATATAACTTAAACAGTGAAATATTTAAGCTTATTCAGGAGAAATCCTATAAAGCTTCTGAAGAATTAGCAAAACTATATGGAGAACCAGAAGTTTTAAAAGGCTATGGCAGACGAAATGCCACGTTAAATGCTATTGCACCTACAACATCTTCAGCCTTTATTTTAGGACAGGTATCGCAAGGTATTGAGCCTATTTGGTCTAATATCTACGTAAAAGATATTGCCAAAATAAAAACCACTATTAAGAATCCGTACTTACAAAACTTGTTGGAAGAAAAAGGCATGAATACTCCAGAGGTATGGCGTAGTATTCGTGATCATGATGGATCGGTACAACATTTAGAGTTTTTAACAGAGCATGAACGCGATGTATTTAAAACCTATTCTGAAATTGACCAATTGACTATTATATATCATGCGGCAAACAGACAAAATCATATTGATCAAGGCCAGTCTGTAAATATTATTGTGCACCCAGATATGCCTGTAAAAGACATTAATAAAATTTATGTTACCGCTTGGAAACTTGGCTTAAAATCTCTCTATTATCAACACAGTATGAATGCCGCTCAAAAATTTAAACAAAAGAAAGAGTGCGCTAGTTGCGAAGGATAATTGCTACAACAAAAAGTTGTTAATCAAAAAAAGCATCTCAAAAATTTGAGATGCTTTTTTATTATATTCCTTTCGTTTAACTCCTAGCTTTCATCAGCCATTAAAGCAAAAAACTTATCTAAGTTTGGAAGAATAATAATTCTTGTTCTTCTATTTTTTGCTCTATTTTCATCTGAATCATTTTCAGCAACTGGTTGGTAACTACTACGACCAGCGGCAATTAATTTTTCAGGTGCTACATTGTATTTGTTTTGAAGCTTTCTAACTACTGATGTTGCTCTTAAAACACTTAAATCCCAATTATCAGCAATGTTTACCGTATTTATAGTTCTTGAATCTGTATGTCCTTCAATCATAACATCTAAACTAGCTTCAGAATTGATAACATCAGCTAATTTTTGTAAAATAGGATCAGCTTTTGAACTTAATCTATAACTTCCTGTATTAAACAACATGTTATCTGCAATAGAAATCATAACAACGGTACCATCAATATTTACAGCAAAGTCTTCATCTTCATTTAAGTTGCTTTTATCAATAACTTTTTCAAGGTTATAAGCAACCGCTAAATTCATAGAATCTTTTAATGTTTTTGCCTGAGCTAATTTCTCAGCATCAACATGCTTCAAAGTTTCACGCATTTTAGCCTTAGTATCTTCAGATATTACAGCAACATTCTCAACAACATCTAATTTAGCATCGTTTTCCTCTTTTAATGAAGCAATTTTTGTGTTGTAACGATCAACTCGTTCTTGAATTTGTGCAAATTTTGCTTCTAAATCTTCTTTTTCAACTCTGGTTTTTTGCAACTCACTTCTTATTTCGCCATTTTCTTGTTGAAGCGCTACATACTTCTTTTTTGAAACGCACGAAAGTGTAAGCACGGTAAGGAGTAAAATTGAAATTTTTTTCATAATAATAATTTTAGGTTTACTTCATTTACGTAAATAACCCACATTCAGATTATGAAATTGTATTTTTTTTAGCTGAAGGCTTATTTATACTGACACAGATAAGAAACCTGTTTTGTCACTTTAACCTTAAAACTTTTATTCGCATCAATTTTATAGGACTCACCAGATTGGTACGTTTCCCAATCTGTACTTTCAGGTAGTTGTACCAACATTTCGCCTTCAATAACGGTCATGGTTTCATGCGTTGTGGTACCAAATTCATAAGAACCTGCTTCCATAACACCAATAGTAGATTTTCCTTCAGTTGTGGTGTATCCTAAAGATTTTACTTGCCCACCAAAATATTCGTTTGTAGATATCATAAAGTTAAGTTTTTTGGCAAATTTAGTCATCTTAATAAAAAAACATTCTGTATTCACCTATAAAAACAGTCATCAAAAACACTTACATGAATAAGAAAGTTATATATTTAATGTGAATTCGATATAAGAATCCATTATTTATGGCTTCATTACCATTAAATATGGATGATGTCACTTCGAGTAGACTCGAGTAGCCTTAAATTTATGCTTTTCATTAGGTCTCGATTCTAATCGATTTACCATTTAAATTGTTAAAATCAGAAATGTAGCAAAAAATATTATGTCGAACTCACATTATTTTAGGGATACTAATCAAATATATAGCATATGGATGCTCAATTTTCTGTAACGCCAGATTTATATGCCAGTAAAGGAAGTCGTTTTACCAATTATATTATTGACCTACTTCTTTTTATTGGGTTGTTCTATGGTGTCATCATATTAATTTCTGTCCTCGTTTATACGTTTGTTGATGATGTTACTGGATTTGAAAATTTTGTTGATGGCTTAGAACATGTAAATCCGTTTTTAGACAGATTAGTTACAGGAAGCATGCTCGCTTTACTATACTTTTTTAGTGAATGGTTGTTGAAAGGCAGGACGATTGGAAAGTATATTACAAAAACAAAAGTGGTTATGTTGGATGGGTCCAATCCAGAACCCATAGACTTTTTAAAAAGAAGTTTTTCAAGAATTATTCCTTTTGAAGCGCTTTCTTTTTTGGGGGCAGGAGGTCGTGGTTGGCATGACACCCTTTCTAAAACATTTGTGGTAGATATTGAGCGGTTTCATGCAAAGCAGGACGCGCTTTCAGCCTTAGATGATATTGGTAAAGACATGGATGTTTTATGATTTTTTCCTGATACATGCTAAAGAAATCAATTTTTTTTGTGGGTCTGGTTGTATTAGGCATTATTTTATACCTGAATCCTAATTTTAGAACCATTTCAGCAGGTATTGCCATTTTACTTTTTGGTATGGTGATGCTTGAAGAAGGCTTTAGGGTTTTTACAAAAGGACCTCTACAACTTATATTAAAAAAAGCCACAGACAAACTTTACAAAAGCATTTCTGCGGGAGCTATAGTCACCGCCCTTATTCAATCAAGTTCTTTAGTTTCTGTTATAACTATTTCATTTATTAGTGCTGGTTTAATATCTCTGGCAGGCGGGTTAGGACTCATTTTTGGCGCTAACATAGGCACCACAGCAACGGCCTGGTTAGTAGCAGGTTTTGGTATTAAAATTCAAATTTCGGCATTAGCCATGCCTATGTTGGTATTTGGTGTGGTATTCACATTTCAAAAAAATATCACCTTAAAAGGTGTTGGACATGTACTTGCTGGTTTAGGTTTTTTCTTTCTAGGCATTCATTATATGAAAGAAGGTTTTGAGGTGTTTAAAACCCATATTGATTTATCTGAATATGCTATTTCTGGGTTTTTAGGCGTGATTGTATATACAGGTTTAGGCGTTTTAATTACGACTATATTACAGTCGAGCAGTGCCACATTAGCCTTGATATTAACCGCTTTGTCTGCTGGTCAAATTGAATATGAGAATGCACTGGCGTTGGCTATAGGCGCCAATATAGGCACTACTGTTACCGCTGTTTTGGGAGCTTTAGGAGCTAATATTGCGGGAAAACGATTAGCAGCTGCTCACTTTATTTTTAATAGTATTACGGGTATTGTTGCCATACTATTAATTTTTCCCTTGGCTCGTTTAGTTAATAACATTGCCGATTTTACCCATATATCGGCTACAAACTACACCTTAAAACTTGCCATATTTCACACTATTTTTAACGTATTAGGTGTTGTTTTGATGATTCCTTTTATAAAGCAATTAGAAGCATTATTAATGCGGTTTATAAAAGATAAAGGAACATCTAAGGATGTCAACGAGCCCAAATATCTTAATTCTGCGGTATTGAAATTTCCTAGCACCGTAATATCAGCATTGCTTAAAGAATCAACGTTTCTTTTTGAAAATAGCATATTTGAAATTGTATCGCACGCTTTAAACATTCACAGAATCGATGTGAAATCTTTTGAAAAATTAAATTCAATAATAGATAAATCTGATATAGATTTTAAGATAGATATTAACGATTTATACTACTCAAAAGTTAAAATAATCTATAGTGAGATTATTAAATATGCCTCTATAGCCCAAAGTAAATTGAAATTAAACACCAACCAAATTAAGGCCATTACAAATATTAAAATAGCCAATAGAAAAATGGTTGAAATTATAAAAGACAGCAGAGAATTAAATAAAAACATTTCTTTCGCCATGGGAACTGATAATGAGCATTTGCAAAAAGAATATGATGGCTATCGAAAAAAAATCATCAACGTGCTGCGCATTATCTATTTGTCAAGAACAGAAAGCGATGAAACAAAATACACCTTAAAATTAAAAGACCTCAAAAAAGAAGCAAAACACAAAATAAGATCAAGCAACAAGTCTATTGACAAACTCATTAGGAAAAATTTAATTTCCGCCGAAGAAGCTTCGTCTTTATTTAATGATTACACAAATGTAAATGCTATCATTAAAAAACTCATTGATGTAGCCGAATTACTTTATGGTAAAATCGACTCTCTACTTGATGAAAATGGGCATTAAAACAAAAGCCATTATTTCTAATAAAAATAATGACTTTTTGTTCAGTAGTTTTATTTAAACTTAACTTTCTTTTTTATCTTTTCCTTCAACAACAGTAATGGCATCAACTACATCAAGCGTGGCAGGTTTTACCGAACCATCATGAGCATCATGATACTCTTCTAACAGATTCATTGTAGCCACCAGTAAATCTTTAGTTTCTAGCAATAGACCAAAATAAAGTGTGGTGTTCTTCGGGCTAGATTCTTCTGTTCTTGTACGCTCTACTTGTTTTTGAATCTTTTCTGTTAACATGTTGAACAACTCATCTTTTTCATTTAAAATATCACCAATCACATCAAAGGAATGTGCTTCATAGGCCTCTTTGGTGTCATTGAATAATTTTTCAAGAGCATCATCAACTTCTTTCAACTCTTTTATTTGGTTGAATTTTAATTTTTTATGATTGTTATGAACATGCTTATGACTTACCTTTGAAATGTACTCCAAAGATTGTGTCATATCTTGTAAGTATCCTAAAATATTTATATAAAAATTACTTGCTCCAACACTAGAGTCGTCTAAATTTTTAATAAAATAGAAAATATTATCACGTAAGCCTTCCACCTCTTGAGATAGCTTAAGTATTTGCTTGTTATTCTTTTTTAACAAGGCTAAATCTTGTTTAGCAAGTCCGTTAATGGAGTTTGTATAAATCTTATTTCCACGTTTTACAACATTGGCTATATTACCAGCACTTTCATGAATAACGCCTTGAACAGAACTACTCTCAGCTTTTATTAAACTATCTTCTGCCTTAATTTCTTTTGACTTTTTGCTATGCACCATAGAACTCCTAATCAAGAGTGAAAAGGCTGTCAGTAGTAAAATAGGGAACATTACATTAACGTTCAAGTTTAATAGATAAGCCACTAAAGCAGCTGCTGTAAAGGCGCTAATGGCTGTAAAAAACCATCCGCCAATTACATTAATTACACCAGCCACACGGTACACCGCACTTTCTGCTCCCCATGCGCGGTCTGCTAATGATGACCCCATAGCTACCATAAACGTTACATAAGTAGTAGATAGAGGTAGTTTATACGACGTTGCAATTGAGATTAACACAGCTGCAACCATAAGGTTAACTGCCGCCCTAACCAAGTCAAAAGCGGGTAAGTCTACTTTTTTGTTTTTAGCAATAGCCAAAGTAGGAACTTCAAATTGCTTGTCAATTTTTTGCTGCCAAGATTCCGGTAGCATATATGCCGTCATTTGAGACATTAGCATGGCAGATCTTACAAAACCACGAGATAAAAAGTTAGGTTGAAAACGCTCTTTAGTTTCTCCTTGGCTAGATAAATCTAATGACGTTTTAACCACATTTTTGGCCTTAGTAGAGAACCATAAAGTAAGCACCATTACCATACCTGCTATAAATAATAGCCAGTTATTTGTTGGAACTTTTTTGGCTAAAACTTCCATAGAAAATTCACCAGCCGCCAACCCTGAGGCAGTCCATTCTTGAAACGCATTATAAGCCGCTACAGGAACACCAATAAAGTTTACCAAATCATTACCAGCAAATGCAAGCGCTAAAGCAAATGTGCCAACCACAATGATTAACTTGTAAATATTTGTTTTAGCAAAGGAAATAAACACATACGAAAGCAAAGACCAAAATACAGAAGATACCACAACAATGGAGAGTACTTGCTGTTCTAAAAAATCTTTCATGGTACCGCCGCCAAGAATATCAAAAGACTGGCTTGCATAAGATGTTCCTTTTAAGCCTTTCATAAAAATAAAATAGGTGATTGCAGTTAAGGCAAAACCACCAAACAAAGCACCTACCCAAGTGGCTTTCTTTTCAAAATTGTATGATAATAGCAATCTACAAACCCATTGTACAATAGCCCCAATGGAAAAGGCAACCACTACCGAGAGTAAAATACCAAAAATAATTTGAGAGGCTTTTGAGGTATTTATGTAGTTAATAACATCACTAAAATTTCCACCATCATGACCAATTTTTATTAAGGCTATGGCTACCGCAGCTCCCAATAATTCAAATACAATAGAAACCGTTGTTGAGGTTGGCATACCCACCGAATTGAAAAAATCGAGCAGAAGAATATCGGTTATCATGACCGCCATAAAAATGATCATGATTTCATCAAACATAAATTCTCCTGGATTAAAAATACCTTTTCTGGCAACTTCCATCATACCGCTTGAAAAAACGGCGCCAACTGCTACCCCTAAACTGGCAACAATCATGATGGTTTTAAAAGAAATAGCTTTAGACCCAATGGCCGAATTCAAAAAGTTTACTGCATCATTACTAACCCCAACCACCAAATCAGCAATCGCTAAAATGGCTAAGGCTATAATCATGTACAAATAAATGTTATCCATAGGATTTTGTTGAATTAAGTTTGCAAATATCATGAGTATTATTGAGTAATGTGTTATGTAATTGTTATATTTTAAAAGTGTATATCCATTTGTAAACGCGCCATAAATTCATTGGCTTTACCTTGAATATCTGTATAGCTAATATCACTTTGCACTTTTAGCTTATGCCCCACCAAAAACTTAGAAAACCCAAGTGTATACATAGCGCTTGAATTCACTTTTGTTATCTCATCCATTTTAATATTTGAGTACCTACCTGTAACTTCCCAATTTGATGGAAACAAATATCCAGATTGTATGTTAAGACCCTGACCAATTTGCACAATCTGACCTGTTTCTGTACCATCAGAGTTCTTAGCAATGGGGTCATCGGCAATTCTGTCAGCGTATTCAAACATCAAAGAATACCCCTTGTACTTAAACATACCATCAATAAAAACAGTGTTAATATTGGTTTCATAAAAACCAGTATCACCATCTATACGCATGTAACTTCCTTGATTACTTCTAGTTTTTACTGCGTTGTTATGATATTCATAACTGGCTGCTACCGAAAGTTTAGGTGTTTGTTCCCTTTTTAAATCGGAACCTTTGTAATCACCTTTGCTTTGAAAATTCCCAAAAGGAAGGAGCTCTAGTCTGCCCACATATTGGTGACCACCAAGGTTTCCACTCGTTACATTACGACCTTCACCTTGTGACAGAGAAAATATTTCTCTTAAAATGAATTTATCTGTGAGATTAATATGATGTCGCAGTTGGAAACCAATATCACGGTCTATATTGAAGCGTCTGTTTAAAATAGATCGGTCTACTAACTGTAGATTTCCTGAAGAAATAACACGTTCTCTATTTCCAGGAAGTTTGCCTTGCCCCACCCATAATTCAAAGTTTTGGAAAAAATTCCATTCCACACGAGCATCCATAATAAACCTTGGAGATCCTGAGGTAAACTCCGAAGATCCTCCAGACATATCTCTGTTTGATAAGCCTGCCTCAAATTTATAACGTAATTTTGGAGAATAGATAAAACCTTTAAGTTTCAATCTTGAACGGCGCACTAAGAAATTTAAATCATTAGGCCCATTTTCTTGCCACGTGGAAACGCCGAGTAATTGAAACCTAAAGGCAAAATTCATGGTAAAGGTACTGTCTTTACCAATAATATTAAAAAGTCCTTTGCCAAATTCGGCAGTTTTTACCTCCTGTGCAAATACAGTTGCGCAAGTAAGCAGAATCACCCCAAATAGGGTAGATTTTGTTTTCATTAATGTATCAGTTTTTGTCGCTGCAAAGAACCAACAATAATGTTAACTTAATGTTTCCTTAATGTTAAATAAGGGATATAAAAAAGACTGCCTCGGCCACAGGCAGTCTCATTAGAAATCATGATAATGTAGTCGACAAAAACTAATAGATTATATGAAATACTAATTATTGTCTTAAGACAAGAGCAAATATCACTGTTTAAATTGATGTTAATGTAACCTTAATATTAACTAATTATTAAGGTTATCTCGTATTTAATAATATTGCAAAATGATGAAAGACAATATTTAATAATTTCAATGTTAAATTAATGTTATGTAATTGTTGTTTGAAAGTTAACAAATTTATATCTTTACTTTATAATATTAAAATCCCCATAATTATGAAGAAATCAATTTCATTTCTTTTTGCCTTATTAATAACTGTGGTTTCTTTTGCTCAACAAAAAAGAGTATTAAAGCATAACAAAGACACCAATCTTATTGAGGTAGTTTATTATCATGACAATGGTGTAGTAAGTCAAACTGGAACTTATACAGCAGATGGTAAATTACATGGTGTGTGGCTAAGTTATGACACAGAAGGCAAAAAAATCGTTTCTGCAAATTATGATAATGGGAAGAAAGTCGGCAAATGGATACACTGGGTAAACGGTGAAAAAAAAGTAGTAGATTATAGTAAAAATGTTGCTTCGTTATAAAGCGATCGTGTTTATTTAAATAAAAAAGCATCCTAAATTTAGGATGCTTTTTTATTTGATAGCGTTTGAAAAGCTATGTTATCTCTTATTTTGTTACAACAAAACTTGGATTTGCCCAAGCAAAAGCTGATAAATCAGCACCTACACCTGCCTTTGTTTGCACTGTATTATTAGCAGGAACTGTGATACCATCAGTGATTTCAGAAACAACTCCTGTAAGTGTTCCACCAATTTTATCATCACCAACTGTTCCTTGAGCATAAGCATTTGTAATAGTTAACTCTCCGTCTCCTTTATCATCTTTTGTGTCAATTCTATTTCCAAATGACGCAGTTCCATAAGCTGCAAATAAGATATTGTTAATAGTAGCTACTGTACCTCTTCTTATTTCTGCTCCTGCTTTAAGCTGTACATCTGGATTTAAGTTAAGAATGGTTACATTTTTTAACGTTGGCGTAGAAATTGGAGTAGCCGTAGCGTCTGAACTGTTGCTATCCCCTTCAATTCCTCTTGGGTCATCAGTTGCAGCATCAAAACCATCATTACGAACACCAAAAGCGTTTGTTATTGTTCCTGTATAACCACCAGTCCAATCAAACATATCATCTGCAATATTTGAGCAATACACGTTAGTTACATTTACCGTGCCTCCAAAAAATTCAATACCATCATCATTTCCATTATTTACCACAATGTTATTTACCACAGTTTTATTACCAACACCAAAGAAAGAAATACCATTAAACTCTTGCTCACCGTTAATTTTCGCACCCGTATATTCAGCGATTACATAGCTTAGCTCGCCAGAGTTATCATCAGCCTCAGTACCACCGTATAGTAATCCTGCAACTTCTGACTGTACATCGGTACCTTTGTTTGAAGGTGCTCTACCAGCCAATACTAAGCCACCCCAATCTCCTGCTTTTGGAGAGCTTGCATCAGAAGTAAATTTAATAGGTTGAGAGGCCGTTCCTTTTGCAATTAATTTAGCGCCTCTTTCTACGGCTAAAAAAACATCAGTTCTACCACTTTTGGCTTTAATTAGAGTTCCTGGCTCAATGGTTAAAGTAGCACCTGATTTTACTGTTAATGATCCTGTTAAGGTATACTCAATAGAAGACAGTAATTTGCTATCAGCAGATATTTCTCCTTTAATTTCATTCTCAATAATTTCTCCACCTTCTCCTGGAGGGGTAATAGTTCTATTATCATCATCAGATGAACAAGAAATAATTGAAGCCGTTAATACAAGTATTAATAATGTTTTTAAATTTTTCATTTTTATTATTCTAATTTGTTTTATTTATTATTTCAATGCAAAAGAAGTTATTAGTTTTAACTAGAGTTTTATCGGTATATTAGGATTATGTTAAGTATACAGGCCAATGTTAAGCCTATGTTTATAGATTATAGTCCATGATTTAATATAAAAAAAGCCTTCCAAATTGGAAGGCTAAGTTTTATAAATTAACAGAGAGTCCTGCTGAAATGGTAACACCTTTTTTATAAGTGTTCATAGTCAGTTTTTCAGGAATATCCCTATAGCGTTCAAAACTTGGATTCAGTAAATTTTTAGCGTTGAATTTAACTCCAATTTTTTTATTGAACTTATGGCTAAACACAAAGTCTATTATTGGTACCGCTTTTTCTATAATATTTTCTTTAAAGTTTGTACCAATACTAAATACTTTATCACTTTGATAGTTGAAAACTAATGTTGAAATAGTTTCTTTATCATTGTTAGTAAACTTGTATGATACATCGGCATTAATAGTAAAAGGTGATGCCCCTTCTAATTGTGAATTTGTCCCTGTGTAATTAAACAGCGTATTATTTGTATTAAACTTAAGATCTGTGTGCATGATAGTGGCGTTTGATCCAACACTTAAAATCTGAGCTTTATTTT
This sequence comes from Allotamlana fucoidanivorans, assembly GCF_045788535.1. GTDB lineage: Bacteria > Bacteroidota > Bacteroidia > Flavobacteriales > Flavobacteriaceae > Allotamlana > Allotamlana fucoidanivorans. Next base: position 1,449,060 of record NZ_CP074074.1, on the reverse strand, counting down.
CATCAATTTCATTATCTAAAATATCTACTTTAGCTTCAATTTCAGCACCAAAAACGGTAGCATCACCAGAGTTATCAAAAGTAAAATCACGTTCAACAGCCGAATTTCTTTCTAAACGGTTAATTGAATTTTCAATTATTTTACCAAACAACCCAACTGCAATTAATTCTGTTTTCTTTGGAAATAATTCAAACTTAATTTCAGCATTGTAATTATCTGATGGTAATAAACCTGGATTACCAGATTCTTGATAGTTGATACCTTCATAGGTAAAAGGAGCTATTTCTTTAAACTGTGGGTACGTGTATGTTACACTACCAGATGCTCTTAAATTAATCTTATCATTTAACTGATATTTTAAATTTAAAGCAGGTAAAATATATTGTTTATTTAAAGCAATTTCACTGTTGTTTGAAAAGCCTGGAAAGTCTATGTTTGTATCCCATGACACGTTCATTTTTACGTTTTCAGCTCTAACACCAACATTTGCAGTAAATTTTTCTCCAAACCTGTAAACCAAATCTCCATATCCAGCATGAATCGTTTTATCTGCATCATAAAGCTGAGGCAAATAAGTTTCTGGGTCCTCATTATTTCTTCCTCTTGAGGTTTCTACACCAAACACACCATCATTTAAGTTTGTTTGATTGAAAGTTGCATCAAGATTATCTACATCTACAAATGTAGTTCTTGGACTGGTGAAGTTGTGATCAAAATAGATACCATCAAACTTTCTTTTTGTGTATCTTCCGTTATAACCAAAAGCTACTTGCCCTTTATTTTCTAATCTACTCTCACCTATGTATTTAATAAAATTCAAATTTCCAGCGATATCTTCTTCAAATAAATTACCATAAAATCTACTATTATCTCTTACTGCGTTTTGTGAAATTCTGGTTCTGTTAAAGTCATTTTCAATAATGAACGTATTTTTTCTTCTGTCTGGTTCATCATTATAAATAGCATTATAACTAACACCAGCATTGATGTCAAAAGATTCTCCTATTTTATGTTCAGATAGCAACTGATTAACAAAAAGTTTGTTTTGTACTTCTGTTTGAAGGATTAAATTTACCAAACGGTTATCATCTTCATCACGCCCAATATCAGGTGTAGTTCCAATGAAATCTTCTATCGTTTGACTATTAGAGTGTATGAATAAATGGTTATAGCTAATCTTGTTGTTGTTATTAATTTTATAAGCTAAACTTCCCATCAGCATGTTGGTTACACCATAGTCATACGTTTGAGTGTCAAATTGTGTTCCTACGTTACCTACATCAACTATATTTTCTGATCTACCTTCCTGATAGTTATATGCATTACTGGTTGAACCAACAAGAAAGATGCTGATATTGCTTTCATCAGAAATGTTAATTTTGGTTCCGTAGTTTAAGCTTAATCCGAAATTAGGATTCGCTTTTATTTTGTTGGGCGAATAACTATTATCAAAACTATAAACCGTTAAATCTCTAACTTGGTGATGGGTGTTTTTTACGGTTCCGAACCAGTTTGAACCATCTATAGTTTTAAAATCTTTAAATGTAGTCTGCGTATTCATACCCGTTGAGACACCTATTTTAAAGAATGATTTTCCCGACATTTCTTTACTCACTATATCAACGTTAGCTCCAGCAACATCTGAAGAAATACTAGAATTGAAGGATTTTGAAATTCCAACATTCTGTATTATTCCTGAACTAAAAAGAGACAAATCAATGTTTTTGTTTCTAGGGTCGTTTGATGGAAGAGGCAAACCATTTAAAGAAGTACTATTATATCTATCTCCTAAACCTCTAACATAAATTTTACTTGAACCTTCCTTTCTGTTAACACCTGTTACTTTCAATGTAGCATCGGCCGCATCAGAAACGGCTTTCTTTTCCAATTCTTGTGCACCAATAGCTTGCTTGATAGTAACTGCCTTTTTCTGTTCAAGTAATAAAGCAGTTTCACTCTCGCGTTTGGTAGTAGTTGTTATCACAACTTCATCAAGAGAAGCTGCACTTGCACTCATGGTTACATTCAATTCGCTAACATTTCCAGCCGTTATTGTTACAGGAATTTCTTGAGTTTCATACCCTACAAAGCTAAAAACCAACACATAATCACCTACTTGAAGATCATTAAAGGCGTAAAGACCATCAAAATCTGAAGTGGTTCCTTTGGTCGTACCTTTTATAAGTACGTTAGCAAAAGCTAGTGGCTCGTTGTTATACTCTTTATCTGTAAGCTTACCAACTACAGATCCTGTTTGCGCATAGGTGAAACCTGTGATAAACAGTATTAACAATATCGTTATTTTTCTCATAATTTTTGTCTAGATTTCTTGGCGCAAAGGAACTACCGTTTTGTAAACATAGCGTTACCTCTTGGTTAAAGAACGGTAATAAAAGTGTTAGCTAAACGTTAAGACTTTCTCTTAAAAGTCAAATTTCATTACAATAAGTTAACATCAATATATTTGAGAATAACAAGATGCTTTATAATAAAAAAGCAACTTCCGTATAGTTGGAAATTGCTTTTATCTAATTTTATTCTAATTTCTTATTCTAAACCAACTAGAATTTAGTTATTTACAGTATTGCTTTTAGAATTATTACTTGCTAAGGCTGACACTAAATCGTCTAATGATATAGTGCTTGCAGCAAGTTGTAAGGTTACATAAGTGCTTTTGTTGTTAGTAACTTGAATTTTGGTTTCTTTCGTTTCGTATCCTACAAAACTGTACACCAAAGTATACTCTCCTGCTTTGATATCATTAATTGCAAAGTGCCCGTTTTCATCTGAAAGCACTTCAGCACCTGTTTCTTTAATAGAAATTTTTCCAAATATAAGCGGCGCGTTATTTGCCTCTAAATCTTGAAGGTTACCTTGTATAGTACCCGTATTTTGTGCAAAACCGAAGGCTGAAATAAAAAAGGCTACTAAATATATATATTGTTTCATTAGTTACAGTCTAATTTTTATGCAAAGAAACGAGCTCAAAACAATTTAAGTGTTACCACAAGTTTAAACATCCATGATTAAAATGTTATCTTAATGTTAACAGCATTCTCTTTTTAAATCCCAAAGACGCCATTTAAAAGATATATTTGAAATCTATTTTAAATTTAAAACACCCTTTGAAAAGCGTGTTTTACACTAATTTTTTCAAATACTTTAGTATATTGCCTGCACTTAAATGACGACAATGAATTGGGAACAGTTACTATCCTTAAAGCGCTTTGGCGACACCAATAAACGTATAAGAAAAGAACAAGATGAAACCCGACTGGGCTTTGAAGTAGATTATGACAGAATCATTTTTTCTTCAGAATTTAGAAGTCTTCAAGACAAAACACAGGTCATCCCGCTCTCTGAAACAGATTTTGTTCATACCCGTTTAACACATAGTTTGGAGGTAAGTGTTGTAGGACGCTCCCTTGGCCGACGTGTAGGCCAAAAGCTCTTAGAAAAGCACCCGCATTTGCAAAAGGTACACGGTTATCAAGCCAATGATTTTGGTGCTATTGTTGCGGCCGCAGCATTAGCTCATGACATTGGAAACCCGCCATTTGGACACTCTGGTGAAAAAGCTATTGGCGAGTTTTTTATAAACGGTTCTGGCAAAGCATTTAAAGATCAATTAACCGATAAAGAATATCAAGATTTATGTGATTTTGAGGGTAATGCCAACGGGTTTAAAATTTTAACCGAACACAGGAAAGGGCGCCTAGGGGGATTACGTTTAAGTTACGCCACACTCGGCGCTTTTATGAAATATCCAAAAGAATCCTTACCTAAAAAGCCATCACCACATATTGCTGATAAAAAGTATGGTTTTTTTCAGTCTGAAAAGGAGATTTTTTTAGAGGTTGCTTCTGAATTAGGATTAATAAAACGAAGTACTGAAAGTGTGAGCTTTTCAAGACATCCTTTGGCTTATTTGGTAGAAGCTGCAGATGATATTTGCTACACCATCATTGATTTTGAAGATGGTATTAATCTAGGTTTGATTCAGGAAGAATACGCTCTTGAATATTTATCAAAAATCATTAGAAATACCATAAAACCTGAAAATTACTATGCGTTGTCTACGAAACAAGATCGGATAGGCTATTTACGCGCTTTGGCTATTGGAAGCTTAATCAATGAAGCGGTAGACATATTTATGAAACACGAAGATGCTATTTTAAACGGAACGTTTGATTGCGCTTTGTTAGATAAAAGTCAGTACGAGGCTCAAATAAAAGATATTATTAAAATTAGTGTGGAAAACATTTATCAATCAACAGAGGTTATTGATAAAGAAATTGCAGGATATGGCGTTATCAATACCCTTTTAACCACCTATACCAGAGCCATAAATAACGGTTTTAATAATACCGCTTCAAATTATGACTCCCTAATTTTGAAAGGATTGCCAGACACTATTCATGTAACAGAACCCAGTTTATACAAGCGTTTGTCAAGTGTTTGTTATTACGTGTCTCTGCTCTCTGATAGTAAAGCAATTTTAGACTATAAAAAAATAAAGGGTATTGACTTCTAGCTTACCGGAGTAATTGACTACCACCAAACAAAAAAGGCCTTTTGAATCACCCCATTTTTAAACTTAACCCAAAATAATGCTGCATACTGCTCTGCAATAAATGTTTGGGCTAAGGTTTTAAAATTTTGAAAGCTAAGCCAATTTACTTGGGTACAGGGCTCTGTTAACCAATCTTTTTTCTTAGGCACATAGAACTTGCCGTCTTCAAGGTGTCTTAACTGGTTGCTATTAATATAAAATCCTTTAATACAATTATTGTTTAGCAATTGCAGCTGGATATGTTGACCAAAAAAAGGAAGAAACAATTGTGCTTTAAAGTATACCCGCTGTTCCATAAGGTTAACATCTAGATTAAAAGTTTCTAAATAGGGCGCACAAGCTTCAGAATATAGAAGCGGTAACTGTTTCTTTTTTAGTTTTATCAACTTTGTTTTTAATGCATCTTTTCGGTTCGGCCCAATAAAATGATCTATTTCTGTTTCACCTACCGTTGGGTCATAGACGTAAAACTTATAGATAACTTCTAAATGCATAGGAGTTTCTTTTTGGACCAATAAAAAATCCAATTCACCAAGTGTTTCTTTGCCCTTTTGAATTTGAACATTTTCTGCTACAATAGTAATATTGGGGTTTTGATGTAGTTGAAAAGAAACCAAACGCTCTACATATTTCCCTAGCCTTAAGGTTTTATCAAGATGTATGTTTATTTGACTTATGGTTGTCTCAATTTCAAACTGAGCTAAATCAAAAACCGTATTTTTTTGCCATAAAACAGGTGTATTGACAAACCCTTTGTAGTGCCTTTGAATCATAACCTGTCAATCTGTTTTATAATCTTCAAGTTTTCGTGGCCCCTCTAATAATGTTCTTACTATTTGAAGGGTTCCATCTTCTTTGGTAGAAATCTGCCATTTTATTAAGGAAATTGAACTATTTTCTATTTCTATACCTGTAATACTTCTAGGGTGCACACAACTTCCATCGTTAAAAAAAGAAATATCTCCTGGTTCCGGAAATCGTGGTCTATGTGTATGGCCTACTATTGTGAGCAAATTGTTGTGATCTGCAATCCACTTTTTGGTTCTACGCTCAACTTTTATAAGTTCTTTGTAGTTTTTTGCAGGACTGGTAGGATCTGCAACACCCATAAGGTTTAAAGGTTTCCATAAAATTCTCACCATAAATCGGCTCCATTTCCAAAACGTATAGTTCCACCAATCGGCTTGATGACCATGCGTTAAAAACACCTCCTGCTGTGTCTTTTTATGTTTTAAAACAAGCCCCTCGTGATATGTTATGTTTTTAAAAAGCGAAACGTCTTCTCCTGTTTTCGGTTCAAAATAAGTAGACAAGTGTTCCTTAACATAATTTGCATCTCTGTAAACCATATCATGATTACCCCAAATCATGTGTAATCTACCCGCAGTGTGAAAAAGCTTCATAAGTAAATACACATTTTTGTGCGCATTAAAAATAGAATTGAAGGATAGGTTTTCCCAAAGTTCATCACCATCACCTAATTCGCAATACGTAAAACCCTCTGTATAATAATATTTTAAGGCATGGTAATATATATTCCTGTTATTAGCAAAATCATCGGCAAAACTGTTATCACCTCGATGACAATCACTAAACAGAATGAACTTACTATCGTCATTGAATTCAATAACTTTAGCATTTTTATAAGCCCGATCTAATCGTTTTTTTGATGAAAACATAAAGTAAATGTAAAGAAAAAAGCGTTTCACCAAGAAACGCTTTTTTTATATTATTTTTAAACAATGTCGACTAAGGATTAGTAGTCCATAACGCAGCACTTTTCAACATAGCCCGTCTAGGCAACTTTAAACCTGAAACAATTAATTCTGCAAAATCTTCTGGTTGCAGTACATTTTCAGAACCTTTTTCAAGCATCCCCAAGTCAATAGTCATTTCGGTTTCAATAGTACTAGGAGTTAGCGTCACCACCCGAATATTATTTTTACGAACTTCCTTCATTAAGGATTCAGACATACCTATAACACCAAATTTTGATGCGCAATAGGCTGAAATATTAGGATTACCACTTAATCCGGCAGTTGAGGAAATATTGACAATATCACCTTCGTTCTGGCTGACAAGATAAGGAAGGACCTCTTTAGTTACATAATACATCCCCATAAGATTGGTTTGTATCATGGCACTCCAATCTTTTACCGACATGTCTAAAAAAGAGCCAATACCCGCAATACCAGCATTGTTAACCAAAATATCAACACCGCCTAAAGTATCAACGATATGCTCTATACTAGATTTAACCTGATCATAATGACCAACATCAAATACCGAATACATAGCCTTTACCCCTAAAGCCTCTATCTCTGAAACTGTTTCTTTTAAAACAGCTTCATGTCGCCCTGTGATGGCTACATCAACACCTTCTTTAGCGAAAGCTAGTGCTGTAGCTTTTCCTAAGCCTTTACCACCCCCAGTGATGATGGCTTTTTTATTTTTTAAATTGTTCATTGAATTTATATTAAATACGAATAGACACTTTATTATTTTTCGGTCCAATAATCCATCACAACAGCATCAGCAAAAAAAGGCGCATAATTATTAATTAAGGCTATATGGGCTTCGTGAAACAAATATTGCTCTCTGGCATGTTCATCTTTAAAAGTAATCACAAAAGAATGTGTTAATCCTTTATCATGACCTTCAGTACTATCATTCACTCCCCATTCAAATTTAGCTATTGCTGGTATTTTATTCTTAAGATCAACAAAGGCTTGCACTGCTTCTTCTACTTTTTCCTTCGGAGCATCTTCCTTATATTTAAGATGAACAATATGTTTTAGTTCCTGACCTGTTCTATCAATTTTAGGGGACACTTTATAACTTACAACTTTTCTTAAATCAGATCGAAAAGACCCTGCAATTAAAAAATTGTCTTCTCCGATGCTATGGGATTTTAAGCCATAGTATATAGAAAAACCTGTTTCTAAGTAGTTAATAGGTGTAAGATTTCCGGCTTTATCAAGTTTACAAAGTTGGATGCTTGCATCATCTCTAGTTCCTACCGCAAAAACAGCTTCTTCACCGTTGTTTGAAACCATTTCAATTCTTGTTTGTCCCTGAAGCCTGGTTGTTTCGTCATCCTTTAAAATAGTATGTTCCACCAATGCTCCTTTGTTATCGACCTTAAATACAGTTACGGCATCACCATGATAAACAAAATTTGGTCTTTTTATAAAACCATTACGCTTATAATACTTATGGTGTCTGTGGCCAACCACCACATAGTAATTATCTCCAAGCTTGGCTCCAGTAACAGGATACGTACCTGTTAAATACCTGTTTGTAGTATTATCTCCAATATTGTTAATATTTTTAAAGGTGCCATTGTTGTACACTCTAAAACTACTTATACCATTATCTTGAAATCCGCCAGTATATAGATACGTTTTTCCTTTTATGTTGTGCACGTACATCCCAATAATACCATCGGTAAATATGGTGTCGTCATCCTTCATGGATTGTACATGGGTTAATTTTCCATCATCTTCAATTTTAAATGAACTTAGTCCTGGCGTATCCTCTAAACCTCCTACAAATAGGTATGAATCAGATTTCATATGAATAACCTGTAAGGTTATGGCAACGGCAAGATGGGTTTCATCAGTATCTTCAACCAAAGCTACACGCTCTAAGGAGCCGTTATCTAAAATCTTGAATGTTTCAATAACATTACCATATTTATTGGCTACAAAAAGAAAATCGGTACCATTAATATTATCTGCTACCATGCCTCGCGCCGGCCCTTTTTGCTTGTACAGTTCGTGTTTGCTAATTGGGGTAAGTATACCCTCCTTATCTATTCTGTAAACATCAACGTCGCCAATGCCACCTGCATAAACGTAATGAACGCCTCCTTTTTCATAACTGGTAACGGAAACGGTATTGGTACCAGAAATACTTTTAAAATCTTTTCTGTAAAGCATCAAATTGTCGGCATCTTGCCCAAAACACAAGTGAGTTAATACTATTACAGCCAATAAGATTGCTTTTTTAATGCTATTCATAATATATGTCTTTCTTAAATGTAGTCTGTTAATCTAAAATCACTTGTGCCCCAGCTGTAGCAATTGCTCTATCTTGTTCAATAGTACCGCCACTAACACCTATAGCTCCAATAACCTTACCTTCTTTATTTTTGATAGGCAACCCTCCCGGAAAGGTCATTAACCCACCATTTGAATGCTCTATGTTATAAATAATACCCCCGGGTTGGGTTAATTCTCCTAGCTTTCCTGTATCAATATTAAAATACCGTGCTGTTTTTGCTTTTTTTATGGCAACATCAATACTACCTAAGTAGGAGTCATCCATTCTAATAAACGCTTTTAAATTCGCTCCAGCATCGACTACTGCAATATTAACCAAAACATTATCGGTTTCGGCCATTTTCTTTGCTTCTAAAAGAACTTTTAAAGCTTCTTCATGAGAAATATCACTACTTATTTGACCATAGGTTACGTTTGTTAAACCGATGAGTGCCACAATAAGCACCAACATTTTGAATTGTTTTAGTACGTTCATAATTAATTGATTTATAATTTCAGTGCAAAGTTTACAAATGAAATTGATAAAATAGTTGAACTTGTTCAACAGTGTGTATAAGCTGTCTTTTTTAAGTACTCTTTTTAAATTTACTTAAAAATTCATGGGTTACCCCCAAATAGCGTGCAATTTGTTTATCCGTCAGTTTTGAAGCAATATGAGGATAAGTGTTAATAAAATACTGATAGCGTTCTTTCGCGGTTAAGCAATGATTACGAATTAAGCGCCGTTGCCACGCTACCAAAGCCTTTTGAGACATCACCCTAAATAACTTTTCTATAACAGGAAGTGACTCATATAATGATAGTTTATCTTGCCTATCTATGAGAAGTACCTGACTGTCTTCTAAAGCTTGAATATTTAATTGGGAAGGATTTTGATTCATGAAGCTATCAATATCCATGAGCCACCAGTCTTTGGCTGCAAAGTATAAGGTGTTTTCGTTTCCTTTTTTATCTATTGTAAATACTCTAAAGCAACCCTCTAGAACAAATCCTTCAAACTTGCAAATCTCACCTTGTGATATTAGAAAATCCTTCTTCTTAATAGTGGTCAAAGAAAAGTGCTTACAAAACGTCTCAAGGTCTTTAGCATCAATCTGAATATTTCTACGAACATTGTCTTTTAGAAGCTGATCAATCATTTACGAGTAAAAATTTTCCAGAAAATTACTAATTTTTCTGAACATGACACGTCTTGTTTTACAACACAACTTTAATTTAAAACAACAAAAAAGCAGGATTAAAAACCCTGCTTCTTTTATAAACACTATATAGCTAAACACAAATTTAACTCGCTTTTTTAAATAGTGGGTCAGCACCAATGGTTCCAACCAATTCACTTAGATAGGCGTCAGATTTTACTTTTTCATATGAAGCCTTTACACTATTCAGACGACTTTCAATATCCATTTCCTTAACCAATTCGCTATTTACAGAATTTGATATGAAACCTTCAAGGTATGCGATTTGAGATTCATGGAATTTAATGTCTTTTTGCTGTTTTATTGCTAAACGCTCTTTATACCAATCACTATTCAATACAGCTTCGCGTGTAAATTGCTGGCGTAATTCAGGATCGCTAATATCTTTACCCTCAAAATGCCCATAAGCCATAATGTGTAATAAGATTTGAAGTGGAGGAATTGCAGCCTCAACACTTCCATCTTCGAAATAATTTCGTGCTACTTTAGTTTGGGCTTCAACAATATTGTTAATACCATCAACATAGTCTTCCATGCCTTGAAGTTCTGGCTTGAGCATACGCTCACTAAATACCGCTGTAGGTTCATCAAATATGCGGTTTAAGCATAATAAGTTAAACATTCTGGTAATTCTATATCCTAATCGACTAGCCAATACTTTTTGCCCTTCGTATTCAAAATCTTCAAGTTTTTCCAAAGATCCGTTGTTCATAAGGTTTTTAGGATCTCTGTCATCAGGTGTCATTCTTGCCCAGATTTCAGGAATTAATAAACTCACATCATGGTCAATTTTGTTTTCAGCACCAACATAACCGGCAGCCGTACTAAAGCCGTTAGATTCTGTTAAGATATGTGATAACAGTGCATTATTTAAGTCTGTTGTTGGTGTTAGCATATTAAATGGTGCTTTGGTTAAAGCTCCTTCAGAACCAGCACCAGTTGTTGAAGGCGATTTTCCCGTTAAACTACAAATAAAGTCCATGAACAATTCAGGGGTTTCTTGGTAGTGAATAGGGTTGTACACGGCAAGAGGTCTAATACCATTTGCTTTATCAACAGGGTTGTTTCTTCTGCCAGGTAAAACGGCATTTACAACATGAACGACTGGGTTTTCTGGTTCAATTTTTCTATGAAGCCTTACACCAATATCTGCAATATAAGAAGCTTCGGTTTCTTCATAGAATCTATTTGGCTCTAAATAACGTGGATTTTTAGTTGGCAAACCATCTTCAATAATTCTTGGGTGTGACGGTAACACAAATTGAATGTCATCACTTTCATTATTGATGATATCTAGAATGAAGTCCTTAACAGGCTGTGTATATTTATCAAAATTAATCGTGTCTTCATAGATGTCAATAGCATCTTGTTTGGTCAACATCTCATAGTTTGTCAAGAACCTTCCATTTGAAATTATATCTAATTCTGCACCTTTATCATAGCCTCTTACAATAGCTTCATCTGGTCTTTGGAACAAATGTGCCTCACAGTTTGTAAGTACTTTTACGCTAGGGTTTGTATACTCTGGGTTTAAATCTTTTAACTGTTGTCTTGGTAAGGTTATTGAGGCAGAAATATCATCTTCTGTTTGAATTTTTTCACTGGCAGCAAAGTCTGAACGCAACTTGTTTAGCATCCAAGTGCCTTGTTGATTAAACCCAATACGCACATAACTACCAACTACAGGATTGTTATTATAAATCAATGATGTTCCTTTTACTCCGTTAACAATTTCAACAGACATCATATCTTTCCAGTTTAAGTTTCCACCATGTGCTTGTCTGAATAATCGTTTTACAAACAAAACTAATGAACGGATATGGACAGGAATATTCTCTAGCCATTCGTTAAATTCATCAGAGTTTTCTTCTGAAGGTGTTAAGAGTTTTACAACAGAACCTAAAGTTCTATCTTCACTTAGGAACGATCTTGATTTTTTTCTGTTAGGATCTTTTACTCTCCAACGTGTAGAATAATCAAATTCAATAATTTCATCCGCTTTTTTAAAGTCTTCTTCTATATTATGAATATTAAATGTACTGTAAGTGATAGCGTTTTGCATAGATTTTGAAATCTCTGATTTTCCACCACCAGAAACGGTACAAGGTTTGTGGCAAAATACCCCTTCTGGAAAAGTTTCAACAATACGCCATAAATTGATGGTCTTATGCTTTTCAAGCTTTAGTTTATTACCAGAAGGATGTACATAGGTTTTAAAAGGCGATAAGGTCAACGCTTGTGTTTCACCATTGTATTCCCAGGTAATATTGTTAGTGTTAATATTAAAATACGCTGATTCTGGTAAATAAACAATGTTCGTATACTTTTTATCAACCGCATAGTTTTCAGGTTTTATTTCAATGCGATCCGCTAACAGTCTTTTTACATCTTCAAAGGAGTGGTTGAGTCCATAAACTTCAGAATAATCAGCACCATTTACCGTGTCACCCATAATACGTCTTGCGTAAGCTATGGCACCTCCAGCATGTTCTTCTTCTAATAAACCATAAAGGTTTGCAGAGTAGCTAATCTGGGTCTTTATCTCTTTTTTAGAATAGCCATAGTAGTTGTCAGCAATGAGCGTAACAACAACACCACGTTCATCTCTACAGGTTAGTTTGAACGCAGAACCATCATTGTAGTACTCATTTTCATCCTGCCAGCACATACCATCTTTTCTTTGGCGTTCTGTAGCAACATCAAAATGTGGCAGACCAACATCTTTCTTTTTTAGTTTTAAAAGTTGTGGTGCTAAAATAATACAACCTGTATGGCCAGTCCAGTGTTCTGGGTCTAGAGCTGCATCATTATGAGCTAAATTAGGATCACCAGCGTTACCAAAAATATTCTCCACAAAATCAAGATTACTCACTAAGTTGCCCGGAGCAAAAAAACGAACCTCTAATGATTTTTCTGAAACAACACCTTTTACTTCTGGACAAACCACAGGTCGTAATAACATAGAGACCATAGTTTTTGCTTTGTCTTCTTGACTTGAAGTGAATGGTAAGGTATTCATCTCATCAGAAGGATTAAAAGCTGCATTCAAAAAGTGTGCAAGCACCACTCTTGGTACTTCTTTTTTGTCTAGAGGAACAGGCAAAGGACCTTCTACAATATGAAATGTGCCTTTTGTTGTTCTCTTGTCATGTAAGGGATTGTTTAAAATTCCTTGTTTTAAACGGCTAGATGTTACTAAATCACTTTTAAACGAATTTCCATCTGGCGGTAAGCTAATTTCTCTAGCTTGTCCTTTTTTCGATAAGATTAACGTGTTATTTGGTAATTTATATGATTTATCAACAGAAACGTCTTTTAGGTAGTCATCAATAAAATTTTGAATCCTTAAATCTGCAGGAGCTTGGTGTTCTGACAAGAGTCTAGATTTTTCTCTAAGACTCATAATTAAAGCTCTTGTGGATTTTTCAAATTCAGGATCACAAAATTTTTGGTCACTACTGGCTTTATCTTTAAAAGTTGGCTGTCCTAAAGCAGCAAGTTGCAAATTGACGAACTGAATAATGTCTTTTCTTGATTCTTCCATGATATAAAAATTACTTACAGAAACTCTGTAATTAGAATTACTCTACAAATTTACCAACCAGAAAAAGTAAAAAACCTGTCAAAAGTCAGTCTTACCAATATTTTTTAAAGAAAACGTTTGCGTAAAAAAAGAAGTGATAGTTTATTTAGAAACATTTAAACCTGTAACATCTAATCCTGTGATTAACAAATGAATGTCATGTGTGCCTTCATAGGTAATCACGTTTTCAAAATTCATCATATGGCGCATGATACTGTATTCTCCTGTAATACCCATACTGCCTAATACTTGTCGGACTTCGCGCGCAACAGTTATGGCCTTGTCTACATTGTTGCGCTTCGCCATAGAGAGGCTTTAGAAATTATGCGCTGTCACTTATATATTTGTAATAAAATTCCGCTACTTTTGTTTAAATTTTCAAATTGATAAATTAAATGAAAAGACTGTTTTTATTATTGATTCTATTTATGTCATGTGATAACAACTCTGATGATGGAATAGTTATTCCCGAACCCCCACAGAAACTACTTAATTCTATATCATTTGATGATGAAACCAATATTGATAGTCTGTTCTATGAAAAAGGCAGATTAGTTCTTAAGAAAGAATATGTTGGATCTGATTTTGTGGATTACAATACGTTTTATACGCGTAATGATACAGGACAGTTGCTTAAGGTTTCATATATGCATTCTTCTAGCACAGATCCGAGTTTTGTAAAGGATTATACTTATTACACTAACGGGAACCTTAAAACAATCAATAGATCAGCGAGTTATACGTATGATATATCTAACCAGTATTTCTCATATCAAGGGAGTCAGATTTTAATAAGGGTAAATAATGAACAGGAGGCAAGTATCATTGCTAATTTAGATTCCAAAAACAGAATTAAAGAGGTTCTGTTTAAAAAGAGTAGTTCCAACGCATTCTACAAAGGGAAGCAGTACTTTTATAATGAAGCGGGTAATGCCTATAAAATTATAGTGCAATCATCGGAACACGCAAATATTGTTGAATATAATTATGAATTTGATAATGCTGAAAATCCCTATTTATCTCTGGACACCGACTTACCTAATGGATTAACCCTTAATGTAGTGGAGTCTTTGGCCTTTCATGATAACTACTGGGAACCACGAGAATACCATCTTCCTTTTTTCAGTAAAAATAATGTGGTAAAATATTTTACCTCCAATTCTAGTAGCGATTACTATTATACATACACTTATAACGAGGACAACTATCCTATAGGTATTAAATACGAAAACTTTTTTAATAAGCCAACATTACTTCTGGATTACAAATAGTCACTTATAGCAACCGAATGTTACTACTTAAACGCATTTAAACCCGTAACATCTAATCCTGTGATTAATAAGTGGATGTCATGTGTGCCTTCATAGGTAATCACACTTTCTAAATTCATCATATGGCGCATGATGCTGTATTCTCCGGTAATACCCATACCGCCTAATACTTGTCGGGCTTCGCGCGCAATAGTTATGGCCATGTCTACATTATTTCGTTTTGCCATTGAGATTTGCGCAGACGTGGCTTTTCCTTCATTCCTCAACACGCCTAATCGCCAGGTTAGCAGTTGAGCTTTTGTAATTTCGGTAATCATTTCTGCTAACTTTTTTTGCTGAAGTTGAAACTGCCCAATAGGTTTCCCAAATTGTTCACGTTCCTTACTGTAGCGCAAGGCGGTGTCATAGCAATCCATAGCCGCACCTATAGCGCCCCAAGCAATGCCATATCGTGCTGAGTCAAGACACCCCAAAGGGGCACCAAGTCCAGATTTTTTAGGCAGTAGATTTTCCTTAGGGATTTTTACATTATCAAAAATAAGCTCTCCAGTAGCTGAAGCTCTTAACGACCATTTATTATGGGTTTCAGGGGTTGAAAAACCAGTCATACCACGTTCAACAATGAGCCCATGAATACGACCTTCTTCATTTTTAGCCCAAACCACAGCAATATTGGCAAAAGGCGCATTACTTATCCACATTTTAGCACCATTGAGCAAATAATGGTCACCTTTATCTTCAAAATGCGTCATCATTCCGGCAGGATTGCTGCCATAATCGGGTTCAGTTAAACCAAAGCAGCCTATCCATTCTCCTGAGGCCAATTTGGGCAAGTATTTTTTGCATTGCGCTTCTGTACCATATTTCCATATGGGATACATCACCAATGAGGATTGTACAGAAGCCGTACTTCTTATTCCTGAGTCACCGCGTTCTATTTCCTGCATGATTAAACCGTATGAAATTTGATCAAGACCAGCCCCACCATATTCTTCAGGAATATATGGGCCAAATGCGCCTATATTAGCCAGCCCCATTAATAATTGTTTTGGAAACGTTGCTTTTTGGGCGTAGTCTTCAATTATTGGAGACACCTCACGCTTTACCCATTCACGAGCCGCAGTTCTTACTAATTTATGTTCTTCAGTAAGGAGTTCGTCTAGGTTATAATAATCTGGAGATTCAAATAAATCGGGTCGCATATCAAAATCACTTTAACTAATGTTTAATAATAAAAAACAGAAAAACTATTAAAATTATAACAATAAAACCTTTCTGCTTCTCAAATTTACATTATTATTAGCGAGTTCAATTACATTTTTAAATAAAAATCTTTTGTAAGATCTATATACTTAGGCGTGTATTTATGTCTTTCAGTTTCAATAACCAACACATCTATTTCAACGTTTTTATTTTGAAATGAAAATTCAATACACGAGCGCTTAATTTCAGAATTTGGATTCCCTTTAACCTGAAGTATTCGGTTGGGATAGAGTTGATAATCTTGAGCCAGCCCAATAAAATTAGCTTCTTCATGAAATGGGATAACTACCGAAAACAGCCCGTTTTCTTGTAAAAGTTTTGATACACTAAAAAGTAACGTATCAAAAGGTAAAGCATCTTGAAATCGTGCCAAATCCCGTTGCAAATCATTAGTTTTATAGTGCTCAGCATAAAAAGGCGGATTGCAAATAATAAGATCATATGTATCTTCAATTTCTTCCGTAAATTCATCAAGCGAGGCGTGATAACAAAATAACCGATCTCCCCAAGGCGATGATTCAAAATTATCTACACATTGCTCATAAGCTTTATCATCTATTTCAATCGCGTCAATTAGTTCAGAATGACTCCTTTGAGCAAGCATCAGTGACAAGACTCCTGTTCCTGCACCAATATCTAATATTGAAAAGGGTTGTTGTTTTAATTGTGTCCATGCACCAAGAATAACACTATCTGTCCCTATTTTCATGGCACATTGATCTTGGTGTATTTCAAACTGTTTGAAGACGAAAGGGCTCAAGTGTATTTGTAAATTTTAGGATGTAAACTTACTAAATATTTTGGTTGAGATAAACCACTAAAAAATTACATCTTTATGATAAAGATAGTAGTTTATATTTGATTTTTGTTTGAACTTGGTTAGGGTTTTTGCTGTTTATTTTGTATCTTAAGAGTTGAATTTTGCAAGATTAACTTCTTATATGATTCTTGTTTCATACTTAAAACTTTAAGCCATGAAAAAAGCTAAACTAAACACAACACCATTAAATGAGCTCTTATCTATTAATCACTATGCCGAAAAACTATATTTAGATGCATTAAATGAGGTTGAGCATGAAGACTTGAAGCACTTTTTTCGAGCCATGGCCTTTGAACGCAATGAGTTTTGTAGGTTCATTGGTGCTGAAATAATACAATTGGGTGGTCACCCCAAATACCCTAGTATTACAAAAAATGATTCTAATATATTGTCCCTTAACTTTAAAAACAATAGGTTAAACAATGATTATAACGATTTGGTGGAACAATTAATCAGAATTAAAACGTGGAGTATTGATAAATATACTGAGGTATTAAAACAGCATCGTTTCTCTGAAGAACTTGTTCAATTACTTACCAATCAAAAAAACATTTTAGCAGGAAGTTTAAGAGCCATTAAATTAAAAGGCGTTTTATTTGACACCGTTTTGCGCCCTGCTAATTAGTGGGTCATGTTCTCTACTTCTAGATAAATAGACTCTTAATTGTTAAAAATTTAAGAGTTTATTGTTAAAAAACTGACAAAATTTATAAAAAGCGTATTAAACTCTGTTAAAAATCTAATAATCAGCTAATTCATCTGTAATTTTGTGCGTTTACTTTTTATTTAAGTTTTGTGATTATGAAGCACGCAGAGAGAATGTTGAAAAAATTAAATGACCTTATGGTCATGAATAATACTATAGAAAAGATTTATTTAGAAGTAGCTCATGAGCTCGTCGTTGCAGAGCAAAAAGCATTTTTAAAAAGGCGCGCTTATAAAAGAAGACAATTTGTAGCAGCCTTAAAGCTTGAAATTATAAAAATTGGAGGTGCCCCTGTTGCGCTTGAAAAATCCTCTTCTGAGTTTTGGATGAAATTTAAAACCCTATTAATCTATAGCAAAGATGACGGTTTATTAGATGAAATTTTTAATTTAAAAGCTATATGTGTTAAAAAATATAATGAGGCACTGAGTGAAATTAATATGCCTCTTTCTACTTGCAAACTATTATTAAAGCAAGTAGATGTGATTCAAAATGAAATGGGTAACATGAAAAGACAAGCCGAATTTATTTCATAAATGTAATTTATATTGAGTATATATTTAACGGCTAAGTTTTCATGCTTTAGCCGTTTTTTTATGACGGCATTGTTAAAAAAACAAAAAAACAATTAAAATTTGTTAATAAATATAATTTAACTTGTTTATCGAGGTTGTTAATAGCATGTAAGTATTAAGTAAATTGTGGTCGATAAAATTTGTGATATGAGAAACAAAGAAAAGGTTTTATTTGTTTTGAAAGATTTACTGGCGTTGAATTATCAGGTTGAAAAGTTATATACCAATGCTAGTTATCATGTTAACGGTGCTGAATTAGAAATATTATTTAAAGAAAGAGCCATCGAAAGACAAGAATATGCCCAAGGATTAAGGGTAGAAATGTTGAAACTAGGTATTGAGCCGCAAATGCCACATTCAGAATATGCTGGTTTCAGGCCTATATGGAGAAAGTTTAAATTTTTACTGTCTAACAATCAAATTGACGAACTATTAAGTGAAATGTTTTACGTGATGCAATGGAGCGTAAACAAATATAATTTGGCTATTAGTGAACCTGGATTACCGCTCTCCGTTTGTAAAAAACTTTTAAAACAACGCGATGCTATTGAGTCTGCGCATAACTCGATAAAACGCATAGAACATGAATTGGTAAGCTAATATGCAGGGTATTGCTTATATGTATTTTGAAGAGTAATTAAACAACTAGCTGACTAGTTTTCGCGTTTTACTAAAATATAATAGTCATTTTCAAGAGGCAAATACCCTTGGTCATAGACAAAATAATAAGTAGCACCAGCCTTAGTTGTATAAATGCTAGTAAAGTAGTTAAAATCAAAACCTGCTTCTATTAATTTTGCTCTTGATGTTTTCGTCTTTCTTTCAACATTAAGAGATTCTAAAATTCTGTAATTTTTACGCAGTCTGTTATTGGTGTTGCGTATTAAGTTTTTGCTGTCCTTATTTACTCTGTTGTTATAGGCATTTCTGCAGGCATCATCACAAAATTTTTTATCTATTCTACCTACTATTTTATTGCCACACTCTAAGCATTGTTTGTCCATAATCCCTTATTTTTAATATGATACCATCTTAAATTTAAACCTTCATTCTCAAAATAAAAGTCTTCCACATAGTTTAATCCAATTTTCAGCAAAACCCTATGAGATGCTTGATTTCCTTTTTCCGTAATTCCATAGAGCTGTTCAAGATTCATGTCTTTAAACGCATATTGTATTGCAGCCTTGGCCGATTCTGTAGCATAACCTTTTCCCCAAAAGCGCTTCTTTAAGCGATAACCAATATCGTAAAAATTAGAAAATCCGTTCATGGTGATTTCGGTATTCAATTTTAATCCAGACCAACCTATAAAATGCCCTGTTGCCTTTTCAATCGCGGCCCATCTGCCAATACCGAGTTCTTCATATTGCTTGATAACAGCTTGTATACGCTTTAAAGCTTCATCTTTCTCCTTTATCGGCTTATTTCCCAAATATCGCTGTACTTCAGGATCGGTATCCAGTTCAAACATATCTTCTAAATCGGTTTCCCTTATTTCTCTTAAAACTAATCGCTCTGTTTCTATGTGAAATTTCATAGGGGTTTAAATATTATCTTGGAATACAAGATTTAAGTTGTTATGCAATATTTTTATTCAATTGTCAAATCCATTTTTGTTTTCTCAATCCGTGCTTGATGTGCTTTACTTAAATTTAACTCTCTTTTTACTATTCGTAAAATCGCTTTTTCTTTATGATAATTTCTAAATTCAGTTTTTAGCTTTTGTTTTACCAACTCGTTCGGCCCTCCATTTATTTGCAAATATTCAATTTTTTCAAGGTCAAGTTTCTTAATTTCAATAAATCGGTCAACGATAACAGAAAAAGTATTTGGTTGTCTGTGGTCAACACTTAGCTCTTCATAGGTTAAAAACTTTCCTGTTTCTTGGCATTTTACTTTTCCATTTTTGTAATGGTCTCTAAAATAATTTTGCTTCACGTTTATTAAATCGGCTTGAATTGCTTGTCGGCAGGCAGCCCTAAAGTTTGCAAATTTATTTTTCGGTTTATTTATGCGTTTTGTATACGATATAAATTCGGAAGTTTCATCCGTTCTAACTAGCTCAAAACTTTTAGTATTAAATTTTGCCAGTCCAATACAAAAATGGTCAATTCCGCAACCAATTTTTTCTTTCTTTCTTGAATGAATTTTAAGAAGACAGAAAAGATTATCAAAATCTGACGTATTTAAAGTTTCGCCAATCTCGTAAGAATTTAAAATTTCTTTATAAAATTCAAGAGCTGCTTTTTTCGATGGAAATTTGCTTTCCCCTATTTTTATTGGAGTTTTCATTAGCAAGCTTTATTTTTCATTATACAATTCAATCACATGTTGTAAGTTGGTGGCACCGTTTATTTCATAAAAATATTTAAGTTGCCATTTTTGAGTCCGTTTAGCTTGTTTACTATTTACAATATCCCAATTTGGATATACTCTAAAAGCTCTTTTACCTTCTTTCTTTTTGGTTGACAAAATTCCTTTTTTAATCAGTACAGATTTAGGGAAGACAAATTGTCCAAACTTATTTTCAGTCTGCACATTTACCGTACAAAAATCAATTCGGTCATTCTCATTAAATGGTTCAATTGATCCATTTCCTATTCGTTTCCAAAACGTAACAAATTGTCCAGCTTTTTTTGGTGTTATTTTGGCATTTCTACTCAAAATATTTAAACCATTGAGTTGAAAACGACAGGCACTATATGCTTTGCTTTCCACTTCAGTTTGAAAACTCGAAATGTCAAGACAGCATGTGTCATAAATTTCTGTTTTTATTTTACTAAGATTTTTATCCATTAGCTCTATTTTATTCGTAAAATTCTTTTGGATATTCAACCATGCCATTAACCCCTTTCAATCCATTTTCAATCAGTTCAATTACCATACAATTCTCTTTAGGAACTTGAAACGGTAATTCAATGCCGTATTTATCTGCTTGTTCATAACCGAATTTTGGATAATAATTTTCGTGTCCAATCAGAACGATTGACGCATGACCTAATTCTTTCGCTCTTTTATGGGATTCTAGTATCAATTTTCCACCAATTCCCTTTCCTTGAAATTCAGGTAAGACAGAAACAGGTGCTAAAGCCAAAGAATCAAAATCATTCGTTTTATTCCTGATTTTCAGCTTTGTCAATAGAATATGTCCAACTATTTTTCCGTAAATTTCGGCAACAATTGATAGTTTAGGTATAAAAGCGTCAGACTTTCTTAACCTTTCAACTAGAAATTGTTCTGTATGGTCTGTAAATTCTACATGTTTAAATGCATATTCAATTACATTAAAGACTTCTTTATAGTCGTATTTAGTTTCTTGTCGTATTCGCATTTTTCTTGTCGCCTTCTGTATATAATGCCTAATATACAAAATATTATTCGTTTACAAACGACTACAAACACTTACAAACGAATTTAAACAAGTAACACCCGAATAACTCTTGAAACCTTGATGATCTTTGCCTTGTCGAAACATAAGAACTCGATAGTATCAATTGTTTAACTATTAAATTTATAAAAATGAGTACACTAAGAAACAAAGTACAATTGATTGGTAACCTTGGAAATGATCCCGAAATCATCAATCTTGAATCAGGAAAAACCCTTGCAAAATTTAATATTGCAACCAACGAAAGCTATACCAATAATCATGGTGAGCGCATTACAGATACCCAATGGCATAATGTGATTGCCTGGGGCAAAACGGCTCAAATTATTGAAAAATATGTAAGCAAAGGTAAGGAGGTTGCTATTGAAGGCAAACTCACATCAAGAAGTTATGACGATAAAGATGGCAACAAACGTTATATCACTGAAATTGTATGCAATGAGCTATTAATGCTCAGCAAATAAACCTTTTTTTGTCCGTAACCTAAAAAGAGATTTCTTTAACTAGAAATCTCTTTTTTTTGCTCTATTACACTGAAAAATTTCAAAGAATCTTTAACATGGTGTTCCCAATACACCCACTCATGTTTTCCTGAAAACTCTTGATAATCATGCTTAATATGCGCCTGCTTTAATCTTTGATGTAGCGTTCTATTATAATCAATCAGCTCATCACCAACACCACAATCAAAACGCAAAGGTGGCAAAGTATCTCTGTTTTTTATAATGGTTGACAACACGGATACATCATCTTCGTTATCCTGTTCAAAACTTTCTAACGGTTCTTCTACAAACAACCTCATTTGAGCCAATGCAGTAATTGAACTGTGCCCCGATATACCGCTAAATATACTCGGGTATTTAGCACCTAACCGTAACGCCCCATAACCACCCATAGATAAGCCAGCAATATAGACACTAGATTTTTGGGTCATCTCTGGTATATTTTCCTGAACCGCAGCAATGACATCTTCAACAATCCATTTTTCAAAATTTAAACTATGATGAGGCAAATAGGCTGTACCATCACCTAACAATCCGTCTGAAGGCATCGCAATTAACATGGGAGAAATGCTCTCTTCCAGAATTAATTTCTCGGCAGTTCTATGAACTCCAGCTTTTTGACTCCATATCCAGGCACTTCCATAAACACCATGAAGCAAAATGACTAATGGTATATCCTCAGAAATATTAACACTTGGAACATACAAACAAATATCACCTCGCCCTTTAAGATTTGGCGTTTTTACCGTAATGAAACGTAAATTATCCGATTCAAATTCCGGATTTGATAGTTCAGTAGTTCTAAATTTTGATGCCATTTTAATTAACTATTAATTGACGGTTCTCTCCTTTAAAATCTTCTGAAGTTACACGCACAGTTACCTGACCAGCTTTAGTGCCTTTTACATAAATAACTGCCTGACCGTTGAATAGCTTCCGTTTTGGTTTAGACAGGTTTTGTACATTGGTTGGATCTCCATTACCAGAAGCCAAAAATTCTGCTGCACCATTAACTTCCATCTGCATGTTTCTGTTGTAGTTAACACATAAATTTCCATCTTTATCTAATACTGAAACCACATAAACGCCTACTTCTCCTTTATTTATTATATCAATTTCGGGCTCTATTTTTATAGTATGAGGATTTCCAGAAGTATAGCGCACAGTTTCAGCAATTGGTTTTCCTTTAGAGTTATAGGCCACCACTTTTAGCTCGCCAGATTCATAGGCGACATCCTCCCAAACCATGGCATAAGCCTTTAATTGTACCATAGACGTTCCTCCGGAAGCTTCTTTTTTTATGTTATTTGCTAAAAAATCTGGAACTTCCTGTTTAACCTTTTTGCTAATACCATAGCTTTTTCCATTAACAAATAATTCTGCGTGTTCGTAAGTAGAGTAACAAACCACTGGAAGTGTTTTTCCTGTCATTTCAGGTAAAGTCCAATGCGGAAATACATGCAAAACATCTTTGTCTTCATGCCATTCGCTTTGATAGAGATAGAATTTGTCTTTTTCTAAGCCAACCATATCAACAGGAGCAAAGTATGAACTTCTTGATTTAGCAGTGTGGTAAGGCGATGGTTCACCTAGATAATCATAACCTGTCCATACAAATTCACCATAAACAAAATCGCTGTATTCTTGTGCAGCAAACTCTTTAAATGGTGCATAGCCCCAAGGTACATTGGTGTTTTCGTAATTTCCGGGTTGCCCGTCGGGGTATAGATGCACGTTCACAGAAGTACCCCTAGTATTTTGAAGTGTATCAAAAACAACTGGGAATTTATAAGAATTTCTTGTACTTAAGGCACCTCCTGTTTCGCTGGCATAGAATTTTAAGTTAGGATATTTTTCTCTTATTTTATGATAGATACCTGGTTTGTAGTTGAATCCGGCAACATCTACGGTTGATGCCATACCACTTTCTAAAGCATTGTTAGCCGAGTTAAATCCTGCTGTAGTGGCTCTAGTTGTATCTAACGATTTTACAATATTGTTTAAATACCCGGTGATATTGTTGGGGTCGTGATGATATTGTTCCATAATTTCGTTACCAATACTCCACATGATGATACTTGGGTGGTTTCGGTCTCTCAAAATCATATCAGTTAAATCTGTTTTAGCCCACAAATCAAATTGTTTTGAATATCCGTTTAACACCTTTCCTATTTGCCACTCATCAAATGCTTCATCAATGGCTAGCATACCCATTTGGTCACAAATATCTAAAGCTTCAGGCGCTGGCGGGTTGTGAGAAAATCTAATAGCATTTACCCCCATATCTTTCATCTTTTTCATTTGACGAACAAAAAGCTCCTTATGAAAGGCTGCACCTACAGGACCAAAATCATGATGCATGTTTACGCCTTTAAATTTTACACGTTTATTATTTAAATAAAAACCATCCAATTCAAATCGGATACTTCTTATACCAAACGGGGTGTTATAGGTGTTTATAACTTTACCTGATTTTAAAATAGTTGTTTTTATATTATAAAGATGTGGCGTTTTAATATCCCATAGCTTTGGTTTGGAAACCGTAAAATTTTCAGATAGTTTTGATGCACTTTCAAGCGTAATTTCGCGTGATTTTTGCTCTATTTGCTTTCCGTCAGGAGCTATAATTTCATTTACAACAGTGCATTTTCCGTCGCCAACAAGCTCCAGTTCCAAATTAACCTGAGCCTTTTTCTTTGTGATAACTGGTGTGGTTACAAAAGTCCCCCATGTTTTAACACGTGTTTTGTTTGATTTAATAATAGAAACTTTTCTGTATAAACCCGCTCCAGGATACCATCTAGATTGACTATTAAAATTCTCTAACCTGACAGCGACACTATTACTACCGGGCTTTAAGAATTTGGTGATATTAAAATAGAAGGATATATATCCAAATGGGCGTTCACCAACGTATTGTCCATTTACATACACCTTTGCATTGCTCATAGCTCCATCAAACATAAGCTGAACATCTTCATTTAATTCCTCGGCGGTTATATTATAAGAAGTTCTATACCATCCTATGCCAACATATGGTAAAGCACCTGTTCTTCCAGTTCTATATCTTGGTTGTGTTTCACCATCTTGAACCACCATGGTAAGTTGGATATCGTGTGTAAAATTAAAATCCTGTTTTACTGCCCAATCATGAGGAATGGTAACACTTTCCCAGTTGGAATCATCAAAATTTTCTTGAAAGGCAGCACCATAATCGTAATTGGTAAATTTCCAGTTTTTTAATAATTCAATATTTATAGATTGCCCTTGAATATGAATACCCCAGAACAGCAGTAGAAGCGAACCAATTTTTGATATGTTTTTTACCATTTTTTATGATAGGTATTTATTGTTTAATTATTTTTTAATTTAAAAAGTAATGACTCCTTTTGCATTTCTGCCAGCTAACATATCCTCAAAGGCTTGTTGAAGGTTCTCCAACGGGTAGGTTCTAGTAATCATTTCGTCTAGCATTAAATCACCTTTATCATATAAAGAAACTAGTTTTGGAAAATCTATTTGTGGACGACATTTTCCATATAAGGGGTTGATATAAATCTTATCCCATTCAAACAAATTCATGTCAATAGTAATTTTTTCTTCAATACCACTCACCTGAACAGCAATTCCAGCATTTCTTACCATAGCTAAAGGGGCAGCTCCTAAGGCTGGAATAGCGGTACACTCAAAGGCAAAATCGGCACCTCTTCCATCGGTCATTTCCTTTACGTGTTTTGAAGCCTGCATTAAACCAATATCATTTTTATCGGCTAAAATAGTATGTGTGGCACCAAACTGTTTCGCCATTTTTAATCGCTCAGGATTAATATCTATGGCGATAATTTTAGAAGCTCCAGAAATTCTTGCGCCTTGAATCACATTTAAACCAACACCGCCTGTGCCTAAAATAACAGCGGAACTTCCTGCCGTTACTTTTGCCGTATTTACCGCCGAACCATAACCCGTCATCACACCACAGCTAATAATACTTGCTGAAGGCATAGGCATATCACTATCCAACTTTACGCAAGCCGAAGCTTTAACTAGAGCATATTCTGCAAGAGTTCCAATATTAAAAGAACGCTCAATGGGTTTATTGTTCCAAAGGGTACCTTCTAAATGGGCATGCCCTGGCGTGTAGCCATTGCCTCCTGCGGTAACAGGTGAATTGTTTTCACAAATATGCTGATTCCCTTCCTGGCACTGAAAACATTTCATACATGGTGTAGCCCAGTTTAAGATAACTTTATCACCAGATTTATAATCAGTAACTTCTGACCCTACTTGTTCTACTATTCCAGCTCCTTCATGACCCAACACAATAGGTTTTCCCCAATTTAAAGAATCATGATCTGTATGACACAGTCCGGCTGCTTTTATTTTTACTATAACCTCATCTGCTTTGGGTTGAGCAATAGTGACTGTATCTATTATAAATGTACCATCTCCTGTTGCAATGGCTGATTTTGATTGTATTGACATCGTTTGTTTTTTATTCAGCTAAAAAGCTATTAGGTTTGAATGGGATGGATATATCGGATATTTTCGATTTATCCAATTTCTGTCCAGACTTAATAAATTTAGTACCTAAAACATAGGCCTTTGCAAAATTTACGGCATCAACCGCTAATAATTCATCATCTTTGAAATACCATGCTGAAAAACTATTTTCAGCTTCTTCATCTCTAACAACTATGTTATTATAGCCAATTGACAGCCCTACCATTTGAAGTTTTACATCAAACTGGTCTGACCAAAACCAAGGAATAGCATCATAAATAACCGCTTCTCCACAAATGGCTTTAGCAGCGGTTTTTCCTTGATCTACAGCATTTTGAACGGATTCTAATCGAAGACAACAATTATAATGTGGGTTATAATGATAGGTACAATCGCCTATGGCGTAAATATTTTCGTCATTGGTTCTGGCCGTTTCGTCAACTTTGATGCCATTTTCAATAACTAAACCAGCCTCTTGAGCTAATTCAGTATTTACCTGAATACCTACCCCAACTACGATTAGATCAGCTTCAAATTGCGAGCCGTCATCACAGACAACCATATTACAACCGCCATTTGGTTCAATAGAAACAACATTTTTAGTTGTTAGAATTTCAACACCATTGTTTTGATGTAATTGTGTGAAAAACTGAGACATAACTGGAGCTGTAACTCTAGCTAAAATACGAGCTTCACGCTCTAAAACAACCACAGAGGCACCTAATTTTTTAAGCGAAGCAGCTGTTTCTAGACCAATGTAACCACCACCAATAACTACCACGCGTTTTTCTTTAGAGCCCTTAAAGGCCTTTCTAATGTTAATGGCATCTTCAGCGGTTCGCATCGGGAACAGGTTTTTAGCGGTTTCAATGCCTTTAATTGGTGGCATGAAAGGTCTTGCACCTGTGGCAATGATTAATTTATCATAAGATTGAATAGATCCATTGCTTAACAAAATTGATTGCTCTTCCCGATTAAAACGTTCAACCCCAACTCCCAGTTTTAGAGTAATATTATCGGTTGTATAATTCTCTTTTGGAAACAGTAAACTTTGATCTGTTTCGTCTTTACTGGTTAAATAGGCTTTTGATAATGGCGGACGATGATACGGGAATTCTGTATCTATATCATAAAGGATAATTTCGCCTTCCCAACCTTCTCTACGTAGGTTAAAAGCGAAATTTACGCCTGCGTGACTGGCACCAATAACAACACATACCTGACTCTTAGTTGTTGTCATGTCAAATTTAATTTGCAACCGTCAATTCAAGACCATCAAGCGCATCACTTACTTTTAACTGGCAAGACAATCGGCTGTATTCGCTAACGTTGTCATCAAACTCTAACATGTCACTCTCCAGTTCGTCTGGCTCACCTGTGATACCCCACTGTTCTGGGTTCACATGAACGTGACAGGTAGCACAAGAGCAAACACCGCCACAATCGCCATCAATACCCTTAATTTTGTTTTGTACTGCCAACTCCATTACAGTACCACTTGTGCCTTCTACGGTAGTAGCCTTTCCATCGCTAGTTATAAATGTGATTTTCGCCATTTTTATCTTTTTTTAGTGTTTATTTTTTAAAGTTTGTTGAATGTTACATGGAGGCTATCAAAACCTACTTTCCGTTTAAACTCATCAAGGTCTTCTATGTTTTCTTTAGCCTCTAAAATTTTCATAGAACCTACTTTTTCAGTTAGCGTGCTTAATAAAATTTTCATGATTTGACGCGCATGAGTAGCCCCTAAACAGTTGTGAGTCCCGAAACCAAATGCTACGTGCGGATTCACTTTTCGGTCTAAAATCACTTCATTAGCATTTTCAAAAACGCGCTCATCTCTATTGGCTGATGCCCAACACATAGAAATTCTACTTTGCGCTTTTATGGCATGCTCACAAACTTGAGTATCCTCTGTAGCTACACGTCCCATTTGAGTTAAGGGTGAAAAATAACGGATTAATTCTTCAATAGCCGTATTCATTATTTCGGGTTCATCACGTAAGCGTTGTAAAGATTCTGGATGATCCGCAAAATAAGCGATGGAATTAGTAACTGCATTAATTACAGTATCTCTACCACCTGCAAAGGTTAATACTAAAACACCTTTAACTTCTTCTTTTGTCATTTTTTTTCCGTTCACCTCTGAAGCTAGTAATACAGAATATAAATCATCACCCGGATTGGCAATCGCTTTGTCTATTTCGCGGTCTATATAATCATAAAGAATATTGGCTTTATCGGCATCTAAAGCGGTGTCTTCACTTCTAAACACATGGGTACCCCAAGAAATCCAACGTTCTGATTCTTCAAAAGGTATATTTAGTAAAAGGGTAAGTGCTCGTGATTGTAATTTTAAAGAGAACTCTTCAACAACCTCTAAGCTGCCTTTTTCTAAAGCTTCATTCACAACTTGGTTTATTATATCCGTTAATTTAGCTTGATAGTCTGACTCCAGCGGGCGTTTGAACCAAGGATTCAATAAATCTCTATAATCTTTATGTTCTGGCGGATCAACCTCAAAAGGTATTTGCCGTGTTTCTCTAATATGTACTTCAGAAGGCACCACAATACGTCCAACTTCTTCTCCACCAGATTGAAAGGTTTTCCAATTGTGGGCACATTTACGCACGTCTTTATGACCCAAAATCATGGTTACAGGATCGTTTTGATCATTCATTTCACCATACCCTTTTCCTTCTCGCGCCTGCTTAAATGGGTCTGTAAATTTAGATTTTTCCATAATAGCTTTATTTATTTCTTGCAAAAATGTTACATATACTTTTTTCATCACAGACGCATATTGTCAATTTTTTGAACTATATTTCCAAATAATATAATTTTACATTCAAAACAGAACATATACGACCATGAAAGCTATAAATGAACAGGTATTTTATCCATATCAACAGTCTTTTATAGCTACTCAATTTAAACAAGACTACTTTGATTCATCATGGCATTTTCATGTAGAATATGAGCTTACTTATATAAAATCTGGTTACGGTACCCGATTTGTTGGCGCAAGTGCCGAACTCTTTAAGGCTGGAGATTTAGTTTTAATTGGCTCTCAAGTGCCGCACTATTGGCGATGCGATAATGATTTTTATGACAGAAAAGGGCTGGTAGCCGAAAGTCATGTTGTTCAATTTAAAGATGATTTATTCTTTCAAAACGAACTTCCCGAAATGAAACATATTCATTTACTCTTAAAAAAAGCCTCAAGTGGTGTTCAATTTTTAAACAGTGAAAAATATGCAAAACAACTTACATCACTTTCCTCATTAACAGGCATGCCTAGATTGTTATCCTTTTATAAACTTATAGAAGAACTGAGTCATGATTCTTGTCAACGGTTGCTCTCTACCACACAGGTGTCTCAATTTTACCAAGCTAAAGATAGTATAACCTTTCAGAAAATTTTGAACTATATTTTTGATAATC
This sequence comes from Allotamlana fucoidanivorans, assembly GCF_045788535.1. Lineage (GTDB taxonomy): Bacteria > Bacteroidota > Bacteroidia > Flavobacteriales > Flavobacteriaceae > Allotamlana > Allotamlana fucoidanivorans. The sequence continues at coordinate 1,419,171 of NZ_CP074074.1, read as the reverse complement.
TGCATCATGACATTTCACTATCTGAAATCGCTTCAAAAGTACATATGAGCAAATCTACATTCTGTAAATACTTTAAAAAGCGTACCAAAAAAACGTTTACTGAATACGTAAATAAGTTACGTATTGCTCATGCCTCTAAACTTTTATCAGAATCTGATTTAACAGTGTCACAAATATGTTTTGAATCAGGATTTAACAGCTTAAGTTATTTTAACAGGCAGTTTAAAAAGTATAAAACAATAAACCCAAAAGAATATGCGAGATTACATCGCATCTCATCAAGGGCATAAGTAATGAATAAGGCGCTAGTAAATGGCTTTTAATATTCAGTGACTGACCCCCAGTTTTCGCCAGTTTTTATACGATAGAGCTGCATTTCAGAAATACCAAACTGTCTGGCTATCATTTTTAAACGTGTTCTTCTGTTGGGATCATTAATCTTTCTTTTAATAAGTTTTACTTTGGTTTCCGTTAGTTTAGAATAGGTTCTTTTTCTAGGTGTATTCTTGTATTCTGGATTGCTAAACTGATGCACTTCTTTTTCACGTTTTGTAGCCCACTTTAAATTTGAAACCTTGTTATCAGTCTTATCATAATTGAGATGTACCACATAAACACCATCATTTTGTTCTAAGAAATGTTGAGCCACCAATTTATGAACATACCTGCTTGTTGATTTGCCATTGAGTTTTTGTTTGAGAGGAAGATTTTGATATCCATTAATGAATGATTCTTTTACCAAAAAAGGCTGGTCTCCTTTACAGTTAAGTATTCGTCCGTAGTTTGAAATTTTAAATTTCTCATTCGTCGCTATACCATCATCAAATTGAATGTCTTTCCACTTTTCATTCCAATAATTCCTAATCATAAAATTTGTCTTTTTCATTAATTTGTAAGCCTCCTATAACACAGCAAAATGTAAAAACGAAATTAATAAATTTTGATTTAGAAACGTGTAAGTTTATGACGCACAGACATGTAGTAAAAATATTCAAAAAAACTCTTGATGTTTTAAAACAAATTATTAGGACGGTTTGTGTTTCTTCTGGAAAACTTAATCAAGATTATCTATATTGTAATACCCTCCCTTATTTTCAGTTCTCTGTAGTGATTGTTTAACAATTAAATGCGCTACATTGAGCATATTACGTAATTCGCAAAGCGATGTACTAATCTTTGAGGTTTTATATAAAGCTTCAACCTCTTCATAAATAACATCTAAATGTTTCACCGCCAATTTAAGGCGCTTATGACTTCTAACAATACCCACATAATCCCTCATTATGGCCTGTACTTGTTTCAAGTTATGTTGAACTAGAATATGCTCTTTGGGTATTACTGTACCCTTATCATCCCAGTCTGGTATGATTACATTTGTTGATTGATTTGTACCTTCTAATGCGTATTTGTAAATATTATGAGCATATACCAATGCTTCTAATAATGAGTTTGATGCCAATCTATTAGCACCGTGCAAACCTGTTCTGGTACATTCACCACAAGCAAAGAGGTTTTTTATTGTAGTTTTTCCATTCTTATCTACTTCTATACCGCCACACAAATAATGAGACGCTGGCACTACAGGAATCCAATCGGTCTTTATGTCTATATGATACTCTAAACATTTTTCATAGATATTTGGAAAGTGTTTTATAAAGGCTTCCATATCTAAATGGGTACAATCTAAATAAACATGGGTATCTCCCGTTTTTTTTAACTCTGTATCAATACATTGTGATACAATATCACGGGATGCCAACTCAGCCCGATCGTCATAATCTGGCATAAATCTATGTCCGCTTTTATTTCTCAAATAGGCTCCAAACCCTCGTACAGCTTCAGAGATTAAGAATGCTGATCCTACACTAGAATCATATAAAGCGGTTGGATGGAACTGTACAAATTCCATATCTTTTATTTTAGCCTTCGCTCTATAAGCCATAGCAATACCATCACCTGTTGCCACTTTAGGATTGGTAGTATGACCATAAACACAACCAATGCCCCCTGAAGCCAAAAGTGTACTGTTTGCTCTTATGGTAAAAATTTCTTCTTCTTTTTGATTAAACACATAAGCCCCATAACAAACAAGCTCATTGGGGTTAGCACCTTCAATATGGTGGTTAGTGACTAAATCAATAGCGAAATGATGCGGTAATATGGTAATATTTTGTAATTCATGTGCTTTAGCTAATAAAGCGCGCTCAATTTCATAGCCCGTAATATCTTTATGATGAACTATTCTGTACTCTGAATGCCCCCCTTCCTTTCCTAAATCAAACTTACCAGCATCATTAATATCAAAATTGGCTCCCCAAAGCAATAGTTCTTTCAAACGATCTGGCCCTTCAGAAATCACCATTTTTACAACATCAGTGTCGCAGAGTCCATCTCCAGCCACTAAGGTATCATTAATGTGTTTTCTAAACGAATCTTCTTCTTTATTTAATACAACAGCCACACCTCCTTGGGCATATTTTGTATTAGATTCATCCTCACTGGCTTTAGTAACAATAACCACCTTCTTATCCGAGAATTTTTCGGCCAATTTAACTGCAAACGTGAGACCAGCAACACCAGAACCTATTACTAAATAATCTGTAGTCATTCTATTATTTTGACAACTCTAACATACGCTCTATAGGTAATAGCGCGCGATCAATTATAGCAGGGTCAACTTCAATTTGTGGTGATTCATTTTTTAAACAATCATAAAGTTTTTGCATGGTATTCATTTTCATAAAATGACACTCGCTGCAAGCACAAGTATTGTCTTCTTTTGCGGGTGCTGGCACCAACTCAGTATTTGGCATCTCTAATTGCATTTTATGTAAAATCCCTGCTTCAGTAGCCACAATAAATTTTTGATCCTGATGTTCTTTCACATAATTAATCATTCCTGATGTAGACCCAATATAGGTGGCCGTATTCAAAATATGTGTTTCAGATTCAGGATGTGCTATGATTTTATAATCTGGATACTTTTTATGCAGTGCAATTAATTTATCCATAGAAAACGCTTCATGTACCACACAGCTACCATCCCACAACAACATATCTCTACCAGTTTCATTGATAATATATCGCCCTAAATTCTTATCTGGCGCAAAAATAATAGGCGTATCTTTAGGAACCGACTCTACTATTTTTAAGGCATTTGATGAAGTACAAACAATGTCACTTAATGCTTTAATTTCGGCCGAGCAATTCACATAAGTAATCACCACATGATCTGGGTGTGCTTTGGTAAATGCTTCAAAGGCATCTGGCGGACAAGAATCTGCTAAGGAACACCCTGCATTGACATCAGGCAGTACAACCTTTTTTGATGGATTTAAAATTTTAGCCGTTTCGGCCATAAAATGCACCCCTGCAAACACAATAATATCCGCATCTGTTTCGGCTGCTTTTTGAGAAAGCCCTAAACTATCACCAACATAATCGGCTATATCTTGAATTTCCCCTATCTGATAATAATGCGCTAAAATAACGGCATTTTTCTCCTTTTTAAGACGCTGTATTTCTTTTACTAAATCCATCGCAAGTTTCTGTGAATTATTGCTAAAAAACAGGCAGCACAAATTGTGCCACCAATAAAGTTACAAATATCTTAATTAATACGCTTAAAGGAAGTCCTTTCTTTTAAAAAAAATGCAGGAATTAATTACCCGTAATCTTTTTATAAAATCTTTAAAGTTTTGTTAAGCAAACGTTGAAAAAATCAAAAAAACCAAAAAGCATTCAGCAGTAAATCACAGAAAACTAAGCCTTAACTGAAAGATTTTGAATCTCTAACTGTATCTGATCTAGTAATACTTCACTCTTTTTTAGTTCCTTTTGAACATTTACTTTAATATCTTCAAAACTATCTTTTACATTTTGAAATAAATATTGATAGTACTGAACGCCAGCTTTCATATTACTAGTAAATGTTTTTAAATACTTTTCTTCCTTTTGATTCATGAAAGTTTTAGTCTCTTCCAGTTTATTCTTTAAGTAGTCTGTATATATATGAAGTTCCTTTATAAATAAATTAGGCCGATCTGCTCTTGATACCATATTATCGCGACCATAAATATGATCTGTTATATTTTTAAGACTCATAATTTTTGAATAGTATGCCATATTTGGCCCTGGACATATAGACACCCCTTCGCCTTCAACTTTGGTATCTAAATTATACTTTAATAAGGCAGAAGTTCCTAGACCAACACAGGTACAAGACTTTTCGGTAATAGCATTGAAGGCTTTATTATAAGCTTCAGAAGTCAGGTTTTGTTCATCCAGTTCTTTTAACTTTAAATATTGATACTCGCGTGATGCCGTACAAATGCCTGTTTCTTTAAATTCTTTATTTAAGGCTACAAACTTTTTAGGGCAGGAACTCCCAGGGCGATTTTTATCAATTAATCGTTGTTTCTCAACATCTTTTGTATTTCCTTTTAAATTATTAAAAGGCACACCTAACGGAGAAATACCACTTAAATACAAATCCTTTTCTTTAGCTTCCGCCAACTCCCTCAAGGTCTTATCATCAACGGTTGTTGCTTCAGGAACAAGCAAAAACGGACTACCCCAACCTACAGAATCTAGCGCATAATGTTCTAGTAGAAAATTGTGTTCTTCCTCTGTTCCCACGCCACCCTGAGCGGTTATCTGAAAACTTAAATTTGTTGTTGGCAACGGTCTGTTTTGTTTTTCAAGCTCCTGAACAAGTACTTTATAAATAGCCTCTTGAAGCTCGCAACGCTTATCTTTAAATTCGGCTAAAACAGGCCCTAATAAATACCCATCTGTAGCAAAAGCATGCCCGCCACAATTAAGTCCTGATTCAATTCTATATTCTGACACCCAAAGGCCTTTTTTGGCAAGAAATTTTCCCTGAATTAATGCTGATCTGTAATCACTTACCTTTAAAATGATACGCTTATTAAAGTTACCTTGAGCATCTGGGAAAAAGTCATCAAATTGAGACATGTAACTGTACAATCTAGGATTCATCCCAGCCGATAAAACTACCGATGAATTCAATTTACTCTGTGCAAAACCACGTAGGGCAGCATGAGCATCATTGTACTCTACACTTAATTTTTCGTCTTTATTATAATTGTCCTTATCAACTTTAGTCATGATGTTAACGTCAATAGATCCCATCACTAAATTCTTAGAAGCCCAAGCCTTTATTTCAGAAAAATTAAACCCCCTTGATGTAAGCTTCGTAAATTCTGCTTTTAGCTGAGAATTATTGGGTAACATATTAATATATGCCAACAAATCATCACTGGTTTTAGAAGTTAATTCTTTTAAAGATTCGAATTTTTTTTCAGCTAAATCACTTATTAAATTAAGGTATGAGGTGATTCGCTTTGCTCTAAAATCTTCAATTTTATCGGTAATCTCCTGATAAGGAATCTCAAACTTCTCACTATACATTTTTCTTAATTTCTCTAGTAAAATATCGTCAACAAGAGAAATCACAGAATCCATACCGTACTGTGCCACTTTTAGAGGCGTATCAATAGTAAATCCAATCCCCATTACTGGAATATGAAACGAATGCGCTTTTTTCATAACTGTTTTATTAATCGACAAAGATAGAGCGACATAGAACACAAGAACATGACAAATATCATGCTCTGCATGCCTGGAATATTTATTTTCAGCACAACAAAACGTTTTTTTAAGCTATAAAATTTAATTTCTAAACAAATTCACATTAGAAAAAACCAAGCATCCTAAGCATTTATTTAATTATTCATAAATAGAATTCGCTTATCGGGAAAATTTGATAAAACTTTTAAAAGACTATGTGTTCTGTTAAAGCTTCACTATTTTTATGCTTCAATTTTAATAGATAAGGATACCATGTCAGTAGAGCCGAAATTAATTCGATTTAACCAAAATGTTTTGTCAAAATATCAGATATTCAACAGTATCTTTATGACATTACCTTTTGACGCTGTTACCAAAACGGGCGTATTATTACCATTATTTCATGAAACCTGTAAAAAAGGATTTGAGAAAGGCGACGACCCAACTACTATTGTAGAAACATTTTTTGAAAAATACCAAGCACGACGAAACAAACAAAGTCAAATAAACTTATTGTTTAGGTTTATTCAATATATAGAGCGCCAAGTGGTACTTTTTGATGCCATTGAAGATGCCGCTTTCCCTATTGTAAATAATATGGACGGCATTGGTACGTTAAGGCACTTAAAAGATTCGGCTAAATCTGAAGATAGCATGCAGGAACTTCAAAACTACCTTGAAGAATTTAAGGTAAGAATTGTACTTACAGCCCACCCAACACAATTTTATCCAGGGTCTGTTTTAGGTATTATAACTGAGTTGAAAACAGCCATTGAAGACAATGACCTAACCAAAATCAATAATTTATTTGGTCAATTAGGAAAAACACCATTTTTCAAGCACAAAAAACCTACACCATATGATGAAGCTAAAAGCCTTGTTTGGTATTTAGAAAATGTATTTTACCATACCTTTGGAGAAATATATAATTACATTCAAACCAATATTTATAATGATGGTAAAAAGCACAATGAAATTATAAACATTGGTTTCTGGCCAGGAGGAGACAGAGATGGCAATCCGTTTGTTAAACCTGAAACCACATTAAAAGTAGCCAAGAAACTTAAAAAATCAATTCTAAAAAAATACTACCAAGATCTAAAAGATTTAAGGCGCAAACTCACCTTTAGAGGGGTAGAAGAACGCGTTATTAAACTAGAAACTATTCTTTACAAAAACAGCATTGACCTTGATTACAAGAAAAGAATTAGTGCTAAAGAATTAAGAAAAGAACTACTAAGCATTAGAAATATAGTGGTTGAACAACACCAATCGCTCTATGTCAATGACCTTAACAAGTTAATAAACAGAGTACATTTATTTGATTACCGATTTGCCTCTTTAGACATTAGGCAGGATAGCCGAATTCACCACTCCGTGTTCACCACCTTGGTTGATTACTTAATTAGTAGAGGTAATTCTTGTTTCCCAAGTAATTACCACGACTTAAACGAAGACCAGCAAATTAAAATACTTGCCACTGCCAACGATACTATTGATGATTTGACTGTTTTTGAAGATGAGATGGTTAGAAATACGCTAGAAACCATGAGCGTCATCAAAGAAATTCAAGCCATGAATGGGGAGCGTGGTGCTAACCGCTATATTATAAGCAATAACCAAACGGCATTAAACGTGATGCAGCTATTTGCTATGCTAAAAATGGTTGCTTTCCAAGATGAATTAACGGTTGACATAGGCCCTCTTTTTGAGACCATTCCTGATTTAGAACATGCTCCAGACGTAATGGAACAACTTTACCAAAATCCAGAATACATGGCTCATTTAAGATTAAGAGGTAGCAAACAAACCATTATGTTAGGTTTCTCTGACGGTACCAAAGATGGGGGGTATTTAATGGCCAATTGGGGAATTTACAAAGCCAAAGAACTACTCACTGAAATATCTAGAAAATATGATGTTACCGCGATATTCTTTGACGGTCGTGGCGGACCACCAGCACGTGGCGGCGGAAAAACACATAACTTCTACTCCTCTCTAGGCCCTACTATTGAAGATAAAGAAGTACAATTAACCATTCAAGGACAAACGGTTAGTTCTAATTTTGGAACCCTAGATTCCTCACAGTACAACCTAGAACAACTTATAAGTTCTGGTATTAAAAACCGTATAGACACCGATAAAAATAGACTTTCTGATGAAGACCGTGAGGTAATGACTGATTTGGCCGAAACGAGTTATGAGGCTTATAAAAACTTTAAAGCCCACCCCATGTTTATTCCTTATTTAGAACGTATGAGTACTTTAAAGTACTATGCCAAAACGAATATTGGTAGTAGACCTTCAAAACGAGGCACTTCAGACAAACTCGTGTTTTCAGATTTAAGAGCCATTCCATTTGTAGGATCATGGAGCCAATTAAAACAGAATGTACCAGGTTTCTTTGGTGTAGGAACCGCATTAAAACAATATGAAAATCGTGGTGAATTTGATAAAGTAGAACAACTTTACAAAAACTCTAAATTCTTTAAAACATTATTAGAGAACAGTATGATGTCCTTAACCAAATCATTCTTTGATTTAACAAAGTACATGGCAAAAGACGAAGAGTTTGGTGAGTTCTGGAAAATTATTTTTACCGAATATGAAACCACAAAACGATTACTTTTAAAGCTAACTGGTTATACCGAACTCATGGAAAATGAGCCAACGGGAAAAGCCTCAATTCAAGTAAGAGAATCAATTGTTTTACCATTATTAACCATTCAACAATTTGCACTTAAAAAGGTTCAAGAACTGCAAAAAGCGGGTGTTCCTGATGATGACGAAGAAAAGAAAATCTTTGAAAAGATTGTAACCAGATCGTTATTTGGTAATATTAATGCGAGCAGAAACTCTGCTTAGATTATACATTAACACTCTTAATATTAAAAAGCCCTTCATTCTTGAGGGCTTTTTTGTTTTTAACACCTAAAGATAAAGTAACCACGAAATGGTTAAAATCCATTGCTCATTTCATATTACAATCCTCTGCAATAAATTTATTTTGTTGCTTTAATATGATACTACTTTAGTTCTTTAATAACACATAACTCCCAAAAAATCATTAACCTACGTTTCCATAAAAAAGTCAAACAAAAACTTCAAGTACTGTTGAGAATTCTTAAAATTTGTGCTTTCTAACTAGGTCTCGGAACCGCTCGACTTGAAATAATCATTTAAATTTCAAAAATCAAAAATATAATAAGGTACTAATGAGAAGCAACCGTTGGTTAAAAACAAAAAAATGCCTCGCTTTTGCGAGGCATTTTCAAAAATATATAGTACCTAAAAATTAGTGTTCATTCAAACGAAAGTCAGGGTAAGCATCCATACCATGCTCATGCGCATCTAAACCTTCTAATTCTTCTCTTTCTGACACTCTGATTCCTACGGTTTTCTTTAGAGTAAAAATAATTAAGAATGAAGTTACCAAACAAAACCCTGCGTAACATAACACCCCTATTAATTGTGTTACAAAGCTATGCTCTGGATTAGTTGAAAATATACCAACTGCCAACGTTCCCCAAATACCACATACCAAGTGTACCGCAATGGCTCCAACAGGATCGTCTAAACGAATAGCATCCACACAACTAACAGCAAATACAATTAAAGCACCTGCAATAGCACCAATAATAATAGCACTTTCTGGCGTCATCACGTCGGCACCAGCAGTAATACCTACTAAACCACCTAAAATACCATTTAAAAACATAGTTAAATCTAAGTTTTTATACTTTAAGAACGACACAAAAGCGGCAACAACACCACCTGCTGCAGCTGCCAAGCAAGTAGTAACAAGAGTTAATGAAGTTAATTCTGGATCAGCAGAAAGCACTGAACCTCCATTAAAACCAAACCAGCCTAACCAAAGAATTAAAACACCTGCCGTAGCTAATGGAATACTGTGACCAGGAATAGCTTGTGGCTTACCTTCTTTATCGAATTTTCCAATTCTAGAACCTAAAAGGTAAACAGCTACTAGAGCAGCCCATCCACCAACTGAGTGCACTAATGTAGACCCTGCAAAATCATAGAATCCCATTTGATCTAAAAATCCACCACCCCATTTCCATGAACCGGCAATAGGATAAACAACACCTACGTATATAACCGTAAAAATCATGAATGGTCCTATTTTGATGCGTTCAGCAACCGCACCAGACACTATAGTAGCGGCCGTTGCAGCAAACATACCTTGAAATAAAAAGTCAGTCCACCAAGTATAACCACCATCAGCATATTCCGGGGTCATACCATTTTCTGGCGCCGCAATACCAAAGCCTGCAAAATCAAGAATTCCAGAAGACCCTTCTGCAAAACCTGGGTACATTAAATTAAACCCAGCAATGTAGTACAGTAATAGACCTACCGTAATTATGAATATATTTTTAAATAATATGTTTATTGTGTTCTTTTGTCTTGTTAGTCCAATTTCTAAAAATGCGAAACCTGTATGCATAAAAAATACAAGTGCTGTACAAATCATCATCCATACATTATTCGCTGTAAATAATCCTTCCATTATAATTAAGTTGTATTTATTTTAAATTTATTTTAGTGTATCACCACCTTTTTCTCCTGTTCGTATTCTGTAACACTCGGTAATATCCGATACAAATATTTTACCATCACCAACTTCGCCTGTGGCCGCTGAATTTAAAAGAGCTTGAATAGTTACCTCTTCAAAATCATCATTAACAACGATAGATAAATACCTACGCTGAATATCACTTGTACTATAAGACACGCCTCTGTATACGTGCCCTTCTTTTTCGTTTCCTAAACCAGTAACATCCCAGTAAGAAAAGAAATTTACACCAACCTCATGAAGCGCTTCTTTCACTACACGATATTTGGATTTTCTAATAATTGCTTCAATTTTTTTCATAATGTCTTTCAGTATTAATCGTTAGATTTCAAAAATATAAAAATATTTAACTTTTAGTGCAGCTTCCTATTTAGCATAGAATAAGACAAGTGGTGCCTTAAAAAATTATAACAAAAGGATGCCTAATAAAGTTTAGGCATCCTTTGTAGTTATTACACTATATAAACTAAACATTTAAAGTTACTAACACTTTGAAATCTTTATGTTTTTTTTCGAAAAATTAATCTTCAATTTCTCTTTGTCTCTTACCAGGGTAAGCTAATGCGCCGTGCTCAGAAAGATCTAATCCTTCTATTTCTTCTTTTTCAGTTACTCTTAAACCTAATGTTTTCTTTAGCACATAAAAGAAAATAAACGAAGTTACCAATGCCCATACAGCATATGCCAAAGCTCCAATTAATTGGGTTATAAACTGCGCTGATCCACCACCGTTTAATAGTCCAATACCAGTGTCTCCGTCAACACCCCAAAGACCTATTACAATCGTTCCCCAAAAACCAGCTATTCCATGTACAGAAAATGCTCCAACAGCATCATCAATCTTTAACTTTTGCTCTACAAACTCCATAGAGAACACTACGATAAGACCTGCTATAAAACCAGCTATGATGGCACCACCTTCTGTCATATTTCCACAACCGGCAGTTATACCTACTAAACCAGCCAAAGCTCCATTTAAGGTCATATCTAGATTTGGCTTTTTATATTTGAACCATGATAAGAAAAGAGCACCAACAGCACCGGCAGAAGCAGCAAGGTTAGTTACTAAAACTACCATAGAGGCACCTACAGCATCATCACCACCCCAAGCTAATTGAGAACCACCGTTAAATCCGAACCATCCGAACCATAAGATGAATACCCCTAGGGTAGCTAATAATTTGTTATGACCTGGAATATTAACCGCTTTACCATCCATATACTTACCAAGTCTAGGACCTACTAAAGCAGCACCCACTAGGGCAGCCCATCCACCTACAGCATGTACAATTGAAGAACCAGCAAAATCTATGAAGCCCATTTGAGCCAACCATCCATCGCCATTCCATTGCCATCCACCAGCAATTGGATAGATAACCGCTGTCATAATCAAAGAGAAAATAATATATGTAGTATATTTTGTTCTACCCGCTATAGCTCCAGATACAATAGTTGCAGCTGTAGCACAGAATACCGTTTGGAAAAACAAATCGGCAGGACCTTGATTATACATAAGACCACTCCAACCAATCCATCCGTTGGTATCTCCATACATAAGTGAATACCCAATAAACCAGAACACTAATGATCCTACTGCAATATCAAGTACATTTTTCATAGCAATGTTTACCACGTTTTTTGAACGTGTAAAACCAGACTCAACTAATGTAAATCCTGCTTGCATTAAGAATACTAAGATACCTGAAATAAGCATCCACAACATTCCCATATCGCCTTCAATGGCGGCGGTGTCTTGCATTATAAGTGGCATGTTTAATAATGACATAATAAATAATTTTTAGGGTTAGTTAATTGAAGAAAAGACGAGCCTTCTAAATTGATTAGAGAACTCGTCTTTATTCTCCTTATATTAAATTTTGTATTGCTTCAAAGCTTAGAATGCGTAGATTGCAGCTAAAACAAATGAACCTAAGCTTTTTGATGGCATCTTGTCATTATCCAAGAAAGCATCATCAGAAGTACTATCTAATCTAAGTTCTGGTTTGATAGTTAAGTTTTCAATTTCGAAGCTACCTGTTAAAGTTGCTGCAAAAACACTTGAATCTTCTACTCCAGTTCCAATTGCACCAAAGTCTTTCTCTTCTTGGAAATATTCAGCTCTCAAACCAAGAGTAAAAGTATCAGTTATACCAACTTGAGGATATAAAGCCCCTCCATAGAATCCACCCGCATCATCTTCAAGAGACAAATACGCTGCGTTGATTCCTAAATAAAACGATTCTGTAATATCGAACCCTCCTGTGAAGTCAATTTCAGTAAAAGAAGGGTCTAGTAAAAAGTTTAAGTATTGACCTGCATACCCCAATTGAGCACCAAAAGCGTAATCACCTGTTGGATTGAACTCAGTTAAATCAGTATCATTCATTACACCTACCATTAAACTCAAATCATCAGTTAAAGCGATATCAGCCTTTAAACCAGTATGAGAAAAAGGTCCGTAAGAAAATAAATAAGAAGTACTGTAGTTAAAGTTACCCGTTGGAGAAATAACCTCATACCCTAAGAACGTATTGAAATTACCCATGGTTAAAGTGATTGACTCACTAACATTCCAGTAAGCGTATAATTGGTTTACAATATTACCAGTAGCTGAATACATTGGAGAAGCAAAAATCGCATCTGTACCTCTTGGTCCAAATACAAGATCAGCCACAAAACCAACTTTCTCACCTTCGTAACTAGCAATAACATTTGCCATACCTAATGCAAAACCTGGCAGGTTAGCAAAAGAAGATCCCGGAGCAGTCCAGTTTTCTGCATCATTTGGACCATTAAAGTTAGTTCTATAATAAGCATCAATAGAACCGCTGATTGTGAATTTCTTTTCTGACGCTTCTTCCTGTGCAAATAAAGCCGTTGCTACAAAAAGCATTGAAAGTGTAAGTAATTTTTTCATAATTGTTTTCTTTTAGTTAATTATTAAATAGATCGTGTAATTTGTTTTAGTTTTTGGTTGTTTTAAATGATCTATTTTTCCTTAAGAACGAGCCAAACTTATGTTAAAAAGTTTTAACCCCCATAAAAAATAGGGGTAATTGTTTAACTTTTATCATTTTTCCAATTTTACCCCTATTTTTTTAAGGGTATTATCAAGATTGTTAGATTTTTTGATTTTTCAACAACTTAATTATTTGAATAATTGTCAGTATTTTCATTGTTTTACTGATATAATTTTCATTAAACAATAAAAACCTTAGCAGAAATTCACATTTCATCATTTTACACCCTATATTATATACTTTGAATATTTATTAAAAAATGCGTTTAATATTGATATATCATTATTATTATTAGAAGTTCAGTCCTAAAATCGAAATAATGAATTAGCACCTATTGTAATTCAAAAACTAGCACGTATCTTAGCGCTTCAACTCGAGTTTTTAAACCAATTATTTGTTGATTATGTTGAAGAAACAAGGACTTTATTACCCAGAATTTGAGCACGAAAATTGCGGCGCTGGTTTTATTTGTAATCTTAAAGGAGAGAAAACAAATCAAATCATACATGATGCCTTAGAAATTCTGGTAAAATTAGAACACCGCGGAGGTGTCAGTGCTGATGGGAAAACTGGTGATGGGGCTGGTTTATTGATTGATATCCCTCATGATTATTTTAAACGTGTTTGTGAGTTCTCTTTACCTGAACCACGAGAGTATGCGGTTGGGATGGTGTTTCTTCCAAAAGTAAAGAACCAATATAATTTTTGTAAATCAACCTTTGAAAACGAAGTTAAAGCACAAGGTCTTTCTATTTTAGGTTGGAGAGAAGTACCTGTTGATTCGACACAGTTAGGCCAAATAGCCTTAGCTTCAGAACCTAATATTGAGCAACTTTTTATTGGCAAAACCGAAGCAATTGATGACGCTACTTTTAAAGCTAAATTATATGCTGCTAGAAAAATTACTGAACATACTATAAGAGAATCAAAAATCTCTGAGAGTCATTATTTTTACGTACCCAGCTTATCAAATACAACCATTATCTACAAAGGTATTATCATGCCAGAAGATATTGGTCCATATTACACCGATTTACAACAAATTGATTTGGTAACACGTTTAGCACTTGTACACCAACGCTTTTCAACCAACACCATGCCAACTTGGGAATTGGCGCAACCGTTCCGCTTTATGTGTCAGAATGGTGAAATCAACACCCTAAGAGGTAATGTGAGTAGAATGCGCGTACGTGAGGAAATTATGAAAAGTGATGTGTTTGGTCCGCAAATAGACAAACTTTTCCCTATTATTCTGCCTGGAAAATCAGATTCTGCTTCTATGGATATGGTGGTTGAATTGTTAACGCATACTGATAGATCATTACCCGAAATCATGATGATGATGATTCCTGAGGCATGGGAAAAACACAAAACCATGAGTACCGATAAAAAGGCCTTTTATGAATACAATGGTTGTATTATGGAGCCTTGGGATGGCCCTGCTTCAGTACCGTTTACAGATGGAGACTATATTGGTGCTTTATTAGATAGAAACGGGTTAAGACCTTCAAGATATACCGTTACTAAAAGTGGTAAATTAATTATGTCTTCTGAAATTGGAGTGGTTGATGTTGCTCCTGAAGATGTTTTAGAACATGGTAGATTAGAGCCTGGTAAAATGTTCTTGGTGGATATGAACGAAGGTCGCATCATTGAAGACGAAGAGATTAAAACCAAAATAGTTTCTGAAAGACCATACAAAAAATGGTTAGATAAAACGCGCTTACATTTAAGAGACGTACCCTACACCAATGAAACCTGCCCAATTGAAACGATTGACATAAAAACACGGCAGCGTTTATTCAATTACACCTTTGAAGATATTCAAGAGGTAATTACTCCTATGGCGGTAAACGGAAAAGAAGCTTTAGGCTCTATGGGTATTGATACCCCACTTGCCGTTTTATCAGATAGACCTCAACTCATTTCAAACTATTTCAAACAATTATTTGCACAGGTAACCAATCCGCCATTAGATGGAATTCGTGAAGAAATTGTAACCGACATTAGTTTAAATCTTGGTAAAGACCGTAATATTTTCAGTATTACTGAAAGACAGTGTAGAAAACTAAGAATTCAAAATCCGGTAATTTCAAACGCCGATTTAGAAAAAATTAGAACCATAAAAATTGAAAGCTTCAAAGCTGAAACCATTCAAATGCTATACCCTAAAGCTCAAGGACTCAACGGTCTTGAAGATGCTTTAGAAGATATTATTTTACAAGTTGAAAAAGCGCTAGAAAGAAAAACAAATATCATTATTCTTTCTGATAGAGGTGTTAACCAAGAGTTTGCCCCTATTCCAGCTCTATTAGCTTGCTCCTATGTAAACCACCAGTTAAACCGCTTACGTAAACGTTCTTATTTTGATATCATTATTGAATCTGCAGAACCTCGTGAGCCGCATCATTTTGCTACTTTATTTGGTTATGGCGCTAGTGCCATAAACCCATATATGGTGAATGAAATAATCAGAATGCAAGTAAAAGAAGGCTTCATTACTGGTATGGATGAAGAAAAAGCAGTTGAAAATTTCAACAAAGCAATTGGAAAAGGTATCTTAAAAATTATGAACAAAATTGGAATCTCTACCTTACACTCGTATAGGGGTTCTCAAATTTTTGAAATTGTTGGTTTTAACTCACAATTTGTTGAAAAATACTTCCCTTACACAGCATCAAGAGTAGAAGGCATCGGTTTATATGAAATTGAAAAAGAAATTAATGAGCGTTATAAACAAGCCTATCCAGATAATAGAATAGACCGAAAGCTAGGATTAAACATAGGAGGGGATTACCGTTGGAGACGTAACGGTGAGCGCCATTTATTCAACCCAACTACCGTTGCTAAATTACAACAAGCGGTAAGATTGAGTGATCAGGCTAGTTATGATGTGTATTCAAAAGCCATTAACGAGCAGTCTGAAAACTTAATGACCATTCGTGGTTTATTTGAGTTTGATAATTTAGACCCTATTCCTTTAGATGAAGTAGAACCATGGACTGACATTGTGAAACGCTTTAAAACGGGCGCCATGTCTTACGGGTCTATTTCTCGTGAAGCCCATGAAAACTTAGCCATTGCCATGAACCGTATAGGTGGTAAATCTAATTCGGGTGAAGGAGGAGAAGACCGTCGTCGTTTTCAAAAAGATGTAAATGGTGACAGTAGAAACTCTGCTATTAAGCAAGTGGCTTCTGGCCGATTTGGAGTAACATCGCATTACTTAACCAATGCCAAAGAAATCCAAATTAAAATGGCTCAAGGTGCTAAACCTGGTGAAGGTGGTCAGCTGCCTGGAGAAAAAGTATTACCATGGATTGCCAATGCGCGTAACTCAACACCTTTTGTAGGGTTAATTTCACCACCACCCCATCATGATATTTATTCTATTGAAGATTTAGCACAACTTATTTTCGATTTAAAAAATGCTAATAGAGATGCTAGAATTAACGTGAAATTAGTATCTGAAGTTGGGGTAGGAACTATTGCTGCTGGTGTGGCCAAAGCTAAAGCCGATGTGGTTCTTATTTCAGGATATGACGGTGGAACAGGAGCCTCTCCACTTACCTCTTTAAAACATGCTGGTTTACCTTGGGAACTTGGTCTATCAGAAGCGCAACAAACTTTGGTTCTTAATAACTTACGTAGTCGTATTGTTGTAGAATGTGACGGGCAGTTAAAAACAGGTCGTGACGTAGCCATAGCAGCCTTGCTAGGAGCAGAAGAATTTGGTTTTGCTACAGCACCGCTTGTAGCTTCAGGATGTATTATGATGCGTAAATGTCATTTAAACACATGTCCAGTGGGTATTGCCACTCAAGACAAAGAGCTACGCAAGAACTTTAAAGGCACCCCAGAACACGTTATTAATTTCTTCTACTACATTGCAGAGGAATTAAGAGGTATTATGGCACAACTAGGATTTAGAACGGTAGCTGAAATGGTAGGGCAAACGCATAAAATTAATGCGAATAAAGCCATTAAACACTACAAAGCCAGAGGTCTTGATTTGTCAAGTATACTTCACAGACCAACGGCGTATAGCCAATTGACGGTAAGAAATACAGAAGCTCAAGATCACAATCTTGAGAACGTATTAGACTTTACCATACTTAAAGATTCTCACCGAGCGCTTTATAGAAAAGAAAAAATGAACTTGGCATACCCTATCAAAAATATTGATAGAACAGTGGGTGCAATAGTGAGTAATGAGATATCAAAAATATATGGTCATCAAGGCTTACCTGAAGACACCTTAAATATTAATTTCACCGGATCTGCGGGTCAGAGTTTTGGGGCTTTCGGAGCTCACGGATTAACATTTACAGTTGAAGGTAACACCAACGATTATCTAGGCAAAGGCTTATCTGGCGCCAAATTAATCGTTAAAAAACCAGCATCTGCAGATTTTATTGCTGAAGAAAATATCATTGTTGGTAACGTGTGTTTGTTTGGAGCCGTTCAAGGTGAGGCTTATATTAATGGTATTGCAGGGGAACGTTTTGCAGTAAGAAACTCAGGAGCTTCTGCCGTTGTTGAAGGGGTTGGAGATCACTGCTGTGAGTATATGACCGGAGGTAGAGTTATTGTTTTAGGTAACACCGGAAGAAACTTCGCTGCCGGAATGAGTGGTGGTATTGCTTATGTTTTTGATCCTGAAAATAAATTTGTAAACGGTCTGTGTAATACAGAAACTATAGAGTTTGAAGATATTAGCACTGAGGATGCTGCCGAGTTAAAAGCATCAATAGAAAAACACGCATTATATACAAATAGTAACAGAGCTAAAGAATTATTGGCCAATTGGGACACGAGTTTAGCAAACTTTGTAAAAGTAATGCCTATAGAATATAAGAAAGCTCTTGAGCGTTTAGCAAAAGGAGAAGTAATGGTTGAAGAATTAGAAATAGTATAGTGTTATGGGTAAAGTAACTGGATTTAAAGAATTTGAAAGACAAGACGAGTCGTACAAACCTGTTCAGGAGCGTATAAAACATTATAAAGAATTTACGGTTCCATTAAGTGAACCTGAACTTGTAAAGCAAGGATCTCGTTGTATGGATTGTGGTATTCCTTTTTGCCACAGTGGCTGCCCGCTAGGTAACCTAATTCCTGATTTTAACCATATGGTACATCAAGAAGAATGGCAAAAAGCTTCTTGGTTATTACATTCTACCAATAACTTTCCTGAATTTACTGGTAGGTTATGTCCGGCACCATGTGAAAAATCTTGTGTATTGGGTATTATTGAAGATCCTATTTCTATTGAAAATATAGAAAAAAACATTGTTGAACGTGCCTTTAAAGAAGGCTGGATTAAACCCCAACCACCAAAAACAAGAACAGGTAAAACAATTGCCATTGTTGGTTCTGGACCTGCTGGTTTAGCAGCAGCGCAACAATTAAATAGAGCAGGACATACGGTGACTGTTTTTGAGCGTGATGATGAAATTGGAGGCCTATTACGTTACGGTATTCCTAATTTTAAAATGGAAAAAGAAATTATTGACCGTAGATTAGCTATTCTTGAAGCTGAAGGTATCTCCTTTGAAACGAACGTAAATGTGGGTGTTAATTATGATACCGAAGAGTTGAAAGCCTTTGATGCTGTTGTACTTTGTGGTGGTGCTACTGAAAGACGTAGTTTACCAACACCTGGTATTGATGCTGATGGGGTTGTTCAAGCCATGGATTTCCTAACACAACAAACTAAGGTTCTATTTGGAAAGAAAGTTGAAAATCAAGTTTTAGCAACGGATAAACACGTTATTGTTATTGGAGGTGGTGATACAGGTTCCGATTGTATTGGTACTTCAAATCGTCATGGTGCAAAATCTGTGGTTAACTTTGAAATTATGCCAAAACCACCAGGACATCGTTCGCCTACAACACCTTGGCCCTATTGGCCGTTACAATTAAAAACATCTTCTTCTCACCAAGAAGGTGTAGAACGTAACTGGTTAATTAATACCAAAGAATTTGTTAAAGATCAAAACGGGAAATTAACAGCTTTAAGAACGGTAAATGTAGAGTGGAAAATGGTTCCTGGAGAACGTCCGCAGTTAGTAGAAATTCCTGGCACAGAAAAAACATGGCCCTGTGATTTGGCCTTATTAGCTCTAGGGTTTACAGGTCCTGAAAGTACGCTTGCAGACAAGCTAGGTATTGAAAGAGATGCCCGTTCTAATTACAAAGCAGAATACGGAAAATATCAAACAAATATCCCTAATATATTTACGGCTGGTGATATGCGCCGCGGACAATCATTAATTGTTTGGGCCATTTCGGAAGGTAGAGAAGCAGCCAGACAAGTAGATATTTATTTAATGGGTAAATCAAACTTACCTTCTAAAGATGCTAGTGGTGATTTGGTAGCCATGAATTAAACCCAATACTTTTTATGTATAAAAAAAGTGAACCATATTCGGTTCGCTTTTTTTATTTCTTCTAAACATCTATTATTTCATGAAAGCCATACTCTTACTTCTAATAACTTTCGTTACTCAAGGAAGTTGCCAAACAAATCAATCTCAAGCTATTCTATCCGTTGAATATACCATGGTGTCTAGAGGCTTTTACCAACAAATCATTATAGACAAAAACACACTAATAAAAAGGCAAAAAAAAGGAAGCACTGGCGAGTATTTCAATTGTACTGATACTGATTGGCAACAAATAATCAGCGCCATTAAATCTATTGAATTAGATGACTTTGAAACTATTAATCCACCAAGTCAAGCTTTTCAGCATGACGGCGCTGCCATGGCGCAATTAAAACTAGTGACAAGTGATAAAACGTATCAAACATCAAGTTTTGATCATGGCAACCCTCCTCAAGACATTAAAAAATTAGTTGAAGTTATTTTATCCGTAGCTCAAAACATTGAATAGCAAAATATCTTATTGTATTTTTGTTTAAAATTTTATGATTGTGAGTATTGAAGAGATCCAAAACGAAATAATAGACGAATTCTCAATGTTTGATGATTGGGAAGAACGTTACCAATATATGATAGATTTAGGGAAAGATTTACCCCTTATTGACGACCAATACAAAACAGACCGAAATATTATAAAAGGCTGCCAAAGTAAAGTATGGGTTCATGCAGAAATGGAAAATGACAAAGTCGTTTTTACGGCTGATAGTGATGCCATTATTACAAAAGGCATTATAGCTATTTTAATAAGAGCATTTTCAAATCAGCGTCCAAAAGACATTATAGATGCAGATACTAGCTTTATTGACAAAATAGGCTTAAAAGAACACTTATCACCAACGCGCGCCAACGGTTTAGTGAGTATGGTAAAACAATTAAAAATGTATGCCATTGCATACCAAACACAATTGAATTAAAATGAGTGAAACAATAGATACCGCCGAGTTAGGAGAAAAAATTGTAAATGTATTAAAGACCATTTACGATCCTGAAATTCCTGTTGATATATACGAATTAGGTTTAATTTATGACGTTTTTGTCAATGAAGACAACGATGTAAAAATCTTGATGACCTTAACAACGCCTAACTGTCCTGTGGCTGAAACATTGCCACTAGAAGTTGAAGAAAAAGTAAAATCATTAGATGCTGTAAAAGACGCCGAAGTTGAAATTACTTTTGATCCACCCTGGACACAGGAGCTCATGAGTGAAGAAGCAAAATTAGAGTTAGGAATGCTCTAAACCTCAGCTTCGTTTATAAAAATTCAAAAGAAAACGAACTTATGGCTGACGAGATTATAAATCGCGTAGCAAATAGTAAACTAGTTACTATTGATTTGGAAGATTACTATCCATCAGGTAAGCGCCTACTATTTGATATAAAAGATTGGCTTTATAAGGGCCTAATTTTACGTGAAAAAGATTTTAGAGCGCATGCATTAGCCTTTAATTGGAGTCAGTATCAAAACTGTTATGTAGCACTAACTTGCAGTACAGATGCTATTTTGCCTGGTTGGGCATTTATGTTACTTACTGTTTATCTGCAACCATATGCCAAAAAAATTGTAACGGGAAATCTGTCAGATTTAGAAACTTCCATATTTCAAGATATTATAAGCAACTTAGATGTTGGTCCGTTTAAAGACAAGCCCGTTATTATAAAAGGCTGTTCTAAAAAACCAGTACCAGAAAGCGCCTATATCATGCTTACCGGTAAACTCATACCCCATGTAAAGTCTATTATGTATGGGGAAGCATGCTCTTCTGTGCCTTTACATAAAAAGAAATAACATTTAACAGAAACATAATTCTTCCCTAACTCCGTAGCACGGGCTATTTACTTACTTGCCACTTTTTTCAAATAAAAAAACTATATTTATTCATCTTATTTAAAAACAACCGCAAATGAAAAAACAGCTATTAATCATTGCAATGTGTATAGGATTTGTTTCAATACATGCACAAACTAAAGAAGAGTTAGAAATACAAAAAAAAGAAAAACAAACAGAGGCTGATGCCTTAAAAAAAGAAATTGACGCCATACAATCAAAACTAGATGCCCTACCTGGGTGGCATCTCAATGTTTTTGGTACTATTGGCGGTACTTTTTCAAATTTCAACAATTGGTATGCCCAAGGCGCTCCCAACAATACCTCTGGAAGTATTGGTTTTACCGTAAATGCTACGGCTAATTTAATTCAACCAAAATTTTTCTGGAGAAATGCTTTAACCACTAACTTAAACTGGGTAAAATTAGATGACCGAGATGACCCGACTGATGATGCTGGTTTTGAACCTACTACAGACGTTTTCAACATTTCTTCATTGTACGGTAGAAATTTATCTAAAAAGTGGGCCGTATCGGCATTGATGGAATACAGAACCACACTTTTAGATAACTTCAACAACCCTGGGTATTTAGATTTAGGTGTAGGTTTCACTTGGACACCAATTTCTGATTTAGTAGTTGTAATTCATCCTTTAAACTACAATTTTGTATTTGCTGACAAGGATTTAGTTTTTGATTCTTCAATGGGTGCGAAAATTATGGTTGATTATGCCAAAAAAATAGGCGATTTAAATATCAAATCTAACCTTTCTGCGTTTCAAAGTTATAAAAGCAGCAACTTTTCAAACTGGACCTGGACCAATTCTTTAGGATATACTCTTTGGAAAAACTTTGGTCTTGGGTTTGATTTTGGTTTAAGAAGTAATAAGCAGGAAGCACTTAATTATGCTTTAGAACAAATACCTCCTACCGCTACAGGATTTGATGATGTTGACAATAAATTACAAACCTTCTACACCGCAGGTATTAGTTATAAATTCTAGATATTTTAACCAGATTCAATATTAATCAAACACGGCAGCTATTTTATCTGTCGTGTTTGCTTTTAAACCTAGTATTAGCAATATATTTAGTTTATAAACAAAAGAAAAAAATAGGATAGCATTGTACAATCAGCATAACCATTTATGCTTAATTTCCTTTAAACTTTTTTGTCCGTTTTTTCCCTTTAAATAAACGTTGAAAAAAAGAATCGCGCTTTTCTGGTTCACAATTCAAATCGTTAACTACCTTCTCAGATGGCTTTGAAAAGCCAGCCCGTGTGATGGCATTAAACTCAGCATCAGCATTCAATTTCTGATAGAATTTTGCAAAAATAGGCAAAGCCGAATTAGCACCTTGACCCATAGCCGTAGTTTTAAAACCTATACCATGATTATCATTTCCTACCCAAGTTACGGTAACCAGTTTAGGTGAAATCCCAACAAACCACCCATCTTTATTATCTTGGGTAGTTCCTGTTTTTCCTGCGATATCATTCTTTAAATTGTAAACGGTTCTTAATCTTGATGCCGTACCAAAATTTACAGTAGATTTCATCATTTCAAGCATCACCTCACAGGTATATTCACTAAAGGCTTGTTCTCCTACTTCAGGATTAAAAGTGGCGATAACATGCCCTTCTCTATCTTCAATCTTGGTAATTAAATAAGGCGTAACGGACCTTCCTTTGTTTGAAAAACTTGTATAAGCACCTGTAAGTTCTTTCAGATTAATTTCGGCTACACCTAAAGCTAAAGAAGGCTCTTCTGGTAATGTTTTTGTAATTCCTAATTTTTTAGTTTGCTCAATCACATTGGTAATACCCGTTTTATTCAACACCTTTACTGCAATGGTATTTACCGAATGACTCAAAGCCTTTTCTAAATTGTAGTTAAGATGAGGGTCATCTTCCTTACCACCTGAGTTACTAGGTGTCCAGTCGTCATAATTAGAATACGTGACTTCTGCCAATGAAAAATAGGTGCAAGGATCCATACCTTGTTCTATGGCTGTGGCGTATACAAATGGTTTAAAAGTAGACCCTACCTGGCGCTCACTTTGAGTCACATGATCATATTGAAAAAATCGGTAATCAATACCACCAATGTATGTTCTCACAGCTCCGCTTGCAGGATCAACAGCGAGCATACCTGTATTTAAAAATTTCAGAAAATGTTTCAAACTATCCTTTGCTGTAACCTGCATAATGGTGTCGCCCTCCCAACTAAACAGTTCTACATCATGCTTTACCGATAACGAGTCTTCAATTTGTGATTTACTTAAACCCAGCTCCTTTAAAGTCTTGTATTTAGGTAAATTTTTATAGGCATTTTCAATAAGTTGTTTATCCTTTTTCCATGGAGCATATTTACCATAGGAGGCTTCATAATCTTTTTGTAATTGCGATAAATGCGATTTCATTGCATCTTCTGCAAGTTGCTGCATTTTGTAATTTAAAGTAGTATGCACAATCAAACCATCCTTATACAGGTCATATTTATCTCCGTTTGGCTTTTTTATGGAATCGAGTATTTGTGCTAATTCCTTTTTTACTTCCTCCCTAAAATAAGGTGCAACACCAAGATCATGATTAAATGAACGATAATCTAAAACCAAATCTTTAAGCACCAAAGTGTCTTTAGCCTCGGGTTCTAAATAATGATACTTAACCATTTGATTCAACACAACATTTCGCCTATCCAAACAATTTTCGGGATACTTTCTTGGGTTATAGTAATTGTTAGCTTTAAGACTCCCTACCAAAGCAGCAGATTCATTAATGGTAAGCTCTGATGCTGGTTTATTGAAAAACTTTCGAGCTGCACTTTCTATACCATAAGTATTATCAGAAAACGGAACCGTGTTTAAATACATAGTTAAAATTTCCGTTTTACTATAGATGGTTTCTAGTCGTGTAGCAATAATAGATTCCTTAAATTTATTAATGACTGTACTGAAAAAGATAAAATTCTTCCTTCCAAATAGGTTTTTTGCCAATTGTAAGGTAATGGTACTTCCGCCACCAGCAGATCTATCTTGAAGTAAAATACTTTTTACAAAAACGCGCATTAAACTTACATTGTCAATACCATCGTGTTTCATAAAATCTAATATCTTCAGTGGCCAACAAAGCGTCTATAAGATGCTTCGGAAAATCTTCAAACTTTAAAGGTTGTCTATCATAAATGTAATATTTACCAATAAGTTTACCATCCATATCAAGTACCTGCGTAGCCTCTTCTTGTTTAATACTACTCAACTCTTCAATAGTTGCAACTTTTCCAAAAAAACCTAAATATATACTAAAATACAGGCCAACAAAAAAAACAAAGACAGCGGCTAGTAGCACTAAAAACCTTTTTATCCATTTGTTTTTTAGAATTTTAAAGACCTTTTCTAGCATTATAATACTTTTATTTGACTTTCTTCTTCTTCGTAATCTGGGTATAAGAAATGGTTATAAGGGAAACGCGTTATATGAATGTCTCTCACCTCATCATAAACACGCTTTTTAAAATCTTCAAGATTCTGTTTATTAAGAGCTGAAATGAATAAAGCATTATTTCCAACCTTACCCATCCAGGTTTTTTTCCACTCTTCAAGAGAGTAATACTTGTTTGTACGCTCTGTTTCCAAATCATTTTCCTCAATAGGTGGTTCCGCTTGATAGGCATCAATTTTGTTAAATACCATGATGGTAGGCTTGTCATTACTTTCAATTTCGCCTAAAATCTTATTCACAGACTCAATGTGTTCTTCAAAGTTTGGATGCGAAATATCAACCACATGAAGCAATAAATCAGCTTCTCTTACTTCATCAAGTGTACTTTTAAAACTCTCTACCAACTGAGTGGGTAATTTTCTTATAAAACCTACGGTATCACTTAATAAAAATGGTAAATTTTGAATAACTACTTTTCTTACCGTAGTATCAAGTGTAGCAAATAATTTGTTTTCGGCAAACACCTCACTTTTACTAATGACATTCATTAAGGTAGATTTTCCTACGTTGGTATACCCCACCAAAGCTACTCTTACCATTTTACCGCGATTGCCACGCTGTACAGCCATTTGCTTGTCAATGGTTTTAATTCTGTCTTTTAACAGGGCTATTTTATCACGTACAATACGTCTGTCAGTCTCTATTTCAGTTTCACCAGGTCCGCGCATACCAATTCCACCACGCTGGCGTTCAAGATGTGTCCACATTCCTCTTAACCTAGGGAGCAAATACTCATATTGGGCCAATTCAACCTGTGTTCGGGCATAACTAGTCTGGGCTCTTTGTGCAAAAATATCTAATATTAAATTGGTTCTATCTAAAACCTTACAGCCAAGTATTTTGCTGATGTTACGTTCTTGAGTAGCTGATAATTCATCATCAAAAATGGCCGTAGAAATGTCATGCTCTTCAACAAAGTTTTTTACGTCTTCCATTTTACCAGTCCCAATGAATGTTTTGGGATTTGGCATATCCATCTTTTGTGTAAATCGTTTTATGGCTCGTCCACCCGCTGTATAGGTTAAAAACTCCAGCTCATCCAAATATTCTTTCAACTTATCTTCGTCTTGATCTTTGGTAACTATACCAACCAGAACCGCTTTTTCTAAACCTATCTCTTTCTTTTCTATCATAACACAAAGTTACATAATTGTAAGCATTTAATATTTAAAAAAAACACCACAAAACAGGGGTAATCACACCAAATAATTGGTGGTTTCTTAATTTAAACTCTATTTTTGATTTATGACAAATCCTTTTTATGAGAATATTATGGTACGCCATGATATGCAAACTCTGGCCTTTTATAATGTTGAAAATCTATTTGACTTAAAAAGTAATAAGTACACTAATGACCGTGAATTTATTTCAAGTTCGGTTAAAAACTGGACCCCAAAGCGCTATGAAAACAAACTGAGAAAGTTAGGGTTTTGCATGGCAAATATTGGTCGAAGAGAAACAGGTAAACACCCTGCCTTAATTGGTTTGGCTGAAGTAGAAAATAAAACGGTTTTAAACGATTTATTAGAGTCCAAGCACCTTAACAAGTTTAACTATAACTATGTGCATTATGATTCTATGGATGAACGCGGTATTGATGTAGCCCTTTTGTATGATGAAGACGTATTTCAGGTTACACATTCTGAGATATTTACTATTTCGCTTCTTGATAAAGATGGTGACCCCGATTATACCAGAGATATTTTGTTGGTATCAGGCGTACTAGAAAACACCCCTATACATGTTATTGTTAATCATTGGTCTTCCAGACGAGAAGGCGCTCAAGAAACCGAGGTTAAACGTATGGCTTCGTCTTATAAAGTTCAGGAAATTATTTCTCGTTTAAAATTAGAACATGAACAACTTAACATCATTGTAATGGGTGATTTTAATGATGACCCGCATAATACCAGCATAAAACAAATGGTAGACCATAGTGCTTTATACAATCCGTTTGAAACCCTGAGGTCGTTCAACCGCGGCACTGTAAAACATAAACGGCAATGGTTTTTGTTTGATCAAATTATGCTATCCTCTAATTTTTTAAAACATTCAATAGATCAATTTGAATTTTTTAAAGCCAATATTTTTGATGAAGACTTCCTAAAACTTTTTAAAGGCCCATTTAAAGGAGCTCCTTTTAGAACCTATGTTGGACAAAAGTATAAGGGTGGCTATAGTGACCACTTCCCTGTTTACCTTATTTTAAAAAAATAGACAACGACAATATACTTAACGCGACATAATTTTTTTGCCATGTTTCAGGTTGAACGGAGTCGAGCCCTCATTGAAAATCACGAATTTTAATACTTATCTACTTGCTTGTAAGGTGTTTTCAAAAAAGCATATATTCTTTTCATTCAATACAGCTTGTGCCATGAATACTGGATGCTCATATCATGCTAATTATTAAAAGGCTTGGTACAATATATAGGATAAGGCGAGTAGACTAAAGGGTACAAACCATATTAACCAAATACTATAATTTAACCTTTTGTTTTTAAGTATGTTTGCATTTCTAACCTTTCGTTTTCTACCACCGTATTGCATCCAATTCTTAAAATAAATAAAAACTACAGCAATTACGTATAACGTCCAGGCCTTACTTGAAGACATAGTCTCTACATGCATTTGCTTGAAAAATTTTGAAAAAAATACGCCTAAAAGCAAAAGCAACGCACATTGTAAAAACGTTAAATAACATGTTGCTATGGCATCTGCTTTTCTTACTTTCTTGTTTTTATAATACTGAAAAACATGAAAGAATAACATATCAAAAGTTGTCATTTGGCTAAAATAATAACTCCAACGGATTTATTACAGAATTGCCTCAGAATAATATATTCTACTCTATAAAATCAATACTAATCTCATCAAGCTCATAAACCCCATCAAAAGATGCTTGCCCACCACCTGTAAATTTAAATGCAATGTAAACGGTTCCTGTCTCACAGGATAAATCAACAATACCAGAATCAAACCAAGGCGCAAAAGAATCAGTATCCTTCACAACATAAGCAGCAGAAAACACTCCCCAGGTTGCGTTTGTGATGGTTGCTTCGGCACCATCCCAATCTGATGAATACAATACTTCCATAAAACTACTATCTGCCAAACTATTTGACGTTTTAAAACGTAGTGTTTCGCCTTCCTGATTATCAAGATGTATGGGCGGAGTAATGAGCCAGCCTATGTTGCTTACATCTCCTGAGCTTGCCGATTGAAATCGTGCTGAACGCCCCAATGACGCATTTGAAGATGTTGACGAATAGCCTTCCCAAGCTTGTGAGCCCGCTTCCATGTAATTAGTCCAACCCTCAATAACTATGGGTTTGTTATTTTTTTGAGATTCAAAATCTTCATATAACAGATTCCCTGTACCTACCAATTCTCCTAGTTCACATGGCCACTCTATAGGATCGCAGCGCGATGGATCATCAAACACCACATCTTCAGATGTATTAATAATTAAAACGTTGAAATTATCTCTAAAATCTCTACTAAAAATTCCTGTAATAGCCCCATTTCCTTGAGGCACCGTTAGGGCTTTAAAATCAGAAAACGTACTTGTTTGCATTATTATTGATGTTCCTGAATCGCAAGATTCTAACAGGCGTAAACCATCAAATTCGTCAAATGATTCACTTGCAAAAGTAGCTCCTAACTCAAATCGGTTTAACTGCATCTTATGTAACTGAATGAGTGTGTTTTCATCCCACTCAGTTAAATCTTCAATAGCAGACACTTTAGGCACTATGTTCACTATATGGTTTGTTCTCAATATAATATGTTTAAATTCGGCCGCTTGAATCTGTCCTACATTTATACCATCGCCTTTTCCTATAGTAAGCACACCATTTGATTCTCCAATAGTTAGTCCGTTTAATTTAACATATACTTTTTGACCAAACTGATAAATATCTGACAAACTACTGGCATTAATATCTATTTTAAAGCCCATTCTTGGATCGGAATCTGATGTGCTGCCGTCTACTTTATTTTGAATAATTAACTCTTCAAAAAAGTTACCTGATTTATCTGAAGACACTACGTAACCTTCAATATATAAATCGGTTTCGGCATCAAGTACAACAGTAGTTTTGCCATCATTAATGGCTTGATTATATAAAGACTTAAGCGTTTTGAAGGTAGTTACCTTGTCTTTTGGGATATCTGGTTCTGTGATGGAAACGTCGGGTAATTCATAGTCTTCAGTCTTAACACAGGACACCAACATTATAAAAATGAGGATGGCTACCTTTTGAAATGTAAATGTTTTCATAAGCATCATAGTTTTAAAACCTAAGATTAAGATTCAAGAAATAGGTAGTTCCTCTACCGTACCAATATTTGGGTCCAAAAACCGGCGTTGTTAAAGCTTTATCGTCTCTTAATTCTCTATAGTTTGCCGTTCTACCTTGTTCAAAACCTCCTGTTTTGTATACTTCATCAAGTACATTATTTATACTTGCAAATAAGCCCAAATAATACTTTCCTATTTTCCATGATTTCCCTCCAACAAGATTCACTACCATATAATCATCAAACCGTTCTTGTTGTAACAATTGTTTTGCCAGATCTTCATCATAATCATTAAACACATTGCCATCAAAATCAGTATTAAAATTTGATGACCGCTTCAAAGGGCTTACATCTAAATACGTATTTGTGAAAAAATTGACAGTAGCCCCAAACCACCAATACTCAGGATCCCGATACTCAAAACCCAAAGCATAAGCATTTTGCGGACCATTTGACAAACGATAATTTTTCAACTTAGTTTCTCGAAAATCTTTGATTCCATTTACAAAGCCAGCGGCTTCAGCGTCATCACTAGGTTCTGTTGTTAAATATAATTTAGGGTTATTATTATAAGTAAACTGACCTAGGGCTGCAACGCCTTTAAGTTTTATGGTTGTGGTAACTTGTGCCTCTACTCCTAATTCGGCTCCAAAATACTTTTTATCAATACCCTGTAAAATTTCTTGAACAAAAATAGCATTGTCACCTCCCACGCCATCAGCGAAATAAAATGCAATATCATTGGCATTGGTAATTTTTGTGAAATACCCTGTTAATTTAGCTTTAACAAAAGGCGATCTGAAAATATAACTTCCATCAACAGAAGAAATATTTTCAGTGGTAATATTTGGTACTATATTATGGTTTTCTCGAGCATTTGAATAGGTGTTTTGAATAGTTGGCGCGCGATTTATATATCCTAAATTAACATTGAATACATGCTTGCCAGTCCATTTATAAGTTAGCCCTGCCTTGCCTCCAAAACCTGTGAACGCCAGTTTTTTACCTCGACCAAACGAATTATTAGGAAAACCCCCATTTTGATACAGCCCTTCCCTTTGATAGTGTGTACGGTTTATACTTCCTGAAAGATAGAAATCTACATTACTATAGGTAAATAAGCCTTGTGCATAGCCATCAAAACTATTGGCTGTAATATTATAGTGGTATTTAAATTTGTCACCAACCATTACCAATCGGTTAGGGTTACGCAAATCGTTTTGAGCTTCATCAATAGTATTGGCAAAAGTATCAATATCTAGATAGGTTGAAGCACCAAGTAAATCTAATACATGGGCATAATTTTTAGACAGTAATGATTTGTAATTAACTCCAGCATTTACTCTGATATTTGCATTAATATCTTTATTGAAAATGGAATTAACAGTTAGTTGCGTATCATCAACTCTATCTTCATAAAGCCCATATATGGCGTTCCCTCCTTGTTGTGCATTATTAATATTGGCATTATACATTGTATCCCAATTAATCTGACCATTTGCTTGAAATAGCTTGAGTGCCAAATAAGCATATTCTAAATTATCAGGATAATTTCTTTCAAAATAGCTTGGTAGTTTTTGATAGTAGGCTGGACTTGGATTTGAGCCACCCCCCTGTGGAATCCCATCAACTAAATCGGTTCCATTATAATCAAGTCGGCTATTACCTAAACTTCCAAATTGATAAGCCACATTAGTATTTAAAGATGTTTTACTATTTAAATTCCAATTATGGTTAAGTATAAACACAGGCTCATTTACCTCTTTAATTCTAGAATTACGCTTTTCACCATTTTGCAAACCCCAATATTCGTTGTATTTAATATCTTTTATATTATACACCTCCTGAGTATTTGGGGAAGACTTTCCTCGTTTATTTGGTGTATAAATAGCTGTTATATTCAAACTATGCTGATCACTTAACTTCTTTTCAACCGATGTAAAAAACGAGTTTGAGCTGTATGAGGTAGCGTCTTGATATCCTTCATTGCCCCAGCGTCTGCCCAAGGAAATGGTATACGCCCAGTTATTTTTTAGTAATCCTGAAGCGTACGTTGCCATAATTCGATTTGTATAACTTCTATTGGAAGACGAATAGGTTATGCCCCCTCCCGATTTTACCTGAGACGCCCTAACATTAATATTTGTGGTGCCTAAAACGCCGCCAAAATTGTAATTTGATGGTGCTAACCCTAAGGTTAATTCTTGGTTGCGCAATACATCATTAATCCCACCCCAATTACTCCACTGCGGTCGTCCATTATAACCTTTATTCATTTCAATGCCGTTAATTAAAACCGAAGCATTTCTGGAGTCTAAACCTCTCATCCTAAAAAATGATGCGCTAAATTCAAACGCTGCTGTTCTCTGAAAAACATCCAAAGATGATGCCAGTAACCCAGCCATATTATCTGCACCACTAGTATCATCATTCAATTCATCATCAGATAGGGTTATAACAAACAAATCATCAGTACTTGACCTATCTGGATCTAATATCATATCAAAAATGGTGACCAATTCTCCCTCATTTACCACAATAGGATAGCGTTTTGTTACATAGCCAAGTTTTGATAGTTTAATTACTTGTTCTCCTAAGGGTACATGCATATCAAAAACGAACAGACCTTGTTCATTTGTTGTAACGCTCAAGTTGGTACCTTCCAATTCAACAACCACAGTTGTGATAGGTTTTGAAGACACCGCATTTAAAACACTCCCTTTTATAAGCGTTTGTTGCGCCGCAACCTTAACACAACTTAGGGTAACAAATAAAAGGACTAAGGCTTTCTTCATATTGAGATTTAGATAGCTACAATATAAAAAGTAAGTTATTAATTACAAAATTAAATTTATTTAAAATAATATACTACATTTGATAGCGTATTGTAGGACAAAAACACCCTATTGTTTCTATTTATGTATAGTTATAAATTTTATTTCGCTCTCATTTTCTTTTGTATTTCAGCCGTTTTAAAAGCGCAAAATCATTCTTATTCTATTCATACTATAGCCTTTTACAACCTTGAAAACCTATTTGACACCATTAATGATCCCAGAAAATTTGATGAATACAGCCCCATTATGGAGGTAGAATCAAATCGTTCAAAAATCTATCAAAAGAAAACAAGTAATATGGCTAAAGTGATTTCTGATATTGGCTTTGAGCTTACTAAAAATAGCCCGAGCATTATTGGTGTTTGCGAAATTGAAAACAAAGATGTTTTAATTGATTTAATTTCAAATGATTTTCTGAAGGATAAAAACTATGGGATTATACATTTTGATTCTCCAGATGCCAGAGGTATTGATGTAGCTTTATTATATAAAAAACATATTTTCACACCAACACATTCTAGTCATCATACCCTTAAGCTTTATGATGATGAGCAAGAGCCAATTTATACTAGAGATCAATTATTAGTGAGTGGTCAATTAGATGGTGACAAGATACATCTTTTAGTGAATCATTGGCCATCGAGACGTGGTGGAGAAACTAAAAGCCAACCAAGGCGTATATCGGCCGCTAAACTAACTCGACACCTTACGGATTCGCTTCAAAGTATTGATCCTTATGCTAAAGTGATTATTATGGGCGATTTCAATGACAACCCCAATAACAAAAGCATAAAAAACATACTCAATGCAAAAAAGAATCGCAACAATCTAAAAATAAGACATCTATACAATCCATTTTATAAACTTTATACTATCGGACTAGGCACTACCGCCTACAGAGATGCTTGGAGCCTGTTTGACCAAATTATGATAAGCAAACCCTTACTTGAAAAAGATTTTAGTTCTTTCCAATACTTCAAATCGGGAATATACAATAAAAACTACCTTATTGACAATCAAGGGCGTTACAAAGGCTATCCATTAAGAAGTTTTTCTGATAACGGATTTAATAACGGGTACAGTGATCACTTTCCCGTTTACATACATTTGATAAAAAAGGTGAGCGACTAATACCTAGCCTAACCAAGTATTCCAAGGAATTCTTGATAAAAATAAAACTAAGGCTATAGAATAAAATATAGCTATTGTTTTTAGTTTGGCATTTGAGGTTAGCTTCTTTTTATGTTTTGAGTACCCAATAGTAATCAAAGCTACAGCCAGAATATTAATAACAGGATGCTCAACCAAATACAGTCTATTTACAGCATCTTTCATGATACCTCCCATACCCACTTCGCCAAATAATTGTAATCTTGGTGATACCACATACAACACTAATCCAATAAGTAACTGAATGTGTGAAACGATTAAGGTAAATAACGATTTTCTGAAATCATTTGCTTCATATTCTTTATCTGTAAATGTTTTTATAATGGCATTAAACGTTGCAATAATTAAAACGATTAAAACGAAGTAAGCCCAATACGAGTGAAGTGTTTTTACAATGTTATACATGAAGCATCTTTTTTTATTCTTGACAAATGTAATAATTAAAAAGATAAAAAAAGCCACCTTAAAAAAAAGCGGCTGTTATGTTTTGTTATCCTAAGATTATTTCCACGTATTTTCAGCTGTATTGCCGCCCCAAATTAATGTTGCTAAATAAGGGTTATCAATAAATGGGTTTCTATTACCTTGCGCACCAAAAATAACTTGATTACGTTGCTTTTCAAAGTCAGATACAGGGTCTTCAACATTCCATTTTAAGAATAATTCAAGCGTTCCAACTTTTACAAACGTTTCACCATATCTGATATTCAAATACATAACCATTCTTGCTACGTCACCTTTCCATTCGTCTCCAGGATACCAGGAAACCTCACCAATTTTTTGATTGTTCCCAGAGCCATCTACATAGGGATAATTACTTCGCTCTTCATTTACATTAGCATCACAAGATCTTAAATGATGTAAATCTGTTACCGCATCATTGGCAGATAATCTTGATTGTGGGTATATATGTTCTGTATTGAATGTTTGCGGGCTATAAGCATTTGTACCAGAAGTATATTCTTTCCAATACCTACTTTCACCTGTATACATCAAGATAACATTATCATCATTATTTAAATCTTTGTCGGCATCATACAAATAATTATGGCGCTCTCCGTAAGACAAAATGGTGGTATGCTTATTTTTTGTAAGGGCTTCTAATTCCTCAAACATTAAATCTGCATCCTCAGAAAAAATAACACCACTATAATAATCAGACACCTCGGCAGCAATATTAAAACTTAGTCCTGTAACCACCGTAACATGTACCGTAGCGGTATCACAGGACGGATTTGGGGTGTCATTATCACAAATAGTATAGGTAAAGGTATCTGAACCTGTAAATCCAGACTTAGCTGTATAGCTTATAGTTCCATCAGCATTACGCACAACGGTTCCTTGTGAAGAAGTTCCATCAACTTCTGATAACATGGCACCATCCATTAAATTGTCGTTATCCAATAGGATAGTAAGCACTTTGGTGCTATTTTCAAGCACTTTTACAGTATCATCTTCGGCTAAAGGGCTACCTGCATCTGTAACGGTGATAGTCACTGTTGCTGTTGAACAATCGGGTTTTTCGTCCCTATCACAAATGGTATACGTAAATGTATCTTCTCCTACAAAATTAGCTGGCGGCGTATACGTATAGGTATTATCTCTGTTGTCAGTGATTGTACCGCCCTGGGTTGTTGTTATATCAAAGCTTGTAATCCGGGCGTTATCCAATACGGTATCATTTGAAAGTAAGTCGCCTATAACGACTACATCATTTTCTGTAGTGTTTGCTGTATCATCCACAGCAATAGGTACACCATTTGGATCAGGTTCTGGTTTGGGAACTGAATCATTTCCTTCTGAACTACACCCTAGAATAAAAATTAAACTAAATAAACCTAAAAAGTACTTCATTTAATAAATTTATTGAAATTTAAAAAACCACCTCTTATCAAGGTGGTTTTAAATATGCTGAACACTTTTTTTATTTATTTACCTTCCAAACTAATTCTCCTGAATCATTTTTTGCTTTAATTAAACTCATGCTCTCGGTACCTGTCGCACCAGTATAAACAACATAAGTTAAAACATATTTTTGACCTTCCTCAGCTTCAGGTTGTTTTTTGTTTAACAAAGCAGAAAATGCTTCTAGTAACATATCATCATTCCAGTAATTACTACTACTCGATCTTCTATCAAAGCTTCCAAAAAACCCTACATTATCTGCTGGTCCCGGATATTTATCAATAAAAGTACTTGAAATAAAAGATATATCTTCATCAACCAGAGTATATTTTATGGTATTATCTGGTACCCAAGCATCCTGTTCGCCATCGTATCCAAATTGTAATACCTGATTGATAACATCATTATATTCAGACCAATTTTCACCATCATAAATAAAATACTTCACATAACTATACGTGGTACTGTCATCCGTTCTACCATCTTCATCTAGGTCATCTACATCTGTAGTATATAGTTTGTACATCGTACCCACTATATCTCCTGCTTCATAACCATCAAATTTTAACTTATCTTTTAAAATAATAGCCGTTTTTAAAGTAGCTTCATCCTCATTTGAAAAGTTTGGAAAACGCTCTCCCATTAGGGTATACTCATCGTCAGAAAAGCTAATCATTTCCTCCCAAGTATCATTAATAAATAAGTATCCTGTATTTAATGTATTTGTACTTCCATTATAAAAATCATACGTTAAAGACACTAAAACTCTATCCTCTGGATTAGGGTATTTATATTCTAAGAACTCTATAATTTCTGACTCTCTATCAAAATTCCCAAAAGTATGACCAAGAGCAGCATAATCTTCATTAGAGACTGTATATCTAATTAAACTTCTCTCTTCTCTTTTAGGTGAATATAAAGCATAGGTAATGAATGCACTTGATCCGTCTTTTAAAGCAGGATATTTGTCTTCTAGAAGAATTGGAATTAACTCTTTAGCTTCATCTTCAGAACCAAAATTTGGAAATCGTAGTTCTAATTCTTCGGTATAATCTTCTTCAGTTAAAGTATACGCAACATCACCAGAAATAGGCTTTGCATTTAAAGCAATTTCATCATAAATATCTTGATTTGGATTACATCCAACAAGAATGAACCCAATAATCATAACATAATTAAATAAATTTTTCATCTTCTTTTTTTTTAAAAATTAAGCCTTGCTCCTACACTAAAGGTTCTTCCAAAACCATAATAAACTCTTGCTACTCTCGCCGAAGATCCAGGAATATAGTCAGGATCACCAGGATTACCTACTGCTCTGCCATCTTGAGCATCTGAAATATACTCTAAATCGAATAAGTTATTTATTCTACCAGTAATACTTGCATCAAAAGGTCCAAATTTAAAACCATGAGTAAGCGCTACATCAAAAAGGTTATAATTAGGCATTTTCCATGCGTCTGGCCCTGGTTCTTGTCGGTCGCTAGGGTCAAATTCCGCATAGATGTCTCCAAAATAATTATAATCTAAATTAATTCTTGTTTTTGGAGCTAGTCTATAATCTAAACCTAAAGCTGCTGTAGTTTGCGCTGCATCGGCAACATGCAAATCTTTGATATAAATATCTACAACATCAATAAGGTTTTGATCCTCATCAAAAATAGGAACACCTAAAACATCTTTATCCCATCTCCAATCACCTAAAGAAGCCATTCCTGTAATATTAAATTTATTGGATACTCGGTATACAAAATCTAACTCGATTCCTTGATGAATAGCATTTACACCTAAGATATTGGCTGCAGCGCGCGTTCCGTCAGGTTGCTGAAAACTTGCAATCTCTGTTCTATCTTTCCAAAATGTTCTATATAAGTTCAAATTAGCCGAAAACTTTTCTCCTCTAAAACCATAACCAATTTCAACACTAGAAATCTTTTGATTAGGAGCATCGGCATTAATGTTATCATTACTAAAGTTCAAAAATACAGCATCAAAATTCGGGGCTCTTTCAAAATACCCGAGGTTAGCAAACACATTATGATTTCCACCAAAACGGTAGTTCGCTCCTCCTTTTACACTATACCCAGCAAAATTATAGCGATCGGTTTTTTGCAGCGGATCTGAATCTAAATAATTAAAGTAATCTATTCGTTGATACGATGTATTTGAGCCAGCTAAAGATATAAATGCATTAAAATGTTCATTAATGTCATATTCTAGTTGACCAAAAAGTCCTAACCAACCTACTTTACCATCGTTATAATAATTGATTTTATCACCCACTCCAGCTGGATTGTTAGGATTGTTTTCGTTACCATTATCTAAAAAATATCGACCTCCTAGTAAATCTGTTACTTCTTGAAAGTGGATTCCTTTATAAGATCTAAAATCTAAACCAGCTAAAAGCACTAAGTCATCCGTTAAATCAGTTTTTAAGGTTGACAAAAGCCCATACCAATTATGATCATTTCTTGACGCCCTCAATATGGTTTCAGAGCCTTCGGCTCCTCTAGCTTCATTTTCAGCCGAGATCAAATCAAAATCTATAGGCCCATATAAGCCAGTTCTGTAAGGGCTACTACCATCTGCTTCGTTGAAGGTAAATTTATTTACACCTCTCCAGCCTCCGCCACCTCCTGTTCCGAATGAAACATATGCAGATGAAAGCAACGAGGTTTTTTCATTAATATTCCAGGTGTGATTTAAGGAAATTTGAGGCTTGTGATAAAAATTATCCTCTTGAAAGGTTACTTGTCCGTTTTTATAACCCCAATCTGAGTTAAACTTTCTGCCTCGCTCACTATTCTTAAATGTCTCAATTAAATGTCTGTTTTGTCTTTGACCATGTTGTTGCTTTGCTCCAAAAGCAGAAAAAGATAAACTATGGTTATCATTAATCTCTTTTGAAATATTTATGAAATAAGAAACTCCTGAAAACTGTGTTCCATCCACATAACCATCTCCCTTTGTACTTGCTGCAGACGCTGTAACCGCAAAACCATTCTTCATTAAACCTGTTGAATAAGTCATACCATATTTCAAATACCCATCATTTGCAATGGTGGTTGCAACATTTCCTCCTTCTTCTGCATCGGTAGTTTTTGTAACAATATTGATGGTACCCCCAATTGAAGGAACTGCTAATTTAGATGCCCCCAAACCTCTTTGTACTTGCATTTGGCTGGTTACATCTCCTAATCCGGCCCAGTTACTCCAGAACACTCGACCATTCTCCATATCATTTACAGGAATACCATTAATCAAAACAGCCACATTCTCCGAGTTAAAACCTCTAAGGTTAATTCTTCCGTCACCGTACCCTCCACCTTGTTTTGTGGCATACACTCCTGGTGTTGACTTTAAAATCTCTGGGAACTCTTGAGTTCCAAGTTTCAACTCTATATCGGCTGCTTTAACTGTAGAAACAGCTACAGGCGTTTATCTGTCTACCGCAACAGATGCAATAATTTGAACTTCTTCAAGACCTACCTGACTTGATTCTAAAACAATGTTTCCTAACGCAACATCTCCTGAAAATGGAATGGTTTCTGAGTTATACCCAATGAAGGTAATAACAAGTTCTCCTGATGTTTCATTTGTTTTAATTGTAAAGTTTCCGTCAAAATCAGACGTCACCCCGTTTGAAGTTCCTTTTTCAATAATATTAGCACCTGGAAGTGGAATATTACTTCCTGCCTCTAAAATTGTACCCGAAACAGTACTTTGTGCCATGGCAACTGCCGAAAACATTAGCACTGCGGTAATTAAAAGAAAATTAATAGTTTTTTTCATAATTAATTATTTGAAATTAGTCGCAGCAAAAGTACATATTATTTGGCATTACATATTAAGCAAACGTTAACAAATTTAACATGTATCTAAAAGCAAAAAGAGCGTAAACATTGAATATTTACGCTCTTTTTATTAATACAGTATTAATGTAATATCTTTTTAAGGTATTTGATATTTCATCAAGACATTTTTTTGTAATATCT
The DNA here is from genome assembly GCF_045788535.1 of Allotamlana fucoidanivorans. Taxonomy (GTDB): domain Bacteria; phylum Bacteroidota; class Bacteroidia; order Flavobacteriales; family Flavobacteriaceae; genus Allotamlana; species Allotamlana fucoidanivorans. The sequence goes on along the minus strand of NZ_CP074074.1, from coordinate 1,379,983 downwards.
CAATAAATTAGCTGTTGAAGAATCATGCTGATTTGCAACTTTACCATTAAATTCTTGTAAAATTTTTGTTGCTAATTGCTTTCCTAACTCCACTCCAAACTGATCATAACTAAAAATATTCCAAATTATACCCTGTACAAATATTTTATGCTCATACATAGCGATAAGTTTCCCTAAACTTTCAGGTGTCAGCTTCTTAATAAAAATGGTGTTTGTAGGTTTGTTGCCTTTAAAAACTTTAAATGGAATAATACTTTCTTTCGTCCCTTCTGCAACGACTTCAGCTTCGGTTTTTCCGTTTAATAAAGCTTCAGTTTGCGCTAAAAAGTTTGATATTAATTTATCTTGATGATCTTGGTTGCCATGTAATGACTGGGCAAATCCAATAAAATCAGCTGGAATTAATTTTGTTCCTTGATGAATTAATTGAAAAAAGGCATGTTGTGAATTGGTTCCCGGTTCTCCCCAAATAATAGTTCCTGTTTGGTAATCAATAGGATGTCCGTTTCTATCAACACTTTTACCATTGCTCTCCATAATACCTTGCTGCAAATAGGTTGCCAACTGATTCAAATATTGTGAGTACGGAATAATGGCTTCACTTTCGGCATTAAAAAAGTTATTATACCACACACTAATTAGAGCGAGTATAACTGGAATATTGGAATTGAAATTCGCTGTTTTAAAATGTTCATCCATTTTGTTTGCCCCTTCAAGAAGACTGGCAAAATTAGTGTAGCCAACCGCTAAACTGATGGTTAAACCAACGGCACTCCATAACGAGAAACGTCCACCAACCCAATCCCACATTGGGAAAATGTTGTTTTCATCGATTCCAAAATCTTTTACTTTCTCAATATTTGTAGATACCGCCACAAAATGTTTAGCAATAGCTTCTTGGCTAGCTGATTTTAAAAACCAATCTTTTAGTGTATTAGCATTAGAAAGCGTTTCTTGGGTGGTAAATGTTTTTGAAACCACTACAAATAAAGTCGTTTCGGGGTTTAATTTTTTTATAACCTCATTAACATGATCACCATCAACATTGCTAACAAAATGTGTAGTTAAATGATTTTTATAATATTGAAGTGAATCAACCACCATAGCTGGTCCTAAATCTGAACCACCAATACCTATATTGACAACATCTGTAAATGATTTTCCTGTAAACCCTTTAAGTTCACCATTCACCACCTGATTAGTAAAGGCTTCAATTTTTTCTTTTACCTGATAAACCTCTGGTATGACATTCTCACCATTGACTTTAAATTCGGCTGATTTTGGAGCTCTTAGTGCCGTATGCAACACCGCTCTACCCTCTGTTTGATTGATAATTTCACCTGAAAACTGACTTGTAATAGCTTCTTTTAGCTTTATTTCTTCAGCTAACTCCAGAAGGTACTTCAAGGTTTCTTCGGTAATTCTGTTTTTTGAAAAATCTACATAAAAATCGTCCCAAGCCACGGTAAATTTGTCTGCTCTTGAAGCATCTTGAGCAAATAAATCCTTCATGTGTACATTTTTTACTTCTTTAAAATGTGCTTGTAACTTTTTCCACGCATTAGTTGTTGTAGGGTTAATAGTTGGTAGTGCCATGCTTAATGGGTATTTTGTGATATTAAATTATTCTGCTCTTCAAGTGCTACTTCTATAGATTCATCTATAACATCTATAGAATCAAAAGGAATGCTATCTAACTGTTTTTTTATAGGTTGAATGAAATTTAAATATTCTAGTTTTAAAGAATCTGAAATAGGTTTAGCTTCTGGCAATTTTTGCTTAAACGGGTCTACCTGTCTGCCATTTACCCAAAAACGATAACATACATGAGGGCCTCCTGTATTACCTGTCATACCAACCCAGCCTATCACATCACCTTGTTTTACAAACTCTCCCACTTTAACCTTACGCTTTTTCATGTGAAGGTATTGGGTTTCGTAGGTGGCATTATGGCGAATTTTCACATAATTACCATTACCGCCTCGGCGTTCAGACTTTGTTACGGTGCCATTTGCTGTAGCCATAATTGGCGTGCCAATAGGTGCCGCAAAATCGGTTCCTTTGTGAGCTCTTACCCGATACCCATAAACCGCAATCCTGCGTTTCAAGTTATAACGTGAAGAAATGCGACTAAACTTTACCGGAGCTTTTAAAAAGGCTCTTCGTAAGTTTTTAGCCTCTTCGTTAAAATAGTCGACAATACCTTTAACTGAATCCGTTTCAAACTCAAACGCATAAAAAGGTTCACTGTTATGTTCAAAAAAGGCTGCTTTTATATTATGGATTCCTGTATAAATGGTATCATCTATATATTTATCGGTATAAATAACCTTAAATCGATCTCCTTTTTGAAGGCGTCTAAAATCAATAGTCCAAGCATAAATTTCATCCGCTAACTTAAATGCCAATCTCGGACTTAAGCCTTTCTCCTCAAGGGTTTCAGAAATACTACTATTTATAATACCTGTAGCCGTTTTTTCAACATAAGTGATTGGCTTTCTACTGGTATAGGCATGTATAGAATCTTTGAAGTTTATAACCACATATTCCTCAAGATTAGGCTGATAAATAAAAGATTGTGGTAACTCTAAGGAGTCTTTAGAGCATAAAAGCGTATAGGGTCTCCCTACTTGAAGCCTTCTAATATCAAAGGTATCTTTGGCTCTCTCAGCAATATGAAATATTTTAGGGTAACCTACATTATTTCGTTCTAAAATCTCACCAAAACTATCGCCACGTTTTATAGTGTCTCGTTTTACAATATAATCATTTAACTTAAAACCAAATTCAAAGGTTTCTTTTGGTTTCTCGGTTACAGCAACAATATCTTCTTTAACGCCTTCTTGTTTTACTTCTTCCTTACAGGCTGCAAACAACACAGCCGTTACTAACAGTACTACTATATATTTGTTCCCCACGCTTCTTTTTCTTTCTCTGTCCATAAATCTGGAAAAAATATTCTTTTTTGATATTTTGGGTGCATATATTTTACCCATTCACTTCCTCCGGTGGCTTCGGCTGTTTCGCCACCAATATTTAAATAATGATTTGCCGTATTATAATGTGCCATAACCCATTTAATATTCACCGTAAAATCATAATGGCGCATGGCTTTTATCAACGCTCTGTTCCTTTGAGCTTCTTTGGATAACCCCTTGAATTTACTCCACAAATTGTTATTTTGATAAAATTTTGTAAATCTAATAAATTCTTCTTTATAGCGTTGTTCAAAAGCTGTTAAAGTGTATGTTTTTTTGCCTGTTTCGAAGTCCTTACCTGCAGCCTGCCAATACAAATGTTCAAAAGCATGTTCATAAGACGAATTCCTATCAATAGTATCTCTAAAACGTTTATCTATTAGATTGATTAGTTCTGTAGACGAAAACTCGATTTTTCTATACTGAGCGCTTTGAAAACCGCTTGCCGGTGTGAGCGTTGTTCTGAACTTGTTGTATTGCTCTATATCCATACCATCTTTCATGATACTAAATGAAGAAGTCAAGACATCAAAATAGCGACTAATACGCATTATTTTATCAGTGAATAGCTCTGGTTCAAGAATTTCTGCTCTAGCCACTTGTTCAATTTCACTCAAAATCATCTTAAAAAGTAACTCTGAAATTTGATGATACATGATAAATACCTTCTCATCAGGGAAATTGGTACGTTGAATTTGAAGATTTAAAAGCGCATCAGTATGTATGTAATCCCAGTAATTAATGGGCTTACTATGCAACAACCCCTCTAGATGCACATCAACATCTTGGTCAATGGTTTCATACTTTTCCTTTAATTTTTTTGAAATGTTGGAGTTCAAAAGACTTACTAATTTTTTACTACTATTTTAAAAGGATGCTTTAGCCCCTTAAAGGCCTCTAAATCTGCCCTTAAAGACCCTACCGCCAAATCTGCTTTAATACGCAAAGGTAGCTTATTTTTATCTTTTGAAACCCATAGCGTCAAACTTTCTTCTTCTTTAAAAACGCGGCCTGCCATAACATATGGCCTAAACTTTAACGATTCAATTTTTCCAAACTCGGTGCTTATTGTTTCTTCTCCAAGATACCTTAATTTGAACCCGTAGTTTTCTTCATCAAAAAACATATCTAAACGTACTTCATCACCAATCTTTAAAGCATCTGTTTTTAAATTATTTCTCAGGTAATAAAACGTAGATACCATATCTTGAATATTAGGCTTCGTATCAAGTGTTTTTTGTGTGTTATACTTTAAATTGTTTACAAAAGCTTTGTTGTTCTCTTGATCAAATTCAATTTCTAAATTTTTGGTATGCCCGCCTTCATCAATATCGCGTATAAACCTATACGGTAAAATGGTTTTCTTATCAAAAAAACTTTCATATCTATCTTTTACTTTAAAAAACCACTTAATCATACCAGTGGTCCACCCCTTACCTACAACATGATATACATCCTTCCCTTTATACTTCGCATCTTTTACAGTTAGTGTTGCATTACCCGCTTTTAACCAATTGCTATAGCTCATTCTGAATTTGAACCATTCACCCGTATCAAATGCTGATTCTTCTGGCTGCGCCACAACACACTGTGCGGTAATTAAAACAAAAAATATGAATATAATTTTTTTCATAGCTAAATATGTAATTTCATAGTAACTCTATTTGTTACAAGTTATTGTTCAATTAGAAATTACAATTACTGTTCCAAAAATATAAATTTTATTATAGTAGCTAGACTATAAAACGTTATAGTTATGTTAGGATTCTTCAATAACAAAATAAAAAAAGCCTGCTAAAATGCATAGCAGGTCTTATAAACACTTATAAAAATTATAGAGTACCTCTGTTGGCTTGCTCACGTTCAATAGACTCAAATAAGGCTTTGAAATTTCCAGCCCCAAAACCTTTAGCGCCCATACGCTGAATAATTTCAAAGAACAAGGTAGGTCTATCTTGAACGGGTTTTGTAAAAATTTGCAATAAATACCCTTCTTCATCGGCATCAATCATGATACCTAAATTTTTAAGGGTTTCAATATTTTCTTGTAGTTGATGACTATGTTCTTCTAAACGTCCAGGAACAGCTTTATAATAGGCTTCTGGTGGTTTTGACAAAAACTCAACGCCACGCGCTCTTAGTTGCGACACCGTACTTATAATATCATCTGTAGCAACCGCAATGTGTTGCACACCAGCTCCTTCATAAAAATCGAGATATTCTTCAATCTGAGATTTCTTCTTTCCTTTTGCCGGCTCATTAATTGGAAATTTTATACGGCCATTACCATTACTCATAACCTTGCTCATTAATGCTGAATATTCGGTATGGATCTGTTTATCATCAAAAGATAAGAAATTTTCAAACCCCATAACATCTTCATACCACTTCACCCAAGTATTCATTTGTCCCCAGCCTACATTACCCACCATGTGATCGATGTATTTTAAACCTGCTGGTTCAGGCTTATAGTCTGATTCCCATAATATGAAACCTGGCAAGAATGTGCCATAGTAATTCTTTCGTTCCACAAACATATGAACCGTTTCTCCGTAGGTATAAATACCAGCCCTAATAACTTCTCCAAAGTCATCTTTTTCAACCGAAGGTTCCATATAAACTTTTGCACCACGTTTTATAGTTTCCTCAAAAGCTTTTCTGGCATCTTCAACCCATAAGGCAATTACTTTTACGCCATCACCATGCTTTACAATATGCTTGTTGATTTCCGAGTGACTATTTAAAGGGGTCGTTAAAACCAATTTTATTTTATCCTGTTTAAGCACATAGCTCACGGCTTCCTTTGAGCCAGTTTCTAAACCTCTATAGGCATACGACTGAAACCCAAAGGCTGTTTTATAAAAATGGGCCGATTGCTTTGCATTACCAACATATAACTCGACGTAATCGGTTCCTAATAAGGGCAAAAAATCCTGAGCACCCTGAAATATTTTTTCTAAACCGTAGTTTACTGATTTTATTGTTTTACTCATTTTTTAAATTTTTAATATTCATGCTTCGTGTCTTAAACGACGCATTTTATATTCATAGAAGCCTGTTTAAATGCTATTTAAAATACACTAGAAACTTGGAATAGCCTCTAAATATTATTCTAACCAAGATGTGTAGTAAGTTTCATCAGCAATTTTCATAGCTTCTTCTGTAATCATTAAAGGCTTAAAAGTATCAACCATTACCGCTAGTTCTTCCGTTTTAGTTTTGCCTATACTGCGCTCTGTGGCTCCTGGATGCGGACCGTGTGGTATACCCGCCGGATGCAATGAAATATGTCCAGCTTCTACATCATTTCTACTCATAAAATCGCCATCAACATAATATAACACCTCATCGCTATCTATATTGCTGTGATTATATGGCGCAGGAATAGATAGGGGATGATAGTCATACAAACGCGGCACAAAACTACACACCACAAAAGCATCGGTTTCAAAAGTTTGATGTACTGGTGGGGGTTGATGAATTCTACCTGTTATTGGCTCAAAATTATGAATTGAAAAGGCATATGGATAATTGTAGCCATCATATCCAATCACATCAAAAGGGTGAGAAGCATACAGCATTTCAATAATATCATCCCTCTTTTTTACTTTAATCAGAAACTCTCCCGATTTATTATAAGTCTCTAATTCTTGAGGACGCCTAATATCACGTTCACAGAAAGGCGCATGTTCTAATAGCTGACCAAACCAATTGCGGTACCGCTTAGGGGTATAAATTGGTCGACGAGACTCTACGATAAACAACCTATTATCAGAACTATCAAAATCTATTTTATAAATAACCCCACGAGGTATTAAAAGATAATCACCATACTTGAAATTGATATTTCCAAACATAGTTCTTAGTTTTCCTGATCCTTTATGAATAAAAATTAGTTCATCTGCATCTGTATTTTTATAGAAATAATCTTGAGTAGATGCTGTTGGTGCCGCCAGCACAATACTGCAATCACTATTCACCAACACCGTTTTTCTACTCTCTAGATAATCTTTTTGAGGCTCTACTAAAAACCCTTTAAAACGATATGATTTGATATTGTTTTGAAAGGCAATTTTGGGAGACACACTGTACTGCTTTTTAATCGCTTTAACTTGTGTTGGGCGCTGTTCATGATAGCTGTTGGTATACATACCATCAAACCCTATAGTACCAAACAATTGTTCATAATACAAACTACCATCTGGTTTTCTAAATTGAATGTGTCTTTTAGGAGGAATACTTCCCAGTTTATGATAAAAAGGCATACTTTTTTATTTATAATAATTAATTGAACCTTTGGTTTTAAACCAACAAAACACTCTAACTAATTAGTAATTATAAAGATACAAAAAGTACACTCATTCAGGATTTCTCTTGATTAGGTAATGTAAAAAGGATAATAAATCTTGCCAAAAACAGGTCATAGTTTTACAAATATGATAATTTTTCATTGGATTTTAAAATGCCTCTACTACTTACTAAAACCAAAAGCCTAAATTAAAAAACCATTTACTCGCCTTTTGTTCTGGCGAATAACTATACTTTACCTGTATAGGACCTATAAACGTTTCAATACCGTAACCAAGCGTATATCCACGGTAATCTGGAAGAGTAAACCACTCGCCTGTATCAAAAATATCATCATCTATATTTGCCCAATTCCCTTCAAGCGTGATATGATTTTTTTTAAAAATTTCATAATCCATCATGGCAAAGGCCTTTACATAACTATTCCCTGCTAAGGATACAAAATCATACCCTAAAAAAGGCACTAAATTGTTAATAAGATGGTTTCCGTACCCTCCCAAAGCAAAATCTAAAGCTTTATCAGATTTACCTCCAAACTTAAATCCGCCACCCGTTTGTAAGTTAAAAGCCAGCTTATCAGTGATACTAAAAGCATATCCAAAAGTGGCTTTGGCTATTGAAAAGTTTGCAAACTCATCATTGTTTTCTGAAGCGTACAGATAAATATTTAAATTTCCATCAAAATACACCCCTTTATTAGGAAAATAAATATTATCGTAAGTGTCCAATTTCAAATTACCAAACAAACTAACATAGTTTTTTGACTGAAATTGAAACACTCTTTCAGGATTGTTTCCAGACAGTGTTTCTGAGTCAATTTCAAGATATTTATGTTCAGCACCCATACTTAACGAAAAATCTTTTCTAAATAAGGTTTGTACATAAAACCAATTTGAAAAATCTCTTAATTTTACATCAATTTTGTTCACTCCAGTTGTTAAACGCTCCATCTCTGTTAAAATAAGAGAGGCGTTAATATCTTTATCAAACTGATTATATCTTGATTTTAATCCAATGCTCCAATAAAAACCTTTGTCTATTAAATACTCAAAATTATAGCGCACATTATCTCCTAAAGCAAAATCAAAAGAAGCTACATCATTGTTGAAAAATAATCGTTTTCTTGTGAGATTCACTAATGCAGCACTTTTATAGAGATCATCATAATGCACGCCTAATTTTAGATACGTACTTATTTGGCTCTCTTTAAGATTTATCTTTAAATTATACCCTTCTTGTTCTTTTGAATCTTTTAATTGATACTCTACCGATTCAAAATTATTGGTAGCTACTAAATTATCCATCCCTTTTTCAAATTGATGATAGCTAATGGTTTGGCTATTTTTTAGTTTCAACTTACCTAACACATAAGATCTTGTATAATGGGTATTTCCATTTATATCAATAGCATTAATTTTTAAGCTGTCTATGTGTTGTGGCTTTGTTTTTACTTGTCTTTCTTTTGAAAGAACCGTCAACGCTTCTAGTGCTTTCCTTTGTTTAAATGCTGCATCTTCGCCTTTATCTATAATTGCCTGACCTTGACTAAAAGAGACAACGTTGAAGTTTGAAATATCAGGTTTAATATACAAATCTGTTTTCTTAACCTTTAATTTCATATCATTAATAGTACGGAAATTATTTATTTGAAGTAACACATCAGGCGCTGAAGTTAGCTCATTACGAGTCATCAAATCATCTTGCACATCTACTCCAATGATATAATCCATGCCTTTTGCACGCAATTCATCTACAGGATAATTATTAACCACACCACCATCAATTAAAACCTCATTATTAATTATAACCGGTTGAAATAAGGAAGGTAACGCCCCACTAGCCATTAAAGACTGCATTAAATTACCCTGATCTAAAACCACTTGTTTACCAGTTTCGACATTGGTAGCAATACAAAAAAAAGGAATTGGCAATTCACTGAAATCTTCTACCTCATTAACATGCAGAAACAACTTGGTAAATAAACTATAGGTGTTGTGCCCTTTTGATAATGCAGAGGGTAGTTTTATTTTAAATTTCCTAAAAGGCAACTTAACAGCATACTTTTCATCATTAGCACGTTCATCAAAAGCTTTTGAAGCCCTTGGTAAATCATCACTAATGATGTCATCAAAATCTACTTCATGAAAAATAGAATCTATTTGTTTGCCCGAGTAACCCGAGGCATATATAGCTCCAATTATTGCACCCATGCTTGTTCCTGCCACATAATCTATCTGAATTCCCAGGCTATCAATAACCTTTAAAACACCAATATGTGCTAGGCCTTTAGCGCCTCCACCACTTAAAACCAACCCTATTTTGGGTTTCGTTATATCCATCAATTCTTGCGCTTTCACAGAAAACGAAATCATCGCAAAGACACTACATATGATGACACTTTTATTCAAAACAGGATGAGATAAATTTTTACTCTCTATGAAAATGGTTATACACCTTAGCCGCTCTTGAAACCCCAACAACACCCTCCAACTCATCTAACTTAGCATAAGAAACCCGTTTGGCTGATTTAAAATGTTTTAACAAATCTTCAACGGTTTTTTCACCTACCCCTGGAATGGTTTCTAATTCTGTATTTAAAGCACTTTTACTTCTTCTATTTCTATGGTGTTCAATACCAAATCTGTGGGCTTCATTTCGAAGTTGCTGAATAATTTTTAAGGTTTCGCTTTTTTTATCTAAATATAAGGGAATTGGGTCATTTGGGTAAAATAATTCTTCCAAACGTTTCGCAATTCCGATAATAGCAATTTTACCTCTTAAGTTTAAAACATCTAAGCTTTTGAGTGCCGATGATAATTGCCCTTTGCCCCCATCAATAACAATAAGTTGCGGCAATGGTTGTGCTTCTTCCAACAGTCTTTTATAACGCCGGTATACCACTTCTTCCATAGATGCAAAGTCATCTGGTCCTGTAACCGTTTTTATATTAAAATGCCTGTAATCTTTCTTACTTGGCTTTCCATTTTTAAACACTACACAAGCTGCTACTGGGTTAGTGCCCTGAATATTTGAATTATCAAAACACTCTATATGACGTGGTTCTTCAGAAAGCCTTAAATCGGCTTTCATTTGCGCCATAATTCTATTAGCATGCCTGTCTGGATTAACAATTTTCATTTGTTTAAACCGCTCAAGCCTATAATACTTGGCATTTCTTAAAGATAAATCCAGAATATGCTTTTTATCACCCAACTTGGGTATTGTAACCTTAACTGATTCGCCTAGATTGACCTTAAAAGGCACAAAAATCTCTTTTGAATTGGAATTAAATCGTTGCCTTATTTCTGTAATGGCTAATTCTAATAATTCTTTATCGGTTTCATCCAGCTTTTTTTTAACTTCAAGTGTATGCGATCGTATTATGGAACCATAAGACAATTGTAAAAAATTAATGTAACCATAACTTTCATCACTTATTATTGAAAAAACATCAACATTACTGATTTTTGGATTGACTATGGTTGATTTAGCCTGATAATTTTCTAGCACTTCAACCTTTTCTTTTATTTTTTGTGCCTCCTCAAATTGCATCTGCTCAGCAAACTGAACCATTTGTTCTTTAAACTGAGATAAAGAATCTTTAAAATTTCCTTTTAAAATTTCCTTTATAGCCTTTATGTTTTCATTATAGGCAGCTTCTGTTTCAAAACCTTCACAAGGACCTTTACAATTCCCTAAATGATATTCTAAACAGACTTTGTATTTACCCGCTTGTATTTTTTCTTCTGCCAAATCATAGTTACACGTTCTTAAACTGTATAGACCTTTTATTAAATCTAACAGGGTATGTACTGTTTTTACACTAGTGTACGGACCAAAATATTCACTTCCATCTTTAAACACACGCCGTGTAGAAAACACCCTAGGAAAACGTTCTTTTTTTATACAAATCCACGGATATGATTTATCATCTTTTAGCATGACATTATAGCGCGGTTGGTATTTTTTAATAAGATTATTTTCTAACAACAGCGCATCCGTCTCCGTATCTACAACAACATGCTTAATATTGGCAATTTTTTTTACTAAAACTCGTGTTTTCCCACTATCGTGATGTTTTGTAAAATATGAGCTAACTCTTTTTTTTAAATTCTTTGCTTTCCCAACATAAATAATAGTACCTTCTTTATCATAATATTGATAAACTCCAGGTTGGCTTGGTAAGGTTTTTAATTGTATCTCTAAATCGGGGGTGTTCATTATTGTAAAGGTAATTATTTTAAAGGTTTTTAGTAAAAATCTGTCTTTTTAAAATGTGTTAAATATTTATAAGTTTTGTTTTTTGCATAGAATATTTATCTACATTACGCCACTTTTTTTAAAACACTAAAAAAAGATTTTATTTAAAACCAAACCTTAATTTTGAACATATTTCAGAATGCAAAAAAGTACAGAATTATAATATGTAAAACAGATGAGTAAAAAAATTATAGGTCGGGTTGATGTTTTAGATTTTCCAAAACTCGATTTACATAATATAGATGTTAAAATTGATACTGGAGCTTATACTTCAGCCATTCATTGCTCTGATATTATTGAAATAGACCATACACTGCTCTGCACTTTTAATAGTAGCACGCACAAAAATTTTGGTAAAACAGAAATTATATTTGAAGCTTTTAGCCGAACAGACGTAAAAAGTAGTAATGGTTTTAAAGAAAACCGGTACAAGGTAAAATCTGAAGTCGTAATTTTTGGTAAAACATATAAGATTAACTTAACTTTAAGCACTAGAGATGACATGAAGTTTCCTGTTTTAATTGGCAGGGAATTCTTAAGACATAAATTTATTGTTGACGTAGATTTAGTAAACGTCTCTTTTAATACGAAAACAGCATGAACATAGTCATTTTATCTAGAAACACTCAATTATATTCTACTGAACGCCTTATTGAAGAAGGCTTAAAGCGCGGGCATAAAGTAGAAGTTATTGATCCGCTTAAATGCGATATCATTATTGAAAAGGAAAAACCGACTATTTTTTATAAAGACCGCTATTTAAATTATGTTGATGCCATCATTCCTAGAATTGGCGCTTCTGTAACTTTTTATGGATGTGCCGTAGTACGTCAATTTGAAATGATGGGTGTTTTTACCATTGTAACCTCTGGTGCTATTCAGCGTTCTCGTGATAAATTAAGAAGTTTACAACGGCTTAGCAAAGCAGGAATTGGTATGCCTAAAACCGTATTTACCAATTACTCTAGAGATGTAAAAGAAGTTATTGAACATGTTGGGGGTACACCTGTTATTATTAAACTTCTTGAAGGCACACAAGGTCTGGGTGTTGTTTTAGCCGAAACTAAAAGCGCCGCTGAATCTGTTTTAGAAGCCTTTAATGGTCTTCAAGCCCGTGTTATTGTTCAAGAGTTCATTAAAGAAGCTAAGGGTGCCGACTTAAGAGCGCTGGTTGTAGATGGGCAAGTAGTTGGTGCTATGAAAAGACAAGGAAAAGAAGGTGAGTTTAGATCAAATTTACACCGAGGTGGTTCTGCCGAAATTATAAAGCTTAATCATGACGAATTAAAATTGGCCATGAACGCTTCAAAAGCATTAAACCTACCTGTTTGCGGTGTTGATATGCTACAATCTGCAAGAGGTCCTTTACTCCTTGAAGTAAATTCTACTCCTGGCTTAGAAGGTATTGAAATTGCTACTGGGCGCAATATTGCTAAATCTATTATAAGGTTTATTGAAAAAAACGCTAAATAAATGTCTAAACTAAAGGCAGATGTATTACATATTCTTGGTGAAACCATTATGCCAGGACAAAGTAAAGAGGTGAATTTTGATGTAGCTAACCTACATACTTCAACCCCTGTTAATGTTCCAGTAATCATTGAACGTTCTAAAAAACCAGGGCCAACCGTGCTTTTTACGGCAGGCATTCATGGCGATGAAGTAAACGGTGTTGAAATTGTACGCCAACTTATTGCTAAAGGTATTAATCAACCAAAAATTGGTACTATTATATGCATGCCTGTTATTAATGTGTTTGGATTTATCAACTTAAAACGTGAATTTCCTGATGGCCGAGACCTCAACAGGGTATTTCCTGGAAGCCCGACTGGTTCTCTAGCAGGCCGAGTTGCCCACAAGCTTATTCATGACGTTATTCCGCATGTTGATTTGATTGTAGACTTTCATACAGGTGGCTCGGGTCGGTTTAATGCACCACAATTACGCTATTTAAAAAAGGACACCTACCTAAATGACTTAGCTAAAATTTTTGGAGCGCCTTTTGTGCTCTATTCTAAAAATCTTTCTAAATCATTTAGAGCAACCTGTTCTAAATTAGGAAAACCGCTTTTGCTTTTTGAAGGCGGGAAATCGTTTCATATTGATGAGGTAGTAACCAATTCTGGGGTGAATGGTTCTAAACGCTTACTAAAACATTTAGGCATGTTAAAAACGGTTTTTAAGTCTACCAGACCAAAAAATGCTTGTGTTTTTATTGAAGAAAGTAAATGGCTTCGTGCTAAATATTCTGGCATGTTTAAAGCCAATACATCTATTGGTGCTTATGTTGAAAAAGATGATATTTTAGGTAATATTACCGATCCTTATGGGAAATTTAATTATTTTGTTAGAGCCCGATATACGGGTTATATCATTAACGTAAATGAGTCTCCTATTGTGTATCAGGGTGATGCTTTATTTCATATTTCAATAAAAATAAAAGACTAAATGGCAACCAAAACTACTTTGCGAAAAACCTATAAAGACAAACGAAAAAACCTTGATTTTGATGCTATTGAAGATTTGAGTCTAGCGATTTCAAATCAGCTTTTAAAACTACCTGTTTGGAACTATGGATTCTATCATATTTTTCTAACTATTGAAGACAAAAAAGAGGTGAATACAGATTATATTTTAAACATTCTTTCTGGAAAAGACAAACATATCCTCATTTCAAAAAGTGATTTTGAAACAGGAGAGATGTTTAATTTTTTGCTAACAGACAATACCGTAATTAAAAATAATGCCTATAACATTCCAGAACCTGTGGATGGTATTCCCATTTCAAATGATAAAATAGATGTTGTTTTTATTCCGCTTCTAGCTTTTGACAAACGTGGTAACCGCGTAGGATATGGCAAAGGATTTTATGATAAATTTTTAGCCCAATGCAAGCCAGAAACCATAAAAATTGGGCTTTCATTTTTTGAAGCTGAAGACCACATTGCAGAGGTTACCAGTAATGATATTCCATTAAACTATTGCGTTACTCCAAACACAATTTATCAATTTTAATCATTACAGTTTTCACAGTATACAGCCCTAAGGTAATTATTGTCTAATATTTGAAAAGTAACACCACCATCTTCTATTGCTTCAAATAATTTACAAAAACGTGGTTTATTAATGTTTATCGCATTTAACAAAATCGTTCTATAATCTACATCTTTTACAAACTCATTTCTAATAATAGTAAGATTTAAAAAGTAAAACAATAGGTTTTCATCTATATAAATACTCCTTGCCTTGTTCTCTAAAAGATCAACAGAAAATTCTGTTTTAGCATAATAGCTAAAAAACTGAGCTAAACTTAAATAATCATATTCCGACAACGAAAATTTGTCATAATGGTCTTTAATAAAGGTTACGGCTTTATCTTTATTCTTATAATCTCTGTTTCGCATTAAATTTTCAGCCCTAATAATATTAAAGTTTACTATCATTCGAGTTATTAAATCATCTCCGATACCATATTGTTTCAAATCATAAATTTGCTTCTCTAATGCATCTTCATTAATTTCAATAGCGTTGTAACGCCATAGCTGAAGTTTAAGTACCGCTACATTATATTTTATTTTTTTGCTGTTAGGCATGAGTTTTTCAAGCTCCAGCATTTCATTATAAACCAATAACACTTCCCTAAAATCAAGCATATACCTAAACGCTGCATTATTATTTCTAATTTGAACATACTTATCACTCATAGGCACTGCCATCTGACTTAAAATATCGGAAGTAACTTCACCAGACTTTATTTTTTCAAAAATGGAGTTTTGAATACGTCTTGCTGCCGCCTCTTGATTTAAACGAACCGCTGTATTGAAATTAATAAGCAATTCTTTGGGAGACACCCCTTTGTATTCATAAATTTTTTCAAGTTCCATTTCTAAAACAGCCTTTCTATGATGTTTCAAAATGGACTCCATGTCTCTTGATAGCTTACCAGCAATAGCATCCTTAATGTCATTTTTTGTTAAAGACAATAAATACTCGTACTTGGTTCCTTTTATGTCATTTAAAAACTCTACCCAATTCTCGGCCGTAGACACAGTTGTTTGAATAGTTGGCTTTTGAAATTTCTGTAATGCCGAAATAATACTGTTGGCTCTAAGTTCCTGAAGCTCTAAATTTCTTGTTGTTATACCTTCAATTGAAGAATATGACTTTACCTTAATGGTCTTAATATTGAAATCGGTTAGCCGTAACGAATCGTAAATAGGTTTAATATCTTGTTGCGAATAATTAGATTTATTTTTTTGGAAGGGAATATCAAACTTTAAAATTTTGTTTCTAATGAGTGTGCTCTTAGACTCAGAAGACTGTACTTTTTTAGGGTTGTAGGTTAAGGAATCTAAATACATGCCCATATCTAACAACTCCCATTGATAGGACTCCAACTCATAAATAACATAGTATTGACAAAGTGTTTTGTTACTCAAAAATAGAATATTAAACTCTGATTTTTGATTCAGATATGCCTCAGGAATAGTTCCTATTTTTACTCGAAATAAATCATCAGCATATGGTTTCAATCCAGCTTTTAAGGCTTTAGCATAAACGGGCTCTAGAAGTTCACCTTTTATTTGAGAACTGGCCACAGAACCTAAACCACAGGCATACCTTTTCTTCAATACAACATCAATAGCAATGCCGTCACCAGATTTGTTAAATAGGGTCTCAAACCATTTTTTATCGTTGACTTGAAAATATAGATTATTACCTTCTCGTTCAATTGAAAACCGAACGCCTTTAGGTTTCTGCCTAAACGTTTCTATACACTGTTTACAATCTTTTTCTCGATTGTCTCCATTCAGAATAATATCAAATGTATTTTGCGCGAATAAAAATTGAGAGAATAAAATAAGGATGATAGGAATGTATTTACCTTTCATTAATTGAGGGATTAAAATAAATAATAGCAATAGGTAAATATAGTAAAAGTAAATTCGAAAATATTTACCTGGAAAACCTTTTATTGGATATTCTTTTTAGAAAAAGCTTTTTTATTGAAAAGAAGCAACATAATAAACCCAGCGCTTATAGCAACATCGGCAATATTAAAAACAGGTTCAAAGAAATTAAAACGCTTACCTCCGTATAAAGGCACCCATTGAGGCAGATCAACTTCTATTAGTGGAAAGTATAGCATATCTACCACACGCCCATAAAGCAATGACTCGTACCCCCCTCCTTCCGGCATAAAACTAGCCAATTGACTTGTACTGTCATTAAATAAAACGCCATAAAACACCGAATCAATAATATTACCTAAGGCGCCTGCAAAAATCAAGGCTATAGCAATAATTAAAATTGTAGATCCTCCCTTTTTAGTGGTGTTATATAACCAATAGCCTATGCCAAATATGGCAAAAACTCTAAATAAGGTTAAGGCTACCTTTGCTGTTCTATCTGATATAAAGGACGTAAAATCACTTATTTTTGTTCCCCAGGCCATCCCATCGTTTTCTATAAAGTATATTTTAAACCAACTAAATACGTCAATACTTTCATGAAGTATAAAATGTGTTTTTACATATATTTTACTGATTTGATCAACCAACAAAACGATGACAATAAGAACGATAGATTTTTTTAACGACATAACATCTAAACAAAAAACGCCTCAAGGCATGAGGCGTTTTTATAAATGACTCTTTTATACAATTATTGTTGCATATTTTTTGCTTCAATACTTAATGTAGCATGTGGCACAAGCTCTAAACGTTTTTTATTGATTAATTTACCCGTTACACGGCAAATACCGTAGGTTTTATTCTCTATACGAATAAGAGCATTTTTTAAATCACGAATAAATTTTTCTTGACGAATAGCTAATTGAGAATTTGATTCTTTACTCATCACGGCACTCCCTTCATCAAAAGCTTTAAAGGTCGGTGATGTATCTTCAGTACCGTTATTATGATCATTCATATAGGCACTTTTTATCAACTCTAAATCATGCTGAGCTTTTTCTATCTTCTCTGTAATTAATGCTTTGAATTCTTCCAATTCAGCATCAGAATATCTTACGCTGTCTCCCATAGTCTTAATTTTTTTGGATAAATAATTTGGTACATACATCATCAAATACAATTTCTATACCATCTTCTACTTTATCAATTATTTCAAGTTCATTTGTTAATGTTTCAGACTTAATGTAGGTTATATTGGCATCAACGGCATTTACAACCTGTTCATCTTTTTGGAGCGTTACATTGATTCTATCAGTAACTTCAAAGCCTGAATCTTTACGTAAATTTTGAATTCTATTTATCAATTCTCTGGCAATACCTTCTCTACGTAAATCATCAGAAATAGTAACATCAAGAGCCACTGTTAAAGCTCCTTCATTTGCAACCAACCACCCTTCAATATCTTGTGAGGTGATTTCTACATCTGAGCGTTCTAATGTAATATTTTTTCCGTTAATATCAACCTCTAAACTCCCATTTTGTTCTATTTTGTTAATATCTTCAGGTGTAAAGTTAATTACTGCTTCAGCCACGGCTTTCATCTCTCTCCCAAAGCGCGGTCCTAGCACTTTAAAATTAGGTTTTATCTGCTTAACCAAAATATCTGAAGCATCTTCTAAAAGCTCTATCTCCTTAATATTTACCTCATGTTTTATTAAATTTGATACTGCTAAAATTTCCGCTTTTTGTTGGTCATTAGCTACTGGAATCATAATTTTTTGAAGCGGCTGACGTACCTTAATCTTTTCCTTAGCTCGTAAAGACAATACCAATGAGGATATGGTTTGTGCATTTTCCATTTTACGCTCTAAGCTTTTATCAACAAAAGCCTCATCAAACTTTGGAAAATCTGCTAAATGTACACTTTCAAAATTTTCTTTCTTGGTTACTGCATTAAGGTCTAAATAAAGCCTATCCATGTAGAACGGTGCTATTGGAGCCCCAAGTTTTGCCAAGGTTACCATGCATGTGTACAAGGTTTGGTAGGCCGAAATTTTATCTTGTTCATACTCACCTTTCCAGAAACGTCTTCTACTTAATCTAACATACCAGTTACTCAAATAATCTTGTGTGAAATCTGAGATAGCTCTTGCTGCTTTTGTTGGCTCATAATCAGCGTAAAACTTATCAATTTTATTGATTAAGGTATGTAATTCAGATAATATCCAGCGATCTAATTCTGGTCTTTCCTCAAGCGGAATATCTGACTCGGCATAAGTGAATTGATCTAAATTGGTATATAAACTAAAAAAAGAGTACGTGTTATAAAGGGTTCCAAAAAATTTACGCTTTACCTCTTCAATACCATCACTATCAAACTTTAAATTATCCCAAGGATTAGCGTTTGAAATCATATACCAACGTGTGGCATCAGCCCCATAATTCCCTAGGGTTTCAAATGGATCAACGGCATTACCTAAACGCTTAGACATTTTTTGTCCGTTCTTATCTAAAACCAGTCCGTTAGATACGACATTTTTATAGGCTACTGAATCAAAAACCATGGTTCCAATAGCATGAAGCGTGTAAAACCACCCTCTTGTTTGATCAACACCTTCAGCAATAAAATCGGCAGGATAAGACGTCCCTTTGTCTATCAATTCTTTATTTTCAAACGGGTAATGCCACTGCGCGTATGGCATAGAGCCAGAATCAAACCAAACATCAATTAAATCGCTTTCACGATACATCTTTTCACCCGATGGCGCTACCAAAACAATAGCATCAACAATATTTTTATGCAAATCGATTTTAGCATAATTTTCTTCGGAATTATTACCAACTTCAAAATCTTCAAAAATATCTTTTTCAAGCACGCCCGCGGCGACAGCTTTGGTCATTTCAGCTTTTAATTCTTCAACTGAACCAATGCAAATCTGTTCTTTTCCATCTTCAGTTCGCCAAATAGGCAACGGAATACCCCAATAACGCGAACGCGATAAATTCCAATCATTGGCATTAGCTAACCAATTTCCAAAACGCCCTGTTCCGGTTGCTTTTGGTTTCCAATTAATGGTTTCATTGAGTTCAAACATTCTGTCTTTTACATCAGTCACCTTGACGAACCATGAATCTAGCGGGTAGTAAAGAATGGGTTTATCTGTTCGCCAGCAATTAGGATAACTGTGTTTATATTTTTCAACTTTAAACGCTTTATTCTCTTCCTTTAGCTTTATAGCAAGTTCTACATCAACAGAGCGCTCTGGTGCTTCACCATCATTGTAGTATTCATTCTTAACATATTTACCTGCAAACTCACCCATTTCTGGTCTGAATCTACCTTGTAAATCAACAAGTGGAACAAGATTTCCATTATCATCTTTCACCAGCATAGGTGGTACTTCAGGCACAGCCTGTTTAGCCACTAAAGCATCATCTGCACCAAAAGTAGGAGCGGTATGCACAATACCTGTACCATCTTCAGTAGTTACAAAATCGCCCGAAATCACTCTAAAAGCATTTTCAGGGTTATCATGAGGCAAAGCGTATGGTAATAACTGTTCATATGTAATACCAACTAAATCTTTACCCATAAATTCTTTTACAATATAAAACGGAATCTTTTTATCTCCTGCTTTATACGAAGCAAGTTCTGAGGACTCTTCAACCTGCTTAAACTTGCCAGAAAATTGATATCCTACAAGTTTTTTAGCCAACACCACTTTTACAGGCTCAAACGTATATTGATTAAACGTTTCAACCAAAACATACTCAATTTTAGGACCTACAGTTAATGCTGTGTTGCTTGGCAAAGTCCAAGGTGTGGTTGTCCATGCTAAAAAGTGAATAGCACCTAAGTTTTGTAAAAAGTCAGGTAGCGTATTAGAAATCGCTTTAAACTGTGCAACCACCGTAGTATCTGTAACATCTTGATACGTTCCTGGTTGATTCAACTCATGCGAACTTAAGCCAGTACCTGCTTTTGGGGAATATGGTTGAATGGTATAGCCTTTATACAAAAGGTTTTTATTATAAATTTGCTTAAGCAACCACCAAACGCTTTCCATATATTTGGGTTCATAGGTAATGTACGGATGATCCATATCTACCCAATACCCCATTTTTTGGGTTAAATCATTCCAAATATCAGTGTAACGCATCACCGCTTTTCTACAAGCGGCATTATAATCTTCCACCGAAATAGATTTCCCAATATCTTCTTTTGTAATGCCAAGCTCTTTTTCTACACCTAATTCAATAGGTAAACCATGGGTATCCCAACCTGCTTTTCTTTTTACCTGATAACCTTTTTGAGTTTTATAACGACAGAAAATATCCTTAATAGCGCGCGCCATAACATGATGAATACCTGGCAATCCATTTGCAGAAGGAGGTCCTTCAAAAAAGACGTAGGATTCACGATCTTCTCTTGACGTTACACTTTTTTCAAATATGTTATTTTCCTGCCAGTATTGTAGAATTTCATTTGCTACATTAGGCAGGTCAAGTCCTTTATATTCAGGGAATTTCACGCTCATTTACTCTAATTTCTTATAAGTTCGCGAATTTAAGGAATTATCCTTGAAAAATTTTCATTTTAAAACAAAAATAGACCACTCTAACGAATGATCTATTTAGAATATCTTATTCAAGATTATTACCCCAATTAATTCACAATAATCTTTTTTGAAAGCACTTGGTTATCTTCCGTACGTAATTGCACGATATATGCGCCACTAGACAGATTATAAAACTGAAACCCATTTTCTAATGCCGAAATAGGTAAATCTGGCATATCTAGAGCTATTTGGCCTCGCATATTCACTAAAGCCAACCGCTTTATATTACTGTTCAATTTTTTAACATACAAGGTGTTGGTTGTATTCTTATAATAAATAAAATTATCACTAGCTTGAGCCTCTGCCATACTCAAGGCTTGCTGTTCATTTTGAAATACAATTTCAAATCTTTTATTGAATTTACCTTGTTCTGAAGAAAAGGTGTAAGCCGCATTGTTTTTAGTTAAATCATAATATTCTCCTGTAAGATTATCTTTGATATAAATTTTTTGACTTTTTTCAATATTTATAAGGCTGGTTATTTTAATTTCAAACGCATTATCTCCAGACGATTTAAAATTAAGAGGAATCACCTTATCATTTGCCAATGGCCCATATGCCTGAATGTTCATATTTTTGCCGTTCAAACTCAAATTGAGGTCGTTATTATTTACTTCTGAACATTCGGCATCATAGCCATAATCATAGTCATCTGAAGTAAGTTCACTAAAACCAATTAAAAGTTCACGTCTTGTCTTAGGACCAGATACTGAATTAATTTCTAGTCTTATTTTTTGCATTGCAGAACTTGAGTTGTCTGGCTGTTTTGATTCATTTTTAGGCTTTCCACCCGTATTTTTTAAAAAAACCGATCCGTTTTCTTCATTAATATTATCGGCATCTGATTCTTTAATAAAAACACGCTGATTATTATTAAACTCAATTTGTCCATCTGCCTCAACCTCAACTACGAAGCCCTGAGCCACTGGAAGATAACGAGTAGGCAACTTGGTACCATCTTGAGACCCATTTGTATCTCCTGAAAGCCCCACAAACTGATAGGCTTTACAAGATCCTGTTTTATTTACCTGTGCATAACCACCTTCATATTGACTTAAATAATGTGTGTCTCCACCCCAATGTTGCCAAAGATAAATATCGCCTTTTATAACACCTTGATTGTCATCAATAAACTGATACATATCTAAAGCGGAAGGATACGGGTTACCCAGCAAGTAATCGGTTTTGGTTTTATCTGGAATAGAACCAGCACCACCTTTATCTAACACGTCCAAAATAATGGTTCCATTATTGGGTTTCCCTTCATAGATATATTGCTGCTCTGAAGCGGCAACACCCGTTCCTTTTTGGGTATAACCAAAACCTGGAATTAAGGGGGTTGATGGTGATAAATGTGCCCAATCCCAATAGGTTAACCCTCCCATATAAGTGTATATCCAATAGGTACTTATGCTATTACTTCCAGTATAACCTGTTGTAAAAGTACAATTGAACCCACTAGCATCTTTAATCATATTTACTTTAAAAGGTGTGTTATTTGTATTATTTGAAGCTCCATTATTGTTAGTAAGAGTGGTTGCCATAGTTTCTCCAACAGGAGATGACCAATAATTGTATCGATACGGATTAGACTCTCCTTCCTGCCTTCTTAATACTTTACCATTTTCATTGGTCACCAAATCACTGTGTTCTGTTTGAATTAACTGCGAATCATCTTCTAAATCTAAAGCTCCATTCAACTCAAAATACCATGTATTATACACGGCATGATCTCCCGAAACTGATAAGCTTCTTGTGTCATCAATAATAAGCCCTAATGTTTTAATGTCATGTGAGGCCGTAACATCATTTGATATTTTTACAATGCTCCAATCTTTATTATTCGCAACATCTTCAATATCCCAAACATTACCACTTTTCCAGGTAGCTTCATCAGTCCAAGCCCCAGGATTATTAGACACATAAGGCATTGGAGCTGTTTGTTGTTGTAATGAAGTTATATTATTCAATTTGGTAATTCTACCGATATAAGAATAATCTGTTGTTCTATCATAAGAAATAATATCAGACATTGGATAGTAAGCTAACAAGCTTGACCACGGAATAGTATTATTTGTAGTAATATCTACAATATCTTTATCTATCACAGCGCCTTTAACAATACCCGAGTTATCTTTTATTTCCTGATATACCATACGTTGAATTTGATCATCGGTAAGTACGGTATTAAACACTCTAACTTCATCAATATCTCCTTTATAATATTCCCTATTGGAAACATTTTTAGTTGTTCTTCCTATTTCAAAATTACCATTTGTATCTGTGGTGTTTTCAATATTTACTCCAATAATACCCGTATCAAGGGAATCGACAAGTACGCCATCAACATAAAGTTTCATAAGTCCTGTTGAACTAGAAAAACTGCCTGTAATGTGATGCCATTCATCATAGTTAATGGCTGAACAAGCACATTGCCCAATTGTTTGCGCTGAGTTACCAGCGGTTGTTACTGTAAAAGAGGGTCTGTTCCCATTTTGCAACCATAATTTAAAACCTGTATCTTCACCGCCTATGGTCATATTGGTTGTATTCCCTGAATCTGACTTGACCCAAGCCATAAATGTAATATCGCTTTCTCCATTAATAAATTCTGGTGTAGACACATAATCATCAACTCCATCAAAATCTAGTTTTGACGAAAATAAAACGGGATTTATAGTAATATTGGCTCCACAATCTGCTAAAATAAGTTCTTCAGTAGGCGGAATAGTCACATCTAAAAGCACATCAATATCCTCTACGGAACCTGCACTCACCGCATCAAATCCGCCACCATCATCTTCGTCATAATACATATGTCCTGTAACGGTGGCTCCACTTGTTAGCGAAGCATTGTGCCTTACAATGAGTAATGAATTTTCATCGTCACCAATCAAATCATCATTACTTAAGTTTATATTATCGAGTAACATGGTACCATTGTTATAAAACTTAGCCGTACCAAAAGTCAATTCTCCTTTTAAAACAAACAAACCATTATTCACATAATCGGCATTAAGAGACATATCAGTATGAATAAATAAGGAACAATCATTAATCAATGCACTAGATCCTCCCGAAGACAAAGACCCAAATACCTCTAATATACCACAATTGGAATAATCACTTGCAATACCTGCATCGCCCCCAACAGTTGTTCTACTGCCATAAAACGATACATAAGTTGCACTACCCCCAACACTCAAATCTCCAGCCACATTAAAGTTACCCATATTGTATACTATGGATGCTGAAGGTGGATTGAATTGTCCTGGTATGGTAATAGATCCTGTATCATAAATATAAATCATATTGGTGCCTTGAAACCCTGTTTCCGTTGGAAAATCAATAACCCCTTCAACAATCAAGGTCACAGCATTCATTTTATCTATTTGGCCTGAGTATGTAACATTTGGTGCAATGTATAGCGTCCCCTTGAAAACTCCTCCTGCCATAATAGCGTCAGAGTTATCAGCCAAAATACACACAGAATCTGAAGAGCTAAGTCCTGAAGGTACGCCTGTTGGATTGCCTAAACTATCAACCCAACCTGAAGCCGTATAGGTATAGGTACATGTTGTGGGTTGCCCTGGCGGATTCCAAGTATGCGGACCACAGGTTTGAGCTTTTAGCCCTATACAAGTATTTAAAACCAATAACAATATAGAGCGTTGTAGGAATAGTTTTGTTTTCATGATTAATAGCTTTGGGGTAAACAAAATTAATTCATTATCAATTAGTTATATATTACACTTTCAAAAGCATCATTGTTTTTTGAAAGCAGGTTAGTAAATCGGCTTCTAAATCCTTAGAACAGCTTTACTTCAATATGTACAAACTTTTTGAAATTAATCTTGAGGGAAGAATAATTTTCGTCGAAACAAACCGTACGGTTTTACATTCAATTAAAGACAATATTAAAATAAAAATCCGATAAAAACTAATAAAAATCCGATAAAATGTGTTTTTGTTCGATAAAATGTGTTTTATCGTCATTATAAGGCAAAAAAAGACCAGTCAAGAGCGGAGCGGTATATAGAATTTCAATAAAAACACCTCTAATTAATTTACTATAATCTTTTTAGAAAGCACTTCATTATTTTCAGTACGTATTTGCACAATATAGGCACCACTTGAAAGGTTGTAAAATTGAAATCCATTTTCTAAGGCTTCTACTGGTAAATTAGGCATTTGTAAAGCTACTTGACCACGCATGTTTACCAACTGTAAATTTCTTATTTTATTACCATTCATTTTTTTTACAAACAGTGTATTCGTTTTATTCTTGAAATAGATAAAGTTGTTCTTGGCCTCAGACTCTTCAATACTTAGCGAGTGCTGTTCACTTTGAAAAACAATTTCAAATCTGGTATTAAATTTTCCTTGATCTGAACTAAACCCATAGGGTTCACCGCTTATAAGATTAAAATAATCTCCTGTTACATTATCTTTCAAGAAAATCTCTTGATCATCAGGAATGCCTTCTACCGATGTCATCTTGATTTCAAAAGTATTATCCCCAGAAGATTTAAAATTTAAAGGAATGACCTTATCGTCTGATATTGGACTATACGCTTGAATGTTCATATTTTTTCCTTCCAAACTTAAATTCATATCATTATTATTTATTTCTAAACATTCAGCATCATAACCATAGTCAAAACCATCAGTAGCATCATGAGCAAATCCTAACAATAATTCTCTTCTTGTTTTAGGCCCCTTAACAGTATTAAACTCTAATCGGATGCGTTGCATGATCTTTTCAGAATCTTCTTTAGCCATACCACTGCTTTTTAAGGTTTTCCCATTTGATTTAGTACCGCTAGACTTTAAAAACACAGAACCACTATCATAGGAGCTATTAGCATCGGCTTCTTTAATAAAAATGCGCTGATTATTATTAAACTCAATTTGACCATCGGCTTCAACCTCAACAACAAAGCCTTGACCAACAGGAAGGTATCTTGTTGGTACTTTAGTTCCATCTTGCGACCCATTGTGCCCACCAGATAAACCTACAAATTGATACGCTCTACAAGCTCCAGTTTTATTTACCTGCGCATAACCTCCTTGATATTCACTTAAATAATGTGAATTTCCGCTCCATTGTTGCCAAAGATGCAAATCACCTTTTATAACCCCTTGATTATCATCAATAAATTTATGAATATCTATTGCTGATGGATACGGATTACCGATTAAATATTCTGTTTTTGACACATCGGGCACTGAACCTGCTCCTCCTTTGTCTGTAACATCCAATAAAACAGTTCCATTATTAGGTTTTCCTTCAAAAATATATTGTTGTTTTGGCGCCGCTGTTCCTGTACCTTTTTGGGTGTAGCCAATGCCTGGTTTAATAAGAGAAGAAGGTGCCACTTTTTTCCAATCCCAGTAAGTAATACCGCTTATAAATGTATACAACCAATAGGTGCTTATACTGCCATTTCCTGTATAACTAGACGTAAAAGGCATATTCAAACCAACATCATCCTTTAAGGTATTTAATTTGAATGAGCTGTTATTAGCGTTGTTTAAAGCCGCGTTATTATTTGTTAAACTGGTAATTCCAACGGCTCCAACCGGCGATGCCCAATAGTTGTATCTAAAAGGACTTGCTTCACCTTCCTGACGCCTTAAAACCTTGCCATCATTATCAGTCACCAAATCACTATATATGGTTTGAATTAACTGAGAATCATCTTCAAGATCTAGCGCCCCATTCAACTCTAAATACCAGGTATTTTCTACCAAATTATCGCCTTGTATGGTTAGGGTTTTAGCATCATCTATAACTAACCCTAATGTTTGCACATTGTGTGCAGCAGTAACATTATTAGCTATTTTTACAATACTCCATGCTTTGTTTGTTACAGTATTGGTAATATCCCAAAGATCTCCATACAACCAAGTTGTATTATTATTCCAATCACCCTGCATAATAGTTTCATACGGCATAGGTGCCGATTGATCTTGCACCGTGGTGATGTTATACAAAATGGCTTCAAAATCATTATCGGAATAGTCGGAAGTTTTGGCGTTAATAATTTCGGTCATAGGATAATACCCTATAAGACTTGACCAAGACACCGTAGCATCTGTTTCTCTATCTGTTATATCTTTTGGGATGATTTTACCCTGTATCTTACCCAAATTATTCTCAATCTCTTGATACACCATTTGCTGTAATTGATCATCCGTTAATGCCACATCAAACACACGCACTTCATCAATGCTTCCTTTAAAGTAATATGACATCGAAGGCGCGTTTACCCCTATTGTAAAGTCGTTACTTGAAGCATTTATACCTCCTGACAAAGCTGCATTATTACTAGAATTTAACAGTTCACCATTAAGATAAACTTGTAGTTTAGAGCTAGCATCTAAACCGTTATACACAAATCCAATATGCGCCCACTGATTTAATACCAAAGAATTTGAAACTGGCATATTTAGCGTCACGCCATTCACCTGAAAACTGACTTGCTTTGAGCTTTGCACGGTTATATTTAAGTCTCCAAAACTCACAACCGTTCCTGCATTTGAAAAATTTTCATCCAACTTCACCCACGCCATTATAGTTGTTTGATTATTGCCTCCAATATTCAAATCACTAGCCATAAAATCATCAACCCCATCAAAATCAATGGTAGCCAAAATTGGAGGATTCGTATCAAAAACATCTCGATAATCTAAATCACCACCAGTATTTAAATCGTTATCACCATCAGGAAGAATTGATAAATCGGACGGATTTTCAATAGCTTCATTAACATCCCAAACCGTATCATTAATATTTGTAGTCTCAAACGGGTTTATCAATCCATCAGCATCTTTATCTTGATTTGTAGAGGGAGTGGCCAGTCCGTTTTCAGCTTCATCTGGTTTTCCGTCATTATCTGAATCTAAATCAATATAGTCTGGTATGCCATCATAATCTGTATCTTCAACCACAATACCTAATCCGTAACTTGTATCTATTCCTGTTGTTGATACACCACCACTAGGAGCTATATAACCTAACGTTGATTGCGCTTCAACATTATCTGGAATACCATCTTCATCTGAATCAATATCTAAAAAATCATAGATTAAATACCTACTACCGCTTTCATTACTATCTCCATCTGTATTTCTTGGAACCGTGCCTGTATTTGCAGAGCTTGGAATTCCCATAGTGGTGGCTGTTATGCCAATGGTACCATCAGCAAATCCATTATAGTCAGCATCGGTTCCACCTGATTCAATAACGTCTGTTATTCCATCATTATCACTATCTAAATCTAAATGATTCGGTATGCCATCTCCATCCTGATCTAAGTCTTCACAAATCCCTGAAGCTCCTAATGAACAAAAATCTGAATCTTTATAATTTAAAACCCCATCGCCATCATCATCTGCAGAAGGGTCTATCCCTCCTGATTCATCAGTATCTTTTATCCCGTCATTATCATCATCTAGATCTGTAATATCTGCAATACCATCACCATCACTATCTGTCACCAAAGAGCCATTCAATGCAGAGTTACCATTATTAAATCCGATGTTACTGTTTTGACTAGCAACAAACGAAATATTATAATCTTCAATTTCTCCTGACTGATATTGATAATCACAGGAGGTAAAATTATTGTTTTGACCCGTTCTAAACCCAATGCGCATCACAGAAGCCCCAAGTTCAACATCATCAGGAATTGTTATTTCTACAGGAACTACAACGGTTTTTTCGCCATCTTCTTTTGATTTATCTTCTACAGTAAACAAAAAACGCTCCCTCGAATCTTCAAAATCACTATCAGAATTATTAAAATTCATCCAAACAATTAGGGTGTTTTTATTTTTATTCCACCCGTTAAGTTTCACGGTAACGGTTCCTGTAATGGTCTCGCCCGCATTTATATCAGCCGATGTAACTGATGAATAATAAGTATAACTTCCTGTAGTACCTGAACTAGAATTATTAATACTCCCAATTGACACATTAGAAATATAATTATTGTTTGCATGATCAACATTTATGGGAGTACAATATTGCGCATAAAGGCTTACGGAACAGCATAGCACAAAAAAACAGAGATTAAAAAACCTTAAACCTAAAGCAGGAGCATGTGTTTTCATAATTACTAGATTTGGGGAAATCAGAATTAATTTATAATTAAAATATAATTGTTTTATTGCTCATTTTAACACCTCTTTTACCTATTTGCTATCACATAGATTAAAAAAGACACCAAAACATTTACAATTCTACAATCGTTTCCTTAACCAATCTTGAGGGAAGACTAATTTTCGTCACATAACGCGTAATGATTTACGCTCAACTAGCGACAATATTATCACAAAATATCGACAAAAACCAATTTTTAATCGTTTAAATGTATTTTTTAACGATAAAACGCACTTTGTCGACTAAACCACAAAACCTATTAAATCTTCAACTTTTGAGATTAATTGAACTTTAATACTAGCTGTTTTTAAAGAAATCTTATTGTGTTTAGAAACAAAAATGGTAGAAAACCCAAGCTTTTCAGCTTCTAGAATACGTTGCTCTACACGCTGCACAGGCCTTATTTCTCCAGAAAGACCTACTTCGGCCGCAAAACAAAAATCATTTTGAATAGGTACATCTTCATTAGAAGAAAGAATAGCTGCTACAACTGCCAAATCAATTGCAGGATCATCAACTGTAATACCTCCTGTAATATTTAAAAAAACATCTTTAGCACCAAGCCTGAATCCTGCCCTTTTTTCTAAAACCGCCAGTAACATGTTTAATCGTTTAGCATTAAAGCCTGTAGCACTACGCTGTGGTGTTCCATAAACAGCAGTACTTACCAAAGCCTGTACTTCAATCATTAATGGGCGCATACCCTCAAGCGTAGCCGCTATAGCATTGCCTGAAAGTTCTTCGTCTTTCTTTGAAATTAATATTTCTGAAGGGTTTGAAACCTCTCTAAGTCCTGAACCCTGCATTTCATATATACCGAGCTCATGTGTGGATCCAAATCTGTTTTTATGCGCTCTTAATATTCTGAACACATGGTTTCTATCGCCTTCAAACTGTAACACAGTATCAACCATATGCTCCAAAATCTTTGGGCCTGCAATACTACCATCTTTTGTAATATGACCAATTAACAAAACAGGTGTTGCCGTTTCTTTTGCAAACTTTATCAACTCTGTTGTACATTCTTTAATTTGTGAAACACTTCCAGAAGACGACTCAATATAATCGCTATGCAGTGTTTGTATGGAATCAATCACTACAATTTCGGGTTGTAAATCTTCAATCTGTTTAAAGATATTCTGTGTTTTAGTTTCAGTTAAAATAAAGCAATTTCCCCCCTTGGGATGTATACGTTCAGCACGCATCTTTATTTGTTTTTGACTTTCTTCACCAGAAACATACAAGGTTTTATAAGGAAGTTCAAGCGTAATTTGAAGCATTAAAGTGCTTTTTCCAATACCTGGTTCTCCGCCTAAAAGTGTTAGAGAACCAGGCACAATACCACCTCCCAAAACACGATTTAGCTCCCCATTGTACGTATTTAATCTGGGTTCTTTTGAAGTATCAATTTGATCTATTTTTAAAGGCACTGCTACCCTCTTACTAGATGATGACGACGACTTCCATACTTGTTTTTCAGGCTTTTGAACAAGCTCTTCCACTATAGTATTCCAATCTTTACAGGCTTTGCACTGACCCTGCCATTGCGCATATTGTGTGCCGCAATTTTGACAAAAAAAAGTGGTTTTTACTTTTGCCATTAATATCCAAAATCTTGTTTAATAGACTCGGCACGTTCAAGCACTTCATCTTTTGTAATTCCTGCAATCTCATCAAAAGTATAGGCAGATTGATATGTTCTCATAGCCCGCTTGGGATCACCCGTTTCTTCATAAAATCGTCCTAAATAATAACCCCCTAACATGGTATTAGGATAGGCTTTTCTTGCCATTTTACCCAGCTCTTCATAATACTCAAACGTTTCATTTTTTTCAATGGCCGCTGCAATGGCTTTAAAATCATTAATGAGAATTTGCTTATCTATACCATATAAATTTAAAATTTGCGCATACTTTTCCTGTAAATATAACACGGGTGAGATTTCTAACTCCAGAATAACTTCTTTATACTCCTTTTTAGAAATGGGTTGATACACTTTGAAAATACGTTCAATAGCGCCTGGAATAGCATAAGTAGGCAGAGAATAATGCGACGCTTCATCAAACTGTGTATAGCTATACTTGAAATTTTCATTTTCTATAACCGCTAAATCTGAATTTAGTACATTGACCATGTCTTTCACAGATTTTGAAGCGTTCACTGTGCTTGACAAACAGTAAAATGTTTGCTTATTCACTTTAGCTAAGGTTTCTGGCAAATAGTCAATCATATTGGGTGCTAAATTAGGACTAACCGCTATATAACTACTAAATAAAGCATTTGGTTTTAAGAGGTAATAATTAATAAAATTTGCTGTTTCACCATGCCCAACGACTACCCTATAACTCCCTGATTTGTAGGTTTTTGTTATATACGGAATCAATTCAAGACCAATAAATTCAAAAAAGGCAGCTCCAGTTTTAATAGGTAATGAATTTTGTTCAGAATACATACAATCATCATAACGTTTTCCCATTTGATTAATTCCCACCACAATAGCACTAGGCATGTCTTCCCAATATGAAAAATAATCTACATTACCCGCAACCGCTTCAAACATATAATCGGCATCAAAAACTACAAATAACGGATATGTGTTATTGTCAGACGGATCATATCCTCTTGGCAATTGTATCTTGATTTGCCTTTCTTCTCCTAATTTTGAAGATTGAATCGTTTCATATTTTATCTGGGCATTCGTAACATTAAGTGTCAGCATAAGACACAAAACAAAAAGTAAGTTCTTCATTTGAAACACAGTTTGATGATTTGATACTGCCAAGGTACTAAAAAAAGAAGAGCCTCAAAACAGGAATAGTTAAGACCAAACAAGAATTACTCTTTATTTCTTCGGTTATAAATGGGCAAATAAATAAGTGACATTCCTCCAAAAACAATAATCATTAAGGTTTGTGACGCCCACATAATCCAACCAAACGCAATACTTGGTTCTTCAGCTATCCCAAAGATTGAAAACGCAGCATACACCGCCAAGGGATATGACCCTATACCGCCATTAGTAGCAGCAATACTAAAACTGGCCGAAATAAAACCAATTAGAATAGCTCCCATTGAAATACCTTCTAAATCTTCGAGTGAAAAAGAGGTGACATAAAACATGAGGACATACATACTCCATATGAATAATGTATGAAAAATATACGCCCACTTTTTTTTCATTTTGAAGATACTCAAAGCTCCCTCAATCAAACCATTAACAAAGGTTTTTATCTTTAATGCTAGGGTCGATTTGCTCTTTTTTATAAATTGTGTAAAAACAAAAATAGTTGCAACCATCCCAATGATTAGTAAAACCATTTTTAAAGGATTAAATCTTTCTAATAGAAAGGCATAAATAAAATCAAATTGTAAAAATAAGGTTATTGTTATGATACCGATCATTACAATAAGATCGGCAATGCGCTCGGCTACAATAGTTCCAAACCCTTTTTCAAAGGGTACATTCTCATAATTTGTTAATATAGATGCTCGAGCTACTTCACCCGCTCTAGGAATGGTATAATTGATTAAATAGGTAGCAAATACCGCCATAACACTATTAATAAATTTTACTTTATATCCCATAGGCTCTAATTGAAACAGCCACCGATAAGCTCTTGATAAATGACTGAGCAAGCCCAAAAACATACCACATAAAATCCAAGTGTAATCAGCCTGTTTTGCATAAACCAGTAATTCACTCACTGATACTTTTGACAATGAATACCAGACTAAAAAAACTCCCAATAATAATGGGAGTAAAATTTTAATAGTGTGTTTTAACTTTCTATTCAAAGTTTATTTTAGCAAGTTTGTGGCCTCATCAGGAAACACCAGCGCAGGTTTAAACACCTTTGCTTCTTCTATATCTAGAATAGCATATGTAATTAGAATGAGTGTATCGCCAACCGATACTTTTCTTGCAGCCGCTCCATTAAGTGTTATTTCTCCACTATTTCTCGGACCAGGGATACAATAGGTTTCTAATCGTTCGCCATTATCATTATTTACAATTTGAACTTTTTCACCTTGTATAATGTTGGCAGCATCCATTAAGTCTTCATCAATGGTAATGCTTCCTATATAATTGAGTTCTGCACCTGTGCATTTAACTCTATGAATCTTAGATTTTACTACTTGAATTTGCATGCGGCAAAGATAATTAATTTAATGCGATATTGTCAATCAGTCTAATATCATCTGCATATACAGCAATAAACGCTCTATAGTCTTTGTTTTTTGTTTTTCGTTTTATGGGCTTTAGGGTCATTTCATCAGCAATCACAAAATATTCTAAATTCAATAATTCATTTTTATTAAATTGATTTTCAACCCATTCCACTATTTTATCTACACTTTTTATGCCAAATTTAGTTTTGGCAGCTTTTAGTGTATCATATATAAATGGCGCTGCCGCTCTGTATGCTGGTTTTAGTCTTGCGTTCCTAGAACTCATAGCTAAACCATCTGCTTCTCTATGAATTTTGCACCCTACAATTTCTATAGGTATACTATACTTTTCAACCAATTTTCTTATAATAGCGAGTTGCTGAAAATCTTTCTCTCCAAAATAAGCTTTATGAGGTTTTACAATATCAAAGAAGCGTTTCACTATAGTGCCAACTCCGTCAAAATGTCCTGCTCTAAATTTACCTTCCATTTCATGCTCCAATCCATCAAAATCAAATGACTGAGACTCTAGTGTACTACCATACATATCTTCAACCGTAGGTGCATAAACCAAAATATCATCTTTGTTAACGGCTTCTAACAGAGAAACATCTGCATTTAAAGCTCGTGGATACTTTTCTAAATCCTCTGAATTATTAAATTGTGTAGGATTCACAAAAATACTCACAACCACTTTATCATTTTCTGCCAAAGCAGTCTTTACCAACTGCAAATGCCCTGCATGTAAAGCCCCCATAGTAGGCACCAACCCTAAACTTATATTTTGGTCTTTTAAAGCATCAACAACAGTTCTTATGTCTTCTTTTTTTGAGTAAACTTTCACAATTTAATATAAAATTAACGCGTGCAAACTTAAGATTTTACAAGCAATTTGCATAAATTTTTGTATTTTTGCGTGTTTTTTATTTTGAATAATCAAAAGCACAGCCTTTATTATATTCTTTAACTCATTCTCTGTATTGAAATGATTTCAAGATTTATTTTATAATGTATTTAAAGTCAACAAAAACTAACATATGAAAGATAAGAGGATATTGTACGTATCATCTGAAGTCGTGCCCTATTTACCTGAAACTGAAATCTCTTCCATGTCATTTGAAGCCCCTAGATTAGTAAATCAACAAGGTGGACAAATTAGAATTTTCATGCCACGATATGGTAATATTAATGAAAGAAGGCATCAACTACACGAAGTTATAAGACTATCTGGTATCAATTTAGTTATTAATGACTTAGATATGCCACTCATTATAAAAGTGGCATCCATTCCAAAAGAGCGTATTCAGGTTTACTTCATTGATAATGATGAGTATTTTAAACGAAAAGCCACCTTAACGGATGAAGCTGGAAAATTATTTGATGATAATGATGAACGCGCTATTTTCTTTGCCAAAGGTGTTATAGAAACCGTTAAAAAATTGAATTGGGCTCCAGATATTATTCATGTGCACGGTTGGCTAGCTTCCTTACTACCACTTTATCTTAAAGAATACTACAAAGATGAGCCTCTTTTTAATGAGAGTAAAATTGTAACCTCAGTATACAATCAAAGTTTTAGTGAGACGTTAAACAAGGACATGGTAAATAAAATTAAGTTTGATAATATTGAGGAAGACGCTATTAAACCTCTTGAAGAACCCTCATACAATAACTTAATGAAAGTTGCTATTGATTATTCTGATGCTTTAATAGTTGGTTCTGAAAGTATTCCTGAAGAACTCGACAGCTATTTAAAAGCTTCTGATAAACCTGTTTTAGAATACAAAAGTAAAGATGAATTTGGTGAAGCCTATACAACATTCTTTAACAACACTGTTTTAGGTTAATTCAACTATTCACTACCCACCTAAGTTATATGAAAAAGACAATTAATGCCCTTAAATTTCCTTTTGTTTTTCTTCTAGTCCTTGTTGCTCTTGTTGCTTGTGACAAAGAATTTAATGTCATTGAAAGTGATGTTCTTGGAAAAGACAATGCTAATTTCACCACTGGAGACACCTTGCTTCCAGTTGTGGCTTATAATCAAAAATTGAGTGCACTCCAAATAAATAGATTAGGATCTACCTCAACTACAGGCGCTGCCGCAGCAAGCTTGCTGGGTGTTTATAATGATCCTGCCTACGGACTTACAAAAGCTAGCATTATATCTCAGGTTACACCAACATCATTTAACCCCGATTTTGGTGAAAACCCTCAAGTAGTAAGTGTTGTTTTAAATATTCCATATTACAGCACGGCTAATGGAACAGATGACGAAGGCCATGTTACTTATAAACTCGACTCACTATATGGTAACACAGAACAACCTATAAAACTCACCATTTACCAAAACAATTATTTTTTAAGAGATTTTGACCCTAACAGTGTTGCCGAAAACTCGCAAAATTACTATTCAAACGGAAGCAGTGATTCAAACTCAGCCCTAACAGGAACCAGCACTATCTTATTTGACAATCACATTGTTAATGTAGACACTCCAATTTTTGTTGACAATGAATTTATTCCAAGTAATGAAGCTATTGTAATAGAGACTGGAGAAGGAGATGATGCTGTGACAAGTAGATCTGAGCCTGCATTTAGGGTAGAATTAGATAATGATTTTTGGCAACAAACCATATTAGACAAACAAGACGATCCTGTTTTAAGTAATGCTAATAACTTTAAAAACTATTTTAGAGGCTTATATTTTAAAGCAGAAACACTGGGTATAGATGATGGCTCTATGATTTTATTAAATCTAGCTTCTTCAAAAGCCACAATTACTATAACCTATGAAAAAGGCCCAACAGATGCCCGAACAGAATCAACTTATACGCTTAATTTTTCGGGAAACAGATTAACTACCTTTATAAATAATTTTACAACAAATCTTGAGAACGGTGATGCCGCTTCTGGCGATGAAAAATTATATTTAAAAGGCATGGAAGGTTCTATGGCTATTGTTGATTTATTTAGTGGTGATGTAGATTGTGATGGAGATGGCATACCAGATATGGATGCTCTGGAATGCTTCAAGCAAACGTACAGACAGACTGATGAAAATGGTGAATACAGATTTGATCCCTTAACCAGAAGGTTTTTACTTAAAAGACTCATAAATGAAGCGCATCTTATTATTAATGAAGATGAAGACATGAATACAGGTGATGATGAAGATTACCATAAATATGATAGAATTTATGCTTATGATCTTGAGAACAAGGCTAGTACCATAGATTATATAGTAGATCAATCCGGAAACACAGTTAACCCTGTTAATTCAAAAATAATAAGTTTAGGACAAAGAAATTCAGAAGGAACCTTCAAAATTAGGTTAACACAGCATTTAAATAATATTTTGCTTAACGACTCTACCAATACAAAAATTGGCTTAGTATTGTCTACCAATGTTAATTATACCAATAATTCTAAAATTCTAAATAGCGCAAATAACGTTGATGCAATACCTACAGCTTCTATAATTTCACCAAGAGGAACCATTTTGTATGGTAGCAAAGGGATACCAGAAAAGGAGGATAAAAAATTACAACTTAAAATTTTCTTAAGCAAAGGCAAAGAAGACTAACCGTCTCATAATAAATAAAATATGTTCTTTTTGAATATGAATTTCGTCGGTTAAATCATTCTATTCAAATAAAAATTAGCTTAAGCTAATTTTTATTTTACATCTTTGTTTGCAAGAAAATAAAACCCAAAATCAAAATTCAAAACTATGTGTGGCATTGTTGGATATCTAGGACACAGAGAAGCTTACCCTATTATTATTGAAGGCTTAAAACGATTAGAATACAGAGGTTATGATAGTGCAGGAATTGCACTTTTTGATGGTACTGACTTAAAAGTTTCTAAAACAAAGGGTAAAGTAGCCGATCTTGAAGAAAAAGCTGAAGCACAAATTACAAAACATGGTAATGTAGGCATTGGCCATACCCGTTGGGCAACACATGGTGTTCCTAATGATGTTAATTCGCATCCACATGTTTCTAATTCGGGCGATTTGGTTATCATTCATAATGGTATTATTGAAAATTATGAGGCTCTCAAACAGGAATTAATTTCCAGAGGATATACTTTTCAGTCTGATACAGATACCGAAGTACTGGTTAACTTAATTGAAGACGTAAAAAAACAAGAAAACATTAAATTAGGTAAAGCGGTTCAAATAGCACTTAACCAAGTTATTGGTGCTTATGCCATTGCTGTTTTTGATAGAAATAAGCCTGAAGAAGTTGTTGTAGCGCGTTTAGGTAGTCCGTTAGCCATTGGTATTGGTGAAGACGAAGACGAATTCTTCATTGCTAGTGATGCCTCTCCTTTTTTAGAATACACAAAAAATGCCGTATATCTTGAAGATGAAGAAATGGCCATTATTAGGTTCCATAAGGGAATAAAAATCAGAAAGATAAAAGATGATTCTCATGTAGACACCTACGTTCAAGAGCTACAAATAAATCTGGAACAAATTGAAAAAGGGGGTTATGAGCATTTTATGCTTAAGGAAATTCATGAGCAACCCAAAGCCATCACAGACACTTACAGAGGAAGATTATTAAGAAACGAAGCTATTATAAAAATGGTAGGTGTTGAAGATAACATGAAAAAGTTTCTTAATGCTAACCGTATCATTATTGTAGCCTGCGGCACCTCTTGGCACGCAGGATTGGTTGCAGAGTATATTTTTGAGGATTTAGCCCGCATACCTGTAGAAGTAGAATATGCCTCTGAGTTTAGATACAGAAATCCCATAATAAATGAAAACGATATTCTCATAGCTATTTCTCAATCTGGTGAAACAGCCGATACATTGGCAGCCATTAAACTAGCTAAATCAAAAGGCGCTTTTGTTTTTGGGGTGTGTAATGTAGTAGGATCTTCCATCGCTAGAGAATCGGATGCAGGTGCTTATACCCACGCAGGACCAGAAATTGGAGTAGCTTCAACAAAGGCATTTACTACGCAAATTACTGTGCTTACTTTAATGGCTTTACGATTAGCCAGAGCAAAAGGTACTATAAGTAGTTCCGATTTCAGAACACATTTGTTAGAGCTTGAAATGATTCCTAAAAAAGTAGAAAAAGCATTAGAATCTGACGCTTTAATTCAGGTTATTTCTGATGTTTATAAAGATGCTCGTAATTTCTTATATCTAGGAAGAGGTTATAATTTCCCTGTAGCACTTGAAGGCGCTTTAAAACTAAAGGAAATTTCTTATATCCATGCAGAAGGCTATCCTGCCGCCGAAATGAAGCACGGTCCTATAGCATTGATTGATGAGAATATGCCCATTGTGGTTATAGCTACTAGAAAAGGGCATTATGAAAAAGTGGTTAGTAATATTCAAGAAATAAAATCAAGAAAAGGCAAAATTATTGGTATTGTTACTGAAGGCGACAGTCAAGTGAAAGAGTTAGCAGATCACGTTATTGAAGTACCTGAAACCTTAGAGTCCTTATCACCGCTCTTAACCACTATTCCATTGCAGTTGCTCTCTTATCACATTGCTGTCATGCTAGGAAAGAATGTAGATCAACCACGAAATTTGGCCAAATCTGTTACCGTAGAATAAATTAATTTTACCTATATTAAAAGCCTATGAATTTAAAACTCATAGGCTTTTTTATTGCTTTTAAGGTTGTCCGAAAAATTCTTTCAAATAAGATTCAGGACATTACTTCTCCTCACATTATCTTACTTAGATTTAAAATCAATTATTTTAGATATTTTATGTTTAAATTTAGAATATGGCAATATTTAACTCAATATTTTATTAAAACATACTATGCGTGCATAATTTTTTTATATTTTTATTGGCAAGCACTATTTAAAACAAAATACTATTTTAGTTCAAACTTAACTATTTTAACATTACATGAAGACATTTTATCAATTATTACTGTTGTTCATTTGCAGTTTTGCATACTCTCAAACAACAATTTCAGGATCAGTTGTTGATGACAATAGTCAACCCATCCCTGGCGCAAATATCATTGTTCTAGGAACAACAACGGGCACAGTGACCGATTTTGACGGTAATTTTACATTAACCTATAGTCAAAATCCACCATTTTCAGTCCAGGCTAGTAGTGTAGGCTTTGAATCCATGACCTTAGAGGTAACATCAAACAGTCAAACACTAAGCTTTGTTTTAATTGAAGGTACGGCCTTAGACGAAGTGGTTATTTCAGCCTCTAGAACACCCGAACGTATTTTTGAATCACCAGTAACCGTAGAGCGTTTTGGGCTTAAAGAGATAAAAAATACAGCATCAGCAGATTTTTATGATGGTTTAGAAAACTTAAAAGGCGTTGATGTTAATACCAATAGTTTGACATTTAAGTCGGTTAACACCCGTGGCTTTGCCACCTTTGCAAACAACCGCTTTATGCAATTGGTTGATGGGATGGATAATTCCACACCAGCCCTTAACTTCCCAATA
The DNA here is from genome assembly GCF_045788535.1 of Allotamlana fucoidanivorans. Taxonomy (GTDB): domain Bacteria; phylum Bacteroidota; class Bacteroidia; order Flavobacteriales; family Flavobacteriaceae; genus Allotamlana; species Allotamlana fucoidanivorans. Next base: position 1,340,111 of record NZ_CP074074.1, on the reverse strand, counting down.
GGTAATTTAGTAGGTATGACCGAAACCGATGTGCTCAGTGTTGAATTACTACCTGGAGCATCTTCAGCATTATATGGTGCTAATGCCTTTAATGGTATATTATTTATGCGTAGTAAAAACCCATTTGATTATCCGGGTATCAGTGCATCACTAAAACGGGGAATCACATCACAAAAAGCTGCTGGCGATAATGCTTATACTGATTTAAGTTTTAGAGCAGCACATAAGTTCAGTAACAAATTTGCTGGGAAAATTAATTTTGGCTATTTAAAAGGTACTGATTGGGCTGCTAATAGTAAGGTTGATAAAAATTCGAATGGAGGCACTCGAGAGAGCAATATAAATTATGACGGTGTAAACGTTTATGGTGATCTTGCTTCAGCAAATATAAGGGCAGAAGCTCCTGAATTTATCAAACCTCTTGTCCCAAATGTTTATGTAAGTAGAACGGGATATGAAGAAGAATACTTAACCGATCACAATGCTGAAAGTGTTAAAGCGGATTGGGGCTTATACTATCGCCCTTGGGAAAACGATTTTGAAATATCTTATGTTGGAAAAGTTGGTACGGGGTCTACTATCTATCAAGGTAGTAATAGGTACTATATAGATGGTTTCACGCAACAACAGCATAAACTAGAGTTTAAGAACAATAATTTCTTTTTAAGAGGATATGTAGTTTCAGATAAAGCTGGTGATTCTTATGATATGGTTGTAACAGCCGTTCAAATTAATAGAGCTTGGAAAAGTGATGAAGATTGGTTTGGCGATTATATAAGCACCTATGTAGGAGCCACATTGGGCGGAGCCACTGAAGATCAAGCGCATGCTGCTGCAAGGGCACAAGCAGAATCGGGAAGATATTTACCTGGATCTCCAGAGTTTAATGAGGCCTTTAACCGAAGTATCAACGATCCTAATTTAGCTACAGGATCAAAATTTCAAGATGCCTCTAAATACTACCATGCAGATGGAAATTATAACTTTAGTCATTTAATGGATTGGGCCGAGATACAAGTAGGTGGCTCTTACAGAAAATATAATTTAAATTCATTTGGAACCATTTACACAGATTATGATGGATCTATTGACTATTCTGAATTCGGACTATATACGCAAATTCAAAAAAGCCTAGAATTAAATCAAAGCTTAGAATTAAAGTTAACGGGCTCCGTTCGTTATGATAAATCAGAGTTTTTTGATGGATTCTTTTCTCCGAGATTATCGGCAGGCTTAACCATAAATAGAGATCATAACATTAGAGCATCTGTTCAAACTGGATTTAGAAATCCAACCACCCAAGATTTATTTATTGGTCTAGACACTAGTTCTTATATTTTGGTAGGCTCAGCTCCTAACAACTTAGATAGATATTCTAGAGATTATAGAGTTAGTACTAGTGGGCAACTGTTAGGGCAACCAGCTTCAATCACGCAAACAGGGGCTGCAGCGTATACCAATTCATACACCAGAAGTGCCGTTCAAGAATATGAAGAAACCGGAAACACCGATGTTTTTGAAGAACCTAGCGCCATTGGTAACCCTAGCCTAATAAAACCAGAGCAAGTGACTTCGGCCGAGGTTGGATATAGAGGAAAACTTAACAACCTTACTATTGATTTTAGTGCCTATTACAATAGCTATAAAGATTTTATTTCGCAGAACAGAGTTGTAGCACCACTTTATGGCACTGTTGGAGATAACTCACTATCAATCAACGCTATTGAAAATGGTGACTTTCAAGATTATGGTATTTATACAAATTCTGAAGCAGACGTAAACTCCTACGGCGCATCCCTTGGGTTATCAACCAAAATATTTGGTAATTTCGATTTAAGCGGAAGTTATACCTATTCCAAACTGGATTTTGACAGAAAGAAATACCCTGATTTTGTAACTAACTTTAACACCCCTGAACATAAATTCAAAGCTTCATTTGGAAATACTGAGTTGTTTAAAAACTTTGGCTTTAATATAGCTTACAGATATAGCGATAACTATTATTGGGAGGCTACTTTTGGAAACGGGCTTGTTCCAGAATACCACGTTCTTGATGCTCAAATCAATTTGCAAGTACCCAGTTTTAAATCTACTTTTAAAGCAGGGGCAACAAACCTTACTGGGAAAGAATACTATACTGCTTATGGCACTGGCTTTATAGGTTCCATGTACTACGTTTCATGGATTATTAACAATTAATAAAATGAAAAAGAAAATCATGAATACAAAATATATAATCGTTCTATTTCTTTTACTGGGTTTTACCGCATGTAATTCACCCGAAGATGTATTAAGAGACAATAATATTCCAGTCCCTAAAGAGATTATTTTACCCGATTTAACCTCTGGTGTGGCTGATTTTTCAAAGTATGTCTCTGTTGGAAATTCACTTACAGCGGGACTGTCGGACGGAACGCTCTTTCTGGCTGCACAGAAAAACGCATTCCCAAAAATACTTTCAGAAAAATTTGAATTAGCTGGCGGTGGCGCATTTACCCAACCTTTAGTTAGCGATAATTTTGGTGGACTCGCCTTAAACGGCACCAGAATTGAAGGTTTCAATCCCAGATTTGTAACTACAGGAGGTGCCCCCCAACCTTTAGAGTCTGTCATTGGACCAGTCACCGTTACAACAGATATTGTATTGAACAACCCAACGGGGCCTTTTAACAATATGGGAGTCCCTGGAGCAAAAAGTTTTCATGTGATAGCACCAGGTTATGGTAATTTAGCAAACTTACCGCTCGCCAATCCGTACTTTATAAGAATGACAGGAAACACGCCCAATGCCAGTATTCTGGAATTAACTATGGCTCAAAACCCAACATTTTTCACATTATGGTTAGGAAGTAATGATATTTTAGGCTATGCATTAACTGGAGGTGATGGCACTAACCCTATTACAGACCAGCCCACGTTTGATTTTGCTATGACTACAATAGTAAATACCCTAACCTCAGGAGGTGCAAAAGGCGTAATTGCTAATATTCCTTATGTATCAGATATACCAAATTTCACAACTATTCCATGGGATCTATTAGATCCTACAGACCCAGATTTTGAGAGTATTTTGCCTTTAATTCCGACCTTAAACGCGCAACTTTATGGACCATTAAATCAGATTTTCACAGCATTAGGAGAACCCGACCGAGTTAATCTACTATCCGCTGATGGCCCCAACCCTTTACTGATACATGACGAAACCGCAACCGATAGATCAGCAGAAATTGCAGCCACACTTACTCCTGTTTTAGGCGCACCAACCGCTGGCGCATTCGGAGCTATTTTTGGAAAATGCAGACAAGCCAAACCCGATGATCTAATCCTTTTAGCAGCTGGTTCGCAAATTGGAAAACCGGCTCCGGGCTTACCAGCACCTGTTAACGTGAATGGCATTAGCTATCCCCTGCAAGACCAACTTGTACTCATTCCGAGTGAGCAAGCCGAAATTAAAACCGCAGTAGATAACTTTAATGCTACTATTGAAGCTGCTGCCGGTCAAGCTGGATTGGCCTTTGTAGATGCCAATACCTTGTTATCTCAACTAAAAGACACAGGCATAGCGTCTAATAATTTTATTTTAACGTCAGATCTGGTCACTGGAGGTGCCTTTTCATTAGATGGTGTACATTTAACCTCTCGTGGTTACGCCATAATTGCGAACGAATTTATGAAAGCCATTGATGCTAAATATGGCTCTAATTTTGAAGCCTCTGGCAATTTAGTTGATATTGGCGCGTACCCAACCAACTACTCACCTTTGTTACAATAATTTAAATATGAAAGAATTGCAAAAAACACCTTCAAAATGAGGGTGTTTTTTTATTATAAAAAAGCCAAGAAAAAGCACTTTCATTTTAAATTAAAAAATATATCTTTGCAGCGCGAAAACAAAAAGTGTTTTCACAATTAAGTCGCATAAAATTAAACAAATAAGTAATGTCTAAAGTTACAGGAAAAGTTGCACAGATCGTTGGACCAGTTATCGATGTTGAATTCGCTGCAGGTTCAGAGCTTCCAAAAATTTACGATTCATTAGAAATAAAAAGACCTGATGGTTCTATATTAGTACTAGAGGTACAGTCTCACGTTGGTGAAGATACCGTTCGTACCATAGCTATGGATTCATCTGATGGTTTAAGTAGAGGAACTGAAGTTATTGCAACTGGTGCTCCTATCCAAATGCCAATTGGTGATGATGTTTACGGACGTTTATTTAATGTAATTGGAGATGCTATTGATGGTCTTGGTGATTTACCTAAAGCAGGAAATGCGGGATTACCAATTCACCGACAAGCACCTAAATTTGAAGATTTATCAACTTCTACTGAAGTTTTATTTACAGGTATTAAAGTAATTGACCTTATTGAGCCTTATGCAAAAGGTGGTAAAATTGGTTTATTTGGTGGTGCTGGTGTAGGTAAAACAGTATTGATTCAGGAGTTGATTAACAATATTGCAAAAGGTCACGGTGGTTTATCAGTATTTGCTGGTGTAGGAGAAAGAACACGTGAAGGAAATGACCTTTTAAGAGAGATGTTAGAGTCTGGTATTATCCGATATGGTGAAGACTTTATGCATTCTATGGAAGCAGGTGGATGGGATTTATCGAAAGTAGATAAATCTAAAATGAAAGAATCTAAAGCGACTTTCGTATTCGGACAAATGAATGAGCCTCCAGGAGCTCGTGCACGTGTGGCTTTATCTGGTTTAACTATTGCTGAATATTTCCGTGATGGCGCTGGTGATGGTCAAGGAAAAGACGTACTTTTCTTCGTAGATAACATCTTCCGTTTTACACAAGCTGGATCTGAGGTATCTGCATTATTAGGTCGTATGCCTTCTGCGGTAGGTTACCAACCAACATTAGCAACAGAAATGGGTGCTATGCAAGAGCGTATTACTTCAACTAAAAAAGGATCTATTACTTCTGTACAAGCGGTTTACGTACCGGCGGATGATTTAACTGACCCTGCGCCTGCAACTACGTTCGCGCACTTAGATGCAACAACAGTATTATCTCGTAAAATTGCTGAGTTAGGTATTTATCCTGCGGTAGACCCATTAGATTCTACGTCTAGAATTTTAACAGCAGACATTTTAGGAGCAGATCACTACAACTGTGCCCAACGCGTTAAAGAGTTATTACAACGTTACAAAGAATTACAAGATATTATTGCGATCCTTGGTATGGAGGAATTATCGGAAGACGATAAATTAGCTGTAGGTAGAGCAAGACGTGTACAACGTTTCTTATCACAACCATTCCACGTAGCTGAGCAGTTTACTGGTATTCCTGGTGTATTAGTTGATATTAAAGAAACTATTAAAGGGTTTAATATGATTATGGATGGTGAGTTAGATCACTTACCAGAAGCAGCATTCAACCTTAAAGGAACCATTGAAGAAGCTATTGAGGCTGGTGATAAAATGTTAGCTGAAGCTTAATTTTAATTCAGAATTAAGAATGAAGAATTATGAGTACATAATATATTCGGAATTCATAATTCATAATTCATAATTAGAACATATGTATTTAGAAATTGTATCCCCTGAAGCAACATTATTTAATTCAAAGGTAGAATCTGTAGCTGTACCAGGTGCAAATGGTGAGTTTCAAATGTTAAATAATCACGCTCCAATTGTTTCAACCTTGGTAGCAGGAACTATTAAGATTAGAATACACACTGAAAGCCATTTAGATTATGACCAATTACATCCTGAAGTTAAACCTCATATGGTAGACAACAAAGTCTTACTTATAAATATTAAATCAGGAACTTTAGAAATGAAAGATAATAAGGCTATTATTTTGGCTGATTAATCTCATTTTAAGATATACTATAAATAAAGGGAATGCGATTGCATTCCCTTTTTATTTGCTCAAGATGTTACCAATTAATACAAACGCACTTAAGATTTAATTTTTAAATCACTCTTTTTAGGCATCTCAATTATTTTAGTTAATTTTAAGGAAAAGGAATATTAATTAAAAAAAAGCAAGATGAGTAAAAGTAGTAATCTAGTATTAGGCTTATTGGCAGGAGGCGCTATAGGGGCAACTCTAGGTATATTATTTGCACCAGACAAAGGGATTAACACCAGACAAAAACTAGTGGATGAAGCCTTGTCTGCTAAAGCAGACTTATCTGAAAAAGCCCATGAGGTAAAGGACAAGGTAGCATCTCAAGCGAAGCAAAAGAAAGACTCATTAGATAGTCAATTGGAATCTATACTCAACAATGCCAGTTACAAAGCTGATGATATTATTACGAGTTTAGAACAAAAATTAGCTATTTTAAAGGCTCGAAATAAACAATTTCAAAAGGAGACTTCAAATAAAACAAACTCTTAAAACCTTCGGCTTAATGAGCGTTATTGATTCTGTAAAAGAAACGAATAAAAAAGCGGTTGAAACTGGCGAACGATTCTTAAATAAATCGTATGCATATTATAAATTAAAACTATTTCAACAACTATCTGTTTCAGCAAGTATGCTCTTAAAGGTGCTTGCTATAGGTAGCTTAATTTTAATAGCTTTAAGCTTTTTTACCGTGGCCTTAGCCTTTAAATTAAGCGTGATTTTAGAGAGTTATCCCTTAGGTTTTAGCTTAATTGGACTCTTATACCTTTTGTTTGCTTTGATTGTTTATATGTTAAGAAAACGAATAAACAATAGTATTGTTAAATCTCTATCCAAACCCTTTTTTAGTAACGATGAAAATATATCACAATCTTGAAAGTGTTGAGCGCGATTTAAAAATTCTCAATCTTGAACGCAAAATTGCGTTAGAAGAATTAAAGCATCTAAAAAAAGACTATGAGGATAGTGTAAAACTGCCACAGTGGCTACAAACAGGTGTTGAACTTGGAAGTAAACTCAGTACGTTTCTATTTCTTAGGAAACTATTTAAAAGGTAAAAAAGACCTTTCATTGTTCTGATGTTTTAGGTTTGTAGAACTGTTACACAATAATATATCGCATTCAACCAATTAGAAAACCTGCTAACATTTGATTTCACTTTATGATAAGAATACTTTATAAAGATTCAGCAATAGTTCTATATAAAGTTAGTTCATGATCTCGAAAAAAGTGGGTTGTATCTGTTTTAAAATGATAATTTGAAGATAGTTTAACAATAACCATATCTTTATCTGGGTCTACATATATAAATTGTGTATAAATACCTTGAGCATAAAACTCATCAAGAGCACCTAATGGAATCCACCATTGATACCCATAACCCTCTTTCAATTTAGCATTAGTGCGCTTGCCTGGCATTAAATGTGGCGCATCTGGTGTAATGGACGCCTTTACCCATTCGCTAGGCACTAATTGTTTACCCTTCCAATGGCCTAAATTCAGAAATAACTGTCCCATTTTAGCATAGTCTTTAGCAGTACAGTTCAAGCCACCTAAAGCAAACTCCATCCCCTCATTATCAATAATCCAAAAAGCATCAAATTCCGCTCCAATAGGTTCCCACAATTTTTTATACATATATTCGGAAATTGACATACCTGTTGCTTTAGTCAAAATCATACCAAGAACTTGCGTATCTATACTTACATATTGATTATAAGTACCAGGTTCTCGTTCTCTTATTAAGGTTTTAGCAAATTTTCTCATGGGTTTTCCAATAGCAAAATAGCGTCCCATAATATTAATATCTGAATAAAAGTCACTATAGTCTTCATTAAACTTCACTCCTGATGACATTTGCAACACGTCTTTAATTTGAACACCATCATACCCCGTTCCTTCAAACTCTGGAAGATACTCGGTAACGGTATTCTTTATACTTTTAATATAGCCCTCTTCAATAGCTATTCCTATGAGTGTAGAGATAACAGATTTAGCCATGGAAAATGAAATATGGGTATCTGTTGGTTGAAATCCATTGCTATAATATTCATGCTTAATAGAATCATTTTGTATAACCAATAAAGCATCTGTAAGCGTATAATCAAGATAAAATTGTGTGTTTATAACGGAATCATTATGACTAAAATTTTTAGGCAAAATATGTGCTTTATTGGCATAAGGAAAGGCATAGGGTTGTGATGATTTTTGAACTAATCTTATTGGGAAAATGGACTCAATATCACGAAAATTCTCCGATATGCTTTCTGGTTCAAAAAAGGTAACTACCTTGTATAAACGATAAGCTTCTTGCCTGTAAAAAAATGCTATAATAAGGCTTCCTAACAATAAAAAAACTATTATTCCTTTACCTATTCTTTTGATTAGTTTCATCATTTCAATACGGCTTAGTAACACAAAACGGGTTCAGCTATTATATTTTATGTATTTGGACATTATCAATCCAGAAAGTTCCTGGTTCAAGAATATTCAACTCTAATCTAAGTTCCATGTCTTTAGGAACATCTATGATAAACTCAAACATTTTCCACCGGTGTATGTCTGCGTTATCTTCCAATATAACCTTCATATGTCCTTCAAAGGCATTAACACCACCTGCCTTAATTCTATATTTTGTACCTTGATTCATAATCCAGAACTTAATACTATAACTAGCTTCTCCTTTAAAACTTCCTACCTCGCGAAACTGATTAGTAAACCCAGGAGAGCCCCATCCGCCAGTACTTTTACAATGTTTGACTTCAAACTTAAGTGATTTTTTACCCTCAATAAAATTTTCTTGATCTATCACAATATTGAAATCAGAGTTAGGAACTGTATGAGGCGTATACATTTGCCAATTCACAGGTAAATCATTTTGGATGTGTTCAAACCCTCCATTTAGCCTGGCAGAACGATCTATTTCAATGTCACTCATTTGTTTACAGCCGATAAAAACTAGCAATATCAAGCTTAAAAAAACCTTAGAAAACTTAATTGCGTGCATCTTTTTCATGGTCAAACTATTTCTTTTAACAAACTTCTAAGTCAAAATTAATGAGCTGTTACCTAAGATTCATTAACCTGAGTTAAGAAATGTCATTAGCAAATTTTCGTCTTATTCTACTTAATGAGGGTGGTTTTACTCCAACATAAGACGCTATATGATACTGTGGAATTCTTTGAGCAAGATTAGAATAGTTCTCTATAAAACTTTTATAGCGTTCTACATGCCCCTGCATATAAATGGCGAGTAACTGACGCACCATAACTTCAAAACGATGTTCAATAATAATACGTCCTATTAAATTTCCATTTGACACTTTTTTAAATATGTTTTGCAGATCGGAATAGTTAATTATTAACATTTCACAATCCTCTATAGCTTGAATATTTTGTAGTGAAGGTGTCTTATTATTGAAGCTTTGGTAATCGGCTATAAACTCTCCTTCTTTAGTAAATTCAAAGGTCGCTTCATCACCATCATTATAAACAAAATACCTAACCAAACCGCTATGAAGAAAAGCAACATGTCTATTAATTTTGCCTGACTCTAAAAAACAGGCTCCCTTTACAAGGTTAAAAGGTTTAAAGCTATTCATGATTAATTGCTCTTCAAGGGCGTCTAATTTGGAAATACGATTGACCAGATTTAACATATGAACATACCTTTGCTCCATCAATTAATACATTTAAGGAATTAATTCTTTTAAAGATACAAAAAACAAATGGGGTGTTTTATAAGCATAAAAAAAGACCTCACATTACTGTGAAGTCTTGATTTTGCTTAGCTCCTCACAGATATTGTTTTATCGAATCAATGTAATGATAATTTGCTGAAGTTTACTTCATTATTTAATAGGGATATATTTATTGACAATAAAAAAACGTTTAATATGATATTAGTTTTTCCATTTTCCACCACTAACATAAAAGCCTATACTGGCTCCTAAATAACTATTTTTTATGGATTCCCCAAACTCTAAATCTGACTTAGGTAGGATATTATATTCTAGAGTCATTCTAAATTTACCCAATTCAACCCCTCCTCTAACTAAGGCTCCGAATTGCTCTCCTAGATTAATAACATCTCCCCCTGGACCTCCTATATCACTTAAAGCAAAATAGCCTAAACCAATTCCTAAGAATGGTGAGGTTGAAGAATTTTCACTACTAAAGTAATAGTCATAAGTACCTAATATACTTATATTATAGTCGGCATCTTTAATTCCTAGAGAAGCAGCCGAACCAAGCCTTAAACCAATATTTGAATTATCAGTGATATTATATTTTGGCTCAACTGAAAAAAGTGCACCGCCATCATTTTCAAAAACATACCCCAAATCTAAACCTACTCTAAACTTTCCTTCCTCTTGTGCATTTATGCTTAATATCCCAAAAACACCTAACACAATTATTAATAGTTTTGTCATAACATTATTATTGATTAGTTTTCTAAAGATACGGAACTTTAAATGGAAAGTATTAAACACAAAAAAACTACCTAATTTCTTAGGTGGTTTTATTCTTATATCGATAAGATTATATTTATCATTGCAACTAGAACATCATCCACTTATTAGTGTAGGTGAATGCTTTTTTTGCCTAAACACAACAATTGATCATGATCCGTAAAATACAGGTAAGTTAAAAGCTTAGTTAAGTCCATAAAAAAAGGCCTCACATTTCTGTGAAGCCTTATGCTTGCTAAGCTCCTCTTCTTGGGCTCGAACCAAGGACCCTCTGATTAACAGTCAGATGCTCTAACCAACTGAGCTAAAGAGGAAGATGTGCTTTGCTTTAGCGAGTGCAAATATAAACTGTTTTTTAATTACTGCAAATAATTTTTTAAAATTTTTTACCCAAAAATGGCTTTATAAATATCGTTTCCATTGGCAAACAGCACAAGCGCAATTAAAATAAAGAACCCAACCATTTGAGCATACTCCATAAACTTATCTCCTGGCTTTCTTCCTGATATCATTTCATATAATAGAAACATGACGTGACCGCCATCTAACGCAGGGATAGGTAACAAGTTTAACACACCTAACATGATAGAAAGAAAGGCTGTAATGTTCCAAAACACCTGCCAGCTCCATGAACTTGGAAAAATATCATATATAGCTTTAAAGCCACCTACACCTTTATAAGCACCTGTGCTGGGCGTAAAAATAGCCCCTAGTTGATCCCAATATGACACAATTTTGTCTTTGGCTTTTTTCAACCCTACAGGAAATGCTTCTAGTACCCCATAATCTTTAACTTCAAAATCATAATATCCTAAAGCTTCCAAGGTTTCAAAAGTAGATCCGCCAGCAATCACTAAACCTAATTTAGCTTCATCACTAATCTTAAGAGGAACTTCAATCTCTTGATCGTCTCTTTTTACTATTCCTGTTACGCTTTGACCTTTAAATGCTTCTAATTGTGTTTTTACTTGATCGGCATATTTTGTTGAAACACCATTCAATCCAACAAGCATGTCGCCTTCTTTTAAACCGCTGGTATAATTAAAAGATGTATCAGGTACTTTCATAACAATAAAGGGTTGTCTTAAATTTATAAACCCTTTTTCTTTGGCATCCATCAATTGTGATAGGAAATCTTCTGGCATCGTGATGGTAGATTGTCTCCCATCTCTCTCAATGGTGATAACTTTACCAAACAACACCTTTTCAGTAATTTGAGAAAAAGTTTCAATCTCATCACCATCTACAGCTATAATCTTATCACCAGTTTGTAATCCTGCTTTATTAGCTACAGAACTTTCAATAAGTAATCCGTCTTTTATATTTTCATTAGGAAGAAAGATATCACCATAAAAATAACTCATGCCGATGTAAATTAATATGGCTAACAAGAAATTTACGGTAACACCACCTAACATAATTATTAATCTTTGCCATGCTGGTTTAGACCGAAATTCCCAAGGTTGTGGTTCTTGTGCCATTTGCTCGGTATCCATACTCTCATCAATCATGCCCGAAATTTTCACATACCCTCCTAAAGGCAACCACCCTATACCGTATACCGTTTCTCCTATTTTCTTTTTAAACAGTGAGAACTTGACATCAAAAAACAAGTAAAACTTTTCTACCCGAGTTTTAAAAGCTTTGGCAGGAATAAAGTGCCCTAATTCATGAAGAATAATCAGTAGTGATAAGCTTAATAAAAACTGAGATATCTTTATAACAAATTCCATATATCGTCTAACATTTTTTTATAATCGCACAAAAGTAACGTTTTAAACCAACTTTGAAAAAACTATTACGGTATGCATCTCTTTTTAACACCATTTTAAACTAAAAATCTAACAACCAAATCCGTAATTCATTGTATTTTTGTGTTTATAATTTTATATAAGTTCGCATGCTATCGTTTTTTAAAGCGTACAAAAAATTTGCCATTGCTTTTACAATCATTTCTATTGTCATCATAGCCCTTATTTATAATACGCTGAACGTTTACCAACCGCTCCCTATTTACCAACCCGCTATGGTAAGCACAGAATTGGTAGACAGCACGATACAATACAAAAAGAAATACCATAAAATAGCAGATTTTAGTCTGGTTAATCAAAACGGAAACATTATAACTCAAGAAGCTTACAAGGATAAAATATATGTGGCTGATTTCTTTTTTACCACCTGCCAAACGATATGCCCTATTATGACCAACCACATGGCAGATATACAAAAAGAGATTTTAAATGATGACGAGGTGATGCTGTTATCACATTCGGTAACACCAGATATTGATACTGTGGCACAATTAAGACAGTACGCAAACAAAAAGGGAGTTAATGACGAAAAATGGAATTTAGTAACTGGTGATAAAAAGCAAATTTATGAGCTTGCCAGAAAAAGCTATTTAGCCGTAAAAGATAACGGCGATGGTGGTCCCTTTGACATGATTCATACCGAAAACTTTATGCTCATAGACAAAAAACGGCAAATACGTGGGTTTTATGACGGCACAAATTCAGAAGATATTTTGCGTCTTTTAAAAGACATCAAAATTCTAAAAGAAGAATACCAGCAATAGTTTTATAAATACATTTTTTTAGGCTAATTTTTTACACTATTTTTGCTTCTTTAAAATCAATCTAAATAACATTGCAAGATACTTTAGCACATTTAAAACGAGGAGAAGACGCTATCATTACTGATGTGTCATCCATTCACATTCCGCTAAAGCTTTTAGAAATGGGATGTTTACCTGGTAATTCAGTAAAACTTGTTCAAGTAGCGCCATTTCAAGACCCTATGTATTTAAATATAAATGGGTCTCATCTTGCTATTAGAAAAGAAACGGCAGCTCACATTTTAATTGAAAAGGTAACTAATGAGTAAACAGATTAATGTTGCACTAATTGGTAACCCAAACACAGGAAAAACCTCGGTATTTAATGCTTTAACGGGTTTAAACCAAAAAGTAGGAAACTATCCTGGTATTACTGTTGAAAAAAAGGAGGGAGTTTGTAAGCTCCCCAGAGGCGTAAAAGCTCATATTATAGATTTACCAGGAACCTACAGCTTAAACGCCTCTTCATTAGATGAAAGCGTAGTTATTGAACTTCTTTTAAATCAAAATAACAAAGACTTTCCTGATATTGCTGTTGTAGTTACTGATGTTGAAAACCTAAAGCGTAATCTTTTAATATTTACACAAATAAAAGATTTACAAATACCTACCATCTTGGTGATAAACATGGCCGACAGAATGAGCTACAAGGGTATTTCATTGGATATTGAGCATTTAGAAAAGGAGCTTCAAACAAAAATTGCCTTGGTTAGCACCAGAAAAAAACAAGGTATTGATGAATTAAAACAGCTTATTTCTAATTACAAAGATGTTTCTGTAAAACCTTGTTTAGATATTGCTTCCATTGACGTTACGTATTTTGAAAATTTGAAAAAAACCTTTCCAAATCAACTCATGTACAAATTGTGGTTGGTTATTACACAAGATGTTAATTTTGGGAAAGTAGATCGTAACGAAGTGGATGCGGTGGCCGATTTCAAGACAAAAACTAATGCCGACTTAAAACGTTTACAGCAAAAGGAAACCATAAAACGCTATCAATTTATTAACAACGTTTTAAAAGTTGGGCAAACCATTGATGTAACACAGGCCAAAGATTTACGCACCAAATTTGACCGTATTTTAACCCATAAATTTTGGGGGTATATTATATTTTTTGCCATTCTGCTTCTTATTTTTCAAGCTATTTATGACTGGGCTACGGTGCCAATGGATTTCATTGATGCCTCTTTTGCTTCATTAAGTGAGTGGTTAGCTAACTTACTCCCCGACGGCGCCTTTACCAGCTTGCTTACCGAAGGTATTATTCCTGGGTTAGGCGGTATTGTTATTTTTATTCCTCAAATTGCCTTTCTCTTTCTATTCATCTCTATTCTTGAAGAAAGTGGCTATATGAGCCGTGTGGTATTTTTAATGGATCGTGTTATGAGGCGTTTTGGTTTAAGTGGTAAGAGTGTCGTGCCTCTTATTTCTGGTACAGCCTGTGCCATTCCAGCTATTATGGCTACAAGAAATATTGAAAGTTGGAAAGAACGCTTAATCACCATTTTAGTCACCCCATTCACAACGTGTTCAGCCAGACTGCCTGTATACCTTATTATAATTGCTTTGGTAATACCAGAAGGGCGCTTCTTGGGCTTAAGCTATCAAGCGTTAACCCTAATGTTACTGTACTTAATCGGCTTTGGAACCGCAGTCATTTCAGCTTATATCCTTAATAAAGTGCTTCAAATAAAAAGTAAATCTTTCTTTGTGGTTGAAATGCCCAACTATAAATTACCACTTTTTAAAAACGTAGTGCTAACCGTTGTTGAAAAAACAAAAGCATTTGTTTTTGGAGCTGGTAAAATTATTTTGGCTATTTCTATTGTATTATGGTTTTTGGCTTCATATGGCCCTGGAGAACAATTTAATAATGCTGAAGAAATTGTTAAAACCCAATTTGCCTCGCAAAATTTAAGCGACGAAGAACTTCAAAATAAAATAACATCACATAAGTTAGAGCATTCTTTTATAGGAATTACAGGAAGAGCCATTGAACCCGTTATAAGACCTTTGGGTTACGACTGGAAAATTGGCATTGCTATTGTAAGTTCGTTTGCTGCTCGTGAGGTGTTTGTTGGTACATTAGCCACAATTTACAGTGTAGGAAGTGACGATGAAGAAACGATTAAAAATAGAATGGCTGGCGAAGTCAATCCTATTTTGGGAGGGCCTTTGTTTAATTTTGCTTCTGGAATATCCTTGCTACTTTTTTATGCCTTTGCTATGCAGTGTATGAGTACTTTGGCTGTGGTAAAAAGAGAGACCAATTCTTGGAAATGGCCTTCACTTCAATTAGCCTTGATGTCTTCTTTTGCATATATTGTTGCTTTAATTGCCTTCCAATTATTGAAATAATTACCACTTTTTTACGACCTTTAAAGGTATGAATACCATAGTACAAAATATATTAGCTTTTTCTGCAGTTGGACTGGCTGTGGCTTTTTTAATTAAAAAGTTCTTTTGGAAAAAATCAAAACCCAAAAAAGCGTGTGGCAATGAAGATTGTGGTTGCCACTAGCAGATTATCATAATGTCCTGAAATACAAATTGTGCTATACCAATATTTTCAAGGCTATAGCTTATCTATTTTTATTACATTTGAGTACACTTGTAAAAAACACGCAACATGTATTTTAAGTTAAGACTCTTTTTATGCCTATGCTTTGCAGCTTCCCTTTTAACATATAGCCAGAATAAATCAAAATCAATTGCCTTATTGGATGCTAATTTGAGTCAATTTGAAACATGGCTTGGTGTTCCGCATACCACGGTAAAAGGACTTCCTGAAGGCACGTATCAATCTAACAATGTAAACAGTGGTACACCCATTGGCTTAAACCAAGACGCAAAACAGGTGTTCTCTGTTATTGAAGAAGAAGGCAGCCTTGTTCTAAAAATTACAGGTGAAATTTATGGCGGACTCACCACAGAAAAAAACTTTAGCAACTATCATTTGAGTGTTAAGTTTAAATGGGGCGATAAAAAATGGGAACCTCGGCTTAACGCCAAAAGAGATTCTGGTATTTTGTACCATGCCTATGGAGCTCATGGAAGGTTTTGGAAAACGTGGAAAACCAGCTTAGAATATCAAGTACAGGAAACAGATCTTGGTGATTTCATTCCGCTTTCTGGAAACACTGAAATTCCTAAAGTTTCTGGTCCAAAGGTTGAAATTCGAGGCAATGCTCAAAAGAAACAATATGACCCAACCCAAGACACCTATTTTGAAGGCAATGGCTATATTCATGCCTATATTGAACCCGACATGCCACACGGGCAATGGAATCATTTAGAAATATATGTATTAGGAAATGATGCAGTACACGTGGTAAACGGACAAATAGTTATGGTTGTTGAAAACGCTATAAACCCTGAAACAGGAAAACCTTTAACGGAAGGACAAATACAAATTCAATCAGAAGCCGCTGCGTGTTACTACAAAGATTTAACCATAACGCCCATAAAAGAGTTTCCAAAATTCATAAAGAAGACAGTACGATTTAAATCATAATCTATTTTAAAAATATTAAAGCAATCTAAGAAACTCTAATAAATAAGTTATTGGCTATCAAGTTTGAAATAATAAGTTCTTTATTGTTAGCTTGTATTGTAATAGAATGATCAAAAGGTTCGCGGTGAATAATTTCAATTTCAGTACCCAAGGCAATGCTATTCTTATCTAAATATTTAAGAAAATTAGACGAAGAATCCTTTACACCTACACAAATACCTCGATGCCCTACTTGGGCTTCTGAAAGCAAAATTTTATCTATTTTTTTAATATGTCCAGATTTATCGGGTATAGGATCTCCATGCGGATCATGCGTTGGAAATCCTAAAAAAGCATCCAACTGCTCAATCAATTTTTTAGATTTTATATGTTCCAATTGTTCGGCTACCTCATGAACCTCATCCCAAGAAAAGTTTAAATGATCTACTAAAAACACCTCCCATAAGCGGTGTTTTCTCACAATGCTCAAAGCAATTTCCTTTCCTTCTTCGGTTAAAGTAACGCCTTGGTATTTCTTGTAGTCGGCATACCCTTTTTCAGAAAGCTTCTTCACCATATCGGTCACCGATGAGGCCTTAGTTTCCATTTCTTTAGCAATAGCATTGGTACTCACATTGTGGGCACCGTACTTCCCTAAGTGATAAATCGCCTTGATATAGTTCTCTTCTGTAAGGGTAATCATGAATATAATTTAGTCACTACGCAAAGATATAATATTTATTACATTAAAATAATTTTTAGACTAATCTAAATTTTATTTTATATTTGCAAAAACTTAAATCATGAAAAACCTTATCATACTCCTTATTAGTATTTTAAGTTTAAGCGCAACCGGACAACATATTGCTGGCACAACACGTGCAAACGGGGCTCCCCTTCCTTTTGTTAATGTATACCTTAAAAACAATTCAAAAGGAAGTTCAAGTAACGAAGACGGCTTCTATATCATAAAAAACATTGCACCTGGCAAGTATACCATTGTAGCCTCGTTTACGGGCTTTAAAAAAGTAGAAAAGCAAATTTTAGTAACAGAAGGCAAAACAGCTACAATAAATTTCGAACTCGAGGAGTCTGAAAGCCTTGACGAAGTTATTGTTACTGGTACGTTAAAAGCCGTTTCAAGGTTAGAAAGCCCAGTGCCCGTTGAGGTCTATGCACCTGCCTTTTTTAAAAAAAATCCAACACCAAATATTTTTGAAGCCCTGCAAAATGTAAATGGCGTGCGCCCGCAATTAAACTGTAATGTGTGTAATACTGGCGATATTCATATTAATGGTCTTGAGGGCCCATATACATTGGTTCTTATTGACGGTATGCCTATAGTTAGTGGACTGTCAACCGTTTATGGGTTATCAGGAATACCCAATTCCCTTATTGAACAAGTTGAAATTGTTAAAGGCCCAGCATCATCACTATATGGCAGTGAAGCCGTGGGCGGCCTGATAAACATCATTACCAAATTACCTGAAAATGCTCCCGTGGTGTTTGCTGATAGCTATTTAAGTGATTGGGGCGAATTTAATTTTGACGCAGGACTTAAAGCAAAGGTTGGGAGAAAAACCGATGTACTCATCGGGGCAAACTACTACAACTACTCCAACCCTATTGATAAAAATCAGGATAACTTTACCGATGTTACCCTTCAAGATCGTATTTCGGTTTTTCAAAAGTGGAATTTCAAACGAAAAAACAACAGATTATTCTCTTTGGCAGGACGCTATTTTTATGAAGACCGTTGGGGCGGCGAAATGCAATGGAACAAAACCTATCGTGGCGGTGATGTTATTTATGGAGAAAGCATCTACACCTCGCGTTATGAAATTATTGGAAACTATCAACTGCCCATTCATGAAAAAATGACCTTTCAGTTTTCATATTCAGACCATGATCAAAATTCCGTATACGGAGACACACCCTACCTAGCAAAACAGCGCATAGGTTTTGGGCAACTCCTTTGGGATAAATCACTAAAAAACAATGACCTTCTTTTTGGTTTGGCTGCACGCTACAATTTTTATGATGATAATACGCCTGCTACCAACACTGCCGATGAAGTTACTATACCCTCTGTGTTTGTACAGGATGAAATTACCTTAAGTTCAAAACAACGTCTACTTTTAGGTGCTAGATATGATTATGATAAACGCCATGGTTCCATTGTTACACCAAGACTAGCATATAGGTTTAAACCCACAGAAGAGGATATTATTAGACTCAACGCCGGTACTGGTTTTAGGGTAGTTAACCTGTTTACAGAAGAGCATGCTGCACTTACAGGCGCAAGAGATGTTATTATAGAAGGTGAGCTTGAACCCGAAACATCGTATAACATCACCTTAAACTATCTCAAAAAATTATATACAAAAAGTGGTATGCTATTCACTTTTGATGCTTCTGCCTGGTATACCTATTTTACCAATGCCATTATTCCCGATTATGATTCAGATCCCAATAAAATATTTTACAGAAATTTAGATGGCTTTTCAACCACCAAAGGCCTTAGCTTTAATATAGATGGTATTTTAGGTCATGGTATTAAAGGATCATTAGGTGCCACGTTTCAAGACGTTTCAAAGACAGAGGATGGCGAAAAAACACGACAAATATTAACGGAGCGGTTTACAGGGGTTTGGTCTTTATCTTATAAACATTTTCCAACAAATATAACGGTAGATTATACAGGAAATATTTATGGACCCATGCGCTTACCTCTGCTTGGTGAACTTGATCCGCGTAGTGAATATTCACCAACATGGAGTATTCAAAACATTCAATTTACCTATAACGGATTCAATAATTTTGAAATCTACGCTGGTATTAAAAATCTTTTAAACTGGACACCTAATAAAGGAAATCCGTTTATTATTGCTAGATCTGAAGATCCGTTTGATAGACAAGTAGACTACAATGAGTCAGACCAACCTGTCATGGCTACCAGCCCTGCCACAGGGCAAACCATCACAGTGCAACCTGGAGGTGTTATGCCCACTGAAAACAACCCGTATGCCCTAACCTTTGATCCGTCCTATGTTTATGCCCCCAATCAAGGGAGACGATTATTTTTTGGATTACGCTATACTTTAAATTAATTTTAACCATGCAAAAATCAATCTTTATACTTTTCATATCATTACTCTTTCTCAATTGTAAAAATGAGAAAGAAACAAATGGTAAACTCAATGTGGTCACTACAACCACCATGATCACAGATTTAGTTACAAATATTGCCCAAGATGAAGTCAATCTACAAGGCCTAATGGGTAGTGGTGTAGATCCGCATTTATACAAAGCCAGTGAAGGGGACGTTACCAAACTATACAACGCCGATCTTATTTTTTACAATGGCTTACATCTGGAAGGCAAACTGGTTGAAGTTTTTGAAAAAATGAAAAACAAAAAAACCATTGCCATCTCAGCTGCTATTGACAAGAACACCCTCATTGGTTCTGACTATTTTGCTTCAAATTATGATCCGCATATTTGGTTTGATATTGATTATTGGAAAGAAGTTGCTGTTTTTGTTGAGTATTACCTTTCGGAAGCAATACCGGAGAAAAGTGCCGTTTTTGCATCAAATAGAAAAGTCTATATTGAAAAACTAAATAAGCTTAAAAAAGAAGTATACGATAAAATCGATGAGTTGCCTCAAGAACAACGTATTTTAGTCACAGCACATGATGCCTTCAATTATTTTGGAAAAGCGTTTGATTTTGAAGTAGTAGGCCTGCAGGGCTTATCAACCGCAACAGAAGCAGGCGTACAAGACGTTCAAAATCTATCAAACTTTATCATAGAAAAACAAGTAAAAGCCATTTTTGTGGAAAGTTCGGTACCAAAACGAACCGTTGAAGCCTTACAGGCCGCAGTGAATTCAAAAGGCCATCATGTTACTATTGGAGGATTACTATACTCGGATGCTTTGGGTGACAAAGGCACAATTGAAGGCACTTATATTGGCATGTTTAAATACAATGTTAATACCATTGTTAATGCGTTAAAATAATGTAATTTGAAGCAAAATCCTGCTATACGCTGTATCTTTTTCTCGTTCCTCAAAAAAGGATGCCGCTTCTATCAGGGCTAAAAAAAGAATATGAGTAATAAAATAGCTGTACAAATAGATGACCTTACCGTAGCTTATAACTACAAACCGGTACTTTGGGATATTGATTTAGAAATTCCTGAAGGTGTCCTTATGGCCATTGTAGGGCCCAATGGCGCTGGGAAATCTACTTTAATCAAGTCTATTTTAGGTATTTTAAAACCTATTGCTGGCAGTGTAAGGATTTACGGAAAACCCTATAAAAAACAACAAGCATTGGTAGCTTACGTGCCTCAAAAAGGAAGTGTAGACTGGGATTTTCCAACCACAGCACTTGATGTGGTTATGATGGGAACTTATGGTAGCCTTGGTTGGATAAAACGTCCAGGGCAAAAAGAAAAAAAAGCAGCTCTTGAAGCACTTGAAAAAGTAGGTATGCTTCCTTTTAAAAATAGGCAAATCAGCCAACTTTCAGGCGGACAGCAACAACGTATCTTTTTAGCACGGGCCTTGGTGCAAAACGCTTCCATATATTTTATGGATGAACCCTTTCAAGGTGTTGATGCCACTACTGAAATTGCTATAATAAACATTCTAAAAGAACTCAGAAAGGCAGGAAAAACTGTTATTGTAGTACATCATGATTTACAAACGGTACCTGAGTATTTTGATTGGGTAACCTTCTTAAACGTGAAAAAAATTGCTACGGGTCCGGTTAAAGACATATTCAATGATGATAATTTAACCAAAACCTATGGCATCAATTACAAGGTTAGTATTCAAGAATAAGTCATGGATGTATCAGAATATATAAAACTGGTTTTTACCGATTACACCCTTAGAACCATCACACTGGGCACCGCTATTTTGGGTGCTGTAACTGGCATGCTAGGCAGCTTTGCGGTGCTAAGAAAACAGAGTCTTTTAGGGGATGCCATCTCTCATGCAGCCTTGCCAGGTATAGCCTTAGCGTTTCTGTTAACAGGCACTAAAGATAGTCATGTGTTACTTCTTGGGGCTTTAATAAGTGGTCTTATAGGCACCTTTTGGATTCGTAGTATCATAAAAAAGACCCATTTAAAGTCTGATACGGCACTCGGACTTATTCTGTCTTTGTTTTTTGGTTTTGGGATGTTGTTACTTACTTTCATTCAAAAACAACCTAATGCCAACCAAGCGGGTTTAGATAAATACCTTTTTGGTCAGGCAGCCACTTTAGTAGAAAGTGACGTTTGGATGATGGCTATAGTTACCGGCATTTGTCTATTTGTACTACTTCTTTTTTGGAAAGAGTTTAAAATTCTACTGTTTGATGCCGATTATACCAAAACATTAGGATTTAACACAAAGTTCATTGATGTTCTCATTACCTCATTTATTGTACTAGCCATTGTTTTAGGTCTACAAACCGTTGGTGTTGTTTTAATGAGCGCTATGCTACTAGCTCCAGCTGCAGCTGCCAGACAATGGACCAACAGTCTGGGTATAATGATTGTTTTATCGGCAACTTTTGGAGCGTTCTCTGGCGTTTTTGGTACCGCTATTAGCGCCTCTCAAAATAATTTATCCACAGGTCCTGTTATAGTCATTATCGCTGGGGTTTTCGTATTGTTCTCTTTTATATTTTCACCAAGCAGAGGATTGCTCTTTAAACAAATTCGTTTTATAAAAAACAGACGCGACCTACAACAACATAAAACCTTGGCCTTTATGTTTCGCATCGCTGAAACGCATGACAATATTTCGCACCCGCATGCTATAAAAATACTAAACAATTTTCAGGGTTTTACTAAAAGTACACTTCAACAACTGGTGAGAAAAAATTATGTGAAGATTGATGGAAACATGTGGCACTTAACCGAAGAAGGTTTTAAAACCGCTACCAATTTGTATAACCAACAAGAGAAGACAAATGACTAGCGCTCAATTTGAAATACAACTCATTGCCTGCATTGTTGCCATAGCTTGTGCTATTCCTGGCACCTTCTTGGTACTTAGAAAAATGGCTATGATTAGTGACGCGATAAGTCATTCTATTTTACCTGGTATAGTTATTGGATTTTTCATCACTCACGATTTAAATTCACCCTTTCTCATTGTTCTTGCGGCTATAACTGGCATCATTACGGTAGTTTTAGTGGAGTACATTCAAAAAACTGGATTGGTAAAAGAAGACACCGCCATTGGCTTGGTATTTCCTATTTTGTTTAGTATTGGAGTTATTTTAATTGCTAAAAATGCCAATGATGTACATTTAGATGTAGATGCCGTTTTATTAGGGGAACTGGCTTTTGCGCCTTTTGACAGATTTGTAGTTTCGGGATTTGATTTAGGTCCAAAATCGTTATGGATTATTGGCTGTATTCTTATTATCACCGTGATTTTACTCTTTGCATTTTTCAAGGAATTAAAAGTAAGCACCTTTGATGCTGGGTTATCAGCCTCTTTAGGTTTTTCTCCAGCACTGATTCATTATGGGCTAATGACAATGTCTTCCATTACCACAGTGGGTGCTTTTGATGCAGTTGGCGCCATACTTGTGGTTGCTTTAATGATTGCGCCCGCAGCAGCAGCCTATTTACTAACCAATGATTTAAAACGTATGCTTCTCTATGCCATTTGCTTTGGTATTTTTAGTGCCATTTCAGGCTATTGGGTAGCCCATGCACTAGACGCTTCAATAGCTGGCTCCATAACCACCATGCTAGGTCTGGTGTTTTTACTGCTCTATTTATTTGCACCAAACAAAGGAATTATTGCTGTTCTGTACAGAGAAAAACAACAACGTACAGAGGTATCTCTACTTACCTTTTTATTGCATTTAAAAAATCACACCGAAGAAACAGAACGCCACGTTAACCACCTTAACGAACATATAAATTGGCAAAAAGTACGTTCAAAAACCGTTTTAGAGCTGGCCCTGAAAAATAATATGATAAAGTTTGATAAAAACATTGTTTCCCTAACCAAAAAAGGAGAAAAATTTACATCGCAAGCCATTGACTATATCATAACCAATCAAGACGCAAAAATTGAGCACATGAAAGATGATTTCTTTTTATTTAGAGGATAGTTATGGCTAAACACAATGATCTAGGCAAAAAAGGAGAACAACTAGCTGTTGATTATCTTATTGATAAACAGTACGAAATCATGGCACGAAATTATAGGTTTGATAAGGCCGAAGTAGATATTATTGCTAAAATTAATAACACCCTAGCTATTATTGAAGTGAAAACCCGATCTGGTACAGATTTTGGCAACCCTCAAGATTTTGTTAAACCCAATCAAATAAAAAATCTTGTAAAAGCTGTTAATGAATACGTTATAGTCAATGCTCTAGATGTTGATGTTCGCTTTGACATTATTGCCATAGTGAAAACCAGCAACAACACCTTTGACATAGAACATCTACAAAATGCCTTTTATCACTTTTAAGGCTTTATTCTGAACTAATTTTAGACACTTTATTCTTAAAAAAGGCTTTCACCGCTTCAAAATCTTCAGGCTTATCCAATATTTCTTTAGCTTTATTAAGGATAAAATACGTTGGAGTTGACTTTACACCATAAGATGCAGCTATATGGTTTTCCCATTTACCTTGGCCATAAACATGAATAAAATCTGAATATTTTGGTATTAAAGCATTCCATTTAGTGGGCTCATCTTCAAGGCCAATCGCTACTACCTTAACTGTTACTTTTGGAAGTTCATCAACAAACATTTTTAACTGTGGTACCTCATCTAAACAATGAGAACATCCGCTGCTCCAAAATATCAGAACATAATGTTCCGCTACATTAAGATTACTTAATTTTCCTAGACCCTTATTTTTTCCATCAACTTCCAAAGAAAAATCAGGAGCCTTTGTACCATTTGAAAGGTCTTTATATAATATCAGTGTATGTAATAACTCCTGATCATTAAGCTTTACGGCTATATCCATTAAATATTCTTCAGCAATATAATTTGCCACAGGTTCTATTTTTAAATCTGCCATTTGCTGCCACAAATCAAATAATAAGATACGCTGTATTTCAATGGGAGCCACTTTCATTTTTTGGCTAACAACATCAATATTTTGTTTAAATGTTGTTATTTTATCTGCATTCTTAGACGACATACCAAACACATAATTCAACGTTTTTTCCGTTAAGAAATTAGAGCTTTGCAAGGTTGGATTACTAAAATCTACAAAATCAAAATAATGTTTTTTTAAGCTTTTTATATACAAGTCGATATCTGTATATCCTTTGGGCGTATAGGGTTTATTTGCTTTAATAAACTCTAAGGCTATAGTCCCTTTTGCTGCATTTTCATAATTTGCCTGAGTTTCGCGTTGAGTTTTAAAAATGGTATTTAAAGCTGTGGTGTCTCGACTTTTTCTTCTAAAATAATTTCCAATGCTTTGCGTTACCATTGACATGCTGTTGGTATAAGAGGTTAGAAGCCTGTTCTCAAACGAACTTTCATAAGTTACGCCTGTTTCAGCATTAAACTTAAGTTCTACATCCTCTTTTCCGTTATAAATCACATCAAAGTTATAGTCTTCTTGAGGCATAGCATAAACTAATCGATATACACCTTTTTGAATGGTGGAATCTAATTTTATTTCAAACTTGCCCATATCATCAATTTTTGCATTGGCAACATACTCTGAAATGGTTGGTGTTACTTTATACAACAATAAAACGTTATAGCTTTCTGCTGGGCTAAACGTTCCTTTTATAACATGTTGCCCCAACAAAAAACTAGGAATAAGATATAGGATTAAAATGATATGTTTCATACTTCTGTTAAAAACAATTATTGAGCCATAATGGGCTTTAAAGCATCTAACGCTTGTTTTACCGATTTTATATTTTCAAATGTAAGCATTAACCTAAGTCCGTTTCTTGTTTGTTTCTCCTTCATTTTGCAAGCTCTTGGATTGGTTTGAACGTATTGTAAAACTCTAGTAAAACTAGCACTTTGATAAAAACTACTTTGCTGATCATGAATAAAATAACCTATCAACTTTCCTTTCTTCATCACCACTTTTTCAAAACCAATTTTTGTAGCCAACCACTTAATTTGGACACTATTTAACAGATCGGTCACCTGTTTTGGTAAGGTTCCAAAACGATCTATCAATTCCTTTTCAAAGGTATGCAATTCATCTTCGGATTTTAAATCATTAAGTTGTGTATACAAGCTTAATCTTTCAGCTATATTATTGATGTAACTATCAGGGAAAAGCAATTCAAAATCAGTATCAATAGTTACATCCTTAACATAAACCTTCTTTTCCTCTGGTTCATTATACAAATCTTTAAACTCATTTTCTTTAAGTTCTTCAATAGCTTCGTTTAATATTTTTTGGTAGGTATCAAATCCTATTTCATTAATAAACCCGCTTTGTTCACCACCTAATAAATCACCTGCGCCTCTTATTTCAAGATCTTTCATGGCAATATTAAATCCACTGCCTAACTCTGTAAACTGTTCAAGGGCGGTAATGCGTTTTCTGGCATCATCAGTCATGGCTGAATATTCTGGAGTAATGAAATAACAGAACGCCTTTTTATTACTACGCCCCACTCTACCCCGCATTTGATGCAAATCGCTCAACCCAAAATTATTAGCGTTATTTATAAAGATGGTATTGGCATTGGGCACATCTAAGCCACTTTCTATAATCGTGGTACTTACTAAAACATCAAAAGCACCATCCATAAAAGCCAGCATGAGTTGTTCTAGTTTTTTTCCTTCCATTTGTCCATGACCCACACCAATTTTGGCATCAGGAATAAGGCGTTGTAGCATGCCAGCCACTTCCTTGATATTCTCTATTCTATTATGAATAAAAAAGACTTGACCGCCCCGCTCAATTTCATAGCTAATAGCATCTCTGATGGTTTCTTCATTAAATCTGATTACATGACTCTCTATAGGATATCTGTTTGGTGGAGGTGTGGTAATGACCGATAAATCTCTGGCTGCCATTAAACTAAACTGTAAGGTTCTTGGAATAGGTGTTGCTGTAAGCGTTAATACATCAACATTATCCTTAATCGTTTTAAGCTTTTCTTTTACAGCAACGCCAAATTTTTGTTCTTCATCAACAATAAGTAGTCCTAAATCTTTAAATTTTACATTTTTATTGACTAATTGATGCGTACCTATAATAATATCAACCTCACCACACTCTAAAGCTTCAAGAGTTACTCTTTTTTCTTTTGCGGTTCTGAATCTATTCACATAATCCACAGCAACAGGAAAATCCTTCAACCGTTGCCTAAAGGTTCTGGCATGTTGATAGGCTAATATGGTTGTTGGCACCAAAACCGCCACTTGCTTACCATTATCAACCGCCTTAAAAGCAGCTCTTATAGCGACTTCAGTTTTTCCAAAACCAACATCACCACATACCAAGCGATCCATAGGGCGTTCACTTTCCATATCGGCCTTAATATCAGCCGTTGCTAAACTTTGATCAGGAGTATCTTCATAGATAAAAGATGCCTCTAGTTCGTGCTGCATATAACTATCCGGATTATATTGGTAGCCTTTTTCTGTTTTACGCTTTGCATATAATTTAATCAGATTAAAAGCTACATGCTTGACACGTGCTTTTGTTTTCTGTTTTAAGGTTTTCCAAGCATTACTACCTAATTTGTATATTTTAGGTGGTTTACCATCTTTGCCATTAAACTTTGTGATTTTATGTAACGAATGAATGCTTAAATACAGCACATCACGTTCTCCATAAATCAATTTAATAGCCTCTTGTTTTTTTCCTTCTACATCTATTTTTTGAAGCCCGCCAAAACGCCCAATACCATGGTCTATATGCGTTACATAATCCCCTATATCTAAATTGGTAAGCTCCTTTAGTGTAATGGCTTGTTTTTTAGCATAGCCGTTTTTTAGATGAAATTTATGATATCTTTCAAAAATTTGATGGTCTGTATAGCAGGCTAATTTAGCCTCATGATCAATAAAACCTTGATGCAAGGACAATACAACCGTTTTGTACACCACCTCTACTTCAACGTCATCAAAAATATCATGAAATCTTTTGGCTTGTTGCTCACTAACACAAGCTATGTAATTAACATATCCTTTATTATGGTTGGTATTTAAGTCTTCTATTAAAAGATTAAATTGTTTATTGAATGATGGCTGTGGCGTGGTTTGATAAGTAATAGTTTCAATGCTTTTATAGGCATTTGAAAACAATGAAGTGGGCCCAAATTCTAATATAGAGAACTCTAAAAGCTGTTTTTTAAGCAATATTGAATTACAAAACAGTTCCTGAGGTTTGGTGTGCTTTATCGTTTCAGAAAGGGTTTCAAAAGCCTCTTCTGCTTTAGCATAAAAATCATCAATCCTTGAAAACAATAAATCTGCATTCTTTAAGCAAACCACCGTTTTTTGAGCAATGTATTTAAGGAAACTTTGTCTTTTCTCTTCAACCAATTTATTGGCTACATTAGGAATAATATTGATTTTTTTAACCTGATTTACAGAAAGTTGTGTTTCAACATCAAAGGTTCTAATACTATCTACTTCATCACCAAAAAACTCAATTCTATAAGGCTCATCATGCGAAAATGAAAACACATCAACAATACCACCCCGAACAGAAAATTCTCCTGGCTCAGTAACAAAATCGACACGCTTAAATTTATATTCAAATAATATTTCATTTACAAAATCAATAGATAAATTATCCTGAACAGAGACTTTAAGGGTGTTACGTTCCAGTTCTCTTCTAGTGACCACCTGCTCAAAAAGAGCATCAGGATAGGTGACTATAATGGCTGGTTTCTTTTGAGAATTAATTCTGTTTAAAACCTCAGCCCTAAGAAGCACATTAGCATTATCAGTTTCCTCAATTTCATAGGGCCGCCTGTAACTTCCTGGATAAAACAAAACATCTTTATCACCTAATAATTGCTCTAAATCATTTAGATAGTGTGCAGCTTCTTCTTTATCATTAAAAACCATTAAAAATGGCCTATTAATAGTATTAAAAACACTTGATATTACAAATGATAATGAAGAGCCGACTAGGCCTTTTACATGAATTTTATTTTGGTTTTTGGTAAGACAATCCTGCAGATTTTGCGTTTGCAAAGCCTGTATATAGGTTTGAGAGAGGTCACTTATACTCACCTAATTGCATTTTAAGTTGCAAATATACATCTTAGCGTATTTAATTTGGCAAATTCTTATTATGAATGCGTTAAAATTATGAATGCGAACTCTATTAATAAACAAAAAAAATATGTAGGTTTGTGTAACTAACAAAACACAAAACATATGTCATTTTCAAACTTATTTGATGGAGGTTTTAAAAGGCGAAATGAAGGACATTTTGCTGCTATAGTGCGTGTAGCCATGGATGATGGCATTATTACCCCTGAAGAACAAGCGTTTTTAGATCGTTTGGCTCACAACCTAGATATTAGTGAAGCACAGTATAAGGACATTTTAAAAAACTACAAAACACACCCAATCAACCCTCCCGTTGAATATGACCTACGTTTAGAGCGTCTTTATGATTTGGTAAGAATGGTTCATGTAGACCAAATAAAAGGAGACTCTGAGCATAAATTATTAAATAAAATTGGTGTCGGCTTAGGGTTTCATGCCGTAAATGTGAAATATATAGTGGATAAAGCACTTACACTTGTAAATAATGGTGTTGATCTTGACACATTCAAAGATCAAATAAAAAACATGAATAAATAAAAAGATTTCATTTTGAAAATAACCAAAAGCGAGCTTCTCATTTGAAGCTCGCTTTTTTTTTTGCGATTATGCTTTAAAACCATAACTGAGAACCGCACAAAACGCTGTATCAAAACTTTAAATAAACTTGACATCTTCTGTTTTTGCACGTTCTGATTCAAAAAAAATCAAACGTTGCTGTATATTAACCAATAGTTATATTATTTAAACATAACTACCTGTACCTTTACATCATTAAAATGAAGAAATAATTAATTTTTTTTGAATGAATAATATAGTTAAATACCTTTTAGTTGCCTTATTATTTTGGTCATGCAATAACACCATATCAAAGCCCGAGGCTGAAACCCCAAAAACATTTGAGCCTAATTGGGAATCATTGGCAGAACACACAGCGGCGCCAGAATGGTTTCAAGATTCTAAATTTGGCATTTATTTCCATTGGGGATTGTATAGTGTTCCTGCGTATGGTACTGAATGGTATCCTTATTTTTTATATAGAAACGAGAAACCTGATTTTGCTAAATATCATGAAGAAAATTATGGTCCATTAGAAGAATTTGGGTATCATGATTTTATTCCTCTATTTAAGGCTGAAAAATTTGATGCTGAAGACTGGGCTGAGCTCTTTAAAACAGCTGGAGCGAAATTTGCAGGCCCAGTGGCACAACACCACGATGGTTTTGCTATGTGGGATAGCGACATAAACCCCTGGAATGCAGCAGCTATGGGACCTAAAAAAGATATTACGGGAGATATTTTAAAGGCCATAGAAAAACGTGGTCTTAAAACCATGACTTCGTTTCATCATGCTAGATTAAGACAAAGACATGAAGGTGATTCTACAAAATGGGATACCTATAACAGCCATTTTGCTTACAACCCAAAATACCCTACATCATCTGAAGACCCCGATTTAAAAAAGTTCTATGGTAATTTACCTCAAGCGGAATTTGACCAATATTGGTTAGACCAAGTTAATGAGGTAGTTGACAAATACTCACCAGATATGTTATGGTATGACGTATGGCTTAATCATGTTGCTGAAGATAAAATTCAGGAAATGGCCGCTCATTATTTTAATCATGCCTTAAAAACCAATCAAGAAACTGTACTGGTTGCTAAACATGATGATTTACCTAAATCTATGAGTGTTTTAGATATTGAACAAGGCGGTAAGAAAGACGTCTCTGAAACCGTATGGATGACAGATATTACTGTAAGTGACAAAGGAAGTTGGTGCTATACTAAAGGACAAGTTTACAAAACACCACAAATTTTACTTAGAAACATGATTGATGTTTGGAGTAAAAATGGTGTGGTTTTATTAAATATATCTCCAATGGCAGATGGCACTATAAATCAAGAACAAAGAGACCTTTTAACCCAAGTTGGAGGTTGGCTTGACGTTTATGGTGAATCTGTTTATGGTACTAGACCATTTCATATATATGGCTTCGGGCATGCCAAAGCCGCTGATGGAGCACATGGCGGGCAGTCTGCAAAAGTTGAGTATACTGCAGAGGATGTAAGATACACCACTTCAAAAGACAAAAAAGCACTTTATGTATTCTTATTAGGTAAGCCGGAACCTGGTACAGAAGTTTCTCTTGGAAAATTAAATAACATTGGTTATGGCCCTGCTTCTCCTGTAAAACGTATTGTAGAGTTAAAATCTGGGCAAGAAGTTAAATGGGAAAAAACCGAAAGAACATATAAATTTATAGTACCAAATGTTGAACTTAACGATTTGGCAAACGTATTTAAAATGGAATTAGAATAGTAAATAGTAGTTAGTTTTTTTTGAATTAGATGCAAAGCCTTGGTTATAGCGATTTAATCAAGGCTTTTGTTATATGATGAGCTTACTAAGCCTCTTATTTCGATTATTATATAATCATTTTAAAAATTCATTCTATATTGTGCTGGAGTAAATCTGGTTATAGCCTTAAACTGACGGTGAAAAAAAGAAAGATTAACATACCCCGTCTCAAAGGCAATCTGCTCTATAGAATCATTGGAGGCTCTCAATAATTCACATGCTTTACTGATTCTATATTCGTTTAAATATTGGGTAAAGGTTTTATTAAATGACTTTTTAAAAAATTTAGAAAACGAAACTGGCGTCATAAAAACTAATGCACTTAGTTGTTGAGAGTTTATTTTTAATTGATAATTTGATTCTACAAACTTCATAATTTTCTGGATTCTCAATGAAGTTTTTACATTGGTTTCAAAATGGCCACCCAAACTAAGTGTTTCAAAACGTTCAAAAGATAATCTATGCAGAATTTCCACGGTATTTAACAATTTATACATAGGTGGCAACTCCTGCATCTCTAGCAATTGTTTACCAACTTTCTTAGCTATGGTTGTATTAAAAAGAAGTCCATTTTCACTATGCTTCAACAATTTCTTAATATGCTGAAACTCTATTTTATTCATCCACCCTTCTCCAAGTAAATCTTTATTAAACTGTATAAAAACAGATTTTGCTAAATGTTTCTTAGTGCTATTACTTTTCCAGCAATGTGGTAAATTAGAGCCTAATAACACTAATTCTTCAGGATAATAACTCTGTATAGAATTACCAACGCTTCTTATACCCGAACTCTCACAAATAAATGTCAATTCAAACTCTGGGTGAAAATGCCAAGGCGTTTCAAAATCATCCTTCTCAAAAATATCATAATGAAAAGATTGATTTAAATCATTTGAAATGGGTTCAAAAATGGCTTTCATTATGTTCTAATTTTCATAATACACAAACAAATATATTAAATAAAGACAAAATAGTACATGTTTTGACTAATTAGGGATTTAATCAAACCCTAAACTGTGATGTAATTTTACACCTGTAATATTTATAAAGCCTTAAAAGCAATGGATGTACTGGTATCGGGCATGTTGGTAGTTGATATTCTCGCGGAAGTTCCTACACATTTTAAAAAAGGAGAAAAACATGAAATACCCAAAATAATAATACAAGGAGGTGCTCCTGCTGGTAATGCCGCTTGTTTTATAGCTCAATGGGGTATAAAAACAGGATTTGTGGGCTACAAGGCCAATAATACCCTAAGCAAGATTGCTAATCAAGAGCTGGAGCGCTATAATGTTAATACTAAATTAATGCTGAATAAAACCCATTTTCAACCAGCAATTGCCGTGGTTGAAGTTGACGAAAATAATGGTGAGCGAACCGTTTTTTACTCATTACAGGGTTATAGCCCCCTTTCAGTTAAAGACATTAACGAAGACTGGATTAAAGAAAAAAAACTGCTTCTTGTAGATGGATATGACATTCAAGGAAACATAGAACTCCTAAAACTTGCAAACAAATATAATATCCCTTCTGTTTTAGACATTGAAACAGGTAACATCAATGATTTAAAACAAATGATTAAACTAGGCAGTCATATTATACTGCCCCTTGAAGGAGCAAAGCATATAACCCAATTAAATAAACCACAAGACTGTTTAATGGCCTTAAGCTCATTAACCGACGGCCAAATAGTTGTTACCGATGGGGCACATGGTTGCTGGGCATGGCAACATGGTAACGTTATTCATCAACCCGCATTTCCTACAACGGTAGTTGACACTACAGGGTGTGGCGATGCTTTTCATGCGGCTTATGCCATTGCCCTACTAGAAAAGAAAACATTGATAGACCGCTTACAATTTGCCTCAGCTTATGCCGCTATAATTGCGCAACATTTTGGCGGTAGAAGTTATTTTCCTAGTGCCGAAGAGGTTGAAAACGTTATACAAAAAAACACAACATTATGTTAGCAGATATTTTAAACACACAACATGTAAATCATTTTAGTTCAGGTGACACAAGCAAAACTGATTTTTCAGAAAGACAAGGTATTGTAGCTCATGAAATGGAACAATTAATAAGCTACAAACCTAAATCAAAACCAGTAAAAATAGGGTTAATAGGCATTGGGTTAGAGATGCATTTTGACTGGGAACTAGCAAAAAAGTCATACAAACAGGCCCTAAATAAATGTCAAGATATTGTAGGCAGTACTACATTGTTAGCACCTGAAACACCACTTCAAACGAAAGATGAGCTGCTTAAAGCACTCAACAGCTATAAAAAACATGAACTCGCGGGAATCATTATTTATCAAGCATCTTATATCTCAGGAGATTTGGCTTTAGCTCTGGGAAATTGGTTACGTGTGCATAAAACTCCTTTACTAAGTTGGTCTCACGACGAAGTTACAGGCGGGAGGCTCACTGCCAACAGATTATGTGGTCAAAATTTTCTTCTAAATATTTTAAATACCCTTGAGGTTAAATATTCATGGGTATTTGGAACTGCCCAATCCAAGGAATTGAACAACGCATTATCTCAATTTTTAAGGGTGGTAATAGCGAAAAAGAAATTAGAACACAGTAAACTGCTTATGATTGGCGGCATGCGTGTACCAGGATTCTATGACTGTGAACTCAATGAACTATCTATTTCTAAACACTTTGGAATAGGCATTGAACGCATTGATTTAGAAACCATTTGGAAACATGCCGAAAAATTTGAAGATGGTGATATTGAACCTATCGTTTATAAATTAATTCATAATGAAAAATGCCATGATAGCCAAGTTAGCAAACGTGAATTAATGCTTTCTGTTCGTCTTAGCTTAGCCATTGCAGATTATGCCCGCTTAGAGAACTATGCTGGCGTGGCTTTAAAAAACTGGCCAGAGTTATTTGACAATTATCAAATTTCAGGAGATGGCGCTGGTGCATTAGTTCAGGATTTAGGCATCCCTGTTGCTGACGAATCTGATATGGGTGGGTTAATTACAATGGTTATCATGAACGAAATTTCAAATGGCAAAGCACTACCCACACTCATGGATATGTCTATTTTAGATCACAAAAACAACACATTAGGCATGTGGCACTGTGGCGGATCTCCCACCAGATTATTACGAACAAACAGCACCTATGAGGTAAGGAACCATAGCATTCTCGATAATTTTGATGAAGCACAATCATATGGTATGCTTCTAGAATTTTTGCTAGAAAAAGGCCCTGTAACTATAGCCAAATACCAATACCCTCATGCATCAAGCATGCTCTCTTTTGAAGGAGATATTATTGATTCTCCACTACAATTTAGAGGGGCTTATGGCGAGGTAAAAACTAAAAACATTCAAGCTTCCGCTGTAGTAAGCACCATACTGAACAACGGACTAGATCATCATTGGATTGTTGGTCGTGGTCATTTTCAAGAAGACTTAAAAGAGTTTAATCATTGGACAGAAGTCAATGATTTAGATTTTTCTGAAGCCAAACTATATGGAAGAAGTATTCAAAAAAACTTAAACTATTAACACCACTCAAAACAATGAAGTCATGCAAAAAAAAGACTTAATAGAATTAGTAAAAACTTATAGAAATGAGCAAAAATGCTTAATCGGGTTTAACATAAATGATATTTACGATTTAAAAGCTATTGCCCTTGCTGCCGATGAAGCACTATCCCCTGTTATGGCCATGACCTATCCACCAGTAGTGGAGCTAAATTCTAGCTTCCTGTGTAAAAAAATGGTTGAAGGTATTCAAGCCAATACCAAGCAACCTATTTATTTGCACCTTGATCACAGTACCTCTATAACTATGTGTAAACAGGCTATTGATGATGGCTATGATTCGGTTATGATTGATGGTTCTCAAAGAAGTTTAAAAGAGAATATTGCTATGACCAAAGAAGTGGTGAAATATGCTGAATCTGCTGGTGTTATGGTTGAAGCCGAAATTGGAAAGATTATGGGCAGAGACGTTGTGGTAAAATCAGACAAGGATTTCCTAGCCAGCGTTAATGATGTAAAAGCTATTGTAGAAGAAGCCCAACCGCACATACTAGCTGTTGGTATTGGTACAGCCCATGGTTTTACTCCAAAAGCACCCAAAATTCATTTTGACAGATTAGCTGAGATTGCAGATGCTGTTGCTGTGCCTTTAGTACTTCATGGAGGCACTGGAATCCCTGACGAAGACATTCAAAAATCTATCCAAATGGGAGTCGCTAAATTAAATGTAGGCACTATGATTCATACCACTTACATGAAATCTTTATATAACGAAATGCGCAAAGACATTGATTCGGCTTACCCGCCTTACCTACTAAAAACCGTTATTCCAGAAATAAAAGACGTAGCCTTAAATCGTTTAAACGCTGTAAATAAGCAGTATAGTCTTGCTTAAAATTTCTATGAAACAGAAAAGCCATAGCTGCTCTAGTATAAGAGAGTCTCTATGGCTTGTTGTTATTTATGCAACTTTAATTGAATACGTTTTCTAGGAATATCTACGTCTAAAACCTTTACAATAACCTGTTGGTGTAAATGCACATGTTCGTTAACATCTTTCACAAAACTATCCGATAAATTAGAAACGTGAATTAATCCGCTTTCTTTAATTCCCACATCAACAAAACAACCAAAATTAGTAATGTTATTAACTATTCCTGGTAATAGTTGCCCTTCTCTTAAATCCTCTATCGTTTTAATGTTTTGATTAAAGGTAAATACCTTAGCTTGCTCTCGAATATCTAGCCCAGGCTTTTCTAACTCTTGTATAATATCTTTTAAAGTTAAAACACCAACGGTATCTGTACAGTAGTTTTTTAAATTGATTCTTTGAAGCAGCATTTTATTCCCTATAAGCTCGTGCACCGATTTTCCCAAATCTTTAGCCATTTGCTCAACTATAGCATAACTTTCTGGATGTACGGAAGAATCATCTAAAGGGTTTTTAGCCGATTTTATTCTTAAAAAAGCAGCCCCTTGTTCAAAAGCTTTACCACCCAATCGGGGTACTTTTTTTATGGCTTCTCTAGAATTAAACGGGCCATTTTCACTTCTAAAATTAAAAATATTTTCAGCTAATTTTGGTCCAATTCCAGACACGTAACTTAACAACGATTTACTCGCAGTATTAATGTTTACACCTACTGCATTTACACAGTTTTCTACAACAATATCCAGTTGCTTTTGAAGCTTATTTTGATCAACATCATGCTGATACTGTCCTACTCCAATCGATTTTGCATCAATTTTAACCAGCTCGGCCAAAGGATCTTGTAAACGTCTCCCTATTGAAACTGATCCTCGAACCGTAACATCGTAATTGGGAAATTCTTCTCTTGCAATTTTAGATGCTGAATAAATACTCGCACCAGCTTCACTCACCACAAAAACTTGAATGTCATTTTTAAAATGCACTTTCCGAATTAGTGCTTCGGTTTCTCTTGATGCTGTACCATTTCCAATGGCAATAGCTTCAATTTTATAAGCATCGGCCAAAGAACTTATCTTCTTCATAGCACCAACACTATCATTTTTTGGTGGATGCGGAAAAATAGTCTCATTGTACTTTAATTGTCCTTGAGCATCTAAACACACCACTTTACACCCTGTTCGGAATCCTGGATCTATTCCCATAACACGTTTTTCACCCAGTGGAGAACCCAATAACAGTTGCTTTAAATTTTTAGCAAAGACAGTAATTGCTGCATCATCTGCTTTTTCTTTTGCTATTTGAAGTGCTTCATTACTTAAAGACGGTAATAATAAACGCTTATACGCGTCTTTAATAGCAATTTCAATATGGTTGGCGCAATCGTTATGCGAACGGATGATGCGTTGTTCTATTTTATCTAGAGCACGCACATCATCAATAGTAATTTTCACACGGATAAGCTCTTCTTTTTCAGCCCTTAAAATCGCTAACAAACGGTGAGATGGTATACGACTTAAGCTTTCCTGCCAATCAAAATAATCTCTAAACTTTTGTGCAGCTTCATCATCTTGCTTTGTTTTTATAACTTTAGTTTCAATTAAAGCAAAACGTTCTAATTGATAACGCAAATTGTTTCTAATATCGGTACGCTCGTTAATCCACTCTGCAATAATATGTCTGGCACCTTCTAAAGCATCTTCAGCAGATACCACATCACCTTTAACATATTTAAAAGCCAAAGACTCCACATCGTTAGCATTTTGACTCATAATGATTTTTGCCAACGGTTCTAAACCATTTTGTCGTGCTTTTTCAGCTTTTGTTTTTCGGCTTTTTTTAAAGGGTAAGTATAGATCTTCAAGCGTTCTTAAATCTTCAGCTTCGGTAATTTTTAGTGCAATTTCAGAATTTAAAACTCCTTGTTCTTCCAGAGTTTTTATAATTGCTTTTTTACGCTTTTCTAAAGCTTCATATTGTTCTTTATACTTAACAATATCTGCAATTTGAACTTCATCTAAATTTCCAGTACGTTCTTTTCGATATCGCGAAATAAACGGTATGGTACAATCTTCTTCTAAAAGTGCAATGGTATTTTTTACAGCATCCTTTTGAAGTTGTGTATGCTGAATAATATAATCAATCATAAGTTTTAAACGGGTTATGGTCGTGCTAAATAAAGGATTTTATAATGAAAACAAAAAGACCTATTAGAAAATGGGTTTCTAATAGGTCTTTTTACAACAAGTCATTTAATCTTAAAAAATTAAGCCACTTTTTTAATTAAATCGAAACAAGGACATTTTTTACAACGTTTGTTTTCGCCTTTTTTAAACTTTTTACAGCAACTAGACTTTACTTTTTCAGGAAGTTCTACCCCTAATTTTTTAAGTTTCTTTACTGCCTTTTTCTGCTTTTTTTTCCCCACCGAATAGTATCATTGATAAACTTGCGGGCAAAAATATGTTATTTTTATTAAATCTAAATAAGATTAAATGTTAAAATTTATTCTGAGGTATTTGTAGCAGCTGTGGTAACCGTAAGATTTTCAATATCTCTATCAAACAAATAAAGGCCACCCTTGTCATCACCAATCAATTTAATCTTATCAAGAATCGTTCGTGCTACGGCTTCTTCTTCTATCTGTTCAGACACATACCATTGTAAAAAGTTATGGGTGGCATAATCTTTCTCTTGAAGTGAAATGTGCACCAATTCATTGATGCTTTGAGATACAAACACTTCATGATCATAAAGTTTTTCGAACATTTCTTTGAACGATTCAAATGTGACATTAGGCTCAGACAACTGCGAAATTTTAGCATGCCCTCCACGCTCATTAACAAATTTTACTAATTTAAGCATGTGCTCACGCTCTTCATCAGACTGCGCATACATAAAACCAGCAACACCTTCTAACCCTTTAACTTCAGCCCAACACGCCATTGCCAAATAAATTTGAGACGACTCGGCTTCTATTCTTATCTGCTTATTTAAAGCTTCTTCTATTGTTTTTGATAACATAATCGTTGTTTTTACGTAAAGTTAAAGATTTTGTTGTGTCCTTTGCAAAAACCTTCATAAAAAAAGGTTATTCCATCATTGATGAATAACCTTTTCACAACCTAATAAACTCGGTTTGTTTTAATATCTAAACAGTTTCTAAAATTAAGGGTGCTACTTCTGGGAAATCTACTGGAATTTGAGTCGTGCTGTGTATGTAGTTTGAGATGGTTTTATCACCTACTTGAGAAATTACATCTATTAAATTGGCTTTTGTATAACCTGCACTAAAGAAATTTTCTAAGACATCTGCATCAGTTCTTCCTCTATTTTCTGTGATGTTTTTAGCTAATTGCGCTAAAGCATTTAGTTTGTTGTTAAATGAAGCTTTTCCTGCTCTTAGCTCTAAAATTTGTTCATCTCTAAAACCATTCATTTTTCCAATGGCCGTGTGTGCTGATAAACAATAAATACAATTGTTAACTTGACTTACCGCTAAGTTTACAACTTCTTTTTCTTTTGCCGATAATGATGTTTTAGCATTAGCGAAGTTTAAATAATTTTCTAAGGCTGTTTCACTATGTGCGTAGGTAGCATATAAATTAGGAACGAATCCTATGGCTTTTTCTAAGTTATCGAAAATGGCTTGATTATTTTCACTTACTTCTGCTCTTGTTGGTACATTAAATGTGCTCATAATATTAATTTTTTTAAATGTTTGATTATTAATTTTCTTGGTACAAAATTGCAAGGCTTCTGTTTGCTATACCATGTTTAAATTTCCTTTTAGATTGTCTATTTTTCCCTTTTAAATTTCAAAAAGAATTTAAAAAGACACATAAGGCCTTTCTGCATCACAATAAAAATCATGAATACAACGTTGCTCACAATGTGTTTCTGGACTAATAGTGTTTACTAATTTTGATTGTTTGCCTCTAAATATTTCAATCAAATTGAAGATGGATGTGTGTTTTATATTCATGCCTTTGTTGTTTTTATTATACCGTACAAAGATGAATAATAAGTAGAGGCGATAAAATGACTAGACTTCCTGACTGATTGTCAATTTTTCCCTAACGGAAGTTTTGAAGCTGTTTTTTAAAATCTGAAGGCGATAAACCCGTTTGTTTTTTGAATAAACGGCTTAAATGTGAAGCGTCATCAAAACCAACTTCATAAGCTATTTCTTTAGTCGTTTTAGTAGTATATATTAAAAGACGTTTGGCTTCCAACATGATACGCTCATGAATAATTTGAAGCGGACTGGTATTTAACTTTGCAAAAGTATTAGATAAGGTTTTTGGCGACTTGAATAACTTTTCTGCATAAAACGCTACCCTATGCGCTTCTTTAAAATGTGCTTCAACCAATAGATTAAATTCACGTAACAAATCAACTTTTGATGTTTGAGCTGTTTCAACATAACCTTCTTTCGATTTAAGTAAACGTGTGCTAATAATGATAAAACGCGCCATAAGCATACGAAGCATTTCGGCTTGAATATTATCTTTAGTTTCTAACTCATCTAAAAACACTTCATTCAATATGTTGAATTTATGCTGTTCTTCGTCTGTTAAATCTATAATTGGAATATGCACATGACCAAAAAACAGCAAGCCAGCACAACTTACCTCATGATCGTGATCTTTTATACAATAAAACTCTCTGTTGAATTGATACACCACCAAATCAACACCCTGTACAAACTGAAAAAACTGAACGGTTGTTAAGGTTAAAAGGCTATTGGGCTTGATGGTATATGGTTTACTGTCAACAATAATCTCAGCTTCAATCTCATTGGTTCGAATAAACGTAAATAAATCTGGTTGTTTCGCTTCTTTATAACTTTCTAAAAGCGATTCGTTTCCTATTTTTAAAATAGCGTTGGTCGAAAACTCGGTAAACATTTTCTGCATGGCTAATCTGTCTATCTTTTTGAGTTTACTTTACAAGATACTTTTACTTTTTTCAAAAAAAATCCTGCTTTAATTAAAAAGCAGGACTTTAAAATATTTCTTTTTAAATCAGACTTAAATCTAATTTCCAGCCTCTTTTTTGGCCGCTTCTACCATATCTTCATTAGGCACAATAACAATATTTACACGACGGTTCTTAGCTCTTCCTTCAACTGTTGAATTATCATATAGTGGTTTAGTTTCTCCAAACCAGTTTGTAGCAAGTCTACCCGAACTTATACCATTTTGTTTTAAATAATTAGTCACGGCATAAGCCCTGTTTTTTGACAATGTCATATTATAATCCGCATCGCCTGTACTATCGGTATGCCCCACAACTAAAATATTCGTGTCAGTATTTTCTTTAAAAATACCAATCAACTTATTTAACGTGGTTTGAGAAGCCGTATTAATATTGTATTTATTCGTAGCGAAATACACACCACTACCGTCTTCAAAGGTTACAACAATACCTTGGTCTACACGCTCTACTTGTGCACCTGGTACTTCCTCTTCAATTTTTTGTGCCTGCTTATCCATTTTATCTCCAATAAGCACGCCAGCACCTCCACCAATGACACCTCCAATAACAGCACCTAACTCGCCATTACCACCTTTCCCAACATTATTACCAATAATAGCTCCTAAAATAGCTCCCCCAGTAGCTCCAATAACAGCTCCTTTTTGTTTATTATTAGCATTTTGAACCGATTTACAATTCACCAAAGAAACGGTTATCATCAAGCTAAATAATACCATTGAAATTTTTTTAATATATATTTTCATAGTTGTTATAAATTTAAAATTTGAGAATATTCTATTTTGAATTCCTAAATACTTTTTTACAGTTTTGTAAAATTCATGGTAATCACAAACGGTGAGCCATCCACAGAAACGGTTTGTTTCCATTGCATAGAAGTATCTGACAGTGCTGCCAGCCTTAATCGGAATCCACGATTGGTATCAGATTTACCTTTAGCATCGGTTGGTTTTAATAGAAAATCATAAAGTCCTGTAGTTTCATCCACCTCATCAATAGTAAAAATAAAATGACGCTCTCCACTACTACAGCCTACACCGTTTATGGTATATATACCTGTATTGTTGTTTGGAATAAATTGCCAAGTACTGTTTTCAAAACAGTCTTTATTTTCATCATTGAGCAATGTAACATTATAAGTTCCTGCTTTACTGTAAGTAATAGAACTTAAATTCCAATTTCCTTTAATGACTTTTTTTGAAGTCCTTACAGTTTTTGAGCCACCACAAGCTAACAGACTTATGGTCATGCATAGCATTATTATTTTTTTCATAAAACGTTGTTTTTTGTTAGTTAAAATTAATCAATAAATAGGACACCTTCGTTAATAGAAGGTCACCTTTTTTTGTCCGTTAATTCTTTAATAATTACGAAAAGAATGCAAGCTTGGTTTACACCTTAACAAAGACTTAACAATCTTCATTAAGGTTACTAATCTTGAAAAACCTTAACTAACACAACGTAAGTAAAACATAAAATGCGTTAACTTATTGG
Source organism: Allotamlana fucoidanivorans (assembly GCF_045788535.1). Taxonomy (GTDB): domain Bacteria; phylum Bacteroidota; class Bacteroidia; order Flavobacteriales; family Flavobacteriaceae; genus Allotamlana; species Allotamlana fucoidanivorans. The sequence goes on along the minus strand of NZ_CP074074.1, from coordinate 1,298,114 downwards.
CAATCCGTTAGCTACATTTGTATCATCAGGATTGACGAAAACTAATTTACCATCGGTGTTTTCGGTCATTAAAATCATCCCCTGACTTTCAACGCCGCGCAAAGATCTGGGCGCCAAATTAACCAAAACAGTTACTTTTTTACCCACTACTTCTTCAGCGGTGAAACTTTCAGCAATACCAGACACTATAGTACGAACATCAAGTCCCGTATCAACCTTTAGTACTAAAAGTTTTTTTGCTTTTGGCATTTTTTCGGCTCCAATAATGGTGCCTACACGAATATCTAATTTGGTAAAATCTTCAAACGTAATGGGATCTTTTTGAGGTTCTAACGCTTTATTAGCCGCTTCATTTGCTTTCTTACTCGCCTCTAATTTATCTAATTGCGCTTGAATGGTAGCATCTTCAATTTTAGTGAATAGCAATTCTGCTTTTCCTATGTGATGACCTGTAGGCAGTAACACGCTTTTTTCAGAAATATCATTCCAGCTATTGTCTTGATAGGCCAAAATTCTTTTAAGTTTGATTGAAGTAAACGGTAAAAATGGTTCACTCAATGTGGCTAAAGCTGAAGCTATTTGGAGTGCTACATACATAATAGTTTTTGTACGGTCTTCATCTACTTTAACCATTTTCCAAGGCTCAGCATCTGCCAAATATTTATTACCCAATCGAGCTAAATTCATTAGTTCTTGACCCGCTTCCCTAAAACGGTAGCGCTCTATGGAGCTTGCAATCACATTTGGATAGGCTTTAACCGCAGCTAAAGCATCTGTATCTTCTTGGGTAAACTCTGAAGGTGTTGGCACAACACCATCATAATACTTATTGGTTAGCACCACAACACGATTTATGAAGTTTCCAAAAATAGCTACTAACTCATTATTGTTTCTGGCTTGAAAATCTTTCCAAGTAAAATCGTTATCTTTTGTTTCTGGAGCATTGGCCGTAAGTACATAGCGTAAAACATCTTGCTGCCCAGGAAAATCTTTTAAATATTCAGGCAACCAAACTGCCCAGTTTTTAGATGTTGATAATTTATTGCCTTCTAAATTTAAAAACTCATTGGCAGGTACGTTATTTGGCATGATATAGCTGCCTTCTGCCTTCAACATAGATGGGAAGATGATACAGTGAAATACAATATTATCTTTTCCTATAAAATGCACCAATTTAGTGTCTTTATCTTTCCAATACAGTTCCCAATCTTTACCTTCTCTTTGTGCCCATTCTTTGGTAGATGAAATGTAACCAATAGGTGCATCAAACCACACGTAAAGCACTTTACCTTCACCGCCTTCAACAGGTACAGGAATACCCCAATCTAAATCGCGGGTTACCGCTCTTGGACGTAATCCATCATCAATCCATGATTTTACCTGACCATACACGTTAGGTTTCCAATCTTTTTTATGCCCTTCAAGAATCCATTCTTTAAGAAAAGCTTCATGTCTATCTAATGGCAAAAACCAATGTTTGGTTTGTTTTAAAGTGGGTGTATTTCCAGTTAATGCCGATTTCGGATTAATCAAATCGGTAGCATTATGGCTCGTGCCACAGTTTTCACATTGATCCCCATAACTTTCTTCATTTCCGCATTTAGGACAGGTTCCTATTACAAAACGATCAGCTAAAAACTGACTCGCTTTTTCATCGTATAATTGCTCTGTAGATTCTTCAATAAATTCGCCTTTATCATACAAGGTTTTAAAAAACGATGAAGCCGTTTCATGATGAATAGGCGCCGAAGTACGGGAATAATTATCATAAGTAATTCCAAATTCTTCAAAAGATTGCTTGATAATGGCATGATATTTATCAACAATATCTTGCGGCGAAACACCTTCATTTTTTGCCTTTATAGTAATGGGTACACCATGCTCATCACTTCCTCCAATAAAAGCCACATCATTTCCAGTTAATCTTAAATAACGTACATAAATATCGGCGGGCACATAAACACCTGCTAAATGACCAATGTGAATAGGTCCATTGGTATAAGGTAATGCCGTAGTAACGGTATATCTTTTTGGATTACTCATCTCTAAACTTCTATTATATCTTGTGAAACGCCTATGATGCGTTTTTTATTTGAAAGCCACAAAAGTAATCATTTAAGCAGGCAATGATACCATTTCCCTCGAGAATTTCCTGCAATAAAACGCCCTTTTTTCTTTCTATATCATAATAAAAAGAAACCGTAGCTAAGGCTATGCTTTATTTTTCCCATTCATATAAAGACAAAAATCATCATTTTCTTTTACAGCAAACCCTCGTGGGAAATGGTATTAGAAAAAAATGTACATTTACCTTATGTCTAAAATACGTATTACTTTAAGCATATTTTGTATCATTCTTTCTTTGAGTATTCCAAGTAGTGTGGCACAAAATTCAAACGAAATAAAACCAATGACCTTGAAACAACCACCCTATTTAAAAGTCGGGGATACCGTCATGATTGTAGCACCTTCAGGGATTTTAAAAAACCGTACCGCTGAAATTGAACATGCTAAAACTTTGTTGCAAAGCTGGGGGTTACAAGCCGTGGTTGGTACCCATGTTTTTAATCAAAATCATCATTTTGCAGGCACCGATTATGAACGCTGTGAAGACTTTCAAATGGCCCTTGACCAGCGCAACATCAAAGCTATTTGGTGTGCCCGCGGTGGTTACGGTGCTGTAAGAATTTTAGACAAACTAGATTGGACATTATTTAAACAACACCCCAAATGGATTATAGGCTACTCTGATATTACAGCTATTCATAATGCCGTTCATAATTTAGGTATTCAATCTATGCACGCAATGATGTGCACTAGTCTTCAGGATGCACCTGAAACCATTCCACAGACTATTAGTTCATTTAGGGCAGCTCTCTTTGGAAATCAGCCAAATTTCCAACTCGAAGGTTCAAAATATAACAACTCAGGAACCGTTACAGGACAACTTGTTGGTGGTAATTTAACTATATTACATACCATGTTGGGCTCAAAAACCAGTATAGACACCTCAGGAAAGATTCTGTTTATTGAAGAAATCGGGGAATATAAGTATCATATTGATCGTATGTTTCAAAGCTTAAAACGGGCAGGATATTTTGAAAATTGTAAAGGTGTCATTATTGGGGATATGACAAAAATTAAACGAAATACCACACCTTGGGGCACTAGTATAGAGCAGTTGATTATAGATGTTTTATCAGATTACCATTTCCCCATTGCGTTTAATATGCCTGCAGGTCATGATAAAGACAACAGGGCTTTGACACTAGGAAGATCCATTACATTAACAGTTAGTAAAGACAAATCGACGATTAATTTCATAGACTAAACCGCCTGGAAGGAGTCCGTGGTTTATTTGATCTATTCAATAACTTAACGCAACAAATCTAGATGTATAGATTTGTTATAATGGAAGTAAAAAAGCATATACGACCTAGCCTAAAAGAAAGAGTCCAAATTGAGACACTTTTAAATGAAAATAGATCCCAAGCTGACATCGCTAAACAGTTCAATAGATAAAGATCAACAATCTCAAGAGAAGTAAACAAATTAGTTGTTAATTCCAATCATAAATATGACGCTCATTTATCTCATTAGTGCGCTAAAGATGATTACTTAAATAAAAGAAATATAGATAAAATCAGGACACATAAACCTCTAAAACATTTTGTATATAAAGGTCTTTTGTCTGAGTGGACACCAGAGCAAATTTCTGGAAGACTTAAAGAACTTTATCCTAATGACCCTATTATGTCTATTTCTCATGAAGCCATTTACAGACACATTTATACTAGACCTCAGACCAGTTTAAACAAAAAGCTTATCCAAATTTGGTGCGTAAAAAAACAAGACGTAGGCCTCCTAAAAAAAGACGTGGAACTGGCAGTAAAATAATCAACCAAGTCTGTATAGACAACAGACCTAAGTATATTGAAGATAGAATTGAAATTGGTCATTGGGAAGGGGATTTAATCATTGGTAAAAACCATAAAAGTGCCATTGGAACCATTGTAGAACGTAAAGCTAGATATACAATAATTAAAAATTAACTCTAAAAAAGCCGATGAAGTCTCTGAAATGTTTTCTAAAAAACTAAATCAACTAAATAACATTTTTAAAAAGTCTATGACTTACGATAATGGAATTGAAATGGCTAAACACGAAAAAATAACTTAAAGCACCGGCATGAAAATTTACTTTGCTCTCCCATACTCTTCTTGGGAAAGAGGAACCAATGAAAACACCAATGGACTTATTAGGAGACACCTTCCAAAAGGAACAGATTTTAATCAAAGTGATAAAAAATTACTCATGAAATTTAAGATAAACTTAATAATAGGCCTCGTAAAACTATAGGTTATAAAACGCCTAAAGAAATTATGGATTCTGAACTAAAAAATGTAGCTTAGTATTATACAAAAAAAAATCAACCTTTGTTGCGTTAGAACATTGAATGCAGCTTGACAAAACTAAAACCATGAAGAAAATCCTTTTATTTCTCTACACTTTCAGTTCATTATGTTTTAGCCAACAGATTTATATTTCTAATTCTGCAAGTATTACCTTGCATAACGGAAGCTCCCTAAATGCATTTGGTTTAGAAATTAGTCCAAATTCAACCTTCGTAATAACAGACAACATCCTTACTATATCTGATTCCCAAGTAACTGTATCTGAAGCAAAAACTTCAATTGCTAGAGTTTATAATATGGAAAAATCATTAAACGGATTTAATGGTATGATTTCCTTAAACTACCAAGATTCTGAAATTAATGGAGGCGATGAAGCTAATTTAAACATTGAAGTTTTGGCTAATAATATATGGACTAAATATGAGCCTTCTATTGTTAATCAAGTTTTAAATAATGTAAGCTATGATGGAATCTTTAATAACCTTAACATGGATAAAGTGACGGCATCTGCTCCTGGTATTACGCTAAATATGAATGATGAAAAAATAGTGGATGACTTAGTTATATATCCTAACCCTGCTTCATCATTTATTAATATTAAAAGTAATAAAACTCTTTTGATACAAATCTACAATCTTCAAGGAAAGTTACTATTTGAAAATAATTTAAAAGTGATTGATTTAAGTAATTTATTTTCTGGAACATACATTATTAAAACAACTGATAGTAATTCTAATTATTCAAATACTTATAAATGCTGAGTTCAACCCATAAGTGCAACACACTTATTATTTAGGACTTCAATAGGGTTATTATAATTAAACTTTCTAATAGGTCTGTAATTTAGTAATTTTTCAACTTCTTTTATTCTTTTGATTGATACTTCTCTAAGGTCTGTTTTCTTTGGAAAAAACCTTCTTATAACGCCTATTCTATTTTCTACTGTTCCTTTATCCTGAGAGGTATATGGTCTTGTAAAGTATGTTTTTACATTTAAGTCTTTCGCTATTTTATTGTGTTGTGCAAATTCTTTTCCATTATCAAAAGTTATGGTCTTTATCCAAGATGAGTTAAAGTTTGTGAGTCTTTTACTCATTTTTTGATAGACTTCATCTGCATTTTTACTACCCAGTTTTTCTATCATAGTTATCAATGTTGTTCTATCTGTCATTACTAATAACGCTGATTTGTGGTTGCTTCCCATCATTAAATCTACTTCTATATCTCCAATGCGAGAACGTTGGTTTACGACCTGGGGACGTTTATCTATGCCTACGCGCCCTGTTATTGCACCTCGTTTATCCTTTACATTGTTCCTTTTTTGCCTTCTACCTGTATGGCGTAGGTGTTTGTAAAGGTTCTTGTAGCGTTTGTGTTTTCTATGATTGCTATGTTTTGCAGTCCATATCCATTTATAAATAGTCTCGTGACTCACGCAGGTTTCAGCTTCTTTAGCAAGTCTTTTAGCTATGAGTTCTGGGCTCCATTTCTCATATTCCATTAATCCAGCAATACGTTCTTTAAGCTGATCTGTCAACGCTATAGACTTTGTTTTGGTACAATGCCTGTCATTTGTCTTTTGATGGGCGTGTTCTGGCAAGTATTTACCAGATGTTCGGCCTCTACTTGGTGTATTCCTCTTTAATTCTCGTGATATACTACTCTTATTAAAACCTATTGTTTTAGCTATTTGAGTAATACTTATTCCTGCATCTAATAACGCAGAGATTTGATACCTTTGTGGTAAGGTCAATTGTTTATAATGTTTCATCCAAAACGAATATAAATATTGAGCCTAAAATAGATGGGGCTAGCCCCATCTATTTTAAATATTCGTGTTGCACTTATTAATTGAACTTAGAAATTAATTAAGAATTAAAATAATTAATTAGTTAAAACGTAACCGTTTCCTCCAATAATAACCCAAGCTTGGGTTGTAACTGCTTGAATTATTACAAATTCCCAACTATTATTAAGTTGTACACCCAATGCACCATCAAATCTATCATTAGGATCGGTGGACGTAATATTAACTATTGACTGATTTTGCGGATTTTTAATCACCAAAACACGACCAATGGAATTAGCCGCATCCGGCATTGTTATTGTAGTATCAGTCAAAGTAATTAATGTATAGTCTGATGATAAAGCTGAATAAGTACTTGAAGAAATCACATTTACAGATAATTCCAAACTACCGCTACTTCTAATGAAATTCCCTGATGAATCTACCGACAAATAATTATTGCCTGTTCCAGCTAAATTAGAAGAGGTTATACTTCCGTCCAAGCTTGAAACATTTAATAGGCTAACATTGTTTTCATCTTCAACTACGAAGTTACCATTGGCACCTAACGTATTTTTTATGTCTTGAGCTGTTACACTTGAACATAAAAGAGTCATAAATAGTATTTTTAAAAAGCACTTCATTTTTTTGTTTTTATTTTTGAACTAATATATAAAATTAGTTTTTGATATGTGTTTAAAAAGAAAACTATTGCCAACAATGGTAGCCGTTGAACAAGCCCTTAATTTTTAAAAACGAGATACAAATAAGCCCTTTTAAGGGCTTTTATTTTAGGTGTAAATGCTTGGCCCCTAAAATTATGAGGCTTTAAAGGATGTAAAATGTATGGTAGTATAGCTTTAAAAGCAAAACGAACATTAGACAGGCTTGCCGCCCCACTTTTACTGTGTTCTTCTATAAATTTCAGGTACTTTTTAAGATTGTAAGTAATCGCGGATAGCTGCATACACTTATTAGCTTGCTTTATACCTATGGTATTGACTTTTCTAAGTCCCAAAACTGCGTGAGTGTTCCAAAAACAGGTTCTACTGCACTTTGGCGCTTGGCTTTTACAGGAGCACTATCGATGGCTTGGGTATGGCCACTAACCATACCTGCCGATACACACAGCTCAAAAACTTTGGTGAACACATCTTCAAAAACAGACTCAGGGAATAGCACGCGTGTACGAATGATGGCCGAGTGCCAAGGCAGTTCTTCATCAATATCATAACCTAAAAATACAGAATATCCAAACGCATGCGGCAATGCTCTATAAGTTTACGGTCATTGGTAATATTCTCTAAATACCCTACCAGACACAACTTAAAGAACACCACGGGATCAATGCTCTTTTGGCCACTGCTGCCATAATAGCTTTTGGTTTCTTTATACAGAAAGTCTAATGGTAAAACGCCCTTTAAACGACGGTATAAATTGTGTTCTAGAACACGAACACTTAACTGAAAATTGTTGAATAATTTCTCTTGATAATTCTGTTTGCCTTGCATTCCTAAAAATAAGAACTTTCAGGCAAATCTTAAAATTTTGAAGTATATTTGAGTATTATGCAACAGGCACACCGTATATAATTTATTGCTAGTTTTGGTTTACTTACGAAAATCCTCGCGGATTTTCTATTCGGTTTGTATTTGCTAAATTTAGTGCTCAAACCACGCAACTAATCTTATACAAACACGTTAGGCGTAAAATTGACCCGTCCTGAATAAAGGCTACATAATTTCAAACATTATGTACAAAAATGACAAAGTAATCAGACGGTATTCAGAACCTTTTAAACTGAAAATTTTAGACGAACTTACAACAGGAAAACTAAACAAATATCAACTAGGGAAAGCCTACGGTATTGCACCAACTACCATTAATGAATGGATAAGAAAGTACAACCGTAAAGACCTTATGAACACTAGAATAACTGTGAAAACCAAAGACGAAATAACACGCATTAAAGAACTTCAAAAAGAGATTGAACAACTAAAAAAATTGTTGTTAAAGAAAGATCTAGATGCAATGATTCAAGATTCATACCTGGAAGTTGCTGCCGAAGATCTTGGCTATAAATCTGTTGCAGAACTAAAAAAAAAGCTAAATATAGAGCGCTAAGTAAAACCAAAGACAAAGCTAAAGGATTTGCGTCTTTAACCACTATTTGTATGGCTTTCGGGCTTAAACGTGATGCGTACTACAAGTATAAATATAGAGCTGACAAACGTTTAAAACTTGAACAACAGATCATTCAAATTGTGAACCAAAAGCGCAGGTCCTTGCCTAGAGAAGGCGTACGTAAACTCAAAATATCTTTAAAAAATGAGTTTGATAAAGCAAACCTTAAAGTAGGCAGAGACACGCTTTTCAACATTCTTAGAAAACACAATATGCTTATAACCAGAAAGAAACCCAGCTACAGAACTACCAATTCTTTTCATAGGTTTTACAAACATAAAAACATCATAAAAGATGTACTTGTTAATAGACCTAATCAGGTTTGGGTATCGGATATTACATACATCAGAACTGTAAAAGGATTTTGCTACTTGGCCCTTATAACTGACATGTATTCTAGAAAAATCATAGGTTACGACCTTAGTGATAGCCTTGAACTTAGCGGTTGTACCAGAGCTCTTAAAAAAGCATTATATCAAGCTAAAAACACAGAAAACCTAATACATCACTCGGATAGAGGCATACAATATTGTAGCAATATATACACACAAATTTTAAAGAGAAACAACATCAAAATTAGTATGACAGAAGAAAATCATTGCTACGAAAACGCTATTGCTGAACGTGTAAACGGCATCCTAAAAGACGAGTTTTATCTTGACCAGACCTTTGATAGCATACAACACGCCAAAAGAGCAACAAAAAGTGCAATCAATCTATACAACCAAATTAGATTACATGTATCTTTAGACTATAAAACACCAAATATGGTATATTTAAAAACAGCGTAAATCAATTTTTAACCTGTAGCCATATTTCAGGACTAGACAAATAATCAACCACTAACCATAATGAGCGTATCAAATTTATTCAATCGCCCTAAACAAAATTTTAAAGTAATTGATGGAATTCGCGCAATTGCGATTCTTTGGGTAATTATATTTCATTCATGGCTTTTTCAACTCAACTTATTTTTAGAAACTAGTCAAGAAGTTGTAAAAAATAAGTTTTTAATCTGGATTTCAAGAGGAGATTTGGGAGTAGATTTATTCTTTGTGATTAGTGGTTTCCTAATTGGATCTATACTGTTTAAAGAATATAAAAAGAATTCTAAACTAAATTTTAAAAAGTTTTATATAAGACGTTTCTTCAGGCTTATACCAGTTTACATTTTTGCTATGGTTATTGGCGTATATTTCCTAAAAGGGACTGTCCTTGATACGTGGCACTTATCTTGGGCGAATTTATTGTATATAAATAATTACATTACAGGTTCATATATGCCATGGACTTGGTCTTTAGCTATTGAGGAACAATTCTATATAATTATTCCATTTTTGATTGCCTTTATTTTTCCTCTATTCAAAAGAAAAACATTGTTTTTTATAATTCTAGCTATAATACCGATTGTATTAAAATATCATAATTCCGTTATTGTTCATGATTTTAAAATTCCTTTCGAAGGTGCATTTATCGATGATGCACATCTTACTTGGTTCTGGGATTATTATGTTTATACTCATTTGCGATATGGAGGATTACTATCTGGTGTAATTGCATCCTATCTTTATGTGTTTAAGAGTGATAATGTTATTAATTATTTTAATGAATACGTAAAGTTTAATAATGTACTAATCGTTATTTCATTTGTGCTTCTCATTTTAATATCAAGTATTACTTTAGGACAATGGACAATTACAGAAAATTCTATTTTTGAAAACTTCCCTCCAGTAGTTGGAAGTTGGTATGAAATATTACATCGAGAAATATTTTGTTATATAATAGCTTATTTGATTCTTACATCTCTATTTTTTAAAGGTTTTGCCATTAAACCTTTAAAATCATTTTTATCTCTTAAAATATTTTATCCAATTGCTCAAGTTTCATATTCAGCTTATTTATTTCATGAGATGTTTATGTTTTGGTACTTCCCAAAAGCTGCATCATATTTTAAAGAAATGGCAATGTCAGAATCTACTATAATAGTTATAAATGGATTTGTTTCGATGATTGTAATTTTGCTTGTGGCGGCTCTCATGTATTTAATCATTGAACAACCTTTTCAAAGATTAAGAAATAAACTTACAGTAAATACATAACAATGTAATTCTACGCCTAATTATTATCGTAAAAACGTAAAAAAACGAAGTACAGCAATTTGTATATAAACTGAAAGATATTCACAAATTTACCCATTATAAAACAAATAGAATTGAACGGAATAACCTCAACTTAAGGACACATTTAAAACGATTAAGCAGGAAAACAATTTGTTATACAAAATCTTTAAAATATTTAGAAGCAACCTTAAAACTCTACTTTTGGGGAGACCAATTAGATTTTAAATATTAAGATGATTCAACATACCCCAGAATAACAATCTAAATAAAGACTTCATAATGACATCGCCAGACGAGAAAAAGAGAGGTCAAATCAGTATACGCTGAATCTTTTGTTTGGGAGCCAAAGTTTTGAATGTCAATCATAATCAACCGTTTCCATTTAACCACAAATCTTCAAACAATTTAATCGTTTGGTTCGAGAATAAGTCAATGTGGTGTACTTGATTAAACCACAATTAGTTAATTTACCGTGTTTTACAGTTTTTTATTTTGTTTTTTTGCCGAATTTTTTCCGAAAAACATATCGTTATTCTTAATTAATTTTCGAAACAAAAAACCGCAACAATTTAATGCTACGGTTTGTTTAACTACGCCTTTGATGACCAATAAGCATCATTGTTAGGATTTAATTGATTTGCATGATTGTCAAGTTCTTCCTGACTGTACTCATAATTTTTGTCTAATGCCATCGATTATTGAAGCGTGATTAAGCTCATCGGAAATAACTGCATCTTTAGCAGAAAGTAAAGGCTCAAAAAGACGCCATTGGCATCGAAGGCCGCCGCATATAAGATACAATCTTCCATTCCAAGAAATTTGGCAGTTCTCCTCTCGAACTCTTTGTGAATATCTTGTGTTCCACAAATAAAATGAACTGAAGACAAGCCGAATCTATGGGACTTAATGCTTTTCAATCCCAGCTTCCAATACTGTAGGATGGGCCGCTAATCCCATATAATTATTAGCAAAAAAATTTAAAACTTCCCCTGTGAGTTGGTGTTAATTAAAGCCCCTTGTTTGGATGTAATTATTCTCTCATTTTTATAAAGTCCATTGGACTTCATTGTTTCAATATCATTAATCAAAGCATTCTTTATTTCTCCGTACATATCCTTTCTCATTTAGTTGTTAATAATTGCTTTTTTAGATTCGCTATCATATCTTTTGTCATCCTGTTCAAGTCGAATTCAGGCTGCCAATCCCAATCCTGCACGGCTTTACTGTCATCAATACTTACAGGCCACGTATTGGCAATTTCCTGTCTGAAGTCAGGTTTGTAATTAACCTGAAAATATGGATAGCTTTTTCTTATGGACATAACTAAATCTTTTGGACTAAAACTCATACCAGCCAAATTATACGAAGTCCTAATTGAAATTTGTTGAGAGGGAGCTTCCATAAGTTCAATCGTGGCCCTAACAGCATCATCAATATATATCATGGGTAACATAGTGAATGGCTCCAAAAAGCATTCAAAATTTTCATTTCTTACCGCTTTATGATAAATTTCAACAGCATAATCGGTAGTGCCACCTCCTGGAAGCGATTGGTGACCAATTATACCAGGATAACGCAATGACCGAACATCAATACCATATTTTTGAAAGTAATAATTAGCCAAGTTTTCTCCTGCTACTTTTGTCACTCCATACATGGTAGAAGGACTTAAATTTGAATTTTGAGGCGTGTTAATCCTTAAAATATTATTTCCAAAAACAGCAATAGAACTAGGGAAAAATACTTTTTTCACATTATTGAGTCGAGAAACCTCCAAGACATTGGTTAAAGTTTTAATATTTATATCCCAAGTTTTAATTGGATCTTTCTCTCCTTTAGCCGAGAGAATGGCTGCAAGATGATAGATTTGAGATACTTTATAATCAACCACCATTTGTTTCAGGGCTATCAAATCGGTCACATCCAAGAACTCGAAATGGCCTTCCAAGCTAGAATGGAAATTTATGTCTGTAGCGATAATATTTTTAATTCCATACTTAAATTGAAGAGCCTTGGTTAAAACGAACCCCAATTGTCCACTTGCTCCTGTAATTAGTATTTTTTTTCTTTTCATAGCATCGAAAATCAAGAAGTGTAAATTTACATATAAATTAACTATTAAGGGTTTTTTGCCTTTTAATCAAAATTAAATAAGTTAATTAAACTTTTATTTTTATATTATGAAGAAATATTTACTTTTATAAAACGTATTTGTTTTGTTTTATAGTAAATTTATCTTCAAATGGAAACTTTAGATTCAGTTGACATGGACATACTTAGAATTCTCCAAAAGGATTCCAAGAAAACCACAAAAGAAATAGCCAAGGAATTGCACCTAACGACTTCACCAGTTTACGAGCGCATTAGAAGATTAGAAAATAAGGGATACATAAAAAAGTATGTTGCGATACTTGATAAGAAGCTTTTGCGAAAACCTATTACGGCCATCTGCATGGTTTCATTAAGGTATCACAATGAGGGATTTATAGATAAATTCGATAGACAAATTAAAGAGCTCAAGGAAGTCCAAGAATGCTACCACATGGCAGGAAAGGTAGATTTTTTCCTAAAAATTAATTTAGAAAGTCTCGATGCGTATCATGAATTTGTACGTTCTAAATTATCAAAGATTGAAAATATAGGTGTGCTTGAAAGTTATTTTGTTCTCAAGGAAATTTTTCAAACTACAGAGTTTGATTTTTAATTTTAAGTTCTACTCTTACCACATTATTTAATTATTACTCTACCAATTTTTTATTAAATAGTTTTAATCTTATTAACTATTTTGACATTTAAATTTGTTATTAGTTTGATGTTTAATCTATCTTATCATAATCCTAATATTTGATTTCTTCGTTAATTTCTTCAAACTTAAATAAGGGTATTTTAAACTCTGCACGTATTAAATAAAAATATCAAACTAAAATCATCTCAACTTTTATTAAAACCTCTAACAATAAGATTATGAAAAAATCAACCTTTTTTATCTACACATTATTCTGCATAAGCTTATTTACATTGTCATGTACTGAAAGTGATGACGTCGATAATGCTGAAGTTTCTGAACTACCATGGCAGGCAAACACACGTTTGGCAGTTATGCCACAAGAAGACCAGGAAACTTTTATATGGTATACAGATTTGTTAACTAATGAAGAATACTGGGGTAATCAAACGGTAGTTTTAGATTTATCAATTATATCGCCCCTGCCAGCTAGTAGTTTTAGTGCTATAGACTTTTATGTTGTGGCAGAGGAGGAAGACGGATATAATTATAATGCGCCATTTGATACTTCAGGAAAAAAAATAACAACAAAGCAGGTGCCAGAATCGGGAGAATTAACTTTGGAGTTAGACGCAAATGATGTCTATGCTTTATTTCAAAATGACTTTGAGAACAATCGAACAGAACAATTGGCTCGTGAAGGTGATATTTTCCTAATATATTGGGTTATTAAATTAGATGATGGAAGCGTATTTGATAGTAGAGAATCATTCAAGGAAGGAAGTCGATATGGCATGAAAGTAAGAGTAGAAGATTATGCGCCACCAGTATGGGAGGGCACATTTAATTTTGAATGGATTGAAGTTAGTGGCGGTGCTCAAAGTTGGGGTGGTGTTTTCGTTGGGAAAACAGGAAATGTAAACATTACTCACTTAGGTAATCAGGTTTACAGTATGGACAATTTGTTATGGGACTATAAGTATGGAACAGCTGGGAAAATATATTTTGATTTCTTGACAGGTGAAACCTATGTTGAAGGCAATGCATCAGAACATTGGACTATCTCTAATATAGATGGAGACTCCATGGACATTGAGTTTTGGTATACTTATTCCGATGCCTATGACGAAACTGGTACGATAAGATTTACACGGACTGATGGTGCTAATTGGCCTGAAAATATATTTTCCAGAGAGAGATAAATTTCATTAAATAAGTTAAAAAAACTCCTAAAACTCTATGTTTAGGAGTTTTTTATTTAAACTTTTTCGTCGGGCAAATCCTAGTATCAATACAATCAAAATAGATTATTGGTTTAGACGCTACAATTCTATTTGAAGGCTTGTCATGGTCAAATATTACTACAAATTAAATATTCTAATTATGTGTCAATTCAATTGTAAAAAACATTTTAAATATTATTTTATTCTATTACTCCTATTAACCAATTGCGTTCTGTTAGAAGCACAAGATACTATTAAAACTATTACTCCAGAAGACTATGGTAAATGGGAAAGATTAAGCAGGCCTATCATATCTAATGATGGCAAATGGCTAACCTATGGGATTGTCACTAACGAAAAAGACAAAACGACTTTTCTTTATAACATTTCACAAAAAAAACAGCGTCAATTTAATAATTCATCCAATGCTGAATTTAGTGAGAATAATAATTGGTTTTATTATACTCATGTTCCACCAGGAAAAGAGCTGAAAAAGAAAAAGAAAAATAAAGAGGAAAATAAGACGCCCAATAAGGCTACACTAATTAACCTTCTAACGAAAGACTCAATATTACTAGAAGATTACGAAAGCTTCAAATTTAGTAGTTCAGGTAACTATCTTGCAGTAAAAAGGGTTAAGGACAAAATTCATACGTTAATTCTAAAAGATATAATTTCCAAAAAGAATATTACCTTGGGAAATGTAAAGGAATTCTCATGGCACCCTGAAAAAGATTTATTGGCATTAAATATAGAAACAGTAGATAAAAAAGGGAATAGCCTTCAATTATTCAATACAATTAACAATACTTTACAGGTTTTAGATCAAAATGAAGTGGATTATTCCAATTTAAAATGGTTTGAAGAAAATAATAGTTTATTGGTTTTAAGAAAGGCGGAGAATGAAGACTATGAGGACCACACTATAGATTTTTTGATTTGGAATAATCTAGATCAAAAGAATACCCGATTCCACATTTTTAATCAAAACAATTTTTCAAATTTTCCTTCAGACGCAAGAATACTTGAACAAAACATTCAACTAACGGATAATGGAAATAAACTTTATTTTGAAATATTTAATAGGAACAAGAAAATAACACAAGAGAAACTTAAAGAAAGTGATTCTACAGTAATTGATACTTCCAATTACGAAGCTCCTGCCCTTGAGATATGGAATAGTAAGGATGTCGTTATCATACCCGCCCAGAAGAAAAGCAAAATGAAGGATATTGAAATCCCAAAAAAAGCTGTTTGGCATATTGATGAGAATACTTTCATCCAATTAAATGATTCTATTTTAGAAAGCATAAATATTCAAGAGAACAATAAGATTATTCTAGGGCTAGATGATACGCCATACGATTTTGACGCCATGTTTGGTAGACCCTCCCACGATGTCTATATAGTGAATACTGATAATGGTAATAAAACTAAAGTTTTGGAAAACATTTCAAAGACTTGGGATGTAAGTCCAAACAATCAATTTTTTGTTTATCTAAATGAAGACCAACTTCATTTATTTGATATAAAGCCTAAGACCAGCAAGAATTTAACCCATAACATCAATGCTAATTTTATAGATTTTAACGACGATCATCCCTTACCTCAAAAAAATGCTTTTGGTTTTGCGGGATGGAGCAAGGATAGTAAGTCATTTTTTATTTATTCAGAATTTGATGTTTGGCAATTTTTTGTAAACGATTTAGAAGCAAGAAAACTAACAGACGGAAATTCAAAAAACATTATTTATAGAATACAAAGTCTAGAAAGGGATGAGGATTATATAAACACAAAAGAGCCATTATATTATAGTTTGTTTGGAAAAGACTCTAAACAAACTGGATATGCCTCTGGTTACATTGGGAAACCAGTAAATACTTTAATATTAGAAGATGCCTCTATTAGCAGATTGAGCAGAGCAAAAAACGAAGACAAACTAATATTTGTTAAGCAATCATTCGAACAATCACCAAACCTTTTTTTAGCTGGCAAACAATTGAATAACCCATTGCAAATCAGTAATACCAACAAATTTCAAAAAGACTATGCATGGGGAAAGGCTGAATTAATTTCTTTTAAAAATGCTCTGGGCCATGAAGCTCAAGGAATACTCTATTATCCGGCTAATTATGTTAAAGGCAAGAAATATCCCATGATTACTTACATTTATGAGAAACTATCTAGAGGTTTGCATAGATATTCTATGCCATCCAAAACAGATTACTACAATACTACTATTTGGACACAGAATGGATATTTTGTACTTCACCCCGATATCGATTTTATAACAGGACAGCCTGGGACTTCATCCACCACAACCTTAGAAAACGCAGTGCAATCAGTTATAAATTTAGGTTATGTAGACTCCAACAAAGTAGGCTTAATAGGGCATTCGTGGGGTGGTTATCAAGCTGGCTTTGTGCCTACACAAACCAATATTTTTGCAGCAAGCGTAGCAGGAGCAGGTCTAACGAATTTAATTAGTATGAATCTTGCTATTACGCCTGCCTTTGGCGGAAGACCAGAGAATGATCATTTTGAGGTAGGTCAGGAACGCATGGGTACACCTCCTCATATTTCTCCCAATAATTACATAGAAAATTCATCAGTAATGCAAATAGATAAGCTGGAAACTCCTATATTGTTTGAAGTTGGTGATAATGATGAGAATGTAAATTGGGCTCAAGGAATAGAATATTATAACGCGGCTAGGAGGGCTAATAGAGAATTTATACTATTGGTATATGCCAACGAAGGTCATGGATTAAGGGAAGATAAAAATGCTACCGATTATCAACAGCGTATCTTGCAATGGTTTGGACATTTCTTAAAAGGTGATAAAGCAGAAGATTGGATTATTGAAAGCATCCCTTATACTGAACAGCAAAGAAGATTAAAAAATAACAAACTTTAGTTTAGTAAGTGCACTGGAATAATCACCCACTGGAAAAAAGTATTATTATGAAAACAAAATTATACTAAAGAAGTACAAATCTGATATTATTAATTTTTATAATTTCAGTAATGAGTCATTCTTCTTTCAAGAAGAATGATCAAATATTACCAGAATTAAAAGACTTTAAAATAATCGTTCAAAAAACTGATTACGGAATTAAATTGGAAAGTGTTAAAGGATGCGCATAGATGGATTTGGAATTTAAGTATTTAGAACCTCCAACCACAGGTAATCGAAGAATACGGAATGACAGAATCGGATAAGGGCTCAGCGGCAAAGGATTCTAATCTTGCGGATTTTCTGATTATATTAACCAAGACAAAAAGTGGAATTATCCTTAATGGAATCGAAGGAACAAGATGGACTGATTTGACTTTCTCGATCAATAAAACTAGAAGACAGGCAATTGACCAATTTGGAATGTCAAAATTGAACTAAAAAACTAATGATAAGGTGTATATAAACCTTTAGCTGTTACGGCTAAATATTCACTATTAATAAGTTGATTTATTTAATTTAGCACTTTTAAAAATCAAATTTTTGGCTTTAGGAATAAGGTTTATTAACATTAGAAAAACATTAGAATTTTTAACTTTTTCTCTTATGATTGAGAAGGCTTTTCCCATTTGAACCTCTACAGTTTTTACCGAAATACTTAATGTCTCAGCAATATCGACATATTTAATGCCTTCCATTTTACTCATTTTAAAGATTTCTTTACATCTGGGGGGCAAACTTTCTATAGCCAACATCATTTGTTCGATCCTGGCTTCTTTTACATCTTCGTTATCAGTGCTTAATTCCAACGATTTTTTATAAGCCAGAGTATCCAACATTTTAAACTCTGTTTTGCTCTTTCTGTGAATATCAACAAATGCATTATAAGAAATCTTGTATAATAAACCGATTACTGATTTTCCAGCCTTTAGACTTTTTCTGCCATCCCATAATTTAATGAAACTATCTTGAAGTATATCTAATGTGGTATCATGATCATGGGTATAACTGTTTATGTAATTAAATAGTTTATCATAAAACAAATCATAAAATTCTTTAAAGGCATCCTTATCGCCTTCCTTTAATCTTTGCTCTATGTTTTTTATGATTTCCTTATTTAATTCCATAATTAAAAATCAGATATTGCCGTAAATCTAAAAAAAAGTATTTTTAGATAAGGGTATTAATTAAAATCTCCGTATTAAATATAAGAATAAGAAAATGACAAAGTCTACAATAGAAATATTAATTGCTAAATATTGCGCGCGAGAGCTCAATGCCTCTGAAGCCCATCAACTTCAGCAATGGATTGAAGAAAGCAAAAGTAATCGCAATATATTTAAGGAATATTTACATATAAATCAAACTGTAGAGCAATCTAAAAAAATCAATCTGATTGAAAAAGAATTGCTTTGGAGGAAGATTCGAGCCAAAACAACCAAACGCAAATTGAGTAATCCGAGATGGCAATTTGCTGCTGCGGCCATTTTGTTGCTTTTAATTGGCCTCCCAGTAATAATAAATAATTCTAGTCTCTTCAATTCTCCAGCTAATAATAATGATCGCATAAGAAACTCTATTGAAATTGGCACCGATAAAGCCAAGCTTACCTTAGAAGATGGAACAGAAGTTGTTCTTAATAAAGGTGAAAGTTTAAATGGTATTAATTTTGCGAGTACGGGAGAAGAATTGACTTATAAAAAAGATGCCGAAAACTCCTCTTCTAAAACGGAATTTAATTATTTGACCATTCCACGCGGTGGGCAATTTGTGCTAAATCTTAGTGATGGTACGAAGGTGTGGTTAAATTCTGAATCTCAATTAAAATACCCTACATCGTTTGCCAATAATGCTCCACGCCAAGTAGAACTTTTGTACGGGGAAGCCTATTTTGACGTCTCACCAAGCAGTGATAATAATGGGTTAAGTTTTAAAGTATTAAACCCATTGCAAAGCATTGAAGTTATAGGAACTGAATTTAACGTTCGTGCATACAAGGATGAGAATGAGGTTTATACAACTTTGGTTGAGGGTAAGGTTTTAGTGGAAAATGAAAACCATAAAGCTATATTAAACCCTAATGACCAGTCTATTATACATCTGGATTCAAACGAGAAAGCTATTAACGTAATTGAGGTAGATATTAATTCGGAAATCGCCTGGATGAAAGGTTTCTTTTCCTTCAAACATAAATCGCTTAAAGACATATCGAAAACCCTTATGAGATGGTATGATGTAGCTATTACATTTGAGAATAAAGATCTCGAAACAGTAAAGTTTAAGGGAAACCTAAGCAAATATCAGGATATAGAAGAAATCCTAAGATTGATAAAAAGCACCAACTATATAAATGATTATATAATTAAAGAAAACTCAATTATAATTAAGTAAAGGGAAAAAGATAGACCGTCCAAAGTGTTTCTTACTTCCCTTTATTCTAAACAGTTATTATTTAAATATTAACCATCTAATACTATGCAAATTTATGAAAATTAACTCAACTAACGTTTTTTCTAGACTAAGAAAAAACTTCCTAAAGATCATGATGAGAACACTAATATTTCTAAGTTGTACTACCTTTTTTGGTCTCTCGTTCAACGATGTAGTCTCACAAAATTTAAAAATTAGAATTAATGAAGCAAAGCAAGCTACTGTAGATGAAGTATTCGATCTTATAATGGCACAGACCGATTACACGTTTATCTATCAAGTTGACATGTTTAAAGATGCTCCTAAGGTTCAATTATACAAAGGTGTTGTAAGAGTAAACAATTTACTCGCGCAGAGTCTAACGCTAGGTGATTATAATTTTGATGTAACGAATACAAATACTATTGTTATAAGGAAAAACACCTCTTCAATAAATACGCAGCAATTCTCTGTTAGTGGTACAATCGTAGACAGATATGGTATTCCTCTGCCAGGTTTAAGCGTTTATATTACAGATGACCTTACTACTGAAAATGTTAATATTATTAGAGGCACCACGACTGATTTTGATGGTAAATATACCTTGACAGTGAATCCAGGTCAATTCATTGTGGTTTCTGGAATCGGTTATGAAACTACTCAAACTTTGGTTCTTGAGAATAAAACTAGTTACGATTTTATATTAAAAGAAAGTATTAATGAACTAGATGAAGTAGTGGTAAGCACAGGTTACCAAAAGATTCCCAAAGAGCGTGCAACAGGTTTATTTAATACTATCCCAACGAGAGAATTAAACAATACCGTTACGCAAACAATGGGTTCTATTTTGCAAGGAATAGCACCCGGTATTCAAGTTGTGGAAGATGCTGATGGGAATATTGATATCTCTGATGTTGTAATAAGGGGAGTAGGAACCATATCATCTGATAGCGCTCCTTTAGTGGTAGTGGATGGATTTCCCATAGATGGTGGGTTTGATACCATTAACCCAAATGACATTGCAAGCATTACGATTTTAAAAGATGCGGCATCTGCCTCTATTTGGGGAGCAAGAGCGGGCAATGGTGTAATAGTTATTGTAACGAAAAAAGGCCAGCGAAAAGGTCTGAATGTAGAGGTAAGTTCTTTTATAAAAATGAGATCTAAAATAAATTTAGACAGAAATGTAACTAGGGCTAACTCAGCGACAACCTTAGCATTGGAAAGTACTATTTGGGGTGATCCAGATGGACAGGGAGCTAACAATTTCTTTATAGCCAATTATCCAGCACCTTCTACACTATTTGATCGTGCCAATGTAAATAGAAGTGGTAATACTAGCTATAGTTTAGGTGCCAGGGCATATTTTGATGCCCATTTTGGTAATATAACCCAAGCTGAGTTAGCAAGAAGAATAGACTATCTTTCAGGTATTAATAGCTTTGATGATGCAGAACGCTATTTGCTAACCAATCCTATAAACAAACAATATAATATTGCTTTATCATCTAAAGGCGAAAATAGCCATACTAGACTTTCTGCTGTTTATAATGACAATACTAATGCCTTTATTGGGGATGAAAACAATCAGTTATTGATTAATCTAAATGCAGATTATGAATTCAATAACTGGTTAAGTGGAACAGTAGTTGGTATGGTGGACAACTCATTTGCTCAGAATAGAGGATTGTCATTAGGGGATATACAGAATATGTCACCTTACGAAAACCTTATTAATGCTGATGGATCTTATTCCTCTATGAGACATGGCACCTACGATGCCAAATACATGGAATTTTTTGCAAATACCATTACTAATTTGCCTTATGACAACCTAAATTATAATCTATTAAGGGATGCAAGAAATAATAATTTTAGGTCGAAAGAGAATAATTATAGAATTACTGGAAGTCTAAATATAAAACTTTTAGATGGCTTAGAGCTTATCCCTAGTGTTACATATCAACAATTCCAAACAAATACAAATAGCTATTGGGGCACAGAAAGTTCATTCGTCAAATATTTAGTTATGAATAGTACAGGACAACCTAATTACGATCCTACAAATGCCATGGTAGGAGAGCCAGAAATTCCTGTAGGCGACATATTTAGGGGCGGGCAAAGTGAATCTTCTGCGCTTACGTATCGTACAACTTTGAATTATAATAAGGTTTTTGGCTTGCATGCTGTAACTGCATTCGCAGGATATGAAAGAGAGAAAAGGACTATTGAAGCAAGTGCTGAACCATATACCTATGGCTTTGATCCTGAGACTTACAGTTACACCGTTCCTTTAAATAGACAAGGCTCTACACCCTTATGGCCTGGATTTGGCGATACTGGTATTATTACAGACGGACGTTTCTTCAATATTAGTCAAAGACGATTTGTGTCCTATTTTGGCAATTTAGCATATACATTTGATAGAAGATATACGCTGTCAGGAAGTGCTCGATCAGATGGAGCCAATTACATTGTTGAAGATAAAACACAACGCTATAACCCTATGTGGTCTGTTGGATTTAGTTGGAATGCCAAAAATGAAAGTTTCTTAAGAGATGTTGACGCCATTAGATCTCTTAAATTTAGAGTAACTAATGGTGAAAATGGGAACATCGTCAACTCAGCATCAACTACAGCTACAATTGGATTAAGTGCTACTCCAAATCCATTCACCAATGTCTTTACCGCGTCTTTAAATTCTCTTGGAAATCCTGATTTAAGATGGGAAAGAGTTCATACTTTCAATGTCGGTGCTGACTTTAACTTGTTTGATAGCGCATTATACGGCAGTATTGATTATTACAACAAAGAAAGTAAAGATTTAATCGCCACCATAGATTTACCAGCTACCTTGGGTGTGTCCTCAGGAACTTTCAATGTTGGAGAGATGATCAACAAAGGAATCGAACTAAATTTATCTTCTAATATTAAAATAGCGAAAGATTTAAATCTAATTACTAATGTTGTTTATAGCCACAATGATAGTGAGGTTACAAGTCTAAAGGATCTTTTAATATTTCCAAGAAGCATTACAGATTTCAATTATATTGAAGGGAATCCATATCAGCCCATTTATGCATTTGAATATGGTGGTTTACAAACTATTGATTCACAGCCTGAGCCTTATCCAACAATAATAGGACAGAATGGCAAAATATACGGTATGGACGAAAATATTGGAGTTAATGGTGAAGATGGTCGTGAGGTTCTTAAATATATGGGAACTAGGGTTGCTCCTACTGTTTTAGGATGGAATAACACAATTACATTTAAGAACTTTACTTTGAACACCCGTATAGTAGGTAAATTTGGTCATAAATTTAGAAGACCAACATATGATTATAGTGGATTCTTACAAGATGGTAATCATCACGAAGATTTAGAGCTTATTCTAGCAGGCAGACATGACGAACTGGGTCTTCCACCATATGTACAAAAATTTGAGCAGTGGCAATACAGATGGGGTTGGTACGTCCCTTATTTGGATAGCTTGGTAGAAGATGCTGGCCACATAAGATTAAGACAAATATTCTTGGGCTACGACCTACCGTCACAGGTCGTTGAAAAGTTAGGTATAACTAACTTTAGATTGTTTGCCTCAGCTGAAAATTTAGGAAATATTTGGACTGCCAACGACTTTAACATTGACCCTGAATATATAAATGGTTTGGTAAGATCACCTGAAAAAACATTCTCTTTTGGTCTAAACGTACAATTTTAAAAAAAATAGATTATGAAAAATATATATTTAGTTATCCTCATATTGTTCTTAGCTAATTGCGCCTCCAACGACGATTTTCTAGACCAAGAACCTGAAATTAACAGTAATATTGAAATTACAAGAATTGATGAATTAGATAAATTATTTAATGGCATGGGAATGCCAGCTATTCCAAATCAAGTGGGCCTATGGTGTACAGACAATAGTAGTATGCCTCAAAGTATCTTGGATGAAAGTACTACTTTTAGTCAGACACAAATAGATCAATATTTGTTTAATACTAAAATCAATAGAGATAGTGATCGAACTTGGGGTCCATTTTTCTTTTACATTTTAAGAGCCAATTTAGTACTTGATTATATTAATTCTGGCGAACTCATAGAAAGTGACGAACCTGGATTAAAGGAATTGCTTATAGCAGAAAGTCATTTCTACAGAGCCTATTACCTCTTTGAGTTAGCTGTAATTTATAATCTTTATCCTAGCGAAGCAAATGCCAATGAATTGGGAATGGTGTTAAGAAAGACATCATCTTTAACTGAAAATCAATCTAGAGCTACACTTCGACAGACTTTTGATTTTATTCTATCGGAACTCGAGATGGCCTTGAAATACCCCTCAGACGAAAAGCGTTCTGTTTACCGAATTAATAAGGCCACAGTTAATGCAGTAGCTTCTCGTATACATCTCTATTTAGGCAATTATGATAAAGCACTTGAACATGCTAACAATGCGCTTGCAGGGCATAGCGCAATGATAGACTATGCAACGGAGGTATATGAACTTGACTATACATTTTGGTATGGAGATTTTGTTTATCCAAATACCGCGGAACAAGTGCCATTCTCAGGTACTTCAATTGCCGATTTTTATGTAGATAAATATTTTTATATAAACTATACTAATGGTAATTGGAATACAAGCCCTAGCCAAGAATTGCTAGATTTATATGATGATAATGACATTAGAAACCTGTTTTTTATAGAAGGCTGGTTTACTAGGTATGGAGCTACAACTAATCCATGGGTTCATTACATGAATTCATATGTGGGTTACAATCCTGCTGGACCTGGAGTGCCAGAAATGTATTTAACTAGAGCAGAATGTAAGGCAAGAAACAATGATATTTCAGGTGCTATGGCAGATGTGGAAATAGTAAGATCTCATAGGTTTCACCTAGATAATTACACCGCATTAGCAATTCCTTCGGATGCAAAAGGTGCTGTTGAGACCATTATTGAAGAGCGCAGAAGGGAAGATCCTTATGAGTATCGTTTTATGGACATTAAACGTTTAAATAACGATCCGCTAACAGATCCTATCATTTTATCTAGATCAGCTAATGGGGAAACGGTTACCATACAACCCGATGATAGGAGATATGCTCGACCAATCGGTGATGAGATTGTTATATTAAGCGGAGGAGCTACACAACAAAACCAATATTAATTTATTAGAATCATAGCAAATCAAATATAAAGAAATATTTGTATTTGGTTTGCTTCGACTCACTTATTTAAAAGATTATTTAAATAAAAAAATGAAAAATCAAGCTAAAAACCTAAGAACTATAATGGCTTATATTCCCTTATTCGCCATGGTTTTCTTGTTACTTATGTGCAAGAATGAGCCAAAAGAAATTGAGGAAGTAGAGCCAACAACCTATTCTATAGAGGGTACAATTAGCGGACTTGGAAATAACTATCTGTATTATAGAGTACCAAACAAGGATTACGATGGATTGGGTTACAATATGGATTCCTTGGCTGTAACTGATGGGAATTTTAAGTTAACGGATTCTATTGAAGGTTATCATTACGTTTCTTTCTATACCCGAATGGATGAGTTAATTAAGAAAACACCAATGGGCTACTATCCTGCAAAATCTGGTTATCTAAATACGATTCTGTATCCTGGTGCCGAAATAAAAGTATCTGGTAAGGTATCTGATTTCATGGAGGCCTATCCAGAAAACAGTGACGATGTAAATAATGAATTAGGGAAATTACACCAAGAGATTTATCCATTGATGAATGAAAGTGTCAATTATCTTGTAAAGTCGACCTATGAAGCAAGTGAAGAGGTTAAAAAAAGCCTTGAGACGAAAGCAGATTCAGTAAGTGCAATTGTAAATGATCTTAAACAAAAGTTTGTTTTAAACAATCCATCATCGGTAGCTGGATTATTTTATTTAAGCGATATGATGATGCGAAGTCAAATTGAGGATGAGACCGCAATAAACGCTTTCAATAATCTTGATAGTTCTTTAGCAGATGTATCATTTTATAAAGACGTATCATACAGGGTTAATGCAATTAACAGCACGAAAGCAGGTGCCTTATCCCCAGCAATTAAAACAACTTCAACGTTAGATGGAAATGAATTTGATTTATCTTCATTTAGAGGTAAGTATGTGATGATAGATTTTTGGGGGATTTGGTGCGGACCGTGTGTTTCAGAGATGCCGAAGGTTAAGGAATATTATGAAAAGTATAACGATAGGTTGGAAATTCTTGGCGTCAATTCTGGTGATAAGAAGCAAAGGATAATTGACTTCATTGAGAGAAATGATTACGACTGGCAACAAATAATGGATGTAAGGGATAGTGAATTAGATAACTTTGTACTTCGCTACAATGTCAGTGCATTTCCAACCAAATTCATTATAGACCCAGAAGGTAAAATTATCAAAAAATATGTAGGTTCTGGTGAAGAAGCCTTTGAGCTTCTCGATGAACTTTTAATATAATATCACCCTAAAATTTTGTTAGAATTGTTTTGAGTTAGTTAGTTTTTAACAAAAAAAGAAGGGTTGTTTGGTTAGCAACCCTTTTTTAATTAAAAAATCATATAAAATGAAAAACTATATTTTAAAAATTGCCATTTTTTTTGTTATCTCACTTTTCTATGAAAGTTTAGAGGCACAACAAAAATCAGATATCAAAGTGCTGTATGTAGGTTTTCAGCCAGAGCGAGACATGCCCAAGAGATTAGGATTTTATGTTACCGGATCTTTGGATAATGAACGTTTTAAAGAAGAATATCCAAAAAGATACTCTGCATTTATTGATTATTTGAATAGCTACTTTAAAGTTGTAAAAGGAGTAGATGCAAGGGATTATGATTCCAGCTTATCTGCAGAATATGATGTTACTATATTTGATCATATCCCAGATCCAAAGACCAATGCAGTTGAAGAAAAAGATGAAAATGGCCAAACAATAGGGTACAAACCTCCTAAATACATAAGCGATGAATTTGACCATGCCACCATTTTTATAGGGCATACCGCTCCTGTCATGTCATCTCCTGTAGGTTCAAAATTAGATTGGTACTGTTTGTGTTTGGATGCTCACGCACATAACATCAATTATGATCACACGATTTTTAATCAGCCTTATGAAGTTGAACTAACAATTAAAAATAAACCTATACCTAGTGGTGCGCTTCATTATCTATCGGGTAAAAACCTACCTGACTCTATACCCATGTGGCAAGTGCAAACAGAGGGCTATCTAGAAGGTAAAGGTTATAGAATAGGGCAAGTTTCATCATTTGATGGGTTTTTGGATTCTCCAGAAACTGAATTTATTTCAGGCGGTGTATCCACAAAAGATATAAATGCTGTAGCCATTGGAAGGCATGGTAACTTTTTATTATGGGGTTTTAGTGCTTCTCCCGATTATATGACTGAAGAGGCTAAAAAGGTTTTTGCCAATGCCGTTCACTATATGAGCAAATTTAAAGGCCAAAAGATTATTGCAAAAAAAACGGAACAACTCATTTTCACTCGAAAATATATTGATCAAATAAAATATTATCTTACTGAAGAAGCCTATCAAGAATATATACAGGTAATTAGGGAGTTTCATGACAAAAATGAAGAAGAACGAACCAATGCCATTGCTAAAAAAGAAAGAGGTGAAACTTTAACTTCAGAAGAAGAGCAACTAGTTAACAGGGCGCCTAGGCCGAGGCAACCTGATATTTCGTGGGAAGAATATATAAAAAAATTTATGGGCAATTTCCACGAACAATTTGGTAATGATGTAACAGCATATACTGAATATTTAGACGAAAATATTGAATACATAGGTTTTGAAAAGGACAAGGGATACTATGGGATGGTTGTTGATGAAGATGTAAAATCTTTAAAGGTCTCCACTAGAAAACTTGAGTTGTTAAGTACGTGTATAGATTTATTAAAGAAAGGGGAACAAGATGAATTGGTTACAAAAATTTTGAATCGCTATACCGAAGAGAATTTTGAAACTGCCGATGAATGGCAAAACTGGTTTGATACCAACAAAAACAAACTTTTTTTTACGGAGGCAGGAGGCTACAAATGGCTAGTTAACACATTGTAGGTTATGAAAATTAAGTTCCTTATTGTGTTTGCTATATTATTTCTAAATCATGATAGCTGGGCACAATACGATTTAATACGACCAGAAATGCAAAGAAAAGTTGCCGAGGCCAGCGTAAAACTAAAAGTATTGGATTGTCATTCTTTAGATCCGTTATCATTAAATGCCCTCGTTTTATGGTCGCAAGACAAATCACAATTGGCGGTCATAATGAAAATAAATTTGCTACCAGGCTGGCATATTTATTCATTCGTTCCAAAGACTCAGCCCTATATCCCAACAGAATTACTGTTGGAGTTGCCAAAAGGAATATATAAAATAGGTGATTGGATCAAACCTATGGACGAAGCATATAACGATGGTGTTTACATCTATCATGGAGTACAAACATTCGTTCACTATTTAAAAGTTACAAATAGTAATTATAGTAATGAATTGACCTGTGGGATTTATTACCAGACTTGTGATCTTAATAAGTGCTATCCTCCCAATGAAAAACTTATAAAATTGAAACTTTAAGAGTTCATACTTCTTGGCAAGATCTAATATTAACATTTCCTTAATAAGGGAATTTTAGATAACTAACGTTTTCTATATAAATCATAAAAACTCAACGATGAAAAACTTTCTATTAGTATTTAGTTTAATCTCAATTACATTTGCTAGTGCACAGAACTTAAAGCAGGAATTACCTATAGATTCTAATATTAAAAAAGATGTTCTTCCTAACGGGCTTACCTATTATCTGTACAGTACTGATGTCACCGAGGACGTCGCAAGCTACTACATCATTCAAAACGTAGGTTCAGTATTAGAAAATGACGACCAGCAAGGTCTAGCACATTTCTTGGAGCATATGGCTTTTAATGGAACAGAGCATTTTGAAGGCAAAGGCATTCTCAATACTTTAGAGAAAGAAGGTATCGTTTTTGGTAGAGATATAAATGCCTATACTTCTTTTGATGAAACCGTATATAATATCAATAATATTCCAACTACACCAGAACTCATAGACACTGGTTTGCAGATACTTCATGATTGGTCCAATTATCTTCTGCTTACCGATGAGGAGATCGATGCCGAAAGAGGGGTTATAAAAGAGGAGTGGAGAACGAGACAAAGTGGAGGATTAAGACTTTTTCAGCAAAGTTTAGGTGTGAAATATGGCAATTCAAAATACGCTAAGCGTATGCCAATTGGCCTAATGGACATAGTTGAAAATTTTGAGTATGAAACCCTTAGGAACTTCTATCACGATTGGTACAGAACAGACCTTCAGGCTATAGCCATTGTGGGAGACATAGATATTGATGAAATGGAGCAAAAAGTAATTGCTAAATTCTCTGCAATACCGCCTGTTGAAAATCCCATAGAGCGTTACATTGTCGTGATAGATGACAACGATGAACTGCAATACATTATGGTAAGGGATCCTGAAGTATCTACTGCGAGTGTTAGATTTGGTATCCGCCATGCCGTAAGCAATAATAAAAATACTGTTGCCTATTTGAACGAAAATTTGCATAACTCTATTATCCGCTCGATATTTTCCGAGCGCTTTAGCGAAATAGTGCAACAACCGGACTCTCCATTCATTAATGTATATGCAGGAATGAGAGGACATTCTAGGGCGCACAATGAGTTTCAACTTAATGTTTTCCCAAAGGAAGGGATGCAAAAGGAAGCATTTAAACTGGCAATGGTTGAAATCAATAGAGCAGTAAGACATGGGTTTACAAATTCGGAGATAAATCGTGCAAAAATCAAATTAATTAAATCTTACGAAAACGAAATTGCAAAGCTGGATGATCGGAGACACGCAGAAATTATCCAAGTCATGCAATCGAATTATCTGGACAACGAACCTATTATGGATAAGCAAAAGGAATTTAAGATAATCGAGCAACTCGTAAAAAATATTGATCAAAAGTCATTATTAAATCGCTTAAACGAAATTTATACCGTTAAAAACAGAACATTAATAGTAACTGGTGTTGAAGGTCAAAATAATCTAACTGAAGGACAGGCTAAGAATATCATTTCAACGACTGAAAACGATTCTAGCCTCCAACCATACGAAGAAGATAATAGCTCTAAATCTTTAATGACTGGTATTGCATTAAAAGCTGGTAAAATTACCAAAACAGAAACGCATCCGGGATTAGGATTCACTACATATACACTTATTAATGGTATAAAAGTCCATTATCAATTTGTAGATAAAGACAAAAATACTGTAGATCTTTTAGGTTACAGTGATGGCGGTGAGTCGCTAATTGCTGACGAAGACTTGCCTTCTGCGCAAATGGTTTCAAGTATAGTATCTAGTTCTGGAATCAATGAATTTTCTGCTAACGAACTTTCGAAGGTTTTGGCTGGTAAGACTGCAAGAGTATCGATAAGGATTTCAGATATCATAGAATCTTTTAGTGGTTCATCTACCACAGAGGATGTCGAAACCATGTTGCAATTGTTGAACCTACATTTCACCAAACCCCGATTTGACAAAAAAGCTTTTGATGTAGCCATACAAAATCTCGAAAACAACTTAATAGCTAGAAGTCAAAACTTAAGTTATAAAATGAACGACAGTATTATAACGACTTTGTACGGTTACAATCATCCAAAGAGGCGTTTATTTAATAAAGAATATATAGACGATATAAACTTTGATAAGATTCAAAAACTTTATAAATCTAGATTTGAAAACGCATCAGATTTTGAGTTCATCATTGTTGGTGATGTTTCAGAAGAAATTTTAAAACCACTAATTGAGCAGTATTTAGGCAGTATTCCAACAACACCTGAGAAAGAAAAATGGAAAGATAATACAGTAGAGTGGACTACTGATAATATCGATAAAGATATTTATCTACCTATGGAAGATCCGAAGGCATCAGTGAGAATTGCTTATAAAAATGAAATGCCTTATACTATTAAGGATGAGTTATTAATGGATGCCTTAGGTAGTATCCTGCAATTAAGATATACAGAGTCTTTAAGGGAAGAAGAAGGAGGCACCTATGGAGCAGGTGTAAGAGGTTCTCTATCAAGGGAGCCAAGATCTATAGCCTATCTATCTGTTAGTTTTGATTGCAATCCTGATATGGCTGAAAAACTTACTTCCATTGTACATAATGAAATATTAAAAATTAAAAATGGGAATATAAAGCAAAATGACCTGGATAAAGTACTAGCTAATTTCCTAAAGGAACGTCAAGAGAGTAAAAGCTCTAATAATTATGAAATTTCAGCAATTAGAACATGGGTTAGGGATGGCTATAATAGGAATGCTCCAGAAAATTTTGAAAATATTGTTAATTCGATTACCCAAAAGGATATTCAAGAAATAACCTCAAAATTGTTGGACAACTATAAATCCTATGAGGTCATCTTTAAACCTGAGTTAACTGATCAATAGTTTCCTAAATACATTAAGAGATTTATCTTAAAATAATACGATTTAACAGTAAAGTCTAAGGATAAAATTGTCTCAATTGTACGTTTTGAGACAATCATTAGAATTACTGGATAATTTTATTTACCAACCTATAACAAAACTATTATGATAAAAAGATTTCTTTTTCTTGTAGCCCTGATCTCAGTATTTACAGTTGATGCTCAAATATACGAACCCGTAAAGTGGACAACGTCTGTAGAAAGCATTTCTGAAAATGAATACGAGCTTATTGCGAGGGCTAAAATTGACGGAGGATGGCATCTATATTCTCAGATTGTTCCAGAAAATGGGCCAATCCCTACAACTTTGGCATTTGAAGTTGTCGATGGGTTAGAATTAATAGGAAAAACATCTGAACCTGAGGGGCACACTGTAGATGACCCTGTATTCGGTATGGAAATTAAGTTCTTTGAAAATTCAGCAGAGTTCATACAAAGAATAAAAGTATCTGGAGACATATCAAGAGTATTGGGTTCTGTAGAATTTATGGTTTGTGATGATAAAAGGTGCTTACCGCCAAATGAAATTCAATTGATATTCAATCTTAGAAGTAATGCGACCAATGAGATGGATGTTGTGGAGACAATTGATCCCACTATTAACAACAATGAAATAAACCAAGAATTGTATGGTTTACAACCCGAAAACTTAGCAAAATCTGAAATAGTTTGTGCTGATGAGTTACGAAGTGAATCTACCTCGATAGAGAATTCGGGCAAATCATTATGGAGCATTTTTGCACTAGGATTTTTTGGGGGTCTATTGGCGTTGTTGACTCCTTGCGTATTTCCAATGATTCCTTTAACAGTTAGCTTCTTTACTAAAAAGGGAGGTGAAAGGAATAAGGGTGGAGTTTCTAAGGCATTACTCTATGGGTTTTTCATATTTGCCGTTTATATTTTGTTGAGTGTTCCGTTTCACCTATTAGATTCAGTTAATCCAGATATACTCAACGAAATTTCAACCAATATTTGGCTTAATATAATTTTCTTTGCCATTTTTCTGTTTTTTGCATTTTCCTTTTTCGGATTCTATGAGCTTACATTACCCGCAAGCTGGACCAACAAAACTACAAAAGGAGAAAATGTGGGTGGTATTGTTGGTATCTTTTTTATGGCACTGACATTAGCCATCGTTTCATTTTCATGCACCGGACCAATTTTGGGCTCATTATTGGCAGGTTCTTTAACGGCTGATGGAGGTGCTTGGCAATTAACCGCCGGTATGGCAGGTTTTGGGGTGTCTTTGGGATTACCTTTTGCATTATTTGCAATGTTTCCTAATATGATGAATGCTTTACCAAAATCTGGTGGATGGCTAAACACTACTAAGGTGGTACTTGGATTTTTGGAATTGGCATTAGCTTTTAAATTTTTGTCCAATGCCGACCTAGTTGCCCATTGGGGTATTCTTAAAATCGAACCTTTTTTACTAATCTGGATAGTACTTTTTGGTGGATTAGCTCTTTACTTATTTGGAAAAATAAAATTTCCACATGACTCACCCATTAAAAAACTATCATTCTTTAGAATTTCATTTGCGATATTAGTTTTAGCATTTACAATCTATTTAGCTTCTGGTTTTAGAGTAAATCAAGATACAAATACGTATAGACCATTAACGCTTTTAAGTGGGCTTGCACCACCCGTAGGATATAGCTTCTTTTTACCCAATGACTGCCCTAATAACCTTGAATGTTTCAAGGATTTAAAAACGGGTATTGAATATGCTAAAAAAGTAAATAAGCCTATCATGTTGGACTTTACAGGATATGCCTGTGTTAACTGCCGAAAGATGGAAGAACATGTTTGGCCCATAGCCAATATTGATAAGTTTTTAAGAAACGATTACGTTCTTATTTCTCTGTATGTAGATGATAAAAAGGACTTGCCAAAAGCACAACAAGTAGAAGTTAACAGAGTAAATGGAGGTACTAGGTTATTGGAAAACTATGGCCATAAATGGGCAAATTTTCAAACTCAATTTTTCCAGACAAATTCGCAACCATATTATGTCCTTTTAAATCAGGATGGCACGAAAATTTTGAATGCTCCAATAGGTTATGCTCCAGATCCAATTGAATATGCACAATTCTTAGACTGTGGTCTGGATGTATTTAAAGCATTAAATGAATAGCAACCATTCAGTTATGAAATCTATTGTGAAAAATATTAAAAACGTGTTTCAGAAGAAAATATTAAAATCTTCTGAATTAGAG
Organism: Allotamlana fucoidanivorans; assembly: GCF_045788535.1. Lineage (GTDB taxonomy): Bacteria > Bacteroidota > Bacteroidia > Flavobacteriales > Flavobacteriaceae > Allotamlana > Allotamlana fucoidanivorans. Next base: position 1,264,527 of record NZ_CP074074.1, on the reverse strand, counting down.
AATTATTTCGCTCAATTTCGTGATCATATTGTTGGCATAGATGATGAATTCGATTCACCCTATGGCAGAAAAAAAATATTATATGCTGACTGGACGGCAAGCGGTAGGTTGTACAGACCAATTGAAGAAAAAATTCTGAATGAAATTGGACCATTTGTTGCCAACACCCATACAGAAACATCTATTACAGGTTCGGCCATGACTCATGCCTATCATGTGGCAAGAACCATTATTAAAAAACATGTAAATGCCAGTGACGATGATGCATTGTTAACCGTTGGAACAGGAATGACAGGTGCAATCAACAAATTTCAAAGAATTTTGGGTATCAAGCTGAACGAAAATTTCAAAGATCATACCCAAATTCCAGAGGAGAAAAGGCCTATTATTTTTGTTTCTCATATGGAACATCACTCCAATCAAACATCATGGTTGGAAACCATTGCTAAAGTTGTTGTGATACCTTCCAATCAAAGCGGTTTACCATGTTTAACTAGCTTGAAAGAATCGATTGACGAACATCAATCATTCCCAATAAAAATTGCAGCTATCACTGGTTGTTCAAATGTTACGGGTATTAGAACCAATTACCATGATATAGCTAGAATAATGCATCAAAACGGTGGACTTTGTTTTGTGGATTTTGCGTGTTCCGCACCTTATGTTAATATCAATATGCATCCTGAGAATGAAGATGAATATTTAGATGCCATTACCTTTTCTCCTCATAAGTTTTTAGGAGGTCCAGGGTCTTCAGGGGTATTGATTTTTAATAAGAAATTATACAAAAATTTGGTGCCAGATAATCCAGGTGGCGGAACGGTGTCATACACTAATCCTTGGGGAGATCATGATTATATAGACGATATTGAAACTCGTGAAGATGGGGGCACTCCAGGTTTTCTTCAGGCTATAAAGATTTCGCTGGCAATTAGGTTAAAGGAAGAAATGGGTGTTGAAAATATTTTAAAAAGAGAACATGAACTCAACAATTACATTTTTTACAGACTAGAAAAGAACAAACGACTAAAGGTTTTAGCTTCTGAATGTACAAATAGGCTCGGAGTTTTCTCTTTCTTTATTGAAGGCTATCATTATAATCTTATCGTAAAATTGTTAAATGATCGATTTGGCATACAATCTAGAGGTGGCTGTTCTTGTGCAGGCACATACGGTCATTACCTTTTAAATGTAGATCTTGACACATCAAAAGCTATTGAAGAAAAAATATTGGAAGGTTGCCTAATGGAAAGACCGGGATGGATTAGGATGTCCATTCATCCCACAATGACAAATGAAGAAGTCATTTTTATTTGTGATGCCATAGATGAGGTAACGAAAAATATTGAAATATGGGGATTAGATTATAAATATGATCCATTAAAAAATGATTATGTCCATACCGAGAACATATCCCCTGAAAAGGAAATTATAAAAGATTGGTTCAAGCTATAATTACAGAAGGGAAATCATTTAATGATTACAAGAAAAATTGTATTATACAAAACTTTAACAAATCAACTTTTGGCTGAAGAATCCATAACGGCTATAATTCACAGGTATAAAGGGAAAATTTTGGAAATACAAAAAGAATATACCCTTCTGTAATTGTCAGGAAGCAAAGATATCGTTGATGAAATAACTTAATTTATTGCCTCTTATGGTACTATTGGGTATTCCGAGTCTAATGATATAAATTTAAATTAATTTAAGTATGCCAGAAGAAATTGAAAAAGTTACATGTTTAATCATAGGTTCTGGCCCGGCTAGATATACGGCCGCTATCTACGCCGCTCGTGCTAATATGAATCCAGTATTGTATTTTACCACACACTTAGTGATTCACTAGCTAATGACCCTGACTAGTATAATCATCAGCTTTTATATCACCCGATTGATTCATTAGCATATCATGGTCATATTGACAACAGTCGGGTAAATTTTTATAAGCGTCTTCGCTTCCTGCTACTTTTTCGGTATCATACCCTGATGCTGCTATGGCGTTGTGAATAGCCATTTCATTTGTTTCAGTATCATCAAAAGACACCTCAATGATTTTCTTGTTTTTATCCCAATTTGCACGCTCTACACCATCTACACCATGAGCGGCTTTCTCAATGGTTTTTTTACACATACCACAGTTTCCTCTTACCCCAAAGGACAAGCTTATCATTGCTACTTCTGTTGATACAGCTGTATTTGAGGTCTCTACGTCTTTTTTTGTGTTATTTTTACAACTTGTAAACCCTATTGCTACTATTACAGCTACACTTAACATTGCTTTTTTCATGTTCTCAATTTTTAATTATTATTTATTCTATTACTTGTTTTAGTTCTCCGCAGGTTAACATATCATCTCCAAAATAAGGATTGATAACTTTTGCTTCTTTACTCAACCAATAGGCACCTTTATTGTTATCTGCCATAGGACAAAACTCTACATACACTTTTTCATTAATACCAAATAACTGAATAGCACTAATTAAGTGTGCCGATAACGGTTTAAAATGAGTTCTTTGTATTTCTATATTGGATGTGTTTGAAATTAAATCTGTAGAAGATTTGATTTCTTTTTCAAGAGACATCCAATGTGTGTGAGCATCATTTTTCAACAACTTCATATCCACCTGACTTAAATTGACTAAAAGATCTTTGGCACTTTCAGAGGCTTTATTAACATTATCCTGTACCAAAGCATCTTTAATGGCAATATAATTATCATATACTTTTTTTAATTGTTGTTGAAATAGGCTAGGTGTTTCCAATCGGGTATTCTGTTTAGTATAGTCTGTATTATTTAAAGTCTTGTGATCTATACCTAAATGCGCTTCGTGTCCTGACCTCGTTTTTCCGCCTTCCTTATTCATCATCGATTTTTTACCTTGCAATTGTGCCGCAGCATCAACCGTAAACGTTCCGTTAACAACTATTTCATCTCCATGATTTAAACCTTCAATAACTTCATATTGCGCTCCAACTTGTTTTCCAAGTGTTACCTCACGCATTTCAAAAACGGGTGTTTCAGGAGTAAGCTTTACATACACTACAGAGCGTTCTCCTGTCCATAAAACAGAAGAAACTGGGATTGTTAATAATGGCTCTTTACTTTGCCTTTTAACCTCAACAAGCCCCTCTATAAACATACCAGGTTTAAATACTCTAGTGGTGTTATTTAAAACCACACGAATCTTAACCGTTCTGGTTGAAGGGTTCAACGTGGGTTCAATAAAATCGATTTTTTCGTGAAACGGTTTGTTTGGGTAGGTATTTGTTGTAATGCTAATATTCTGCCCTTCTTTTATTAAATCGATTTGATGTTCATACAGGTCAAACAAAGCCCAAACCGTATTTAAGTCTGTAATCTTTAGCAGCGCTTCTCCTTGCTTGACATAATCACCTTGATCTACCAATTTTTCAGAGACTGTTCCTGAAACCGTAGCATATACGGGAACGTTATGTTGTACTTTTCCAGAAGATTCAATTTGATTAATTTGGTCGTCCGAAATATTCCAAAGCTTTAATTTATTGCGAACCGCTATATACAACTCTGGCTGCGATGCTTTAATAGAGGCAGCGGTTATTAATTCCTGCTGTGCCGAAAAAAGTTCTGGCGAATAAATGGTTGCTAACAACTGCCCTTTATTAACCTTTTCCCCAACGGAGCTTATATTTAACCGTTCAATTCTGCCAGAGAAATAACTTGCTTGTACCACATTGGCATCTTCATTCTCAGCGATTTTTCCTGAAAGTTTAATGGTATTCCCTTCAACCATAGCATTTCCAACGATGGAAGTTTGGATATTTGCCAGAGCCATAGCATTCTTTGTCATTTTAAAGGCATCAGCTCCTAACCCATCTGCCCCTACTTCAACTGGTATTAAATCCATACCACAAATAGGACAATCGCCAGCTTCTGGCTGCATAATTTGTGGATGCATAGAACAGGTCCACATTTGATCTGTTTTAACAACTTCATCATGATTCTGAGTTTTGTTTTCAAGAGAAGAATGACCAAAAAATACCCAACCCAGTGCGAGCCCTAAGGCCAATACGCCTATATAAACTAAATATTTTTTCATGTGCTTATTTTTATTGTTCTTAATCTTAACGCGTTGGTTATCACCGAAACCGAACTAAAACTCATGGCCAAAGCAGCTATCATAGGAGATAGTAAAATGCCAAAAAACGGAAATAACACACCTGCTGCTATTGGCACGCCTATGGCGTTGTAAATAAGTGCAAAAAATAGATTTTGCTTAATATTTTTCATGACAGCTTCACTCAAATATTTTGCTTTTACTAGGCCTTGTAAATCGCCCTTTATTAGAGTTATCATGGCACTTTCAATAGCTACATCGGTTCCTGTACCCATGGCGATACCCACATCACTTTTGGCTAAGGCTGGTGCATCATTAATACCATCGCCAGCCATGGCCACCACTTTGCCTTTGGCTTGAAGTTTTTCTACCGCTTTAAGCTTATCTTCAGGTAGCATACCTGCTTTAAAATGGGTAAGATTTAATTCTGAGGCTACTGCTTGTGCGGTGTTATGATTATCGCCTGTTAACATAATCACATCAATCCCTTTACTTTGCAATGCTTTAACAGCTTTAGCACTAGTATCTTTTAGCTTATCACCAATCACCACATAGCCCACAACTTTTTTATCAAGAGCCAAAAAAGACACCGTTTTTCCTTGCTTCTGAAATGTTTTAGCTGCTTCTATTACATTAATGGTCATTTCTACTTGTGCATAACTCATCATTTTAGAATTGCCTAAAGCTACATGGTTATTACTGATTGAAGCTTCAACTCCTTTACCTGTAATAGCTTTGAAGTGAAAAGATTTAAGTATTTTAACATTATGTACTTTACCGTATTTAACGGTAGCTTCTGCTAGCGGATGTTCACTATGAGCATTGAGCGAAACAATGTATTGTAGAATGTCCCTTTCTGTAAAACCGCTATCTAAAACACCTACTTTTTCAACTGTTGGTTTGCCTTCAGTCATGGTTCCTGTTTTATCAACAATAAGTGTATTAACTGTATTCATTTTTTCAAGGGCTTCAGCATTTTTTATTAACACCCCATTTTGAGCCCCCTTACCAACACCTACCATGACAGACATTGGTGTTGCCAAGCCTAAAGCACAGGGACAAGCAATAATTAAAACCGCAATAGCATTAACCAAAGCATACACATATGCGGGTTCGGGGCCCCAAATAGCCCAAAAAATAAAGGTAAGCACTGAAATAGCAACTACAGTGGGTACAAAATACCCTGATACTTTATCAGCTAAATTCTGAATAGGTGCTCTACTTCTACTGGCTTCATTTACCATGTGAATGATTTGCGAAAGCAGTGTATCACTCCCCACTTTTTCTGCTTTTATTAAAAACGACTGGTTGCCATTAATGGTTCCGCTACTTACTTTGTCTCCCATTTTTTTAATGACTGGAATAGGCTCGCCAGTAATCATAGATTCATCAATACTAGATTCGCCTTCAGTTATTGTTCCATCTACAGGGATTTTATCGCCTGGCTTAACTTTAAGAATATCATGTAATGCTATACTATCAATACCAACTTCTACTTCTTCACCATCAACCATTTTAACTGCTTTGTTAGGTGCTAGCTTCAACAATTCCTTAACTGCAGAATTTGTTTTATTATGTGCACGGGCTTCTAGTAATTGACCCAAAAGCACTAATGTTAAAATAACTGTTGTCGCCTCAAAATAGACATGTACCGCACCAGATTCGGTTTTAAATTGTTGTGGAAAAAAATCTGGAAAGACAAGTCCGAACACACTAAAACACCAGGCCACACCTGCGCCAATACCTATAAGCGTAAACATGTTAAGGTGCCAAGTTTTGATACTTCGGTAGGCACGCTCAAAGAACATCCAAGCCGCATAAAAAACAACTGGAATTGATAAAACAAACTGTACCCAATTCCAATATTGTTGTTTCATAATGCTATATAATGAGTTATTAGCAAGCATGTCACTCATGGCAATTAAGAAAACAGGCAATGTAAAGACACTGGCTACCCAAAACTTTTTTAATAACAGTTTATAGGTGCTTTCTTGCCCGTTAGCAGACGAATCTTCGGCAGAAAGGTCTACTTGAAGTGGCACTAAATCCATACCACAAACGGGGCAATCTCCTTGTTTGTCATAGGTTTTATCTCCTTCGCATTGCATAGGGCAATAAAACGTACCTGTGCTTTTTCCTTGAGGTTGTTTTTCCTTTTTAGGTTCTAAATGATGCTGCTGTTCTCCTTGATTGTGTATACTATATCTACCACCATCGTCTTTTAAAGACTTTTGAAACTTTGCTAAAGGTATATGTTGTTTCATTTCAATAGTTGCTTCGGCTTTTTCAAGATTTACCATAGCCTTAGAAACACCCGTAACTTTTAAAAGTGTTTCTTCTACATGATTACGACAACCATTGCAGCTCATGCCGTGTATATGATAGGTGTGTTGCATTATTACTGTTTGGTTAAATAATTAATAACTGTTCTTTGCAAATAGTAGCTTTTAATAGCGTCTATTTGACTTATTTGAAATTTTAATTGTAATTCTTGAATATCTAAAACATCTGTAAAATCAATTGTTCCAGTTTCATAGCTTTTTATTAAAATAGTCTCGGCATCTTTAGCTTGTTTTAAATTATTTACTTGTGTATTGTAGCTAATCCTTGCCGCGTTTGTTTGCTTAATAGCTTCATCAAGTAATGTTTCTAACACATTTAATCGATTCTCTTTTTGTAATAAAACTTCTTGTTGTTTTAATGCGTTCTGTTTGGTTTTTGAGGCGTATTTACTACTAAAAATAGGGATGGATACCGAAACCATAGGCATCAAAATATCTTTTCCATTATCACTAAAATCCATATTAGGCCTTTCATCAACTGCTATGTAATCCAAGCCAAATCCTAACATGGGGTTGCGCTCTTTTTTATTCAATAACTCAGACTGTTCTATTGAATTGTAAAGCCTGTCATACTTTAACAATTCGGGGTGCACCCTTAAATTTTCAGAATCAAATAAAGCGTCGGTTAAAGGTACACTTAGGCTATCAACAACAATAACCTGTTTGTTTTTATCTCTATGTAGCAGCTTATTGAATTTGGTGCGTTCTGCCAAATAATCTTGTTCCATAATTTGTTTTACCTGCTGCAATTCATTTTGGCGCATTTGCAATCGCAAAACAGCTACTGCCGAAGCTTTACCTACTTCAACAGCGGTTAATGCCAAGGTTTCATAGGTTTTAAGTAAGGTTATATTGTCATCTAAAACAGTTTGTTTTTTCTTTAGAGCGTATAAATTGTAATAGGATTGTGAAACAGCAACAACCAATTTTCTTTTCGCAATAACCACATCTTCATATACGGCATCTGATAATGTATTAATGTAGTTTTCTCGTGCTGTGATTTCACCAAATGATGGTAACATTTGCATAGCCGAAATTTTAAAACGTTGCGCTCCTGTTCTTGTTTCGGGTTCACTAACAAAATAACCAACAGCCACTTGAGTATTTGGTATTGTATTGGCTTCATTGATACTTTCCTTAACTGCCTGATGTTTCAACTCAAACGCCTGAATCTCTGGGCTGTTTTTTAAAGCATCCTGTATTAATGCTTCTAATTCTTGTGTGTGACCTGTTAGTGTCAAACATAAAGCACTAAGAATAAAGATCGTTTTTATAAGTGTTTTTAACGTTTTCATATTTACTTCTTTTTAAGTTGTAACTCTTGCTTCCAACTGTATAAAACAGGAACTACAAATAAGGTTATCAACGCAATGAGCATACCTCCAAAACTAGGTATAGCCATAGGAATCATGATATCACTTCCTCTACCTGTTGAGGTTAGTACAGGCAGTAAAGCCAATAGGGTTGTTGCTGTGGTCATTAAACAAGGACGAATACGTTTTGTACCTGCCTCAATTACCGATGCTCTTATTTCTTGTTTTGTTTTAGGTACATTCCTGCTAAAAGTTTGGGTGAGATATGTTGCCATGACTACACCATCATCTGTTGCAATGCCAAAAAGTGCAATAAAGCCTACCCAAACGGCTACGCTTAAATTGACAGGATGCATTTGGAATACCTCACGAAGGTTTTCACCAAAGACATTAATATTTAAAAACCATGTTTGACCATATAACCAAATCATTATAAATCCGCCAGCAAACGCTACAGCTATACCTGTAAATACCATTAATGAGGTTCCAATGGAACGGAACTGAAAATACAGAATTAAGAATATAATGAGTAATGCCAAAGGCACCACGACCGAAAGTGTTTTTTCAGCTCTGATCTGGTTTTCGTAAGTTCCTGTAAATTGATAACTAACACCTTTTGGCACCACTAATTCACCTGAATCTATCTTGGACTGAATAACGTTCTGTGCCTGTTCAACAACTGTAATTTCGGCAAAACCATCTTGCTTATCAAAAAGCACATAACCAATAAGGAATGTGTCTTCACTTTTTATCACTTGAGCACCTTGTTCATATCTTATCTCAACCAATTCTCCTAAAGGAATAGGATTGCCTTGTTCCACTGGAACGTAAATATGTTTTAAATCGGTAGGATTTGCCCGTAACTCTCTAGGGTAACGAACACGAACCCCATAACGCTCCCTACCTTCAACCGTTTGGGTTAATACCATGCCTCCAACAGCCACATTTAATACATCTTGCACATCTTGAATTGATATACCATAGCGCGCTATTTTATCTCTGTCAATGTCAATTAAAAGATAGGGTTTCCCAACAATGCGGTCTGCAAAAACAGCTTCGGTTTTAACACCTTCAACTTTTTTTAAAATATTTTCTAATTCAAATCCGAAAGCCTCAATCTGCTTTAAATCTTGTCCTTTTACCTTAATACCCATGGGAGCCCGCATCCCAGTTTGTAACATAACTAATCGGGTTTCTATAGGTTGTAGTTTTGGGGCAGAAGTAACACCCGGTAGTTTTGTAACCCTCACAATATCCTGCCAAATATCATCAGGTGATTTAATTTCTGGCCTCCAATTGCGATAAAACTCGCCTTTATTATCTGGAATAAGTTGTTCCTTTAAATTAAGAGATTGCCACGCTTCGCGTTGTTCTGCTCGCAATACCATGCCGTTTTTTAGCACATATTCACCTTTATCATTTACTTTATAGCGTTGGCGTTCTCCATGAGCATTCAGCATATATTCTGGTTTATACTGAATCATGTTTTCATACATAGAAAGTGGTGCAGGATCTAATGAAGATGTTACACGACCTGCTTTTCCAACAACAGTTTCAATTTCAGGAATACTAGCTACGGCCATATCTAACTGCCGTAAAACACGTTTGTTTTCTTCAACCCCTGCATGTGGTAAAGAGGTTGGCATGAGTAGAAAAGAGCCTTCATTTAGGGAAGGCATAAACTCTTTGCCTGTACGCTTCATAATTAAAAACCCACAAATAATAAGCCCCGCTGGAATGGATAGAAATAGTATTTTGTTTGCTAATGCCCAATTTAAAATTTGGGTGTAATAGGTTCTAAATATGGTGAAAAGTGCTAATAGACCAAAACAAATGAAACCAACAAAAACAAGGTTCCAAAAAATGCTTTTATCAACTCCCAGAGGCCTCCAATATGTTGCCAGTAGAAATACAATAGACACAGCAGAAATAGTAACATTTGTAAGGTTAGCTTGCTTATCATTAAGTCTATGCTGAAGTTTTAAAACGGCGGTTATTCCAAAAGCAATAAGGACAAGCCCAAGCCAATACCCATAAATGATAGCAACAATACCCAAAAGTATCAAAAGCCCATTGAGAACGTAGCTAAAATGTTTTTTTAAATTTTTCTTCTTAAAAATATACGCTGCAAAAGGAGGTATTAAAAAAAGCGCAACAATAATAGACGCAGTTAATGCGAAGGTTTTTGTATAAGCTAAAGGCCTAAATAATTTACCTTCTGCTCCTATCATAGTAAATACGGGAATGAAACTTATGATGGTGGTTAAAACAGCCGTAAGAATAGCTCCCGAAACTTCAGACGTTGCCTTATAAACTGTTTGATTGGTTGTTGGTTGCTGGTGGTTGCTAGTTACCGATTGTTGTTCTGCCTCATCAAGATGCCGTATAATATTTTCAGACAGGATTACACCAACATCTACCATAGTTCCAATAGCAATAGCAATACCTGAAAGTGCTACAATATTGGCATCAACACCAAACCATTTCATGGCCATAAAAACCATTAATACCGCCACAGGAAGCAACCCTGAAATAAGCACAGAAGCCCGTAAATTAAAGACCATTACGATAATAACCAAAATGGTTATAAGTATTTCTAAAGTTAATGCTTCATTAAGTGTCCCCAATGTTTCCTTAATGAGTTCTGTTCTGTCATAAAACGGTACAATAGTGAGTTGCGAGGTTCTGCCATCTACTAATACCTTTGATGGTAATCCTGAACTTAATTCACTGATTTTAGATTTAACATTGTTTATTACCTCTAAAGGGTTTGCTCCATAACGAGACACCACAACGCCCCCAACTACTTCTGCGCCTTCTTTATCTAGAATACCTCGTCGCTCTTTAGGGGCAAGTGAAACCTTTGCAATATCTTTTATTCTGATAGCTGTAAAATCTTCAGACGATACAACCGTATTTTCTATATCAGAAACAGATTGAATGTAACCCAACCCTCTTACTAAGTATTCGGCTCTGTTTATTTCTATAGTTTGTGCACCTATATCTTTATTACTTGCCTTAACAGCTTTAACAATTTGGTTAAGCCCAATGTTATATTGCCGCATTAATTCAGGGTTAACATCAATTTGATATTCCTGAACATGCCCTCCAATGGAAGCCACCTCTGAAACGCCACTAGCAGAAGATAAGGCATATTTAACGTAATAATCCTGTATACTTCTCAACTCATGTAAATCCCATCCTCCAGTAACATGTCCTTCTTCATCACGCCCTTCTATGGTATACCAAAAAATCTGTCCTAAACCTGTGGCATCTGGCCCCAAAGTTGGGTTAACCTCATCTGGCAACAAATCATTGGGTAAAGCATTTAATTTCTCAAGGATCCGACTTCTGCTCCAATAAAAATCTACATCTTCTTCAAAAATGATATAAATGCTTGAAAAGCCAAACATAGAAGAACTACGAATGGTTTTTACACCTGAAATTCCTAGCAAGGATGTTGTTAGCGGATACGTGATTTGGTCTTCAATATCTTGTGGTGAACGCCCCTCCCATGTGGTAAATACAATTTGTTGGTTTTCACCTATATCTGGAATGGCATCAACAGCCACCGGATTACTTGGCAAAAAGCCTGTATTCCAATTAAAAGGAGCGGTTACTATACCCCAACCAACAAATAATACAAGTAACAAAACTGCTACAAGTTTATTTTCTATTAAAAATTTGATGCTTTTATTGAGCATGATTTTTTGATAATTAAACAATTAGACATTGATGCGAGAAAACATCAGATACAATGCATTACCCATACAGCATAAAGCCATAGGATAACATAGCCTATTGTTTAAAAATCAAATTAAATATGTTTCATCAAGCTTGTAGATGGGCCTGACAACAAGAGGAGGTCTATACGTTCTGAAAGCATTTATACCCTCATCACAACCTTCAAAAAGGTTAAAGTAAGTATATACAAATGAAACAATGAATTGTTGGTGTTCAAGTGTGAGATAATCAATAGATAGTTGCAATTCATCTTGACCTTCTACAACAATCTGTTTATCACTACAACAACTTTTTTTTGTAATAGAACAGCTATTTGTTGAAGGAGTTTCCATGTCCATCCCACAACCTTTTGTCTTTTTAAGAATAGCTGTTTCTACCAATGTGTCTCCACAAAAATGCATATCAATAGTAAATGACAGTGTAGAAAACAATACTACAAAAGCCATAGATAAAGCCATTATTTTATGAAAAATCTGTTTCATTGTAAATACAAAAGTATAAAAAAATCATCAATACTAAGCAGTTACATCTCTTAAGGAAAGATAACAAACCTTATTAACAACCAAAATTTATCTAAATTAAGAACTATTACTGAAATTATCTTAAAGCAGTAAGCACGTTATTTTTAAACCTTTTTAATCACATTTGTTACAATGCCCCAAATAACAAAATTATTATCTTCAGTTACTCTAATAATAGGATAATTAGGATTTTCTGGTTTTAACCAAATACCATCAACATCAACACGTAAGCGTTTTACGGTAAATTCACCATCTAAAAAACAAACGGCTATTTTATTGTTAGCGGGCTCTAAACTTCTATCAATAACCAACAAATCATTATCATCTAGCCCTGCTCCTATCATAGATTGGCCACTTACTTTTGCATAAAATGTACTCTGCTTATTTTTAACCAATTCCTTGTCTAAGGACAAGTAGTGCTGATTTGAAAAATCTTCAGTAGGTGATGGATATCCTGCCGAAATACCCGCATCAAAAAACAATGCGCCTGAATCTTGGGTTTCTTCAGGATTAAATAAGGTTAAGCCATTTATCTTTTTAAGTTTCATTTTCTCTATTTTAATACAATCCGTTTTCTAAATCTTTGATTAATTTTAATTCAACATTTAAGTCTTGAAGCATACGCATTATGCTGCTTAATTTTAATTCATCTTTACTATACTCTTGGGTATTAATACAACAGGTAAACTCCCATAATTCAATAACATCTTCAACCTTTACATTATAAGGTTTATAGGATTTATTATCAGAATGCAACTCTAAACTTCCTTTTTCTTTAATTTTATCATAAACCCGCTTATATACTAAACCATCTTCTTTAGTAAGTACAATATAGGTGCGCCCGTTTTTAATATCTGTAATCGCATCAATAAATCGAGCTACAATAAAAGAACCATCTTTTACAGGTAGCATAGAATCACCGCTTATTGGAAACGCTCTGTGGGTTCCGGTTGGTAAAAAGGGTAACTTTATTTTTTGTAATTGTTCAATATATTCAGGATCTGCATACCCGTGAAGATAGCCTGCCGAGGCTTTAGCAGGAATAATCTCAATCAAATCTTCATCGGTTTCATTTACAGTTATAGGAAATAGCACCCGTTTATTACCTACTTCAATAAATGAAGTATCTGTGGCAGCACGCAAATCATTTTTCACCAAAATATCTATAGGAATATCAAAGTAATTTGACAATTCAATTAATCGATCAATAGGAGGCTCTGAACGCCCTTCTTCATACGAACCAACCATAGAGCGCGTCCACTTTAATTCCTCTGCAAAACGCTCTTGAGAAAACTTTTTTAACACACGCAAATGCTTAATATTGGTTTGAATATACTTCATCATATATAAAATAAAACCTGTTCGTTTTTAACAGTATTTGCTACAAATATAAGCAACAAAAACTACAATTAGTAGCTAATTTTGTTAATCCTAATTTATGTATATCAATTGTCACACATATTACAGCTTACGCTATGGTACTATTAAGCCAGAAGACTTGCTTATGGCTGCTTCAAGACACGGACTTAACACATTAGCAATGACCGACATAAATACCACATCTGCCTGTTTAGATGTTGTGCGTTTATCAAAAAACTATAATATTAAACCTGTTTTAGGGGTTGATTTTAGAAACGGTGCTCAGCAACAATTTATCATGCTAGCCAAGAACAACAATGGCTTTCATAATATCAATGTATATTTATCAAACCATCTTCACCATGCTAGCTCAAACATACCAAACCAAGCACCACTCCTTGAAGATACTTTTGTTATTTATCCCTTTCAAAAAGGAAAAAATTTCAATTTAAAAGCAAACGAATTTTTAGGGGTTAAACCAACCGATATTAATATGCTTAAGTTTTCAACGTGGTACAGGCTACAACATAAACTTGTAGTCTTACAAACCGTGTCATTTCAAAACAAAAAAGGGTTTAACACCCACCGTTTACTACGTGCTATTGACAATAACACCTTGTTAAGCAAGCTTTCTAAAACAGAAGAAGGCAGTATAAATGACATGATGCTACCCTATGATGAACTTTGTAACATTTATCAAGAATTTCCAAGACTCATTAACAACACGCAACTCCTACTAAACCAATGTAATATTGATTTTGATTTTTCACAACAAACACCAAACAATCAAAAATCATATACCGAAAACGAAACAACCGATTACAAATTACTAGAAACATTGACTTACAAGGGTTTGGCATACCGCTATGAAAACCCTGACACAACCATCTATAACCGCATAAAGAAAGAATTAAACATCATCAAAAAAAAGGGTTTTGTTTCCTATTTTTTAATCAACTGGTGCATTTTAAAATACGCGCGCAGCAAAGGCTATTTTTATGTTGGGCGCGGTAGTGGTGCAAACAGTATTGTTGCTTACTTGTTGCGCATTACTGATGTAGACCCTATAGAGCTTGATTTGTATTTTGAACGTTTCATTAACTTATTTCGGCAAAACCCACCTGATTTTGATATTGATTTTTCGTGGACAGACCGTGATGACATTACCAATTTTATCTTTAAAACATTTAAAAACGTTGCCCTTTTAGCTGTTTACAATACCTTTAAATTTAAAGCTTCTGTACGTGAATTAGGCAAAGTATTTGGCTTACCAAAAGCTGAAATGGATTTACTTACTAGAGGACGCTACAATAAGAATGACTTAGACAAGTTATCGCGCCTTGTTCTCACCTATAGTGAACACATACAAGGATTTCCAAATTATTTAAGCATTCATGCTAGCGGCATCATCATTTCAGAAAAACCTATTCATTATTACACCGCTACGTTTTTACCTCCAAAAGGCTACGCTACCACACAGTTTGACATGGTTGTTGCTGAAGATATTGGGCTATATAAATTTGATATTTTAAGTCAGCGTGGATTAGGAAAAATTAAAGATACTGTTGAGATTGTAAAATACAACCACCCTAACAAACCGCCTATTGATATTCACGATATAAAAAGATTTAAGACAGATGAAAACATTAAACATTTACTAAGAAACGCAAAAGCCATTGGTTGCTTTTATGTAGAATCTCCTGCCATGCGCATGCTATTAAAAAAGCTACAAGTTGACACCTATTTAGGCTTAGTAGCTGCCAGTTCTATTATTAGGCCTGGTGTTGCTAAGTCTGGAATGATGCGTGAATATATTTTGCGCTACCGCTACCCTAAACGCATAGAAAAAGCACATCCCGTATTGTTAAAAATTATGCCTGAAACTTTTGGCGTTATGGTATATCAAGAAGATGTGATTAAAGTGGCTCACCTATTTGGAGGATTAACCTTAGGAGAAGCCGACAAACTGCGACGAGGCATGTCTGGTAAATTTCGTTCACGTGATGAGTTTATAGCTGTAAAACAGCTGTTTTTTACCAACTGCAGAAAAAAAGGAGAACCTGAAACATTAATACACGATGTTTGGAATCAAATAGAAAGTTTTGCGGGTTATGCCTTTGCAAAGGGGCACTCGGCATCCTATGCGGTTGAAAGCTACCAAAGCTTGTTTTTAAAAGCTTATTATCCATTAGAATATATGGTAGCTACTATCAATAATTTTGGTGGATTTTACAGAACTGAACTCTATGTTCATGAAGCTAGAATGCACGGTGGCAATATTGAACCGCCCTGTGTAAACCACAGCTTTTCTGAAACCATTATTAAACAGCAAACCATTTACTTAGGCCTCATGTTTTTACAGGCTTTTGAGTCTAACACCATAAAAAAAATCATTTTTGAGCGGCAACAAAATGGCCTTTATACAAGTTTAGACGATTTTATTAATCGCGTTCCTATTTCTATAGAGCAAATAAGCATTCTTATAAAAATCAATGCTTTTCGTTTTACACATGTTAACAAACGTGAGCTACTTTGGGAAGCACATCTTAAAATAAGTAAAACCACCATAAAGCATCCTGTTGCTACCTTATTTAAAACTGAAAAAATAAGCTATAAAACACCCCAACTTACCAGTTCTGCTTTAGAAAATGCTTTTGATGAAATAGAACTATTAGGCTTCCCGTTGTGCAATCCGTTTCTCCTGTTAGAAACGCCATCATCAAATACTTTACGAGCCAAAAATCTTATTAAATTTCAAAATAAAACCATAACTATTGAATGCTATTTGGTAGCTACAAAAAACACCAAAACATCTCATAATAAAACCATGCAATTTGGCACATTTCTAGACTATGATGGTGATTTTATTGATACTGTTCACTTTCCGCCTGTAGCAAAAAAATATCCTTTTAGAGGTAGAGGCATTTATACAGTTACAGGTAGAGTTTTAGTAGAGTTTGATTGTGTAAACATTGAGGTGTCACGCATGGAGCACGCCGCTATTATTGAAGACCCTAGATATGCAGTAAATTCATCAAATACAACATTTCAAAACAAAAAGAGCTTTAAGGACCATAAAACCAATCGTCTCTCACCAATGGTTTCTAAAAACACACAACATACTTAAACCTTGTAATTACCTATGCATAATAACCGCGCTATAGTACACATGGATTTAGACACTTTTTTTGTGTCTTGTGAACGCTTATTAGATAGTCGTCTTAACGGCAAACCTGTACTTATTGGTGGCACTTCCGATAGAGGTGTAGTAGCATCTTGCAGTTATGAAGCCAGACAGTTTGGCATTCATTCTGCTATGCCCATGCGTATGGCTAAAATGCTGTGTCCTGAAGCCATTGTGCTTCGTGGAAACTCTGGTATTTATACCAAATTTTCAAAAAATGTAACTGATGTTATAAAAGAAACAGTTCCTTTATATGAAAAAACATCCATTGATGAATTTTATATAGATCTTACCGGAATGGATAAATTTTTTGGGTGCCATAAACTAGCTTCTGAATTAAGACAACGTATTATAAATGAAACTGGCTTACCCATTTCATTTGGCTTATCAATTAACAAAACCGTTTCTAAAATTGCTACTGGAGAAGCTAAACCCAACAACCAAATACAAATTTACAAAGGCCATGAAAAGCCGTTTTTAGCCCCCTTATCTGTAAAAAAAATCCCTATGGTTGGCAATGTAACATATAAAGCTTTATGCGATTTGGGCGTAAAACGCATTAAAACTGTACAAGATATGCCCATGGAACTTATGCACAGAGTATTAGGAAAAAATGGCTTAAGTATTTGGAAAAAAGCCAATGGTATAGATAACAGCCCTGTAATACAATATCATGAGCGTAAATCTATTTCAACAGAACGCACTTTTAACAAAGACACTACAGATGTTTATAAACTAAGAGGTATTATTATTGCTATGACCGAAAATCTGGCTTATCAATTACGTCGCGGCAATAAGTTAACAGCCTGCATTACCTTTAAAATAAGATATTCTGATTTTCAAACCTATACACAGCAACAACGTATTCCGTATAGCGCTATGGACCACTCTATTATTCCTGTGGTTTTAGATCTGTTCAAGAAATTATACCACAGACGCTTACTTGTACGGTTAATTGGCGTAAAGTTTAGTCATTTGGTAGAAGGTGGTCATCAAATTAATTTATTTGAAGACAATGAAAAACACTTACACCTTAGTCAAGCTATTGATAAAATGCGAGAACGGTATGGAGACAGAGCGGTTATTAATGCCGCTGGTATGGAAGCGAAAAGTATTAGCAGATGGAACCCCTTTACAGGAGAACCTCCACCTCTATTAGCTAATAGACGGAGGTAAAACAATTACTTTTTCTACATTTACAATATGAAAGAAAACATGATTATTACCGAGAAACAGCGCCCTCTATGGCAAAGGGTAATTGCCGCTTTGTTCTTCACCGCAGCCATTGCCCTACTTATATACACATTTTATAACGCTAATTTTAGTGATAAAAACCTAATTAATATTGGGCACAACTTAAAATCGGTAATTTATGTCATGGGGATTGGAATTGGTTTTTCCTTTCACAAAAGTATTTACATTGATTTAGATACATCAAAATTTAGATCAACCGTTGAAATTGGTCCCATAAAACTAGGTCAATGGAAAGTCATTAATAATTATGAATATGTATCCGTATTTCACCAACCATTAAGTGATGGTGACAAAATATATGAAGTCAACTTATGGTACAATAAAAACCAACATTGGGAACTTTATGAAAAATACGATTACAATGAAGCCCTTGTAATAGCATTTGAATTATCAGAACGTTTAAACATTGATTTGTTAGATGCCACAACCCCAAACAATTACAAATGGGTTAACAAAACAGCCACTAAAAACAACAAAACATTAGTCTACTTAGACTAGTCTATACTAAAACAACTTTCCTTTTTCAACAATAGAATAGCCCATACGCTTGTAACTCACTCTGGTTCCGTTAGCACAAAAAACATAAGAGCCTTTTGTTCTGTCTTCAGTCACCGCTAATAAAATCACATCATCAACATCACATTTATAATCTTTAGCAACCCGTTTTTTAATATGCTTTATAGTGGCTCGTCCTCGCTTTAATTGCTTTTGAAGGTTATTGTCTAGTGCAGGCTCTACAAAATCAGCTTCCAAGGAACAGGTTTTACCCGTTTTCACCTCGGTTTCTGCAAGAGCAGCCTTTACATTACTTTGTTCGGGTGCTTTTAAATCAATATATTCCCAAGTATAATCGGCCTTTAATAAAATACGCCGACCATCTTCAAGCGTTGCAATATGATTGTCTTGAGCAAAACAAAAACAAGACACAAAACATAAGATTAAAAATACAGGTGTTTTCATAGCCAAAATTTATAGTATTAACATGCTTTCAAAAATACAATTTAAAAAGAACACTCATTCTTAAAACAATACTAATCTCTTGATTTATTTAGACATGTCTTTTACTATCTTTACCTTATGTTTCCTAAAAAACTACATCATAAACTAGAAGAACGCGAGGCTTCTAATGCCCTAAGAGCATTAACAACGCCTACGCATTTGATTGACTTTTCATCAAACGATTATCTGGGTTTTGCAAAAAACAAAACCATCTTTAAGCAGGCACATGATTATTTAAACGGGCACGGTATAACTCAAAATGGTGCCACAGGTTCTCGTCTATTATCGGGTAATCATGCGTTGTATCCCCTTCTTGAAAATAGCATTTCAAATGTCCATAATAGTGACGCTGCTTTAATTTTTAATTCGGGGTATGATGCCAACATTGGTTTCTTTTCAAGTGTACCTCAACGCGGCGATATTATTTTTTTTGATGAATATATTCACGCCTCTATTAGAGATGGTATTTCCATGAGTCATGCTAAATCTTATAAATTTAAACATAATGATTTGGTGCATCTTGAAGCATTATTAAGACGTATACCCAAAGATCAAAATATTTATGTGGTTACCGAATCTGTATTCTCTATGGATGGTGACACACCCAATTTAAAAGCACTTTCAAAACTTTGCATCACAAATAAGGCGCTGTTGATTATAGATGAAGCACATGCTATTGGAGTTTTTGGTAATAAAGGTGAAGGACTTGTGCAACACCTAAAATTAGAAGCATCTGTTTTTGCCCGATTAATAACGTTTGGAAAAGCCATGGGATGTCATGGTGCAGCTATTTTGGGCAGTGCCCCTTTAAAACAATATTTAATTAATTTTTGTAGAAGCTTAATATACACTACGGCATTACCACCGCATAGCTTATCAACTATTCATGCGGCCTATAACGAACTGTTTGTATCTCATAGCAAGCAACAGTTACATCAAAACATTCTTCATTTTAAGAACGGTATCTTAAAACATAAGCTTCAAAACGCATTTATTGAAAGTCATTCTGCCATTCATTGCTGTATTGTTTCTGGTAATGACAGGGTAAAAACCATAGCAAAAACACTTCAAAACAAAGGCTTTGATGTTAAACCTATTTTATCTCCAACCGTACCAAAAGGTCAAGAACGCTTACGCTTTTGCTTACACAGTTATAATACAGAAACAGATATAGAACATGTACTCCAGCTTTTATCCTTAAATTTAAATCCATGAGTAATACTTTTAAAACTATTGCACGGTTTCAATATACAACAGAAGCTCAAATTATTAAGGGGCGACTGGAAGCCGAAGGCATTCAAGTATTTCTTTCAGACCATGTAACCATTGATACCGATCCACTGGTAAGTCAAGCTATTGGGGGCGTGAAATTAAAAGTACTATCTCAGGACGCTTTAAAGGCACAATATATACTTGAACGCATTAATAAATATGCTATTGATGATGAAGAAACACCCTTAAAATGTCCAAATTGCGGACATTCAAAAATAGGTATTTACTCTACAATTAATACCTTTAAATCACTTGTTGCTTTTATTATTGGATTTATCTTTGCAGCGCTTCCTTTTCACACCAGACACCTGTACCGCTGTGAAGATTGCAAAACCGAATTCAATTTAAAATGAGTACATATTTTATAACAGGAATTTCAACCGATGTAGGTAAAACAGTAGCCTCTGCCATAATTACCGAAGCCTTAAAGGCCGACTACTGGAAACCTGTGCAAGCGGGCGACTTAGACAATTGTGATACCCAAAAAGTAAAACGCTTGGTATCTAACTCAAGGTCTAAATACCATCCAAATGCCTATGCATTAAAAACCGCTATGAGTCCGCATGCCGCAGCTGATATTGACGGGATTTCTATAGACATAGAACACATAACCCCTCCCAAAACAGACAACCATTTGGTCATTGAAGGCGCTGGCGGCTTATTAGTCCCATTAAATGATAAACACACGGTATTTGATATCATTAAGCCAAACTATAAAGTTATCGTGGTTTCAAGGCATTATTTAGGCAGTATTAATCATACGTTATTAACCGTTAATTTGCTGAAAAAAACAGGTTTTGATGTCTATTTGCTTTTCAGTGGTAATAAGCATAAATCAACCGAAGATATCATTAAAAAAATGACACAGGTTCCCGTTATTGGCAGAATTAATGAAGAGCCTTATTTTGACCAAAATGTAGTAAAGGAATATGCCGAATTGTTTAAAAACAAATTATGACACTAAAAGAACGTGACCAAAAACACCTTTGGCACCCGCTAACGCAACATAAATTGCATCCTGAGTCTATTGCTATAAAAAAGGCTAAAGGTTGTATTCTGACGGATGAAGATGGTAATGACTATATTGATGCTATTGCTTCGTGGTACACCTGTATGTACGGCCATTGTAACACATACATTACCAACAGGGTTTCAGAACAAATGAAACAACTAGACCAAGTTGTTTTTAGTGGTTTTACACATGAACCCGCCGTTAAACTTTCGGAAGCTCTAATGGACATACTTCCTGATAATCAAAATAAAATATTTTTTAGCGATAATGGGTCAACATCAGTTGAAATTGGCTTAAAAATGGCCTTACAATACCATTTTAACACTAATGACAAACGAGATACCCTCATTGCCTTTGAAGGCGGTTTTCACGGCGATACCTTTGGCGCCATGAGTGTTTCTGGCTTATCTGTATACAATGGCCCTTTTGAAGACTTCTTTCTACAAGTAAAGCGCATTCCTGTCCCTAATGGCCATAATCACCAAGAGATTTTAAGCCTTCTCAAAACCATTATTGCAAAGCATCAGGTAGCGGGGTTTGTTTATGAACCTTTAGTGCAAGGTGCCGCCGCCATGAGCATGCATAATGCAGAAGGTTTAAATGCCATTTTAGAATTTTGTAAAGCTCATAACATCATCACTGTAGCCGATGAAGTGATGACCGGATTTGGCAAAACAGGTAAGCATTTTGCCTCACTACACCTTAGTACCAAACCAGATATTATGTGCCTTAGTAAAGCCCTAACTGGCGGCCTACTCCCTATGGCGCTTACCACTTGCTCACAACATATTTACAACGCATTTTACAGTGACAATATGAGCAAGGGACTATTTCACGGCCACACCTATTCTGCAAACCCATTAGCTTGTACAGCCGCCTTAGCTAGCATTGAATTATTACAATCACAAGACATTCAAAACAACATAAGCCGCATCATAGAATCCCATCAAACCTTTGGCGAAAAAATAAAACAACACCCCGAGGTTAAATCCGTTAGGCAAACAGGAATCATTTTTGCGCTAGACCTAAATATTGAAATGGAACGCTATGGCAATATGCGTGATCAACTCTTTAAATTCTTTATGAATCATGGGGTGTTTTTACGTCCGCTAGGCAACACCATATACATTCAAGCTCCATTTGTAATTACCCCTACCCAGCTCAACACGGTATATCAAGTTATTGAAAAAGCACTCAATACTTTTTAAGGCGTTACCGCAAGGGTCGAGGCTATCCGCTATATCTTTTTAATTTTTCCGAAAATTAAAAAGGATGCCGCTTCTATCCCTAACGCATAAGTATTACTTTTGCCGTTCATATTATACATGATAATGTACATCAAACATTAACATGATTAAATTTTGAAACAACATTTATGAATACCCCTATTTCAATAACCGCTATAGCATCCATTTCTGCATTGGGTAATTCGCCTAAGCATATTTGGGAAGGTTATTTAAATAACAAACATCATTTCACAACAAAAACAGTTTCAAAACAACCCGTGGTGGTGGCTCAAATTCCGCCAGATGTCCTAAAAGACATAGAAATACTCAAACAATCCGATCCTAAATACAAATCACTTGACCATTCGGTTTTATACGCTATTTACACATCAAGAAAAGCCGTAAAACAAGCTGGCTGGCAATCAACAGATCATTTTGGAGTAAACATAGGTTCCTCAAGAGGTGCCACAACACTTTTTGAAAAGTATTATGACGCATTTCTTGAAAACAATAAAGCCGAAACTCTTAGCTCACCAACAACAACACTAGGCAACATTGCCTCATGGGTAGCGCATGATTTACAAACTAACGGACCAGAAATAAGCCATTCTATTACCTGTTCAACGGCATTACATGCCATGCTCAATGGCATTGCTTGGATAAATGCAGGTATGTGTTCTAAATTTTTGGTAGGTGGTAGTGAGGCTCCTTTAACACCATTTACCATTGCACAAATGCAAGCCCTTAAAATCTACACCAAGCAAAACACCAATTTTCCGTGTCGCGCTTTAGATTTTAACAAAACTAAAAACACCATGGTTTTAGGTGAGGGCGCCGCCATGGTATGTTTAGAAGCTGGCCGCCCAACAAATGCTTTAGCAACTATATCAGGTTATGGTTACGCTACAGAGGTTTTAAAACATAATATCTCCATTTCAAGTGATGCAAAATGTTTTCAAAAATCTATGAAAATGGCCTTAGGCAACATTAACCCTGATGAAGTTGATGCTATTGTCATGCATGCACCAGGCACCATAAAAGGTGATCTTTCAGAATTTAAGGCTGTTGAAAAAATATTTTGTAACAAAAGGCCTTTTTTAACTACAAATAAATGGAAGATAGGTCACACCTTTGGCGCATCCGGAACGCTAAATATTGAACTCGCTGTATTCATGTTACAGTATCAAAAATGTATTGGTGTACCATATATAGACAACCCTAAACCTCCTAAAAAGCTGAACCATATTCTTGTAAATGCTGTTGGCTTTGGAGGAAATGCCGTTTCTATTTTACTTTCAAAATAACGTTGTAAGATTATACAAAAAGTCTTACATTTAGTACCAAATAGCTAAAGCACTATTCCGTAGTACAAAATATCTATTTGGCATAATTCTTTAATCTTTTAAATTTTAAAACTATGGAGTGGTACTCAAGTTTAGAACTTTTTCCAAAGATTTTTTGGAGCATTGCACTTTTAGGATCGCTAGTTTTTATTTTAGTAATTATTACCACGTTTATTGGTGGTGATTCTGGCGATCTTGACACCGATGCTGAAATTGATGCCGATACCGGTATTGGTTTTCAATTCATCACTTTTAAGAACTTAATAGGCTTTTTCACTCTTTTTGGCTGGACAGGCATAGCCTGTATTGATGCAGGATTATCAAAACCTATAACCATTATTATTGCGTTGCTTGCAGGCCTCATTATGATGAGTATCATGGCCGCTATGTTTTATTACATGCGTAAACTTAATGATAGTGGCACATTAGTGTACAAAAACGCCATAGGTGGTGTTGGTGAAGTGTATTTAACCATTGGGGCTAAACGCTCTTCAATAGGAAAAGCACACATACGTATTCAAGGCGCATTAAGAGAACTTGAAGCGCTTACAGATGCCGAAACCGACTTAAAATCAGGAACTGTTATTACCGTAAAGTCGGTAACTAAAAACGGTATTTTAATTGTAGAACAACTTAACTAAAAAAAGATATGTTATCCATTTCTTCATTACAAGCCTTTAATATAGGCTTTCCAATGGCTATTATAGCTGCTGTATTTTTTGTATTTGTTTTTTTTATCATCCTTGTTAGACGCTATAAACGTTGTCCTTCAGACCGCATTTTAGTAGTTTACGGTAAGGTAGGCGGCGGGCAATCAGCCAAATGTATTCATGGTGGTGCTGCTTTTATTTTTCCAGTGATTCAAGATTATGAATTTCTTGATTTAACACCAATTTCAATTGAAGTTAATCTGGTCAATGCCTTATCAAAACAAAACATTCGTGTTAATGTGCCCTCTCGTTTTACCATTGGTGTATCTACCGAACCTGGGGTAATGCAAAATGCGGCCGAACGTTTATTAGGCCTTTCTATGAGCGATGTGCAAGAACTAGCCAAAGAGATTATTTTTGGGCAATTACGTTTGGTAGTAGCCTCTATGGATATTGAAGAGATTAACTCAGACCGTGATAAGTTTCTTACAAATATTTCACAAAGTGTAGAATCTGAACTTAAAAAAGTAGGGTTAAAGCTTATTAACGTAAACATTACTGATATTGTTGATGAGTCTGGATATATAGAAGCGCTAGGTAAAGAAGCGGCTGCTCACGCCATTAATGCGGCTCGAAAATCGGTTGCCGAGAAAAATAGAGACGGATCAATTGGTGAAGCCAATGCGGTTCAAGATGAGCGCACTCAAGTAGCCGAACTAAATGCTATGGCTAAAATAGGCGAAGCTAATGCCATGCAAAATGAAAGAACGCAAGTTGCTGCGGCCAACGCTCAGGCTAAAATAGGCGAAGCTAATGCCAGTCAAACGGAGCGTGTTCAAACCGCAAGTGCTATTGCCTTAGCTAAAATTGGGGAGGCCGAAGCCTTAAAAGAAGAACGCATTAAAACATCCGAAGCTAATGCACGTGCTATTGATGGAGAAAATATTGCCAAAATTTCTATTGCAGAATCGGATGCCAAACGTAGAGAGCGTGAGGCGGAAGCAGAAAAAAGAGCTATTGCTGCTGAAAAGGTTCAAGCAGCAAAAGCCTTGGAAGAGGCCTATGCAGCCGAGAAGAAAGCAGAAGAAGCTAGAGCAGACAGAGAACGTTCATCACAATTAGCAGATATTATTGTTCCTGCAGAAATTGATAAACGTAAAGTAGAAATTGACGCCGAAGCGGAAGCAGAAAATATAAGGAGAATTGCAAAAGGTGAAGCCGATGCTATACTTTTAAAAGCACAAGCTGAAGCTGAAGGTTTATATGAAGTATTAACCAAACAAGCCGCTGGTTTAGACCAAATAGTTAAAGCAGCCGGTAATAATTCAAAAGATGCCGTTCTTTTACTAATCGCTGATAAATTACCTGAATTAGTTAAAACACAAGCCGAAGCCATTAAAAACATTAAGATTGATAAAGTTACCGTTTGGGAAAATGGAGGTTCTAAAGATGGGAAATCATCAACGGCCAATTTCTTATCGGGTATGTATAAATCCGTTCCGCCATTACAAGACATGTTTAATATGGCAGGCATGCAATTACCCGAGTACTTAAGTGGTAAAGAGGTAGAGAGTGACAATCCTAAAACGAAACCTACGCCTCCTACATCTGATACCAAAAATAACGATTCGCAACCTGAAGCATAACAAAATCATCCGCTAAATAGCGGATGATTTTTTTTCAATACTTTTACACATATACCTAAAAACATTGTGCTATGAAATCTATTTTAACCTTTCTTGCATTACTTCTGTTTCTAACACCAATTTTATTAATAGCCCAACCAGACCCTGATATTTTTGACAAATTTGAGTCAAAATTCTACAATATTGATGGCTACAATATCAATGTTGAAATAAAAGGATCAGGAGACCCTATTTTCTTTTTACCTGGTGGCCCAGGAAATTCTCATGATTACATGCAAGGTTGTTTTGGGCACTATTACAAAAACAAAACTGTAGTATTTTTTGATTTTTTAGGTAGAGGCAAAAGTGATGATGCCAAAAACGTTTCAGAATACTCAGTTGAAAATGATGTTGCACTTATTGAAAAACTTCGCGTATTACTAGATTTTGACAAAATTTCACTCGTTGGACATTCCTACGGCACTGTACCCGCACAGGCCTATGCCATAAAGTACCCTAATCATGTGAATCAAATGATGCTTATTAGCGGGTTTCACTCAGGGGCCATGTGGCAAGCAAACTGTGATAGTTATAACCACTATGCTAAAACCCATTTCCCTGAAAAGTGGCAACAAGTAGATTCCCTTCGTGCTTTAGGCTATGTATCAAGTCAGGAGCCCCTAAAAACGCTTTACGGCAATTTTCCAACCAAATACATCTATTACCATAACACGAAAATTCAATCGAACCGACCAAAAACGAAATACCGAAATTGGAACAATGATGTGTATACTACCATTATAGGTATTGATGGCGATTTTGATGTGTCTGGTAGCATGATTAACCAAGACTATAGGCAACAACTAAAACATGTAAAGGCTAAAACACTTATTGTAGCGGGACGATATGACGGGGTTTCAACGCCAGAGTTCAATGTTCAATACAAAATATTCATGCCTCAAGCCCAATTTGTCATGTTTGAAGATAGTGCACACAACCCTTATTTAGAGGAACCCGATAAATTTTATACCCTATTTAATACTTTTTTCAATATAAAATAGGTTATTTTTGAGCCAAATTTTGAATTTGATTTTATGAGCGAGACTAGACACAACTGGACGAAAGAAGAAATTTTAGAAATATACAACAAACCGTTCATGGAATTGCTCTATGAAGCAGCTACGGTTCATAGATTGCATCACGACCCTAATGTAGTGCAAGTATCTACGCTATTATCTATAAAAACAGGAGGTTGTTCTGAAGATTGTGGTTATTGTCCGCAAGCTGCGCGTTATCACACAGATATTGAAGGTAATGATTTAATGTCTGTACAACAGGTAAAAGCACAAGCGTTGCGTGCTAAATCTACAGGAAGCTCTCGTGTGTGTATGGGTGCCGCATGGCGAAATGTAAAAGATGGCGAAGAGTTTGATCAAGTTTTAGAAATGGTAAGAACCATTAATAAACTAGATATGGAAGTTTGCTGTACCTTAGGCATGGTTACTGAAAATCAAGCCAAACGCTTAGCCGAAGCTGGCTTGTATGCTTACAATCATAATTTAGACTCTTCAGAAGAATATTATAAAGAAGTGATTTCAACACGTGGCTATCAAGATCGTTTAGACACTATTGACAATGTACGTAAAACCAATGTTACCGTGTGTAGTGGTGGTATTATTGGTATGGGCGAAAGTATTGAAGACCGCGCAGGTATGCTTGTAGCACTTTCAACCTTAAATCCGCAACCAGAGTCTACCCCAATTAATGCTTTAGTGGCTGTTGAAGGCACGCCACTTGAAGATCAAAAACCCGTATCAATTTGGGACATGGTGCGCATGGTAGCAACAACCCGAATAGTTATGCCTGAGACGCAAGTGCGCTTAAGTGCAGGCAGAACGCAAATGACTAGAGAAGGTCAGGCTATGTGTTTCTTTGCTGGAGCAAACTCCATTTTTGCGGGCGATAAATTATTAACTACACCAAACCCTGATGTGAATGAGGACATGGAAATGTTTGCAGTTTTAGGTATGAAACCACAAAAACCGTTCACTAAAAAGGTTCAGCCTAAAACAGTTGAAGCTGCAGAATCTCAATTCGAGGCTTTAGGTGAAAAACCAAAATGGACTCGCCCAGAGCATATTATTGAGCGTAACGAGGCTGCAAAGGCCAAAGCAAAAACGCTTAAATAAACGAATTTAATATAAACACAAATGCCATCCAAATCATTGGATGGCATTTGTGTTTATACACTATTTTAAAGTAGTGCTCAATTATTCATCTTCAAGTTTCCAGGTTCTAACCCAATCAATCTTCATAGTGTTTATAGTATCATCTAACAAATCATTCTTTAAAGCTAAACCACCTATCCAATCGGCATCAAATGTCCATAAATCAAAAATAATCTCTAGTTCTCTGGTAAATTCACGATTAGGATAAATTGATCCCGATCTATCTTCACCAACCGTAACACTACCAACAGCCTCTCCATTTAAATAAAATTGAATATTTTTAGAATCCTTCCACCACACACCAAATGTTTGATAGGCTTCATTCCATTTCACTCCACGCGCCGGATTAGCTTCTGATAAATTAATATTATTAAAGTTATCATCATTTCTAATGGTAACAGGATTCAAGCTAGAATCAGCATGAAAATATTGAGAATTCATTGTGGTTGGGTAATCTGGCTTACATCCACAAGACGGTTTTGAATTATTTTCAATGATATCAATCTCATCTCTATTATTAATATCCCCATTATTAAGCCAATATGTATTATATGCAGATATATGTGCTGCTTTAATTCTTGCTTCTGTATACATTGGGTATTTAGTTTCATCGATAGAATGAATTCGTGCTGTTTGAAACCAACGCCCCTCAGGATTACTCTCATTCAACGTTGCCTTTATCCAAAGATTACCATTAGAAACACCAGAATTTTCTCCAGAGGTTGACATATACACTGGCACACCATAATTCCATGTAGACTTAAACCATTTAGAGCTATCCCAAAAGTTAAACTCATCAGACATACTTTCTAATTTAACCCACTTTTTACCTGCAGGCGTTGTATTATCAATAGACACGAAAGACGGAAAATTAGGATCTATATTTGCAAAATCTTCTGAAGTTGGTTCAGATTTATTCACAGTTATATGCACTGTTGCCGTATCACTATCACCATCGGCATCTGTAAGTGAATATGTAAAGGAATCAGCTCCATGGAAATCAGCATTTGGAACATACTCAAAAACACCATCAGAAACCTCTGAAACCGTACCATTACCAGCATTATTTAACAAACTAAAATCATCCCCGTCACCTCCATCAGATCCGATTACATCATTTTGAGAAACATTTATCCTATTTCCTTCACCAGCACCACTATTTTCATCAACTGTTAAAGTATCATCATTGGCAATAGGCTCACTATTTACCTCAGTAACCGTGACACTAACCATTGCAGAATCCTTATCACCATCTGCATCTGTTAACGTATACATAAAGCTATCCTCTCCAAAATAATTAGGATTTGGCAAATACTCAAAAACACCATCGCTTACCTCTGTTACATTTCCATTTTTAGGTGCTTCTAGTATACTATAATCATTTCCTTTTCCACCATCCTTTCCAATATTGTCATTGGCCGAGACTACTACCTGATTTTGTTTCCCAGGCACACTATTTTCATTAACAACTAAACTGTCATCATTTGCTGAAGGAAAATCATTAGTCTCAGAATTATCGTCACCACCACAGCTTACCATAATGTATGTAAACACAAGTAAAATTAGCATTAAAAGCCTCATTTCTTTAATCAATTTAATCAGTTTCATCTTTCTTTTTGTTTATTTAGCATTTCAAATCTACAAGAAAACCTGAGGTTATACTATAGTTTAGCCAATTGTCAAGTTCTTATCAAGTGAATTTTAACTTTTCTTGTAAGCACCTTGGGTGTCTCTGACAAAAGATAAAAAGACCTGCTTATACAAAAGCATAATTACAACACAGGTCTTACAAAAATCTATTAACATATTTCGTGTCGATTTATTAACTTTACCTGATAAAAACCAAAGCAACGTTGTCACTAAACTTACAGGATATTCCGCGCGTGAAAACCATTACCAAAGCGGAATTTTTAAAAGATTACTTTAAACCACAAAAACCAGTGGTTATTGAGCGTTTTATAGAAGATTGGCCAGCCTATTCTAAATGGAATTTAGATTACATGAAAAATATTGGGGGTGATTTAACCGTTCCATTGTATGATGACAGACCGGTTGACTACAAGGACGGTTTTAACGAACCACATGCCAAAATGAAGCTGGGTGAATACATCGATTTACTCAAAAGAGAACCCACTAAATACCGTATTTTTCTATGGAATGCATTAAAAGAAATTCCTGAATTACAGAAAGACTTTACATTTCCTGATTTTGGACTACGCCTTATGAAAGGCATACCCATGTTATTTTTTGGCGGAGAAGATTCCTATACGTTTATGCATTATGACATTGACTTAGCCAATATTTTTCACTTTCATTTTGAAGGAAAAAAACAATGCATTTTGTTTGATCAAAACCAAAACGAATACCTGTATAAAATACCCCATTCACTCATCACCAGAGAAGATATTGATTTTAACAACCCTGATTTTAAAAAATGGCCCATGCTAAAAAAAGCAATAGGTTATAAAACTGAACTTAATCATGGTGAAGTATTGTATATGCCCGAGGGCTATTGGCATTATATGCGCTATCTTACGCCTGGATTTTCTATGAGTTTACGTGCTATGGCCCGAAACCCTAAAAACTTTAGCAAGGCGGTTTACAATGTATTTGTGATGCGGAGTTTTGATAATATGATGCGCCGCATTAAGGGGCAAAAATGGATTGATTGGAAGAATGAGCAAGCCATTTTAAGAACTCATAAACAACTTTAAATTTAAGTTTGTTTTTGCCGTACTTATAATATCTTTGCAACTAATTTTTAAACAATCAAACATGAAACATTTTGCGCTATTAGTAGCTGTTTTCAGTATAACCTTAGCCAGTTCTCAAGCCTATATAGGGGCAAACGACAACAAATTTCAAGTAGGAGTTAATTTGCAAAACCATGCCACAGGTATTCATGCTAGTTATGACTTTGGTTTGGGAGAAAACATTTCAGTTGGGGTATCTTCAACCTATGCCTTAGGCGTTAATGAAAATATAGATGCCGATTTTGGCGATCGTTTTGATGTAAGAGGCCGCTTTAATGCTAACCTAGGCAACGTGATTAATGTAGATGAAAATTTTGATTTGTACCCAGGCCTAAGTTTAGGACTTAGAAACTTTGGTGGTCATCTAGGGGCGCGTTACTTCTTCAGTTCAGGGTTTGGTTTATATACCGAGTTTGGGGTGCCTTTAGCCAAATACAAAACAGGAGATTTAACCCCCGCTCAAAAATTAAACAATCAATTTAATGTAAATATTGGTGCTTCATTTAGTTTATAAATAAACTATTCGTTTAAAGCAACAAGGCGCATGGTCTAGTAACACCAAAACTAGATTATGCGTCTTTTTTTATATCACAAAAGCCTGAGTTAAGAAATTAATTCATGAGCTTTTTCATATACTAAATAAGATTCCCAACCACGATATAAAAAATAGTCTGTAAATTTCTTACGCTTCTTGTAAATATTAACTTCCTTAATGCTTTTTGCCTTTTTTTCTGACAAAGCGTTAAAAACTTCGATGTATTCCCCTTCATCAATTTCAGCAAGTGCTTGATTTATATTAACTTTGGAAATGTCTTTTCGCTTTAGTTCTAAAGTTAATCGGCAACGTCCCCAACGTTTTATATTGAACTTTCCACGTACAAATGTTTTGGCAAAACGTTCTTCATTAAGAAAGTTATGTTGTAAAAGATGAACCACAATCACATCAATAGCCTCGGGTATCATATGCATGGTTTCTAGTTTTTTTCTAACCTCTTGATGACAGCGTTCTTGGTACGCACAATAGTGCTCTAATTTTTTAGTAGCCTCTTGTAGTGTATATGTTTTTTTTGATAGCATAAGTGCTCAAAAATAACAACTATTAATAAACCAACGAATGAAAATTTATAAAAGCCAAATCTTAGGCATAAAAACATACGCGTTATGAAAAAAACAACACTGCTTATTGTTTTAATATTACTGTTTCGTTTAGGGTTTGGGCAGATTGTGGCATGGGACATGGATGGTAATAATGGAGATGAAGTAACCTTTCAAGACACAACTCATGATCTAGGATTGATTATTTCCACATTAAGTAGAGGGTCTGGATTAACACCGAGACAACTTACTAACGCTTTTTCTTCTGGAAACTTCACCGTTAATGGTTCTCAAGCAGATGCTTTAAGCAACAATGACTATTTGGAATTTCAAATTTCTGCAACTAACGGGTATCGAGTTTCTTTATACACTTTAGATGTAAATTTAAGAAGAACAGCTACGGGTCCTGAGTTCTTTCTATGGCAATACAGTCTTGATGGCATTACTTTTACTAATATTGGTAATCCATTTAACTACTCCATAGACAGCTCAGCTACTTCTCAAACTCAAATTAATTTATCAACTATTTCTGAATTACAAAATGTTGCTTTTGGTACAACAATAAGTTTTCGACTCTATGGCTGGGGTGCTAAAGATGGTAATGGAACTTTTTCAGTTGGACCATTACCAGGGGACGACCTTAGTTTAGATGGCATTGTTAATTTGATTCCTACATGCTCGGGAATTACAACGACTTGGGATGGCACGTCATGGACTCCTTCTACTCCAACATCATCAGATGAAGCAATAATAAATGGTGATTACAATTCTTTAACGATTGATAATATTGATTGTTGTAAGTTAACAATTAACTCCCCATATGTTTTAACTGTAGATAATGGTTCTTATGTAAGTGTTGAAAATGATGTTTTTGTAAACGGTACTCTTTTTGTTGAGACCCAAGGAAGTTTTGTTCAAAGCAGTGCCAACGGAATTTTCCAAATTAGCTCTAGCGGCAGCGCATCAATTACCAAAACAACTAGAATATACAATGACGCCGGTTTACACTATGTTTATTGGGGATCACCAGTAAAAAGTGCAAATATAGTTTCTACATTTCCTTTACCCGATGACAACAGAAGATATTTTTTCAATGCCGCTAACTATTTAGACCAACATACGGTAGGAACAAACAATGGTATTCCTGATGATATTGATGATGATGGTAACGATTGGCAAACTGCAGCTGGTGTGATGACTCCAGGAATTGGGTATGCGGTAACAACAGTTGCCCCTCCTCCTGTACCAGGACCAATTAACTATACTGATCAGGCAACATTTTCTGGTGTTTTTAATACTGGAGAAGTCAATGTTACTGTTTATAGAAATGATGATGAACTTAATGATAGTAATTGGAACCTAATAAGCAATCCTTACCCCTGCGCCATAAGTACCGATGCTTTCTTTGACCAAAATGAATATGATATTTCTACAAACCCAACTGGTACTCTTGAAGGAGTAATTTACTTGTGGACCCACAACAGCATGGCAAGTGATTTAAATCCGGGAAATTACGCATATAACTTCAGCCAAGACGACTATGCCTATATAAACAGATCTGGGGGCGTAGCCGCAATAAGTGGAGGTGAGACTCCAAACAAGTATATCCCTTCTGGACAAGGATTTTTCATCGCAATGTCAAATGATGGTCAAACAAACGGAGGTTCATACCCAATTTTTACTGGCATAGCTTCTTTTACTAACAATATGAGAATGGCTGATATAACAAGCAATAGTCAGTTTTTTAAAATTTCTAATTCAAAAACAAAATCAATTAAAGACTCCAATAAACTATGGATAAATTTAACTTCTGATAATGGAGTATTCAATCAAATCTTAATTTCTTATATAAAAGGGGCATCCGACAACCTAGACAAATCATCATATGACACAAAAAGAATACCAACAGGAAGTGCAAGTGTATTGTATTCAAGAATAGATAATTCAGATGAAAAATTTGTTATACAAGGAAAGAATCCAACTAGCATCAACCCCGAAGAAATCATTACCCTAGGTTTTAAAACCACCATTGATGTTCCTACCATTTATACCTTATCTATCCCGCAACTAACAGGTGATTTTTTAACCTTAAATCCTGTTTATTTAAAAGACAAGCTATTAAACAAAACACATGATTTATCGGCCTCTGAGTATAATTTTACCTCAGAAGTTGGTGAGTTTAATGACCGTTTTGAAGTGTTATTTCAAAATAGTACCTTATCAACAACCGAAAAATAACACCGCTGTTAACAGCTTAGATATTGTGCCTTTAAATGACAACGATATGCAGTTCACAACAGCTCCTAACTTAACCATTAAATCGATTGAATTATTTGATCTTTTAGGACGCTCTTTATACCGCTTAAACGGAAGTAACCACTCTGAAATTTATAGTTTACCTCGTTTAAAGGGTGTGTTTTTTGCCAAAGTGCATCTATCAAATGGTACTGTAATAACCAAAAAAGCAGTAAAAAAATAACTTTAAACTATTTAAGACCACCATGCCTCAAAATCTGCTTTTGGATTTTGAGGTTTTTTATAGGCTATACTTTAAGGCTAGAATAACATTTCTGCCCGCAGCCCCAATCCCCGAGGAATAGGTTTTATAACGTTGATTGGTTATATTCTCTAAACTAGCCATTATAGCTAACGATTCATGTATTTGATACTGCGCCCTAATATTAAGTGTAACCCATGACGGACTGTAAGGGTTTCCGTTAGCATCTAAGGCATAAATGTAATCTTTCTCAATTTCTGAAGGGGCTAATTGATTGGCTGATAATTCTCCATTATAATTGGCAAACACATCAAACTTCATCTTATTATTACTCCAAATAAGATGCGTATTCCCAAACTGAGGTGCCACATGCCTCACGGGTACTTCTATATTTCCGTAGGCCTCCGTACCACCTGTAATATTGTATTGCGATGTTAACTTCAGTTGGTTTGTAAACCTAATGTTTAAGCCGACTTCAAAACCATAAATCCACGCCTTTGAAGCGTTTTGAATAGCTTGAATGTTACTTAATTCGCCATCATATATAATGTTGGATTGACCATTTAACGTATAATCCCTTCGTACTAAAGCATTATCTAAATAGGTATAATACGTATTCATATCTAACAACACTTTTCCATCAAAATCTAACAGCACACCTAATTCACCTCCATAAGCAAATTCTGGTTTTAAATATTCATTAGGCACCACTACAGATCCTGGTTCAGAATCAAACACTTTACCAATATCATCTATATTAGGTGCTCTAAAGGCCGATGAAGCATTCAATTTCCATTGAATCCTATCATTAGGTGACCAACTAATTCCAGCCGTTCCTGTAAGGGCACTTGACTCGTTTATAGATTGATTAAAAGGTAGATGTAAAAATGTATTATTTTCTGTAAAATCGGCTCTAGAAATCACATGATTAAAACGTAAACCCGATTGAAATACAAACTTTGTATTGGGTTTATATTTTAAGCTAGCATACACCGCTCCCGATTGCCAGCTTGCCCCATTGGGATATCTTGAAACGGCTTTTTCGCGCTCACCCGTCATTATATTCTGAGTTTCGCCATGCGACATTATTTTGTTATACACATACTCGGCACCATAGAAAAAATGTGTTTTGGGTGTTATAATTTTTTCAAAATCAAGATTAAAGGAATACGCATCTACCGCTTCTTCCCTAATGCGTCTTATATCTGATTGGTAATCTCTGTCTTTCCTGCTTTCTTGAAAATTTTGATAGGCCACCGTAGCTTTAATTTTATTATAAAAACTAGAACGGCTGCTTAACTTGGTCATTTGAAAGTTACTCATAAACCATGACTGCGGACCGTAGTGCCATTCTGCAGATCGTAATTGATCACCTTTATAGCGTATTAATCTATCATACCGCGGTATGTCAGAAGTTGTGGTATAAAATAGTCCGACATCAAAACTAAAATCTTTCTCTGCAGTATACCGTACTTTCTGCATCACATTATACTGTTTGTACCCCGAAAATCGCTGCAATCTTGAGTTTGTATTGGGTACTATTTTGTCACCGCTTCTGGAAACTTCAATAAACTCAGGCCTTAAATAATCATTAGGCCCTTGGCGCCCCATTTTTAAATCATCAAAATCTGTATAACTCACACTAGTAATAAAACCCCATTTTCTGTACCCTAAATTGAAATCGAAATGCCCTGTTTTTTCCTGACTTGCCGATGCATACCTTACAACAGCATTTCCTTTTAGGTTTAACCCCTCTGTATACGAAAGTTCAGGCTTTTTGGTATAAAAACTCATCACACCACCTACAGCATCACTTCCATAAATAACAGAACCTGCGCCGAGCGTTACCTCTGTATTCTGAAGTGAAAATGGATCAATAGAAATAACATTTTGAAGGTTACCTCCTCTAAAAATGGCATTATTCATGCGTACACCGTCAACAGTAATTAGCAGTCGGTTTGTAGAAAACCCTCTTATCATTGGGCTTCCGCCTCCTAATTGACTTTTTTGAACATAAACCTGTCCCGTTTTTTCTAAAACATCGGCACTTGTTTGAGGATTAGTAAATGTAATTTCTTTAGCATCTATACTGATGATTTTTTGAGGGATATCTTTTTTACTTTGTTCAAACTTTGATGCTGAAATTACCACTTCTTGTAGGTCTTGCGTATTAGATTCTAAATAAACTCTGTTAGAATGACCAATAGCATTTTTTGAGAGCCTTTTTAAAACATGTGATAAATGTTTAAAATAGATGATTTCTGTACTTGAAAAATCCTGCAATGAAGCTTCCCCTCGAAAATTTGTAACCGTACTTTTTGATTTGTCTACATTATATATGGCAACACCGAAAATCGGTTCATTAGTCTGTTTATTTAAAACCTTTATATTTTGAGCATAAAACCTTGTAAACGCAAGCAATAGAAAGAAAAGAATAGAAAACGACCTCATTTTTAACTAAAAACTTGATTAAATACCTGCAATGACTTAGGGGTTTTAAAACTCCCCAAATGTAGTTCAAAATAAAGCAAAATCATATTTAAAAAAGACTGCCTTTGTTTAGCATTAATCTTAATTTCTGGTAAAGCATCAAATGTTGTGCCTAACAACTGTTTTAGGAGCTCTAAATTGTCTCCAGTGATACAATATTTACTTGTATACTTAGACTCAAATTTACCTTCATTCAAATCAAAAAAAGCATAATCAATATGAGAAACATCTGGATAAAACCCTAAATACTTAGATAATTTCAATAAAAACAACAAATGAAAGTTAGCGTATTCAGATTGTGTATCAAGCCATAATAGCGTATGTTCTATATAGCTATAAAGCGGTTCATTCGCTTCTTCTTCTTGCAATGTACTACTTAAAACCTCTGCTAAAAACATAACAACAGCTCCCTTAAGTATATGTGAATGTAATGTAGTATACATGTGACTCACCTTAATGTCTTTTATGTATTGTAATGACTTTTTAGGTTTGAAATCTGTAATGACTTGAAGCTGTGACAAGGGTTGAAAATAGGCTACTTTTGCACCTCCTTTCTTACTCTTTAAAACACCATGAAGCAAAAAACTTACCACACCTTTTTGCTGGGTGTAACATTTTACGATTAAGTCGGATTCTTTAAATTTTAGCTTTGAAAGAACAATAGCGTTAGTGGTAAGTAGCATAGTTTTATCTCACAACCATTAGTTTGATGACTTTAGTTTCAAACGTATCAAGATCTGAAATCATTATCAAATATACGCCTGATGACACCATATTATTGGCAAGGTTTTTACCATTCCAATAGGCGGTTCCTCCATCAATTTCTAGGTTATACCCTCCGTATCTTTGATTAATTCTTGATTGTGCTTCGGCCACCAAATTACCTTCAATATCGGTAATTTTAATATTTACATGCTCTGAAACATCTTTAATCTTTACCTTTTTTTCAACTATATCAAAATGAGGTCTTACAGGATTGGGGTAAGCAAAAGCTTGTTGTAAGTCTTTGATAGGCTGTGAACTGCCCGATTTGAATGATACCAATCCTTTTTGTGTAGCTATATATACAATACCATTATCGCCATCAATAGAAATATCTCTTATACTGTTTGAAGGTAAAGGTGAGTTTGTTCGTGTGAAGTGAAATATGGTACGTTGACCATCGGGTGAAAAATAAAACAATCCAGAATCTGAGGTTCCTATCCATTTATTGTTTGAACCATCAACCTCAATATCTGTGATATTTTGTTGGTAAAGCAACTCTTTGGCTATACCATCTTCTTCAATTATAATTTCGTCTACTCTAATATCTGTGCTGTCAAAAAAATCAGAAGGATTATAAAGTACACGCAAGCCCCTTAATGTTCCAATCCACAATTGGTTTCTCTTATCTAAGGCCATGCCTGTAACCTGATTTGACGGCATATTGTGCTCTTCTCGTGCTATATTTTTTAGTAACTGACTTCCGTTATTTTCATGAAATCCTATCAATCCAAAATTACTACTTGCACACCAAATAGTTCCATCTGAACCAATAACAATTTTTGAAAAACCAAGATTATCATCCAACCCGCTATTAATCAATGACGTGAAATCAAACGAGCGCCATTGACCGTTTGCTGGATTATAAGACTTTAAAGGCCTGTCAATCCTGCTAGTTAGAGACCACAACAACCCATTTTTATCAAATGTACTTGTACCTACCCTGATATCAACATAGTTAGGATTAGAGGGGAGTACGAGGGATTCTAATCCACTATTCGTTTCATTATACAGAATCTTTGGAATATTTTCTTCAATCTCTACTATTCCATTTATAAATGAACTTATATAAACCTGATTTGTGTTAGCTGGGTTTATGGCAATACTGTTTAAACATTTTGCTTCAAAAAGATCTTCATAGGGTGTATTAATCCATTCATCATTTTTCAACTGACTTATTCCTCTACTGTTTAATGGATAAGGATTATATTCACTATCATACTCACCAAATGTTACCCAAACACCTTCATTTGTAGGTTCAATGGAAAATGGATTATTCAGTATGGGGCCATCTGGATGAATTTCTTCAAAAGTAAATGGACTATTTATAATTGTTTTCAGTATTCCAAAGTTTTTAGTACCAATAAAAACAAAATTTTCATTTACAACGGCAGAGGTATAAGACGTCTCAAACTCTTGTGCTTGTTCTATCTGGGAAATCAAATTGAAATCAGCATCATAAACAAAAATATGATTAGTTGTTGAAACTATAAGATTATTATCAGATTGCCTTAAATCCTGTGGCGAATCACTATAAGTAAATAACTCAATAACATTATCATTTAATATCTGGTATATTTTTTTATTGCTGTTTATAGCGTACAAATTGTTTTCTACCCCCTGAACTCCTAACCAACTTCCAGAATTAATGGTTTGCCAATTATTGAAATCAATAAGATTTGGATCTGATAAATCTGCCTTTTTTATACCATTATTGTTTAAGCTTGAAGCATAAATAAACTCATTGATTATTGTTGTTTGTGTTACTGGTATTTGACTGCCATTAGCACCTATAAAATAAGTATCACCAAACTCTAGTCGCTCCAAATCAAATACTGAAATCCCAAAATCAGTTGCAATATATACTAGGTTTTGGTACCCCGTAAAATGATTGATTCGCTTATTATTTGAAGGAATTGTAGGCTTATCAAAAATATCACGAACAGTTAAAACTTTTATGTCATTCTCAAAAACAATTTCAATAATTCCATTTTCATAACCTACAACCAACAATTCAAAGTCAGGACTATAATATATAGCAGAAATAGATTCTCCTGACAATCCGTTAACCGTTGTAAATTCTCTTAATTCATTTGTTTTGGTATCAATGCTAAAAACTGCGTTCTCTGCTGCTGCATATATTTTATTATTTGCTTGACTTAAGCCTACTATTTTGCTAAATGAAAAATGACCTTGCCATTGCGTAGAGTAGTCCTGAGAAAGCACGCCTATTGAAAAAAGAAAAAGTATAGATACAATAAGTCTTTTAAACATAGTTTTAATTTGAATATTCAAATATATTCATATCTAACGAGTATTTCTTTAGAACAAGTATGTTTAAACAAAAAAAGCTTCCCTTTCAGGAAGCCATTTTATCTTTTTAAATTTAAATGAACTAAATGATACCTTGCGCCAGCATAGCATCAGCAACCTTCACAAAACCAGCAATGTTAGCGCCCCGCACATAATCGATATAACCATCATCATCTTTACCGTATTCTAAACACGATTTATGAATATCGGACATGATATCTTTTAACTTATTATCAACTTCTTCTCGTGACCATTTAAATCGTAATGAGTTTTGAGTCATCTCTAATCCTGAAGTTGCCACGCCTCCAGCATTTGAAGCTTTACCTGGTGCAAATAATATTTTTGCCTTATGAAATGCTTGAATAGCCTGATTGGTTGATGGCATATTAGCACCCTCACTCACACAAATACAACCATTATTTAAAAGTGTTTTAGCATCATCTTCATGCAATTCATTTTGGGTTGCACATGGCAGTGCAATCTCACAAGGTATTTTCCATGGTGTTTGTCCTTTTATGAATTCTGCATTTGGATACTTATTCAAATATTCGCTTATTCTTCCGCGTTTTTCATTTTTCAATGTCATTACGAAAGCTAGCTTTTCAGCATCAATACCATCTTTATCATAAATAAAACCAGAAGAATCAGAAAGCGTTAACACTTTTCCTCCAAGCTGAATTACTTTTTCTGCAGCATACTGTGCCACATTTCCCGATCCTGATATCACGACGTTCTTGCCCTTAATACCATCACCTCTTGTTTCTAGCATTTTTTCAGCAAAATAAACCGTGCCATACCCAGTAGCTTCAGGTCTTATTAACGAGCCTCCCCACGACAATCCTTTTCCCGTCAATACACCTGTAAAATTATTACTGATTTTTTTATACATTCCAAAAAGAAACCCTATCTCTCGGGCTCCAACACCAATATCTCCCGCTGGAACATCGGTATTATGACCTATATGTCTAAATAATTCCCCCATAAAAGCATGACAGAAACGCATAATTTCGTTATCACTCTTCCCTTTTGGATCAAAATCACTTCCTCCTTTTCCGCCTCCCATAGGAAGCGTTGTTAAACTATTTTTAAAAACCTGTTCAAAAGCTAAAAATTTTAGGATACTCAAATTTACTGTTGGATGAAAACGCAACCCCCCCTTATAGGGACCAATTGCCGAATTCATTTGAACCCGATATCCTCTATTTACCTGAATTTCACCTTGATCATCAACCCAACACACTCTGAACATAACAACACGCTCAGGCTCCACCATTCTAAGCAAAATATTCTTTCCGTAATAAATATCATTTTTTACTATGTACGGTATAACAGTTTCGGCAACTTCTTCAACAGCTTGTAAGAATTCAGGCTCGTGCCCGTTTCGTTGCTTAACTAGATCTAAAAATTCTTCAACGGTACTTTTCATGGGTATGTTTTATAGTTAAATTATTGAATAATTATTTTTTTTCAACAAATATACATTTTCTATAAAATTTTAAACGTTTTTATTAGATATTCGTAATATAATTTTTCATTACAAATCAGAGCCTTTATTAATATTTGCTGATTAAACCGCTTTTTATATATTTGTTTATAAACATGCCTCAAAAATTTTATGCTTATATGCCCAAATTCAGTCATTTAGCTTTAGTGTTTTATCTTTGTTCCCTATCCCAATCGATAAACGCGCAGTTGGGTTTTTCTCAGGAAATAGGTGTTATTGCAGGGCCTGTACAGTTTAGGTCTGATTTTGGAATAAGAAATAACGAACCAACCAATTTTGGAAATTCTGGATTTGGTATTGGACTTGTTCACTATATAAACTTTTCCTATCGTGCTGATTGTAATTGCTATACAACAGACACGTACTTTAATGATCACTTTAAACTTAGAAGCGAAATTTCATATAATTATACCAAATTAGAGCATCTTGGACATTGGGTACAACCCAATAAAGTAAGTATTCAAGCCGATCAACTAAGAGGTCATAAAGGAGTAGCTGAAAATTTTGACATTGGTATGCAACTCGAATTTTTTCCCCTAAGCATTCGTGATTTTCAAGCGTTTTCCTATAGATTTGCTCCTTTTGTAAGTTTGGGTGTGCATTATACATCCTATAACCCTAAAGCAAGCACCACTTTTAACAATCCTAATCCTGATTTTTATGGTAATGTGTTTGAATCATCAAATATTTATTCCTTTTGGTTTGAAGATTTTCCAGATAAACCTCCTTACCCCATAAAAACAAAAGGAGGAGGAACTTGGTCTACGGTAGCCAGTGTTGGTGTTAGATATAAATTAACCAAACTATCTGATTTGATGCTTGATTTAAGATGGCAGTATTATTATAGTGATTGGATTGATGGATTAAATCATAATTGGGGCGGTTATGACCGTAATAATGATTGGTTGGTTTGGCTAAATTTTGGGTATATTTACTATTTAGATTAAAATAGTTTGCATCCCTTTTCTTATTTAGCTAGCAGTCAATTCATGAAAACACCTGTTTTACCAATTATATTTCTATCTCTTGCAGTTCTTGTTGCCTGTAAAGAAGAATCCACGCTGTCATTTTCAGAATTTACTTTAGCCTCAAAAGACAATACTATTGTTGAGCTTGATATCATATTGGCTTCGGGAGATTCAGAAGCAGCGAATAATGTAAACGCTGAAATTGAAAAAACGATTATTTTTTGTTTAAATGCCGAAAAACATAATACGGATAATCTGGAAGTAAGTATTCAAAATTTTAATCAAGATTATATTGATTTTAAAAAAGATTTTCCAGAAAGTCCGCAAGTCTGGGAAGCTCAAATAGATGGTGAAGTACTATACCAAACAGAAGACATAATCAGTATATCTATTACAACATACACGAATACTGGAGGCGCTCATGGCTTATTATCTATTACCTTTTTGAATTTTAATCCAGAAACTGGATTACTAATTCCAACCATTAATTTAATCAACAACACCGATGAATTTTCAAAATTAGCTCAATTTTACTTTGAGCAATCCATCACAAAAGACGATATACTTTTTAGCCCTAATACTTTTCAATTACCAAAAAATATGGCGTATACAGAGGAAGGTATCGTTCTACTTTATAATGCTTATGAAATAGCACCCTATTCTACTGGTATCATTGAGTTTAAAATCCCCTATCACGACGCAAATCCCTTCCTAGTTCTTAATGGCTCTTAATAAGGCCAAAATATACCCATAATGAATGCCTTCATGGACTAAAACAAACTGTAAAGCCTCATCTATATTTGTTAATGTATTTCCTGTAGTTGACACAGTATAGGCATTGTAATCTTTAAAAACACCTCGCTTATAATCTTCTTCTGTTTTTTTTAAAGTTGAGGTGAGTAGTCCTTTAATTCTATCCACATCAGCTTGCACTACCTGTTCTTCTGGTCTAGAATCCTTTCTATATTTATTAATCATGTCATCTGATAGCGAAGGTTCTAGTCCTGACAACTTATAAACCAATAATTGCTCCGTCACGACAACATGCCCAATATTCCAAATAATGTTATTATTGAAGCCTTTAGGTATTTTATTCAAATCTGCTAAAGATGTATTTTCAATAATTTTGCTAAAAATGGCTCTTGTATTATTTAAAACCTGAAATGTAAAATCCATAAAGTTTATTTTTTTGATAAATATACTTTTAATTTGTTTTTAGAAACAAAAGAGACTATGAAAAAAGTATATTATTTAAAAACCTGCAATACCTGTACTCGCATTTTAAAAGACCTTAATCTTTCTTCCGAATTTATACTTCAAGACATAAAAAGTGAGCCTATAACGGTTGATCAACTGGAAGAAATGCAAAAACGCGCAGGAACTTATGAAGCGTTATTTAGTAAACGTGCTAAATTGTACAAAGAAATGGATCTAAAAAATCAGAATTTAAGTGAACGCGACTATAAACACTATATTCTAGAACACTATACGTTTTTAAGCAGACCTGTTATTATTATAAACGACAACATTTTTATAGGAAGTTCAAAAAAAACTATTGAGGGCGTCAAAGAGGCCTTAAG
The DNA here is from genome assembly GCF_045788535.1 of Allotamlana fucoidanivorans. Taxonomy (GTDB): domain Bacteria; phylum Bacteroidota; class Bacteroidia; order Flavobacteriales; family Flavobacteriaceae; genus Allotamlana; species Allotamlana fucoidanivorans. The sequence continues at coordinate 1,220,396 of NZ_CP074074.1, read as the reverse complement.
TTAACTTTCTTTTTTGCTAGTACTATATTTTCACGAATTTATAATTCAAAAATGCTCTAAAAGTCAATACATAAGTAATGACTTTTTTTTTTGAAAAAGAAAAATTAACTTGTAATACAAAACTGAACAAGACTTGAAAAACTTATTTTCTAACATAAAAGGAGATGCTTTTGGAGGCATAACAGCAGGCATAGTAGCTTTACCTTTGGCATTAGCTTTTGGAGTGTCATCGGGGTTAGGCCCCACTGCTGGACTCTACGGTGCCATTTTTATAAGTTTTTTTGCGGCTCTTTTTGGTGGCACCAATACGCAAATTTCAGGCCCAACAGCACCCATGACCGCGGTAAGCATGGTGGTTATTGCGGGTATTATAGCCACTAATGATGGTGATATTTCAAAAGCCCTGCCTACTATTTTAACCGTATTTCTTTTGGCTGGCATTATGCAAATAGCATTAGGTATTCTAGGTTTAGGTAAATATATTAGATACATTCCCTACCCTGTCGTTTCTGGTTTTATGACCGCCATTGGGGTTATTATTTTATTCACACAAATTTTACCATCATTGGGTTATTATCCTAAAGAGGACAAGGTATTTGTTGAACAATTTAAACCATTGGCCGAGGAAGCTATTCTTGAAAACATCTTGAAGGAAGAAGCAGGAGAAGGTATTTTAGTACTTGAAAATTTTAAAGAAACTATAAATCGTGCTCAAGACATTTCTCAGGCCGATATTTTAAAAGAGTCACAAACCTTAGCTGCAAAAAAAGCCTCTGGAGCATTAGGTGCTATAAAAGCATTACCGCGTGCATTGAAACAAATCAATTGGCTAGAGCTCATACTTGCGTTAGGCACTATTTTTATCATTTATGGATTTAAACGCATCACTAAAGCTGTGCCTTCTACGTTGGTGGCTTTGGTGGTTATGTCTGGTATTGCTGTGGGGTTTGGACTTAATTATAGACCTATTGAAGAAATACCAAGCGGCTTACCCCTTCCCAATCTTGAAATTATCACAGCATTTAAATTAGGCAATATAACACCTCACATTTTCACAGCTTTAACACTAGCCCTTTTAGGTGCTATAGACTCCTTGCTCACCAGTGTAGTTGCCGATAATATGACAAAGACCAAACACAAGCCAAACAAAGAACTTGTAGGACAAGGCATTGGCAATAGTGTGGCCGCAATTTTTGGAGGAATTCCAGGTGCAGGTGCTACCATAAGAACTGTAGTAAACATTACGTCTGGAGGTAAAACCAAGCTCTCTGGTATGATTGCTGGCATTATGCTTCTCATTATTTTATTGGGCTTAGGCCCAATAGCATCGAAAATCCCTGCTGCTGTTCTGGCGGGTATTCTCATTACTGTAGGTATTGGTGTTATGGATTATAAGGGTTTAAAAGCCATTCCTAGTTTACCAAAAGACACCAAATTTGGTCCTTTAAAAGTCAGCTCAGAAGTATTAATTATGCTTACCGTTTTAATTCTTTCTACTTTCTGGAACTTGGTTTACGCTGTAGGTATTGGTTTGGTTATTGCATCATTAATGTTCATGAAACAAATAGGAGATTTAACAGCCGAACGCTCAGGTGTAAAACCATTAAAAGAAGAAGCTTGGGATGATGAAAGTGACTTTCCTGTAAATTTAAAAGAGGAAGTGTTTATAAAACACCTAAAAGGCCCTTTGTTTTTTGGAACCACAAGTGATTTTCAACAACTTACATCTCAAATTCCAGATACAGCAAGCACGGTAATTATTAGGTTGGGTAGAATGCAATATATGGATCAATCTGGATTGTACGCCATGGAAGACATGCTTCAGGAGCTCAGTAAAAAGCACATAGAAGTGCTGTTTGTTAACCTTTTAAAACAACCAAAATATATGATGGAACGCATTGATATCATTCCAGATTTAATTCCAAGAGAGCATATTTTTAAAGATTTTAAAAGCTGCCTTAAATGGATTAAAGCCAATGTAAAAGATGTATATTAAAATAACTAACCGATTAAGCCTCGTTATTTAAAGTCTCATCGGCGTCATCATGCTTCTTCTCAACAGTAATGGTTAAAAGGTTTGGAAATATAGCGGGCACCAAATCTCTTACTGGGGCATAAAGCGCTGAATTCGCCTTTGATTCCTCATCAAGAAAGGTAAAGGTGTTATTCATCTTATCAAAAATATTCAACACAACACTTAAAATCAGTGCTATTTTTAACCCGCCAAAAACACCACCTAGTAACTTATTCAGTATTCCTAATGCCGCAAAACTAGCCAGTTTTGTTAATGCCTTTCCTGCCAAGGCAATAGCCAAAACGATGATAACAAATGTAATAGCAAAAGCGGTCATATTAATTGTTTTTTCACTCCACTCGGTTTCTGTATGTAAAAATTCAGCTGCAAAATTACTAAAATGAATAGCACCGTATACGCCCGCAATAAGAGCCACTACCCCCGCAACCTCAACAAAAAGACCTTTCATAAAACCTCTTACCAGCCCCAATAAAATTAAAGCGCCTAAAACAATGTCAATAACACCCATAAAAAAACAATTTCAGCAAATATAAAATAATAGTCACAATATGGTTTATTAACTTTGTAGCTTTAAAAAAAGTATGTCAAGAGACGAACAACTTAAAGCACGTTGGGAACTTGTAGTAGCCAAACTATCTGCACAATTTTCAGATGGGGATACCTTAGATCTTGATGCCATCATTTACCTTATTGGCGTTCAAGAACTAGGGCAATTACACCGAACATTTAAAAAAGACCAAAAACTTGACCTTATGCATATTGCCATTTGTAAGCTATTGGCGCCTTATGGGTATTATGAACTCGATTTTGTTGATGATGATGGCTGGCCGCACTATACACCTCTTGAAACCTTACCGCATTTAAAAGCTGGAGAACAGAGTATTTTAATGAAAGAAGCCATTGTTAATTACTTTTTAGAAACCGAGTATATTCAATAAACTAATGAGGGCGTTACCCCAAGGGTCGGGCTTTTCGTTACAATCGTTTTGCTCGTACCTCACAAAAAGGATTTCCTCTGCAATCCCTAACGCAATTCACATAAAAAATAGTAAATTTGCATTCATTTTTGAAATGACGTTATGATAGACAAGATAAAAGAACTTATAGCTGAAGCTGAAGCATTTAAAGCCCAATCAAAAGAAGAAGTTGAAGCCTTTCGTATTAAGTACTTAGGTAAAAAAGGCTTATTAAATGACTATTTTGCTGAATTTAAAAACATAGCAAATGACCAAAAGAAAGAATTTGGTCAAACCATAAATAAGCTAAAAAAAACAGCTGAAGATAAAGTAAACGCCTTAAAAGAAGAGTTAGAAAGCAAGGAAGAAGTTACAGGCATTTACGGTGATTTATCACGTCCAGGAGCTCCTGTTACCATTGGCGCACGTCATCCTATCTCTATTGTAAAAAATCAAATTATAGATATATTTTCACGTATTGGTTTTAATGTGAGTGAAGGGCCAGAAATTGAAGATGACTGGCATAACTTTACTGCTTTAAATTTACCAGAATACCACCCAGCACGTGATATGCAGGATACCTTTTTTATTCAAACCAATCCTGATATTTTACTGCGTACGCATACCAGTTCTGTTCAAGTACGCTATATGGAAAACAACAAACCTCCTATTAGAACCATTTCACCAGGTAGAGTTTACAGAAATGAGGCTATTTCAGCCCGTTCGCACTGTTTTTTCCATCAGATAGAAGGCTTGTACATTGATAAAGATGTAAGTTTTGCAGATTTAAAACAAACCCTGCAACACTTTACTACCGAAATGTTTGGCAAAAGTAAAATACGCTTACGCCCATCATACTTTCCGTTTACAGAACCAAGTGCTGAAATTGATGTGTATTGGGGCTTAGAAACAGAAACCGATTATAAAATCACTAAAGGCACTGGTTGGTTAGAAATTGGAGGCTGCGGCATGGTAGATCCTAATGTTCTTGAGAATTGTAATATTGACACAAAAGACTACTCTGGCTTTGCTTTTGGTGTTGGTATTGACCGTATTGCTATGCTTTTACATCAAATTGGAGATATTAGGTTGTTAAGCGAAAATGATGTACGCTTTTTAGAACAGTTTAAGGCAGCTTTATAAGTCTATTATTTTTTCTTAAATTGTTGTAGCACAAGCCCATTATTTTTATTGGGCTCTAAAATTTGCATTTTGCTACAATGTTATGATAAAATTCTTAAGACGTATTCGCAAAAGATTACTAAAAAAGAGGCTTTTAAAAAAGTACTTGGTCTACGCCATTGGTGAAATTGTTTTAGTGGTAGTGGGTATTCTTATAGCGTTACAAATTAACTCCTGGAATGGCAAGCTTCAAGAACGTAAAGAAGAACAAAAGGTCCTTATAAATTTAAGAACCGAGCTGAAAAGTAATCTTGCTTTTTTAAAATATATAAAAAAGAACAAAGAAGGCGCACTTCTCTCTATGAAGGTACTTATGAATGAATGTACCAATAATTCCAACTACAAAACTCATAATTTAGATAGTTTATTAGGAACAGCTTTTATCTCAGGATGGAAATTTGTATCGCATACCGGAGTTTTAACCAATGTATTGGAATCTGATAAATTAAATTTAATACAGAATGATAGTTTGAAACATTTATTGGTATATCTTCCAACAGCAATAGGTTTTGTTGCTATGGAAGACGATTCCTATAGATCTGACATGCATAATTATTACTTACCCTTCTTAGGAAAATACTATCAAACCAAAAATATGACTAATGCGCTAAATCAATTGGAAATTGATTGGACATCGGAGTCTTCCCGATTTACAAGGAATCCTGAAGATTTATTAAATAACCCTGAGTTTGAAAGCATATTAAACTCTCAACTTATTTTTATGAAATTTTCTTTGTTTTCTATTCAATATCTTGAACAGGCTTTTGAGACCATTTTACCTATTCTTGAACAAGAAATTAAAGACAAAAAGCATATACCTCAATTTCATTCTAATGAGCCTGCTTTACCTTTTAATTAATATCATTTTATAATCCGTACATTATTAGCACACGAGCATGTTAATTTCTTTCATACTTTTGTGCTCTCAGTAAATAAGAAACATGAAAAAAGATATTGAAATTCCAAAGGTTGAAGGTGTGTATATAGCGGTTGTTAATGAGTACAACGATATATATAAAACACAGGATTGGAATGCGTATATCATCAATGATAAAGCTATTGATTTAGACATGGTTTTAATTGTTACCAGCGGCTATTCTGAAAGCAAAACTACCTCTGTTTTTAGAAAAAAGATTGATGTGTTACCTAAAAAAAGTTATGCTAAAATCGAATTAATACAAGAAGATCTTTTTGCCTTAAACAACACCTTTAAAGTCTCCTTTTTTGAAGGCAATACTATGTTTGACAAAACCTTCTTGTTTAGAAAAAATACTATCAATTTAAAGGCTTTACAACCCATACCTTTAATGCAAAGCAGAGGGGTTTTAGTGAAGTAATAAAAACGCTTCTAACAGACAAAAACCACTTAAGAACTAATCTAACCTATCCGTCAGTTTTTTAAATACTTTTTTAGGGTTTTTGTTTTCATACAACACCTCATAAACCGCATTAATAATAGGCATACTGGTTTTTCTAGTATTTTTTTGATTGAGTAAATATGCACTTTTTGTAGCATAATACCCTTCGGCTACCATATTCATTTCCATTTGTGCAGATTTTACGGTATAACCTTTCCCAATCATATTACCAAACATGCGGTTTCTTGAAAACACCGAATACCCTGTTACTAGTAAATCACCTAAATACGCTGAATTATTAATATTCCGTTTCATTTTATGCACCTTCTTTATAAAGCGCTTCATTTCACGAATAGAATTGCTCATCAGTACACTTTGAAAATTATCGCCATACCCAAGACCGTGAGCAATTCCTGCGGCAATAGCATAGATGTTTTTTAACATAACAGCATATTCCACCCCAATAACATCATCACTTACCTTTGTTTTTATATAATCGCTTTTAAATTGATTGGCAATGGTCTTTGCTTTTTTTTCATCTGAACATGAAATGGTGAGATAAGACAAACGTTCAAGCGCCACCTCTTCTGCATGACACGGTCCAGCAATTACCGCTATATTATCATAAGGTACCTTATAATACTCATGAAAATGTTCTCCCACAAGCAAACCGCTTTCTGGCATAATACCTTTTACAGCCGATACAATAATTTTATCTGATATGTCTATATGAAGCTTTTCCAACTCACCATGAATAAATGCTGATGGAATTACAAAAACTAAAACATCTGCATACGCGGCAATTTCATTAATATCATTACTTAACTTCAATTGCTCTAAATGAAACTCTACCGAGCTTAAATAATTAGGGTTATGTTGCTCTTTTAGTAAATGCTCTTTGGTATAAATACTGCGCATATACCAACCAACTTCATCTAAATTTTCACAAAGCATTTTTACAATAGCTGTAGCCCAACTTCCTGCTCCAAAAACCGCATATTTTAAAGGCTTTTCCATAAAAAACAAATCCATTTACGATTCAAAAATACATAAAATTTTGAGTAAAAAAGCCTTCCAGCTAAATAAGGGTTTTCTTTTTTGGCACGCGTTTTGAAACCGGATTAACAGAAACCCAAAATCGAATGCCTTATGAAGACTATAAAATTACTTTTTATTTTTGCCCTTTCTGCCACTTTATTTACTTCTTGCTACACAGAAACCCTGGTTGACACCATCATTGTTGAACCACCCGTTGAAAGACCCATAACGATTAATGAATTATTAAACAGTTATGAATTATGGTATGTGGATATTAATGCTACCAAAGGTTATGGCGAAGTCCCATTTTTACAAAAAGCCTTTACCATATCATTTATACAAGGTGTGCTTTATGCTAATAACAATATTGTTGGATTAGGTTATACTGGTGATGGGTTTGGAATTGACGTTGGCGCTTATAATGCTTATAACATGATTTTGGACGTATCACACGATTTAGACGGCTTTGAAACCTTTGATGTTTATCAAATAAATGCAAATACCATAGAGCTATATAATCCTAGGCTAGACACATCATACTTTTTAAAAGGCTATCAACGTAAGAATTTTGATTACGACTTCGTATTCTATGACAACATACATTACTTCTTACAAGAATATGAAGCCTGGGAAAAAACGTTTACCAGTGAATATGGTGCTATTAATGAGTTTGACCACGAAAACTACTTACAGTTTTTAGCAGGTGGAAACGATACTACGTTTAGAAGCTCTAAAGATGAGTTAGGGCTAAACCCAAACTATATTTTCTGGGACTATACAGGGGTTTATGGTGTTGGCGATGTAGACAATGATTTCTATTTAAAAACTTTAACATTAGATTATGATTTCATGGGCAATGAATACTTTGAACTCACCGTTATAGATGATGAAACAATAGAGCTGTTCCACCCATCATCAAAAACAGTTTATAGGTTTTTAGGTAGGGGTTATATTCAATATCTTAAAACCGCTGATGGTAAAACAGCAGAAAAGAAACGTAAGTTTAGAAAAGATAAAGTAGACAACCCACGAGAAAATACTAGGGTTTAATAATAATTTTTGGTTGGTTATTTAGTGGGAAACCGTTTGAATATTTCTTTTTCAGGCGGTTTCTTTTTTATTTAAAAACAACCCATTTTTCAAACCGCTCGGTTTAACCTATTAATGAGAATATACCTTAGATTTTCATACTTTGAAATGTACAAAATAGACCAAAGCAACCCCCATAACATCAAACCAAAAAACAAGATTAAGCCAACATACACATCAACAAAACCAACTAATAAGCTCGCTACTACCGTAAAAATAATATTAAACAATATGGCTTGTTTTAAACTCATTCTAAAACATCCTGTTAAAAAGTTACAGGGTTTTAATTGATCTTTAATCAGAATTTTTTTCGGATTAGAAAAGTCAATAATAACATCATGATAAAAATCCATTTTTATAAAAAGAATATCCCCAACCCTTTCATAAGAATAATCAAATTTATCTAGGAAGTTTTCAACACTTTGAATATCCATAGTCTAGCAAACTTTTAGTTCAATGTTTTTCAGTACTCAAAACGTAATACTGAATCTTGTAACCTATAAATTTAGACATGAAACTTTAAAAGTATGTTAAGCGGAGATTAACTTTACATAAGTTAATCTGAGTGTCTATGTTAAGAAATAAGTGAAAAGGCATTATTTTGTCGCTAAATAGCATTGAAATCCCGGGAACGATTTTTAGTTCCTTTATATTTTTTATGCTATTTCTTCAATATCGTACCTCCCAGACCTCTATCAGCAGACTAAAATGGACTTGCCACATATTGTATCCCTCAGTCTGAATGCAGAAGTAAATCTTGTGTTATCTCTCTTTTTTACATGATCATTTTCCACGCTGGGATAATAGTCTGGCTTGTATGCAGACTGGTACTTAATGAACAGCCAATCACTCGTCTGTCATATAAATCAATAAAGGTAATGAGCTACAACCAACCCTCCTGAGTTTTGATATAGGCAATATTAGATACCCAAACTTCATTTAATCTGCTAGGATTAAAGTCGCCTTCCAACCAATTTCCACAAATTGTATATTTGTGATTGGGATCTGTGGTGACCCTAAATTTTCTTTTATACTTACTCACCTAGTTATTTTCTTTCATGATTTTAGAAAACTTTTACATTGATATACAACAATATAACATTCAAATTGTTCTGCTATTCTTGTTGACCTGTAACGCCCATGACTCTTATCAAATTCATGTTTTAATAAATCTGTAAACAAACGATGTTGTAAGGATCTTTTGGATGGACCACCCACAAACCATATGCAAAAACTACTCCTACTCACTTTTAATGCTCTTACATATCTTCTCGATAGGATATAAATGCCTATAACTGACTACAAACCCTTACTGATATTAAGAGGAGAAAATACTGTTTTCGGGTATTTTGTAAACGGCTTTTTTAATATCTCAAGCTCTAGCTCTTTTTCCATAAGAGCTTTGCGTAATCTTTTAAGCTCCAAGGTGTCATCGGATATTATATTTTTAAGACTTAGGAGATGTGCTTGTTTTGGATGCTCTGCGTCATTCAGATTCTTTGAACTTCTATGCCCATCACGTCAGCTAACTCTTTTATGTTTTCTCGCTATTAGCTTAACCGTACAGCCTGTTCCTTTAATTCGCGGCTTCAAAATTGTTTTTCATGTTTCTAAGATCTTTGTTTTATAACAAACGGTCTTAAATTTTGTGTCCGAGTAAAGGTAACAAGTCTAGTTAGGAAATAACCCCTCAAGGAGGCAATTTTGTCAATTGGACTTTTCTCTTGAGGGAAGATGTATCGGTGATTTGCTTACAGGTGTTATTGGCGCTTGGACCTTATTGTTTATAGATGGTCTGCCAAAAAAATAAAAAAAGGGAGTAGTGCCACTTTTTTTATTGCTTAATATATCTGTAAATTTGCGCTTTATTCAAAAATTATGGCACGCATACTTACAGGCATACAAAGTACAGGAACACCACATTTAGGAAACATTTTAGGGGCTATTATACCAGCAATTGACATGGCTAAAAAACCCGAAAACGATTCGTTTTTGTTCATTGCCAATTTACACACCTTAACCCAAATTAAAGATGCGGCAACTTTAAGAGAAAATACCTATTCAACAGCAGCAACCTGGTTAGCTTTTGGTTTAGACATTGAAAAAACAGTATTTTACAGACAAAGCGATATTCCACAAGTGACTGAACTATCTTGGTATTTAAGTTGTTTCTTTCCTTATCAACGCCTAACTCTAGCACATAGTTTTAAAGATAAGGCCGACAGACTAGAGGATGTTAATTCGGGTTTGTTCACGTATCCCATGCTTATGGCTGCTGATATTTTGCTTTATGATGCCGAAATCATTCCTGTTGGAAAAGATCAATTACAGCATATTGAAATGACCCGTGATGTCGCCTCAAGATTCCACTCTAAAGTGGGCGAAACTTTTGTGTTACCTAAAGGACAAATTCAAGAAAACACAAAGTTAATTCCAGGCACCGATGGTGAAAAAATGAGTAAAAGTAGAAATAACACCATTAATTTATTCCTTCCTGATAAAAAACTAAGAAAACAAATTATGGGTATTCAAACCGATAGCACAGCTCTTGAAGACCCTAAAGATTGGCGTACTTGCAACTGTTTTGCTATATATAGTTTGTTAGCCAATGAAGCGCAAATTGCGACCATGAAAGCGAATTATGAAAATGGTGGTTACGGCTACGGTCATGCTAAACAAGCTCTTTATGAATTAATAGTTGAAAAGTTTGCAGAACCTCGTGAGAAGTATCACTACTACATGAATAACCTCAATGAAATTGATAAGGCTTTGGCTGTTGGTGCCGAAAAGGCCAGACTTGTTGCTGATAAGGTTTTAAACCGTGTAAGACATAAAGTAGGTTACTAATTTGAGTAAAATATATTTAGAGATTATTACCTTTGTGTCTGATTCTGTTTTGATACCACATTTCGGTTGGACTGCCATGGGTGTTCCAGTAAAGAAAACTAAACAGCCTCAAATAATTTGCCTGGCAACGGTCTTACCACTCCTTTTAATTCCATATTTAAAAGCATACCAGCTAGTTTAAATATAGGTAGCTTACAATGAAGTGCAATGGTATCTATTTGTTGCTTTTGATGCTCCTTCAGATAATTATAAATTTCTTTTTCATAGGTATCTAATTCAACAAACAATTGTTTTTGTACCGCAGGCTGCTGCTCTTCTTCTAGTTTCCAATTGAGCATGTAGGGAATATCTAGAGGATTGGAAAGCATATGCGCTTTTTGCTGTTTTATCAAATTATTGCACCCCACACTTTGGCTATCGGTTACTCTGCCAGGCACTGCAAATACATCTCTATTATAAGAATGTGCAATGTCTGCCGTTACTAAACTTCCTCCTTTTTCGGCCGATTCAATTACTATGGTGGCTTCACTTAGACCCGCAATCACTCTATTACGCTTTAAAAAATTATTCCTATCAAAATTAGAAGAACTCCAAAAATCGGAGAAAAAACCTCCATTTTTTTCCATATCAGCAACATACTTTTTGTGTATTTTTGGATACATTTGGTTAAATCCATGTGCCAAACAAGCTATGGTTTGAAGTTTATTCTTAATAGCAAATTTGTGTGCTGTAATATCTGTACCATAAGCAAATCCAGATACAATTACGGGATTAAATGGCGCTAATTGCTCCATTAAAATTTCACAAAAAGCTATGCCTTGCGTGGTTATTTTTCGTGTTCCTACAACGCTAATAATATGTTGATTTTCTAAGTTAATGTTACCTGTTTGAAACAATAGTATAGGGGCATCTATACAATGTTTTAATTTCTCAGGATATTTGGCATCTTCAAAATACAGGACATCAATGTCATTTTGCTTAATAAACAGCATCTCCTTTTCGGCTTCAACTTTATGACTTGCTTCATGGAGTTCATTTATAGTATACACTCCAATGCCATCAATTTTTAACAAGTGACTCTTTTTTTCTTTCAAAACAGCTTCAGCAGATCCGCAATGCGCAATCAGTTTTTTGGCTGTAATATCTCCTATATTGGGTACATGTTGCAAGGTTAATGTATGGAGCAAATCATTTTCGGTCATAGGTAAGTATCTGATTTTAAAACTAAAATAAAATATTTTTTACACTGTTAATAAATACCTTCATCTAAATTTTACTGCAATGCATTATTTTTTAACTTTGGATTATGCAACTAGAAACCTACATTAGCGACTTACTGTATAGATACGAGTGCGTTACCATTCCTGACTTTGGCTCTTTTTTATCACAACGTGTATCGGCATCAATTGATGACATAACCCATACATTTCATGCACCTAAAAAAGTATTATCCTTTAATGAGCAAATTCAAAAAAACGACGGTTTATTGGCGCATTATATTGCCGATATAGAAAAGATTCCTTTTGAAGCGGCAAACCAAAAAATTGCTAAACGTGTTAAACTTATAAAATCATATTTAACCGAAGGCGAAGTTTTAACCTTTAAAGCCATTGGAGAAATACGATTGAATAATGAAGGTAAAATTTTATTTGAACCTACCTATCAACTCAACTATTTAACAGACTCTTTTGGTTTATCACCAGTGGTAACACGAGAGGTTTATAAAAAAGAAGTTGAAGCCATTGAGAATGTAATTCCTATTTCAATTACACCAGAGAAACGCAAATCTAGACCATATTTAAGATATGCTGCTGTTGCTATGATTACCTTAACCTTAGGTGGATTTGGAGCTTCAAAATACTACGCCAATCAAGTTGAAGCTCACAATCAAATGGCTTTAGAAGAGGCAACGCAAAAACTAGAAACTAAAATTCAACAAGCTACGTTTAGTTTAAACCCGCTGCCAGCAGTCACTCTAAATGTGTCTAAACAAACAGGACATTATCATGTTGTTGCAGGTGCCTTTAGAATTGAAGAAAACTCCATAAAAAAAGTAAAACAGCTTAAAGCACTAGGATTCAAAGCAAGAGTTTTAGGTTTAAATAAATCTGGTCTTTATGAAGTTGTTTATGGAAGCTTTGAAACTGGAAAGGAAGCCTTAAAAGCAGTTAGAGACATTAGAGTGTCACATAATAAAGACGCTTGGATAAAAATCGATACTGAAATTTCAATAAAAAAAGAGAACATCAAATCTGTTACAACACCTCGTATTTCTGAAAATAAAGAAGCACAAATAGAATATGACACTATTAATGAAACTGTGACTGACTTTACTTCTAATAACGAGTCAAATCTAATACAAATTGTTAGAAATGTTGAAAATGCAGAGAGTGCTTTCTATTTGGTGCTAGGTAATTTTAATACCGTAGAAAAAAGAGATGCCTTTTTAACAAAAATGGCTGCAAAAGGTATCAAAAACACTAAATTTTTCTATCATAATGAAAGTGGTATGTATTTTATTTACCAACAAAAATATGATCATTTAAACACAGTACAAGAGGCTCAAAAAGCTTATTCTAATTCAAATTTTGAAAGAAAAACAGTTATCGTGAAGGTGAGCAACTAAAAACCCTTTATTTTTAGTTTATTAATCTTTAAAAGCACTGTACCTTTGCAACACAGAATAAAAAATGTGTTATGACAGCAAAGACTCCTGAACAATCTAGAACTATAATGACCGATTTGGTTTTACCTAGTGAAACCAACCCTTTAAATAATCTTTTTGGAGGTGAGCTTTTAGCTAGAATGGATCGTGCTGCCAGTATTGCTGCCAGACGTCATTCAAGACGCATTGTTGTAACCGCTTCTGTAAATCATGTGGCCTTTAGTCGTGCTGTGCCTCTGGGTAGTGTTGTAACCGTTGAAGCTAAAGTGTCTAGGGCATTTAAAACGTCTATGGAGGTGTTTATTGATGTTTGGACGGAAGATCGTGAATCGGGTAAACGCACCAAGGCCAATGAAGCCATATATACCTTTGTAGCTGTTGATGAAACGGGAAACCCCGTTGGTGTTCCTGAGTTAATTCCTGAAACCGAATTAGAACAGCAACGTTTTATAGCGGCGTTAAGACGTAAACAACTGAGTTTACTTTTAGCAGGAAAAATAAAACCAGCGCAAGCCAGTGAACTTAAAGCCCTTTTTGAAGAATGAATCTAGTGCAGTCTTACATTTTATAAATCCAACTTGCGGGATTTTCTGTATTAAACCCTTTTGATATAGTGAAACTTAAAATAGTATCGCCATTACTAGGATTAGTAAACACTTCTCCTATCTCTTGTTTTGTATTTACCTTATCTCCTTTTTTCACATATACAGAAGATAAATTTTTATAGATGGTTAAATAATTCCCATGACGAATCATCACAATAGGATTTACGTTCTTCATTTTTAATATTTCACTTACCTCACCCGCAAATACAGCTCTGGCCTTAGCCCCTTTGGTAGTGGCTATACGCACGCCATTACTTTTAATGGTCAAGGATTTATCTATGGGATGACGTTGTGTACCATAACCCAATCGTACCACGCCGCGTTCTACTGGCCACGGTAGTTTCCCTTTATTAGCTACAAAATTTGAAGCCAACACTTTCTCTTCGGCAGTTAGAGCAAAACTTTTTGAACTGGTACTCTTACCCGCTTTCTTATTCGATTTTGCTATGGCGGCCCTAATTATTTTTTCAATCTCCTTATCAATTCTATCCGCCTCACGTTGTTTTTGACGCAATTGTGAGGCATACCTTGACAAGTTCTTTTTAATATCAAACATTAAGCTTTGGTGTTGCCTGCGCTCTGCCTCTAAGGTTTTTTGAACAGCTCTATTTTCAGCTATAAGTGTTTTCTTTTCCTGTTGTTGTTTTAACAACTTGGTATTTGTAGCTTGTAATTCCTCTGTTTTAGCCTTTATAACCTCGCCTTGTTTCTTTTGATGCTCTGAATACTGCTTAATATATTGCAAGCGCTTATAAGCCTGTTTAAAGTCTTCAGAAGATAATAAAAACATAATACGGCTTTGTTGATTCTTACTTTTATATGATTTTACAATCATGGCCGCATAATCTTCTTTAAGCTGAACCAATTCTTCTCTTAAATCTGAAATCTTATCTTGATTGGTATTAATTTCTCGCGTTAGAAGATTTGCTTGTTGATTCGTCACCTTGATTAGGTTTGACAACACACTGATTTTATAATTGAAATCTTCAATGAGGGAAAGCTCTGATTTTTCTTTTGATTTATTTTCGGCTCTTAACGCATTTATTTTCTCAATTTCCCGGCGTAATTCTTGCCTACGAGATTCTAGTTGCTGCTGTTTATTGGTTTGCGCATATCCTGAGAAACAAGCCATCAGCAACACGAAAACAAATAATACTTTATATGACAGTGTTCTCTTTATCATTTAAAGTTCAATTTTTTCAAAACCTGACGGAATTTTAAACGGAAAGCGTAATGCTTCATTCAAAGACACATTTTTAAATTCCAAATTTATAATTGTTTCTTCATTAGCCTCAACAGCGATTACCTTTACAGTTTCAGGCAGCACTTGATTATTAACCTTTTGAAAAGACTCATAATCAATTTGAAGATGTCTTAACTCCTGTGGCTGGGTAATTTGTTGTGATTTAACTTTAAAATTAGACGGATTTAGTAAAAAGAAAATTTCAAATAGTTCGCGCTGTACTTTTGGTTGTACCACATAAACTTGATTATCAACAGCAGACACATATTCGCTCGAACTTAAAGGGTAAAGCGTTTCGCCCATCAACAAATTTTGAACCTTATTAAAATCAAGCGTTGTACCGAGTAAATCACTCAAATATTTATAATCACCATCAAAATAAGTGTTATCTATTTTATTATAGAAACTAACTTTCTCTGGCGTAATCATAGCTCTAATTACTGAGAAGGAAGCATTCATCCAAAGCACTTTATCTTTTTGTGCTCTGAACGTTACCGTATGTGTTTGAGAATTGCCATTTTGAGAAAACGTAATTTTCAATCTAGCCTGTAGCGTTTTAAACTGTGCTTCTTGTTTTTCATTAGCCTTAAATAATTGCCTTGTAGACAGGGTATAATCTGGTGCTCCATCTTTAGCAGTTTTTACTGACTTACAACTCACCACTAAAAGTATACTACTTAAAAAAATATAGAGGTATCTACGCATTAATTTGAACTTTGAATTTGTTTAGCTTTATCACTAAACGTTTTTGCTTTTACAGTATTGTTTAACAAAGTATATGCCTTACTTAACTGAAGGTAGAAATCGGCTTCCATTTTTGGGTCATCAATAATATAATCTATCCCCGCATCAAGCGCCTCAATAGCCTCGTTTGGTACCCCTAATGCATTACAGGCCACTCCATTTATTAAATAAAATAAAGGTTGTGAAGGAAATTTTTCTAGCACTTCTGAACTTTTTGACTTTGCTAAATCATATGTTTCAAAATCAATATAAAGCAGCAATATGTTTTTTAAAGCTAGTATGTTATTGGGCTCAGACACCAATACTTTTTCAAAAGATTCTAAGGCCTTTTCCTTGTTGTTGTTTGATAAATGATAGTGCCCTAATTCCATCAATGACTTTCCATTTTCTGCCTCACTTACCATTGAGGTGGCTTCAACCAACTCTGATTGATATTGGGGATATTGTTGTACAAAACTCACAAAATCATTTAATACTTTAAGTTTGGCTTCTGGTTTTATGGCTGTGCTCTGTACCACTATTTTCATCGATTCAATGGCCTTTTCAGGTTCATTATCATCTAAATAAAATTTATACAAAGCCAAATGTACCAGCTGCGAATTAGGATGGGTGTTTAAGAGTTGTTTAGCTGTTTCAAAAGCCTTTTCTTTTTGGTTATTTTCACTATAACGAAAGATTAAAGCTAGATAGTTTGACTCCTTATTTGGGTTACGTTTAATACGTGATTGCAGATTCTCAATTTGTTCCTCTTTACGTCCTGTAAGGTCATAAACGTTGTTACGCATCATGTCTCTGGTTACAGAAACACCCAATTCTGCATCAAGCTCATCTAGAAGCTTTAAAGCCTCATCATATTTTTCTGTTTTTATAAGTAAGGTCACCAAATCTTCTTTATAATCAGGATGGTATTTTACCAATTGCTCTACTGTTTTTAAAGCCTCATCGTGTTGGTTTTGCTCAGCATAAAACCCATATAACTCATCTAAAAACCATTCGTTATTTGGATCTTTATCCACCGCTTTTTTAAAAGCATCTTCAGCAGAACCAAAATTTTTAAGCTTATTGTAGGATTTACCAAGTTCAAAATATAAAACGGGGACTGATTTATCAATTTCTATGCACTTTAAAAACGCTTCAACCGCCCGATCATAGTTCTCAATACTTTTTTGCTTCAAACCTTCGTAAAACAATTCCTGAAAGGCATCTTCGTTATCACCTAAATCATCATCAGGTGTTTTATTAAAATCTACCTGAGCACGCATCGTCTGCGGAATGAAAATCATTCCAAAAAGAAGCCATAAAATAATTAGGTTATTTCTTTTCATAAGATGCATTGCAATCGGTTTAAAAATGGCATGAACTATTCTAAAACCGAATAATCTCCAATACTGATGCTTGTATACTCGCCATTGTATTTTACATGATTTCCAATCATGGCTTGGTTAAGATTAGCATTTTTTATTTCAGTATTGGTTTGAATTAAACTGTTTTTTATGGTAGCATTTTCAATCACTGTATTGTTACCAATAGAAACAAAGGGTCCAATAGTACAATCTTTTAACACCACATGTTCTCCAATAAAACAGGGTTCTACTATATTGGCATTTTGAATTTGTACCGAATTAGCTATAAGTTGCTCGTCTCCATCGGCCTGCAAAAAGCCTAACATACGTTGATTGGTTTCAACAGTTATTGCCTTATTGCCACAGTCCATCCATTCATCTACCGTTCCTGTTTTAAAGATTTTTCCATCGGCCATCATCCGCTTTATACCATCATTAATTTGGTATTCGCCGCCATTCATAACGTTTTCATCAAGAATTTCTTGTAGTTTTTCTTTTAAAATGCCAACATCTTTAAAATAGTAAATTCCAATAACAGCATGATCTGAAACAAACTCTTTTGGTTTCTCCACTAGTTCAATAATCTCTTGCTTGGCATTTAGTTTGACCACACCATAGGCCTCTGGGTTGTCTACCTGCTTTGTCCAAATCACACTATCTGCATTAGGATCTAGCTCAAATTGGGCTCTAATAAGTGTATCAGCATAGGCTATAACAGCTGGACCCGAAAGTGATGGTTTAGCACACATAATAGCATGACCTGTTCCTAGTGGTTTATCTTGGCGGTATATAGAGGCCTTTGCGCCTAAACTTACTGCTAAACCTTTGAGACTATCTACAACATCATCTCCAAACCATGCGGGGTCTCCTAAAACAAAAGCAATTTCATCAATAGGCTGCTTTAATACTTTAGCAATATCTTTCACTAACCTATGTACTATGGGTTGGCCTGCAACAGGAATTAAGGGTTTAGGTACGGTTAAACTGTGCGGACGCAATCTGGAGCCACGCCCAGCCATTGGGACTATTATTTTCATTTTTCTAATTCAGTATTAAATTAACAGCTTTTATTTAACTCCGGTACTACCAAAACCTCCCGCACCTCGGTCGGTTTCAGACAACGTTTCTACTTCAACCCATTCTGCGCGCTCATGCTTAGCTATCACTAATTGTGCAATACGTTCTCCATTTCCAATGACAAATTCTTCATGAGATAGGTTAACTAAAATCACGCCTATTTCGCCTCTATAATCTGCATCAACAGTTCCTGGAGCATTCAAAACTGTAATCCCTTTTTTTGCTGCTAACCCACTTCTTGGACGCACTTGTGCTTCATAACCGACGGGGAGTTCTATAAATAATCCAGTACCTACAACGCTACGTTCTAAGGGTTTTAATACTCTAGGCTCTGAAAGATTGGCTCTTAAATCCATGCCAGCCGACGCAACGGTTTCATAGTTAGGTATATCATGACTGGATTTGTTTATTATTTTAATTTGCATACTATCGTTTTATCAATTGTTTCAATTCTTCTTTTTCTAGGTATAAAACCATTGCCAAAAATACTAAAACTAAGGCGGTATTTATATAATAGTTGGTATTTGTATTAAGGGCTGCTACCGATAAAACAATAGACACACC
Source organism: Allotamlana fucoidanivorans (assembly GCF_045788535.1). Taxonomy (GTDB): domain Bacteria; phylum Bacteroidota; class Bacteroidia; order Flavobacteriales; family Flavobacteriaceae; genus Allotamlana; species Allotamlana fucoidanivorans. The sequence continues at coordinate 1,201,650 of NZ_CP074074.1, read as the reverse complement.
TAAATACAGCAAAATGCGCTTTAGGTTATACGGTACGGCATAATGTTTTTGTCCGAAATAATACGACAATACCATCATAGCACCATAAGCCAGTAAGGTTGCCCATGCGGCTGCAATAAAGCCCATGCGCTCTATCATAAACACATTAAACACTATGGTAATAACTCCCCCAACAACTGATAAATACATCCCATAGCGAGTTTTATCTGTTAGCTTATACCAAATGGCCAGATTAAAATAAATGCCTAAGCATAAATTGGCTAATAATACAATAGGCACAATATTAATGGCTATCCAATAGCTTTCGTTACGAACGATGAGCATTTTGAAAATATCAACATAAGCAATAATAAAGACCAACATAAGGCTACCGAATATCACAAAATATTTCATAATCTTGGCATACGTTTCTTTGGCATTTTTTTCTTTAGCGTGATTGAAAAAGAATGGTTCGGCTCCCAACCTAAATGCCTGAATAAAAATAGTCATAAAAACAGCTATTTTATAACAACCGCTATAAGCGCCATTGATGTCTTTTCCAAGTACATTGGGCAATAACCATTTATCAAAATTCTCATTAATTACATAGGCCAAACCGGCCACCATAATAGGCCAACCATAATGTAATAACTGTTTAAAAATGGGTATACTGAATTCTAATTTATTTTTGAAAAAATACGGTGTCAACAATAAAAAAGTAACACCACTAGCCACTAAATTAGCAATGAAAATATATTGCACCAAATCTTTACTGTTATAGAACGATAGTTCAATTTGAAATTTAGGAACAGCCCATAAAAAGAAAAAATTCAGCAACACATAAATAATGATATTACTAAGCTTGATAGCGGTAAACTTAATAGGACGCCCTGTAGCTCTTAAATACGCAAAGGGAATAACCACTATAGTATCTAGCACTAAAACACCTAATAAGAGATTAAAATAGCTTTGTTTCAAATGGACGAAATCGGCCAACTGCACACTAAAAGCATATACCACAATTAAAAACAGTAGCGTTGTAACTGTTAAACTTATTAATGCTGTTGAAAACACTTTTTGTTTTTCTTCACTCTTGGTAAAAAACCTAAAAAAAGCAGTTTCCATGCCATAGGTAAGTAACACATTAAAAAAAGCGGCATACACATAAAAAGTCGTATTATCAGAATAACTAACCGTCCCTAAAGTTTGAGTATGCAACGGCACCAGAACGAAATTCATCAGTCTTGGCAAAACTGTTGCCAGACCATAAATTATAGTGTCTTTAAAGAACTTTTTAATTGCGCCCAATAGAAAGTAGATTTCGTTTGCTAAATGTACGTTTTTAGCCTAAGTGAAACAAAGATATTTTATTATAGAAAAAACCTTAAAAACTCAAATTATGGTTTATAACTAATGTCTTCAATAATGAAATATCGTGGTTCTTTGTTTACATGGTAACTTACCAAAGCTTCACCTTGTTTTAGTTTTATAGGAGACCTTACTAACCTTAAAGGTGCTTGATTGCCATATTCAGCGTAAGACTCATGACTCATTACAACATCCCTGTTTTCTTTATTAGAATACTCAAAATTAGCAACATACATACTATGTTCAAATTTTAAAGTAGCCTTTTGCCCTTTAAAGTAGAGACTATCTAACTTTATACTATCAGGATTATGAATTACAGGAATAAATACACTAAGGCTAGGTGTATCTTTATAATATACTGAACCCAATTTAAGTGGAACATCCTTTTTCATTGGCTTTGAGCTCGCACAATGTACAAAGCTTAAAGACAATAAAAATATGGTGCTATATAGTAATACTTTCATTTTAACAGATGTTGAATTATAAATATATTAAACCAAAAGTAATGCCATAAAAAAACCCCACGAAAGCGTGAGGTTTAATATTTATAGACACTGAACGGTTCAGTTCAATATATTTTAGTTGTTTAAAGCCTCTGCGCCACCAACAATCTCTAAAATTTCATTGGTAATAGCTGCTTGACGCGCTTTATTATAAGTTAATTTAAGCTGATCTCTTAACTCTGTTGCATTATCAGTGGCTTTATGCATAGCTGTCATACGTGCCCCGTGCTCTGAAGCAAAAGAATCTCTAATTGCCTTAAACAATTGCATTTTTAAAGACTTAGGAATAAGTTCTTCTACAATTTCTAATTTTGAGGGTTCAAAGATGTAATCAGCATTAACATTGGCATCGCCTTCAACAGGAACAATTGGCAAAAATTGTTCTGTCATTACAATTTGAGTCGCCGCATTTTTGAACTTGTTATATACAACTTCAATCTTATCAAACTCACCTGCAACAAACTTATCCATCAATAATTGTGCTACATCAGCAACATTATCAAAGGTTAAATCATCAAACACCTCACTTTTATTAGCAATAACTTTATTGGTCTTTTTAAAAGCATCATTTGCTTTCTTACCAATAGCTAAATAAGAAACCTCTTGATTAGCATACGTTTCAGTAGCGAGTCTATTAACTTCTTTAATGATATTTGAATTGAAGGCACCCGCCAATCCTCTATTAGAGGTGATTGGAACAATAAGTACTTTTTTTAATTCACGTTGTTCAGAATAGGCACTTCCAGAGTCAGCATCTAAAGTAGCACTTAAGCTTTGTAAAAGCTCAGTTAACTTATCTGCATAAGGACGCATTGCTGTAATGGCATCTTGCGCTTTCTTTAACTTTGCAGCCGATACCATTTTCATGGCACTGGTAATCTGCATTGTTGAAGATACTGAAGATATTCTGTTACGTATTTCTTTTAAATTTGCCATATTTTAAAATATGAAATAACTCCCACTTTAGTGGGAATCATAATTATGCTCTATACTTTCCTGATAAATCTTTTGCTACAGCCGTTAATGTGTCTGTAACTTCATCAGTTAATTTTCCTGCTTTTAGAGTATCTAAAACGTCTCTGTGTTTAGCATTTAAGAATTCAATGAAATCTCTTTCAAATTCTTTTACTTTCTCTACAGGTACATCTTTTAATAAGTTTTTAGATCCTGCATAGATAATAGCTACCTGATCTTCAACAGTAAACGGATCGTTTTGAGCTTGTTTTAAGATCTCAACATTACGTTTCCCTTTTTCAATTACGTTTAAAGTAACAGCATCTAAATCTGAACCAAATTTCGCGAATGCTTCTAACTCACGGAACTGTGCTTGGTCTAATTTTAAGGTACCTGCAACCTTTTTCATTGATTTAATCTGAGCATTACCACCAACACGTGATACTGAAATACCTACGTTAATTGCCGGACGAACACCAGAGTTGAACAAATCACCATCTAAGAAGATCTGCCCATCGGTAATAGAAATTACGTTTGTTGGAATATAGGCTGATACGTCACCTGCTTGCGTTTCAATAATTGGCAATGCAGTTAATGACCCTCCACCTTTTACTAATGGTTTTAACGACTCAGGTAAATCGTTCATATCTTTAGCAATAGCATCATCATTGATTACTTTTGCAGAACGCTCTAATAAACGCGAGTGTAAGTAGAAAACGTCACCTGGGTAGGCCTCACGTCCTGGTGGACGACGTAATAATAAAGATACCTCACGATACGCTACCGCTTGTTTTGATAAATCATCATAAATGATTAATGCTGGACGTCCAGTATCTCTAAAATACTCACCAATTGCAGCACCAGCCATTGGAGCGTAAACTTGCATTGGAGCAGGATCGGAAGCATTAGCCGCTACAATAGTAGTATAAGCAAGTGCGCCTCTTTCTTCTAACACTTTAGCAATGTTTGCCACTGTAGACGCTTTTTGTCCTACAGCAACATATATACAATATACAGGCTCACCTGCATCATAAAATTCCTTTTGATTTAAGATGGTATCAATACAAACCGTAGTTTTTCCAGTTTGACGGTCACCAATTACCAACTCACGTTGTCCACGACCTACAGGAATCATAGCATCAATTGATTTGATACCTGTTTGTAATGGTTCTGTTACAGGCTCACGGAAAACAACACCTGGTGCCTTACGTTCTAGTGGCATTTGGTAAGTTTTACCCGAGATAGCACCTTTACCATCAATTGGGTTACCTAATGTATCAACCACACGACCAACAATACCTTCACCAACATTGATTGAAGCAATTTTATCAGTACGTTTTACTGTAGAGCCTTCTTTTACTCCTGTAGACCCACCAAGTAATACAATACCAACATTATCTTCCTCAAGGTTAAGTACAATACCTTCTAACCCGCCTTCGAATTCAACTAACTCACCATATTGAGCATTAGCTAATCCATAAGCACGTACAATACCGTCACCTACAGTTAATACAGTTCCTACTTCATCCAATGAAGCACTAGCCTCAAAACCTGAAAGTTGTTTTTTTAAGATTGCTGATATTTCAGCTGGTTTTACTTCTGCCATCTTATTATTTATTTAGATATATAAATATCTTAGTTTAATGTAAATTCTCTTTTTAATTTGTTTAGTTGATTAGCAACACTTGCGTTGTACTGCACATCACCTACACGTAAAATGAAACCACCTAAAATGCTTTCATCAATAGTATTTTCTAGTTCAACATTTTTCCCTGTAAGTTCTTTTGCCTTGGCTAGAACTTCCTTCTTTAATGCCGCTGTTAGCGCTACTGCCGTTGTAACCGTAGCTAATTGAACACCTTTGGCTTCATCAAATAATTCTTGATATTTAACCGCTACTTGGTCCAAAATATTCACCCGATTATTTGTGTCTAGTATATCAATTAAGCTTAAGGTGGTTTTATGAGCTGATTTAAACACCTCCAATAAAACCGCTTTTTTTTCATAAGAAGGGACTACAGGACTATGAAGCATGCTTGTTAATTCCTGATTATTTGCAACAGTTTCAGCAATTAACTTCATATCATCATTAACCGCTTCAGCCGATTTTTGATCTGTAGCTAAACTTAACACTGCTTTTGCGTAACGGATTGCTGCTCTTGCTCCTGCCATGATTCTTATTTTGAAGTTTTTTCAGCTAACATTGACTCAACCAATTCTAATTGTTTGTCTTTGTTAGATAATTCTGTACGCACTACTTTTTCGGCAATCTCTAAAGATAATCCAGCCACGTGATTTTTAAGTTCGGCCATAGCAGACTTTTTTTCGCTTTCAATAGCAGCTTGAGCTTGCTCAATCATTTTATTAGCTTGTTCTTGAGCTTCTCCCTTAGCATCTTCAATCATTTTATTTTTAATATCACGTGCTTCCTTCAACATAGCTTCACGCTCAGCTCTAGCTTCTTTTAATAACTTTTCATTATCTGCCTGAAGGTTAGTCATATCTAACTTTGCTTTTTCAGCAGCATCTAACGCATCTTTAATACCACCTTCTCGCTTTTCAACAGCATCAAGTATTGGTTTCCAAGCAAATTTTCTTAGAAGTAAAACTAAACCAATGAACAATACTAATTGCCAGAAGAATAATCCTATTGAAAACTCATTTATTAACTTTTCCATTTATTTATATCTATAGATTTTAATACAATACTAATTTTAAAAAAACAGCCTTAACCAACCGTTAAAGCTGTTTTTAGGTTTTTTAAGCTGCAAATAAAGCAGCAAATCCAATACCTTCAATAAGTGCTGCTGCAATAAGCATAGCAGTTTGGATTTTTCCAGAGGCTTCTGGTTGACGTGCAATAGCATCCATTGCTTGTCCACCAATTCTACCGATACCTAAACCAGCACCAATAACGATTAAACCTGCTCCAACGATGTTTGGAATTGTCATAATGTATATATATTAAAAATTAAACATTCAAAAATTAGTGATCATCATGATGTTCTTCAACCGCCATACCAAAATACAAGGCTGAAAGCATTGTAAAGATATAGGCTTGTAAAGCTGCAACTAAAAGCTCTAACAATGATAAAGCAAATGCTAAACCAAAAGACAATGGACTTCCTATCCAGTTTTTAAATATGAACATTAATCCAATGATACTCATCAATACAATGTGTCCTGCTGTTATATTAGCATACAAACGAATCATTAATGAAAATGGCTTGATAATAGTTCCTAGCAACTCAATTGGTGCTAAAATAATTTTCATTGGCCATGGCACTCCTGGCATCCAAAAAATATGACCCCAGTAATTTTTATTTGCTGTAAACGTAGTTAAGAAATACGTTATTAATGCTAATGCAAGTGTTACAGCTATGTTATTTGTAACGTTAACCCCAAGTGGTGTTAAACCTAATAGGTTAATTATCCAGATAAAAAAGAAAACGGTTAACAAGTACGGCATATACTTTTTGTATTTCTTTTCTCCTATGTTAGGCACCGCAATATCATCTCTAATATAAAGAATGATTGGCTCTAAACCTCTTCCAATACCTTTAGGCAAACTATTTGTTTTGTATTTTTTAGCCATTCTGCTAAACACAAAAAACATTAACAACCCAACCAAGAAAATGGTAAATACATTTTTAGTTACTGAAAAATCTATAGGCTTAACATTGGTTGGATGGTGGTGATCATCAAGGGTGATGGTTCCCTCGGCATCTGTTTTGTAAACTTTATTGTGATAAAGCGTGTAGTAATCTCCATCAACCTCAGCAACAGATTCGCCATGGTGAAATTGTGAAGATGAAAATACTTTTAAACCATTATCCCATAAAATCACAGGAAGAGGAAAACCAATATACTTATGTTCTCCAGAATCAGTAGTATAAGAAAACAAACTAAAATCATGTGAGTCAAGCAAGTGATGACTGATGTATTCTTTTATTTCAGTTTTAATGTCACCTTCACCTTCGTGCTTTTCTTCTTTTGCAAAAGAAAACGTTGTAACCATTAAGAAAAGTAAACAAATCGTTTTTCTAGAAATAATATTCTGCATATCACTTATTATAAATAGTGGCTTAAAAATCGCTGCAAAGGTATGTTTTTATCTCAAAAGCAAAAAACAAATTTTAATATTATTTATTTCGTTCAATTATAACTATTTATAATTATCTAAAGTATTGAGAAACTTAGACAAAATAATGCTTTCTGTAATGAGGCAAATGACGTAAGGAATGAAGAAAATGAGGAATTCCACTCTACTTAAATCGCCATCAGCGTGATATCTTGGGTAAAACAAAATAAAAAAGAACACAAACTTAAGCATACTTGCCAACATAAAAACAAAACCAAGCTGATCTTTTAATTTACGCTTTAAAACAAAAAGTAACAAAACAACGATACAAGCCAAAAGCGCGTTGACCGTATAGGAATAGATAATTTCTTTAACCACAACCGGTTGCTCCACAAAACTATTTACTACAACATGTATACCACATGCCGCCACCGCCACCGCAAAGAGAATACCACAATTAACGGCGAGTCTTTTTAACATTACGGATTTAGCTTATTAATTTGTTTTAAAACAGCATAAAGCGCTATGCCAACACCAAGAAGCGTAAAGACAATCAAAAACACTTTTGATTCACTATCAAATTTAGAATCTATCCATTTACCTAAAAGCACAAAAAGATAAATGGTAACTCCCATTTGTATGGCAATACCTGATAGTGCCGCTATTTGCTTAAGCTGATTTTTCTGATTTTCGTTTTTGTTGGCCATTATTAATCTCTTTTGCGGCACCTTTCATAGCACACTCTACATTAAAGGTAGCGCCAGGCTCAACGGCTAGTTTGCCAACAACCACTTCACCTTCAACCTGTGCTGACGATTTTAATGTTAATGTTCCTGATAAGGTTAGCTTACCCGAAAACTTACCCTCGAAATAGGCATCTGTACCATGTAATGTACCATTAATTAATCCAGATTTACCTACTACTACTTTTCCAGAGGTTTTAACGTTACCTTCAACAGTTCCGTCAATTCTAAAATCGCCTTGACTTTCAACGTCACCTACAATAGAGGTGCCTTGTGCTATAATATTTTGACTTGATGATCCTTCTGTCATTTGCTTGTCTTTTTTATTTTCAGAAAACATAATAAAACTAAGTGTTAGGTTAATTATTGTATAGATTTGAGTAGGCTTCCAAATTTTTATGTATTTGAATAATCTGATAATTTTCAGATGATATTGCAAAATATGGAATTTTAATTTTTTCCTTGTCTTTTTCGCTTATGATTTGATCAAATGTGTCTGCCACACGCTTTGAATGCAGACCATGAACCACAATAAACGTTGTGTTTGGGCTATAAATATCTTTTGATGATTTAAGCTTATAATACTTTACATTTTTAAGTACAGTATCAAGAGTAGATTTAAATCCATTAACTTCTTTTGGTGTTTTATCTTTAAACTTAAACACCACTTTGTAATGCCCCAAAATACTATCAGAAGATACTACAAATTCCTTTTTTGCAATTTGTGGTAATACCTGATCTTCTATATGTTGTGCTTGCTTACCCTCAGACGTATTAGCATAGGTTACCGCAACCCGATTTATTGCCTTTTTATAAGCCTCATAACCAAACAATCGGCCAGTAGCCATGGCCTTTAATAATTCAAATTTTGGCACAATAGGCTCCCCATCAAACTGAGTAATGTAGGTATCACTATTTGTAATAACCTGAGCATATTGCTGATTTTCATGCAACTCATAGAGTTTCTCATAGAGGTTTTCAGCGCTATTTTCATCCTCACTTGCGCCTAATTCAGGGTGTTGTAAAATGGCTGCATATCTGGAGTCTGGATAGCTGGCAATAATATCTGCTTTTGCTATTTGCGCTTCATCATGGTCACCTAATAGCTCATAGATTTTGTAAAGATTATATTTTGAAGGCAATTTCAATCGTTCTTCTGGATTACTTTTTAACAAGTCTTGAAACCTGTTTTTTGCCATATCATACTCCTGAAACTTTTCTTTATAAATTAATCCTAATTGATAATACGCGTAATTTCTTTCGTTGCTTATACTATCAATAGTTTTCTGATTTGATGGTATTTTTGATAGGTAAAACTGCGGATTAAATTTTTCTTCTTCAGAAATTGCGTCCAAATCATTAGAGTTTGAAATATTTCCAGCAACTCCTGTACTTATTTTATTTGACCAGCGCCAATCGTCATCATTGGTTCTATCTCCCCAAACTTTAACAAATTCATTTTTACCGTAAGCAACCGTTGTAGGGTTATAAAAATAAAACAGAGTAGCTTGATTAGGAACCCCTCGCCCTGCATTTGATAAAGCTCCTATTTGATTATTTACAGTTGCCAAACCACTGTTATTTTCATCAACTTCAGCTTGTTCTTTTTCTATTTGCGCCTTAACCTTTAAGGCTTCAACATGTTCATTAAAATACGCTAATCGATCTGCTTCACTCAGGTTAACTAAGTTTAAAATACTGTCATTAGTTTTAGCGATAGCCTCGTAGTAAATAACATCTTTTAAATTATCTCGCTTCTTTTTAATGACTCTATAGGGTTTAGAATTTAACACCAAATTAGTCATGGTACTATCATAGTATGCACCAGCGTCAGCATACACCGAAGCCTCAAAATACATATCGCCCAACCTTTCATAATTTCTAGCCTTAAGATACTTATCTCTTGAATTTGTGCGTAGCGATTTGTTATAAAAGTTAATCGCTAAAGCATCTGACTCATTTTTTAAATAGAACTCGGCGGTTTGATGATAAATTTTGTCAAGAAACGGTCTGTTTTCCCTATTCTCTTCCAGCTCTCTTAATAAAGTAGCCACTTCAAACTTATTTCCTGAATCGACATTGAAATTATTAATTTTTTCAAGCTGAGCTACAATCATGTATATTCTCGGTGTTTTTCGATTGAGCACAATAACCTTATCAAAAGCCATATTGGCACTATCTTTTACGCCTAAAGCATTGTACAGCTGCCCTTGAATAAACCTAAAGCGTCCGCGTTCATCATTACTTTTAGTAGCTGTTGCCGCAATGTCAAGCTGTGTTATAGCACTATCTAAAGCTTTTGTGTTAATATAAGCCTGCGCCAAAATTGAGGTAGCATCTGCAAGGTCTTGTCTCTCTAAAGATTCTTGTTTTAAGAGGCGTTTTAAGTTTTTTATAGCAAGCTCATTATTATCAAGCCTTATGTTACACTTTTCGCGCCATACCTTAGCTTGATTTATTTTATCACTAGCTGGATATTTATACAAAATGTAGTTGAAAGACTCTAACGCGGGGATAAATCGCTGATCAAAATACCTAGACTTTCCTAAAAGAATATAAGCCTCATCTATTTGAGGGTTTCTTTCTTTCCCTTCAATGTTCATTCCATGCTTCTGAATAGCTTTTATAGCCTTTTCTTCTGCCCTTGAAAAGTTTTCATTCTTTGATTGACCTGGCAAAATAACATCATCAAACACCTCAAGACGTTCAACGGGCAAAATATCCCAGTAATTATCAAAATAAGTATTATTAAGGGCTTCTCTGCCTTCTTCTAATGCATTATAGCCATTAAACAGAGTATTGTATTCAGCGGTAACCGCATGAAAATTTCGGTTAATAAACTTATCCTTTTTTCTGGAGCAGCTTATTGCCAAAGCCACACATAATGATGCAATAATGATAGATTTAAACGATGATTTCAATGCCGGCATATTTAGTTACATAATAACTGTAAAGTCAAGCTATTATTATAATTGCTTGGTAAAAATAAGCATCTTTTTGAATTAAGCTATAAAATGAAACTTGTTTTGAACTCAGATTAACCAGTAAAATGTGCTTCAAGTTCTTTTAAAGTGGCTTCACTTGTTACTAAATCTTTTGCAATTTCACCTTTATCAAGCACAACAATTCTTTCGCAAACATCTGTAACATGAAGCAAATCATGACTTGATACTAACACAGTAACTCCTTGTTTTTCGGCAAGATTTTTTATAATGCTTTTTAAGCGAATTTGTGTTGTTGGATCTAAATTGGCAAAAGGTTCATCCAGAATAATGACCTCTGGATTTCCAATAAGGGCTGCTACAATTCCCACTTTCTTTTGGTTTCCTTTGCTTAAATCACGTAAATATTTTTTCTGATTTAAAATTTCATCATGAAAAAAATCTTTAAACTGCGAAATTAAGGCATCAACATCAGCTTTATTTTGCCCTCGCAACTCTCCAATAAAATAAAAGTATTCTTCAGGGGTTAAATAACCTATTAAAAAACTTTCATCAATAAAAGCAGACGTGAAGGGTTTCCAGTCTTCACTTTTATCTACTTGAACACCATTGTTTTTAATATGACCTTTGGAAGGCTGAATTAAATCTAGCAACAAGCTAAAAAAAGTGGTTTTACCAGCGCCATTATTACCAACTAGACCAAAACTTTGCCCTTTAGGAATTTCTAAGGATTCGATATTTAAAACCTGCTTGCTGTTATATGTTTTTGAAAGATTTGTTGAGATAATCATAGTCTTAATTATTTTGTTTGTAAGCTGCCAGTGTTTTATACTTTTCAGACTTATATACTTTTTCAATGACATTAAACACCTTGTTTTTAAATAAAAACCCAGCAACGCCACATATAGCAACCAAGGCAAACCCAAACGTCTCACCCAGTGTAAAATGTCCGATAGCATAAAGCACCATAGGCAAAACAAGTTTTGGCAGTGTTAATAGCAATGTTTTAGCGTTAAATGCTTTTTTGTCTCCAAAAGCCTTTCTGTTTGATGTCAAGTCTATAGGCGTTTTAATATAAGCCCCTCCCCAGAGCACAATATGCGAATTCACACCAATATTGTAAATAGCACCAACAAGTATAGCTGCGTATGCTTGCCATCCGAAATATAGATAAAACACAGATAAAATTGTTGAAATAATAGTTGCTATAACCATCAAATACCATTTAGAAGAAATGTATGCTTTATACCTGATGTTTTGACTCATCATTAACGGATAATAAGCACTATCCCAACTGGGCACAAACTGACCAAAGCTAAATAAAAATCCACCTGACACAAAAATGCCAGCAAAAATTCTCCAAAAAGGTCCTTTATAAGCTTCTATGGAGTTTGTAAAAAACATTAAACCATAAAACAAAAAGAGGGCACTCATCAACAACGTGGTTTTCGATCGCTTGTTTCTTTTAAGTAATCTGATATCGTTCTTTAAAAACGTTGAAACACTACCAAACCTATTAAGCCAAGCAAAATCTTCACTCTTTACGACCTCTATTTTCTTTGACAACCCACCATCTAAATAAAAATGGTTTCTAAAATATTTGAAAGCGATTTTGTATAATAAAACCAATACTATGAATGGAGTTAGGGCTAAATACGGAACATCATAAAACGATTGAAAAACGGGTGCCGTAAACAAGGTAACATCAAATAATTCATAATAAAGCAAGAGACCAAAAACAATAATCACTCCCAACACAGCATAAAACACAACATCTTTACTATTAACAAATACATTAATGAAATTATTACAAAAAACAAGTGCCATAATGGCCATAAACCATCCTAAGACACTAAAAATTGGATAGCCCTCTATGAGCAAAACAACTGAAAAGGGTATAAATAAAAACGCGTGTACTATATTAAAAAAAGACAGCATTGTTTTATTTAAGGCAAAATGTATAACCTTAGCTTTCTTAATTGGTAAATACAGTAATGGCCTTATATTAACAATAGGCATCTTTTGAAGAAAGTATCTAAACACCAAATCGAAAACCACATAAAACACCAAAAAATCATTAAAAACAACTATAGGATCTTTATGAAACTTATCTCTAATAATAAAAAAGACCCCAAACCCGAGCAATAAAAAAGTTACAATCATCCACAGTGCTCCAAAGCCTAAAAGTATTTTAAAAAATAAATTAGTTTTAAGTGAAGGCGATCTAAAAAATGCTTTCCACTCTAAACTTATAAAATGCTTAATCATAACCATAAGGTGATTTGAAACCCTCTATATTAATACTATTGATACTTTTGCGCAATAGCCTGCACCTTCATGCCCCAAGATTGTCCAAAAGCCATAGCTTTTTGAGTAAGTTCTACTTGTTTACTAGCCAGTTTTTTTCCTAAATCGGTCTTATAAAAGTTTATAAGTTGTGTTATCTCGGCAGCGGTAAACTCAGCCATATACAAATCGGCCATCTGATTATATAGTGGCTCTAGTGTACCATTGGCTTCGTTGGTATAAGCTTCTTTGTTGGTCTCAGGAACCATAGCTCCAATTTGAGCAATGGCCTTTTCAAAAGCTTTTGCAGCACCAGTAATTTTTATAAATTCAACTGTTTCTTTTTTAAACCCAGAATTATCCTGAGCATAAAAAGTTGACGAAAGCGCTATGGTAAACAAACAGATTAGTAGGTTTTTTTTCATGTGAAACTATTTATTAATTAAGATTTTTATTGTGACACCATAATGTTTGTACAAAACTAAATGACTTTGTTACAGCACCCTATGCTTTCTGTGTTTTTTTCTTTAAAAATACAACCTAGAATTAGCGAAACCTAGGATTAACCAAAGCACGCATGGTTTTAATATATTGCTCAAGTTCGGCTAACTTCTTTACAGTTTCTTTGGTGCCAGATTCTGTAAGTTGATAATACTTTCTTATTCTATTTCCTATTTTAATGACTTTTACCTCTAAAAGGCCTTGCGCCGTCATTTTATGAAGTGATGGATACAACGCTCCTTCGGTTAACCTGAGCTCTCCATGGGTTAATTCATCTACTCTTTGTACAATTTCATAGCCATACATGGTGTCGTGCTCATTAAGAAGCTTTAAAATAATAGTAGCAAGACTTCCTCTATACAAATGGGCATTATTCATCTTAATCAAATATACATAAAAATATTATGCATAATATTTTTATGTATTATTTTTTCATATTAAACTATTCTATTTTTAACGGCTTCACTATTTTTGCTTAAAATCATTTTATATGTCATCATTTCACACACTTTCAGTTAAAAATATCCATAGAGAAACAGACAAAGCCGTTAGTATCTCATTTAATATTCCTGACAATCTGAAAGATGCTTTCGCGTTTCAAGCTGGACAATACATTACGCTAAAAACAGAACTTGATGGCAAAGAAATTAGAAGGGACTATTCTCTGTGCGTATCCCCAAAAAGTGGTGACATAAAAGTTGCAGTAAAAGCGGTAAAAGATGGCACCTTTTCAGCCTATGCTAATAGCTCTCTTAAACCTGGTGACACCATAGAAGTTGCACCACCAAAAGGACGTTTTATCTTTGAACCAAACGATAAAAAAACTAAGAATATAGCTTTATTTGCAGCAGGAAGCGGCATTACACCCATACTAAGTATTATTAAATGTGCTTTAGAGGAGGAATTTCACAGCAAGGTTATTTTGGTTTATGGTAATAAAACGACTCACGATACCATGTTTTTACAGGAACTTTTAGAACTTCAACACAACTACAAAGATCGCTTTTCTATTCAATTTGTATTTAGCCAAGAAGATGAAGACGACGCTATTTTTGGTAGAATTGAAAAAAGTACCGTTAATTATGTTATGAAGAATGAACATAAGCACGTTGAGGTTGATGCCTATTATTTATGTGGTCCTGAAGGTATGATACATACGGTTAAAGATGTTTTAGCAGATCATAACATTGATGAAAGCCGTATTCATTTTGAACTTTTTAAAGCCGCCAAAGTTGATGAAGTTGAAGACGTGGCTGTACCATCGGGAAAAACCCAAGTTACCGTAACTGTGGATGATGAAACCACTACGTTTGAAATGTCGCAAACACAAACCTTATTAGAAGCCGCTTTAGATGAGGACATTGATGCACCCTATTCCTGTCAAGGCGGTATTTGCAGCAGCTGTTTAGCACGCATTAAAGAAGGCGAAGCAACCATGCGACAAAATAATATTTTAACAAATAGTGAGGTTGCCGAAGGCTTAATTTTAACCTGTCAAGCGCACCCAACCACAGCTAGCATCACTATTGACTTTGATGATGTGTAATATCTTCTTTTTATATTAAGATATCCTAGAAGCCCTTATAAAACATAACCATTCTTGGAACAAGCCATCTCCCTAAATTCTACAATTATTTTGGGTTAAAACGCGTGTTATTTTTTTGCACTTACAAAAATACCTTTTTATAAGATTTTACTTCGCTTAAATACTTCCACCAGCCAAGGGTACGCCTGATTCATAAAGGATTTATCAATTTGTTACATGGATTTGACAATATGTTGCATCTATGAATTTATATCAATGTTAAGTTTGTGTTAATAGATTTATTAACTAAAACTAAACATTTGATGCTTATGAAATCAAGCAAATTACTCAAACTAAAATTCAAACATCAGCTATTGATGTTGTTTATGGCACTACTCACTGGTACCACCATGGTGAGTGCCCAAGAATTGACCATCAACGGTACGGTGGTAGACGAATCTGGCGTACCCTTGGCTGGTGCAAATATTGTAGAAAAAAACACGACACATGGCGCCCAAACCGACTTTGATGGTAACTTCTCACTAAAAACCTCTAGTAATGCGGTGCTAGTGGTAAGTTATTTTGTAAGCTTCCCCAAAAATCAAACTACTTTTAAAACGAAAAAATGAATAATTTTGGAAAAACTAACAGTTCTATTTAGGGGAAGTCGACAACTGGATTCAATACAGGATCCTATTTTTCTAAATGTTTTAAAAACCAATTTGGTCTGCTGCCTAGTGAATACTTAAAAAAGAACAAATCATCTGATAAGAAAAATGAAATTATTCTTGATAAATAATCTGCACATCAACCGTACAGTGTTAAAACTAATAGCATATTGCATTGTTTCCATGTGCATGGGCTATACATCATGGGCTTACCAATTACAAACAAACTCCAATAAAAGACCCAATATTATACTCATCATGTTAGATGATTTGGGTTATGAATGTGTTGGTGCCTATGGCGGCACATCATATAAAACACCAAACATAGATCAATTGGCAAAAACAGGCATGTTGTTTATTCAAGCCTATGCACAGCCTCTATGTACCAATACCCGTGTAAAATTAATGACGGGTAAATACAACTACCGTAATTGGACAGCCTTTGGAATTTTGAATCCAGATCAAAAAACCTTTGGGCATTTAATGCAAGACGCTGGTTACGCCACCTGTATAGCAGGTAAATGGCAGCTGCAAAGTTACGACCCTGTAAGCTATCCTGGTTCAGAATTTAGAAGAGGAACCGGTATGCAAGTGGAGCATGCTGGCTTTGACGCATACTGTTTATGGCATACGGGGCATACCGAAAATAAAGGGTCTCGCTATGCCAATCCAACCATATTACAAAATGGTACATTTTTATCAGACACAACAAACAAATATGGTCCAGATATTTTTTCAGATTTTATAAATGACTTTATTAATAAACAAAAAGGAAAACCTTTTTTTGTGTATTACCCCATGGCCTTAACGCATGACCCATTTACACCTACACCCCAAAGTAAAGCATGGAGTACTCCAGAGAAACGATTACAGAAAGACACCACTAACTTTAAAGACATGGTGGCTTATGCAGATAAGATTATTGGAAAAATAATCACAAACTTAGAAAAACAAGGGCTTAGAGATAACACTTTGGTTATGGTGTATTCTGATAATGGAACGCACCAAACCATTTTTTCAAAAGCAAACCAACAATATATTCAAGGTGGAAAAGGACTAACTATAGAAACAGGTATAAAAGTGCCCTTTATAGCCAACTGGCCAGGACATATTCAAAAAGAACAAACAGCTGAGATATTAATTGATGCTATAGATTTTTTACCGACAATGCTTGATGTGGCTGGTAAAAAAATACCTGAAGACTTTATTACAGACGGTCAAAGTTTCTACCCTACCTTAAAAGGAGAGTCCTCAAATAGGCGCGATTGGGTTTATATGAATTACAATCCTAAGCCTGGTGCAGGTAAAGACCATATTAATCCAGCCGAATTTGTACTGAATAAAACATACAAGCTTTATGGTGATGGTCGGTTTTATAATGTTGAAAAAGACAAACAAGAATTAAAACCTTTAAATACTTTTACTTTAAATCAGCATACAAAAAAAGTTAAACAACGTTTTGAAACTATTATAGATTCCCTCAAAAAATACCCTACCTATGGAAGTATTGAACGTTTAGATCCTGCTTTTGATTCAATAGTTTCAATACATGCTCGCATTGATTTGGTGGCTAAAGGATTTAATTGGGCCGAAGGTCCTGTTTGGCTTCCAAAAGAACAAACATTGTTATTTACAGATGTTCCAGAAAATAAGGTGTACCAATGGAATGATTTAAAAGGATTAAACCTTTACTTAAATCCCTCGGGTTATACAGGTCCTGATATTAACCCATGGCCTAGAGGAGGTAAAGGCGCCAATGGATTGGGTGTTGATGCTGAAGGGAATCTAATACTATGCCAGCAAGGAGACCGTGTTATAAGTAAATTAATCAGCTTGAAAGATTCGTTAACACCTAAATATGAACCTTTCATTACAAATTATAATGGAAAAAAATTCAATTCACCCAATGATTTAACCTTTGACTCACAAGGAAACATTTACTTCACCGATCCTACATACGGACTTAAAGACGCTAAAAGCGATCTAGGATTTAGTGGCGTATTTTTTTACTCAAAGAAAGATAGCACTGTCATTCTTTTAGATAGAGATATAAAATTCCCAAATGGAGTGGCCATTTCTCATGATAACAAGACCCTATATGTTGGCGACTCCAATACGAGTTTTCCAAAAATATTTGCCTTTGATATTCTTGCTCCCGGTAAATTAGTTAGTAAAAGGATTCTATTTGATGTTACCGAACTTCGTGAAAAAAGCCTGAGCAAGCAATGCCCAGATGGTATTAAACTAGACAAAAACGGGAATCTCTTTTTTGCTGGCCCAGATGGCGTTCTTATTGTCACACCTAAAGGCAAACATTTAGGCACTATCAAAACAAATAAAGCAACCGGTAATTGTGAATTTAGTGAAGATGGTAGATTTCTATTTATTGTTTCAGATGATTTATTGCTACGAGTGAACCTTAAGCCTTATGCTAAATAATAGCATCCTGAATGATTAACTTGCAATAAGCGAACATTTTTATTTCGGTATTAACATTTTTATATTGTAAAATATACTAAATTGGTAAAATAATACCAGTTGAAGGTAATATATAACAACTACTAAACCTGTTTTTTATTTTTTTTTATCCAAAGCAATAAGAGGTGTTTTACAAATAGAAAATGAACTACACCAATTTTATATTTGAAACTAGTTTTTTTTTTGAATATTAAACCCTACAATAAAAATTAAAAAAATTATTTTAAAACTTTCATTATCAGTTTTTTACATAAATAAAAACTACAAAAAAATATTTTTACACAAAATTTATATCTGTTTTTTTGTCATAAAATTTATTTTTACCTATAAAAATTAAAATCACATTACTATATTTAGACCCTTAAACTCACTAATTTATTAACAATTAAACTAAAACTAAACAATTATGAAAAAACAAATTACTCTGTTTTTGAGACGTAGCTTCTTGCTTGGAGCGCTTCTCATGTTTATGAGTTTTCATCATGCAAATGCACAACAAACCATTAATGGAACTGTTGTTGACGAAGCTGGTGTTGGCATCCCTGGCGCAAACGTTATCGTAAAGGGAACAACTACTGGATCTGTCACCGATTTTGATGGAAATTTCAGTATTTCAGCATCAGCTTCTGATGTTCTAGAAATCTCTTTCATTGGCTACGTTACCCAATCTATTACGGTTGGCAACCAAACTAAAATCAACGTAACCCTTATTGAAGATGCGGCAGAACTTGACGAAGTGGTTGTTATTGGATATGGTACTGCTAAAAAAAGTGACCTCACAGGAGCTGTTTCTCAGGTTTCTGCTAAATCATTTGAAAAGCAACCATTAACCCGTGTTGAAGACGCTTTATCAGGTAGAGCTGCTGGTGTAACGGTATCAAGACAAGGTGGTGCTCCTGGTGCAGCCATTAAAGTTAGGGTTCGTGGAGTAAACTCTATTAATCAAGATAACAGTCCATTAGTAGTTATTGATGGTATTATTGGCGGAGATTTAAGCACCATAAACCCAAATGACATTGCTTCTATGGATGTATTAAAAGATGCATCCGCAACAGCTATCTATGGATCGAGAGGTGCTAACGGGGTAATTATGGTAACCACGAAGAAAGGTAAAGGGAAATCTAAAATAGATGTAGATTATTTTACCACAATATCTTCTGTTCCAGAATACCTTCCTACGCTAAATGCAGCAAATTTTGCAAGAATTGAGAACAGCAGACGTGTTCGTGTTGGTGGTTCACCAATATTTTCAGATTCTGAAATCAGTGATTTAGCGGCAAGCGGCGGAACAGACTATCAAAGAGAACTTTTTCAAACAGGTCTTTCTAATAACGTTCAATTATCTGCAAGCGGATCAGAAGGGAAAATCAACTATTTCCTTTCAGGAAATTACGTAAATGAAGAAGGAATTGTAAAAAGTACAGGTTTTGAAAGATATTCGGTTCGTGCGAATGTAAACTCAAATATAGCCGATAATTTTAAAATCGGTTTAAATGTATTCGCAACTAGAGCCAATACCAAAAATGACATTACAGCCTTAAATCGTTTTCAAGGTAGTTTAGTTGTGAAAGCATTGACATGGGATCCTACAACACCTATATTTGATGAAAACGGACAATATAACAGATTTTCAACTCGATCATTAGCATCACTTAATCAAAATCCAATCGAGGACATTAACACCACTGACAGAAATAGCATCAACGATAGACTAAACGTTAATTTTAACTTGAATTGGGATATCAACGACGCCTTTAACTACACTTTACTGGCCGGTGCTTCAACCATCAATAATGCCACAGAATCATATGTGTTAGACCACCCATTAAACGATGTTAGTTTTGGCAATGCCAAAAACACAACGCACCAGGTGAGTAACATTTTAACTTGGCATCAATTATTTGCTGATAAACATGATGTAAAAGTAACAGGTGTTTATGAGTTTTCTGGTTTTGAAAGCAGATGGAATGCTTATAATGGTAATGACTTATCACTTCCTTTAGGGTTTTATTTAGGAGAACTTGCTGCTGCAAGAAATTTTAATAACAATTACTCTAAATCAGCCTTAGAGTCCATAATGGGTAGAGCCGAATACATATACAATGATGTATTCTTTTTAACTGGTACAGTTCGTTCTGATTCATCATCTAAATTTAGATCCGGAAAAAGAAATGGTGTTTTTCCTTCAGTATCGGCAAGATATAACTTTTCTAATATGTTAGGTGAAGGAGACACTTTTACAGGTTTGAGTCTTAGAGCAGGCTGGGGACAAGTGGGTAATGAAAACATTGCTCCTTACACTACTTTCCCAACAGTTACAATAAATAGCACCTATGCTTTTGACGGTGCCAATGTACAGCCTGGATCTGCCCCAGATGGATATGGCAATCCAGATTTAACTTGGGAAACTACTACACAAACCAATGTGGGTGTTGATCTAGGTCTTTTCAATGGTAGAGCAAACTTATCATTAGACTATTATGTTAAAAACACTGAAGATTTATTACTAGATGTTCCGGTACCTGACACAAATGGAGGAGGGTTTATTAAACAAAATTTAGGAGAAATAGAGAATAAAGGTTTTGATATTTCTTTAAACGGAACCATTATTCAAAATGATAATTTTAACTGGAACTCAGTATTCACTTTCTCATATGTAAAAAACAAAGTAATCGATTTAGGTGATGTTGATGAAATTCAAGGCTCTTTTGAAAGTGTTGATGGTCAGCAAAGAAGATGGAATAGAATTCAGGTAGGCGAGCCTATTGGTCAATTTTGGGGAGCTACTTTCTTAGGCACTTGGAAATCTACCGACAATATTCCTGTTAATGAAACTGGTGAACCTATTGCCATCCCTGGAGATGCTAAATATCTGTTAGATGATGACAACAATTTGGTTTTTGGTGTTATTGGTAATGGTACACCAAATACTTTTTGGGGATTCAACAACACACTTACATATAAAAACTGGGATTTTAATGTGTTTTTCCAAGGCGTTCATGGATTTGACGTGTTAAATGCCGTTCAAGGGATTATAGTTGGTAATACAGGAAACCAGAGAAGTTTCTTAGCTGCAGATCAAGTGAACCAATGGACCGCAACAAATGAAACTGACATTCCAGCTGGTGGACGTAATGAAATTGGCTCTACAAGATTTGTTGAAAAGGGAGATTTTATTCGATTAAGCAATTTATCTATAGGTTATACATTTAATGATCTTTTTAGTACAATTGACTATTTGAAACTTTATGCATCTGGTCAAAACCTTTTCTTAATCACCGATTACACAGGTTATGATCCAGAACACACCTCAAGACCAGCAAATAATGCAGGTAATGTTGATGTAGCTGCCGGTATCAATGTAGGAGCTTATCCAAATCCTCGTACATTTTCTTTAGGTGTTAAATTTGGATTTTAAAAGAATTGTTTAAAAAAATAAAAATTATAAATAATATGAAAAACATTGAATTTTTCAGATATATTAAAGTAAAAGCACTATCTATATTGGTTCTTTTATTGGTAATCTCCGTTCAGAATTGTGCTGATTTGGAAGAAGACCCTACCATTTCAAGGTTAGCACCTGGTCAATATACCCTTCAGGAGGAATTAGAACTCGGTGTAACTGGAATTTATTCTAGACTAAGAAATGCATCACAATGGTCAACTTTTTTTGTAAATGGTTGGTCTGGTGATGACATCACAACCCATAGAGTAAGTAACAAAGCTGATTTTCGAGAGTTTGATCAACGCGTTGTAGCACCTACTAATGGAAGAATCGCGTCCAACTGGCGTGATATTTATGCCATGGTAAGAGCTGCCAATAATGCCCTTGAAAGTGCTGCTGGTTTAAATTTACCTGATCAAGATGCACAAGATAGATTAATTGGTGAAGTGCACTTCCTTAGAGGTGTTATGTTTTTTCATCTAACCAGAATACATGGAACTATACCCCTTCCTTTAACCTCAATACCCGATTTTAACATTGGTCTTTCAACTCAAGAAGAAGTATACCAGCAAATAGAATCTGACTTACTTCGAGCAGAAGAATTATTACCTGCTAAATACCCTGATGTACAAAAAGGTGCTCCTAGACCAAATTCTGGATCTGCACGTGCTATGTTAGCGCGCTTATACCTAGACTGGGCTGGATTTCCAGAAAAAAATACATCAAAATATGCAGAAGCTGCCTCTAGTGCTAAAAAAGTCATGGATAATGCGGGAGCTCATGGTTTTGGTTTAGTGGAAGACTTAAATGACTTATGGACATTAGAAAACAGATTTAACGATGAAAGTATTTGGACCATTGCCTATAACAGAGCAAATGGATTGAATAACCGTAAATTTGGTAAGCTAGGAAACCCTTCAGATGTTGGTGGTTGGCAAGAAACTTTTGCCGAAATTAAATTTTATGAAGATTTTCCTGAAGGAGCACGTAAAGATGCCACCTACAGATCTGATGGTGTTTGGGGAGATTGGGAAAACTTTACCGATCAAGCTACCCCTGTATTCACTAAAATTGTAGGCCCTCCAGGAGATATCTCATTAGATGATTTTAATACAGACAGAAATGATTTCTACATGAGATATGCCGAAGTATTACTAATCTATGCTGAAGCTTCTGGGCGTTCAGGAAATGTAACCACTGAAGCTTGGGAAGCCTTAAACAAAATAAGAAGAAGAGCTGCTGGTCTTCCATATAATACTCCAGATCCTTCGGTTGATGTGACTAGCGGTGACATTGCTGAACTAGCCTTCACAGAACGTAAATGGGAATTTGCCGGTGAATGGATTAGATGGAATGACTTAGTACGTATGGAGCGTGTAAAAGAAGCTTTATCTGATAGAGATCCGCAAAGTTCTTTTAACTCAGATGGTGAATTATTAGACGTTCAAAATCCAATTTTAGGATCATTAGAAACCAGCAACTATTTTGCTCCAATACCGCAAAATGAAGTTGACTTAAATCCTAATCTTAAAAAATAAGTTTCTCAAATAGTTAGTTTTTAAAACGGTAAGAAATAATAATTTCTTACCGTTTTTTTTAAATTCTACATAGTCAATTTATTATATTTGTTAGGCACTCCAACAACCACAAAACCCTAAGTATACACTACTTAACAACAACATTTATTTGATACTATGAAAGTTAGCAAATTCAAAAACAACCTCAACATAATAGCTACATGTTTGGTTCTATCTATTTCTATATTTTCTTGTGAAAATGAGAAAAAAGTAGAATCTACAGAAATAAGTGAACATTCAACAAAATTATTCACTACCCTGAATCAATCAGAAACAGGCATTGATTTTATAAACACCCTTGAAGAAACTGTTGACGCCAATTATTTTCAATACAACTACATGTATATTGGAAGCGGTGTTGCGGCAGGCGATATCAACAATGATGGTTTGATAGACTTATTTTTTACCTCAAATTCAGAGAACAATAGACTTTATTTAAATAAAGGTAACTTTCAATTTGAGGATATTACAAAACAAGCTGGTATTTTAAACCTAAAAGGCTTTGATACAGGGGTTACCTTTGTAGATGTGAATACTGATGGGTTTTTAGATATTTATGTCTCTAGAGGTGGCTGGATTGATGAAGACGATAGGTTTGCAAACCTTTTATACATCAATAACGGTGACCTTACCTTTACTGAACAGGGAAAAGAACGTGGTTTAGCAGATAGCAATAGAACCATTCAAGCTATTTTCTTTGACTATGACAACGACAATGATTTAGATGTTTATATTTCAAATGCTGCCGATATTGTAAATAGAAACCAAACTGATGTTTTTGATTTAAAGGCCCTTCAAACCGATCCTAAAACCATGGCACTTAAAGGGAGTGACAAACTATACAACAACGATGGAACAGGGCATTTCACAGATGTATCTCTTAAAGCTGGCATCATGCCAGAAATGGCCTTTGGATTAAACCCCGAAGTTATGGATTTTAATAACGATGGCTGGTTAGATATATACGTAAACAACGATTTTAATATGCCCGATTTTGCATATATAAATAATCAAGATGGGACGTTTACTGAAAGTAGAGATCAAGTGGTAAAACATATGTCGTTCAATAGTATGGGTGGTGATGTAGCTGATGTAAATAATGATGGCTATCTAGATTTAATGACCCTTGATATGAACCCCAAAGATTATATAAGATCTAAAACCACCATGGGCATGACTTCTGTAAGTCAATTTGAAAAAATGACCAACAACGGGTATCACTACCAATACATGCACAATATGCTGCAAATAAATAATGGAAATGGGACGTTTAGAGAAGTATCAAAAATGGCTGATATTGGCGATACAGACTGGAGTTGGGCCTTGCTATCTGCAGATTTTGACCTTGATGGGCTAAACGATATTTTTGTTACAAATGGCGTGTTTAGAGACGTTATTGATAGAGATTCAAATAAAGCTATTGCTGAGCAATTAAGGCAAAATAACAGAAAACCAACTAAAGAAGACTTTTTAAAGTATGCACAAATGCTACCGCAACAAAAGCTAAATAATTATTTCTTCAAGAATAATGGCAATCTTACATTTGAAGATACTTCTACGGAGTGGGTTGATGAAGCACCTTCCTTTTCTAATGGTGCTGTATATGCCGATTTAGATAATGACGGGGATCTTGATATTGTAGTAAATAATATAAATGACAGTGCCTCAGTTTTAAAAAATAATGCCATAGAACAGCAAAAAGGTAATTTTCTTCAAATAACCTTTGAAGGCCCTGAAACCAACACATTTGGTGTTGGTTCCTTGGTCACCATTACTCTTGACAATAATACTAAATTGGTGCGTCAATTGATTAACACAAGGGGATTTTTATCTTCCGTTTCCAATAAATTGCACTTTGGTATCGGGGCATCACAGACAATCAAAAATGTAGAGGTATTGTGGCAAGATGGGAAAAAACAAGATTTCAACACTGTAAAAATGAACTCCGTTTTACATGTTAAATATACTGATGCCACTAAACCTGAAGAGGAACATTCTGAAAATTCATCGAAAAAACTATTCAGCAAAATAACTCTTAATACAAAACATATTGACCCTTATTTTAATGATTATGACCTTCAGGTATTACTGCCTCATAAATTATCTCAAACAGGTCCAGCTCTAGCTAAAGCAGATGTAAATGGCGATGGTAACGAGGATATTTTTATTGGCGGAGGCCATACTCAACCTGGGCAAATTCTTTTAGGGCAATCCTCAGGAAAATTTATAACAAGTAGCAATGCCGCTTTAGCAAAAGATAAACAATACGAGGATGTTGGGGCTTGTTTCTTTGATGCAGATAATGATGGTGATCTTGATTTATATGTAGTAAGCGGAAGCTATGAATTTACCAGAAATCCAAGAATGTTAAAAGATCGTTTATATCTCAACAACGGAAAAGGGAACTTTACAAAATCACAACTGCCTGATTTTTATGCTGCAGGTTCGGTTGTTGTACCTGCCGATTACGACAATGATGGAGATATTGATTTATTTGTGGGAGGACGTGTTATTCCTGCCAAATACCCACATGCACCAAAAAGTTATCTCCTTATAAATAATCAGGGTAGTTTTACTGAGGATACTAGTACTTTAGCACCTGCTTTATTAAACCTAGGTATGGTAACCGATGCTACCTGGTTTGATATTGACAACGACAATGATTTAGATTTGGTTGTTACCGGTGAATGGATGGGAATTGAAGTGTTGCTGAACGAGTCTGGAAAACTTGAAAAATCTAAATATTATGAGTCGTTAAACCAAGCTAAAGGATGGTGGAACAAATTGCTTATAGTGGATGTTGACAATGATGGTGACAAAGATATTGTAGCAGGAAATCTGGGCTTAAATTATAAATTCCACGCCTCAGCAGAAAAACCATTTCATGTTTATACTTCAGATTTTGATTATAATGGTACAGAAGATATTTTCTTAGCAAAATATTACAAAGACAAACAAGTTCCAGTAAGAGGTAAAGGTTGTACGGCTCAACAAATGCCACATTTACAATCAAAAATTAAAACCTATCAAGACTTTGCAAATAGAGATATTGAAGGCATTGTAGGCCCAGGTATTAAAAATGCGTTACACTATGAGGTTACCGAATTTAAATCTGGAATTTTTATAAACCAAGGAGATAATAATTTTGACTTTAAACCATTTGATAATGACGTACAACAATCACCTATAAATAGTATTCTATTTTATGATTTTAATAATGACGGCCACAAAGATCTTCTTTTAGCAGGGAATAATTATCAATCGGAGGTTGAAACCACCCGAGCAGACTCTGGCATAGGAAATATTTTGTTAGGCGATGGTAATGGCGGGTTTACCGCAATGCATCATTTAAATTCCGGTTTCTTTATAGACAAAGATATTAGAGGTGTTATTGTTGTGGAAGGAAAAGGGAAACCACACGTTTTTGTTGCTAATAACAATGCAACACATGATATCTTTACGGTAAACAACTAAATGATTGCCTTTACTTTACTTACAATGTCATGAGGTAATATACTCCCAGAGGCTTTTTTATACGCTTCTGGGTATTTGTTTCCATAGACCGAGGTTGGAATCATAGGGAACTGTACTCTATCAGGCAACAACGCATGGTTTTCTGGTTGATTAAACGGTGTAAACCCAGCATATGGATGTGTTACTCCCCAAATGGTAACCACTTTAACGCCATACATAGCGGCCATATGGGCATTACCTGAATCCATACTCAACATAACATCTAAATTAGAAATAAGATCTAATTCATCACGCAAATCAAGTTTACCAACCACATTTACCACATGTTTAAATTGACGTTCAAAATCCTCTAAAATAGCTTTCTCTTTGCTTCCGCCTCCAAATAAAATTACATGATAATTTGAAGCAAGTTCTTCAATGACCTTCTTCATTAATTCCAGAGGGTACATTTTACCTTCATAGGTAGCAAATGGCGCTACACCAATATTCTTTTTCGTTTTAGATATAAAAGGCTTAGTAACATCACTTAAAGATGCCTTTTTAGGAAAAACAGGATTCCCAAGATTTAAAGGAAAACCAAGCGCTCTAAACACATCTGCATAGCGCTCATGCGTACTTTTTAGTGGCTGAAACTGCTTCCCTGAAATCAGTGCTTTTTTGTCCTTACGTCCTTTATCAATGACCGCATATTTGTCTGCATGCACTAATCTTCTTAATATTTTACTCCGTAACACATCATGCAAATCTGCAACACAATCAAAATTCTTGATATTTAAGGTTTTCGCCAATTTATACAATCCTAAAAGCCCTTTGTGCTTTCCATTAACCTCTGCAGAAAAAACCTCTACACCACTTAAATCTCTAAAAAAAGGAGTAAAAAATTCTCGCGTTAAAACCGTGATTTTAACCTCGGGATACTGATGAATTAATGCTCTTAAAACAGGTATAGTCATAGCAACGTCCCCCATAGCTGAGAGACGTATCACTAAAATATGTGTTTGTTTTGGCATGTCAATCTATAAGATGAGATCTTGAAAAGGAACTCCCGATTGGACAATACTACTTTTGAGAACGAAGTACAGGGTTTAACTCGTCATCATTGTACATTTTCATTTGCTTGTAAACCTTCATGTATTTATCGCCCTTCTCAATATCACTTAAAAGCGTATCAATAGCCGTTGATAAATCTACACGTTGCTCTAACAATACATCTAATTTCTTTTTACAAGCTGCTTTATGCGCTTCAGAAGCATCAGCTCTTGTGGCCTCTTCATTCATATGGTAAATCTTCAATGCCAAAATAGAAAGCCTATCAATTCCCCAAGCAGGGCTTTCTGTGTTGATTGTAGCATTAGCTTTTGGTGTCACCTCTTTATATACTTCCAAAAAATAGCTATCAATGTACTCCACCATATCTGTTCTGTCTTGATTTGAAGCATCAATTTGACGTTTTAATTTTAAAGCCGCTACAGGATCAATCTCTGGATCGCGAATTATATCTTCATAATGCCATTGAACCGTATCAATCCAGCACTTTCTGTATAATAAATGCTCTATTAAATCACTCTCTGGAAAAGGATTTTCAAAAGGTTGATCTACGGTATTAATGATGTGATATTTTTCAATAACCTCCTGAAATATTTTATTCGCTTTTGATGTAAACATACTTAAAAATTTTAAAATGCAAAGATACTCTATATTTCCTTAACTTTACTATGGAAAAACCATTTTGACCCTATGAAAATTCATGATTTATCAATTGAAAACTCCATACTAAACACCTTTATTTCAGAAATTAGAGATCATAAAATACAGCAAGACCGTATGCGTTTTAGACGAAATATTGAACGCATTGGAGAAATTTTAGCCTATGAAATGAGTAAGACACTCACGTTTGAGCAAAATAATGTCACCACACCTCTTGGTATGAGTGCAATGCAATTACCCACCAATCAAATTGTGTTATGCTCTATTTTAAGAGCTGGTGTGCCTTTACATAATGGGCTATTGCATTTTTTTGATACCGCCGAAAATGCCTTTATTTCAGCTTATCGTCATCACAAACATAATCCAGAAAGCTTTGAAATTATTGTGGAATATCTGGCATGCCCTGATTTAGAGAACAAAACCTTGATTTTAGCAGATCCTATGCTCGCTACGGGGCAATCTATGGTTGCTACTTTTGAAGCTCTGAAACCATTCGGAACACCCAAAGATATACATTTGATTAGTGTAATTGGTGCCGAAGAAGGTGTGAACTATGTTTCAAAACATTTTGATTCAAATACGCATTTATGGATTGCTACCATTGATAAAGATTTGAATGACAAAGGCTATATTGTACCAGGCATAGGTGATGCCGGTGACCTAGCTTTTGGTAAAAAACTACAGCAATAAAAGAATAAATGGTAGCACAACCAATACGCCTAAAAAGGCTTCTTTAAACCATTTTTCATGAATGATTTCAATATAATTCGCTACGATAATAGACAAGGGCGCAAATAGAAATAAAAATTCACTTCCATTTTTATTAGGTGCAACAACAATAATAGCAAAGGCAATAACCATAGCTAATACAATGACCTTAAAAGAGGCTCTAAAGTTTTTCTTCTGCTTTTTTATGTTTTGTAAATAAAATATAGAAGACCACACCCCAAAAGAAAATAGAACAGTAAGCGCAATAATATACTTTAAAGAATTATAATTACTAAAGTCATAACTAACTTCTGGCGGGTAATTAAAAATGGTAAAAAAGTCATTGTACATCACTACCGAACAAGCACAGGCTATAACAAACAAAGTTGCTAAGCCCAAGAACGGGATAATCCAATGCCTCAATTTATGATCGGCAAATAACACCAAGGAAAGCACTACCAAAATGAAAAACAAAATAGCCCAAAAATAAAACAAAGAAGCAACGCCAATCCAAAACGCGGCATCAAAAAGTTTCTTCTTCATATGTTGTTCTGTTCTTAAGCTTACTATTCTCCTGATAGCCAGTAGAATAAAAAAATTAGAAACCAGCACTTGACCGCTTAATGTAGTACTTGAAATAAACAATAAAAACAGACCAAAAAGCAATATTTCATAATTACTGTTATTTGTTAAACCATTTTTACTTGCAATAAAATTTAAAAGTAAAACCGTTGCATAGCCAACAACAATGAGTGCGAAAAATTTTAATGACAAGTTAAATGTATCACCATGGTTCCATAACTCTATTCTAGACATTATAAAAGCTAGAAGGGTGATAAAAAAAACAACAATAAAATTTATTGGTTTAGATTTATTAAAAAAACTTGTTAACATTAAGTGTTTTTGTATTTTTGCCCTATAAATATACTAACTATAACACGGTTAGGAAACTATAAATAAACACAAATGAAAGATTTCTTTTACGCTATACAGGATTTATTTGTAAATGTTCTATTTGCACCTTATGATGCCTTAAGAGCATTGGAGCTTGAAAACTGGGGCTTAGCAAACTTTTTATCTTGGATTTTCATCATCATTGGTTTTGTTGCCATGGTATATTGGATGATTCAATTAAAAGGTTTTAATGATAATAACGAAGAAGATAAAAGTATTTCTTCGCACTCGTTTTTATAAATCGAATCCAATATCTTTACGATAATTCATCTTATCAAAATGTAGTTTTTCTATATTTTGGTAAGATTTTTTTATGGCTTCTTGATAGGTGTCACCATAAGACGTTATAGCCATAACACGTCCGCCAGAAGTTACTATTTTCCCATCTTTCAAGACAGCTCCCGCATGAAACGGAATGGAATCCTCTATAGTTTCTATACCTGTTATTTCTTTTCCTTTTTCATACGCTTCAGGATATCCTCCAGATACCAAAACAATAGTTGTTGCCGCACGCTCATCTATTTCAATATCGATGGTATCTAATGTTCCATTCGCCATGGCTAATAATACCTCAACTAAATCATTTTTTAATCTCGGAAAAACCACTTCTGTTTCAGGATCACCCATACGTACATTGTATTCTATCACCTTAGGATCATCACCCACTTTTATCAACCCAATAAAAACAAAACCAACATAAGGTAAATTATCTGTCTTAAACCCAGCAATGGTTGGTTTTACAATACGGTCTTCTATTTTTTGTAAAAATTCATCGGTAGCAAAAGGCACTGGAGACACTGCTCCCATGCCCCCTGTATTTAAACCTGTATCGCCTTCACCAATACGCTTATAGTCTTTGGCCGTAGGTAATATTTTATAGTGTTCGCCATCGGTTAATACAAAACAACTTAACTCGATACCGTCTAAAAACTCTTCAATCACCACTTTGTTACTGGCTTCTCCAAATTTGGCATCAACAAGCATGCTTTTTAATTCCGCTTTTGCTTCGACCAAATCATTTAAAATAACCACACCCTTACCTGCGGCTAAGCCATCTGCTTTTAACACATAAGGCGGGTTTAGCGTTTCTAAAAAAGTGTAGCCTTTTTCAACAGTGTCTTTTGTAAAACTATCATAAGCTGCCGTTGGAATGTTATGACGGTACAAAAATTCTTTGGCAAATTCTTTACTACCCTCAAGTTCTGCAGCCTTTTGTTGTGGACCAATAACAGCTACATGTTTTATATCATCATCATTTAAAAAGAAATCGTGCACGCCGTTTACTAACGGATCTTCTGGCCCAACTACTACAAGTTCAATATTTTTATCTAATACCAGTTCTTTGATTGCCTTAAAATCATTGACCCCAATATTGACATTGGTTGCAATTTCAGCAGTTCCAGAATTACCGGGTGCAACGAAGAGTGCATCGCACTTTGAACTTTGAGCTATTTTCCATGCAAACGTATGTTCTCTTCCACCAGAACCAAGTACTAAGATATTCATAATTGACCTATTTTTATGCTTGCAAAAATAGTGTGTTTTTACAATTAGCTATAGATTTATACGTGTTTTTTTAAGGTATGTGCATATAATAAGTAATTATCTTTAGATTTGCTCATATTCACAAATACATCATTTTTATAGTTTGAATTTATTCTATATTTCTTTACAAATCAATGGATTCCCTATTAGAAGAGCTATTCAAAAACTCAAGGATATTCAATCCAAAAAGGGAAAAGACTATGAGTTGTATTTAAACCAAAAGAAAAATGAAATTGTTCAATTTCACCTGCAAAACAATCCTTTTTATGCTCAGTTTGCCAAAAATGCAAATCTGAAGGACTGGGAGAGTATTCCGATTATGACAAAACAGGATTTACAACAACCGTTGAAAAATAGGCTGTCAAAAGGTTTTAGTTTACATAATGTACACCAGCATAAAACCTCAGGATCTTCAGGACATCCTTTTAGTTTTGCTAAAGACAAATTTTGTCATGCTTTAACCTGGGCCAATTTTATAGATAGATACCATTGGTTTGATATTGACTTTCAACATTCTAAACAAGCGCGATTTTACGGTATCCCTCTGCATAAAAAAGGGTATTACAAAGAACGTTTAAAAGATGTTTTAAGCCATCGCTATAGATTTTCTGTATTTGATTTGAGCGATTCACAAATGAAAAAAAATATAGATACGTTTAAATCTACAACCTTCCACTACATAAATGGTTATACGAGTGCGATTGTTCAACTGGCTAAATACTTAAAACAGGAAAATATTATTTTAAAATCAGTTTGTCCTTCCTTAAAAGCATGTATTGTAACGTCTGAGATGCTTTTTATGGACGACAGAACCCTTTTAGAGACGCAACTGGGCGTTCCTGTTATAAATGAATATGGGGCAGCGGAATTAGGGCTCATTGCGTTTCAAAATGACTCTAACGAATGGATAGTGAACCATGAAGATTTATTTATTGAAATTCTTGACGAAAATGACCATGCTTTACCCAACGGGCAAACAGGGCGTGTTGTAATAACATCAATTTACAATAAAGCACACCCATTTATTCGTTATGATTTAGGTGATGTAGGAAGCCTATCCACCAAAAGTACTCCTGAAAAGCCTATACTTGAAAACCTTATAGGAAGAACCGACGATCTTATAAAATTACCTAGCGGAAAAACAGCCGCAGGACTCACCTTTTATTACATCACAAAGGCCATTATAGACGACGACGCAAATGTAAAAGAATTTACTATTGAACAAATTTTGATAGATACCTTTAACATTTACTATGTAAGTTCTAAAGATTTGTCTGATGTATATCGTGAAAAAATAAAACAAGCGGTGGCGCAATATATGGAACCAAACCTGACAATCCATTTTGAAAGAAAAACACAGTTAAACAGGTCTCACAGAGGGAAACTTAGGCAGTTTAAGTCTCTTTTGTAGTAACCACCAATTTTGACTTAACAAAAATATGTTCCTTTAAAAACAGTAATAAAAGCCATATAGATTGGATATATGAAAAGCCCAATCCTTTTTTGTACACCCAATAATTATACTTTAACAGGTTTATCTTGTTTGAGGATATGGAATCTTTTCTCACCCTATAAAACGCTAGCGATTCCTCAATACCCATAGCAGGTTTTCCAGATTGTTTCAAGGCGCTAAGCCATAACAACCAATCTTGTCGCTTCCGTAAAGGAGGTGAGGTTATTTTCCCTAAAACACTGGCATTATACATACCTGTTAAGTTTCCTATATAGTTACTTTTTAAAAGCTTGGTATAACCCAAATTTTTAAGAGCTTTTACCCTTTTTCCTAAAAAAACTCCGTTTTCATTTATAAGATCATAACTACTAAAGCTAACATCACAGTTGTGGGATAGCATAAACTTAATTTGAACCTCTAACTTATAGGGTTTCCAAACATCATCGGCATCTAAAAAAGCGATAAAATGACCTTGAGCTGCTTCTATACCTTTATTTCTGGAAACGGCAGCTCCTAGATTTGTACTATTCTGAAAAAAAATAATATTATAGGTTTTATTAAGAAAGGTTTGAATGACCTCTGAAGAACCATCCGTTGAGCCATCATTAATAAGAATAAGTTCCCAATTTGTATAGCTTTGATTTAATACACTAAGTATCGTTTCTGAAATAAAGCCCTCAGCATTATACACTGGCGTGATTATGGAAACTAAAGGCGCTAATTCAAGGCTTTTAATAGGCTTTTTCTTCACCTCTTATAGCATTTAAAAAGGTTTGAATCACAATCTTCAAATCTAACCAAATAGACCAGTTTTCAATATAAAAAATATCGTATTTCACCCGGCTTATAATATCATGGTCTTTTTCAATTTCCCCTCTAAAACCACTGGTTTGAGCTAAGCCTGTAATTCCAGGCTTCACAAAGTGACGTACCATAAATTTATCGACCCTTCTGGCATACATGTTTGTATGGCTCACCATATGCGGTCTTGGTCCCACAACAGACATATCACCAAATAGCACATTAAAAAATTGTGGTAATTCGTCAATACTGGTTTTTCTAATAAAGGCGCCTACTTTGGTAATACGCAAATCGCCTTTTGTAGCTTGATATAAGTGGGCATTCTTATTGGGAGTCATTGATCTGAACTTATAACAATCAAACTCCTCATAATTAAAACCATTCCTAGATTGTTTAAAAAACACGGGGCCTTTAGACTCTAACTTAATGATGATTGCCAAAATAGGTGTTAACCAAGACAGCACAAACACAATGATAAAAAGGGCAAATACAATATCAAATAGCCGTTTTATAAATTTATTTACCGGATCTTGAAGCGGAATAGATCGCATTGACAGGATGGGAATATAATCATAATACTCATACTTCAACTTTTTTGAGTAAATGTCTTTATTGTC
This sequence comes from Allotamlana fucoidanivorans, assembly GCF_045788535.1. Classification (GTDB taxonomy): domain Bacteria; phylum Bacteroidota; class Bacteroidia; order Flavobacteriales; family Flavobacteriaceae; genus Allotamlana; species Allotamlana fucoidanivorans. The sequence continues at coordinate 1,167,341 of NZ_CP074074.1, read as the reverse complement.
AGGAATAAACTTTAATTCCCGTAAATTATTATCGGCAAACTCGATAAGCTTATTAATCTGTTTATTAGATAATGCAGCTACCGAAAAATATATTTCATCAATGTCATTATCGATAATATACTTGAAGCAGGTATCCAAATTAAAAAAACCATCCTTCAAGCTAAACTGCGCTTTAAACTTATATCCAAAATCTAATCTTGTATTGAACGTATGCCTTAATTGTCGGGTTTTTTCATTGTCTCCAATAATGATAACATTTCGTGTATTTCCCTGTAAAAGAGCCCTGTATTTTTTAAGTAAAAAAAATGTTAAGAGCTTAAACAAAGTAATATACATGGCTAGGCAAACGATATAATTTGCCAGCGCCAGCCTACTTATTTCTGGTTGTTTAAAAAATCCTATAAACGCATATAGTGCTACAGAAAAAAGGAACATTTGCTTTAGCAGTAAAGGAATGACTTGTACAAGTCTTGTGTGGCGTTGTACTTCATAAAAATGATTTTTTAAAGCAATAATTAGCCATACCGCTGAAATGTAGATACTAAAAAGAAATGGGTTAACTAGATTGATATTAAAGCCCAATACGGTTAGATTTATAATAACCAAATCTATAAATCCAAATAAAGGTTTAATAGCCCCCGAATATCTTCTTTTTTTATATGCCACTTATTTTTTTATATGGTTTTTAAAGTTTTTATGTTCGCTTTTATACAATTCGTCTTGAGATAAACTTTTAAAATAGTCATAAGTAAGTCTCATACCTTCTTCCCGTTCAATTTTGGGTTGCCAATTTAATAGTTTTTTAGCCAAACTAATATCTGGTTGCCGCTGTAAAGGATCATTTACGGGTAAGTCTTTATAAATTATCTTTTGAGAAGTTCCTGTTAGCTTAATAATCTCTTCGGCAAAATCCTTAATCGTAATTTCATGTGGATTTCCAATATTTACGGGCTCTATGTAGTCACTAAATAACAACCTGTAAATACCCTCCACCTGATCATCAACATAACAAAACGATCGGGTTTGAGAGCCATCGCCAAAAACCGTTAAATCTTCACCTCTCAGAGCCTGTCCCATAAATGCCGGGATGACGCGTCCATCATTTAATCGCATACGTGGTCCATAGGTATTAAAAATCCTAACAATCCGAGTTTCCAAACCGTGAAATCGATGGTAAGCCATGGTAATGGATTCTTGAAAACGTTTAGCTTCATCATAAACCCCTCTAGGCCCAATGGTATTGACGTTTCCGTAATAATCTTCACGCTGTGGATGTACCAGAGGGTCACCATAGACCTCCGACGTAGACGCGATAAGAATACGTGCCTTTTTAGCCTTAGCTAAACCAAGCAAATTATGGGTTCCTAGAGAGCCCACTTTTAAGGTTTGAATAGGTATTTTAAGATAATCGATAGGACTAGCAGGTGATGCAAAATGAAGAATATAGTCTAAATCACCTTCAATGGTTATAAACTCGGTAACATCGTGTTCTATAAACTCAAAATTAGGATGTTCTTGTAAATGTTCTAAGTTCTTTTTATCACCGGTAATAAAGTTATCCATACCAATAACATAGAACCCTTCACCAATAAAGCGATCACATAAATGCGACCCTAAAAATCCTGCTGCACCAGTTATTAAAATACGTTTCAAGTTATCCTATTTTAGTATCTCATATTTGAACAAATTTAATGGTTTCTACTTAATATTAACCTTTCTTTGTTAAGAATATTATCAAGCTAATAGCTTTGAGAAAACATACTCTCCTACTAAAAGACACCTAATTATCAGGCCAATCTTAGCCTATTCAGAGCACTATCGAAGCGTCGAACTCCTTATTTAGCTACCTACTAAAGAACCACACTTCGACAAGCTCAGTGTGACAAATAGACTAATGAACTTGCAACACTGTAGCCAGCAATTTCCTATTTTTTGACTTGATTTTTTGGTTCGTTTTTTATCAAGAAAAAACGAACATGATAATCACTACTGTCACCCTGAGCTTGTCGAAGGGGTCAGCACCTCATCACCCCTTCCCAATAGAATAACAAACAAAACCAATATCCTCAAGTTTTTGTGTATCTAAAATACCACGACCATCAAAAACAAAGGCTGGCTTCAACATGTTATCATATATACGTTGCCAATCATACGCTTTAAAGGCATCCCACTCCGTTAACACAGCAACCGCATGCGAATCTTTACAAGCCTCATAAGGATCAGCCTTTACCTTTAATAAGTTTCTATTTTCTTCTTCCGATCGGGTATTTAAATAATCTAAATCAGCATACATGCGTTCTTCAACCACTTTAGGATCATAAACGGCTATATGCGCTTGTTCATTCAATAAATTATCAGCTACCTGTATCGCAGCAGACTCACGCGTGTCATTAGTATCTTTCTTAAAAGCCCAACCCAAAAAAGTGATCTTTTTCCCAGAAACGGTGTTATAAAGAGTACTGACAATATTATTTGAAAACCGATTCTTTTGATAATCATTCATGATAATGACTTGTTCCCAGTAATCAGCCACTTCATTCAGCCCATAAGTTTTCGCAATATAAACAAGATTTAAGATGTCCTTTTGAAAACAGGATCCCCCAAAACCCACAGAAGATTTCAAAAACTTAGAACCAATTCTGGAATCCATACCAATAGCCTTAGCCACTTCGTTAACATCGGCACCCGTTTTTTCACAAAGCACAGATAGCGAATTGATGGAAGACACCCGCTGTGCCAAAAAGGCATTCGCTGTTAATTTAGACAACTCTGAGGACCACACATTGGTCGTTAAAATACGCTCTTGGGGTACCCAATTTGCATAAATATCGACTAAAGCTTGAATGGCTTGCTTACCTTTATCTGACATATCCCCTCCAATCAACACACGATCTGGAGCTAATAAATCTTCAATGGCTGTTCCTTCGGCTAAAAACTCCGGGTTCGATAAGATTTGAAACTCCACCCCGTTTCCAGTATGATCTAAAATATTCTTGATGGCCGAAGCCGTACGCACTGGCAAAGTAGATTTCTCAACAACAATCTTATTGGTTTTAGAAACAGAAGCTATTTGTCGTGCACAGAGCTCAATGTATTTTAAATCGGCTGCCATGCCTTTGCCTTTACCATAGGTTTTGGTAGGCGTATTCACCGAAATAAATATCATATCGGCTTCATCAATGGCCTGATCTACATAAGTAGAGAAAAATAAGTTTCTTCCACGAGCCTCTTCAACTACTTTATCCAATCCGGGTTCAAAGACCGGTAATTTATCTAAATCGTCATCATTCCAGGCGGCTATTCTTGCAGCATTTACATCAACAACCGTGACCTTTATATGTGGGCATTTTTGTGCAATAACGGCCATAGTTGGGCCGCCTACGTAGCCTGCGCCGATGCAACAGATATTTTTTATTTTCATTTTATTTGTAATATTATATCTTAAAAAAACATAGAATTAATTAGACTTTAGCATATCATAAATGTTCTCCAGATCCTTAATGTTATTCTCTAAATTAAATTCTTTATTAAATAAATTAAATGAGTTTTGCTCGAATTTTTGCCTTAATACGTCATCATCTAATAATTGACATATCCTATCAGACATTTCCATTTCATCAAAATCCTTTATTAAAAATCCGTTATGGCCCTCCTTTACAAGATCTTTATTACCATCACATTGAGTTACAACACATGCCTTTGATAATGATAAACTTTCAATAATAGAATAAGGTAATCCTTCATATCTAGATGTGGATATATACAATTTAGCCTGTTTAATGATTTGTAATATTTTCTCGCGTTCGATCCAGTCTACTAAGGTTACATTAGATTGTAACTCATACTCCTCAATCAATTGATTAACTGCATTTTTATTTGGACTATATTCACCCACTCCCATTAAAACTAAATGGATATTAGGTTTCTTTAGTTTCATTCTTTTAATAACTTCTATCATCATTTCAATATTTTTCTGAAATGAAGGTCTCCCAACGGAACAAATAAATTCATCTGGTAATTTGAAATCATTAAATTCGCCATCATTTGAATTCATTGGTAAAATAGAATTGTTAAATAATATGGTTTTGTCGGGATGGTAACCTACTTCGTTTATACCTCGTTCTATTTCAGAATTTGAAGTTGCCAATAAATAGGAATTTACTCTAGAGAACAAAGACTCTAAAAGCAAAAAGAGTTTTCTTTTTATTTTACTGTTCGTACTTAAATAGGAATACGCATGAGGTGTATGTAACACATTTACTTTATAAAACAACGACGCTACTCTTGCGATAATACCTCCTTTAGCACTATGAGCATGGATTATGTCAGGTTTTTCCTTTTTTAAAATTTTTACAGTTTGATAAACAGCTTTTATATCTTTAATCAAGTTAATTTCTCTTTGAATATCAATATTAAATTCCTTAATAGAATTACCGTGCTTATCTAAATATTGTTTTTTGTTGGGGTTACTTTTATGAACAATTATATTTTCTATACATTCTGGATTAATGTTTTCCGAAACTAATCGAAGATAAATCTCCACACCCCCAACTGAATCTAAAACGTGAGCTACTTTAATTTTTTTCAAAATTATATTTTTTAAAAAAATTTATTTAGGAATTAGGAATTTTATAAATATCACTCATTTTCATAGATCTCATTTTGATTTATAACCCCGGTTCTTTTCAACTTTCTTTTAGTCAATGTCGAATTGGTTCCTTTTATAACCAATGTATCAATTATACATGGCCTGAAGTCCTCTCCAACGTCATAATTAACATAGTATTTTCCTTTACTACCGTTTATATCAATCACAACTTTGCTTATTTCAGAATCAAATGCATTTTTAACCCATAGCCCTGAAAAATCATATTGTTCTCCTTCAATGCCTCCTTCCATGGGATCCATACCTTCTGATGTCCCCAATCCAAAATTACTTATACTAACATACCCCAAATCAATTTCATTTCCCGTCAAATACAGCCCATGCCTATCTGATGATTTAATTATAACCGAATCTAATTTAATATTTTGCGGTTCATTATTGTGTCCGTGTATTATAACCGCCGCTTTTACATACTTCAAATCAGGAGACGAAGCTAAATCTTCGACTACAATCTTATTTACAGACAAACGTTTTGTCCCCGCATGTATTGAACATCCAAAATTTCTATTGCCATTAGTGTTTTTATTAACATCCGACTTTAATACCAATTTATCTAAAGTTATATCAACCGATTCCCTTATATATAGTTGGGTAAAAGAAGTCACATTGCCCAACAATTTAACATTTTCACAGTTTTTTATTACAATTGCACCATTAAAAGTTACGTTGTTTAAATTAAGTTCAATTTGTCTCCTATTTATTATATTAAGAGCTCTTGAATAATTTCCTTCAGGAAAAACCAAATTCACCCCACTCTCTGCAACATCAAGAAGTATTTCTAATTTATCTTTTTTTAACTTAGGATGTATACCAATACTCCTACCAGGAAAAACACCATAACGCCTTATATCATTAATAGCATACGTGCTATCAATCGTGTACAAACTATCTATTTCTTTTATATCAATATTTTTTCTTTCTGATTTTTTCTCATTACATGAAAAGCTCAACAAAAAAACTATGACCAAACTAAATTTAATTTTCATCATTACGATAAATTGCAAAGGTTAAAAATAAAGCTATGGAATAAACTCCAACCTGTCTTTCAAGTAAATTTTCAACTAATAAGAATAAAAGAATTGAAACTAACAATAAAACCTGAAGTAAATTCTTTTCTTTTATAGAACGCAACAAAAACAAGGTGAACGGATAAATGAATAAAATGACTCCAATTATTCCGCCCCTTACCAACTCATTTAAATATTGGTTATGAAGGTTGTAATTTTTATCTATAAATCTATTTTTATCGGGCAAGTATTCAAATTCAGCTTCAGTTTTATAAAAATTCAATAAATCCACTTCTATCAGCTTTTGGCTTCCTGTTCCCATAAAATAATCTTTTGTTGATTGAAGTTGCTCTAGTCCTCCAGACCAAATAATTAATCTTGGATCATATTTAATCATTTGAAACCTATGCTTTATTGGTAAATCGCTAAAATAAAACAACAAGGAAATGGCAAATAAAAAAGATATAAGTGTCATCATTTTTGTTTTAATTCCCTTTAGTTCATTATAAAAAACGACTCCAAATGACACAATTACGATCAACAATCCCATCCGAGCGGAAATCAAAAATATTATACATACTGAAAGAAAAACACTAATTATATAATACCCTTTTTTGTGCATTTTAAAAAAGTAATATCCCAATATTATGTTGACAGCAGAGAAAAAACCCAAATATGGCCTTTCGAATCTTAATATTTCATTTATTTTTCCATAATTTCTTAGTGCTACTTTTTTTCCTTCGGTAAGTAGATAATAATCTATAATTCCGTAAGTAGAAATTAACTGCATTATTACAATCCCAAGACAAAGAAATTGACATGCATTTATAAAATTTGTTTTTGAAAAAATCTGGAAAGAAAATGGGATTAAAATTAAAGGAAGTATTAGTTTGAAAAACTTTAAGTCATCAAAAAAATAACCTTCAGATAAGCTTCTTAACATTATATATAACATGAAAGGTAAGCTATATAACAATGGTTTATATTTTATTTGACGCCCTTTTATTCCTTCTATAAAAGCAATAACTAATATTAATATCAAACATAGGTTATCAATAAACACAGATAATGGCAAGAATAAAAGTAATACATTTAGTATATTTTTTTTTCTTAATAATGACGTAATTTTCATTCGGTATTCTTTAAATGGGATTTAGCACTAAAATAACTATACGCTAAATAAATAAATAATAAAACTACAGGTATAACTAGTTTATTGAAATAAGCCATAGTGTATGCATAGCTAGTCCACACTAATAATTGGAAAAACACTATACTGGATATAATTGATTTACTCTCTATAAATTTTCTTAACAATTCCTGTATGATAGCCACAAAGGATAATAAAAACATATTGACAATTAACGCTAAAGGTAACGGAAATATTCTTAACAGAATTGAAGGATAAGCATTGGTCCAACTGACACCTCTACTAGTTACGGATATAAAATCTTCATTCCTCCAAGGCCAAAACTCTAACATTATCAAGTGCATTCCTTTCCAAAGTTCAGAAATATCCCAGGTGTTATTTTTACCTAAAAAAACATATTGCTCGGTCACTCCCCAGAATACATGACCCTGCAACCCAAAAGCTCTATAAAAAACAGATTCCATAGGACTTAAACCCATATATTCAAATGGATTATCTAGTGTATATTTATATAGAACCAAACTAAAGAGTACTACGAAAACAATAAGAACATACCTGTTAAATACCCATTTTAATTTGAACTTAATTTTAACCTCTGAAGTATAATATAAGGCAATTAATATCCCAAATATAGAAATCAAAAAGCCAGTAAATTTTTGTCCTAATAAAATTAAGTACGATAAGTAGAGTAACAAAAAGAATAAGCCTATTTTTTTATTTTTTCTATATATCAAGGCGCTACCAAAACCGACAAAAGCCATAACATTACCAATAAGAGGCTTTAAGCTAGGATACTTAGCATATTCCCAAAAATTAAACTTCGTTACTGTGTCAGAAAGTATAGGTATTGGTGAATTTAAAAGATTAAAATAGGCCAGAGACAAAATCAGTAAAATAATAATAACACTTAAATCAAAATCTGCTAAAGGTTTTAAGGAAAACTTAACCGCTTTTAACCTTTTTAAAATTATTCTGAAAAATTTCTTCCAATAAAGTAATGCTATTAAAGTTGTAATATAAAAGAGTAACAAAACTCCCCCCCCGTATGCGAAATAACCGTATCTTCCTTGTTCATTAATATAAATTCCCGTTTCTATAACAGTAATTGATAAAAACATCCATATATACTGAATTAAAATCATCAAAGAAAGCAGAAAAAGCCCCAACTCCCTTTTCATGAAATAAAACAAAATAGCCAATGCTATTACAGACATTACTATGTTAAATACTAATATCACTCAAAAATATTGAAATTAAAGCGATTAAATATTGGCTTCATTTTTTTATTATATACCAAAAGTACATTGAAATTTATTTCATTGCGGACAGCCTCATCTGTTTCGAGGTAAATATTTAGAAAAACGCTCGAATCAAATCCAAATATATGTTTTGATTTCAGTTGATTGAAATACAAATCTTCCAAAGGTGCATCGGAATCTAGAAAAACCACCTCTTTATCTCCAAATAAATTCGATATAAAAGAATTTTCAACACGCCCCCCGTGCCTGTGTGGTTTGTAGTAGATTTTCTTAGACGTACTGTAAGAATCAGATTCTGTAATTATTTCGATTAACTCTTTCAATCGTTTAAGGTACATTTCCTTGCCATACATGTTAATATAAGCTTCCTGCCCAACAACTAAAATAGTTTGACTTAGATCCAAATACCTCTTACTGAACTTTAATTGTTTAGATTTTTCAGGAAACAAACTTATCTCAGGAGATCTTACATATTGTTCTTTTACAAAATCATATTCAATACCACTTGAATGGCCTTTGTATAAAATAAAAGGTATGCCATACCATTTAGACAGTAACCACTTGGAATATATTTTAAGTTTAGAAATGGAATTTATGGTGTGAGAATAGTAGTTTAAAGTACCATCCTCGACTACAACTCCTTTTACATTTTTATTGAACGAGAATAACAAATAATTCGTCAATATGTCTTCAATATAACTAAAATATATAGTGATATCCTTCTCATTTTTCAAGTAGCTTATTCTATCAACTATCTTTTTGTACGATTTAATTTTAGCTATTATAGCTCTTACAGATTTAATTACACCTGTGGACTGATTGTTAAAAGATTGTTCAACACAAATAACTTTTGAAAAAATAGCTTCGTTGAAATTTAGTTTACGACTAGTAATTAAGATATTTTTATCGTGCTTCATTTCTTTAGCTAAAATAGAACTATTTGAAACCTGATTATTAGATAGAGCTATGAACAAGTTTGTCATAATGAAATCTTTTTAGTCTTTGAACACCTTAAGAAATGCAGATATAGGCCAGATATTGCAAATGCTATGGAAGCCCCATACAATCCAAAGTATTTTGTTAATAGAAAACAGACTAATAAACTAACGACTCCAGCATTTATTAAAATCTTAGCAATTGATTTATCTTTGTGCCTGATATATAATTTAAAATGATATATCAAAGAATAATTCATTAAAGCTGAACCAAAAAGTAAAAAAAACAAAATTGGTAAATAATATTGAAAACCCGCTTTGTTTTGCCACATCAAAATAGGTTTTATTATTGCGAGAATGATAACAACTGAGACAATTATTTGTAATCTTAAAGATTTTTTAAATTTAAAGAAAAGATCGTTGATTATAGGTTTATTTACTGATTTAATGAGTTCAGGCAACTCAAAAGAAATGACAATTGTATTAATATATAAAGTTATCAAAATCGCTATACTTGAAAAAAATGTAAAAATTCCTGTTAGTTCTTCTCCTAAGTAGTAATTCACAATAAACCTGTTTGAATATTCAATCAATTTCAGAAAGAAAGTAGCAATAAAAAACACAAAAGAAACTTTTATTCCCTCAAATATCCAATTGTAATCAAGACTTATCATATGCAAAGTCTTATAGTTTTTATTCAACAAATAAGCAAAAACATAAATTATTGTAACAAAATTAGCTATTAACCAAATATTCAATATGTATTCTACGGAAAAGGAATAACCCCATAAGGCCATGCATACAACTAATGAAGACCATCCAGCCGTTCTAATAAACAATAAAATATTAGCCATCAACACCTTACCAAAACCAACTAATAGTCTATATATCTCTTGAGAAAAGTGCTCTGTAATGCATAATAAAATTATTAATTCAACATAAGGGCTGGTGTAACTTAAATTTTCAAATATGACTAAACCGCTAACAACAAAAATCAAATAGACAGCAAAATAAAACAAAATAGAAGAGCTTATTTTGTTTCTTATTTCATCTACCGATACAGTTTTTAAAATATCTCTAACACTAAAGTTATAAAAATCAAGTCCTAAAATAAAAATGGTTAGAGTTATCAATGAGATTATAAGGCTATAATTTCCAAAATCAAAATCCGAAAAAACCTTTGACAAAATTGCAAAAACTAAAAACTTGCTCCCTGTACCAGAAATTCTGAGAACTACATTCAATAATTTATAAAACGAAAAATACTTCTTGAATATCAATTTTTACTGTTTTATTTTTTTTATCAAACCGGATTTATGAAATAATTCAATAATTTCAATTCTATTTTCTATCAAAATCTTTTCAACAAATTCTCTAAAAACACCTTCACCTCCTTTACGAGTAAGATTCCACTTAACAACTTTCTTTATATATACAGGAGCACTGGAAGGGCAAGCACTCAATCCTACTTTTTGCAATAAATCATAATCATTTATATCATCTCCAATAAAAGCGACATCTTCCCAGTTTATATTTAAATCTTTAATTAAATCTTCAGCAATACTTACTTTATCCTTAATTCCTAAATAAACATAATCCATTTTCAGCTTTTCTCCTCTTCGTTTAACAGCCTTAGAATTTTCCCCTGTGATTATTCCACACGGTATATTTAATTGTCTTGAAAAAAGAACACCAGCACTATCGTAGGTATTAAATTTTTTAAACTCATTTCCTTGTTCATCGTAATACATTCCTCCATCGGTCCAAACACCATCTATATCAGTTAGTATAAGTTTTGGTAACATGGAAGTCTATTTTAAAAAGTTAGAATATATAATTTCATCTTGAGGCAAATCATTATTTAATTCCTTACCTATAACAGCATCTTTCTGTGACCATTTAAAACCATCACCAGGACTCAACATATGAATATCTTCTTCAGTTATTATATGCCCTTTTATTAACATCCTATTTGTAGCTATGGACCGCTCTAATTTCTCTCTAGCAGCTCTTACCGAATCTTCTATAAAAATCTCCTCCTTCCCAATCGAAAGTTCTAAATTTCTAATATCTCGCATCATTCTATAAATACCATCGATAGCTAAAGAACCTGCTTGATCTGTTCCTTTCATTTGCCGATCCAAAGTAATATGTTTTTCTATTATTTCTGCTCCCATTGCCACTGCTGCTAGTGGTGTTGCTATACCAATAGTATGATCAGAATAACCAATTGTATACTGTGAATAATGTTTTTGTAAATAAGAAATTGTTTTTAAGTTAACATTCTCATATTTTGTAGGATACTCAGAAACACAATGTAAAATAGAGATATTTGAATGATATCTATTAATAGTATCTAATGCTAAATTCAATTCATTTTCACCAGCCATACCTGTAGAAATTATAATTGGAATCTTTGTTTCTGCTAAAGCAGCTAATAAAGGAAGATTTGTTAAGTCTCTCGAAGCAACCTTTAATTTATCAGGAGTGAATAGCTTTAACAAAGACATACAGCCAACAGCACAAAGGGTTTCTATAAAATCTAATCCTTTATTTTTTGCATATTTATACAACTCAAAATGTTGCTCATCATTCAATTCTAAAAACTCCCTATGCTCTCCATAAGTTTTTCCAAAAGAATTTGGTGTATCATAGGGTCTGCTCATTTGAGATGCTGACAACTCCTGAGACAAGTCTCTTTTTGTAAGTTTTACAGCATCCATTATTTTTAATTCTTGATTAAATAACTTATCATATATAGGCCTACTTACTACATCTATTAAAAGTTTGGCTACATCTACAGATCCATTATGGTTTTGCCCTATTTCTCCAATTATATATGTCATTTTATATTGTTTTTTATTTCTATTTTCATTTTTTCTAATAATTCATCCTGAGACTCTAAAAACTCAACCAAATCCTCATACTTAAAATTAATATTATGAGCTGTCTTGTACCAATTAAAATAAATATCTTTAAGATTCTCAAAATCGTTCTCTGTATCCAATGTACATCTAATTATTTCTGGCACTTTCTTTTCTATAAATCTAATATTAAATTGTTCTGGAGATTTATAAATACAATTCGTAACATGTTCAACACATTGTGAATTACCTAATTCTTTTACTTTTTTTAGAGCTTTTACTGAAACTAATTCCGAAAAAAAACCACTATGTGTTAATATACTTGGTTGCCCACCAACCATAAATGATAAGTAGTCCTCTCCTTTATAATTATCTAAAAGCTCCTGAATTAAGTTTATATCTAAAAAAGGGTTATCTGAACAAACTCTTATAATTGCATCCAATTCAAATTTTTTTGAACATTCGATAAACCTGTCTAATACATTATGCTCAGAACCAAAAAAAACCGGGTAATCGTATTTGCTAGCATATGCTTCTAATTTTTCATCCTTTTGATTTGTAGATGTTGCTAAAACAATTGGGACCTCAATTGACAAAGCTTGAAATCTACTCAAAAGTATATCTAAAAAAGTTTTATCCCCGTCAAACTTCCTAATAATTTTTTCTGGAAATCTTGTAGAAGAAGTTCTGGCTTGAACTATTATTCCCACTCTTTGACTAAAGCTCATCATCTGAACAAAATTTTTCAATATATAAATACGGCGCAAAAGTAACATATTCACGCTTATCAGAAATTAAATTCATACTAATTAACTAGTAATTTTATAATTATATAAAGAAACGCCGCCTTACAACGATTTTTCATGTAATAATCACATTTATTTAAAAATATGGCAGTAGGATAGTATTTAATTGTTTAGGATAGACATTAAGAAGCACCTCTCACTTCTCACGACTCATATACAATGTCAAAGCCTTTCTTAAAGAAATTTCCCAATCTGATATATCAACCTTTAGTTTATCTTGAATTTTAGCAGTATCTAAAACACTATAACTCGGCCGTAAAGCCCCCGTTTTATACATTTCAGACGGTATAGAAGTTACCTTGATATGTTTGCCCCTTAAAATAGCCCGAGCGAAGTCATACCAAGACATAGCCCCATCATTACTATAATGATAAATACCATAATGCTTTTGTTGCCTACTAATAATATTTAATAGTACATGCGCTAAATCTTTGGCATAAGTAGGAGTCCCTATTTGATCTGAAACCACATCTATTTCATCTCTAGTTTCAGCCAATCGCAACATGGTTTTCACAAAATTATGCCCATATTCCGAATACAACCAGGAGGTTCTAATAATAAAATAGTTATCGAGTAGTTGCTGTATAACGTCTTCACCTTTTAACTTTGTAACCCCATACACATTTAACGGATTAGGAATATCACTTTCTTTATAAGGTGTTTTCTGTTGACCATCAAACACAAAATCGGTTGAAATATGGATCAATACAACGGCATGTTCCTTGCAGGCCAAAGCCAAATATTTTGGACCTTCAGTATTAATTTTAAAAGCTAGTTCCTTTTCGGTTTCAGCATTATCAACAGCCGTGTAAGCGGCACAGTTTATACAATAATCAAAAGGGTTCTGTTTAAAATAAGAAGCCACAGCCTGTTCATCTGTGATATCTAAATCCTGACGATTAACAAACATTAAATTTAGGTTGGAATACTGATTTTCCAAATCTTTTATACAACGCCCTAATTGCCCATCGGCTCCAGTGACTAATACGTTTATTGGTTTACTCCTTTTCACTTTTAATTTTTATTCACTACTCATCTGTCAACAGCACCAAATCACACTTCGACAAGCTCAGTATGACATCCAAATTTTTAACTTTATAACTATTTAACCTCTCACCTCTCACCTCTCTCACTTCACTTTTCACCATATAACACAACAACTATTTAACCCCATAACTTTCTAAACTCGGCAACTTCAAATCCTTCTCAGAAATAATGAGTTCATCTTCCGAAAGCATCCAGTCAATATTTAAAGTCTTATCGTTAAATAAGATTCCCGCTTCTGAAGCTTTGTTATAAAAGGCATCACATTTATATGAAAACAAAGTATCGTCCTCTAAAACTACAAATCCGTGTGCAAATCCCTTAGGAATAAATAATTGCTGATGTTTTATAGCATCCAAAATAATAGAAAAATGTTTTCCATAGGTTTCGGAACCTTCCCTTAAATCCACACAGACATCTAAAACCTTGCCTTTTATCACACGAACCAATTTTGTCTGAGCATGCGCACCTCTTTGATAATGCAGCCCCCTTAAAACGCCTTTCGACGATTTAGATTGATTATCTTGAACAAAAGTAATGGCTTGCCCCGTTAATTCTTGAAACGTCTTTGCATTGAAACTCTCAAAAAAATACCCACGTTCATCTTCAAAAACATCAGGAGTAATAACAAAACACCCCTTTAAATTAGACTCTTCTATTTTCATTAAACTTGCTTCTTTATTTGCTTTTTCATAAGCTATTTTCACCTCACAATTCACCCCTCACTTCTCACTTATAACCTCATCACATTTTAACTTTACAACATTATAACCCCTTTCCCATCTCACTGTCATCCTGAACTTAGCACATCCTGAGCTTAGCCTGTACTGAGCGCAGTCGAAGTATCGAAGTATCGAAACATCTCCTTCCTCCTACATGCCAATCTAAACCCTAACTGTCATGCTGAGCTTATCGAAGCATCTCGTTAAACCCTAATAATGCTATCACCTCTTCATTCCGCTAAGTTAACTTTATAACTTCTCTCCTTCACCATTTTACTATCATCCTGAGCCCGTCGAAGGATCACCCCTCACACCTCACGTCTCACTTATAACCTTATAACTTTTTAACTTTTTAACTTTACAACATTATAACCCCTTTCCCATCTCACTGTCATCCTGAGCTCAGCCTGTACTGAGCCCAGTCGAAGTATCGAAGAATCACTCCTCACGTCTCACCTTATAACCTCATCACTTTATAACATTGTAACTTCTTCACCTCATCACACTTCACATGTTACTCCCCAACTAACCTCGTTAAATACGCGCCATACCCACTTTTTAACAATGGCTTAGCTAAATTCAGCAGCTGTTGTCTATCAATAAATCCCATTTTATAAGCCACTTCTTCTATACACCCAATTTTCTGACCTTGGCGCTCTTCAATTACCTGAACAAACTGAGAGGCTTGCATTAACGATTGAAACGTTCCTGTATCTAACCAGGCTGTTCCACGATCTAAAACACTCACATGTAGCGTTCCTTGTTCTAAATAAACTTTATTAACATCGGTAATTTCAAGTTCACCTCTCTGACTGGGTGTTATATTTTTGGCTATTTCGACTACAGAGTTATCATAAAAATAAATCCCGGGTACCGCATAATTCGACTTGGGATGTTCTGGCTTTTCTTCAATCGAAACAGCCTTATTATCGGCATCAAATTCGACAACGCCGTAACGCTTAGGGTCTAAAACATGATAAGCAAAAATAACGCCTCCCCGAGGTTCTAAATGCGCTTGTAAGGTTTCGTTTAACCCGGAACCATAAAAAATATTATCTCCTAAAATTAAAGCAACATCGTCGCTCCCTATAAACGCCTCTCCTATTATAAAGGCTTCTGCTAAACCATTCGGCTCTTCCTGAACAGCATATTGAAATATACATCCATAATCTTTACCATCACCCAAAAGAGCTTTAAATCGCGGTAAATCTTTTGAAGTTGAAATAATTAATATCTCATGAATGCCTGCCGACATTAAGGTGGTTAATGGATGATAAATCATGGGCTTATCATACACCGGCATAAGTTGCTTACTAACCACTTTTGTAAGTGGATATAACCGTGTCCCTGATCCGCCTGCTAATATGATGCCTTTCATTGTTGTTTTAATTTTAACACCTGTTACACTAAATCTATTTTTATAACTCCCTTTGTCATGCTGAGCTTAGCCTATTTCGAACTTGCCGATAGACGAAGTATCTCATTACCAACCCACCGCAATCAAAACCTCCCCTGTCACCCAGCCTAGCTTGTATCGAGCTTGACGAGATATCGAAGGGTCTTCTTACAGGCACACTTCGATTTAAACCTACTCAGTCTTGATGAGCTTAGCCTGTCGAAGCATTATTTATTCTCCACTACCAACCTCTGAATGATTTTTTGAGAACCTAATCAACTTCTCCCAATCTTTATCTATCAATGCTTTCTTCTTTCTCCTACTCCAGCCTTTTAATTGCTTTTCCTTTTCAATAGCTAAATTTACATCTGTAAATTCTGAATACCATTTTAATGCAACAGGCCTTCTCTTATATGTATATGCTAAAATATTAATCCCTTTATTATGCTCAAACAATCTTTTAGTCAAACAAGAAGTTACTCCAACATAATAGGAGGCATCCGAACACTCTAGTATATATACATAATAAGTTTTCATGCCTAAAAAATCCTTCGACAAGCTCAGGATGACATTATCGTTATTTTTATAAGCTTCATTATTTACTATCTAAAATTCCTGCCAAACTTTCAAATCTTTATGTGACTTTAATGCTTTCATTTAATCATATAACCTCTTCACTATATAACTACTTAACCTTATCACCTCTTATACTGCTTCCCATAATATTCCCGATATGCCCCACTCGTAACATGATCTAACCAAGCCTCATTATCTAAATACCAATCAATGGTTATGTTCAATCCTTCTTCAAAAGTAACCGAAGGTTTCCACCCCAATTCTTTATTAATTTTTGAAGCGTCAATAGCATAACGTAAATCATGCCCTGGACGATCTTTTACATAAGTAATAAGCTTTTCCGAAGTTCCTGGCGACCTTCCTAAACGTTCATCCATTTGAGCACACAATTCCTTTACTAAATCAATATTCTTCCATTCATTAAAACCACCAATATTATACGTTTCTTTAGTTTTTCCTTTGTGAAACACTAAATCTATAGCTTTGGCATGATCTTTCACATACAGCCAATCACGTGTATAATTCCCATCACCATAAACTGGTAATGCCTTATTATTAATGATATTATTGATAAATAATGGGATCAGCTTTTCTGGGAATTGATTTTGTCCATAATTATTAGAACAGTTGGTAATCACATATGGAAGCTCATACGTTTCACCATAAGCTCTAACAAAATGATCGGAACTGGCTTTTGAAGCAGAATATGGTGAGTTCGGATCATAAGCCGTCGTTTCAGTAAACAATCCTGTTTCTCCTAAAGTACCATAAACCTCATCGGTACTCACATGGTAAAACAGCTTATTCTTGAAATCGTCTTTCCAAATTTCTTTAGCCGCATTCAACAAATTAACCGTCCCAAGAATATTGGTTCTTACAAAAGCTAACGGATCTTTAATAGATCGGTCTACATGCGATTCAGCTGCCAAATGAATGACCCCATCAAATCGATGTTTTTGAAAAAGAGCACTAATAAAGCTAGCATCATTAATATCTCCCTTGATAAAATTATAGTTAGGAGAACCTTCAATATCTTTTAAATTCTCTAGATTCCCCGCATAGGTAAGGGCATCCAAATTAAAAATACTGTAATTCGGATATTTCTCCACAAATAATCGTACAACATGTGATCCAATGAACCCAGCACCACCAGTAATTAATATACTTTTTTTATAATTTAAACTATTCATTGTCATTAAAGTTACTTTTTCTTGACCTGTGAAATAAGATTTAAGACGGTTACCTAAAAACATTTTGCCATAATGTGTTTTTAAATATTTTTCTCTTCTAATCGCATCTTGCTGACTCAAACATCCCTCAAAATATATCAACTTTAACAGCCTTCTATTTCTGGTTGAAACTACGCGCCCCAATTGATGAGCCTTAAATCTTGATGGCAAATCTTGGCTATACCCAGTATATTTATTTCCATCCTTTTCAGAATATAAAATATACACATAATATATCCTTCCATCATATTTGCCATCATTTCATGGGTTGAAACCTTGCCCCCCTGTGATGAGTATCGTTATAATTATCTTTTAAATCGTTCTAAAAATTTAATAAAATCTAAGCCTAATAACACGATAAAGGTCAAACAAAACAACAACACACCATAGAATATCTTTGCTCCCATGGAAACACCGAAAATTTCCCTTTTATTATCAACAAAACCGCTATCTTGCTTTCTGGATAGCACCTCTAAAATCTCACTCTTATCTGCTATTTTTCGGTCAATCGCAACAAGTTCGCGTCTTAATTCAATATCACTTTTGTATAAGTCGAACTCTTTGGTTTTGTCTTTGTCTGAACTTCCTTCAAACGTGATTCCAATTTCAGACTTATTTTTATCTAATAAGGTATTTTCTAACACCCGTTTATAGGTTGATTTAAGAGAATCTGAAACCTCTAAAGCCTGCTCTATAGCTAACTTGTTATTTGTTAATTCTTCAATATCTTTTTTCTGTTCTTTTACGAAATAAGGATTTGTATTCACATAGTCGATAATTTTTGAGAAGACCAATTGAAAGTTGCTACGCACACTTGATTTTAGAGTAATTTGCTGAATATTATGATCATAATCCGTATAATTCTGTAAATAATCCTCATATAATATTGTTGCTGCCACCGTGGAATCCAACGTTTTTATATAAGCATCATATTCTTTGATACGCTGATTCTCATTAACAACGGGCTTTATATCAAACTTTAAAATTTTTGCTGCCTTACTCACTTCAACATCTAAAACCCTTCCTAAAACCACCGAATCTTCTTGTGACAACAAATCATTTAAATAGCTGATGGCATTGTACAAATCTTCGCCTGTTTCATAATTCTGCTTTACTGTAATATAAGACTTGTAAACAGGGGAAGATGTTTTCTGTAAAACAAATCCTAAACCTACACCAATAACGGCCGCAATGACCAATTTTATAGCTTGTCTTTTTATAAAAAACACCAACCAAACAAAGGCCAAAAATATGTTATAAAAAATACGCCCTATAAACTTAAAAAATCTATCGAAAGCATTGCCTATTAACTTAAACAACTGCCCTAAATCTACCTCCTCTGATGGTTGTGCTGATTGTGATTCTTTACTCATAATGTTAATTCAATATTTGTTCTAATATAGTTCTAGTTATTAAATACGTAGGTTTAACCCCCGAAGTACCTAAGCCTCCTGAAGCTAAAGTAGCTCCTGTTTCTAACGGATTATCACTGGCATAATAGGCATACCTTACTTTGACATCTTTTTGAATACTTCCTCTAACTTTTGAGGCTGCTTGTATGGCTTTTTGATAATGAGCACCTTCCATTTCAAGCCCAATAACCTGCCAAGTAGAATTATAGAAGAATTTTAAAATATCTTTATTTTGTAAAGAGGTTCCTAATACGGTAATCATCGAGCCTTCATAAACAGCCACTCCTTTTCCTTCTAAATCTTCTTTTTTTAACTCATTTTCAAAGGGATAATTATCTGCGGTTCCTTCAAAAATATGCGCCGATGGAATCATAATATCGCCTTTTCCGCCTTCTAAAATGCCTGCTTTCCCCATGATAGAAACCGATTCTACATTGAGGAGTACTTTTTTGTTCTTAATTTTATAGGGTTTCAATAATTCATCCATGGTTTCATAGGCCTGCTCTCCAAACGCATAATCCATAACAAGAATTACTGGTTTCTTTTCTTCTAATTCTATTTTTGAAACCTTAAGATCTAATTTAGTCATATCAAATTTTGAGGAATCAAAAATTTGAACATCTATATTAGCACCAGATGTATCTTTAATGTAAACCATGCCATTACTTAACGCTTCTTTTGAAACTTTGTTTCGTAAGGCCTCATTTTCACTTTTACTCAAAGTCTCATATACATCAAATATGGTTTTATGACCCGTTTTTGTTTTAATAGCACCTGAAGCAAAAATAGTATTCATTACACTATGCATATTGGCACTAATAACATGAATGGGTCTGTCTATTATACCGTGTTTGTTTAAAGTCTCCTTAATAGTATCTGCCCAAACCTCACCATGAATATGATGGCCTATGCGTTCTCTTAAAACGGGACTAAAAGTAATGGTGCGTTTGTTATTGTTTATAGATTCTTCTATAGCCAATTTGCCCAACCAGTACACGATATGCAAAAGACGCTCTGGTTGTGTTTTGGTTGCAAACTTATCATAAACTAAAATCAGTTCATTGAACGTTCTGCCTAATATATTTGCTGTATGCGTAATGGCGACTTCGCGTTCTTCTTGAGACAGTTTCTTTTTTGATAAAACAGCCTTTTCAAGTTTTATCCAATCACGTGTGGTTGTTCCTTGTTCATCAATTAAAACCCGACTGCTTATTTTGTGTGATTCAATGAATAAAAAGGTTAAGTGGGTTAAAATATCATAAATTTCTGATCGCCCACGTGTAATTTCAATATTCATTTGTTCATCGTCAATACGATAACAATTTCTACGACGTTTTTCTGGAATTATTGTTTTAAAATGAGAATTGGCATACCCCTCATCACTTGTTAAATTAATAAAGGTACATTCTTCAATGCCTTGCGGTAATCGATCTATCACATACAGTAACCCTTCAAGCTCTGCCTTTTCTTCACCAATAGAACCATATATTTCAGGGCGTAACAACAATAAAGACTCTCGTAACGTTTCACCCGAAATACCCATAGGTTTATAAAACCCTCTGTTAAACAAATGACGCATGGTAATATACATACGCTCAATAGCATTGGAACTCTCCTGTGCTCTGGTTCTGGCGTGATGTTTTTTATGACTCATTTGGTTTGTAAATTCTGGCAAAGATAACACTAATGATTTAATCTGAATGCGGGAAACCCTCAACTATTTTCCGGTCATTTGACAAACGTGGGATTTTATTTTGTCCTCCCAATTTTCCAACAGATTTCATATAGTCTTGAAACCCATTCTTTTTCACTTTTGTAATCTTTAGGGGCTGTAACACTTTACCTTGAATCAAATCAAAATAATAGGTGTTTTGTTTTTGAAGTGATTTATCAATTTTATCGGCTAACTCAGAAAGATCTTCAGGAGCGTTCTCAAATTCTATAAACCACTCATGATATGGTAAGCCTTTGTTTGGTGTTATTTGAGGCGCCACCGTAAATTCGGTAACCGAAATATTGGTATTTTCAATGGCTTCTTGCATAGCCTGTTCCACTTCCTTTCCTATAACATGTTCACCAAAAGCAGAGATAAAATGTTTTATACGACCCGAAACAATAACGCGGTACGGTTTAACCGAAATAAACTCAACCGTATCACCAAGATTATAAGCCCACAATCCGGCGTTTGTTGAAATAATCATAACATAGTTTACACCTACCTCAACATCTTTTATGGTGATGCGCTCTGGGTTTTCATCAAAAAACGCATCGGCCTTAATAAACTCGTAAAAAATACCTGAATTTAAAAGCAATAACATGCCCTTTTCATTCTGCTTATCTTGATAGGCAAAGAAGCCTTCACTGGCTGGATATAATTCAATACTAGCTACTGGTCGTCCAATTAAATTTTCAAATTTCGCCCGATAGGGTTCATAATTAACGCCACCAAAAATGAACAAATTGAAGTTTTTAAAAACATCACCAACTTTCTTCCCTGTTTTATGCTGAATTCTTTCAAAATACATTTGAACCCAAGATGGAATTCCAGAGATTACGGTCATGTTTTCTGGTAAAGTTTCCTCAACAATAGCATCTACCTTGGTTTCCCAATCTTCAATACAATTTGTTTCCCAAGATGGTAACCTGTTTTTTTGAAGATACTTTGGCACATAATGGGCAACAATACCCGAAAGTCTGCCCAATTGAATACCATTTTGCTCCTTCAAAATAGGGCTACCTTGTAAAAATATCATCTTACCATTTACAAACTCACTATGGCCTGTTTCATGAATATACATAAGAATAGCATTTCTTGCGGCTTCAACATGACTAGGCATGCTTTCCTTTGTTATTGGTATATATTTTGAACCTGAAGTAGTACCAGACGTTTTTGCAAAATAAATAGGTTTACCTTTCCAGAGTATATTCTCCTCACCTGCAACCACTGTTTCAATGTACGGCTTTAACCCTTCATAATCTCTTACAGGAACACGTTTCACAAAATCTTCATGACTATTGATGCTTATAAAATCATGGTCTTTCCCAAACAGCGTACTTGTAGCTTCAGAAATGAGCTCTTGAAACACTCTTTCTTGTGTTGCAATAGGATTTTCAGCCCATTTCATCGTTTTTTTATAAACACGTTTTGCAAAAGGCTTTGCTAAAATAGACTTCAGTGATATCATTTATTCAAAATCAATAAAATTTGTTGGATTAATGGGATATCCATCATTCCATAATTCAAAATGTAAGTGAGGCCCGGTAGACAATTCTCCTGAGTTTCCTGCGGTGGCAATAACCTCTCCCGCCTTCACTAAATCGCCTTGTGCTTTTGTTAATGCGGTGTTGTGTTTATACACCGATATAAGGCCATAACTGTGTTCAAGAATGATAACATATCCCGTACCTGCCGTCCATTCAGCAAAAATAACAATCCCATCAGCCGTAGCCTTTACTGGTGTATTTTCAGGAACCACAATATCTACAGCAAAATGCTTTTCTTTGGCATTGTAACGCTCACTAATTTCGCCATTTACAGGTGGAAATAATACAAAACTTGCTGCTGAGGTGGCCGATTCAAATAAATTATACTTATCCTCTTTATCTACTTTTTCCCGTAGCAGAGAATCTTCGGGAATAGGTGTAAAATCAACTTCACTGGCCTCAAGTTTTACGGCCTCAACAATAGAATCTTTATTAAAATCTACAGCACTTACATCACCCGTCAACACTTTTTTAATAGAAGTATAGTAACGGTCATTCATACTAATAACTTGTTGTAATGAATCTGTTTTATATGTGAGTTCTGTGGCTTTCTTTTTCAGGGCTGTTGAAGAATATCCTGGAATATACTCTCTTAACGGTGTAAAAGCAATAATAAGATACGTTAGTAAAATAAAGAAAATAGCGCCTATTGAAGCAAAAACAAATACATTTAGCCGTGTTAATTTAAACGAAAGTCGTTCTTCAAAAGTGTTTTCATTTAGAATAACTAAACGATATTTATCAAGCAACTTGCGCTTTATTCTTTTTTTGTTTCTCTTTTTATCTGCCATTTGAAAACAAAAATAAATAGAAATTTGTGAATCTTGGAAACTTCATCAGTTAAAGTGTTTTGTTAAATTTAATTCTGAATCCCTAAAGTTCTCTTTAAAACGGTAATATTAAAGTTTAATTATTAACTTTGTGTTTTTAAAACATTATTATGAGCTTATATATGTTACCATTAGCAATTGGCCCCATGCAAATAGTATTGATTGTTGTTGTTGTTTTGTTATTATTTGGAGGTAAAAAAATACCTGAATTAATGCGAGGACTAGGAAGCGGTATTAAAGAATTTAAAGATGCCAGCAAAGAAGACGACAAAGAAAAAGAAACTAGCAAAAAGGAGTAATTCCTTTTTTTAAGTATAAAACAAAAAGACCAGCAAATTGCTGGTCTTTTTGTTTATATATCATTTGAGTTTACTCTATTTTAACCGATTTGATGATAGACTCTAGTTCAAGCATATAATTCCTTTTTTCAACTGAAGGCGCAAAAGAAAAACCTTCAACCATAACCCATCTTTTGTTAATGTCATCTTTAATAGCATAATTTATAAAAGGACCTCCCATAAATGCATTTTCTACACGCCAAATCCCTTTAGTTTCATAGGTTAGTTTGTTGTCTATACTCATTTCTGATATAAAGGGCGCATACGCATTTTGTGTTGATAAATAAGAGCCTTCAACGGGTCCTTCAATATATGCCTTTCCTATAGAATCTCTTATCTTAATAATTTCACTTACCACACTATCATGCTCCTTAATAGCTTCAAGTGGTAACTCATAAATCAATAAATTATTTGTACCTGTTGTAATATCTTTTCTTATCCAAAAGAAATTTTCTGCTTCCTTGGCTATTCTGTAAACGGATGCGAATTGAATGGTTAAACCTAACTTCTCTTTAATGGCATTAAAATTATGTGGCGATTTTGCCATTTGCCGCTGTCTTTCTGCCAACTCCATATTACGAAATACTTCAACAATTTTAACGTCGTGCTCCTTTAAAACCGCTATAATATCTTGCCTTGTTTGACCAGAAACAACAATTACTTTTTGAGGCTTAGCGTAAACATCATCTAAAAACTTAATATCAGCGTCTTTACTAATCTCTATTTTTAAAACGGTTCTGTTTTTTGTAACAAAGCCAGAAAACACCTTTGGCGGAATTTGACTTACCGTAAATGTAGGCTCATCTTGTGGTAAGCCATAAATAGGTTTGCCTAAAATAGCTCTTATTTCCTCTCCAACAATACCCTCCCAAAGCTCATTAGTGGCAACAACAGACACATTATTAATAGCACCTGATGCGTCTGGAAGAAATTTTTCAGTAGATTTTTTTTTGTCTCCACAAGACACGAATAGTGAAAACAATATTACTAGACAAAGAACATTTCTCATCATAACTGTTTTTAATTTTTTATCGAATTACCCTTTAGCTATTTTTAGCTTCATTCCAGGTTTTAAATCATTACCACTAATACCATTCCATTCTTTAATATTTTGAACAGAAACTCCAGGAAATTTCTGAGAAATACCCCATAATGTGTCGCCACTTTTCACTGTGTAGGTAACTATTTCACCTGTAATAGGTTTACTTTTCACTGGTTTTGAACTGGTGGCCTGTACGGTTTGAGGTGCTACGTATGGCTTTCTTGGGTAGATGGTTAATCGCTGCCCTATCTTTAAATTATTACTTCTTAAACCATTCCATTGCTTTATATCACTAACCCTAACACCATATTGTCTAGAAATTTTCCCTAAATAATCTCCAGATTTTACTTTATAACGTATCCTATCATTAGCCTTAAAAAACTGTGGCAATGGTTTTTCTCGCTTGTCAAATTCTGCCTTTGCAAAAGCATAAATTTTTTCTTCATTGTTTACAAAATCACCCATTACCTGTACAGGCAACCTTAAAACATAATCTTCTTCTTTTATAAAAGGAATGATATCTAATTTATAAGATGGGTTTAAAAACTGCAATTGTTCTATTGGGGTTCCCGTAACTTCTGACACTTGATCAAGCGTAATCATTTGCTTAACCTTTACCGTATCTGTTTCAAAATAGGCAAATTCCGGCTTTGACTTCACAAAGCCATGCTCTTCAGCATATTCAAAAATATACATATTAGCCAAAAACGCGGGTAAATAACCTGCTGTTTCACGAGGTAAATTATGGCGAATATTCCAATAGTTTTGATACCCTCCAGAACGTCTAATGGCTTTGGTTACATTTCCAGGTCCAGAATTATAGGCTGCTAAAGCTAAATCCCAATCGCCAAAAATCTCATACAATTTTGAAAGGTATTTGGCTGCAGCTTCGGTAGACATAATAGGGTCACAACGTTCATCAACATAGCTACTTACATCTAAACCATACATTCTACCTGTACTAAACATAAATTGCCATAAGCCCGTGGCACCAACTCTAGATTTGGCTCTTGGCTTTAATGCTGATTCTACAATAGCTAAATACTTTATTTCTAAAGGAATATCATGTTTGTCTAATTCCGTTTCAAACATTGGAAAATAGAACGCACTTAGGGTAATAAGTCTTTGTAAAAGCTCTCTTCTGTTTTTTAAATACGATTTTATAACACTTTCTAGTGAAGGATTATACGCTACATTGAATGGTGTTTTAGCATCTAAAGCTTTTAACCGTGCTTTTAAAGTGTCTGTTGGTAGTTCAGGATACGCAACAGGTTGGTAATCTAATTCGGTAACTGATTTATAAACAGAATCAAATAGGGCATTGCTGTACAATTCCTTATACCATTTATCGTCATACTTAGCAGCTATTTCAAGGTCTTGAAGGTTTTTAACCGATAAGCTATCTATTTCGGCTTCAATAACCTTAACGGTGTGCGCAGATCCATCAACAATAGAATCTTTAATCATGAGGTTTTTTACAAGCACGGTATCAACAGTTTCCTTCTGATGATCTGCAATAGAGTCTTTTACCTGCGCCAAGCAGGTAGTAATATTTAAAAGCAAAATGTATATAAAAAAACGAAAAGCCATAACATCTATTCTCATGAATGAAATTATGGCTAAAATCGTATTTTTTAAGCGAATTTGAAAGCTTAAGCTGTATTATTCTAAAATAGCTGCAATACCAGGAAGTGTTTTTCCTTCAAGGCTTTCAAGCATAGCACCTCCTCCAGTACTTACATAACTTACTTTATCTTGAAATCCAAACTGTTTTACAGCAGCAACAGAATCGCCCCCACCAACAAGTGAGAATGCCCCTTTTTCAGTGGCCTCAGCAATTGAATTTCCTAACTCAATAGTTCCAGTAGCAAACTTTTCCATTTCAAAAACACCTAACGGCCCGTTCCATAAAATTGTTTTACATGCCATTACTACGTCATGAAATTGTGCTCTTGACTTTGGTCCAGCATCAACACCTTCCCATCCATCAGGAATCGCATTAATGTCTACAATTTGGGTATTGGCATCGTTACTAAAATCATCTGCAGCAACGGTATCAACTGGAATATGTACTTGTACATTCTTCGCTTTAGCTTGCTCTAAGATATCTAAAGCCAAATCCATTTTATCATCTTCACAAATAGAATTTCCTATGTTTCCGCCTTGCGCCTTTACAAAGGTAAAAGCCATTCCGCCACCAATAATCAGGTGATCTACTTTATCTAAAATATTTTCAATAATGGTTATTTTAGAAGATACTTTAGCCCCACCTAAAATGGCAAGTACCGGTTTTTCACCTGTTTCCATGACTTTCTTAATGCTTTCTATTTCTTGAGCTAATAATGTTCCGAAGCATTTTTTATCTTCAAAAAATTGAGCTACAATAGTTGTTGAAGCATGCGCTCTATGTGCTGTTCCAAAGGCATCATTTACATAAATATCACCAAGTTTTGATAATTTTTCAGCAAATGCAACATCACCAGCCGTCTCCTCTTTGTAATACCTTAAATTTTCTAAAAGCAATACTTCTCCTGGTTTTAAGTTTGCTGCTGCTTCCTCAGCATCAGCGCCAATACAATCTGGAACAAACTTCACATCAACACCTAAAATATCAGATACTGTAGATACAATGTGTTTTAATGAAAATTCGTCTTGAAACCCTTTTGGTCGTCCTAAATGCGACATTAAAATACAGCTTCCGCCATCTTCTAATATTTTAATAATAGTTGGTTTTGCTGATACAATTCTCGTGGTATCTGTAACTTCAAATTTTTCATTTAAGGGTACATTAAAGTCAACTCGAATTAATGCTTTTTTATTCTCGAAATTAAAATCATTAAGGGTTTTCATTCTATATAAATTTTGTCTTATTTATTGTTTCTCACAAAGGTAACTAATTAAAGAGTGCTAAAAAATGACATTTTTCACGAAAACGTTTGAAGTGCGAAAAGATTTTTAAAAATTTAATTAAATGATTATAACACCACACTAAATATGTTTCTATCTATTACGTATTTAATTAGAACACCAAGAACAACTCGTTTTCAAAATTGTTTTAATTATATAGGCTCATTTTTAAATTAAAAAATTCATTTACTTTTGCCTCATGCTATTTACAGATGTTTTAGGACAGGAACATATAAAAAATCATTTAACGCAAAGTGCTGATAATGGTAGAATACCACACGCCCAATTATTTGTTGGTAGAGAAGGCTCCGGCACGTTACCTATGGCGTTAGCATACGCCCAGTATATATTGTGTTCAAACATAAATGGGGAGAATAACAGGGGTAATACAGCTTGTAATTTAAAGTTTAAAAACTTTTCTCACCCTGATTTGCATTTTGCTTTTCCTGTAACTACAAGTGATAAAGTAAAAAGCCATCCAGTCTCCAGTTTTTATCTTGAAGAGTGGCGTCAGCTGTTGCATGAGCAACCTTATGGTAATTTGTTTGATTGGTATAAACTACTAGGTGTTGATAATAAACAAGGCTTAATTAGTGTTGACGAAGCACAAGAAATTGTGAAGTCTTTAACTTTAAAATCATATGAAGGCGGTTATAAAGTCATGCTTATATGGATGGCCGAAAAAATGAATTCTGCTTGTGCCAATAAGCTGTTAAAGCTCATTGAAGAGCCTCCAAATAACACTATTTTTATTTTAATAGCAGAAGATGAGGAACAAATAATAAACACCATAAAATCACGCTGCCAAATACTGCATTTTCCTCCGTTATCTGAGGATGTAATCAAAGACGCTTTGATAAAGCACTATAGTTTAGAGCTAAATGTTGCCACTAAAATAGCGCATCAAGCCAATGGTAATTATAATAAGGCCTGTGATTTAGTGTATCATGATTCTGAAGACACACAATTTGAAACCTGGTTTATTTTCTGGATACGAAGTGCTTTTAAAGCAAAAGGAAATAAAGCCGCCATACATGATTTAATTTCATGGAGTGAAGATATTGCTAAAACAGGACGTGAAACCCAGAAACAATTCTTGAATTTTTGTTTGGATTTTTTTCGCCAAGCACTTTTACTGAACTATAGAGCAACAGATTTGGTCTTTTTTGAACCAAAGACGGAAAAATTTAAGCTAGAAAACTTTGCGCCTTTTGTTCATGGTAATAACATTATGGATATAAGTAACGAATTACAAGAGGCCATTTACCACATAGAGCGAAACGGTAATTCAAAAATAATCTTGACCGATTTATCAATAAAATTGACCCGCTTATTACATAAAAAAGCAGAATAAAAAAAGCCTTTACAAGAGCGTTCTTATAAAGGCTTATATTTTTTAAATACGTAAGATTATTCTTTATTATAGTCCTCGTTTAATGCATTCAATATAATTTCAGTCAAATCGGCTTGCTCTTCGCCATATAATACGGATGCCGCATTCTCACTGGTTCCAAACACGAAATTATAGCCGTTTTTCTTTCCGTATTCTTTAACAAATGCTTTCACATCAACAATAACCGAATCTATTTCCGCCTGAAAGGCTTGTGTTAACTGTTGCTGTTCAAACTGCATTTGCTGTTGTAACATTTGTTGTTTTTGTTGCAACCCACTCATTAATTCTTGAGCCTTAACTTGAGAAGATTTCCTTGCTGTTGTTTGCGTTTCTTTTACCTCTAACTCAAAAGCCTTACTAATGCTATCAGCTTTTTTTCTAAAGGCTTCTTCTTTACTTTGAAATTTAGCCTCTACATCTTTCTTTTTTTGAAATCCATTTATAACAGTCCCGTTATCAATAAACCCAATTTTGTTCTGCTGACAAGACACGAAAACTAGAGATACTACTACTACGTAAAATATATGTTTCATTTAATTGTTATTTGATCGCGACAAATTTAGCAAAGCACACGTAAAGTTTGTTTGAATTTGTTTGGAATTTAACGTATAAAAAAAATCTATTAAATAAAAAATATCAATAAATCAAAATTATTAAAAATAAAACCAAATAAAGCCTTTTAAGCTAGTTTTAAAAAAACGCTTAGTGTTTCCCTTTTACAGGCTATAAAAACGCAAAACAACGACTCAAATGCGATTTTTTAATTTTTAATGATATAAATGACTGAAGAAACTTCTTTTGACACTATGGCTTTCAAGTTTGACACTAACCCAATAAAAAAACCTTTAATAAAACTTAATTTACCAGATTTATATTTTTCAGATAACATACAAACATAAAATGCGTCAAACCACATGGGTTTAACTTTTGTAACCTTTAAACCAAAAGACCCCATTAATTTAAACATTGAGGTTTTATTAAAATGCCAAAGATGACGAGGCACATCATATGCTGCCCAAAACGCATTATAAAATTGAGCATCATAACTTTTATAATTAGGAACAGCAATTATCAATCGACCATCTGGTTTTAAAAGTTCTTTAAAGCGTTTTATCTGATGATTCAAATCTGGTAAATGCTCAAGAACATGCCAAAGAGAAATGACATCAAAACTATTTTCTTCAAATTTTGAAAGCTGATCAATATCAAAAACCGCATGGTTTGTTTTTGAATTAGCAATACCCCTAGCCTGTTGATTTGGCTCAATACCTGCCACCTGCCATCCATTATTTTGTGCTACCTGTAAAAAATCACCCGTTCCGCAACCCACATCCAACAAATATTTTTCATCAGAAGCAAATGAGCGAATTAAGCTAAGTTTACGTTTTAAAGAAATACTTCTAACCACATGATAAACTTTTTCAAACAAATTTCTTTTAGCATCTGTATGAGAAATATAATCTTCACTTTTATAATATGCTGATAATTTATCAGAACTCGGTTGAGGGCTTGTTTCTAAAAATCCAAATTCTGGATGCTCAATCAAACTAAAAAGCTCTCCAGAAACAGAATGATCTTTTACTTTTAAAAAAATTTGTTTTGATTTTAAACCAGTCATGGATAAATAAAAAATAAAAACATTAAAAATATGAATGCTAATTGTACCTTTTTTATGATGAAAAACACGAGAACATTAAAATGTTTCACGTGGAACATTTTAATATCTTCTCATTATCTACCCATGTAAACTAGTAGCACAGAAATATCGTTTGGAGACACACCACTAATTCTGGATGCTTGAGACACCGTTGTAGGCTGTATTTTTTTTAGCTTCTCACGAGCCTCAAAACTCATAGATTTTATTTGAGAATAATCAAAATTATCTGGTATTTTCACATACTCCAACCTACTCAATTTATCCGCATTATTTTTTTCTTTAGCAATATATCCCGAATATTTAACCTGAATTTCTGCTTGTTCTATAATTTCATTATCTAGATTATGCTCTTGAATGTAAGCTTCTACAGAATCTATTTTTCTGATATCACTCATATCAATATTAGGCCTTGCGAAGATCTTAAACAACTTACCAGATTGTTTAACTTGAGCCGATCCTTTATCTTCTAAAACAGGATTTATTTCTTCCGGTTTCACGCTTGTTTCTTCAAAAAACTTAACAAATTTTGATGCGGCTTCGTGCTTTGCTTCCATACGTTTTAAGCGTTTTTCTGAAGCCAAACCAAGATCATACCCTTTTGGTGTTAACCTTAAGTCAGCATTATCCTGACGCAACAAGGTTCTATATTCAGCCCGTGATGTAAACATTCTATAAGGCTCCTCAGTGCCTTTTGTGATTAAATCATCTATCAACACTCCTATATATGCTTCGTCTCTTCTAAGAATAAAAGGATCTCTTTCTTGCACTTTCAAACTTGCATTTACTCCGGCCATCAATCCTTGTGAAGCAGCTTCTTCATAACCTGTAGTACCGTTAATTTGGCCGGCAAAAAACAAGCCACTCACTATTTTCGTTTCTAACGTATGTTTCAATTGTGTAGGTGGAAAATAATCATATTCAATAGCATAACCTGGTCTAAAAAACTTTACTTGTTCAAAACCTTCTACAGATCGCAATGCTTTAAATTGTACATCTTCTGGAAGCGAGGTAGAAAACCCATTCACATAAACCTCACACGTGTGCCAACCCTCTGGTTCAATAAATAACTGATGTCTGTCTTTATCAGCAAAACGATTAATTTTATCCTCAATAGACGGACAATAACGAGGCCCTAAACTTTTAATTCTACCATTAAACATAGGCGACCTATCAAAGCCCTCGCGCAATAAATCATGCACCTCAAGACTGGTATATGTCATATAACATGACCGTTGTTTTTCTAGTGGTTTGGTTACATCTAAATAAGAGAATTTCTCAGGCTGTTCGTCACCAGGCTGTTCAATCATTTTACTATAATCTAATGATCTTCCATCTACCCGAGGCGGTGTTCCTGTTTTCATTCTACCGGCATCAAAACCTAAATCAACCAACTGCTCTGTAATGCCTGTTGCCGATTTTTCACCAGCTCTTCCGCCACCAAAGTTTTTATCACCGATATGAATTAATCCATTTAAAAAAGTACCATTAGTTAAGACCACCGATTTAGCTTTAATCTCCACCCCTAATGAGGTCTTCACTCCTGCTACTGCACCTTGTTCTATTAACAATCCAGAGACCATTTCTTGGTAAAAATCGAGGTTCTGAGTTTGTTCAAGCATCATTCTCCAGTCTTCAGCAAAACGCATTCTATCACTTTGTACTCTAGGACTCCACATAGCAGGTCCTTTAGATTTATTAAGCATTTTAAATTGAATAGCTGAAGTATCAGACACAATACCGCTGTAACCACCCAGAGCATCAATTTCTCTAACAATTTGACCCTTAGCTATTCCTCCCATGGCAGGATTACAGGACATTTGCGCTATGTTCTGCAAATTCATGGTAATTAACAGTGTTTTACTACCCATGTTTGCGGCAGCAGCCGCAGCCTCAGACCCTGCATGACCACCCCCTACAACTACAACATCATAAACATCATTAAACATAATAGAAATTATTCAGATTATTATTTTCCTAAAACCAGCAAACTGTTCCACGTGGAACACTCATTATTTTAGCGTGCAAATATACACTTAATTAACATAAGAATTATATAACTCTAAATAGAGGTTCTCCTTTTCACGCATTAACTGGGCGTCTTCCTTTGATTTGTCTTTATATCCACAGTAATGTAAAATACCATGAACTACAACACGGCGTAGCTCTTCGTTAAAATCAGTTTCATAATCCTTAGCATTATCTTTAACACGTTCTACAGAAATAAAAATATCACCTTGAATCATGTGGCCTACACAATAATCAAAACTAATGATATCTGTAAGTGTATCGTGGTTTAAAAACTCAACGTTCAACCGGTGTAAATATGCGTCATCACAAAACACATAATTCACCTCTTCAAGCTTGAATCCTTCCTTAGAAATAACATCCGTAATCCAAAATCCAACACGCGCTTCATCATTAAGTTTAAAATCCGTTTCGTAATTAAATTCAATCATTACCGTTCTTAAAATACGCTTTAACTTTTTCTTTGTAATTTGAATGCAAAGGTAAACTTTGTCTATTTAATATTTCAGTGGACTCAAAATATTGTTTCGCTCTTTCAATATCATCATTGTCTTGACTTTGAAACACCTTCTTATTTGTGTTTGACTCTCTAGAATCATCCTCCCCTTGCTCCAACACCGCACGTTCTAACTTCAATAATTGGTGTTTTAAATCTAACATTTTATTTAGGGTTTCATTGGTAATTCCATTATTAAGAAGATCCATTTCAATATGTTCCATTCGTCTAATCAACGCCTCACTATTGCCTTTAAAACCCTCTTTAACCATTCTTTTTCTTAAAGCTTCCTTTAACTCTTGCTGTTGTTTGTATATTTCATAAATCAACGCCTCTTGTCCTTCTTCATAACCTTCTTCATCTACTTTATTTGATCCATTTTTTTTCTCTCCTTTACTCTCACCCTCTTCGTTATTTTCTGTATTATTACCTTGTTTTCCTTTATCAGGTGTTTGATCACCTTTACTTTGACCTTGCTTCATACCTTCTTCCATCATTTTATTTAACTCTTCCTGGCTCATAATGATATCAGGCAATTGCATATCTCCTTGTCCACCTTGTCCTTCCGACATACTTAAACTTTCTTGCATATTATCAAGAATGTCACTTAATATATCGGCTAGATTGTTAGCTGCAGTTACTGTGAATTGCTGACTTGATATACCTTGATACATTTGGCCATCTGCCATAACTTGTAACACTTTATCAATATTATAATATACCTCTGTAATTTCCTTATTAACCTCCTCTGAT
Organism: Allotamlana fucoidanivorans; assembly: GCF_045788535.1. Lineage (GTDB taxonomy): Bacteria > Bacteroidota > Bacteroidia > Flavobacteriales > Flavobacteriaceae > Allotamlana > Allotamlana fucoidanivorans. The sequence continues at coordinate 1,133,570 of NZ_CP074074.1, read as the reverse complement.
AATTTAGGTTGGCGCAAAGACAAGGCAAATAAACTATCATCAATATATTCAAAATGCTCTCTCAAACTGTTTTGTTTCTTTAAATATTTTCCAAGTTCATTATGTTCAGGATCTACTTGTTTAAACTTATTCATCAAAGCTTCCTGATTAAAAGAGAATAACACCACATTATCTAAAACCTGTCGCAACATTTCCATATCTTCTTGTATTTGCTCGCCACCAGACGCTTGCATACTTTTCTGCATCTTTTTGCTTAATTCCTTCATTTTTATGGCGGCATTTCTTTGTTGCTTCTGAGCCTTTTTGAAACGTTCATTTTTCAGCTCTTGCGTATCTTGCTCCTCTAATTCTTCTAAAAAATCTGAAGCTGACTCTTGATCCTTTTTAACTTCATTTTCGTCTAGCTGATCTCTTGGAATGTCTATCGGTTTTTTAAGCTGTTTACTACTTTTTTCTAATTGATTTAATTCTTCTAAAATGTGATTATAATTTTTATTTAAATTATCCTGGGTTTCCTTTGTGTTTTCCTTTTGGTCTTTTGAAGATAAGCTCTCTTGAGCTTCAGATAAATTATCTAAATCACGTTTTAATTTCTCTAGCTTCTGCTCTACATAAAACCGCTTAGTCAACTCTAACAATTGCTCAAGGCTTCGCTTTTTATTTTTATTTTGTTTACCAAGCTCATCCAATTTATTGATTAATTCCTCCTTTCCTATTTTTTCCTGAATCTTTTCAATTTCCTTTAGCAACTTTTCATCTTGTTCTAATTTTTTTTCATTCTCTTCAAGGCGCTTTTTCAAATCCTCTGTAAATTGATCATTTTTTATATGTTCTTTTTCAAACTCCTCAAGACGCTTTTGAAAATTTTTATTGAACTCCTTCATCATTTCATCCTGCTCTTTTTGTCGCTTTAAAAATGACTTGAGTTTACCTTTATCGTTAAAATTTAAGTTGGATTTTTCTTTCTGAGTTTGGGTTACTTCTATTCGCTTTTCTTCCTGCTCATCAAACTTGTTTAAAGATTTACTTAATTGCTCAATGGACTTCTCCTGCTCCTTTAAATTCTTACGCTCCTCTTCTTCCTTGGTGAGTTTTCTGTATGTATAAATGTTACTCTTTACACTTTTATGACCATTAACCTGATCATTATCAAACACTTGAAAATATAATTCATAAGGAATACCTGGTTCAATGTTTAAATTATTAGGGAATACACTAATAAAATCTTGAATATTTGCTTTGGTTAGTGGTATGATATCCTTTTCCTTTTCAGCTTCAGTTCCTTGAGGATAATACACTAGTTGCAATTTGCTTAAACCATAATCATCACTTACCTGACCATAAAAATATAAGCTTTGATGGTTGGTACTATCAATTGTCATCCTTAAAGAAATTTCAGGATGTTCATCCTTAATACTATTGATAGTAAAATCTAATTTTTCAAAATCCTTTAAATTTTCATTACTCGTACTTAAGCTATATGCAAAATCTTTTAACACCTTTTTTGACGTTGTAAACAGATCTTCCTTTTCTTTTTTAAAAGAGATAGTATCCTGTGTAAGCATGACAACCTCTTCCGTAGCTTTGGTTTTTAAAATCCATTTTATCTGACTACCTTCTGGTACCGTAGCATTCCCTGTGCTGGTAACAACCTCATCGGGTTTTAAGGTGTAACTTGGGTAGTCAATCTGCATTTCAAAATCAATAATAGAAGGGGTTGCTACCACCTCTAAAATATAAGGCTTAGAGACAATTGTATTACCTACAAGTTGAAAACGGATGTTTGCTTTTGGTTTAGCGAACACATACTCAAAAACTCCAACACCTAACTGTTGCAAATAGTAGGTTTCATCATTATAACTAATTTTAGCATTTTCTGGTGACACCTCACCAATGGTTCTTACTAAAAGTCTGAAATCTTGATTTTCAATGGCTTTTAAATCATTATTATCAATAAAAAATTGGAATGGTGCTGGTGGTTCATAAGCCGTTTTGTAATGCGTAACCCGCTCATAACTATCTTTAAACCAACTCAAATTTCCAAACACTAAGGAAGCCAAAATGATTACCACAGGAATAGCCGCATACTTTAAATAAGACAAGTTGGATTTAAAATTAACAGCCAGCTTAAAAGGAATAGGTGTTAATGCAGAAGATTTTTGTTCAATGCTTGCCAGTAACAATTCAGAATGTTCCTGTTCAGCACTTAATTGCAGAACGTTTAAAAGCTTATCATTAACCTCGGGAAAATGTTTCCCAATAAGTTTGGATGCTTCAATATAATCTATCCCTTGTTTTAACCGTAAAAGCTTGGCTAATGGAATAAAAATAAACTTTGTTAATAAAGCGAGTTCCACTACAATAAAAATCCAAAACAGCAACGTTCTAGCCAAAGTACCCATCCAGAAAACATACTCAATAAACAAAGTGACCAAAAGATATAATAAGCCCATCGCAAAAAACAAAATGCCCCCTCTTAACAATTCATTAGTATAATATCTCCTAATAAATGCTTCTAATTTTTGCTGAATGATTTCAAAATGACTCATAATTAAAGTAATGCACTTTCTATAGTATATAAAACTAACTAAACTACAATTTTATTTCTTACAAGGTTCATAATTAGCTGTTAATTGTATCTTTGCCACAAATTTACAAAACATGGCTAAAAACGTTCGTGTGCGCTTTGCACCAAGCCCAACTGGACCTTTACATATTGGCGGAGTAAGAACCGCTCTTTTCAATTATTTATTTGCTAAAAAGCACGGGGGTGATTTTATTTTAAGAATAGAAGATACCGATCAAAACAGGTATGTTGAAGGTGCAGAACAATACATTATTAATGCGTTGAATTGGTGTGGTATGCCTTTTGACGAGGGTGTTGGTAAAGAAGGAAACTTTGGACCCTACAGACAAAGTGAACGTAAACATATTTACAAACAATATGCAGATCAATTGATTACATCTGGAAACGCGTACTATGCCTTTGATACAGCTGAAGAACTAGATTACCATAGAAAGGACCATGAAGCCAAAGGAAAAACATTTATTTATAATTGGCATAACAGATTAAAACTTAATAATTCGTTGTCATTAAGTGCAGAAGACGTACAAGCCAAATTAGAAGCGGGTCAAGACTATGTTATTCGGTTTAAATCACCCCAAGACCAAACCCTGCATCTTACAGATATTATTCGTGGTGACATTAAAATAGATTCCAGTGTTCTTGATGACAAGGTGTTGTTTAAAAGCGATGGTATGCCTACTTATCATTTAGCAAATATTGTTGATGATCATTTAATGCAAATTACCCATGTTATTCGTGGTGAAGAATGGTTGCCTTCGCTTGCCTTACATTATCAACTCTATCAAGCACTTGATTGGGAGACACCAGAGTTTGCCCATTTACCTCTTATTTTGAAACCCACTGGTAAAGGAAAATTAAGCAAACGTGATGGTGATAAACTAGGGTTTCCTGTTTTTCCTTTAGAATGGACAGACCCTAAAACACAAGAAACTTCAAGAGGCTATAAAGAGGATGGTTATTTCCCTGAAGCTATGGTTAATTTTTTAGCGTTTTTAGGATGGAATCCGGGCACCGAACAAGAAATTTTTAGCATGGAAGAGCTTATTCAAGCTTTCGATTTGAACCGTGTTAATAAATCTGGAGCACGTTTTGATCCTGATAAAATAAAATGGTTTAACCACCATTACATGCAACAGCAAAGTAATGAGGCGCTGGCTATAGCCTTTCAACAAGAGCGCTCTGAACTTGCCGAAATTGATATTAACTTCATAGCTATCGTCATTGAGCTGATAAAAGAGCGAGCTACTTTTGTTTCTGATTTTTGGGATTTGAGTCATTTCTTTTTTATCGCACCAGAAACCTATGACGATAAAGCGGTTAAAAAGGCCTTTAAAGAAGGTACTTCGGATATTTTAAATGAGGTTATTACACAAATGGATCCTATTGAAGATTTTACGGTTGAGACACTTCAAAATACTATTAAAGGTTGGATAACTTCAAATAATATCGGCTTCGGAAAAGTTATGATGCCTCTTAGGTTAGCTTTAGTAGGAGCACTACAAGGGCCTGATGTTTTTGATATCATATTTATGATTGGAAAACAAGAAAGCATCAAACGTATTAAAAACGCTATTAACACTATTAGCATATAGTTTAATGAAATTATTTTATGTATATATTGTTTGTGTTATTCTGTTTTTTTCATGTGAACAGAAACATGAAGCAGACTATCCATTACATAATAAAACCGTATTAATTTTAGGAAATAGTATTACGCAACATGGGTTATATGTTGACTTTTTAGACTATTACTTGAGAAAAAACTTCCCAGATAAAAAACTAAATATTATTAGCGTTGGCTTATCAAGTGAAACCGTTTCAGGAGATTCTGAACCCAATCATCCGTTTCCTAGACCATGGGTTCACAATCGTTTAGATGACGCATTAAAATTAAGTCAACCCGACTTGGTTATGGCGTGCTATGGTATGAATGATGGCATTTATTCAAAGCTAGATTCAACCCGATTTAATCACTATAAAAATGGTATTAAAAAACTAAAGCATGAGGTAGAACAATCGGGTGCAGAACTTATACTTTTAACACCAACGGTTTTTGACCCAAAACCTATAAGAACCCGCATTTCTTTTAATGATTCTGAATCACAATCATATAAGCATCCTTACTATAAGTATAATGCCGTTTTACAGCACTATACTAATTGGTTAATGTCAATTAATAATATGAAAACCATTAACCTACATGCTTATTTAAACAAAAAATTAATAGCCCTAAAAAAACAGAACCCTGATGGTACTTTTATCCCAGATGGTGTGCATCCTAACCAAATAGGTCATTTTTATATGGCTAAAAAAATACTGTTAGATTTATACCCTGAAATAAAACTAAATACGGCTCAAACAGAACTCAAGCTACTTCAAAATGATACTTTATTTAAAACTATTTCAAAACGCCGACAAATTCAATCAGAAGGTTGGTTAAATTACATTGGCTATACCCGAGGACGAACTGTAAAATCAAATGATATAAGCACCACAAATGCTTTAGTAAATCAGTTGGATTTAAAAATACAGGAGCTTTTAAAATGATACCATAGCACCTAACACCAACATACTTTGGTGACCTTCAAAATTCGCTTTTCCTCCTAATGTATCTAGTCCTTTTTTGTCTAACTTTTTTAGCATGTTAGTAAAACCGTAAATATATTGCGCTTTCAGTTTGAAATTCTTTATTCCAGCAGAAGCCCCTACTGCCCCATTGAAATGAAACTGTGAAATATTAGAAATATCCTCTGCCATAAGATTGGTATAATTATTAATATAGTAACCACTTTGGTTTTCATCCTTCAATTCCAATTTTCCATTGTACTGCAACATAGGACCCACATCAATAGTAAAATGGTATGGAACTATTTTTATATGCATCAACATCGCCACCTGCGCTGCAAATAATTTGTATTCTATATTAGATTCTTCATTACTGATTAAGGCTGGTCTGGCCGAAACTTCTAAATGATTTTCAGAAAGTTGCATACCAAAACTAATGTTGTACCACTTGTTCGGAATATCAACCTCGGCAGCCAGGCCTCCTAAAAATCCATTGGCAGATTTGGTTTTAAAATTATCTGTAATAATATCAAATTGCGTGAGGCCACCTGTTAATGCAAAGCCATTTTTAATTTGGTAACTTGCTCTTTGCGCAAAACCAAGTGTAACAAAACATGTCGTTATTACTACTAATATGTAAAATTGTTTTTTCATTGAATCTTGTAAGGTTTGATGACAAATATAACTTAAATTAGTAATTCACATTTTTTAACCTTTTTTAAATCATATTATGAGCTATTTTTCTATCCCATTTATTGTTATTGGACTCTTTATTTTAATCTCGTCCTTTTTTATTGTCAAACAACAAACAGCTGCCATTATAGAACGTTTTGGTCGGTTTCAAAGTATTCGTCAATCTGGACTTCAAATTAAAATTCCATTAGTTGATCGCATTGCAGGTAAACTCAGTTTAAAAATTCAACAGTTGGATGTTATTGTTGAAACTAAAACCTTGGATGATGTATTTGTACGCCTTAAAGTTTCTGTACAGTATAAAGTAATTCGTGAAAAAGTTTATGATGCTTTTTATAAATTAGATTATCCGCATGACCAAATTACAAGTTACGTGTTTGATGTAGTACGTGCCGAAGTTCCAAAAATGAAACTAGACGATGTTTTTGTTAAAAAAGACGACATTGCCATAGCTGTAAAATCTGAATTGAATGATGCTATGATAGAATATGGGTATGATATTATTAAAACCTTAGTAACCGATATTGATCCTGATGCACAGGTAAAAGCTGCTATGAACCGTATTAATGCCTCTGAACGTGAAAAAATAGCTGCTCAGTATGAAGGTGATGCACAGCGTATCTTAATTGTTGAAAAAGCTAAAGCAGAGGCCGAAAGCAAACGCTTACAAGGTCAAGGTATAGCTGATCAACGTAGAGAAATAGCAAGAGGTTTAGAAGAATCTGTAGAAGTTTTAAATCGGGTTGGTATTAATAGCCAAGAAGCATCAGCATTAATTGTGGTTACCCAACATTACGATACCTTACAATCTCTGGGTGAAGAAACCAATAGCAACCTGATATTACTGCCAAATGCACCGCAGGCTGGAAGCAATATGCTAAACGAAATGGTGGCAAGTTTTACAGCAAGTAATCAAATAGGTGAAGCTATGAAAGAAGCCAAAAAGAAAAATGAAAAATAACTTGTTTTAAAAACAGCACATAAAAAAAGCATTTAATTAGTTAAATGCTTTTTTCTTTTTATTCCAACAAACTGTAATTTATAGCTCATTCTCTGTTGCAATAACTGTGTTATCATTTGAAACCTTATTGTTTTTCCAAGGTTTATGATTTTTATATGCTGGTCCCGTTAAACCTGCTTTACTATTATTTGTAGAAACAACTTGATATTCTACCTCATTACTGCTTTTACCTGGTTTGTAATTTTTATATGCTGGCCCTGTTAAACCTATTTTATGGTTTGCATTATAAACAGGTTTAGCTTCTGTTTTATGCTTACTTGGTTTGTAATTTTTGTACGCTGGCCCTGTTAAACCATTTCTGTCTTGTGCAAATGCGGTTACTGTAACAAATACTAGTGCAAATAATACTACTAACTTCTTCATAATTTCTCCGTTTTAAATTCATTACAAATTTACATTCAAAACTAAGGGTTATGGACTATGAGAAACCACGTAAATAGTATCCGTATAAATACGGATATTATGCTAAATAAACTCGACATGAGAACGTAATATTCATGATGTCAATTCACAATTGGTCTCGAAGTCTTGAAATTAGTTCTTTTCAATTTAGGTCTCGACTCGGCTGGCCCCACACAAAATCATTTAGATTTTCAAAAATTGGAAACATAACATAAAAGTTATATCAATACTCCCACTATATAAGATTCATTTGAGTGGCCTTTTTAATTAGTTCAGCCGTGTTTTTCACTTCAAGCTTTTTTAAGATATTAGCTCTGTGTGTTTCAATAGTTCTTGAACTTACAAATAATTTAGCAGCAATTTCTTTAGTGGTTAATCCTTCAGATATTAACCCTAAAACCTCAGTTTCTTTATTAGACAAAATATCCTTACTCACACTCTGAACCGACATGAAGTTTATCATCTTCTCTGAAATACTAGGGCTAAAATATTTCTTTCCTTGACTTACAATTCTAATTACTTTTATAAGTTCTTCTTGATCTGTATTCTTTAATAAATAGCCATATGCGCCACTTTTAGCACATTTAGCAATGTAATTACCATCATCATGCATTGAGATGATTATAGGCTTTATAGAGGCGTTTAAAGCCTTTATTTTATTTAAAACTTCAAAACCATCCATATGAGGCATCCCAATATCAAGCAATACAATATCAATATTTTTTTCATTATCTAGAGCTTCAAAAAACGCTACACCATCAGCAACACATGTTACAACATGTACATCATCATATTTTTTTAAGAGCTCTTTTAAACCATTTCTAAAAAGTTCATGGTCATCGGCAATAATAAGTCTAATTTCATTCATCGTCTATAGGTAATTCAATTTCAAAAGTAGTGCTTCCTTGTTTGGAATTAATTTGAACACTACCGTTACAAATATCAACACGTTCTTTAATGTTTATAATACCAGAACCCAGCTTTACCTCATGAATATTAAAACCTTTCCCATCATCAAAATAAAAAAATGAAATAAAATGATCAAACTCAGATAACGATAACCTGATGTGTGTGGCATTGGCGTGCTTTAAAGCGTTGTTTATTAATTCTTGCCCAATTCTGAAGATATTAATAGCTTGATTTTTGGTAATTTTACTGTGCTCTGTTTTGGTTAAATCTTCAAAAACAATATCAACATCGGAGTATTTTTTAATGTTATCAACAAAATTTGTCATAGCTGCTCCTACTCCAAAATCATCAAGATTTGAAGGCATTAAAGCGTTTGACATTAAACGAATTTCTGAAATAGTAGCATCTACTATTTTCTTCATTTCTAACCTTTGGGTTTTACTTTCTATCTTATTTTCAATATAAAACTTTAACGAGGTTAATATGGGCCCAATACCATCATGAAGCTCACGAGCTAATCGTTGCCTTTCTTTCTCTAAACCATCTACTAATAGGCGTTTGGTTTCCATGCTGTTTTTGGTTTCGTTACTTCTAAATTCAATTAATTTATCACGCATTTTGATTAAACTCATACCTAATAAATCATGCTCACTTTTGGGTTCATATTGCGCGTTTAAATTCATATCACCTATTTCATTAGAAAAATTTACGGCACCTTGAAGTGATTTTTTTAATTGTGCTAAAGCATCAAACATTTCCCTTATTTCATTGGAAACCTTTTTAAATTCATTTATTTCATTATAATCACCAGCAGCCATAATTTTAAGGCTTCGCTGCATATTAATTACTGGAGTTGTAATAATCTTTGTTAGAAATAATGATAAAACAATGGCTACTAACATGATGATGAAAATTAAACCTAAAAGCCTGATTTTTAATTTTTGCAAAGGTGCTGTGGCCTCACTTAAATCCATCTCTGAAAGAATAACCAAATTGAGATTAGATACATTTATAAACCCATAAGCGCTATATACCTCAACCCCCCTATAATCTTTAAACACACCTTTACCACTTTCTTTTTTACTTGAAAACGCATCTATCACACCTTTGGTATTAACTACTATATTTGATGGCGTTTTTTTAGGTAAAAACCGTGAGGGCGATCTCATTTTGAAATCTTGACCAACCAAATAAGATTCACCGCTATTCCCCATTCCTGTACGCTCCAGTAATATTGCAGTGATTTTATCCTGATTTATACACTTAGTCTTTATTTCATACCCTTCTTTTATCACTAAAACTATAGAGGTATTTCCATCTTGATGATAGTTTGTGAAGTCATAAATTCCTGAACTTTTTATAACCTCATTTGGTACATGGATATTTAAGCTGTCTAATGAATCACTTGATGTATGATTACTAACAAAGGCATCCCATTCATTTTGCAATAGGCTTTCAATTTGAACTTTTTTTAATGTTTTTATAGAGTTTAACTGACGGAGAATTCTATCATCTATCGTATTTGAAAATTGATTGTAAAAGGTAATAGACAACATTATTATAACTAATAATATCAAGCTATTCATAATAATTAAAATCAACGTTCTTAAACTCATTTCTATTCCTTAGAACTTATATTATAAAGTTAAGTTTTAGTTTCTCATTTATTTAAATGGATGTCGTTCTTCCCAATCTTGTTTTGGGTTCATCAACTTAAAAACAGGTTTTAAAATTCTATTTAACGTACCATTAGTATGCTTCATATACATAACCATAGGCCTTGGTTTGGCGCCTACCGAACTTTTAATAGCCATAGCTGTTCTGGCATAAATCACAGAAGTAAATCTTTGTGTGATACCAAAATCTAGCATATCATACAACATGTTTAAATATAACTGATTGCCGTATTGATGTTTTGTATCATACCCTAAAAAATAGGTTTCAAGTTGTCTACTATTTAAAATAAGTGTAAAAAAGCCAACCAACTTATGGTTCAAGTAATAGCCAAATACCTTAAAATTATCATTTAATTTTTGTTTCAAAACAAAAAAATGATCTTGGGGTAAAATAAAACTATTAAACTTGGCATTGCTAGAAACGTTAAGGTATAATGTATGCAACACTACAGCGTTTAATTGCACGGCATGTAAATCTAATTCTTTACAGTAAATATCCCCTAACTTCTTTCTAGCACGTTTATAACGATCGCGGTATTTTTTAGATAAATCTGAAACATAATCTTGCATATTAGACCATTGCTTTCTAGTTTCTAAAATCATATTGGGTTGTACGCTAACCTCGTGAAAATTAAAACTATCAAAAACAGGTGTCTTTTTCAATTTCATCTCGTTTACAAAAAAATCCTTTAGCAATATAGCATGAATTGGTTTTCTGTGTTCCCTATAAAAATCATTTTTAAGCGCGGTTACAGCTTTATAAATAGTTTCGGCATATTCCGTTAATGTTATCTTTTTTTTATTGAAAAACATACTGTGCTGCCCAGTGTGGGTTAAGTTACCAACCACTAACACATTACCTTTTAATATTTTTGAAATGATACTTCTAAAAAACTCTTTAGCACAGGATACTTCAGCTTTTCTGAACATATCTTTTAAATACAAATTAACAATTTGAATAATAGCAACTCCAACCAATTCATCATCAGAAAAAATGCCTACAAAATATATTTTTATATTACTTGGACCACCTTGTACAAGCGCCTCTAAATAATAAGATTGTAAAAACACATCGTGCTTTACAAGGGTATCCCATGTTTTTGGGAGATCTCTGGTTGAACGATAAATTTGAAAGGTTTTCAATAGAACTAAAAAAGACTGAAAATTACAATTCTCAGTCTTTAATTATGTTAAAAGTTTACAAAAATTACTTCATTCCACAAATAATGGCTCCCATTACTGCAAGGGTTACAATCCAATATCCAGCATTAATAAAAATGTATTTTGCACTTTTACGTTCAAATAACGCATTGGTACCTAAAATAGGAAGCGCAATAAAAACACCTGTAAGCACCCCATGAAAAGCACCATGTTTAAAGGTTCTAAAAGCATCACCATAATCGGTAATAAAAATTTCATAAGAAGGTAAAGCCGATGCAGGGTCTCCGCCTACTAGACTAAACACACCCATTTGATGAATAACAATGCCTGGTAAAGCGGTAGATAGCAAAAAGGCAAAAACAAATGCTAATCCGAAAATTTTAGCCATGTTTGCGCCTTTCATTTTTTCTTCTGTCATTTCTGCAGCCGTCATCCAAGCTGTTCCAAATACTTTGGGATTGTACCAAATAAACCCGACAACCATGGCCGAAACTGCTGCCAATAACATGGCAACGGGATTGAATAATTCCATAATAATAACGTTTAGTTTGTATCTAAATATAGTTAAAAAACCAATACATAAATATTATTTTATAAAATCAACCCTTAGAAATAGCCTGTGCCTCAGCTACTAATAAAGCATTTTTATCTTCCAAAGCCGTGGTAATAAAAGCTTGAACCTCTTCATTTTTTTCATGACCATGCTTTAATAAAACACCCAACACTAAAGCTACCGCAATACGCGTTCCTACCTTTTTAACGGCCGTATTAAACAAAGGAGCTAATTCCTCATAAGTAACATTGTTAGCTAATTCTAGTATTTCTGATTTTACTTTTAACTGTTTCGCTTCAGGTAAGTTGGTGTATTTTTTACCCAATTGCTGAATAACATCAATAGCCTTTTTTTGAGGTCTTTGTTGTTGCGGATTAGTATTTTGAGTTGGTTTTGGTTTTTGCTTTGCCCATGAATCTCTTAAACCAACCGTTTTATTAAACACCAAATTATTAGCCGTAGAATCATTATCTACATTAAAATAACCTAAACGCTGAAATTGAAAACGCTCCCCTATTTTAGCTTTTTTTAAACTTGGTTCAACAAACGCTTCAATTGTTTTCAAAGAATTAGGATTGATAAATTCCATAAAATCTTTATCCTGATGACTATCTGGAGCTTCATCCATAAACAATCTATCATATTCTCTAACTACAGCTTTAATAGCATGTGCTATAGATACCCAATGTAAGGTTCCTTTAACTTTTTTAGAAGTATCTTCAGAATACGTACAATGTATTTCAGTCACCTCACCTTGAGCATTTTTTACAACGCTTTCAGCTTTTATGATATATGCACTTTTAAGTCTAACCTCGCCACCAAGTTTTAATCTAAAGAATTTATTACTGGCTTCTTCTTTAAAATCAGATTTTTCAATATATAGCTCACGTGTAAAGGGGACTTTTCTAAAACCAGCACTTTCGTCTTCTTGATTATTTTCAGTGTCTAACCACTCTTCTTTATCTTCCGGATAATTTGTAATAACTACTTTTACAGGGTTTAAAACTGCCATAACACGGCGTGCCGTTTTATTTAAATCTTCGCGAATGCAAAATTCTAAAAGCGAAACATCAATAACATTATCACGTTTAGCAACTCCAACAGTTTCAACAAATTTTCTAATGGCTGCAGGCGTATAACCTCTTCGACGCAGTCCTGAAATAGTAGGCATTCTTGGATCATCCCATCCATTTACAACACCGTCTTCAACCAACTTGAGTAATTTACGCTTACTCATAATGGTGTAACTCAAATTTAAACGTGCAAACTCACGTTGTTTTGGTCTTAGTTTATCGGGATCTACCACCTGATCTAAAAACCAGTCATAGAGTTCTCTATGCGGTTTAAACTCTAAAGAACATAATGAATGCGATATTTGTTCTATATAATCACTCTCACCATGTGTCCAGTCATACATAGGATAAATACACCAATCATTTTCCGTTCTGTGGTGGTGCTTCTTTAAAATACGATACATAATGGGATCGCGCATCAGCATATTAGGGTGCTGCATATTTATTTTTGCACGCAAAATATGTTCGCCTTCATCAAACTCACCGTTTTTCATGCGCTCAAAAAGATCTAAATTTTCCTCAATAGAACGATTTCTAAACGGTCCATCAACTCCAGGTTGTGTAGGTGTTCCTTTTTGTTCAGCCATAGCTTCGCTTGATTGAGAATCAACATAAGCTTTTCCTTCTTTAATCAGCTTTACCGCCCAATCATATAGTTGCTGAAAATAATCTGAAGAAAATAATTCTTTGTCCCACTTATAGCCCAACCAAGCCACATCTTCTTTAATAGCATCTACATATTCCTGTTCCTCTTTTGCCGGGTTTGTATCATCAAAACGTAAGTTTACTGGTGCATTATAATACTCTCCTAACCCAAAACTAATACCAATGGCTTTAGTATGACCAATATGTAAATAGCCATTTGGCTCAGGCGGAAAACGAAAACGTAAATCGTTTTTTGCCATACCATTTGCCAAATCTTCTTCTATAATTTGCTCAATAAAATTGAGTGATTTTCTTTCTTCAGACATCTTCTGAGGTTTTTAACTAAACAAGCCTCAAAATTACGGAAATTCAAGCTATTTTTGCTCAATTAAATCTGATAAGCGTAACAATACTTTATTTCTTAATACCTATATCTTGAATAACAGAAATATTAAAGATATAATACTATGGAAAATTTAAATTATACCTGTCCAAAATGCCATCATAACACATATAAAATTGGGCAAATGCGAGCTACAGGCGGTACATTATCTAAAATTTTTGATGTGCAAAACCAAAAATTTACAGCTGTAACATGTGAACGTTGTACGTATACAGAATTTTATAAAGCAAAAACAAGTGCACTAAGTAATATATTTGATTTTTTTACAAATTAATGGGAATAATAAAATTAGAAAACATCCGGGTATTTGCCTATCATGGGTGCTTAAAGGAAGAAACTAAAATTGGTAGTGATTACCGCGTTGATTTAGAAGTTAAAGCTGATTTGCAAACCTCAGCTAACACAGATAAACTTGATGATACGGTTGATTATGTCTTTTTAAATAGGGTTATTAAAGAAGAAATGAGCAAACCTTCTTACCTTCTAGAAACTGTGGCTAAACGTATTTTAAATAAAATATTTGAAGACAATAAACTTATAAAGCGCGCAACGGTTTCTGTAAGCAAAATAAACCCGCCAATTGGTGGTGATGTTGAGAATGTAACGATAAAAATGACTCAAAAACGTAAAAAGTAAATTTATGTAAGGTAAAATGACTTTTTTTTTTACATTTGCAGCAACAATGGCGTCGTGGCCGAGTGGCTTAGGCACAGGTCTGCAAAACCTGCTACAGCGGTTCGATTCCGCTCGACGCCTCAAAAAAAAAAGCTTTCAGAATTTACTGAAAGCTTTTTTTATGAGTATATTTTTTGTTCTATTTTTTCTTTATTCTTTTCATAAGCGTCAGGAAACAATCCTTGTATCAATAACAAAATACCAAAGCCTAGTATAACTAACGCAATAATTTTCTTTGTTTTAAATATTAATCGGGGCGTTAATTTAGCTTTGAGCCGCTTAGCTATTAGTATTTTAAATAAATCGGACACAAAATAAGATAACAGCATAGACACTATAAAAATCACACCGCCGTTTTTCGAAGTGGTTAAAGAATCTCCTAATACAATAAAACCTAACCATCCCAGCAAAACACCTATATTAATAAAGTTAAGTAAAAACCCTTTTATAAATAACTTACCATAATCTTTTTGAATTTCAACCTTATGATATTCTTTCACAATTGCCCTAAATGATTTTGATGTTCTAACAAAGGAAATAATACCATAAACAATAAGTAAAACACCTCCAAAAATTAAAAAACTTGGGTCGTTTCCTATTTTACCTCTTAAGCTGTTGGTACTGTAGAATGCTATTAAAATAAATATGATATCGGCCAAAATAACGCCTAAATCAAAAATTAAAGCGCTTCTAAAGCCTTTTGTTGCACTAGTTTCTAGTAGCACAAAAAACACAGGACCAATAGTAAATGCTAAAATAATCCCGAAAGGAATTGCTGTTAAAATATCATCAAACATGAAAAAGAGAGGCTTTACACAAAGTAAAGAAATATTTTAATTTTATTAGCAAAAGCTGAGATAGTAAATAAAAAATAATCTATTTGAAGGCTTTAAACCTAACTACTCATTTATACGTTTTACACGTCCGCCGAGGGCTGTATTTTCTGTTATGGTTTCGGGGTTACCATAAATAAATACATCGCCTCCTGCCCTAATCTTCACATCTACTAATTTTGAACCATTTACATGAGCTTCACCAGCAGCACTTATTGATACTTCGGTATTTTCTGTAACCAAGTGTTCTCCCATATAACTACCACCAGTTAACAACGTTATTCTTTGGTTTTTAGCCAAGCCTTTAGCATAAACTATTCCTCCTGTTACTGCTTTAATTTCAGTATATGTGGTTTCAAAAGGCACGTCTATAATACCACCTTCTTGTGCTTTTAAAATAAGATCAAATTGTTTTATAGTATAATCAGATGTTACTTGAGCGCCTTCATTTACATCAATGATATCAAGTTTGGAATAATATAAAACCACTTTTGTTTCTGATCCGTTAAAAGCCTTTTCAATATTCATTTTAACCTTCAACTTACCATTTTTATTAGTAACAATAACACTGTTTTTATTTTCGCCTTGTATGACAATTCTATTATCGTCGGCGGGTACCAATTGCAATTGAATCAAATCATAAACCTTTAATTCTGAAAATTCACCAACAGCTTTTTGAATAGCGTCTTGTGCGGTACTTTTTATAGATAGACATACTAGTGTAATAATGAATATATAACGTATCATACGGGGCATAATTTAAAATAAAAATTATCAATAATTATTCCGTAAGTATATTTTGATTATAAATTATAAAAATTTTAATAATTTATATTACCAATTATAAACACTCGCTTTATTAAAAAAGGTAGCAGGCTATACTTCCAGAATTAGTATATTTATCGCAATATATGAACCGTACACAAATAAAAAAACTTATTTTCTCCGTTGAGCAAATTCCATCCCTTTTTTATCTCTTAAAATGGTTAGTTATTTGTTTGATATTAGGGGTATTAGTGGGTAGTGTTTCAGCCTTCTTTTTATTGAGTTTAGACTGGGCTACTAATTGGAGAGAAAATCATTTATGGATTATTGCACTGCTTCCTGTAGGTGGTTTTATTATTGGTTTATCTTATCATCTATTTGGAAACAGTGTGGTAAAAGGTAATAATTTATTATTGGAAGAATTTCATTCGCCTAAAAAAATTATCCCTTTTAGAATGGCACCTCTCGTTCTATTTGGTACCATACTCACGCATTTATTTGGTGGTTCGGCAGGCCGTGAAGGTACAGCTGTACAAATAGGTGGTGCTATTGCAGATAGGTTCACCAAAATTTTAAAACTTACAAAACGCGATAGACAAATTGTTTTAATTGCGGGTATTAGTGCGGGTTTTGCCTCTGTATTTGGAACCCCATTAGCTGGTGGTATTTTTGCCCTGGAAGTTTTAGTATTAGGAAGAATACGATTAGATGCTATAATTCCGAGTTTTATAGCCGCTGTTTTCTCAGATTATTTTTGTGATATTTGGGGTGTATCACACACACACTACACTATTAGCGCTGTTGCAGACATGACACCAATAAATCTGTTATGGTGTTTATTAGCGGGTATTATTTTTGGTTTGGTAGCTATGCTTTTTTCAAAATCAACACATTTTTGGAGCGATTTATTTAAGAAGCATATAAAATATCCGCCACTACGCCCTGTTATTGGTGGTGCTATATTAGCTATAACCATTTATTTTATGGGCACTACAAAGTATATAGGGCTTGGTATTCCAACGATTGTAGATGCTTTTAATACCAACTTAAACTCTTATGATTTCTTATTAAAAGTTTTATTTACCTCTTTTACACTTGGTGCTGGATTTAAAGGTGGTGAAGTAACACCATTGTTTTTTATTGGTGCTACTTTAGGAAATGTTTTAATTTGGTTTATACCTTTGCCTATGAGTTTACTAGCTGGTATGGGATTTGTAGCTGTTTTTGCTGGTGCTACAAACACACCAATTGCATGTACCGTTATGGGTATTGAACTTTTTGGCATAGAATCGGGGGTGTTTATAGCTTTAGCTTGTTCTACTGCTTACTTGTTTTCAGGGCATTCAGGTGTATATGCTTCTCAAATTATTGGAAGCCCAAAACATAATGCATTTCTAAGAGAAAAAGGCTTAAATCTTTCCGAAGTTGAGAAAAAAAGACATCAAAATAAAATGAATAAATAAACTTTCTATTCTTGTTTTCCTATCAAATTAAAATCTAAATGCTTCTTAATTAAATCGGTGTTTTTCACTTTTACAATAACTTCATCACCTAATTGATAGGTGTTTTTTGTAGTTCTTCCAACCATAGCATATAAATCTTGATCAAAAGCATAATGGTCATCTTTCATATCTCTAACACTAACCATACCTTCACATTTATTTGAAATAATTTCCACATAAATTCCCCAATCTGTTACACCAGAAATGACACCAACAAACTCTTGATCCTTATGATCTTCCATAAAACGAATTTGCATGTATTTTATAGAATCACGTTCTGCTTTAGTAGCTAACATTTCCATGGTGCTGGAGTGTTGACATTTTTCTTCATAATCTGCTTCATTAGCCGATTTACCACCATCTAAATACAGCTGTAATAAGCGATGAGCCATTACATCTGGATAACGACGAATAGGCGATGTAAAATGACTGTAATAATCAAAAGCTAATCCGTAATGACCAATATTATGCGTGGTATATTCCGCCTTACTCATACTTCGAATAGCTAATGTATCAACTAAATTTTGCTCTTTCTTACCAACCACATCTTGTAATAAGTTATTTAAAGAGGCTGTGGTAGATTTTCTATCTTTAAAATTAAGCTTATATCCAAAGCGACTCACAACGTTCTGTAAGGCTGCTAATTTACTTTCATCAGGCTCATCATGTACACGATATACAAAAGTTTTCTTAGGGGTTTGTTTTCCAATAAATTCAGATACTTTTCTATTAGCTAAAAGCATAAACTCTTCAATAAGTTTATTAGCATCTTTACTAGTTTTGAAATACACCCCTTCTGGATTATTATCTTCATCTAAATTGAATTTTACTTCAACTTTATCAAAAGAAATAGCACCAGATTTCATCCGTTTTCTACGCATAATTTTTGCTAGTTCATCCATTTTTAAAATGGCATCAGCTAATTTTTGATCGGTTTCATAAGCTTTACCTGTTAACGATACTTCTTCCGGAATTAGATTGGTTTTTGATTCTATAACTGCTTGCGCTTCTTCATAAGCATAGCGGGCATCACTGTAGGTTACCGTTCTACCAAACCACTGGTGTTTAATTTCAGCTTTATCATTCATTTGAAACACGGCCGAAAAGGTATATTTTTCTTCATGAGGACGTAACGAACAAGCCCCATTTGACAGCACTTCAGGAAGCATTGGTACTACCCTATCAACCAAATAAACTGAGGTAGCCCTTTCATAAGCTTCATCGTCTAAAATAGTGCCTTCTTTAAGGTAATGTGATACATCAGCAATATGAATACCTATTTCATACAAACCATTATCTAAGACCTCAAAAGACAAAGCATCGTCAAAATCTTTAGCATCTTTAGGATCAATGGTAAAAGTTAAATCTTTACGCATATCACGACGTTTCGCTATTTCTTCTTCAGTAATTGATGTATCTATCTCATTAGCAAACTGTTCTACCTCATAAGGAAATTCATGCGGTAAACCATACTCTGCCAAAATAGCATGAATTTCAGTGTTGTGCTCTCCTGGTTTCCCTAAAATTTTTATGACTTTTCCGTAGGGTGAATCGGCATTCTCCGGCCAATCTTCAAGTGATACTAATACTTTATCACCATCATCAGCTTTTAAAGTTTTATTGATAGGTACAAAAATATCCTTGTACATTTTATTACTATCAGGCACTACAAAAGCATAATTACTGTTATTCTGTATTTGAATAACACCAACATATTCGCTTTTTGCACGCTGAATAATATTTGTAATTTCACCTTCTAGTTTACCACGTTTTCTACGTTTATATACATAAAATTCAACTTCATCACCATGCAATGCTTTATTAATATTATTTGAAGCAATGAACACATCGTCATCAAAATCATCACAAATAATGTAACCATTTCCTTTTGCCGCTAAATCAAGTTTTCCTGTATGATATTCAGTATTAATAACTGCTTTAAATTTACCACGTTCTACTTGTTGAATTTCTTGTTTAGCAGCTAGTTTGGCTAAGGTTTTTATAATTTGATTTCGGTTACTGGCATCATTCACACCAAGTTTAGCCGCTATTTGTTTATAATTAAATGCTTGATTTCTATCTTTTTTTAAAATACTAAGAATTGTATTTGTTAGGTTGGAAATACCACTCTTTCTGGATTTCCCTTTTCTCTTTTTACTCATTAATTTTTTTAATCATATTTATTTCCTAAGATACAGGAAAATAGTTTTAAACAGCTCTATTTTTAGGAGAAGACTAGCTATTTATTTTTCACAAAGCTACAATAATTAAATTAAAGCCATATCAAATTCATATTATCTAAACTTAAAATGTAGTTATCCACATTATATATTATAATACTATTTTCTTTTTAAATTTTAAAAAAATAAATGGTGGTTATTATAGTGTGTTAATAACTGGTATAACTTTTTTAAGATTTATTTTGATAATATTAAATTTACGTTCTATTAATACGTAATTAACAATGTTAATTTTTTTAACATACTAATAGAGAACCTTTTTGAATTTTATATTCACAGTTGTTAACAACCAAAATTAACTCTATTTTACTCATAACTTTTTTAAGATTTGTGTTTATAGCTTTAAAATTTTAGTCTGATAACTTTGCTGTAAAAAGTGAATTAAATATTTGGATTTTTCACGACTCATTTTGATTGAAAAAATATTTATGTTCTCCTAATTTTTCTTTTAGAAAGTAATGAACACTTATTAACAAGTAATCAATACTATCATCCACATTGTTAATAATTACTACCTTTGTGGAAACCTATTAATATAATTAAAAAATGACAATTTCTATTGGAAACGATCACGCTGGAACAGATTATAAATTTGCTATAAAAGAACTTCTTGAATCTAAAGGTATTACAGTTATAAATCATGGTACAGATAAGAGTGGTAGTGTAGATTATGCTGATTTTGTTCACCCTGTTGCTGATGATGTTGAAAATGGAAAAGCTAAGTATGGTATTTTAATTTGTGGTAGTGCTAATGGTGTAGCTATGACTGCTAATAAACACCAAAAAATACGAGCTGGATTATGTTGGAATAAGGAGATTGTTCATTTAATAAGAAGTCATAATAATGCTAATATTTTATGTATTCCAGCTAGGTTTACCGCTATTCAACAAGCCCTTGAAATGGTTGATGTATTTTTAAATACAGAATTTGAAGGTGGAAGACATCAAAACAGAATAAATAAAATTCCATTGTCTTGTTAAATGGGACAAAGCCATTCGCATAATCATTCACATACCCATTCCGATTTAAAAGGCCGTAATCTTTTAATATCTATATTTTTAAACATATTAATTACAGCCTCACAGGTTATAGGCGGATTACTATCTGGTAGTTTAGCGTTACTTAGTGATGCGCTTCATAATTTTAGTGACGTATTATCTCTTGTGGTTAGTTATGTTGCTAATAAATTAACTAAAAAGGAAGCGTCTTTTTATAAAACCTTTGGTTATAAGCGCGCCGAAATTTTAGCTGCTTTTGTTAATGCTGCTACACTAATTATTGTAGCTATTTTGTTGATTATTGAAGCTGTAAAGAGATTTGAAGAACCTGAAAATATTAAGTCTAATTTAGTTATTTGGTTATCGCTTTTAGGTATTCTTGCTAATGGATTCAGTGTATTACTGCTTAAAAAAGATTCTGAAAGTAATATGAATATGCGTAGTGTATACCTTCATTTATTTACTGATATGATGGCGAGTATTGCCGTTTTAATAGGGGGTCTTTTAATGTATTTTTATCAAATCTATTGGGTAGATAATTTACTTACATTAGCTATAGCCATATATTTAATTTGGATGGGGTACGATTTATTAAAAACCTCTACCAAAGTGCTTATGTTATTTACCCCTGAAAATATACCTATTAAGCAAATAGTTGACGAAATAAATGCTTTTGAAAGTGTTAAAAATACGCATCATGTACACGTTTGGCAATTGAATGAAGACGAAATACATTTAGAAGCGCATATTGATTTTCATGAAGATATTACCCTTTCTCAATTTGATGCTATTTTACATGATATAGAAGATTTGGTGTTTAAAAAATATGATATTAACCATGTTAATATTCAACCAGAGTACGGCAAACCAGATGCGAAAGATATTATTGTTCAAGATTAATCTATGTTAGAGATACAAGTAAAGTCTTTTAAAGAATTAACTACACTTGAATTATATAAGTTACTGCAATTACGAAGTGAAGTATTTGTAGTTGAGCAAGATTGTGTGTATCAAGATATAGATGGTAAAGATGAGCAGGCTCTTCATATTTTAGGTTTTAAGAATAAAAAATTAGTAGCTTATACTCGGGTATTTAAACCTGGAGTATACTTTAAAGCATCTAGTATTGGGCGTGTGGTAGTTTCTAAACATGAACGAAATCATAAATATGGTTATGATATAATGGAAGCTTCAATTAAAGCTATTAAATCTTATTATAATGAAGATTTAATAAAGATTTCTGCTCAATGTTATTTAAAGCAATTTTATACTAATTGTGGTTTTAAAGCTGTTGGTGAGTCTTATTTAGAAGATGGTATTCCGCATATAGCCATGATTAAAGAAAATTAGCGTTTTAAAGTGAAAGGACCTTTTAGTACCTCTCCTGTATTTAATGTTATGTGATACCAGTACGTATCTGTAATTTGTGGATAACCATTAAAAGTACCATCCCACCCTTCAGAATTTAAATATATGGTTTTTAGTAGTTTGCCATATCTATTAAAAATTAAAATATTTTTAACTGTGTGGTTAACATCAAAAACCTGCCAGGTATCATTGGTACCATCATTATTAGGGGTGAAAAACTTAGGAATTATAAAGTCATCATCGGTAATAATGACATTAAAACGGGATTCATTATCAAAGCAATTTATTTCGTTGTAAATATAAATAGTTTGACTTGTAGTGATGTTTTGCCCAGCATATAATAAACTACCTTTGCCACCAGATGCCGTAAAATAGTTTCCGTAGGTAATATATGGTAAGGTATAATTGGAACCAATAAAATTGTTTAAATAATCCACAGGAACTGTAACTCCGCATTCTTTTTCAGAGGTTACATAATTTGTATAATTTTCAGGCTGCCATGTACTATGGTTTCCGATAGCATTATCTATTAAAACACAAGTTAAACTAGGGTTATTACTAAAATTAATGAGGCTTAAGTTGCCATTATTTCCATTTCTTAAATCAAGTTTGCATAAATCATTATTACTACAATTCAGGTTTAATAAATTACTGTTTTTTGATAAATTTAAACGATCAATCAGATTATTTTGACATAGTATGGCCTTAATATTTTTGCTATTTGAAACATCAAGTGAAGCTATTTGGTTGTTTTCACAAGACAAATAAGTGAGCATATAATTACTACTAATATTTAGATTTGAAATAAAGTTACCCCCACACAATAACCTTGCTAGTGATGTGCTACTTGATAAATCTAAATCTGTTATTTGATTATTTTCACAGCTTAAAATATTAAGGTTTGTTAAGGTTGAAGTATCTAATTCATTTAAATTATTGTTTTCACACCTCAGTGATATTAATTCTGTGTTGTTCATTACATTTAAATCTGATAGGTTATTTCCAAAACACCAAAGTCTTTGTAATTCAGTTGATCTACTAACATTCAGGGATGTTAAGTTATTTCCACTACAATATACTTCTACTAAATTAAGATTGTTTGAGAGATCCAGTATATCCAACTGGTTTTTTGAACAATTAAGATTGGTTAAAATTTTAAAATCTTCAATACCTGTTAAGTCCTGAATACTTTTTTCTGAAAGCTCTAAACTTACTACGTTAGCAATGTTGGCAGTAGGTACAAGATCATTAAGAGGAGGCGTATCATACCCCAAATCAATTAAAGCCTGCTCAAAATTATCATCTGGAACATAAGTGATTTGAGTAAAACATGATATACTAATCAAAAAAACAAAAAAGAAAAGTAAATTGGCTTTTTTTGCCATAGTAATCATTTCAATTTGTCATCAACATAAGTGATAACAATTTCTACCCGCCTATCAAATTTAGGATCACCACCCAACGGAAATTTTCTGCGCATTCCTAGGTGACGCATTCGTTTTTTGTTTACGCCTTTTTTAGCAAAGTAATCATAAACATATTTTGCTCTGGCCTCAGAGAGATTTCGCTTTTTAGTTTTTCTATCTACCGCATCTCTTGTATACTGGGTACAGCACACATGCCCTTGTATAGTAAAATAAATATCAGGGCGTTCTACTAAAGCATCAGCAATCTCTTTTAAAATTTTTTTTGATTC
The DNA here is from genome assembly GCF_045788535.1 of Allotamlana fucoidanivorans. Classification (GTDB taxonomy): domain Bacteria; phylum Bacteroidota; class Bacteroidia; order Flavobacteriales; family Flavobacteriaceae; genus Allotamlana; species Allotamlana fucoidanivorans. The sequence continues at coordinate 1,109,804 of NZ_CP074074.1, read as the reverse complement.
AGGCGTCACAGCGGCATAACCTGTTTTAAAAAGGATATTTTTAAAAACTATTTTATCTCCTTTTGTACTTTCATTGATTAAATCAACAACGGTTTTTTCTTTTTCAACAATGGGTTGTTCTACTTTGGCAATAGGCTTAGGTTTGGGTTGTTTTGGTTTTACAATAATTTCAACTTTTCTATTTAACCCTCTAATTTTAAGTATGTCTTTTTCTTCAACAATTTTTAAAAGAACTTTGCCTTTTCCATCTACATTGGAAATTAAATCTTCACTAATTTCATTGTTTGAAAATATCGTTTTTATAGCATCAGCACGTTGCTGAGATAATATTAAATTATAACTATCTGCTCCCCTATCATCACAAAATCCAAATATGGATATCGATTCAATTTCTATATCATTTAAGTTAGAAATAAAGAGTAGTAAACGGTTTTTTTCAGTACTAGGCACCTCATACTTATCAGTTTCAAAATAAACCTCATGGGTGAGCTGCTCTTGCGAAAAAGCCATCACACTGTTAAGTATTATTAAAATGGCAACTAATAATTTATTCATGGTAGAAAAAGTAATAGGCTAAATATAATATTTTCTATCGAAAATTATGCCACAAGTCTACGTATAAGGGGTTTTCAAGGTTGAATTAATGACCAGTGAACGAGTTATAAAAATTATATCGATAAAATACAGTTAATTTATTTCAAATAGCTCTCATATTTTGACAGATTACTAAGAATTTCAGTTGCCTTTTTTATTTCAGGATTATGAATTTTATAGTAATCATATAAACCTTCCCTATACACATATCTTTTTACAATATCTTCTGTAAGAAGCTTTAGTAAAAAGTTTTTATTCTCATCAATAACGATTAATTTTGATTGGTTTAAGTTTTGTATTAGTAACTTATAATCGCGCTCAATATTATCATTAAGGTCTTCTTTTTTTGATACGTCAAAGGCTTTTTTTAAGGCCTTTTCAGTATCGGTTTCAAACGAAAAATTATTTGTTTTTAAGAAGGATTTAAACGCTAAAAAATCCTTATCATTCAATACTAAATTATTAATATTTTCAATGTTATGCGTGTAATAATATTGGGTAGCAAAATCAAAAATTAAATCACTATTGATTATTGCATTAGTAATGGTTGAATTTTTAGGGGCGCCAATAACTTCATCAGGAAAAACTCCACCACCATCAAAAACGGGTCGGCCATTTTTTGTTTTAAAAGCATTATAGTTTTCTTGTTTAATTCTTACAGCTTCCCCTTTTTCATTTCTATTCCAATAGTCTAAAGATTGAATACATCTACCAGAAGGGGTGTAATATCTAGATATGGTAATTTTTACTTGGGTGCCATAGGTTAATTGTTTTGGGCGTTGTACTAAACCTTTACCAAAACTTCGGGAACCTACTACCACAGCTCTATCAAGATCTTGAAGCGCTCCCGAAACAATTTCACTAGCTGAGGCACTGCTGCCATCAATTAAAATAACAAGAGGTATTTTTGTGTCAATAGGATCATTTTGAGTGACATAAATACGATTGTATTTTTTTACTTTTGATTTTGTAGTAACCACCAACTGCCCTTTGGGTACAAAAAGATTAACAATTTTAATAGCTTCGTTAAGCAATCCTCCTGGATTGCCTCTAAGATCGAGCACTATTTTTTGAGCACCTTGAGCTTTTAAATCGCGAAGCGCATAATTTGTTTCTGCATAAGCTTTGTCGCTAAACTGACTTAAAACAATATACCCCGTTTCCTTATTAATTAAAGAAAAATGGGGTACTGCCTTTATAGCCACTTCGGCACGTTTTATACTGGCAGTTTGGGTTTTACCTTGGCGTTTATAAGTGACTTCAACCGAAGAATCGGGTGAGCCTTTAAGTAAATCGCCAGCATTATCTTTGTAATTTGAAATGGCTGTATTCCCTACTTTTATAATTTCATCACCCGCTTTTAAACCAGCTTTATCAGCGGGATAATCTTTATAAGGTTCTAGTATAACCAACTTATCCTTTAAGGTTTTTACTTTGGCACCAATGCCAGTATAGTCTCCCGTATTATTAATTCTTGCTGCTTCTACATCCTGTTCGTTCATAAAGTTGGTATAGGGATCAAGATCAGCCAACATGCTTTTAATGGCCGTATCCATCAAGTCTCCAGGATTGGTTTCATCCACATAATTCATGTTAAGTTCTTTAAACAATGTGGTGAAAATTTCTATCTGTTTAGCGATTTCAAAAAAATCGTTTTGAAATGCCGAAGTAGTAAAAAATAAGGCTGCTGCTATAACTGGAATAACAAATCGCTTTTTTAAAAGGTGTTTCATTTTTTACGTTTTTTAAGCCATTTTCTAAAGAAAAATATAGAAAAAGCAAGTATTAGTATAAAAGGCCAAATATGTAATAAGCCCAAGAAAAATAGAGAAATTCCGTTAAATCCCGATTTGAGAGCATTCCACATTTTGCTGCCATATGATAAAGTTACAGGAGCTTCATCTGTGTATTTATAAAATTCAATATCTAAGGTACTAAAAGATACTTTATTTTGAAGATATTTTATGCGTCCTTCTTTAGCTTCAATCTCTTCTCGTATTTTAGAAAGTTCGCGTTCTATATTTAAAACGTCTTCAACAGTTTTAGCTTTATCTAATAACTCTAAATACCGTTTTTCTAACGTTTTTTTGGTTTTTAAACGGGCTTCAAGGTCGATAAATTCTTCTGTAACATCTTTAGTAGAAATACGTTTGCTATCAAAATACGTAACGTCTTTACTAATAGCATCGACTGTATTTTGAAACTGTTCAGTTGGAATTCTAACAATTAAATGTCTTGAAATTCGGTTGTATGATTTATTGGTATAATCGTTTTGGATATAACCTTTATAGGCAGTGAGACTATTACTTATTTGTGAAAAAGTTTTGTCTAAATCTTGTGTTTCAAAGCGTAAAAAACCTTCTTTAATAATTTTAGGACTGCTATTTTTTGCTTCTGAAGGTTTAGCTACACTAACTTCTGAAGCTTCTTCGGCGATATTAATAACTTCGTTTTCAAGATAAGCTTCCGATTTGTAGTTTTCTGAAGCCGATTTAGAACACATTAAAGGTAAAAAGGCAATAAGTACATAAGAAAGCAATAATTTCATAATCAAGTATTTTAAGGGTTAGAGCGCTTGTCTGAAAATTTTTCAAACAAGGCCGTCATTCTTTTTTCAACTTGAGAGCATGTTGGTTTTTCTTTACCTACATATAAAATCATGAAGGCATGTTGTGTTTCTAAATCGTTAATAAATTGCGCTTTATGTAATCTGTAACTTTCTCTTAACAAACGTTTTATTCTATTTCTGTCAACCGCTTTTTTAAAATAACGCTTACTTACCGAAACACCTGTTTTAGCCAAAACATCCTCGTCAAATGCTGTTTGAAGATAAACCAACCGCAAAGGATATGCCGAAACCGATTTACCTTGAGAAAATAACTGATCGATTAATTTTTTGCTTTTAAGTTTTTCCTTTTTAGGATACGTGTAAGTCAAGCGAAATAATTTTAAACCTCAAAGGTAGTGAAATAAAAAAATCACCTTAAAAAAAGTATTCTATTATTAACGTAGGATCTAGATAGCTTTATGTTTAAGAGAAACTAATGATGTCATATCGAGCGGAGTCGAGACCTCTTTTAAAACGAAAAATTTAGAACTTCAAACGAAGTCTAGAAATTGTATTCATACACGAATTCATGCTAACTAAATGCCCATTAAACCCTGTTTTAAGTTAATGAGTTTAACATTGATATTGGCATTTTTAATAAGATTGATAGCTTGTTTGCTTCTACCACCAGAAAGGCAATACACCACTAAATCTTTATCGGTTTCAATTTCAGATAAACGTTCTTGTAATTCATTTAACGGAATGTGCTTCCCTCCTATGTGTTTTTCTTCGCGTTCTGCAATTGTACGCACATCCAATAAATTATAGCGGTTCAAATGCGCTTGTAATTCTTCATAAATAATTTCATTTTTTTGAGGTGCAACACCGCAGAAAAAATCGTAATCTTCTTCTAATTTGGTAATTGAAATCGTTTCATTTTTTTCATACTCTAAAATGAATTGTTTCAAGCTTAACGCATTAAAAGTGAGTAGTTTATTAGCGAGGATGTTTCCTAAATTGCAAATTATTTTGATGACTTCATTAGCTTGTAAACAGCCTATAATACCAGGTAAAACACCCAAAACTCCAATATCTGAACAATTAGGTACGGCATCTGGTTTTGGCGGTGTTGGGTATAAACAACGGTAAGTAGCACTGCTTTTATAGTTCATTACTGAGACTTGTCCGTCGAATTTAAAAATAGAACCAAAAACCACGGGTTTATTAGTGAGAACGGCAGCATCGTTTACCAAATATTTGGTTTGAAAATTATCGGTACCATCAACAATAATATCATAAGCTTCAAACAAATCGATAGCATTGTTTTGAGATAGTCTTTCGGTATAGGTTTGAAAATTTACAAACGGATTAAGCAGACTTAAACGGTGTGCTGCACAAAGGGCTTTGTGTTTTCCAACGTCTTCAATAGTATAAAGTATTTGACGTTGCAAGTTGGTTTGGTCTACCCTATCGTTATCTATAATACCTATAGTGCCAACACCAGCAGCCGTTAAATACTGTAAAACAGGACAACTCAACCCGCCCGAGCCAATAACTAAAACTTTGGCAGCTTTAAGCTGCAATTGGCCTTTTTCTCCAATGGTTTCTAGTATAAGATGACGGCTGTATTGTTTTTGTTCTTCTTTACTTAAGGGCATGATTTAATGGGTTTCGGTATAGTGTTTCTCCCAGTCTTTCCAAACCACTTCGTAACCTTGACTTTTTATCATATTTTTTATGGCTTCGGTGCTTCTTTCGTCCGAAATTTCAAATTGTTCCAACGATTCTGGTTCAACCACATAACCACCAGGATTGGTTTTCGACTCGGCACTTATAGAGGTAATACCTAAATGAATGATATGATTTCTAAAGGTTTCACTTTCGCGTGTAGACATTGAGAGTTCTACATCTTCATCTAACAAGCGATAAGCACAAATGAGTTGTACCAAATCGGCGTCAGTCATTTCTACTTTTGGTTGCACATCACCTTGATGCGGACGTAACCTCGGGAATGAAATGGAATACTTGGTTTTCCAGTAGGTTTTTTGCAAGTATTTAAGATGTAATGCAGTGTAAAAACTATCCACTCGCCAATCTTCTAAACCAAATAACGCGCCCATACCAATTTTATGAATACCTGCTCTTCCTAAACGATCTGGCGTTTCTAAACGGTAATCGAAATTTGATTTTCGCCCTTTCGGGTGATGGATTTTATAAGTGGCTTCATTATAGGTTTCTTGATAGACTAAAACAGCATACAAACCTTCGGAAATAAGCGTTTCGTACTCTTCTTGATCCATAGGCTGCACCTCAATACTAATATTAGAAAATTGAGATCGTATAAGCTGAATGGCATGTTTTAAATACGATACCCCTACCGTTTTGTTAGCTTCACCAGTTACTAAAAGAATATGATCGTAACCTAAACTTTTAATATACGCTGCTTCTTTTAAAATTTCGGCATCGGTTAGTGTTCTACGACGTATTTTATTGGTCATACTAAAACCACAATAGGTACAAATGTTTTGGCATTCGTTAGACAAATACATTGGGATATACATTTGAATCGTGTTACCAAAACGTTTTTTAGTAATGGCATTACTACGTTGTGCCATTTGTTCTATAAAAGGTTTCGCCGCAGGCGAAATAAGCACTTTAAAATCGTCTAAAGTGATTTTTTGTTTTGCCAAAACCCGTTCAACATCAGCCGATGTAAACGCATAAATCTCACGTTCTAAATCGTCCCAATTATACTGATTAAAAGTATCTTTAAAATTATGCATTTAAAAAAGAGGTTAAAGGACTACTCGCTTCGGCGTGTTGTTTTATAGGTGCTAGTTTCGCATTGTAAGCCATTCTTCCTGCTTCAACAGCCATTTTAAACGCTTTACCCATCTCTACAGGGTTTTGTGAAACAGCTATTGCGGTATTTACTAAAACAGCATCGGCACCTAATTCCATAGCATAAGCAGCATGCGAAGGTGCGCCAATACCTGCATCAACCACTACAGGCACATTACTTTGCTCGATAATGATTTCTAAAAAATCCATAGTTTTTAAACCTTTATTGCTTCCAATTGGTGCTCCTAAAGGCATGACACATTGGGTACCTACTTCTTCTAAACGTTTACATAACACAGGGTCTGCATGAATATAAGGCATCACCACAAAACCTAATTTAACCAATTCTTCAGCAGCTTTTAAGGTTTCAATAGGATCTGGTAATAAGTATTTTGGATCTGGATGAATTTCCAATTTCACCCAATTGGTTTCAAGAGCTTCACGTGCTAATTGTGCTGCAAATACAGCTTCTTTAGCTGTTCTAACTCCTGATGTATTTGGCAATAAATGAATTTGATTGTCTTTTAAATGCACCAATATATCATCCGATTCATTTTCTATATCTACACGTTTTAAAGCGACAGTAACCAATTCACTTTCTGAAGCGATAATAGCCTCGCGCATTAATTGTGAATTGCTAAATTTTCCTGTGCCTGTAAATAACCTTGAGTTAAAGGTTTTATCTGCTATTTTTAGTGTGTCTGTCATAATTAATTCTTTTTGTTAGGTTTCCAGACCTGTTCATGTACAATATCGCCGTTTAATAGTTTTTGAAACGCGGCGATGCTATTAAAATTTTTAGTGATCTCTCCAGAAACCGCTATACCGTGTATGCCTGTGGTTAAGAGTTCTGAAACATCATCTAATGTTATCCCTCCAATCGCAATTATAGGCGTATGGGTTTGTAAGGTTTCAAGCAGGGTTAAGTAACCATTATAGCGCAAAACAGGACTTAAATTGTTTTTAGTGGTCGTGAATCGGTAAGGCCCAAGACCAATATAATCAACGTTTTGTGCAAGTAAGTTTTGGCAATCTTCAAGGGTATTGGCTGTACCTCCTATCATTTGCCAAGAATACAATGTTTTTCGTGCCTCCGTTGGCGATGCATCGGTTTTACCTAAATGCACGCCATCTGCTTTTACTGCTTTAGCTATTTTATAATGATCGTTTATAATTAAACGTGTTTGATAATGTGCCGTGATGTCTCGCGCTTCTTCGGCAGCTTTTAAGAGTGTTTTTTCTGAAACATTTTTTAAGCGAAGCTGAACCAATTCGGCTCCAGAACTACATGCTTTTTGAATGTGTTCTAAATGATCTTTTACAGCGTCTCCCTGACTTATATAATGTAGTTTGCTAACAATCATTCTGTAATGTGTTGTGTTTTTTTAATGTGATGATGAATTCCCAACAAGGTTTCTGAACTGTTTAAAAACGCTTCGGTATAGCTTTTGGCTAGTCTAGCAGCATCTTCTAACAGGTATCCAAGAGCTATGTTTGATGCTAAAGCTGAAGCTAATACACAGCCGCTACCGTGTTTTTCATAAACTTTATCAACGTTTGGTTGTAGGTTAACCATAACAATGGCGCTATGGTAAAGTTGGTCCCAGCCTTTTTTATCGGCGCGATGTCCACCTTTTAAATACACGTTGGTGTGTTGACTTAAGCGTTCTAGAGTTGCTTCAACCGAAAGTTCTGGGTATAAGCTTTTAATTTCATCGTAATTTGGCGTAATGACATAGCATTGTTTCCAAATACTATCTAAACGTTCTTGATGTTCTTTTGTATGAAAATAGAAACCGGCACTGGCTTTAAATACAGGGTCGACTATAATTTTAACGTGAGGATTTAAGGCTTTTAGTGTATTTATAATTTGAGACAATACCGCCCAAGATTCTACAATCCCTATTTTAACCACAGGGATATCAAACCGATTAAAAAGCGTTTCAATTTGTGCGATAATCACCTTAACATCGGTCCAAATACAAGCTTTAAATTCAACATCATTTTGAACCGTAATGGCTGTACATACCGAAAGCCCGTAGAGACCATGCGCTTCAAAGGTTTTAATATCTGAAGTGATGCCTGCTCCCGAACTGGGATCGAAACCTGCAATAGATAATATGTACTGGTGTGCTGCCATTTAAATATAGCTTTTTACAGTTGTAAAATAGTTTTGCATGATTTTAAAATTTGAAATCGGTGCACCACTTTGCCAAATACCACCAAGGACACCAACACCTTTAAAACCTAGTGTTGTGAACGCTTTTAGATTTTTAGTAGTGACACCGCCCATACCTACTATGTTTTTATCGATTTGATTAACATCAAAACCGCGGCCTTGATACCCCGTTTTTGAAATTGAAGAAAACACGGGACTAAGCAAATGGTAATCGAATGTTAAAGCACAGTTTTCGATATGTTCTGGTTCATGAAACGATGCACTAATGGTTTTCCCTTTTAAAGCGGCTGATTCTATATGTAATAATTGCACATAGTCATTTAAAAAGTCCGTTTTTAAAATAGGCGTTTTACCATTTAAATCGAATGCTTCTCTTTGAGCTTCTTGAAAATGAATCCCTTTTAGATTATAATTGGCAACCAATTTATGATGCTGATGCAATATGATTCTATCGTGATATTTAGAATCGATTTGATTCAAATAGTCGCAATATGCGTTACCGTCTTTTTTAGGTTTTCTTAAATGATAGTATTGCAAACCCGCTTGAAATAACTGATGTAGTATTTCAATTTCGTTGGGTATGTCTGTTTCTGGTGCAATTAAAACTATCATAATCTAACGTCTTGAGTTAGGGATTGAGGTTTTGTTTGAGCTCTTTTACAAGGTGCGTAGCTTTAGCGGAGCACGTTGTAAAAAGCGAGTACCGAAAGCCCGACCAAAAACGGTTACCGTTACAGTTTGTGTAACCGTTTTTTGGAACTCCCTAAATATGTTATAAATAAATTTCTGAACCTTTTTCTTTAAATTCTTCCGATTTCTCTTCCATACCTTTCGAGAACACTTCGGTGCCTTCTACTTTGTTTTCGGCAGAAAAATCACGTACCTCCTGTGAAATCTTCATCGAGCAGAATTTTGGTCCGCACATTGAGCAGAAGTGTGCAATTTTAGCCCCTTGAGCTGGTAAGGTTTCATCGTGGAATTCGCGTGCTTTTTCTGGGTCTAAACCAAGGTTAAATTGGTCTTCCCAACGGAACTCGAAACGTGCTTTACTTAAAGCATTGTCTCTATGTTGTGCGCCTGGATGCCCTTTGGCTAAATCGGCTGCATGTGCCGCTAATTTATAAGTTACAACTCCTTCACGAACGTCATCGCGGTTAGGTAAACCAAGGTGTTCTTTAGGTGTTACATAACACAGAACAGCACAACCGTACCAAGCAATCATTGCCGCTCCAATTCCCGAGGTAATGTGGTCGTAACCTGGCGCGATATCGGTAGTTAATGGGCCTAAAGTATAGAAAGGTGCTTCATCACAAGCTTCTAATTGCTTATCCATGTTTTCTTTAATCATGTGCATTGGCACGTGACCAGGCCCTTCTATAAAGCATTGTACTTCGTGTTTACGTGCTAATTTGGTTAATTCGCCAAGCGTTTCTAATTCCGCAAACTGAGCTTCGTCGTTAGCATCGGCAATAGACCCTGGGCGTAAACCATCACCTAAAGAGAAGGCTACGTCGTATTGTTTTAAAATTTCGCAAATATCTTCGAAATGTGTGTATAAAAAGTTTTCTTTATGATGCGCTAAACACCATTTCGCCATGATAGAACCACCACGAGATACGATTCCAGTAACACGTTTAGCCGTCATAGGCACATAACGTAACAAAACCCCAGCATGAATGGTAAAGTAGTCTACCCCCTGCTCTGCTTGTTCTATTAAAGTATCACGGAAAATTTCCCAAGTTAAGTCTTCGGCTACACCGTTTACTTTTTCTAAAGCTTGATAGATTGGCACGGTTCCGATTGGCACTGGTGAGTTTCGTACAATCCACTCACGGGTTTCGTGAATGTTTTGTCCTGTAGATAAATCCATGATGGTATCTGCTCCCCACCGGCAAGCCCAAACCGATTTTTCAACTTCTTCTTCTATTGATGATGTTGTTGCAGAGTTACCGATGTTAGCATTGATTTTCACCAAGAAATTACGACCTAAAATCATAGGTTCAGATTCTGGGTGATTGATGTTATTTGGAATTACAGCACGTCCTCTAGCCACTTCACTACGTACAAATTCTGGTGTAATCTTCGCAGGGATTGAAGCACCAAAATCTTCGCCTTTGTGTTGCTTTACGATTTCGGTCATTTCGTCAATACGTTGGTTTTCACGAATGGCGATGTATTCCATTTCAGGTGTGATTATACCTTGCTTAGCGTAGTGTAATTGGGTTACGTTTTTACCCGCTTTTGCGCGTAAAGGCTTTTTTAAATGCGAAAAACGCATGTGGTCTAAACTGCTGTCGTTTAAACGTTCGTTACAATATTTTGATGAAAAGCCGTCTAATTGCTCCACATCACTACGATCTAAAATCCATTGTTCTCTTAAACGCTCAATACCATCGTGAACGCTTATTTTTTTTCTTGGGTCTGTATAAGGTCCCGAAGTATCATAAACAGTTACAGGTTCATTAGGGGTTAATTTACCTGTCATGGAATCTTTGGTATCGCTTAAGGTAATTTCACGCATGGCCACTTTAATGTGTGGATGCATTTTACCTGAAACATAGATCTTTTTAGAATTAGGAAAAGGATTTCTGGTAATCTTTCCCTGTTGTGGTGCTGTGTCTTTATTTTTCAATTTTTTTAAGCTTTAGATATTTGTTATTGTTATAGCTATTACGTGGCTTAACCCCCTTGAGTAGCTTGTATGATGAGTATGCTATCGTTATCGTTAAAGGTTTGAGAAGACCATTGTGGTTTCGAAACAATTTTATTGTTTATAGCTACAGCAATACCTTCTTTCGGGCTTTCAATTTTTTCTAATAATTGAAATACATCGCAGTTGTTTTCTACGTCTATTGCGCACTGATTCACCTTAATTTTAATCATATAACAAGTGTTTTTACTACAAAGTAGTATTAAAGGGCGAATAAGAAAGACTTTTGAAAATAGTATACCTAGCAGGTATACAAAGAAAAGAGATGTAAACACCTATTTCAAGGTGTTTTTCAACTTTTCCCTTCGATGGTACTAACCATATCAGGTTCAAAGGGTCTTTCTCAGTTCTAAATGATAGAACACCCCTAAAGTTTACTTCACAAACTTATAAAAAAATGTTGATACAATGTATGCTTTCAGATACTTGTTTTAGTGATTGATAAATCTCCATGATAAAAATCATATTTAAACGAACTGATTTTCAGTATTTTTAAGACTAACTAAACTAAATAATACAGCATTATGGGGTTTCAAAATGTTGCGATTCTTAACACCAAAAAAGATAGAGCAAATTATATCCATCATTTAATAAATGATATAAAAGCGCTTGATTTATTGATTGAAAAAGATCTCATAGAAGATGAGGTTTTGCGCATTGGCGCCGAACAGGAATTTTGTTTGGTAAATGAAGATTTTTTACCTGTAAATAAATCATTAGAAGTATTAAAAACACTTAATGATCATCATTTCACCACTGAAATAGGAAGCCATAATTTAGAACTTAACTTAGAGCCGTATAAGCTTGAAAATAATTGTTTTTCAAAACTTCAAAACCAATTGGAAACCCTGATGAATAAAGCTAAAATAGAGGCTTCAAAACATGGTATTAAAATTGTTTTGACAGGGATTTTACCATCACTATCTGTAAATAATGTAGATGAAGGCAATATGACGAATGTAGAACGTTATGCTGTTTTAAATGATGCCATAAAACAAAGTCGAAGAAAGAGTTTTGATATTCATATAAAAGGGGTAGATGAACTTAATTTATTGCACGATTCGGTCATGCTTGAAGGGTGTAATACTAGCTTTCAAATGCATTTGCAACTTCCCGTAAAAGATTTTGTTGATAATTATAACTGGGCTCAGGCTATAGCTGGTCCTGTTTTAAGCGCCTGTACCAACTCTCCTATATTATTTGGAAAAGAGTTATGGAGTGAAACCAGAATTGCTTTATTTACCCAAAGTGTTGATACACGTGCTAACTCCTATTTATTAAACGAAAAACAATCTCGAGTAAGTTTTGGTAATAGCTGGCAAACAGGATCTATTTCTGATATCTTTAAAGATAATATATCAAGGTTTAGAAGCTTTTTAACTACCGATTTTATTAAAGACAGTGTTGAAATGATTCATAACAAGGAGATGCCAAGATTAAGAGCTCTACAGCTCCATAATGGAACGGTATATCCATGGAATCGGGTATGTTACGGCGTGTTAGATGGAAAGCCTAATTTAAGAATTGAGAATCGTTATATACCCTCAGGACCCACAACCGTTGATGAAATAGCGAATATGGTATTTTGGGTGGGATTAATGTTAGGAAAGCCTAAAGCATATAAAAATATACACACCAAATGGGATTTTAAAGATGTAAAGACGAATTTTTTTAATGCTGCGCGCTATGGCATGGCTACACAGTTTTATTGGAATGGAGCTTATGTATCAAGTCATGAACTTTTAATTAATGAGCTTATTCCCTTAGCTTATAAAGGGTTGTCACACTGCGGAATTACGCAAAAAGATGCTGAATATTACTTAAAAATTATAATTAATAGAGTACAGGGTAATAATGGATCTGAATGGATGGTTAGAAATTATAGAGAGCTATTAAAATCTTATAAGCGCTATGAAGCTATGCAGGTACTTACCGCTAGTATTTATAAAAAACAGGAGCAGGGCTATCCTGTATCTGTTTGGGGGCCTATAAATGCTTCCGATTTTAATTACAGAAAAGTGGTGAAGCACATTATGAGTTCAGATATTTTTTCTGTTGAAAAAAAGGATAGTATTGATTTAGTGTTAAACATGATGAAGTGGAAAAACATTCATCATATGCCTGTAATAAACCATGAACGTGCTTTGGTTGGTTTAATTAGTTGGACCGATGTTGAAAATTACCTCAATCAATCTGAACTAAAGCATAATAGTGTTTCTAAATTGATGAGAACAGATATTATTACCATAGATCAATATGATACGATTGAAACAGCAAAAACTCTTATGGATACACATAAAATAGGGAGTCTCCCTGTATTAAAGAACAATAAATTGATAGGATTAGTGACTAAGAATGATTTTGATTCTTAAAAACAGGTATTCATGATTGATGTTTACAATAAAGCTATTGACGATACTATAAAAGTTGACCGTATTTTAAATAAAATACAAGGATACCAACCAGGACCTACCATGGTGTTTTTTGGTGGTATTCATGGCAATGAAACCTCTGGTGTATTTGCTTTAAAAGATACGTTATCAGGTGTTAGTAGAGCCTATGTAAACGGAACCATTTATGGTATAGCGGGGAATTTGGCAGCACTAAAAAAACACCAGCGTTTTATTACCGATGATTTAAACAGACTTTGGACGAAACAGAATATTGATATCTTAAAAAGCAAAACCAATTTAAATGATGATGAAACCGAATTAATTGAATTGCTTGATATTTTGAATACCATTTTAAACACGCATTCAGGACCTTTTTATTTTATTGATTTACACACTACATCTAGTAAAACATTACCATTTATTACTATTAATGACGCTTTAATCAATAGGCAGTTTTCAAAACAATTTCCAGTACCTATTGTTCTTGGTATAGAAGAATACCTTAATGGGCCACTTTTAAGTTATATAAATCAGTTGGGTTATGTGTCCTTAGGATTTGAATCTGGTCAGCATGATGATTTTCTAGCAATTACCAATAGTATCGCTTTTATTCATTTAGCGCTTGTTTATTCAGGCATTTTAGAAAAGGAAGCTATTATAAATTTTAATAAGTATCATGAACAGCTAAAGCAGCAAGCTTCAAATACCTTTGATGTTTTTGAGGTCGTTTATTTGCACAGTATTCAAAAAGATGACGTGTTTAAAATGCATACAGGATTTAGAAGTTTTCAACCCGTCAAAAAGGGCACCAAACTCGCCATAAGCAATGGAACAGAAATAATGGCGCCTTATAACGGTAGTATTTTTATGCCTTTGTATCAAAAACGAGGTGCCGATGGCTTCTTTATTATTAAACCAATAAACCCCTTTTTTTTAAAACTATCTGCTTTATTAAGAAAGGTGAAAACAGATAGTGTGTTGGTGCTTCTTCCTGGAATTTCCTGGGAAAATAAAAAGGAAGGTATTTTAAAAGTTAACTTAAGGGTTGCCAAGTATTTTGCTAAGGCCTTCTTCCACTTATTAGGTTACCGAAGTAAACAAATTACGGCTTCGCATATCCTCTTTAATAACAGAGAGCGCGTGGCTAAAACTTCTATTTATAAAAAAGAGCTATGGTATTAATGTGCGGTTAACACCATTGGTAGGTTATTTAGCTATATTTGAGTAATATTGATTATCAAACCCTTAGATAGTTATGAATACAACTAAGAGCCTCCTCAAAATTTTAGTTACTTTTTTATTTATTAGTATTTCAAACGGACAAGAAATTAAAGTTAAGTGGTATGATAAAATTACGCTTGGCGGATACATGCAGGCTCGAAATAACGATTTATATAAAACCAATCCGAACATGGAAAACCCACAAGGCGATAGAACCTATGGCGGATATAGTGGTTTTTCATTAAGGCGCATGCGATTAAAGGTTTCTGGTCAAGTACACAAAAGAGTTTACTTTTATTTTCAAGCCGATTTTGCTTCTGACGGGAAAAACCTTGGTCAACTAAGAGACGCTTACTTTGATTATTTTATTGATGAAGCAGGTGCTTTTAAGCTAAGAGGCGGTCAAAGTAAAATTCCATTTGGTTTTGAAAATCTTCAATCGTCACAAAATAGAATTGGCTTAGATAGAAACGACCCTTTAAATAGTGCTGTGAAAGATGAACGTGATTTAAATATTGGGATACATTGGGCGCCAGTAGAGAAGCGTGCACTGCTAAAAGAAATTGTGAACAAAGGCTTTAAAGGAACTGGTGACTATGGGATGGCTTATATCATGATGTATAATGGGCAAAAGGCTAACACGTTAATTCCTAATGTAGATAAACTTAATCATATTGCGTTTCGATTTACTTATCCCATAAAATTACCATCGGGGCAATTTATTGAGGCTGCTGTTCAAGGATATACCGGAAAGTATGTAACAACCGAAGTCAATGATGCGGTTAAGCTAAGAGATGATAATGGAAACACAACTGATATTGATGCCGTAAATCAACAATTCAGAGACCAACGGTTGGCTGTTAGTTTCTTGTATTATCCGCAACCGTTTGGTGTACAGTTAGAGTATAATTTTGGTCAAGGACCTGAGTATAAATATGACCCTACCAATGTGCCATCACCACACTCTATAGGTGTTGAATCGTTACATGGTGGGTATATTCAGCTTATGTATATGAAACGTATTAAGCAACAAATTTTAACACCATTTACCCGATTTATGTATTATGATGGAGGTAAAAAATTTGAGCAAGATGCGAGAAGTTATGAGGTAAAAGAATTAGAAATAGGCGCCGAATGGCAAATAAATAAAGCTATTGAGTTCACGGCAAATTATACTATTGCCAATAGAAGGTATGAAGATTCTTTTAAACCTATAAATAGAGAAAAAGGACAGCTAATCAGGCTACAATTACAAATTAATTATTGAGTTTGTTTTAGTTATAAAAATAGAAAAGCCCGATTTATATTAATACGGGCTTTTTTTTAAAAATTGAATTATTTCTTATTGTTTTCTCTGTCAATATCGGCCATCATGTGTTTAGGATCAATTTCAACAGATTTAACTGGTTTTGAAACGTCAAACGTATAAGTCGGGTAGGCCCAAGCCCAATCTTTTATAATGGTTGCTGCGGTTGGTTTTTCACCACGCATCATTTGTAACGGAATATAAAAATCTTCAGTAGTTCCATCAGTATAAGTTACGGTTAAATCAATAGGCATAGGCATCAAACCTCTTCGTTCAAGGGTTATGGTTTTTTCTTTAACTGTTTTAACGCCATAATCAATCGTATTGGTGGTGCGTGTCCAATCATTTAAATACCAGTCAAGATGTATCCCTGAAACCTTTTCGGCTATTCTTATAAAATCTGTTCTTGTTGGGTGTTTAAAAGCCCATTCCTTAAAATATTGCTTTATGGTTTCTTTTTGGTTTTCCTCCCCAATAATATAGCTTAACTGATTTAAAAAAATGTAACCTTTATAGTAGGCTGAAACAGATGACGACTGATTTAAAAAAAAGCGGTCTGCATGGGTAGTTTGTGGCTGCTCATATCCAGATTTGGCATAAGAGAAATAAATATCATAAACGCGTTTTGTAGGTTTTTCAAAAGGTTTATTAAAAATGGCGCATTCAGCTAGCTCCCCAAAGTATTCGGTAAAACCTTCGTCCATCCAATAATTGGTAAGTTCATTAGTAGCCAATAAAAATTGAAACCAAGAATGAGCAAGTTCATGAGCTGTCACTCCAAAAAGGCCATTAAACTCGCCTTCACCTGCAATTAATGTGCACATACCATATTCCATACCACCATCACCACCTTGTATTACCGAATATTGCTCATACGGATATTGACCAATGTTTTCACTGTAAAATTGCATCAATTCTACTGTTTTGGGCTGTAGTTTTTTCCAGTTTTTTAATTTGTCTTTAGGCATCGTGCTTTTATACAAGAAATGAAGCAACGGACCATTAGGAACTTGCATGGTATCATGGATATACTCAGGATCTGCGGCCCAAGTAAAATCATGTACGTTAGGGGCTATAAAATGCCAAGTCAACTTTTCAGAACCGATTGGTTTTACAGGTTCTGTTTCGTAACCATGACCAATTTCATTAGGGTTTTGCAGGTAACCTGTTCCTCCCAAAGTATAATTTTTATCAATAGCTATTTTGACATCAAAATTTCCCCATACACCATAAAATTCACGACCAATGTAAGGATCGGTATGCCAGCCTTCATAATCGTACTCCGCTAGTTTAGGATACCATTGCGCCATAGATAGTGCCACACCTTCACTATTGTTTCTTCCTGAACGACGTATTTGAACAGGCACTTGAGCGTCAAAGACCATATCAAAAGTAACACGCTCTCCTGGCTGAATAGGCTGTGCTAAATCTACCTCTAAAACGGTTCCAACGGTTTTGTAACTTAAAATAGTACCGTTTTGTTTTAAAGATTGTACATGAATATATCCAATTTCATTAGGTTTTAGTTTACTAATGCGGTCGCCAACTCTGGAGTCTGGATCAGGAATGGTACGCGATCTTATGTCCATTTCACTTTCAGGTTGAAAGGCGTTAAAATAGAGGTGGTAAAACACCTTTTTAAGAACATCAGGAGAATTATTGGTGTAAACAAGCGTTTGTTTTCCTTCGTATTGATAGTTGTTTACATCAACATCTATTTCCATGTTGTAATCTACATGTTGTTGCCAATAGGTGCTACTTGCTTTTGAAGATAGAATATAATCTTGAGAAGCTGTGCTGTTTGTAACTTGTGAAACGTGTGTTGTAGGTTTACATGATAATAGAAAAGAGATAGATACTATTGATATGAAAATTCGATTCATAAAGGGGTATAATTAAAAAAAGGTTGTTTGAATTTTAACACAAACAACCTTTTTAGATTTAAAACGATATTATTTTGACATTTTTGCAGCCATAATTAAGGCGTTATATGCATTTACCATTTTTCCAGATTTACTTAAATCAGCAAATGGTCTTACATCTTGTGCATCACCACCAACAATAACCTTTCTTTTTATAGCTAACCCAGAATCCATAATAATTTGTTTTACCTGAGCTGCAGACAAATTAGGGTAATAAGAACGAATTAATGCTGCTACACCTGCTACCGCTGGTGCTGCCATAGATGTACCTCCTATTGATTTATAATCATTCTCAGGAAACGTTGAATAGATGCTTGCTCCAGGCGCAAAAACATCAACATTTTGTTTTCCATAGTTTGAAAAACCAGCCACTAAATTTGACCCATAATTAGGACTTAACGCACCAACTCTAATGTATGTTTCAGAAATTTCTTTACCATCTATATTATCATCTGGGAAATTAGGCTCTATATCAACATTATTACTGTCATTTCCAGCAGCATGCACAAATACCACATCTTTTTCTGAAGCATAAGCAATAGCCTCTCTTACCCAATCACTATGTGGTGAAAAGCTTTTACCAAAGCTCCCATTTATAACTTGGGCACCATTATCAACAGCATAGCGTATACCTAGAGCCACATCTTTATCATATTCATCTCCGTTTGGCACCACTCTTACGCTCATAATTTCAACATTGTTTGCTACACCGTTAGCTCCTTTTCCGTTGTTTCTAACAGCGGCTATAATTCCAGCTACGTGCGTACCGTGACTCTCACTTTTCTTAATGGGCTTTACATTAGCATCACCGTAATATTTTGTGGACATATCATTTGCGTTGTCACCATTTACGCGTCCTTTAAAGTCTTTGTTCAAATGGTAATTTAAACGTTCATTAATGCCTTCTAAATCCTTTTCAATTTCTTTTAATGCAGCATTTAAAGACTCTAGATTGTTACTATACATATATTGGGCAATCTGCTTAGCCTGATTTAAGTCTTGGTCTTCTGTCTTGATGGCATTAACATCGTCTTTGGTATAATCTTTTTTACCTAAATGGTCAGCTAAAATTTCATCGGCACGTTTTATACGTTGATAAATTTGATCATATTGCGTTTTTCTTTCCTGATACTTAGGATATTCTTTTTGATAGGTTTCTTCCGCTCTTTTATAATCGGGATCAGTCGTATCACCTTTAGCTAGAATCCGCACATATTCTAGCTGTTCATCATAACCTTTTCCTAAAAAATTCCAACCATGAATGTCATCAATATATCCATTTCCATCATCATCTTTACCGTTATTAGGAATTTCATCGCTGTTGGTCCAAATATTAGCACTTAGATCTTCATGGTCGATATCTATTCCAGAATCAATAACAGCTACAATAACTTTTTTTCCTTTTTTCTTTTTGATGAGTTCGGCATAGGCTTTGTCTACACTCATACCAGGAATGGTATCTTTTACTAAGTCAAGGTGTCCCCAGTTATGGGCCTCTGCCTCGGTAAGTTCAGATACCTTTAGTGGTGAATTATCAATGTTTTCAACAGGTGTTGATATGATATCACCAGAGGCACCACAGCCAAAAAGTATAGTAGCAGAAACTGCTGATAAAGCTATTAATTTGAATGTTCTCATGTTTGTATTGAATTAGTCGTTTTTTAATTAAATATATCTTGTGTTTTAAAGTTCTCTTTTAATCTAACCCCTTTTTCGGTGTGCCGAACGGTAATAATTTCATTGTGAGCATCGTGTTCTAAAAACAAATAGAAATTATGGTCAGCAGCCATGTTAAGAAAGGTTTCTTTTTCATTAAGCGTTAAAAGTGGTCGTGTATCATAACCCATAACATAGGGGAGAGGTAGGTGACCAGCAGTAGGCAGTAAATCTGCCATAAAAGCGATGGTGTTACCTTTGTATTTGATAAGCGGAATCATTTGTTTTTCGGTATGACCATCTGCAAAAAAGATATCAAAATTTAATGGAGAACCTTCCAGTATGTTTTGTTCAGGAAGGGTGGTAAATTTAAGTTGTCCACTTTCTTCAATAGGTAAAATATTCTCCTTTAAAAAAGAGGCCTTTTCACGTCGGTTAGGTTCTGTAGCCCATTTCCAGTGGTTTTCATTACTCCAAAAATGTGCGTTTTTAAAAGCAGTTTCTAAACGAGTTTTATCTTTATTCCACTGAATACTGCCGCCACAATGATCAAAATGTAAATGTGTTAAAAACACATCGGTAATATCATCACGGTGAAAACCATATTGTTTTAAAGAGCTGTCTAAATTAAAATCACCCCATTGGTAGTAGTATCCAAAAAACTTTTCAGATTGCTTGTTTCCCATACCGTTGTCTATCAAAATGAGCCTGTTAGCATCTTCTATCAGCAAACATCTAGAGGCAATATCAATCATATTATTAGCATCGGCAGGGTTTGTTTTTTGCCAAATAGATTTAGGAACCACGCCAAACATAGCGCCACCATCTAACTTAAAATTTCCGGCATTAATGGGGAATAAATTCATAGAAAGCAAAATTAAGAAATCTATAAAGAATCCCTCAAAATGTTAAGAATATATTAAGAAATAACTTGTCTTAAACGTTTGCCAAAGTCGAATAGCGCTTTTATTTCTTTGATGCTTGCCAAACGTTCTTTACCAAATATTAAAATAGCGTTTCCGTTAGATTCTACATGATAGTAGGGATTGCTTTCAAAAAAGTGTGTTACATCGTCATTAAACAGTTCGGCTATTCCAGCTTCATTATCACCCATTAAATGAAATCGTTTTGAAAAATCTTCGTGATTATTAATAAGAATATCTTTATAACCAGCAAAGGCAGAGACTTTTTCAAGAAAACCTTCCTTGTCTAGTGTAAATTCTGGAATGGTTTTATTTAATTCCATATAAAGCATAGTGGCTCTAATATCTTCTTTGGCAATAAATTCACCTTCTGAAAATTGAATATCAAAAAGTTTACTATGGCTTTCTTTATGTGCCGATACATTATAAATACGCTCAATATGTTTGGTGTCAAAGAAGGAAAAATGATTCAAAAAAGAAAATTCTTTGGTCTTTTTAGAATTATAAGCAAGGCCGTAATCTAAAGCCAACGCTTTCATATTGGTTTGCCGTCTGGTTAAACTGTTTTTTATGATTTTTG
Organism: Allotamlana fucoidanivorans; assembly: GCF_045788535.1. Classification (GTDB taxonomy): domain Bacteria; phylum Bacteroidota; class Bacteroidia; order Flavobacteriales; family Flavobacteriaceae; genus Allotamlana; species Allotamlana fucoidanivorans. Next base: position 1,088,931 of record NZ_CP074074.1, on the reverse strand, counting down.
GTACAGGAAGTAAGCGTCTTGAAGCAAAGGGGTGTTTTGAATCGGTATCATGCATATCTAAACCAACTACATCAAAATGCCCCCCACGTTTGGAAAAAAGCTCTTGATAATTATTAATGTTTTCCATAACCGTGTCATCAACAAATTCACACATAGAAAAATCTACAATAACATCTTGGTCTTCAGGAATATCATCCAAATGTTTTTTAAGTCTGAAATAATTTAGAAAGCTACAAAAGTGTTTTACCGATACGTAAAAGCTGTCTTTGACAGCATCCTCCTCTTCTTTAAACATTAATACATTAGGTTTAAGCACATTTCTAAAAAATAATCCGAAGCTTTTATTGATAACAACATGAATGATTAAGGAGGCTAAAACACCTGCTAAAATGCCTGTTATTAAACCTATTTTAAGGGTTACAATTAAAGTGACAAAGAATATAATGAGTTGCTCTCTTCCAATAGAAAACATTTTGGTAATTACTTTTGGAGAAGCTAGTTTATAGCCAGTATATACCAAAATAGCCATAAGTGCTGGTAACGGAATACGTGTGAGTTGCGTGCTAAAAAATACTATAAATATGATTAAAAATAAGGCGTGAAAAAAGTTTGACGACCTGTTATTGGCTCCATTGTTTACATTAACGGAGCTACGCGCTATCACGGTAACTACATTTAAGCCTCCTAACAAACTGCTACCAATGGTGGCCAAACCAAGGGCTTTTAAATCTCTGTTTACGTTTGAACGTCTTTTTTCTGGGTCAAGTTTGTCAACAGCTTTTATACTGAGTAGTGATTCAATACTTGAAATGAGTGTTAAAGCTAAAACACTACCCCAAAAAGACATATTCCAGATACCACCAAAATTAGGTGTTGGTATATCGGCCATAATATCTTGAAATTCAGGAATTCCAGAAATCATATACTCTTTTGAAATAGGATTGGGCTCATGTAAGCCCATTTCAAAATAGTAACTAAACGCAATTGATAAAATAACAATCCACATTGGTGCTGGTATAAGCTGTAAATATTTATTTCTAATTTTTGAATAAATGAGCATGATTATAAGACTGATAACACCTGCCGCTGCTGCATAAATAAGCCCCTTGTTACCGTAGTGTAACGCATCATTTATGGTATACGGAATTTCAATTAAGTAATCAATTGTATCTGGCCTTTTTATTTTATGCGCCAACATAATATGAAACTGTTTACCCAAAATGATTAAACCAATTGCAGCTAGCATACCTTGAATTGCCGCGGATGGAAAGAAATCGGCAATAGTTCCCATTCTAAAAAAACCTAAAAGCAGCAATAAGGAGCCAGAGAGCATAATGGCAACATAGGCGTTTTCAATACCAAGTGTGGTTATAGTGGCTAATAAAACACCTACCAAGCCGTTTCCTGGTCCTGCAATAGTTACGTGACTTCCTCCAAATATTGAAACTACCACACCACCAACTATGGCTGCAATTACACCCGAAATAGGCGGTGCGTCACTAGCCATAGCCAAACCCAAACCAAGCGGCAAAGCAATGAGGCTTACTACGAAACCAGCAAATATGTTTTTGGGTAACGCCTTAAAAAAATGGACTATATTATTTTTTTTAGGGCTCATTGCAGAATTAAAACATCGGTTGGTAATTCGGTTAAAATATGCTCAATATCATGCGGAAACAATCTATCCCAAAAGGTCATTTTAGAAGGGGCATTCATAACTAAAAGATCGGCTCTAGAAATTTGAGCATAGTGCCCAATGGAATACCCTTTTTTGCCAAAAATAGCCTGAAGCTTTATGTTTTTTCCTTTGGTATAATCATTAGGAATGTGACTGATAATATCCTTTACTCTTGAGTTTTCTCGTAATTTTATACGTTCTTTCATAATGGTGGCCCTACGTAAAGACTTATCATCATCTACCTTTACAGCTACTTCTTCATTATTTATCTCTTCAACAATGGTAATTTTATGGGAATTTAATTTTTTTGACACGTAAAAAGCGGTGGTAATGGTTTGCTCCGTTTTAGGATCCTTTAGGCCATTAACTACAATATGTGCGCAAGGCACTCGATTAACCGAAGGTTTTATTAAAAGTAAAATAGAACATTTAGCACGTCTTGTAATTTTTCTAGCAATAGACCCAATATAGTATTTTACAAAATGCTCTCTTTGAACAGCTCCTAGAATTAATAAGTCTATCTTTTTGTCTTCTGCGGCTGATAAGATAACGTCTACAGGGTCACCCGCCTTAAAAACTACCTCATAGTCTAGGTTGTCTTTTTCAAAACTTTGAAGAATAGAACGAAGGGCATTTAGTTTTTCATCAGAAGTTTCACCCACATGAATTAAAAATAATTTTGATTCAAAGAAAACAGATAATCGGGCGGCTTCAAATAAGTTTGCTTTTAAGTTGGGAGAAAAAGCAACCCCAATACCAATGCTTTTGAATGGCTTTAAAGACAATTCTTTTATTAATTTTTTGTTAGAGACGGAAAGATAGCATTTTTTACAAACTTCAAATCATATGATTTATTTAAATTAGTGCTTTTTAAGGAACGTTATACTATATGTTAGAACTAGCCGGAATAATTATTTTAGGAATATTAGCTCAATGGGTAGCTTGGAAATTCAAAATCCCTGCAATTTTACCTTTAATACTTATAGGTCTGCTCGTTGGCCCCATTGCAGCCGCGTATTTTAGTGAAGACGGTTCAAAATGGATAGAACCCGTATGGAATGGAAAACACGGTTTGTTTCCGGGTGAGGGTTTGTATTATTTTGTGTCTTTAGCCATTAGTGTGATTTTATTTGAAGGCGGACTAACCTTAAAACGTTCTGAAATAAGATCGCTAGGACCTGTCATTACTAAGTTAATCACTTTGGGTTCAGCCATTACTTTTTTTGGTGCGGGTATTCTAGCTAATGTTATTTTTGGCTTAAGCTGGGAGCTTTCCTTTTTATTTTCAGCCCTTATCATAGTTACTGGCCCAACAGTAATCACACCTATTTTAAGAAACATTCCTTTAAAGAAAGACATTTCAACGGTTTTAAAATGGGAAGGTATTTTAATTGACCCCATTGGTGCTTTGGTTGCGGTTTTGGTTTTTGAATTTATTAGTGTTGAAGGTGATGGTGGTTTTACCAAAACAGCGCTCATTGAGTTTGGGAAAATCATTTTGTTTGGTACTACCTTCGGATTTACTTTTGCACATGCACTGGCGTTTGTGATTAATAAGAAGTTAATTCCGCATTATTTGTTAAATGTAGTTTCCCTCTCAACTGTTTTATTGGTTTTTGTGGAATCTGAAATATTTGCGCATGAATCTGGATTACTAGCCGTAGTGGTTATGGGTATGGTTTTGGGTAATGGTAAACTTAAAAATATTAAAGAAATTCTGTATTTCAAGGAATCGCTAAGTGTATTACTCATTTCAATTCTATTCATTCTTTTGGCTGCCAATATTAACATAGAAGATTTGATGCTGTTGTATACCTGGAAAACAGTTATATTATTTGCCGTCATAGTGTTTGTTATTCGTCCGCTAGCGGTGTTTTTGAGTACTTGGGGGTCTAAACTAAAGTTTAACGAAAAGCTATTTATTAGTTGGGTAGGACCAAGGGGTATTGTAGCGGCTGGTATTGCCTCTCTTTTTGGTAGTAAACTTATGAAACAAGGGGTTGAAGGTGCCGAGTATATCACTCCACTGGTGTTTATGATCGTGTTAGGAACGGTGCTTCTTAATGCCACAACGGCACGTTTGTTTGCAAGAATAGTTGGTGTATTTTTAAAACGATCTGAAGGTATTTTGATTGTTGGAGCATCTCAAGTTTCTAGATTAATAGGTAATTATTTGGAGGAAAACGGACGGCATGTTGTACTTATTGATAGTAATCAAACCAACATAGAGTTGGCAAGGGCAGAAGGCTTAGAGGCCATTGATACTGATATTTATTCCAATAATTTAGATGATAATATTGAGTTAAACGATGTGGGGTTTTTGATGGCTTTAACAGGGAGTGCAGATATTAATAATTTTGCTATTGATAAGTTTAGAGATCAGTTTGGTGAAAGCGGCTTTTACAGACTTATCACAGCCTCTGAAATTGAAACGCCAGAAAACAGTCCTGAAGAAGGTTTGTTTTCTCAAACCGATGATTTTAATTCTTTAACTGAAGTGGCTAGAAAATACCCTGAAATACACGAAATAACCTTGAAAAGTAGAGACCATTATGAAGGCTTGATTGAGCTAACAAATAACGACCCCGATATTATTCCGTTGTTGGTAAAAGATAAACGTGGGGTGCTTGAAATTATTTCGTCTTACAATAAGGCTATTGAAAAGATTGAAGAAGGTTATAAGCTGGTATATTTAGGCAAAGCATTTAATGGCAATGAAAAAATAGCCGTAAAAAGCTAGTCACTGCTGTTCTTTGAATTAAATTTTAAAAAATACCCAGAGACAGAAATTGGCCTCTCTGAGTATTCTTTTAAAAAATAAGATAATTATTATTTTCCTATAATATGCAGTTCTGTAAATTCTTTGGTGATGACCAAGGTATTGTCTCCATTTAATTTAATATCCTTAAACGGAATTTCAACATTATCAATTTGCACTTTTGAAATCTTGAATGGCAGGCCGTGAAGATTTAATTTAAAGGTTTTATATGAGGTGATAAATTTACCTGATTTATGCTGCTGAATAATTAATTCATTCTTCTTTCCTAAAAGTTTAAAGTCACGTAAACTGTATCGTCCTTTTATGTAATCATAGCCATCCGTTGCATCTTCATAAACCATAGAAGTTTCTTTTCCGTTTTTGTAATACACATCCAGTAATAATTCTTCTATGGATTTTTCGCCTACATATTGCTGAATAGGGTATTTTGGAATTATGGCGCCCTCTTTAATAAAAATAGGCATACTATCTAAATCGGCATCTACCCAAATTTCTTGTCCTCCCATAACGATCTCATCCGTCCAGAAGTTATACCATTTTCCAACAGGAATGTACATGCGTCTTCCTTTTTGGTTAGGACCTGTTATAGGGCAAGCTAGGATTTTTTCGCCAAAAACAAACTCATCATTTCTGTAATGGGTCTGTGTGTCTTCTTGATCATAAAGTACCAGAGATTTTAAAATAGGAATACCTTCTTCGGCATATCTCCAAAAAGCGGTGTATAGATAAGGTAGGAGTTGATATCTTAATTCAATAAACTTTCTTACCACATTAGTAATAGTATCTCCAAATGCCCAAGGTTCTTGATCACCATGATCTCCAGAAGAATGTGTTCTACAAAACGGATGAAAGATACCTAATTGAATCCATCTGGCATATAGTTCACCGTTGGGTTGTTCTGCAAATCCACCAATATCAGAGCCTACAAAAGAGAAACCAGACATACACATACGTTGCGCTTGTAGGTTAGCAATGTTGAGGTGATCCCAGGTGGCTACGTTATCGCCTGTCCATGTTGAGGTATAGCGTTGTGTGCCAGAATAAGCCGCTCTGGTAATGACGAATGGTCGTTTGGGGTAAGAGAATTTTTTTAATCCTTGATAGGTTGCTCTTGCCATTTGCATACCATAAATGTTGTGTGCTTTTCTATGGCTACAAGGGTTACCGTCATAATCGTGCCTTACATCATTAGGAAATGTTTTTCCCGGCACCTCCATAACAGCAGGCTCGTTCATATCATTCCATACGCCTTTTACACCAATATCTTCAACCAATTCTTTGAAAAGATTTGACCACCAATCTCTAACCTCGGGGTTGGTAAAATCAGGGAAATAGCATTCGCCAGGCCAAACTTTACCTTTCATATATGGGCCATCGGCACGTTTACAGAAATAGTCTTTATCAAGCCCTTCTTTAAATACCGCATAATCCATGTCTATTTTAATACCTGGATCAATGATAACAATAGTTTTAAAGCCATCATCGGCAAGTTCTTTCACCATTCTTTTAGGGTCAGGGAAATGCTCTTCACTCCATGTAAAACATCTAAACCCTTCCATATAATCAATATCCAGATAAATAGCATCACAAGGAATTTTTAATGCTCTGAACTTAGAGGTAATTTCTTTTACGTTTGACTCTGGATAATAACTCCATTTACATTGATGGTAACCTAATGCCCATAATGCTGGCATTTCATGAGGTTTTCCAGTTAAATCGGTATAATTAGCTACTACGTCAGACATATCTGGTCCGTAAATAAAGTAATAGTTCATCTCTCCGCCATGTGCCCAGAAACTGGTTATGTTTCGTCTTTCATGACAAAAGTCAAAAAAGGAACGAAATGAATTATCAAAAAAGATACCATAAGCCTTTTTGTTATGCAAAGCCGTATAAAAGGGTATGGCCTTATAAATAGGATCTGTATCTCTACCGTAGGCAAAAGAGTCGGTAACCCAATTTTCAAAACGTTTTCCTTTAAGGTTATTATCAACGGGTTTATCTCCCAAGCCGTAAAAACTTTCTCCTGGTTGGGCAGTTTTAGACATCTTTACAACATCGCCCCCAAATTCATAACTTTCTTCCCAATGAAAACCGAGTTCATCCTCACAAATTAAGGAGTTGTCTTTGGCATCATATATGGAAGAACGTAAATCGAGTTTTGAAATATAACAAATTAATTTTGATGTAGTAATGATGTAATTGTCAGTATTTTCAGTAACTTCAAGATGGTTGTAGCCTCTACTAGCATATTTTGTTATGGCATATGAAAAATCGTTTTCAAAAATACCAGTTGTAGTAAACCTAAAGCGTAAAATACTATCTCTTCTTACGGTGACCTGAAGAACGACACCATTGTTACAAGTAAATGAGAGTACATTGAGGTTTTTTTGATATGATACTATTTTGGAAGGGAACAGGTTCCCCTTATATTCTAATTCAGTGTTTAATATCATGTTATCCCTACTTAAATATTAGCACACGAAAATACTAAAATTAGGAGAGGACTCATATTGCTATTTATTAAAAAAAAGAGAAATTATTTACCTAAAACCCAAATAATGAGTGGTTTAATTGAAAAATGTTTAAAAAGCAAGGGTAAACCCGTTTTTAAGGTAACATATTTTAGTTAGAAATGATTAATGATGTGAAATTTTAAAACAAAACGAATCTTACATAGCAAATTTTTTATGTTTCAAAAAGAGATTAAATAAAACTATAAGTAAATTGTAAAAGAAAACGCTCCTGTTGTGATTATAGTTTCAATCATAAAAGGAGCGTTTATTCGTTATGTGGTATAGCTTATTTAAACTTATATACAGTAACAGCTAATGGAGGTAGGGTGATTTCGGCTGAATAGTCTTTCCCGTTCCATGCGTCGTTCTTTATGGTTATTTGTTTTTTGTTTTTAACACCGCTACCTCCAAATTCTTTGGCATCACTATTGAAAATTTCCACGAGTTTACCTTTGGTGGTTACACCAATTTTATAATTTTCTCTTATGGCAGGTGTCATGTTACACACCACAACTACGTTCTCATCTTCTTTATAGCCTTTTCTAATATAAGAGATTACGCAATTTTCATGGTCATCATAACTAATCCATTCAAAACCTTCACTACTAAAACCTTTTTCAAAAAGGGCAGGCGTGTTTTTATACAATGTGTTTAGTGCTTTATAGTAGTTTTGGATGTCTTGATGAGGTTTAAAATCAAGTAAATTCCAGTCTAGGCTTTCTTGGAAATCCCATTCGTTATACTGGCCAAACTCGCTTCCCATAAACAAGAGTTTTGTTCCTGGATGCGTAAACATATAGCCATATAACAACCTGAGGTTTGCAAAACGTTGCCATTCATCGCCAGGCATTCTACCTAAAATAGAGTTTTTGCCATAAACCACCTCGTCATGTGATAATGGCAACATAAAGTTTTCAGTAAAGGCATATGCTAAACTAAAGGTAATATCATTTTGATGATATTTTCTGTATACGGGGTCTTTAGCAAAGTATTCTAGGGTGTCATGCATCCAGCCCATCATCCATTTCATTCCAAATCCTAAACCGCCTACAAATGTTGGTTTTGAAACCATAGGGAATGCTGTAGATTCTTCAGCAATAGTTTGTGCATCAGGGAATGAGGCATACACTTCCTCATTTAATTCTTTTAAAAAGCTGATTACCGCTAGGTTTTCTCTACCACCATAAATGTTAGGTTCCCACTCACCATCTTCTCTAGAATAGTCAAGGAACAACATAGAAGCTACAGCATCAACACGTAAACCATCAGCATGATATTGTTCAAGCCAAAAAATGGCATTACTTATTAAAAACGATCGTACTTCATTGCGTTCATAATTAAAAATTAAACTTTTCCAGTCTTGATGGTATCCTTTTCTTCTATCGGGGTGTTCGTATAAATGTGACCCATCAAAGAAGCCTAAACCGTGTGCATCTTCAGGAAAATGTGATGGCACCCAGTCTAGTATTATTCCTATTTCATTTTCATGAAGTTTATCGACCAAATATTTAAATTCTTCAGGATACCCATAGCGTGAGGTTGGTGCAAAATAGCCTGTAAGTTGATAGCCCCAAGACGGATCGTAAGGATATTCCATAATAGGCATAAGTTCAACATGGGTGAAATTCATGTCTTTCACATATTTTACCAAATCGTCTGCCAGCTCAAAGTAAGACATAAACCGATCCTCTTCAACATGCTTTTTCCAAGATCCTAAATGTACTTCATAAACAGAAAATGGGGCATCAATGGCATTGTGCTTTTTTCTGTTTTTCATCCATGATTTGTCTTTCCATTTGTAATCGTCTTTCCAAACAATAGAAGCTGTTCTAGGAGGGTGCTCGCAGCGTCTGGCATAAGGATCTGCTTTTTCTGTTTTTATGTCATGATTATGACTCTGAATTTTGTACTTATAGGTAGTTCCTTTTCCTATTAAAGGAATAAACCCTTCCCAAATACCACTAGAGTCCCAGCGCACATTGAGTTGGTGTTCGCCTTCAATCCAATAATTGAAATCACCTATAACAGAGACCTGTTTTGCTGAGGGCGCCCATACGGCAAAGTATACACCATCAATGCCATCAACGGTAACAAGGTGTGAACCAAATTTTTCATAAAGCCTGAAGTGTTTGCCTGCTTTAAATAGATTAATGTCAAATTCTGTAAATAAACTATACGGTTTTACGTGTGCCATAAATTAGTGGTTTATAATATTAGAGATTCCTTTTAAAGGAATTATAGCCCATTTTGGGCGTGAGTTTAGTTCGTATCCTAATTCATAAACTGCTTTTTCAAGTAAGCAGTATTTTAATATGAAAATGCGTTCTTGATTGTATCCTAAATTTAAATTTGCGTTTTGAATTTCAGCAACATAAGTGCCTAAAAATAAGCCAGTGATATATCGGTATAAAATTTCGGAGGCATGAAAAAGATCTTCAAAAGAAGCATTGTAGTGTTTTTCACAATTATTGAAAACATTAGCATAAATGGCATAATGAAAAGATCTAAACAGACCTGCAACATCTTTTAATGGTGGTTGTTTTACCTTTCTGTCGCGAATGGTACTTTCTGGTTCACCTTCAAAATCAAGGATGTAGAAATCATCATCTTTCACCAATATTTGCCCCAAGTGGTAATCGCCATGAACACGGATGCGTTCTCCTTTAAGTTTCGTCCAGTCAAAATCAACAAAACGTTTTCTTATAAGGTTTTTTTTATCTAAAAATTCATTGGCTAAGGTTAATGCAAGCCCATCAAGTTTATAGATGTTATTTTCTACAATATTTAACCGGTTTTGAAATTGATGCAACATTTTATTTTTTAACCATACGGTATAATCGCCATTATAATGTGCTGGTGTAAAAGCGGTTTCTTCAAATTCTGAGCCTAAAGCAATATGCATTTCTGCCGTTCTTAAGGCTAGGGTTTTTATTTTTGAAAACAAGTTTAAACCAGCCCAATCAATAATTTGGGGAGGAATATCGCTAATGCTAAGTCTTTGGTATAAGTCTGTGTTTGGTAACTCAGCAATGTTGATGCGTTTGTATTCTAAATTAGAAAAGACCTTATGGAGTTCTTTCAGCATATAATCCCAAGCATCGCCATCATTAGGAATCATTTCCTGCATCAAACCTAGAGTAATATTGGTATTGGCGGCATCTACTAAGTTTATGCTGCCTAGATAAGCAGGGGTGTTTTTAAATTCTTTTTTTTCTGATAAGAACCTGCTCATTTCGTAGTCAGGATTTTTGTCTGAAAAAATGCGCCTGAAGAACTTTAAAACATATTTTTCATTGTAAACTATTGAGGTGTTGCTTTGTTCAAGGCCCATGAACCTTGAGGATTCATAGGTCACATCTTTAAATAGGTGACTTTTATGGTATTGTACTTTTGTGGTGTCTTTAGGTAGAGCCGTTGCAATACGCTCAAAAACCAATTTTCTGAAAGATTCAAGGTGTACAGCGTCAATTATATAGCCTTTTTGATCCTCAATATATAAGGGTAAAATTTTGTCCTCTTGAACAAAGTTCTCATCAGTAACAAATGCAATGGGTAAAAAATAGTGTTGATAGAAGGCTTCAACAAAATTGACTTCTAAAATTAATCCAAAATAAACTTCACCATGTTGCTGTATTCTGAAATATTCAACAAGTTCTATATACTTAAGGTTGCTTGATTTCCCTCCATACCAGCGTTGTTGTACAATATAATCTTCTAAAACATCCGACAAAAAAGCCTTAACAAACTTGTCATTATCAAGTAGTGTTTCCCAAGGCTTTTCTGTTTTGAAAATAGGTTGATTAGATGTTTTTAAAGATTGGTTCGACATATTTTTATTTGTTTATTTTAAAAATATGCATAGGCATAGTAGGGTGTAGCTCAACATAACACCATTCGCTATTCCAATTGTATCTACTATCGGTTATTAAATCATGCATTTCAAGATTGTACCCATGAGGCACACCAATGTCTTGTAATGGCATTTGAACAGAACCTGCTTGCGAGTGGTGCTCATCTAAACTTATAACCACAAAAATTTCATTACTTCGGTCATCGTTCCATTTGTAAAAGGCAATTAAACTATCATTTTCAATGTGGCAGAATTTGATATTATTGGTTTGCTGTAATGCTGGGTTGTAATGCCTGATGTAATTTATTTTTGCAATGATTGTGGTTAGCTTATTTTGTTTGCTCCAATCATAGTGTGTAATCTGGAATTTTTCAGAATTTAGGTATTCTTCTTTACCTAAAAGCGGATTGGTAATCATGTATTCAAAAACAGGACCATAAATTCCAATGCACGAGCTTAATGTTCCTGCCAAAGCATAGCGCTGAATATGTTTAGATTCATTGGCGCCTTGTAAGTGATACGGGTTAATATCTGGTGTATTAGGCCAGAAATTGGGCTGCATATACTCTTTTAAGTCACTTTTTGTTAAGTCATGCATGTATTCAATTAATTCATGCTTATTATTACGCCAAGTAAAGTAAGTATATGATTGGGTATAGCCTTGTTTTGCTAATTGTTGCATCACTTTAGGAGCAGTAAAAGCTTCAGCTAAAAAGATAACATCAGGGTGCTTGGCTTTTACTTGGGAAATAATCCAGTTCCAGAAATAGAATGGTTTGGTATGCGGATTATCTACCCTAAATATTTTTATACCACAATCAATCCAATACATAAGAATGTCAAGACACTCTTTCCAAAGGTTTTTATAGTCTTTGCTTTCCCAATAAATAGGCAGAATGTCTTGATACTTTTTTGGTGGATTTTCTGCATATTGTACGGTGCCGTCTGGTCGCCACTTAAACCACTGCGGATGCTCTTTTACCCATGGGTGGTCTGGAGCTGCCTGTAAAGCATAATCCATAGCAATTTCTATATCATTATCTTTTGCTACTTGAATCAGATTTTTAAAATCATTAAGAGTCCCCAGTTGAGGATGCACATCTTTATGTCCACCATATTTTGAACCAATGCCCCAAGTGGAACCTACATCACCATCTTTGGCTTCGGTAGTGTTATTTTTTCCTTTACGGTTCACTTCGCCTATGGGGTGAATAGGCGGGAGGTAAACCACATCAAACCCCATACTTTTTACACGAGGCATGATACGTTCACAGTCTTTAAAAGTACCGTGAATACCTTCTTGTTGTGAGGTTGAGCGCGGGAAAAATTCATACCAAGTACTAAATCTGGCTTTTTTTCTATCAACATAAGCCTTGTACTCAATACTGGTGTTAGCTAATATTTTTAACGGATTCTTAAAAAATATTTGATAGAGTCTGTCTGTACAAGCTTCTGTAATGGCTTCACCGTAATCATTTTCATTCTTAAAAATATAGCGTAGCTTTTCAAGATAGTGCTTGTCTTCTTCTTTAACATTATTAATGATGGCATCAATATATTCGGCACCCTCCAAAAGTTCAGAGGACACATGTTGCCCGTCGTTTATTTTTCTTATCAGGCCATAGCGCCAATTAAGGGCATAATCTACCCAAGCTTCAACTTTATAGGAATAAAATCCTTGTTTGGTAACTGAAAACGCACCATGCCACTCATCATTAGAGCGTAGGGTCATTCTGGTTTCAGACCAAGTTTTATCATTTTCATGTTTATATAAAATGGAGGCACCAAGTACGTCATGACCATCGGCCATAATAAATGCTTCTACATTAACAATTTCATTAACGACTCTCTTTATGTAAAATTCACCACAATTAACATTAGGTGACACATAATCAATGACAACTCTTTTCTGGTTTTGCTTCATAATGTGTTTGTGAAAAAAGAAATTTTAGATTTAAATTACAAAGCCTTTTGGTATTACGGCACCTTTTTTAATAACAACAATACCGTCCTTTACCATATATGTTTCTGTTTCAACATCTTCTAGGTGTTTGCCACCGTTTATCCTTACATCATCACCAATGCGAACATTTTTATCAATAATAGCATTTTTTATAAAGCAACGCTGACCAATACCTAATAGAATTTCAATTTTGTTAGATTCAATATCAGCTAGGGTTTCATAGAAATCACAACCCATCATATACGTGTTAATGATGGTAGATTCATCACCAATTCTTGAACGAATGCCAATAACCGATTTTTCAATTTTTGCAGCACTAATGATGCATCCTTCAGCAATGACAGCTTTTTCAAGCATAGTGCCCGCCAATTTGGTAGTTGGTAACATTCTGGCTCTGGTATAAATACGCTTGCTTTTATCATATAAATCAAACTTAGGAATATCATCAGTGAGTCCAATATTAGCTTCAAAGAATGAGTCAATATTTCCTATGTCTGTCCAATAGCCTTCGTATTGATAACTTAAAGTTTTGTGGGTTTCAATAGCACCAGGAATAATCTCTTTACCAAAATCATTGGTGTCTGGGTTTTCCATAAGTTTGGTTAATAAGTCTCTATTGAAAATATAAATACCCATGGATGCTAAGTAGTTTCTTCCCTGGTTTTTCATTTCACTACTTACTTCAGAGGTCCACTCAGGTAATAGACTGGCATCTGGTTTTTCAATAAAGGAAGTAACAACATTTGAATCATCGGACTTTAAAATACCAAATTCAGTAGCTTCTTTAGCGGTTACAGGAATAGTAGCAATTGAAATTTCGGCACCACTTTCTTCGTGTGCATTAATCATTTCTTCATAATCCATTTGATACAATTGATCTCCGGAAAGAATTAAGAAGTATTCAAAATCATGTCTTAAAAAATGATGCATACTTTGTCTTACGGCGTCTGCTGTACCCTGGAACCAGGTTTTGTTTTGTGGGGTTTGTTCTGCAGCAAGTACGTCAACAAAGGCACTACTAAAAAAACTAAAATGATAGGTGTTTTTTATATGACGGTTTAAGGATGCTGAGTTAAACTGTGTGAGTACATACATCCGTTTTATATCAGCATTTATACAATTGGAGATTGGAATATCAACTAACCTGTATTTACCTGCAATTGGAACAGCGGGTTTAGATCTATCTTTTGTAAGTGGGTATAACCTCGAGCCTTGACCGCCTCCTAAGATTATTGAAAGCACCTTGTTGTTTATCATGTTTTATCGTTTTAGTTAGTGTATTTATTTTATTAAAGACGCATATAGTTCTTCTACTTGTTTTGCAATGGCTACCCAATCAAAGTAATCTTCAACACGCTTCCTGCCGTTAACGGCCATCTTTTCTCGTAAGGCTTTATCTTTGATAACTTTATTGACACCATCAGCTAAGTCTCTAGAAAACTTATCAGGATCTATGGGTTCAAATGGTGCTTCGGTTTGTTGTTCTAACGGAATTAAAATACCGGTTTCGCCATCTACAACTACTTCTTTTATCCCGCCAACCGCACTGGCCACTACAGCAGTATTACAAGCCATGGCTTCAATGTTAATGATGCCGAAAGGCTCATAAATAGAAGGACAACAAAATACATCGGCGTGAGAATATAGTTGAATGATTTCTTCTTTGGTTACCATTTTGTCAATCCAAATCACATTGTCTCGCGTTTTTTTAACAAGATCAACGCTGTCTTTCATTTCTTTGGCAATTTCAGGAGTGTCTGGAGCACCAGCACAAAGTACAATTTGCGTATCTGGATCAATATATTTTATGGCATTTACCAAATGAATAATACCTTTTTGACGTGTAATTCTTCCAACAAAAAGCACATAAGGTTTTGTTTTATCAACACCATAGGTGTCAAGGGTAGCTGTTTCAGAGGTTGTAATATATTGTTGCAGATTAATACCATTGTAAATAACATGTACTTTATTGGGGTCAACATCAAAATGTTTAATCACATCTTCTTTAGTTTCTTCAGATACCGCAATTAGCGCATCAGCCATTTCAATAGCTGTTTTTTCAACCCATGATGAGGCATCATATCCGCGTCCTAGCTGTTCGCGTTTCCAAGGTCTTAAAGGCTCTAGAGAATGAGTGGTAATAACTAAAGGTGTGCCATAACAAAGTTTAGAAATAATACCAGCAAAATGCGCATACCAGGTATGGCAGTGTACTACATCGGCATCAACGGAGTCTGCATTCATGTGTAAACAGGTACTAAGTGTTTTAAATACAGATTTAAGTTTATCATCGGCATTATCAAAAATAGCATTGTCAAAAGGAAATCCTTTAACAGTTAAATTATTTGCACTTTCATTTTGATCTCCAAAACACCTTACGTCGACCTCAATTAATTTAGACAATTCGTCAGCTAAATATTCAACATGAACTCCGGCGCCACCATAAACATAGGGTGGAAATTCTCTGGTATAAAAAAGTGCTTTCATATGGTTGTGTTAAGTAAAATTCATATCAAAAAAAAGAAATAGAACTGACGTTGCCTTCTTTTTTTATGGTTAATTTTAATAATTGTCAAAACGATTATTTGTTAGGTACTTTATTGAAAATCAAGTAAGCAAGCTTCTTGAAATTGTTAAATTGTTAATAACATTTTTTCGGCCAAATCAAATAATTAAGACAGTGTAAATTTAGTTAAACATAGTGTTAACAGGGATTTATAGCATATGAACTTATTGTTAATAATACTATGTTATAAACATACAAAATAATTATCAACAATTTATAGTAGATTTTTCTTTTTGAAGAAATTAATGCATATCAGCAAATACATGAAATTATTTACAATAAAATCATGATAAAAGCCTGTTTAAGTTTTAATCATTCAGAAAAAAGTACCATGGCAACAGGTAGGTACTGTTTGGGTTTTTATAAAGCCCTACAAAGGCGTAAAAAGAACTAATCGTTGAGTTTTAAAACAGCCATAAACGCTTGTTGCGGGATTTCAACATTTCCTACTTGACGCATGCGTTTTTTTCCTTTTTTCTGTTTTTCTAAAAGTTTTCTTTTACGCGAAATATCACCACCGTAACATTTAGCAGTTACGTCTTTACGTAAGGCTTTTATGGTTTCACGAGAAATGATTTTTGCACCGATAGCGGCTTGAATAGGAATATCAAATTGTTGGCGAGGGATAAGTTCTTTTAACTTTTCGCACATTTTTCGTCCTATATTTTGAGCATTATCGGTGTGAATAAGTGCAGAAAGCGCATCAACAGATTGTGCATTCAGCAGAATGTCTAAACGCACCAGTTTTGAAGGCTTCATGCCTATAGGGTGGTAATCAAAAGAGGCATAGCCTTTTGAAACGGTTTTTAGTCGGTCATAAAAGTCAAAAACAATTTCAGCTAGTGGCATTTCAAAGGTTAGCTCAACACGCTCAGGCGTCAAGTAGGTTTGATTGGTTATAATACCACGTTTTTCAATACAAAGCGACATTACATTACCAATAAAGTCGGATTTTGTAATTATAGTTGCTTTGATATAAGGTTCTTCAACACGATTTAAGGTTGAGGGTTCAGGTAAATCTGATGGGTTGTTAACTATTATTGTTTCATTAGGCTCTCTATTGGTATAGGCATGGTATGATACGTTAGGAACCGTAGTGATTACGGTCATATCAAACTCACGCTCTAAACGTTCCTGAATAATTTCCATGTGTAGCATCCCTAAGAAGCCACATCGGAAACCAAACCCTAAAGCCGCCGAACTTTCGGGTTGAAACACAAGCGAAGCATCATTAAGTTGGAGTTTTTCCATAGACGCTCTTAGCTCTTCGTAATCTTCAGTGTCAACAGGGTAAATACCAGCAAATACCATAGGTTTTACATCTTCAAACCCTTCAACAATGTTTGTAGTTGGTTTGGCAAAGTCTGTAATTGTATCACCAACTTTTACCTCCTTAGCTGTTTTTATACCTGTGATGAGGTATCCTACATCGCCTGCCTTAACATTTTGTTTGGCAACTTGAGTGAGTTTTAGTGTGCCAATTTCATCAGCATAATAATCTTTTCCGGTGGCTACAAATTTTATATGCTGCCCCTTTTTAATTTCGCCATTAAACACTCTAAAATAGGTTTCAATACCTCTAAACGTATTATAAACAGAGTCGAAAATTAAGGCTTGTAAGGGCGCATCAGGATCACCTTTTGGAGCCGGTATTCTTTCAATAATAGCTGCTAAAATATTATCAACCCCAAAACCTGTTTTTCCACTAGCGTGAATCACATCTTCAGGGTCACAACCCAGCAGGTCTACAATATCGTCTGTAACCTCTTCTGGGTTTGCACTTGGTAAATCCACTTTATTCAATACAGGGATAATTTCTAGATCATTCTCTAAGGCAAGATATAAATTAGAAATGGTCTGTGCCTGAATACTTTGTGCCGCATCAACTATAAGAAGTGCACCTTCACAAGCGGCTATAGATCTAGAAACTTCATACGAAAAATCGACGTGACCTGGGGTGTCAATTAAGTTTAAAACATATTTTTCGCCATTATATTCATAATCCATTTGAATGGCATGTGATTTTATGGTGATACCGCGCTCACGTTCTAAGTCCATATTGTCTAGCAACTGGTCTTGCTTTTCTCTAGCTGTTACAGAACCTGTGTAATCTAACAAACGGTCTGCAAGTGTGCTCTTACCGTGGTCTATATGTGCAATAATGCAAAAGTTTCTAATGTGCTTCATAAAGGTATCTTCTAAAAAGATTTTGCAAAGATAGTTTAATTATTTGATGCTATAAAAGATGAAATTTACTGTATTTGTGGTATTTCTTGTAAAATAAAAGCTTTTGTGTTTTTAGGAGAACTACAGAACTAAGGGATGGTATGCTGATTTTTTTGACTAAAGTTTGAAGTAATATCTGTTATAATCCATAATTATTTATACATTTGATGATATAACCCTTTGTTTATGAGTAAATTAATAGTTTGTTGCTTCATTGTATTTGGAATGCTCACAGGCAAAAGCCAAAATCCAGATGTAACTATTCAGTTTAATCTCCCGGTGAGTTTGAATGAATCATCGGGTGTTATTTATTTAAATGACAAATTAGTAACGCATAATGATTCGGGAAACAGTAATGCCCTTTATGAGCTTGATGTTAACACAGCAACTGTAACAAGAACCATAGAAATCACCAATGCTGATAATGTTGATTGGGAAGATATCACCCACGATAGTGACCATATTTATATTGGCGACATAGGAAATAATGTGAGTGGTAATAGAACAGATTTAAAAATATACAAGGTTAGTAAAAGTGATTTTACAGCTTCAAATTCAGTACAAGCTGAGATTATTGCATTTAGCTATTTAGATCAAACGGATTTTACAGGAACAACGGCAAACAATACCGAATGGGATGCCGAAGCCCTTGTTTCTTTTGATAGCGATAATTTAATGCTGTTTAGCAAAAATTGGATTAACGACGAAACAAAGGCTTATGTAATACCAAAAACACCAGGCGATTATGAGCTTACGGCTCTGCCTACAACTTTGGCTAGTGGCGGTTTAATTACAGGAGGCACCTATAACCCCTTTAGTGGGAAGTTGTATTTAATTGGTTACTCTGAAACTTTACAACCGTTTATTTGGGTTAGTGAAGGGTTTACAAGTAGCGATGTGTTTTCAGGTACCAATACAAAAACTTTGTTGTCTTCCCTTGGTTTTGAACAGACCGAGGCCATTACCTATGTTGATGAAAACAGCTATTATGTGACCTCAGAATTTTTTTACAGTATAATTACCGAAAATGCCAAACTTATAGCACTTGAAACTAATGATATGGCGCTTTCAAAAACTAAAGAACAAGCGGTTACTGAGGTTGAACTATTTCCTAATCCTGTAAACAATATGCTTCACATAAATAGTTCGCAACTTGTATCAATAACACTTTATGATGCTAGAATGCTCAACGTGTTTTCTGGTACAAGTACTACAGTCGATATGTCTCAGTTACCATCTGGTTTGTATTTTGCTGCTATGAAACTTAAAAATGAATCGACTGTAGTCAAAAAGATTGTTAAAAAATAGAATCAAAATCAGCTTACTAGTCTTAAAAATGCCTGTTATTTTAAAAAACAGTAATTTTGCACAAAAATTGAACCCTTGGTGAAGATAGATAACATAGAACTGCCTGATTTTCCGTTGCTTTTAGCACCTATGGAAGATGTTAGTGATCCGCCTTTTAGAGCTCTTTGTAAAGAACAAGGTGCAGATGTAGTATATACCGAGTTTGTATCTAGTGAAGGATTGATTCGTAACGCCGCAAAAAGCGTTATGAAGCTCGATATTTATGAAAAAGAACGTCCTGTTGGGATTCAAATTTTTGGATCCAATCTAGATAGTATGTTGCAAACCATTGATATTGTTTCGGCATCAAAACCAGATATTATTGACATAAATTTTGGCTGCCCAGTAAAAAAGGTAGTTAGCAAGGGAGCAGGAGCGGGTATTTTAAAAGATGTTTGTTTAATGGAAAGCTTAACCGCCGAAATGGTAAAGCGTACCACAATTCCAATCACGGTAAAGACTAGATTGGGGTGGGATCATAATTCTATTAAAATTGTTGAAGTGGCTGAAAGGCTTCAGGATGTGGGTTGCAAAGCCATTGCCATTCATGGGCGTACCCGTGCTCAAATGTATAAGGGTGAGGCTGACTGGAAGCCTATTGCTCAAGTTAAAAATAACCCAAGAATGCATATTCCGGTATTTGGAAATGGTGATGTTGATACCCCAGAAAAAGCCATGCTAATGCGTGATGCCTTTGGGTTAGATGGGTGTATGATAGGGAGAGCGAGTATCGGAAATCCGTGGTTTTTCAAGCAGGTAAAACATTTTTTTCAAACAGGTGAACACTTGGCACCTATAAGTTTAGAGGAGCGCGTTGAGGCGGCACGGCGTCATTTACAAATGGCTATAGATTGGAAAGGAGAAACGTTGGGTGTTTTTGAAACCCGAAGGCATTATACCAATTATTTTAAAGGCATTCCACATTTTAAAGAATACCGAACAAAAATGGTAACCTCAGATCATTCTGAAGATGTTTTTGCTGCTTTTGATGAGGTGCTTGAAAAATTTTCTGGCTATCAGTTTAGCGTGTAAATATTTAGGGAAAATGACAAGTCGCTGCGCTATGCGTTACTAGTTTTGGCTCAAAAAGAAGCTCGCCAAAAGCTAACACTTCTATCGCTTTTGCATTTGATTATTGACATATTTACAAATAAAGGTTGATTGTTTTTTTGTAAACCAGATATTTATCAATCGAACTTCGCAAGAAGGATTGAGGTATATGTTGGAGCTCCTCAACGAGAGCGACTACCGAAAGCCTGTTTGCTATGTTTATAGCAACTTGCCCAAATCATTATACGCCCTGAACCAAACTTGTTGAAATTCTAACAGAAGCCATCTTTGATGCCAAAACACCTAAAACAGAAATAGTAACAAATACGATAAAAAAGTTTTCAATCTCAATTTTTACAGGATATGGCAATGATGGCGTAATCATAACCAAACCAAAACCTTGCTGTAGTAATACAATAAAGTAGGCTATTATTAAGCCAATAATCCCTCCAACAACGCTCATAAGACTGCCTTGAAAAAAGAAAATTCGTCTAATATCTTTTACTGTAGCCCCTATGTTGAAAAGGGTGTTTAAACTTTGTTTTTTGTCTAGCATCATCATGATTAATGAGCCAATAACATTAAAAAAAGCAATGATAAGAACTAGGGTAAATATCAAATAAACCACTAAATGCTCAGTATTAAGCATTTTATAAAGGGCATCATTGAGTTGGGTTCTGTTTTTTAATATAACCCTATCGCCTAAAATAGTTTTGATTTTTGTTCTTGCTATGTTTTCATCTGCGCCTTCAGAAAGTTTAAATTCTATTGCAGAGATTTGATTGGGTTCATAATTTAATAAGTTCTTTACTAAATCAATGGAGGCATAAACGTAGGTGTCGTTTAAGGTTTCGTTTATAAAAAACACACCAACATTAAGTGCTTTTACGGTATTATAAGCATTTTTTGGTGAGGTGATAGCTCCTTTTCCCGGTTTTGGCACATAGATGTTTATGGCTCTTGTAAAATCTAGAACACCTAAAGAAAGCATGTTGGCAATACCCCAGCCCACCACAATTTGATTGGAATTTTGCTCCAGCCAATTTCCGTGGTCTAAAACCGAATCAATACTAACTACTTTTTGAAAGTTTGTATCTACACCTTTTATGGTTGCTAAAGTATTTTTATCATTAGAAGTAATGATTGTGCGTTCTTCAATAATTTTAGAAAAGGAAGCGACTTCTTTTAAAGCTAAAAGTTGGTTGATGTCATCATCTGAAATGACAAATGATTTTCCAGTAGCCACTTCAGCTTTTAGGTCGGGGTCTACGGTATTGGTAAATTCTAAAGTAAAGTCTTTTAAGCCCGCAAAACCAGACAGTACAATAAACAGTGATCCTGCTCCAACAATGACCCCAATAAGAGCAATATAGGTGATAAAGTTAATAGCATTATTAGAGCTCTTTGAGCGCAAATATCGTTTCGCTATATAAAAAGAGAAGCTCAATGATGTAATTAAGATTTTTTCCTTTTGTCTAGAATAGAAGGGTCTTTAATTGGATTTTCTTTTCCTTTTAGAGAGTTTTCTATTCTATCAATATATTCTAAAGAATCATCAATAAAGAATTCCAGTTGCGGCATACGGCGTAATTGATTTTTAGTACGTTGCGCTAATTCATGCCGTATTAATGGGGTGTTTGATTTTATGCCTTCAAGAAGTTCTTTAGCGTTATGGTTAGGAAAAATGCTTAAGTAGACTTTCGCA
This sequence comes from Allotamlana fucoidanivorans, assembly GCF_045788535.1. GTDB lineage: Bacteria > Bacteroidota > Bacteroidia > Flavobacteriales > Flavobacteriaceae > Allotamlana > Allotamlana fucoidanivorans. Next base: position 1,067,251 of record NZ_CP074074.1, on the reverse strand, counting down.
ACAGATAAATCTACAGTGACTTTTACTTTACTCACAGAGATGATAATACCTCGCATTCCCCCTTGTGTAGCTGCGCCTTGAAGGACATCTACTAAATCTTGCTGTAAAACCGATCCGATTTTTTTTTGTCTTTGACTTTCTTCCATAAGGCAAAAATAACGATATTTAAAGATATTGTCTCTTTTGTTGGTTTAATTTAACGGTCATTAAGAAAATTATGAAGCGTTTTTGAACTATTTTGCTGTGTTAACTAAAATAAATTGCTTTGATGAATAAAATTGAACATATAGGAATTGCTGTAAAAAGCCTAAAAAATGCTAATACGTTGTTTGAAAAACTGTTTGGGGTGCCACATTATAAGGTTGAAACCGTAGAAACCGAAGGCGTAAATACGTCTTTTTTTAAAATAGGAGAAAATAAAATTGAGCTTTTGGAAGCTACAAAAATGGATAGCCCAATAGCTAAGTTTATTGCAAAGAAAGGGGAAGGTATACATCATATAGCTTTTGATGTAAGTGATATATATGCTGAAATTGAGCGACTTAAAAAAGAAGGGTTTACTGTTCTTAATGAAACCCCAAAACAAGGGGCCGATAATAAGTTGGTGGCTTTTTTGCATCCAAAAACAACCAACGGCGTTTTAATTGAATTGTGTCAAGAGATAAAGGGGTAATTTTTCTTGCTAGGAAATAAAATAAGTAGTAATATTGCACTCCAATTTCGGTCCTATAACTCAGTTGGTTAGAGTATCTGACTCATAATCAGAAAGTCCCTGGTTCGAGCCCAGGTGGGACCACTTTTTAAACCCGTAAAGCCTTGTAAATGTTGAATTTATGAGGCTTTTTTAGTTAAAGGGGACGACTTGGGGGACGGATTTTAGGATTTGGTATTAGTTAGATTTTACAGTAAACAAAATTAATTTTCGAATTATTTTTTATTATTTTATTTATTGTAAGAAAAAAAATATACTTTTGGTTACTCTACAAAACCAAGATGGAAAGTATTCAAATAATTCTTAGTAAAGATTCTGATGGTAAGGACATAAACTTGTTAAATATGTCTTTAGATGAAACAAAATCCTTAAGACAGATACTAGATGCTTTCATTAAAATTGTTGAACACGAAGCGGATTTAAATCTAAAGATTGGGGTTAAACAAGGAAGTGCAGTTCCATTAATGTTAAGTCCTGATAACCAAATGGAGGTTGTTTATAACAAAATCAAGGATGCACATGAAAATAGTCCTGAGAGGGATAATTTATATGTGAATGAACTTAATGTTATTAGAGATGTTATTGATGATAAATTTGATTTTGATATTGTTTATAATAGAGAATCATCAGTAAAAGAGAGTTTAAAGCCATTATTTACTAAGCGATTTAGAAACAGAAGGGTTAGGAGAGTATATAGAAATGATTTTAGTGTAAAATTTATAGATGGTTGGCTTGAACAGAACGGAGGGGTTAAACCAAATTTTCATTTAGTAGTTAATGATGAAAAAATAACTATTCAATGCAATCATGAAGAAGCTAGGAAAGTTAACCCTTTCTTATATAATGAGATTAAAATTTCTGCATGGACGAAAGATAAGAATGGTCGTATTCAATATAGTTTTTGTGATATATATGCCGGAAAGTCTGAGGACTATTATTATGATTTTAAAAAGTTTTTTAATGAATTAAAAGATAAGAAAGGGACTGAACCTTTTCATTTAATTAGTGAAAAACTAGAGGGCTTTTATGATGGTCAGAATTATTCGGGCGCTAAAAAATTTATCAGAGTTTTTTTAAGTAATTACGCATCACCAGTTTATTTAAGGACTATACTTGTTATCTCCAAAGGTTTCAAAGACCATGAAGATTTGTCAGAGATACTTGCTGAAGTTGAAAATAAATTAACACTTAAAATAGGAAAAGTATACTAGAATGAATAAATCTTTGAAAGCAATTAATTATAAATCAGAGCTAATTTCAGTAAAGGAATATGATTTTTCAGAAGACTTTGTAGCCATATCCTGTGAGGTTGATGATTCAGGAGTTTGTAGGCATTCGGGGTTGATTATATCTTATGATGGAGCTATTTTCTATTTTCATTTTGGCGGAAAATCAGTTGAGTTGGAAAATTTAAATGACCAAACTGATGACCTTAATTCTCTTTATATTAAAAAATTGGATATTATCTCTAATGAAGAGGTTGTTGTTTTTTTGGGACATTGTGAAAAACTCCAAAAGATTGGAGTGCATCCAAAATACGGGTTTTTATTTGATGATTCTTATTATGATTCTTCCGATTATAAATCTTTTTTGGTTAATGCCAATTATGATATAACTACATGTGTTGGTTTTTGTGTTAAAGTAATAAGAATGTTTATACATAATAACGATGAGTATCTTAAGTTAGATGATTGGAATATTTCATCTATTTATGATGCTGACCAATGGGTTAAGGACTTTATGAATAAATATTTACCCATTTATGCTAAGGCGTATGGCCTTTCAATTGCGGATTTATTTGCTCAAAATGAAATCAAAAGAATAGCGCCGTCAGAGTTATTGTCATCAACATTTTTCACTGACTTACCAATAAGAAAGTTAAGTATTGATGGTATTCGCCCTGAATTGGAGGAGTTTTTCTTAAAAATCAAAAGAAGAGCAGCTTAAGTTTTGTATTCAGAAACAATTTCGAATTATTATAATTTTTTTCATCAATTCATTTATTATAAGGCAAGATTATTCTTTCCAAATACTCATTAAAAAGTATTCCCAACCTATATTATGTAAAGCTAAACATAACATTTATGAATAATAAAGTAATATTTTTATCTAGGTTTATAGATGAATTTTTGGATAAGGGTGTTAAAAGAAGGAGTTTTCAAACTGTAATTGGGGGTGTCGAATTTCAGATAAATAAAATCGCAAGAAATAAGTTTGACAAGAAACTTAAGTTCAATGAGGATGAAATTATTGAGGCATTCAAATTAAATGATTTTACAATCATGAATAATTTTGGAAGAAAACAGAATTGGGAAAAATGGAAAAATGGTACAGAGTTACCTGAATCTTATTTCATCAATGTTAAGTCTTCGCAATTAAAGAGGTTGATTAGTACAATTGTTAAGACTCCCAAAGAGAATTGGAAGCCTGAAACTATTTTGGAAGTAGAGAATTTGAAAATTTCTTTGAATGAATTTTGGGAGTCCAATAAACACATTCTTAATTAGGTTTTAGGACTCGGTTGTTTTTATCATCCAGCCTTTTGTAAAGAGGCAACGTTTTCCTGTTCAAATCAATCATTTTAACGTTGATTACAGGACTTTCTCTGTCAGTATTATTTAACTCTTTTAGAACAGCATTTAACCGTTTAAATTGGTCTGTAAACTCTGTTGTGCTATAAAAGTCTGTATATAATTCAGAAACTCTTTTAGAACAGTTCCAAACTTGACATTTAAACTTTGCTTTATTTTTTGTCACATACTTTGTCACATAAGAAGCTATAGCTCTAATATTATTTGAGTTTAATTGTTTAACATCGAAAGCAGAGGAAGGTTTAAAGTCTTTTTCTCTTGGGGTAACACCATTCTTTATTTGAAGATTAATCCAATAATTCCACCATTTTTCAATTTTCCAGTATTTATTCGTTATAATATGAAAATGAACGTTCCCCTTAAATTCGTCATTCTTAGTTTGCCTTTCAGCCACCCAAACATATTGGAAATCCTCACTACGTTTTTTAGCATTGTCTACAAATTTTCGTAATAAATTAACGGCTTGTTCGTCTGTAACTTTGTTTAAAAATGTAAGTGTTACAAAGCTTAATCTTTTATAACATCTAGCAAAGCAGGTAATCTTTTTACGAATTTTTTGTTTCGAACGCCTGGACAAGGAGCGTTCCTTTTTCTCCTTGCCCTTACTCTCCTTTTTTTTTGCTTTTGTATTTTGTTTTGGCTCTTGCTTTTTACGTTGTAATGCTGAACCTGTAAACTCATATTTTGGTGCTTTACCGTATCTTCTTGTTGAAAATGCAACACTTGTACCGTATGTATTCTTGACAATCATAATCTGAATCGTTGTATATTAATAAATACCATTAAAAGGTTATTTATTAAAGGTTTTTATAAAGGTTACTACGTTGTTTTAAAGGTTAAAAAAAAAGAGAAACTATTCAGTGAAAGCTGGAATGAACTCTCCCTTTTTGTATTGTCGGATAAATGTTCCCTCTCTACGGTTGTAAACATTCATATATAACCAGTTAGGGTATTTTTTTGAGAGGAATAAAGAGAACCCATTTAGCTTATGAACATAAGTCCATTTTTTAGGTTTCTTCTCGTTTTCTAAGAACACGATAACGGAGTAATCATTTTTCTTTTTTAACATGATTTACCTCCTCTCTTTATTGAAGTTTTAACCTCTTTTAATGAGTTATTTATATCCTCTAGTTTGTAAAGAACACGACCTCCAATTCTAAACGCACGGATTATTCCTTGTTTAGTCCATTCATTCAAAGTAGGCAGAGAAACACAAAGCATATCTGCGGTTGCTTCTCTAGAATACATGTTTAAAGATTCTTCTTGTCTAATGTTATCTAAAACATTGTTGAAGATGTTTTCATTTAGAACATTTTTAATCGCTTGTTCTAAGTCAGCGATAGTGAAATTGTTTATTTCAATTTTTCCCATGATTAATTGTTTTTAATTATGGTGCAAATATGAAATAGAGGTTACCGTATGGTAAGTAATGTGGTAACCACAACCTTAATTTTATTTATCTAAATCTGATTTTATTTTATTTGAAACTTCTGTATCATCTATGTTTTCAAATAGTTGAGCCACTTTTTCTAAATTTTGTTTTGTTCTCACATCATTTTTACCTGCTGCTACATAGGACAGGTATTTTCTTGTGTTTTCTTCTCCAACACCTAAAATTTGAGATAATAATTTAGCCGTTTTTACATTGTCGTATTTGTTTAGATTAACTCCATAGTAGTGTAAGGCTAGAATTTTTTGCTTATGTGATAGTTGAGGTTTTTTTGGAGTAGGCTTTTTATTTAATTGATCTCTAAACTCATTTAGCCATAGATAGTATTTTCCAAAGTGGAAGGCTTGACTATAACACTCTGTTTCCTCATTGATTATTCCTCTTAAAATATAATTATTAAATGCATCGGAGAATCCCTTTCTGGCTAATGGAGAGATACTTAGTTTGAAAACAGAAAAGGCGTTTGACGTGTTAATAAGACTATTGTTTTTAAAAAAATTACCGTGAATGTTTTTTGTTTGTTCATGCCTTATGTAGTTCTCAACTTCTTTAATTTCATTTTCGATAAGGTTCTTTTTGTGGGTTTGAGGTATTTGATTGAGTTCAGTTTCAAATTCAGCTTTGAACTCTTCAAAAGATTTTATGTTCATTAGTTGAAAAATGGGTGCGTTAATAATTTATCGGCATTTTCTTTTTGAGAAACGCGAATATACTGTAAAAATGAACGTTCTGTCTGATGTCCTGTTATTTTCATAATTGAAATTGTTGGGACTTCTGCTAAATATAGATTAGTAGCAAAGCTTCGTCTAGCGGTATGGGTAGATACTAATTTATGTTTTGAAATAGGCTTTTTTACAACTTTACCGCCTTTAGTAATTGTAGTTTCAATCTTTTCTTTAATTCCTGCTAAACTTATGACATCCTTTAGATAGTCATTCATGGTTTGGTTAGTATAGGCTTTAGGCAGTTTATTTTTATATTTTTTAAGAATAGTCCTTACAGTTTTATGCAATGGAATAGACACTCTTTGCCCTGTTTTTTTAGTTCTTATTTCAATAACAGTATTGTTGGAAACTATGTTTTCGGGGTTTATTTGGGTGAAGTCTGAAAATCTTAAACCAGTATAACAACCTATTAAAAATAAATCTCTAACTTTTTCTAATCTCGGACTAGCTTTTAAATCTAGCTTTTCAACCTTCTTTAATTCGTCAACACTTAAATAAACGCTGTCTGATTCTTCTCTAATTGTTTTGAAACGTTTGTTTCTAAATTCTAGATTTGTATTATGACCTCTTTCGGTAGCTTCATTCATAAAAGATTTGATAGTTTTTATGTGTTTACCTACTGTATTATTAGATAGATTATGTTTTTTTAGAAAACCTAAATAATTGTTATAGAACTCCAATGTAATAGATTCAAAGTCTATTGGTTTATACTTTTTAGCATAATCTTTTAAGTACGTAAATGTGGTGTTATAAACCTTAATAGTTCCATTAGATTTATTGAGTTTGCTTTCTTCTATGTAATCTTCAATGAATTTAAAAAGAGATAATTTTTTAGGCTTTACGATATTATCTGATAGTTCAATTTCTAAAGCTTCTTTTAAGTTAGTGTTGTTTGGTTGAATGCCATCATTTAATAATTTTCTAAAAGCGTTATTTATGCCATTTTGAATTTTATCTAATCTAGCATTAAATTCGGGATGTTCAGTAAATTGTTTTGTAGTCTTTACTCTTTGTGAGGTGGTATTCCAGAATTTTGGATTTATTTTTTCGCCAGTTGAATACTTGAATCTTTGATATTGATATCTAAAAATTAAGTAGATTAGTGTATCCGTTTTGGAAGTAGGTTCTTTGAGTATAAATTTTGCTTTTCCCATGCTTCAAATGTAAGATAAATTATGTTTCTGGGGGACGAATCAGGGGACGAATTTTTTTAATTTCGTTTAATTTCACCTATTTTCGCTTAACTGTAAAACACGGTGTTTATAGGGGTTAACGAACTAAAATTCAATAAAATAGAGTAAAATAAAATAAAAATTCAAGTGGTTCAGGTGGGACCACTTTAAATCCTTGTAAAGCCTTGATTAATCTTTTGATAATCAAGGCTTTTTTTGTTGAGCTAAAGTATATGCTCAAACCCGTCTCGAAACACTTACTGTCATTGACTTCACAGATATTGATGTCTTATCATAAAAATAAAATTTCGTGAATTTGTGATAATAAAATTTGACTAGTTGGTTTGCTCTACATATAGTTAAATACTTTTGTCTAATAAGCTTTCCAAGGTTTCCGTTTTCGGCAATAGTATATATTTCTATATTTGAAGAGTGATAAATTTTGTGTAGTCCCACATAACGGACAGATTAAATAGAATGAAATATAAAATAACGGAGATATCTGCAAAAAACGGCTATATTGAGCCACCCACAGCGGATTAAAGTGAGCATAGCGCGGCGGATGAAACTGAGCCACCTGCAGCGGACGAAAGTGAGCCACTAAAAAATCGATTCTATTTGTACGGCATTACCGATCTTATAATCAAAAAGATCATGGCCAATAAACAAATAGATATGCGAAAAGTAAAACAGATATTTAAGCTTTATTCAGAAGGTGTTAGCAAACGAAAAATAAGCCTTCAGTTAGGTATCTCACGCAATACCATTGTTAAGTACATCGATTTCTTCAATCGTTATCAGCTTACAGGCTATGAAGTCTCAGCTATGACCTTAGAAGAGTTGGACAGGCTTTTTAAATCCGACCAAAAACCCAAACCAGAACAACTTGTTATATTAGAAAAGTACTTCCCTTATTTTGATAAGGAACTTCGTAAAACCGGTGTCACGAAAGAACTTTTATGGCAGGAGTATTACACGAAACATCCTAATGGCTATAAACTATCCCAGTTTAGGTATTGGTATCGCGAGTGGACTAAGGAAGTGTCTCCAGTGATGCATTTTACCCATAAAGCCGGTGATAAATTATTTATAGATTTTACAGGAAAGAAACTCTCCATTGTAGACAAGCATACCGGTGAGATCCAGGACTTAGAAGTTTTTGTTTGTGTTTTGGGCAGTAGTCAGTATACTTACGTAGAAGCCTGTGAGAGCCAGAAGAAAGAAGACTTTATGGCTTGTGTTGAAAATGCTCTTTGGTTCTATGGAGGAGTGCCTCAGGCCTTGGTTCCCGACAATCTTCGGGCAGCCGTTAGTAAAAGTAGTCGCTACGAGCCCAGAGTTAACGCCGATTTTGCTGATTTTGCAGAGTATTATGAAACCGCAGTGCTCCCCACAAGAGCATACAGACCTCGTGATAAGGCCATTGTAGAAAATGCGGTTCGCATCATATACACACGTGTATTTGCTCCACTTCGCAATCAAACCTTCCACAGTATAGCAGAGCTCAATAAAGCTATATTAGAACAGCTTAAAAAGCACAATGCCATGTCTTTTAGAGGGCGCGAGTACTCCAGATATTCTCTATTCGAAGAAATAGAGAAACAGGCTTTAAAACCATTACCTGAAAAACGCTATGAAATCAAGAGACAGTCCAGAGCTACCGTTCATAAAAACAGTCATATATACTTCAGTAAAGACAAGCATTATTACAGCGTGCCCTACGAACATATAGGCAAGCGTGTTAAGGTTATATACTCGGAAAGTGTTATAGAGATTTACCACCAGAATGAACTCTTAACCTTCCATGCCAGAGAGCGCCAGAAATATGGCTATACCACCATAAAGGAACACATGCCTTCACATCATAGGTTTGTTAGTGAATGGAGTAGTGAAAAATTTATCGACTGGGCCAGTCAAATAGGTGTGCATTGCCACACCATGATTGTTGAAATTTTAGATAAAAACAACATCCGGAGCAATCTTACAAGTCCTGTTTAGGCATCCTTCATCTGGCTAAAAAAGTAGGAAAACAACGGTTGGACAACGCCTGTAAACGGGCGTTAGACTATAACTCCTACAATTATAATATGATAGATAGAATCCTGAAAAACGGATGGGATGAACTCGATGAAGAAGATACAGAAGCGTCTATAGATATCCCTAATCATAAGAACATCAGAGGCAGTCATTATTACAAATAAATTAGATTATGAATACAAAAACATTAGAACAAATGAAGCAACTAAGGCTCTTTGGTATGCACAGAGCTTTTGAAAGTAGTTTAGCACCTGAGAGTATCAATTACACTAGTGATGAACTCATAGCATATCTTACCCAATCCGAATGGGATGATCGTCAAAATCGTAAAATAGACCGCTTGACAAAGTCAGCACATTTTAGGTATAATGCAGTTATAGAAGCTATAGATTACGATCCTTCAAGAGCACTTGATAAGAACCAGATTCAGCGTTTTGCGAGCTGTGATTTTATTAAGAATAACCAAAATATCCTCATAACAGGTAGTACTGGGGCTGGAAAAAGTTATATGGCCTCAGCTATAGGCCATCAAGCTTGTTCTCTTGGGTATAAGGTGGTTTACTACAATGCTAATAAGCTTTTTACCTTACTAAAAACAGCTAAAGCTGATGGCTCTTATTTAAAGATGATTAGTAAACTGGAAAAACAAGATTTATTAATCTTAGATGACTTTGGACTTAAAGCTTTGGATAATATTAATCGACATGCTTTAATGGAAATTATTGAAGATCGCCATGGTAAACGCAGTACTATTATTGCTTCTCAATTACCTGTGGAAGCCTGGCATAAAATGATAGGAGAACAAACTATTGCTGACGCTATTTTGGATCGGCTTGTTCACACAGCTCACCGTATCGATATTAAAGGCGAGTCTATGCGTAAAAAATTAAAAAAATAACACTAAATTTAACCACAAATGAATCGATTTTGAGCACTTAGTTTACTATGCTCAGTTTGACCCGCCGCGCGTGGCTCAGTTTGTCCGCCCTATCCAATTGATGCGATTCTTTATAATTCTTCTTTGTTTAAAGCGGAAATAGAGTGGGATATATATTTAATTGACAGTAGCAAGTATAAAAATGAAATTCTTGAAAATCCAGATTTGAATAATGTAGTTAAGAAAAACATGATTATTAAAAATTATCCAAAGTATATATGGATTTGTACTGCAATTACGAGTAAAATAAAATTATTTGATTTTGTTTATGATTCTACTGATACAGCAATGGGATATTTTTGTATTGATTTTAATTTACTTTTCGACGCGAAGATATTTAAGGAGTATCTTTTGAATGATAATTTCTTGAAATTCAAATCATTTTATTTAACTGAAAAATCAGGTCCTAAAATTAGTGAGACAGTTTTTGACGAGATAATTTCACAACTAAGTTAATATTTTATTTAAGTACTTAAATTTGTAAATGATTGTGTTGCAATCTAGATTAAATGGAGCAGGTGATTTAAGATAATATTTAGGCTGTGATGGACTACCTTAAATCTTTGAAACCTTTTATTATAGTTAAGTTTATAGTTGTAGAATTTTTGAGAGCTCAATTATATGCTCAAACTAATCTATTATATAGTTAGATTAAAACTTAAATATTACAGCTGAAAATTAAATTCTTTAGCTTCTGAAACTAATTCATCTGTAGTGCGTACTTTTAATAGAGCCTTATTGTCAATATAGATGCCTTCAGGTATTTTTACCACGAGTTTTGTTGATTCTCCAGTAATAATTTCAGCTTTGTAATCGTCAAAATAAACTTCATTTACATATGAAGCTGGCCAAAAATATTTGCCAATTATTTCGATTTCATCCCCAATTCCTCCTTGCTGAAAAGATATAATTTCAGGAGGATAATATCTAAAAGTATTGGTTTCAAAAACACCACGACCGTTACTTGCTAAAAGAATTTTCGGATTATTTACGAACATATGAATGCTTACTTCAAGGCTTACTTCATTTGGAGAAATTTTTGTGATTTTTGTTGCAGGAATATCATTTATATTTACGGTCAAAAAATCAGGAGGGTATCCTTCTTTATAAAAATCTCCCTTAATGATTATTTCGTCTCCCCAATCAATTAATTTGGGGCTTACCGAATCTATAATTGGTGCTTTGATGTTGAATTCATAGTTACAAGGAACAACTTTTTCTAAATAGGTAATTGACATTTTTGCCCATGTGTATCTATAATATTCATGCCTTGACAAAAATTTTGGAACCCTACATACTATAGTTTGATCATCAATGACGTCAATTATTTCAGCATCTTTTGTGTGAAGCTTGATGTTAAAATCTTCTTTTTTTACTCCAATTATCTTTTCCGAAAAATTAATCTCTATTAAATCCCCTATATAACCGATTGCTGGTGTTATTGTATTTATTTTTGGAATAAAACTACCTGATAAAGCATAAAATTCTTGAGTACGGCTAGCAAAAAAACCTCCCTCACTGGTCTTAATAAAAGCATAAAAAGAATATTTTTTATCTTGATACAGACCAGATAATATTTGAACAGTATTTTGACCTTCTTTCGGGTTAGGTATTAAGTATTCTTTTGAGTCGACATAAAAGCCCAAGATATCCCCCTCAGAAAAATTTTGAAAATCGGCTGTTAACGTAACACCTCCTTGAGAAAGAGATTCGCTATTTGTAACGACTACAGAAGGGAAAATGTTTTCTGTAGAAGAGCTGTCACAACTCAAGATAATAATCAAAAATAAATAAATGTTGTATTTGATTAGATATGTTTTCATTATTAATTAAAATGCGATTTTTTAATTTTTATAATATAATTACCTTCTTTACTAAAAACAAAATTTTCGGTTTCAAGGAAATGCTTATTGAATCCGTTAAAGTTTATACCAGTAGGTTTTATAGACCAGCTATTTGTAGACGGATCATATATATATGTTGATCCTCCATAATCAAAATGCCCTTTACCATCAATATTGATTCCTTCAATCCTTTGAGAGATAGTGATAGGTAAATCAGCTTTTTTTGCAGCTAAATTTGTGTTTGTATCAATTTCCCAAAAGTCTAATAATTGTGGTTTGAAATCGTTTTGTCCACCTCCTATATAAAGCTTAGAGTCAATTGAAAAACTTAAAGGCCTTACCTTTGCTTTATCAAAAGTTTCAATTTCAGGAAGATTTAAAACAAACTCCCATTGGTTAGTGTTTATTGAGTATCTCCAAATATCATTAATTCCATCAATAGTAGTATCTCCAAGACCATAATAAATATAATCACCAACAACAGCCATAAAGGGATTAAACCTTTGTTCTCCAGGAAAAGGTTCAAGTTCATTCTCCTGATTAGTAAAAATATCATAACTGTAAAACTTTAGTGTTCCAGTATTATTATTGAATGAATAAAATTTTGTACCATGAAATGAGAAATTAAAACCTTTTGGAGCTTTCGATAAGTAATCGTTAGGGTATAATTTCTCAAAATTGTTTACCTCCTTATTAAATTTAATTAAATACTTATCATTAAAGGAATAAGGATAAGCAACTGCGTATAAGTCTTCGTTAATAGTTCCATATCCGATGATATTGTCAGTGTTAAATGAAGCACGCACATAATTTTCATCTAGTGTGATTTTTTCATCTAATTTAATATCATTTCCAAAGAAATTAATTGATAGACCATTTATAATAAAACCCTCATAATCGAATGAGCTATTCATGTCAATTACTAAACTATCTCTATAATTTTCGAAAAAAGACATCTGTTTTGAGCCTAATTTATATCTCAAAGTATCGTTTGTATAGCTATTTTTGTTGGGAAAATTTGATCCATAAACAACTAATTTTTCACCATATTTTACTGTGTTTTTTGAAATACTTGATATAGTAGGCAATATGTGCTTGAACTTTTTCTTTGCTATAATAGTTTGAGATTGGCTTTCAATAGTTATTGAAGGTTCATATGTACTTATTCTTCTTATAACAAACTGAAGTTCCTTTTGACTAGCCTTTATAACTTCAGGGTAAGCAGAAGTTCCTGTATTTTGAGATATGATTAATCGATTACCATGACTCTTTCTATTAAAATGATTTCCATAAATAGTTATTGTGTCTCCAGGAAAGGCCTCATAAGGTCTTATTGAATCAACTACTGGAGTGTGCAGTGCAAATTCATCGTAGATTGTTTCATTACTAGTAAAACTTCTTACTTTCAGTTCTACAAAAGGTAGCTTTTCTACATTGTGTTCAGGCTTGTTAATTACTATACATTTTATTAAAGTATCATTTCCAATTAATGCTTCAGATGACCATGTATTAAAAAAAACCTGAGGCGATTTTGAGAAATTCTTCCCATTAATGGTAATGGTATCTCCCAAATGAGCTTTGTTTGGTTCTACTGATTCAATTTGCGGATTGGCGCTTCCATTCGAAATAAATGATTTTTCATTTCCATAGACATATTCCCCATTTTTAAAAGTAATGGTATTGTAATAATATGTTATGCCTTCTCTTAAATTACTTTTGAAGTCAAGTGTGAAATCACCATTGTGTATACCTGTTAGAAATTTTGCTTGAGAATTACTATTGTATGTGTCATTTTCAATTGTAGAAATTATAAATCCATAATCAATGGGTAATTCTACATTACCAATTTTTCCCGTTAAACTAACGCCTCCTCCATCAAGTAATTTATAATCTAAGGTTGTTATGTAAACATTGTTATTGTTTGGGGGTAAATTTTCATCTTTTTGGCAAGATGAAAAAGTCAATAATATTATGGAAAAGTAGATTATAGTCTTTTTCATTCAAGGATTATGTTTCGACAAATCAAATATAATGATATAAAACTCTTACAGGTTAAATAATAGATAGAAAGTTAAAATATTCCGTATTAAAAAAATAAATGTTATTCACATACCCCATTTCCTTTTTATTATTTGTTTGTATACTGAGCAGTTGTAAGTAGCATAGCTTTAAATTTCGATTTGATGCTCAAACCTTTATACATCTATAACACTCTACACAGCTATTTCATTTAAAAATGAGAAGGGTTAAAACTCCATTATACTGCATATAACTCTTTATAGCTATACTAAATAGTAGAACAGGTGGGACCACAAATTGAAATCGTAAAGCCTTGTAAACGTTTAGTTTATGAGGCTTTTTGTTTTTAAGTAGACAACATAGGTTAGGTGTTTTTTAAGTAATTGAATGTCAATATTTAGAAGTTTAAATATGCTTAAATCAAGTGAATTTTGCAACAATTTGTCTTGAATTCTAATCTCAATCATTTACTCTCTAATTTCTATATGAGCTAAATACATTTAAAATATAGCTCATAATTTTGTTATATTTGAGCTATAAACTAACTTTTTATAGCTCATGATGCGAAAAATATGGAATTGGCAATCTGACGAATGGCCTAACTTCACTTATGACGAAACTAAATTAAAAGCTTTAGAATTACAATTCTCTAAAAATATTGGAACAGTTTTAGGAGCTATTAAACATGTTAATACCGAAGAAAAGGAACAATTCCTTATTGAAGTCTTATCGAACGAAGCTTTAAAAACATCAGAAATTGAAGGGGAGTACCTTGATAGAGATAGTATTCAATCATCTATTAAAAAGAATCTCGGACTAAGTGTAGAAAAAAGAAATATAAAACCTGCCGAGTTTGGCGTTTCTGAAATGATGGTAGATTTATATCAAAATTTCAATGAGCCGCTTACGCATCAAAAAATGTATGATTGGCATAAAATGCTAACGAATGGAAGGCGAGACTTAATAGATGTAGGTAGATATCGAACACATGCAGATCCTATGCAAGTTGTTTCTGGGCGATTAGATAAACATATTGTGCATTTTGAAGCGCCACCGTCAAGTGAAATGAAACAGGAAATGGATGGCTTTGTAAATTGGTTTAATACGAGCCATTATGAAAGTGGAAATGAGATCTTGCCTCTTGCTAAAGCTGGCATAGCTCATCTTTATTTTGTAAGTATTCATCCTTTTGAAGATGGAAACGGAAGAATTGCACGAGCATTAGCTGAAAAATCCATTTCTTTAAGCATCGGTGAAGCTGCATTAATTTCTTTATCTAAAACTATAGAGGCTAGTAAAAATACATATTATGATGCTTTAGCAGATAATAATAAAACTTGTGAGATTACTGATTGGCTAGTTTATTTCGGACAAACAATACTAGATGCACAGGAAGAAACATTAAAGTTAATCGATTTTATTATTGATAAAGCGAAGTTTTTTGATCGCTTTTCAATTTCAATGAATGAACGTCAGCTAAAAGTTGTAAAACGACTTTTCGATGCCGGCCCTCAAGGTTTTATAGGAGGTTTAAGTTCTGAAAACTATACACGAATAGCAAAGACTTCTGCATCAACGGCAACCCGTGATTTAAAAGATATGTTAGATAAAAGTATACTAAAAAAAACAGGCACTTTAAAAAGTACCAGATATTGGTTAAATATTTAATATTCAAATCAATCCGATGTAAGTTATTAGCTTTATATGAATTTGTGGTGGTCAGTCTATTCAAAATGTAAAAAATTAAGAGTGTAAAGGAATATAAATTGCTTTTAATCGATGTTTTTTTGTTTTTAATCGATAAAAATTTAACTAAATGCGTGCTTTTTAATTTTTATTACTTTGTTTTTTTTATACATTTGTTATAAATGAAGAAACAAAACAAAAGAATATTTGCCTCAGTCTTGTTTGTGTTGGTTGGCTCCCTGTGCTTTTCTCAAGGTTTGCCACCGCCTAGTCCTCCACCCGCTCCAGGTTTCCCTATTGACGGTGGTATTTTTTGTAGTATTGCTATGGCTTTAATCTATGGTGCTAAAAGTATTATTTCAAGAAAAAAATAGGTCTTCTCTATTCTGCTTGAATTGCCATTAACCGAGAAACATATTTTCCTAAAACATCAAATTCTAAATTGACCATGGTTCCTTTTTTAAACGTCTTAAAATTGGTATGCTCATAAGTAAAGGGTATAATGGCTACGCTAAAACTGTCTTTTTTTGAGTTAACTACAGTTAAACTAGTGCCATTTACGGTGATAGATCCTTTTTCTATAGTGATATTATTTAAGTCAGAGTCATACTGAAACGTAAACACCCAGCTTCCGTTGTCTTCCTTTATATGGGTGCAAATAGCCGTTTGGTCTACATGGCCTTGTACTATATGGCCATCCAGTCGATCTCCAAGTTTCATAGCGCGCTCTAAATTAACAGGGTCATTCACGTTTAGAGTATTTAAGTTGGTTTTATCAAGGGTTTCTTTAATCGCTGTAACGGTATATTCATCATTATTTATGTTAACAACGGTTAGGCAAACCCCATTATGAGCTACACTTTGATCTATCTTCAATTCAGAGGTAATCTTACTTTTTACAGTAATATGAAGATTATCTAATTCCGATTTTAAATTTGTTACAACGCCAAGATTTTCAATAATTCCGGTAAACATGCTATTCTCTGTTTATTTGGTTAAATTTGCAACATCAAAATTACAAACAAAAGTTGTCATTTTTAATGAAGCCAGAAGAAAATATACGTATAGGAATATCAATAGGAGATTTAAACGGTATTGGAGCAGAAATTGTTTTAAAAACATTTGAAGATTCAAGAATGTTAGACTTTTGTACGCCTGTTATTTTTGCGTCAACAAAAACCATAGCCTTTTTTAAATCACATTTTAATTATCAGGTTACCTTTCAAAGTATAAATAATTTGAATCAAGTAGTGCATGGTAAAGTGAATATATTTAATTGTTGGAATGAGCAGGTTAAAATAGAATTTGGAAAAGAAGACACTAAAATTGGTGAGTATGCTTTTAAATCGTTGCAAGCAGCTACAAAGGCATTAAAGAATAATGAAATTGATGCTTTAGTTACCGCTCCAATCAATAAGTTCAACATCCAATCTAAACAATTTAAGTTTCCGGGGCATACCGATTATTTAGCTAAGGAGTTAGAAGGTGAAAGTCTTATGTTTATGATTACCAGTAATTTGAGGGTGGGTTTGCTTACGGATCACGTTCCTGTGAGTGAAATTTCAAATCATATTACACCAGAGTTGATTAAACAAAAAATTAATACGGTTTATGCATCACTTGTTAAGGATTTTAAAATTCAGAAACCAAAAATTGCCGTCTTGGGTATTAATCCACATACAGGAGATAATGGTGTTATTGGAAAAGAGGATGATGATATATTGCGACCAACGCTTAGAGAGATAAAAGAAGAAGGCAAGCTCGTTTATGGGCCTTATGCAGCCGATAGTTTTTTTGGCTCAAACAACTATAAAAACTTTGATGCCATAATTGCGACTTATCACGATCAAGGATTGATTCCTTTTAAAACCTTATCCTTTGGGCAGGGCGTTAATTTTACGGCTGGTTTGAGTAAGGTGAGAACCTCACCAGACCACGGTACTGCTTATGAGATTGCAGGTACGGGTAAAGCGGATGAAAACTCATTTAAGGAAGCTGTTTTTAGTGCTATTGAAATTTATAAAAATAGACGTGATTATCAAGAGCTTACTGCAAACCCATTAAAAAAAGTAGCTAGAACAGACCGCCGATAGCACGGCTTAACTATAATAAAACTAGGAAGTTGAAGATATAAACAAAAAAATGTTTATAACTAATGTTGCTTAAATAAAAATTTGTATATTTGCGGGCTCAAAATAGATGTGGTAATGAAAGTGTTGAAAGAGTTTACAATTCCATTTGTAGGTTTAAAAATAGGCAAACATCTTTTTGAGTACAAGGTTGAACGAGCGTTCTTTGAATATTTTGAGTATGAAGATTTTAACGATGTAAGTCTTGATGTTTCTGTTGTTTTAGAAAAGAAAACAACGTTACTTGAACTACATTTTAAAATTTCTGGATGGGTTAATGTCTATTGCGATTTAACCAATGAACCTTACAACCAAACTATAGAAAATGAGTTTGATTTGGTTGTTAAGTTTGGTGAAGAGTATAATGATGAATATGATGATATTTTAATCGTGCCACATGGTACTTACGAAATTAATATTCAGCAATATATCTATGAGTTGTCTATATTGGCTGTTCCTGCCAAAAGGGTGCATCCTGGAGTTGAAGATGGAACGTTAGATTCTGAAATACTTAAAAAATTAGAAGAGTTAAGTCCAAAAGTAGAGGAAAACAAAAACAAAGAAGAGGATACAGATCCTCGTTGGGATACATTAAAGAAATTATTAACGGATAAATAAACATATAAAATGGCACATCCAAAGAGAAAAATCTCTAAAACAAGAAGAGATAAGAGAAGAACACATTATAAAGCAACTGCGCCACAGATTGCAACTTGTCCTACTACAGGTGAGGCTCATTTATATCATAGAGCGCACTGGCACGAAGGAAAATTATATTACAGAGGTCAAGTATTAATTGACAACTCTGAAGAAATAGAAAATGTTGCATAACTAACTATGCATGCATAAGTTAAAACGCTCATTTATGAGCGTTTTTTTTATGAAATACTTTTTCTGAAGGACAAAAACTAGTAATTTGCATATTATTACGTCAAAATTTAGTAGTTTTCGCCAAATTTTGAACAATTTTGTCCAAATTTTAATGATTTTTTGGTCAAATTAACTCTAAAGTTATGAGTAAAATTTCAGCAGCAATAACAGCTGTCGGTGCTTATGTGCCAGAATATGTATTAACCAATCAAATTCTTGAAACGATGGTTGATACAAACGATGAGTGGATTACCACAAGAACAGGTATAAAAGAGCGTCGTATACTAAAAGATGAAGGAAAAGGAACATCTTTTCTTGCCATTCAGGCCGCTCAAGATTTAATCAATAAAAAAGGTTTAGACCCTAAAGATATTGAATTGGTAATTGTGGCCACAGCTACACCAGATATGAAAGCTGCATCTACGGCTTCATACACCGCTTTGAAAATAGGAGCAACCAACGCGTTTTCTTTTGATATGGATGCGGCATGTTCAAGTTTTTTATATGGTATGTCGGTTGCTGCCAGTTATATAGAATCAGGACGTTATAAAAATGTATTATTGATTGGCGCTGATAAAATGTCTTCCATCATAAATTATAAAGATAGAGCCACATGTATCATCTTTGGTGATGGTGCGGGTGCCGTACTTTTTGAACCAACTGAAGAAAATTTAGGGCTTCAAGATGAGTATTTAAGAAGTGATGGTTCTGGTAGAGATTTTTTACAAGCTACCTACGGCGGATCTTCGCATGCCATCACACATGATGTTTTAGATAACGGCGGTCATTATGCGTTTCAAGAAGGCCGAACCGTATTCAAAAATGCAGTGTTTAACATGGCTGATGCTACGGTAAAAATCTTAGAACGAAATAATCTAACTAAAGATGATGTAGATTGGCTTGCGGCGCATCAAGCAAATAAACGTATTATAGATGCTACGGCACAACGTATAGATTTAGAAGAAGATAAGGTTATGGTTAATATTCACAAATATGGGAATACTACATCGGCTACCTTACCGTTATTATTGAATGATTATGAATCCCAACTAAAAAAAGGAGATAATATTATATTTGCTGCTTTTGGAGGTGGATTTAACTGGGGGGCTATTTATTTAAAATGGGCCTATAATTCTTAACTAACCACTAACTAATTAATTAGTAATAAAATTATGGATTTAAAAGAGATTCAAAACTTAATTAAGTTTGTTGCCAAATCTGGAGCAAGTGAGGTTAAATTAGAAATGGATGATGTAAAAATCACCATTAAAACAGGATCAGATTCTGAAACAACCATTGTTCATCAAGTTCCTACACAGCAAATGGCACAACCTGTTGCTGCG
Source organism: Allotamlana fucoidanivorans (assembly GCF_045788535.1). Taxonomy (GTDB): domain Bacteria; phylum Bacteroidota; class Bacteroidia; order Flavobacteriales; family Flavobacteriaceae; genus Allotamlana; species Allotamlana fucoidanivorans. Next base: position 1,047,736 of record NZ_CP074074.1, on the reverse strand, counting down.
CCAGCACCTATAGCTGAAGCACCTGTTCCTGCAGCGGCACCTGCGCCTGCTGCCCCAGCGACTTCTGACGATTCAAAATACATTACCATCAAATCGCCTATAATAGGTACATTCTACAGAAAACCATCACCAGATAAACCATTATTTGTTGAGGTTGGTCAAACCATTGCTGAAGGAGATGTGCTTTGTATTATTGAAGCCATGAAGCTTTTTAATGAAATAGAATCTGAAGTTTCTGGAAAAATTGTTAAGATTTTAGTTGATGATTCATCTCCTGTTGAATTTGATCAGCCACTATTCTTAGTTGACCCATCTTAATTTTTAGATTATTAGATTTATCAACCATTAGAGTGTAACCGTTCTAATTACATGAATAATCCAATTGTCATTTTAATCTAAACCACTAAAGATGTTTAAAAAAATATTAATAGCCAATAGAGGGGAAATAGCCTTACGTGTTATTAGAACCTGTAAAGAAATGGGCATAAAAACGGTAGCTGTATACTCTACAGTTGACGCAGAAAGTTTACATGTTAAATTTGCTGATGAAGCCGTTTGTATAGGGCCAGCTCCAAGTAGTGAGTCTTATTTAAAAATGTCGAATATTATATCTGCTGCCGAAATTACCAATGCAGATGCCATCCATCCTGGATACGGATTTTTATCTGAAAACGCCAAATTTTCTAAAATCTGTGAAGAGCACGGTATAAAATTTATCGGGGCATCTCCTGAAATGATTGATAGAATGGGAGATAAAGCCAATGCTAAAGCAACTATGAAAGCGGCTGGCGTACCATGTGTGCCTGGAAGTGACGGTGTGATAGAAGATTTTGAAGCCTGTAAAAAGATAGCTGAAGAAACAGGCTATCCTGTGATGCTAAAAGCGTCTGCTGGTGGAGGAGGAAAAGGTATGCGTGCCGTTTGGAAACCAGAAGATTTGCAAGCCGCTTGGGAATCAGCTAGAACAGAATCAAAAGCTGCTTTTGGTAATGACGATATGTATATGGAGAAACTTATTGAAGAACCTAGACATATTGAAATTCAAATTGTAGGGGATTCTACAGGAAAAGCTTGTCACCTATCAGAGCGTGATTGTTCTGTGCAACGTCGTCATCAAAAGCTTACTGAAGAGGTACCATCGCCGTTTATGACGAATGCCTTACGAAAAAAAATGGGTGAAGCTGCTGTAAAAGCTGCCGAGTATATTAAGTATGAAGGTGCGGGAACTATTGAGTTTTTAGTTGATAAACACAGAAACTTCTACTTTATGGAAATGAATACACGTATTCAGGTAGAGCACCCAATTACTGAGCAAGTTATCGATTTCGATTTGATTAGAGAGCAAATTCTTGTGGCTGCTGGCGTGCCAATTTCGGGTAAAAATTACACACCAAAATTACACTCTATAGAATGTAGAATTAATGCAGAAGATCCTTTTAATGGGTTCAGACCATCACCAGGCGTTATTACCACCTTACATGCTCCAGGAGGCCACGGTGTACGTTTAGATACACATGTATATGCTGGGTATGCTATTCCTCCAAATTATGACTCTATGATTGCTAAGTTAATCACCACGGCGCAAACCAGAGAAGAAGCTATTAATAAAATGAAGCGCGCGTTAGATGAGTTCGTTATTGAGGGTATAAAAACAACCATTCCGTTCCATAGACAACTTATGGATCATCCAGATTATTTAGCTGGTAACTATACCACAAAATTTATGGAAGATTTTGTTATGGAAAAGCAAGTTGAAGAATAAACACATAAAACTCCGAAATTTAATTCGGAGTTTTTTTATGGTGTTACTTTTGCAGAAAAGCAAAAGTCAGGCTATCCGCTATATCTTTTTCTCGTGCCTTAAAAAAGGATGCCGCTTCTATCCTTAACACAACTTTTGTGTATTAGAAAACCTTAAATTAGCAACATGAAGCTATCCTATTGGGACATTAAATCGTGGTTAAGCCATATAGATTTTTGTATTGTTGGTAGTGGCATTGTAGGTTTAAGCTGTGCATTACAACTTAAATTACGCTACCCGAAATCAAAAATTTTAGTGTTAGAAAAAGGCATTCTGCCTCAAGGTGCTAGTACAAAAAATGCTGGATTTGCTTGCTTTGGTAGTTTAAGTGAACTATTAAATGACTTAAAATCGCATTCAGAAGATGAGGTTATCAAACTTGTAACCCAAAGGGTTGAGGGGTTAACTATATTAAGGAAAACCTTGGGCGATACAGCTATACGGTATCAACAATTTGGTGGTTATGAGTTATTTGCCAAAACCTCTCCAGAATTGTATGAAACGTGTTTATCAAAAAAAGAAGAAATAAATATATTACTAAAACCTGTTTTTAAAGATAATGTGTTTAGTGTAAAATCTAATATTTTCAAGTTTCAAAATATTCAAGAACATAATATTTTTAACCCGTTTGAAGGACAAATTGATACGGGGTGCATGATGGAGGCTTTGCTGCATAAAGTGCAAGTAATGGGTGTAAAAATTCTAAATAGCATTGAAGTGAAAGCGTTTTCAGAAGACCAGAACGCTGTTCATATTGAAACGAATTTATGCACGCTATCTGCTTCAAAATTACTCATTGCAACAAACGGATTTACCTCCCAATTAATACAAGAGAAGGTTAAACCAGCAAGAGCTCAAGTGTTGATTACTACACAAATTCCTAATCTAAACATAAAAGGAAGCTTTCATTTAGATGAAGGGTATTATTATTTTAGAAATATTGACAATAGAATACTTCTTGGCGGCGGCCGAAACCTCGACTTTAAAGGGGAAGAAACCTTTAATTTTGGTGAAACAGAGTTAATTCAAAGCCAATTAGAACACCTGTTAAAAACGGTAATATTACCAACTCGTCCTTTTGAAATTGAACAACGGTGGAGTGGCATTATGGGATTAGGCTCTCAAAAAAGACCTATTGTTAAACCTTTAGGCAATCGTGTATATTGTGGGGTGCGTTTGGGAGGTATGGGTGTTGCTATTGGTGGTTTAATAGGAGCAGATTTAGCTAATCTTATTACATGAATGATGAGAAGGATTTTTAGGTGCATTTTTAAAACATTATTATGGTTCGTGATATTGTCATTAAGCCTGGTTCTCATTTTTAAGTGGGTTCCTGTCCCAATAACGCCACTTATGGTAATGCGATACTTAGAAACCAACAGTCAAAAAAGTATATATCATGATTGGGTGGCTATTGAAGACATTTCAAAAGATCTTCAATTAGCTGTAATTTGTAGTGAAGATCAAAATTTTTTAGAGCATAAAGGATTTGATTTTGCAGCGATAAAAAAAGCATTTGATTATAATAAAAAAGGTAAGCGATTAAAAGGAGCCAGTACCATAAGTCAACAAACAGCAAAAAACGTGTTTTTATGGCCACAACGTAGTTGGCTAAGAAAAGGTCTTGAAGTGTATTTTACATTTTTAATTGAACTGTGTTGGACTAAAGAACGTATTATGGAGGTTTATTTGAATAGTGTAGAGATGGGAAATTATGTTTACGGAGCAGAAGCGGCTTCAAAATTTTGGTTTAAAAAGTCAGTTAAAAAACTCACAAAATATGAAGCCGCAGCCATAGCAGCTATTCTACCAAATCCTAGAGTTTATAAAGCTAATCCTGCTTCAGAATATATTCAGTCAAGAAAACAATGGATTGTAAGGCAAATGAGGTATTTTGGACCTCTAGAATACCGTGTGAAACATGACGAACAATAATTTAAAGCTCAAGCAAGAGTTGTATCGGTTCTGTTGTAAGTTTGTTGAAGATAGGCGTCTGGCTATTCAACATACTATTCAAGACCTTCAAGAGGCATTAAATTCTGAAACTAAGAGCACAGCTGGAGATAAACATGAAACAGGACGTGCTATGCTACAATTAGAACGAGAAAAGGTTGGCCATCAATTAGCCGAAATAAAGAAGTTAAATAGCGTACTTGCAAAAGTTAATACAACAAAAGCATGTAATACAGTGGTCTTAGGCGCGGTAGTATGTACAACACAAGCCAATTATTTTATAAGCATTAGTGCTGGAACCATTGCAATAGAGGGGCAAACATTTTATGCGATTTCTCCTTCCACACCTATAGCAAAACTGCTTATTTCAAAACAACTAGGGGATAGAATTGATTTTAGAAATCATGCTTTTACCATAACGAATGTGTTTTAAATAGCCTGAAGGACGGTGTAGAACAGTATTAAGTATTAAGATTCAGAGTTTTTGTTGTGGTATTACCCGCAACATATAAATAACAACGAATTTTAAAAAATTGTAAAATTGGAATATATGTTCCAGAATTTTATATATTTGTACAGTGAACAAAAAACAAAGAATATTATCTTCGGCTCTTAAAATTCTTGCAGAGCAAGGTCTACATAACACACCTATGTCTGCTATTGGAAAGGCAGCGACAACAGGAATGGGGACTATTTATAACTACTTCCCTAATAAAGAGGCTTTGATTAATGAAATTTATACAGATATAAAAAAGCAAGAAAGTTTACTCTTTGAAAATTTTGATTCCAATAAACCAATCAAAACACAATTTGAAAACTATTTTACTATTGCTGTTACATTTTTCATTGATAATTCCTATTATTTTGCGTTTATGGAGCAAATGCAAGCTTCTCCAATTATAACGGAAAATAGCAAGGAAGAAGGTAGGAAAGCCATAACTCCTATTTTTGAACTTTTAATGCTAGGAAAACAACAACGTATTATTAAAAACATTGACATTGAAGAAATTTTGATGTTTATAGGGGGTGCCATTTTATCCTATTTAAGATGGTATTATAATCAAACAGAGAAGAATCAAACCTCACTTGAAAATCAAGTGATAATGGTTTGGGACGCTATCAAAGAATAAAAAATTTAGAAAAAAATTGGAATGAATATTCATTCTATAAATAGCAATTATGAAAAAAAACGTATTAATTACAGGAACGTCAACAGGAGTAGGATTTGAAATGGCTATTCTATTCGCAAAAAATAACTATAAGGTCTATGCAACAATGCGTAATCTTAAAAAGTCTGACAAGTTAAAACAGAAGATTAAGGAAGAAAAGCTTAATATTGAGATACTTCCCTTGGACGTAACTAAAGTGGATTCCATTGAATTAGCTGTAAAAACTCTTATAGAAAAAGATGGAAAAATAGATATACTAGTCAACAACGCCGGAGCTGGTTTTGCTAAGACTACTGAACACGCTTCCGAAGAAGAGATTAGATGGGTTACTGACGTAAATTATCACGGTGTAGTTTTTTGTACACAAGCGGTACTACCTTATATGAGAAAACAAAAATCTGGTCAAATAATCAGTATAACTTCTGTTGGCGGTTTAGTAGGACAACCTTTTAACGAATTATATTGCGGTGCTAAATTTGCTGTAGAAGGGTTTATGGAAGGGCTTGCTACCTATGTTAGTGATGCCTTCTCTATCAAAATTACTTGCATTGAACCAGGAGGAATAGCTACAGAATTTATGACTTCCGCTATTGAAAAAACATCTTTTGAAGGACAATTTGCAGCAGGAGAATACTTACCAATATTTGAAAGATATATGGCAGGAAACCAGAAAAGGGCAAATGAAAGTAAAGAGCAAGTGTATCAAACAGGAATAGAAGTGGCAGAAGTTGCTTTAGGTATTGCTCAAAACGAAAATCCACCCTTAAGAATTCGAACTTCACAATGGGCTGAAGATTTTTGTGCGTTAAAAACAAAAGCTGATCGAGATGGTCGTAAAATAGTGAAACAATTACAAGATAGTTTCTTATAATATGAAAGTAATATATTGGTCTTCAACAGCAATAATATCAGCTTTCCTCTTCTTAAGCTCATATAGCTATCTATTAAGCAAAAGTACAATTCAAGGAATTAGAGCTTTAGGTTTTCCCGACTTTTTTAGGGTAGAACTTGCTGTTTTAAAATTGATAGCAGCAATAGTATTACTAATCCCGTTAGCTTCTTTACAACTAAAAGAATGGGCTTATGCTGGTGTAGGGTTATTTTTTATAACAGCCTTAATTGCACATATCAAACATAAGGATTCCATTTTTATTACGCTTTTACTTCTTGCGCTTATGGGAATTCTAATAGTATCCAACATATATATGAACAAGTTTTTGAAATAAGTATTATAGGTAACTTGGTCTATGAAAAATGGCAAAGGAAAGCACCAATCATAAAAGGTTTTGCTTTTTTTACTCCTTGTGTTGATAATTGTGTTTTAATAAAATAGAAATTATAAAAGAGCAACATATTTTGGGATAATTTCGGACTAGATGAAATCATTGTAGCCTATCTATCCGTTCAAATAAAACAGGTTAAAAACGATTTACTCTTTTATTTCTAAAAACACGTCTGATGCAATTTTAAGGGGAGCATGACTTTGAAAGAAAATAGTGTCTTGATTTAACAGAGCTTCAACAAGATAGTATGTTCCTTTAAAATAGCATTGTTTTACGGTTGCTTTTAAATGTGTAGTATCATTAATAACAATTAGCTGGTGGGCATAAACAATCGTGTTATTTATTATATTGAACTCTCCAAAAAAAGAAGCAATTAGTGGTGTTTTTGGGTGTTTAAATAAAACGTTTGGTGTGTTATGTGCCATGATGTTATGATCATGCAAAACCATCATATTATCTGCAAAACCTAGTACATCTTCTTTATCGTGGGTGGCGACAATACAAGTAATGTTTTTTTCTTTTAAAAATTTAAAAACCTTTCGTCTTAAGCTTTGCTTTTTAAAATTGTCTATATGGCTAAAGGGTTCATCTAAAAGTAAAATTTCAGGTTGCTTGGCTAGAGCTCTAGCTAGGGCAACGCGCTGTTTTTGCCCACCACTTAGTAATTTTACTTTGGTCTGAGCATAGTTTTCCAGTTCCACCACTTTAATAAGTTCTTGAGTACGTAAGGCCTTTTCTTCAGGAAAAAAATTAGACAAGAAGGTGCCTATATTTTCTTCCACAGTTGTGTATGGCATCAAATCAAATTCTTGAGCTACATATTTCATAAAGTCATATCCAATAACAAGATTGAATTTAGGCCCTAAAATTTGAGAGTTATTCCAGTAAATCGCTCCTTGGTTTAAATCATATTCTCCATATAGGATTTTAAGTAAGGTACTTTTTCCAGATCCACTTTCTCCAATAATAGCAAGGTGTTCCCCTTGTTTTACTTCGAAAGAAATATTGTTTAAAACGGCGTTTTTTGAATACGAAAAAGATATGTTTTTTACCTGTAGCATGTGGGCTTAATATGGCTGATTAAAAAAAGCGCTACCAGCAAACGAGCGTTTTTATCCGTTTTGAATATCATATTATCCATTTAGTTTTTTATCTGTTTTGCTAGGTAACACCTCATATCCCATATTATAAAGTGTAAATCCAAATATATCAGCATACAGGTCAATTATTTTACTCACAGGGGTGCCTGCCCCATGACCTGCATCGGTTTCAATTCTAATTAATGTTGGGTTATTTCCGTTATGTTTACTTTGTAGTTCTGCAGCAAATTTAAAGCTATGCGCTGGTACTACTCTATCATCATGATCGCCAGTTGTTATTAAAGTAGCGGGATAATCTACGCCCGATTTTACATTATGAACAGGCGAATACCCTTTTAAATAGTCAAACATAGCTTTGCTGTCATCTACGGTACCATAATCATAAGCCCAGCCAGCTCCTGCGGTAAATGTGTGATACCGTAGCATATCTAAAACACCAACAGCAGGCAAAGCCACCTTAGCCAAATCTGGTCTTTGTGTCATAACAGCCCCTACTAGCAAACCTCCGTTTGATCCGCCACGAATGGCTAAATAATCATGTGATGTATACTTGTTTTTTATGAGATATTCTCCTGCAGCGATAAAGTCGTCAAACACATTTTGTTTTTGCATTTTAGTGCCAGCATCATGCCATTTTTTACCATATTCGCCGCCACCGCGTAAGTTAGGAATAGCCAATATACCACCCTGTTCCATCCATACCGCATTTGCAATGCTAAAAGTAGGTGTTAAGCTCACGTTGAATCCGCCGTAACCATAAAGAATTGTTGGGTTTTTACCGTTAAGCGCCACCCCTTTTTTGTGTGTAATGAGCATGGGTACTTTAGTGCCATCTTTTGAGGTGTAAAAAATTTGATTACTTTCATACTCGTCACTATTAAAAGCTATGTCTGGTTGCCAGTTTAAGCTCACCTCACCAGTGTCCATATTAAATGTATAAATACTTGTTGGGGTTTTATAGTTAGTGAAATTAAAGTAATCTATCTTTTCATCTTTCTTTGTTCCAAAACCACTTGCGGTTCCAAGTCCAGGAAGTTGAATGTCCCTCACCAATGTCCCATCATAATTGTACTGCATAACTTTTGAAAGTGCATCAACCATGTAATGCGCAAATATATAGCCGCCTCCTTTTGTTGCGGTTAATACATATTCCGTTTCAGGTAGAACATCAACCCAATGCTCAGGTGTAGGATTTGATGCGTCAACTGACACTATTTTTTTATTTGGTGCGTTTAAATTTGTTACTAAAAATAGCTTGTTGCCATCATTACTTAAAACCGAAGTATCACTATTAGCGTGATCTAAAATAGTGGTAAAATTACTATCTGGTTTATTGAGGTCCTTAATAAGCAACTTGTTTCCTGAGGTAGAGATTTTGGGCGTAAGGATTAAAAACCGATCATCTTCAGAAACAAAAGCATAAATATAGCGGTGTTTTTCTTCTGGTGTTCCTCCATAAATTAAAACATCATCCTTTTGAGACGTGCCTAATTTATGGTAATACACTTTGTGTTGATCTGTTTTGGCCGAAAGTTCGCTACCGTTAGGTTTATCATAGCTTGAATAATAGAATCCTTCGTTTTTATACCAAGAAATTCGCGTAAATTTTACATCTGTAATAGTGTCTTCAGTAATTTTTTTGGTTTTGGTATCCATAACCAAAATTTTGCGCCAATCACTACCACCTTCAGAAATAGAATACGCTAATATTTCGCCATTTTTTGAGAAACTTAAGGCATCTAAAGATACAGTGCCATCCGTTGACAATGTATTGGGATCTAAAAATACTTCAGGCTCAGAGCCCTCTTTTGTTCTGTAATATACATCTTGGTTTTGTAAACCATCATTTTTTGAAAAATACGTATAATCACCTTCTTTAAAAGGAGCGCTTCGCTTTTCAAAATTCCATAGTTTTGATAATCTATCTTTGAGGGCGACCCTAAACGGAATCTGGTCAAGGTAATTGTATGTCACTTGGTTTTGGGCTACAACCCAGGCTTCTGTTTCTTTACTTCTATCATCTTCCAGCCAGCGGTAAGGATCTTTAACATTAACACCAAAGTAAGTGTTTACGGTATCAACAGTTTTTGTCGTTGGATAATTCAAAGGAGTAAATTTTGTTTGTTGAACGTCATTTTTACAGGCAATCAAGAAAAACAGGCTTAAGCTGTAGAGGTGTATTTTTGTCATAATTGGGGAGAATAATAAAGAACAAAAATACATAAAAAAACTCCTGCTTGGTTAAACAGGAGTTTGTTAAATATAACTTAAGATTTCAAATCTACACTAATTCATTTTCAATTAAATACTCCGCAATTTGAATGGTATTAGTTGCGGCACCTTTTCTTAGGTTATCCGCTACAATCCACATGTTAAGTGTGTTGGGTTGCGTTTCATCTCTTCGTATTCTTCCAACAAAAACCTCGTCTTTATCATGTGCATAAATAGGCATAGGGTAGGTGTTTGTGTCTGTGTTATCTTGAACCACCACACCAGGTGTTTGACTTAATAACTTACGAACCTCAGACAAATCAAAATCTTTTTCAAACTCTACATTTACCGATTCCGAATGACCTCCAGCCGTTGGAATCCTAACTGCAGTGGCTGATACCGAAAACGTATTGTCGTTTAATATTTTTTGAGGCTCTCTAGCCAATTTCATTTCTTCTTTGGTATACCCATTATCTTGAAACACGTCACAATGTGGTAGCGCGTTTCTTCCTATAGGGTAAGGATAAGCCATTTCACCTTCAATACCAGCAATTTCATTTTCTAATTGTCTTACCGCCTTAACACCAGTACCAGAAACCGATTGGTATGTAGATACAATAACACGTTTCATGGTGTAAGCTTTATGAAGTGGAGCCAAAGCCATAACCAACTGAATTGTTGAACAGTTAGGGTTTGCAATGATTTTATCTTCTTTAGTTAATTCGGAGGCATTAATTTCAGGAACAACTAATTTTTTTGAAGGATCCATACGCCAAGCAGAAGAGTTGTCAACCACAGTAGTGCCAACTTCGGCAAATTTAGGCGCCCATTCTAATGAGGTATCGCCACCCGCTGAAAACAAAGCAATATCAGGACGCATAGCAACAGCAGTTTCTAAGCCTACAACTTTATAATCGTTTCCTTTGTACGTTATGGTTTTTCCAACAGATCTTTCAGAAGCAACTGGAATTAATTCCGTTACTGGAAAATTACGTTCTGCAAGAACTTTTAACATCACCTCGCCAACCATTCCTGTGGCACCTACAACGGCTACTTTCATTTTTCTAAATTTTTATTAATTGCTGTGCAAATCTAAGTATTAATTCTATTTTAAAAATTAAAAAAAGCCCTTGTTCTCTGAAAACAAGGGCTTTTTAACAACAAATAACACAAAGTTATTTATTTAACAAATTGTTATTTTTTCAATAAATCTCTGATTTCAGTCAATAAATCTTCTTGTGAAGGCCCTTTTGGTGGTTCTGGGGCGGGCTCTTCCTTCTTTTTCATTTTGTTAACGCCTTTTACAATCATAAACATGACAAAAGCCACAATGATAAAGTCTATCACATTAGTTAAGAAAGCACCCCAAAGCACAGAAACTTCACCTTCCATAATACCTTCAGCATTGGCAACCCCTTCTTTTAGTACCAATTTTAAATCTTTAAAGTCTGCTTTGAAAATTAATCCGATAAGCGGTGAAACTATACCGCCAGTAAATGACGTGACCACTTCTTTAAATGCGGCACCCATAACAAAACCAACAGCGATGTCTACTAGGTTGCCTTTCATGGCAAACTCTTTGAATTCTTTTAACATAATAGAAAATTTAAAATTAGTACACTCAAAAATAAGTAAAAAAGTTTAACATATGTTAAGACTTTTATCTTATAAAAATGCGTTTTATGCGCTGTGATACCGAGGTAATGAGCTCGTAAGAAATGGTTTGGGCCGTTTCTGCCAACTGCTCAGCAGTTTCATTTTTGCCAAAAACAATAACTTCATCGCCTTCACTACAAGCAATTTTGGTAACATTTACCATAATCATATCCATACAAACATTACCAATTATAGGTGCTTTTTTACCGTGAATCATCACGTAGCCTGTTTCTTTACCGTATTGGCGACCAATACCATCGGCATGCCCAATAGGAAGCGTGGCTGTTGTTATGGAAGATTCACTTTTAAAACCGCGATTATATCCTACCGATTCTCCCTTTTTTATATGATGAATTTGCGAAATCACTGTTTTTAAAGTGCCAATAGGTTTTAAAAATTGATTTTCTTTTTCAGAATTACCAAAGCCGTATAACCCAATACCACTGCGTACCATATCAAAATGAGCCTCAGGATAATTCAATATTCCTGATGTGTTACACATATGAAGCCATGGAGAAAGACCCGAAGTAGATTTGAAGTTTTTAGCAATGCTCTTAAATACTTCAATTTGACGTATTGTGAAGTCTTTTTCGTTTAGGTCTTCGCTTGCGGCTAAATGAGAAAATATCGATTTCACTTCTAAAGCAGGATTATCTTTTACCTGTGAGGCAACAACATCTATCTGCTCTTTTGAGAAACCAAGGCGGTTTAACCCCGTATTAAATTTTAAGTGTATAGGGTAGTTTTCTAGTTTTTCTTTTTCAGCAAATTGAATAAATTCCTCTAAAATTTTAGTGTTGTACAATGCCGGTTCTAAACTATGTTCAACAAGTAAATTAAAGTTTACCGTTTGTGGATGAAGCACTAAAATAGGGCTAACAATGCCAGCCGCTCTTAAAGTTAAGCCCTCATTAATGTAAGCCACAGCAAAATAATCCACCTTTAAAGATTCTAAATACTTGGCAATTTCACACGGATTGTTGCCATAAGCATAGGCCTTTACCACGGCCAAAAATTTGGTGTGGGGTTTCAGTTTAGATTTTAAATGGTTAAAATTATGTTGAAGTGCTTTTAAGTCTATTTCAAGCACAGTCTCTTGTGCTTTAGGCATCGGGGTCTTTGGGTTTTGTTTTTATTTCTTCGGCATCATTCACTTTCATGTTTCGTACCTTATCGCGCATCATGGCTTTATAAAAGGCAGCCCTGCTTAAAGGTTCATACTCATTAACTTCACCCAGCAAAACTAAACTGTTGTTTTGGTTTTTTCTGTAGCTGTACTGAGCTAAATTTCCAGTTCTTGTGCATACAGCATGTACTTTGGTCACATATTCGGCAGTAGCCATTAAATTGGGCATTGGGCCAAACGGATTGCCTTTAAAATCCATATCTAAACCAGCAACAATAACACGAACGCCTTTGTTTGCTAAATCATTACATATACGTACAATTTCATCATCAAAAAACTGAGCTTCATCAATACCAACTACGTCACAACCATCAGCTAAAATAGGAATATTGGCTGCAGCAGGAACAGGAGTAGATCTTATTTCATTAGCATCATGTGACACCACCATATCTTCACCATATCGTACGTCAATGGCGGGTTTAAAAATTTCAACTTTTTGCCTTGCAAATTGAGCGCGCTTTAGCCGGCGGATGAGTTCTTCGGTTTTTCCTGAAAACATCGAGCCGCAAATAACTTCAATCCACCCAAATTGTTCTTTATGATTTACTGTATTTTCAAGAAACATTTTGTAATTTTAACACTAAAACAAAGCAATTATTCGTTCGTATAAAGGTGGCGTAAATTTATTAAAAATCAAAAACCTTAAGGCGCAATAATTTAAAAATTATAAACAATGAAGAAGAAGTTAGAATCTGATCTGGTAAGTATAGCCCACAGAATTTTGAAACTGAAGGGGAAAGAAGATGTTATAAAAATGCATGCCGAGGTTTCTGCGCTTTATGAGAAATTAACGGTGCTTAAATTTGCTCATGAAAATTTTGACGGTGCCATACCAACCATTGGTAATGATTCATCCTTTTTTGGGATGTTAGACAGTGCTTTTAACAATAAGGTGAGTGATAATATTGAGATTGAAGACAAAATTTATATTGATTTAGATGATTCAGACCGTATAGAGATAACCACACCAGCCATGTCTAAAATCAAGGCTATGCTGAAGTTAATGCCAGATGAACCACAACAAATAAAACCAAAAGAGGAAAAAGCATCTGAAAAAAAGGATGATTTAGAAACTATTACCGAAGGGTTTAAAGATTTGCCTGTATTTGAGCCCGCTTCAACCAGTAGCAATGGCTTATCTAATGAAAAAAAATCACTAAATGATGCGCTTAAAGTAGGCGGATTAAAAATAGGACTCAATGATAAAATTGCTTTTATAAAACACCTTTTTGAAGGTAAAAATGAAGACTATGATCGTGTTTTGTCGCAACTCAATACCTTTGTTTTACATGAAAATGCCAAAAATTTTATTCAATCGGTTGTAAAACCAGATTACAATAACTGGGAAGGTAAAGAAGAGTTTGAAAACCGTTTTATGGAAATTATTGAAGCTAAGTTTAATTAAATTTTGGGTGTTACCGCGCCCCAAAAAGCGCGGTCGTGTTTTCCGCTTCTAGTTTTGGCTCGATGCCCGCCTCGCCAAAAGCTAACCACTACAACCACTAACACATGAGTAAACTATACATAGTACCAACACCTATTGGCAATTTAAAAGATATGACCTTTAGGGCGATTGAGATTTTAAAGTCGGTCGATTTAATTTTAGCCGAAGACACTAGAACTTCTGGAAAGCTGTTAAAGCACTTTGAAATATCAACCCCCATGCAATCACACCATATGCATAATGAGCACAAAACGGTTGAAGGGATTATTCAAAAGCTAAAATTAGGAACTGCCGTGGCACTCATTAGCGATGCGGGAACACCAGCTATTTCAGACCCTGGTTATTTGTTAACACGGGCCTGTATAGAACAAGATATGGCCATAGAGTGTTTACCCGGCGCCACAGCCTTTGTACCAGCCTTAGTGAATTCTGGGTTGCCTAATGACAAGTTCGTTTTTGAGGGATTTTTGCCTGTTAAAAAAGGACGTCAAACCCGATTATTAATGTTGGCCGAGGAAACACGTACTATGATTTTTTATGAAAGTCCGCACAAGCTCATAAAAACGTTAGGACATTTTTGTGAATATTTTGGCGAAGAACGTCAGGTGTCTGTTTCCAGAGAACTTTCCAAGCTATACGAAGAAACACAACGAGGTACCATGAAAGAAGTCTGTGATTATTTTATAGCGAAACCACCCAAAGGTGAGATTGTTATAGTGGTGGCAGGTAAAAAATAATTGACATACAATTCCAATTTTAAAAATACGATGACCGTAGCAACATTTATAGATAAACTAAAAACCAATCCAAAAAATATAACTTTTTCAGAGACCATGGCTGTCATTGAAGCCAATTATACCTTTAAACCTTCAGCCTTTAAAAATGGTGATTTACAAAACGAAGCAGGGCAAAACTCTGGGTCATGCAAATTATTTGCTTTTGCTAAAGCACAACGATTAACACAGAAAGAAACCTTAGCATGTTTTGGTTCGTATTATTTTGATGAGGTTTTAAATGATCCAAACGGGACAGGGCATCAAAACATCAGGAATTTTATGAAAACGGGTTTTGAAGGATTGCGTTTTGAAACTGAGCCATTAACTAAAAAATAGTATACCATCTAGCTAGGCAAAACAGACTTATATGTGTTTTACAGAGGTACTGAATAATGCAAAAACTACTTAAAAACATAAAAGAATGTACTATTTGCCAAGAACACTTACCGTTTGGGCCTAGGCCTGTTGTATCTGCGCATCAAGATTCAAAAATAGTAATTATAGGTCAGGCTCCAGGAACTAAAGTGCACGCCTCAGGCATTCCATGGAATGATGTGAGTGGAAAACAACTTAGAAAATGGCTTGGTGTTTCTGGAGAAACTTTTTATAACACATCTCATTTTGCTATCGTTCCTATGGGGTTTTGTTACCCAGGTAAAGGAAAATCGGGAGATTTACCACCAAGACCAGAGTGTGCACCGCAATGGCATGAACCATTGTTTTCTGTATTAAAACAGGTGGAATTGGTAATTTTAGTAGGAATGTATGTACAACAGTATTATTTGGGGAAAGCAGCTAAAAATACCTTAACAGAAACCGTAGAAAATTATAATGCGTATTTACCAAAATATTTTCCTCTTCCACATCCATCTCCTAGAAATCGATTTTGGCTTACCAAGAATCCTTGGTTTGAGTTGGATGTTTTACCAGAATTGAGAAGCCGCGTAAAGGGATTGATTTAATAAATAAAGGTTTAAACATGCTTCCCTTTTTCCCAGCCATGTTTTCCTAGATAGTGTTCACCACTCTCAATGGCGCCTGCTTCCATTGAGGTAGCCATAGAATCATTCCAACGGTTTAAATAACCAAAGAGCGAAATAACACCCAGCATTTCAACAATGTCACCTTCATTCCAATATTGGTATAAACGTTTTTTTATTGTTTCATCAACGGCATTAGGAATTTGAGAGGCCGCCAAACTAAAATCTAAAGCAGCGCGTTCAGCCTCATTAAAAGCAGGATGTGTTCTATATTCCCAAATGTTTTCTAGTTGTTCCTGTTCTGCGCCATAGCGTTCTGCCGCTCTAATAGCGTGCGCCTGACAATATCGGCAGCCTGTTGCATTACTACTTACCCAGGCAATCATACGTTTTAAGGCTGAAGTTACTTGGCCTTCATTAGCCATAACTGCTTTGTTTAAGTTGATAAAAGCTTTACTGATAGCAGGTCTATGTTGCATGGTTAATACCGAATTAGGGCAAAATCCAAGGGTTTCATTAAAAAATTCAGCTAATTCTCTGGTTTCTAAATCATGATTGGCAGATAAAGGTGGTACTAAAGGCATATTTTATTTATTATGTAGTATTTTTGACTTTAAAATTAACGAAAAAATTATACCTATGGCGGTTCAAGTTACCACAACATGGTTAGGAGATATGCGATTTGAAAGTACAAATCCATCCGGACATAATTTATTTATTGATGCAGGCGAAGAAAATGGCGGTAAAGGCGAAGGCTACAGACCGAAGGCTTTAATGTTGTCTGCTTTGGCAGGATGCTCGGGGCTGGATGTGGCATCGTTGATTAAGAAAATGAAGTTGACTGTTGAGGATTTCAAAATTGAAATTGAGGCCAATCTCACTGAGGAACACCCAAAAATTTATGATAAGGTTGTTATGCATTTTCATTTTCACGGGGATGCTTTAAATGAAAAAAAACTTCAAAAAGCGGTAGATTTATCGGTTGAAAAATATTGCGGTGTTATGGAAATGTTTCGCCAGTTTGCGGAGCTTGATATCCAGATACATTTTCATATAAACAAGGTAGATTTTTTTCCTGTTAAATAACGATAGGCCAATTTATGCGTTGGACTTTAAAACCAAAACCTTCAAAAGAAAACGTTGAAGCCTTGCAAAAAGCGCTTCAAATTGATCCTGTTTTAGCGTCACTGCTTGTTCAAAGGGGTGTTGATAATTATGATGCAGCCCGAAAGTTTTTCAGACCGAGTTTAGATGATTTGCACGATCCATTCTTAATGAAGGATATGGATAGGGCAGTAGCGCGCATTGAGCAAGCCATTGCTAACAAAGAAAATATTTTGGTATATGGCGATTATGATGTAGATGGCACAACATCGGTGGCTTTAATGGCATCTTACCTGAAAACTAAACATAGTTTGGTGTATACCTATATACCTAACAGGTATGATGAAGGTTACGGGGTTTCTTATAAGGGGATAAACTTTGCTTTAGAAAATGATTTCACCCTGATTATTGCTTTAGACTGTGGTATTAAAGCAATTGAAAAAGTAGCGCATGCTAAAAAAATGGGTATTGATTTTATTATTTGTGATCATCATAGGCCAGGGGCTGTTATTCCTGATGCTGTTGCGGTTTTAGATCCTAAACGTGATGATTGCACCTATCCGTACAAAGAACTTTGTGGTTGCGGAGTTGGTTTTAAACTCATTCAGGCTCTAGCCTCAAAGGAAGGAAAAACAGCGCATGATTTAACAGAATACCTCGATTTGGTGGCTACGGCTGTGGGTGCCGATATTGTGCCTATTGATGGTGAAAATAGAATATTGACGTATTTTGGGTTGCAGGTAATAAATAATAATCCGCGTCCAGGCATCAAGGCTATTTTAAATCAGGTTGAAAAAACCGAGCTTACCATTACCGATGTAGTCTTTTTAGTGGCTCCAAGAATAAATGCGGCTGGACGCATGAAACATGGTAACTATGCGGTTACCTTGCTCGCTGAAGAAGAGCCAGACAAGGCGGAAAATTATGCAGCAGAAATTAATGATTATAACCTAGACAGACGTGAAATTGATAAACAAATTACTGAAGAGGCTCTCCAGCAAATTATTGATAACAATGAACAAAACTGTCTTACTACGGTTGTTTATCATCAAGACTGGCATAAAGGTGTTATTGGTATTGTGGCTTCTCGATTAATAGAAACCTATTATAGACCAACCTTAGTGTTTACTAGAAGTGGTGATAAATTAGCAGCCTCAGCACGTTCGGTTAGGGGCTTTGATGTGTATGCTGCATTAGAAGCTTGTCAAGATCATATTGAGCAATTTGGCGGGCATAAATATGCGGCTGGGTTAACCCTAAAAGCAGAAAATTATGAGGCCTTTAAGCAAGCTTTTGAAGATGTCGTGTCTGGTACTATTGATAGAACTTTATTGACGCCTGAAATTACTATTGATGCCCAGATTGATCTCAAAAATATAACCCCAAAATTTTATAGAATACTAAAACAGTTTGCGCCATTTGGCCCAAGTAATATGACACCTGTTTTTATGACTGATGGTTTGGTAGACACGGGTTATGGCAAGTGTGTTGGTGAGGACAAAACCCATTTAAGACTCACCGCAACACAACCCAATAGTACCGCCCGATTTGTTTGTATTGGTTTTAGTATGGGGGATAAATATGACTTAATTTCTGAAGGGAAGCCTTTTAAAGCGGTGTATTCTGTTGATGAAAACCAATGGCAGGGTAATATATCACTTCAATTAAAACTTCGCGATCTTAAAGCATGACCATGGCAAAAAATGATCCTTACGCGGCACTCAGAATAAAGGAGTTTAATATTTTTCTTTTAATGCGGCTGTTATTGGTTTTTGGGTGGTCCATGCAATTTATTGTCATTGAATGGCAGGTGTATAGTCTTACTAAAGATCCATTGTCATTGGGTATTATAGGGCTTATGGAAATTATTCCAGCCTTTACCATGGCGTTGTTTGCAGGACATATTGTTGATCAGCGTGAAAAACGGAATCTATTAGCACTATGCATTGCATTGTTTTCATTAATTAGTTTGGGGTTGTTTTTGTTAACCTGGCCTAGATTAGTGAGCAACTGGTCTACACATTCCGTTTTATATGGTATTTATGGTTTGGTTTTTTTTGGTGGGTTTTTACGTTCTTTTTTCGGTCCCACTATATTCTCTCTAGTGGCTTTAATTGTACCTAAGGCGGTATATCCAAATGCGGCTACATGGAGTACCAGTACATGGAAAACGGCTGCCGTACTAGGAGCGCTTTGCGGCGGGTTTTTTATTAGCTGGATGGGAGTAGATACCACACTTTGTTTGGTTTTTATATTGGTAGCCTTGTCGTTTGTTTTAACCTTTCAGATAAAAAAGAAACCTATTTTAAATAAAAAGATTGGAGAACCTGTAAAAGATAGTTTAAAAGCAGGGGTTCAATTTGTGTTTCAAAATAAAGCCATTTTAGGGGCTTTAACTTTAGATATGATTGCGGTACTTTTTGGAGGAACGGTAGCTATTTTATCAGTGTTTGCTCAAGATATTTTAAATGTAGGGAGTCAAGGTTTTGGCATATTGAATGCCTCTATTTCATTAGGAAGTATTATTACCATGTTTATTACTACCTATATTCCCATTAGCAAGAATACGGGTAAAAAACTTCTAGTAGCAGTCTTTATTTTTGGTTTGAGTATTATTGGGTTTGGTTTGTCGTCTCTGTTTTGGGTAAGTATTTTAATGTTGTTTATTAGTGGTGCTGCTGATGGTATTTCTATGATTATTCGTCAAACCATATTACAGCTAAAAACCCCCGATGAGATGCGCGGGAGGGTGTCTTCTGTAAACTCCATGTTTGTAGGGTCTTCAAATGAGTTAGGTGCTTTTGAAAGCGGTTTGGCGGCTAAAATCATGGGGCCTGTGGCTGGCGTGGTATTTGGCGGGTTTATGACACTGCTTACTGTTTTTGCTATTGGAGTTAAAAATCCAGTGCTTCGAGAACTGGATTTAACAGAAGATATGCAGATTAATCTGAATGATTAATTCTTTGGTAAAGGGTTGTATGTTTTTAGTTCAAACTGGTCACCATCAAAAACACCGTAGGTGAAATATTGAATCCAGTCGCCAAGATTAATGTATTTTGAGTTTTCGGGAAGATCAATATTTAAGGGAAGATGTCTGTGCCCAAATACAAAAAAATCGCGATGTTTGTCTTCTAACTTGCGTTTGCAATATTGCACAAGCCATTCATTGTCTTCACCAAGAAACTTGGCATCTTCATCTCCAGAAATGAGTTTGTTTTTAACGGAGAGGTATTGGGCTAACCGAACGCCCAGATCTGGATGCAACCAACGAAATAGCCATTTGCAAAACGGATTGGTAAATACCTTTTTCATGCGTTTATAGCCTTTGTCGCCAGGGCCTAAACCATCACCATGGCCAATAAAAAAGGTTTTATTGTTAAAGGTGAATTCTTTAGGTTGATGAAATACAGGAATGTTTAATTCTTCTTCAAAATAGCCATTCATCCATAAATCATGATTACCCACAAAATAATAAATAGGAATGCCAGAATCGCTAATTTCGGCCAGCTTACCTAATGTTCTGGTAAAGCCTTTGGGAACTACGGTTTTAAAATCTATCCAGAAGTCAAATAAATCACCTAATAGAAAAATAGCAGCAGCATCTTCTTTAATCGCGTCTAACCAGGCTACAAATTTCTTTTCGCGGGGCAATGAAGCCTCATTTGTGGGAGCGCCCAAGTGATTATCTGAAGCGAAATATATTTTTTTTCCTTTGGGAATTTGCATGCGTAAATATAAGGATTCCTGTTGAGGTTACTGGGTATGAATTTTTGTTCCTTTTTTGCGTTAGGGATTGTGGTACTGTTGAAGCTCTTTTTGTGTGGTTGCACCTATGCAACACAAAAAAGCGACTACCAAAAGCCCGACCCTTGTGGTAACGCCCTAAATATTATCGTAAGCAAACCACTGCGCAAAAGAGCTATCTGTTTCTTGCAATTTTAGCGAGTGCAGGCTAATATGACTGGGGAGGCGATGGCTGATTTTTTTTGCAAAATCGAGTACCATCATTTCACTGGTTGGCTGATAATCTACTAGTAACACATTATGTCCTCGAGACTCCAGTTCTTTGGCTAATTCAATGTGCGGTGTGTTTTTATTGAACACCGTGGCATGATCAAAAACACTCACAATTTCTTCTTTAACTATTTTTTTTAAATCACCAAAATCTATAACCATACCGTATTTTACGTTGGTGTTGTCTGAAATAGGTTTGCCAATTACCGTTACAGAAAGTTTGTAACTATGCCCGTGAACATTTTTACATTTTCCGTCATATCCATACAGGGCATGACCCGTTTCAAAGGCAAATTTTTTGGTGATACGTATGTTGTTTCCCATGTGGAAAATATTTAAAGTACAAAGATATTCATTTTGTTTTACCAATTGGTTTTTAGATTACATTTGCGCACTTTTATTTCATTAAAGATAAGAGGTAGATGATGTGCATATGAAACACCTTTTTGAGGCCATTGATTTTGCCGAAAACCCTTTATACGAAAAGATTATTTCGGATATTGGAAGTCAGCAATTTAGCATTGTTGAGAATTTCTTCACCCCTGAAGAGGTTGAATGCTTAAGACACTCTTTGATTGAAAGGCGGGAAGAGGATGCCTTTAAAAAAGCAGCTATTGGCAATCGTGTTAATGAAACGATTATAAGAGCCATTCGTGGCGATTTAATTTTATGGATTGATGAGACCGCTGTGAATACTTCTGAAACCTTGTTTTTCAATAAGATAAATAGCTTGGTGTCTTATTTAAACCGTACCTGTTTTATGGGTATTTTGCATAAAGAATTTCATTATGCGGTGTATCCGCCTCACACCTTTTACAAACGCCATATTGATACCTTTCAAAATGATGATAGGCGCAAATTATCTTTTGTATGTTATTTAAATGAAGACGGTTGGTTGCCTGAATATGGTGGCGAATTGGTGCTTTATCTCAATGATGACGGCCAGGAAGTAGAAAAAGTTATTTACCCGTTTCCAGGAAGGATTGTTGTTTTTGAAAGTCAAGTGATTGAACACGAAGTGAAAGCCGTAAAAAAAGAGCGCTTAAGTATTACAGGGTGGTTAAAAACCCGATAATTAACGCCTTCTGTATCTGTTCACAAAGTATACAATGATTAAAAAAATGGCAAGAACAAGAAAGAGTATATTTCCCATGGCATGAATGATTTATTGTGAATTTCTTTTTTTATTATAGCGGTAGAGCAAGTAAGCCAAAGTCACAAGAACCACAAAAGGTAGCATAGAACCAATAAACACGCCAATTTCATAAGCTTTATCGGGAGCGTTTTTAATTTTTTCTTCAATATTAACCTCTTGAAAAATAGTTAAAAATAGATTCATATTTTATATAAGCAACGTGTTAAGGGCTTTGTGGTACATGGCTGATGCAAAGTTAATGCTTTTGGGCTAGGGGCAAAAATACTCGCCTGAATTTTATAATTAGTGGAATGCCCCGCGCTATAATCCAGAAGGTCATCGCAATAAAAATGGCATATAATTTATACCCGTAGCTATCTAACCAAAATAACATAGGAACAAAAACTAAGAAGGTTGAAAAAAGTAGCACATTACGCAAGTATTTCATTTTTCCGAGGCCTTTAAAAATACCATCAAAAATAAAGGCTAAAGTACAGAAGGGTTGCATGGCCAAAACCATCCAAAACACATTATAAAAAGCATTTAACACCTCAGGTTCTTTGGTGAAAATTCTACCAATAGGAATGTATAAAATAGCACCTGTTATACCAAGGGTAATACCAATAATAATACCGTATGTTATAAGTTTGTTGCTTAATGATATTAAACTGGAATACGCCTGAGCGCCAAATAATTTACCAGAAAGGATGTTTCCTGCGCTAGCATAGCCATCAACAATAAACGCGCCTAAAAACCAAAGATTTATTGCTATGGTGTAAGCGGCAATGTAATTGGGGCCATAACTAGTGGCGTAGGCGCTGGCAAAATATAAGGTAACATTTAAGGCTATGGTTCTAATAAAAAGATTTAAAATCATTAAAATAAACCGATGTATTTCAGGATTAAAAGGTAAGCTGGGCTTTAGGGGAATGCTTGTTTTTTTTAAGAGATAAAATGCTGCGAGTCCAGCCATTACTATTTGCGCCATTACACTGGCATAGGCCGCACCTTTGATGTGCATAGGTTCTATAAAACCCTTAACACCGTATACCAGAACAACATCTAAAATAATGTTTAAAACGGCACCAATGGTAGCAATAATCATGGGGTAAAAGGTGTTTTGTAACCCTCTAAACACGCCAAAAATGGCAATGGTAAACAAGGTAAAAGGAAAGCCTAATACTCTAATTTTATAGTATAGTACACTGTAGTCTAGAATTAAATCTGAGGCGTTATATAGTTTAAATATGTGTTCAGCAAAAGGGTAGGTCGTTATAATGATGAGTATGCTTAGAGAGGTAATAATCAGTATGGCCTGAGCAGGTAGATTTTTAATGTTTGTGAGTTGATTGGCTCCAAGATATTGAGATACTATAGAGGATATGGCACTTCTTGTTTGCCCAAGAACCCAAATAAGCATAGATATAAAGGTGGTAACAATACCTATTGCTGCCAAAGATTCGGTGGCATTTATTGGTATATTCCCAACAATAGCGGCATCTGTTAAAGATAATATAGGTTCTGATACGCCCGAAATTAATGCAGGGATAGCAAGTTTATTGATGTGTTTTAAGCTAATATCTATGCTCACAATACTAAATCTTAACTCAAGAGAGTTTCACTTTATTTTGAAAAGTAAAAATCATCAAGCTTTTTCTGGCAGCGAAGTTCGTAAAACTTTTGATTTCTTCGATTTTTTAAAAAGGTATCTAGTCTTATTATTTAATACTTTACTTTTGTTTCAAATTTATTGTAAATTTAGGTTTAAGCTTTACCCATATGAAGAATATTTTAGTTCCCGTAGGATCCTCAAAAAATGCGAAAAGTCACTTGCAATATGCTGTAGATTTTGCCGAGGCCTTTAATGCCAAACTTTTTGTAGTTCAAGTGTATAATGTTTACACTAAAGCTGGTACGTTAATGAAGGTAGATCAAGTTATTGAGCGTGAAAGCATAGATTTCTTAAACAATTTGGTAGCACAAATTGACACTAAAGACGTAGAGGTCATTGTGAAAACACTCAAAGGAAAGTTTATAGACACGCTTGAGCTGGCTTGTAAAGCTGCCAGTGTAGATTTAGTTTTGGTAGAGCCTAGAACTAATTCTATAAAAGATGAAGTCTATTTAGGAAAAACCTCTGGAAAAATTATTAAACAAATGGAGGTTCCTGCCTTGATTGTTCCTGAAGGGTATACGTTTTCTGAACCGACTAATATGTTAATGGCCGTGAAATCTGCCATTATAAGAAAAAATACGGCTTTAGATCCGTTAAAAGAATTTAAGGCTAAATTCAATCCTTCTATTGATTTGTTACTAGTGAAAACCCCAGATTTTAAGGATGAAGATTTTGATGTTACAGAAGATTTGAAATCTGTGGTAAATACAATTACCACTACTGAACAGGCCACCGTTTTTCAAGGGCTTTTATATCACTATGAAACACATAAGCCAGATATGCTTTGTGTAGTGAGGCGTAAAAGAGGGTTTTTTGAAAAGAAATGGGAAAAAAATACCATTCTAAAAAAGGATTTTAACAGTAATATCCCTGTTTTAGTATTAAGCGGTATGAAAGACTAAGTATTTATTTTTAAAAGATTGAGTATTTATAGCTTAAGTTATTTTACGAACACCTAGCTGAATTAAAGTAACCAAACCGATAAATAATATAAAGTACAGCGATAGTCTTCTGAATTTATTTTGCGGAATATAGACTAATATTTTCTTTCCTAGAAAGGAACCTAACCACCCAATACCTAGTAAGAAGGGGATATATTTTAGGTCGTGTTTATGAATATAACCATTGTTGTAGTACACAAAGGTTCTAGAAAAGTCAATCATAAAATCAATACAAGCTGAGGTGGCTATAAACACGCTTTTTTCTAAATTAAAAGCAGCCATAGTTAAGCCTCTAATAGCGCCTCCTGTGCCGAGTAAGCCTGCCGAAAACCCGGATAATGATCCGCCAATAAAGGCATTTTTCTTGTTTGCTGAAAAGGTAATTTTACTTTTAATTAAAAAAAGTAAACTTAGGCTTACCAGAAACAATCCTAAAAATATTTCTAAAAAATACGTGTTTAATAATTTTGATGCCAAACCTCCAATAATAACAAAAATAACAGATGGTATACCAATGTATATCAATAACTTTTTGTTTAAACCCTTTTTAAATAATACTATTTTACTGAGGTTGCTTGACAAATGAAATATGGCGGTTAAGCCTAAAACACTATAAAAATCAAAATAAAAATTGCCTATGGGCACAAAAAATACGGAAGACCCAAAACCACCAATGGTGCCAATTATTTCGGCAATTAATGCTAATAGTAAAAAAACATAATTGATGTTTGTCATTAATTTTTAGAAGAACAGGGTTCTTTGTTTTTAGGGTTTAGTGTAATGTTTCCTTATTTAATGTTTAAAAGAGCATCGTTTTTTAACTTAGCTTTCTTAAAACTAAGCATGCTTCCCAGAAGCATACTGGTGCAACTCATTATAGTGCCATAAATTGTCGGATCAATTCTTGAATTGAAAATATAACAAAATAACCACGTTAAACCTCCAATTATGATAGCCGCCCAGGCACCATGAGTATTTGCCTTTTTCCAAAAAAGTCCAAAAGTAAATGGTGCAAAAAGACACACTAAAATTAGACTTAAAGACGCTTCAACTAAACGTATAATATCAGTATCATCATATGCAAAGTAACAAGAGGCTAGAGCGACTAAAATGACACTTAATCTTGTGTAAAGAAGTAATCTCTTATCCGAAATTTTGTTTGCATAAGGTTTAATAAGGTTTTCACCAATAACCGTTGCAGGCGCTAGCATAGCACCGCTAGAGGTACTTAGAATAGCCGATATTAAAGCCCCGTAAAAGAGAATTTGTATTGGTATACTAGTCATTGTATTCACTAAAGAGGGAATAATATCTTGATTATTACCATCTTTTAATAACTCAGGATACAGGTAAACCCCTCCCAAACCAATAATAAGAGGAATACTGGTTATGATAACTAAAAGTATAGCACCAAGAAAAAGCCCATTACGAGCTGAGCGTTCACTTTTTGCTGAGAACACACGTTGGTAAATTTCTTGTACGGGTATTGCACCAATAATGAAAGCCAATAAAAGCGCAATATAATCAGACCACTCATCAATGCCTCCTGTTGGAACTAGATAAAAAAATTCGGTAGGTTTATTTTCAAAGATAGGTAGTATACCTCCTGTTTTACTTAGCACTTCTATAAGAACTATATTCAAACCGAGAAGAATCATGATGCTTTGTACCATATCTGTATAGGCCACAGCCCACATGCCACCTATATAGGTGTAAAATACAACAATAAGTGCGCCTAGAAATATGCCATATTCAATGGGGATTCCAATAACGGCATTAAATAGATAAGCTAATGCCACAAATTGTGCAGCAATCCAATGCGGATAAGCTAATATCATTAAGATGGAAGATGTTAATTCTAGTTTTTTGTTGTATCGAATCCTAAAAAAGTCGTTGATTGTTACCAGATTCATTCGATATAATTTACGGGCATAGAACCAACCCACAATAAATAGGCAAATGCTACCAGACAAAATCAGCGTAACATAAGATGAAAAACCATCCTTAATAAAATAACCGGGATTACCCATGATTTGGCTACTTCCAAACCAAGTAGCAAATAATGTTATGGCAACAAATGACGTTGATAAATTCTTTCCAGCAAGTGTAAAATCATTAGAGGTTTTTATACGTTTAGAAGCCCAAAACCCAATACCCAAGGTAATTAATAGGTAAATTATGATGAAGAAACTTATCATATTTAGATTTTGGATTATTAAACCGTTGCGTTATAAATAAGACCTACAATTAAAACATTAAATTAAGTAGGGGCATTTACAAATCATGTACAATACTTTACATTCTAAAGATAAGAGTAATCTTATTTGGTTGTATAAAGTCATGGTGTTTATTTCTGATTTTTAGATAGTTTTATCAACACTTCAATGGTTTTATCAGGGTCTTTTTTGTCAACAACAATATGATGGTGATAACCCCCAGCTATTTAATGGTTTCTTTTAATCAATGCGATGAGCGACACCATTGACCACACACCCTCAAGTAGTATAAATGGCATATATTTCATGAGTACTGACGCAAGACAAGCTAAAACAGCACCAAATAGGTTCAGCAGAATAAAAGTTAAGCTATTGTTGTTTAGTCTGCCTGATACATTAAGCGTATATGCTATTAAGATTTGAAATACTCCTACAAAACCTATCCAATCTGTTGCATTCATTCTTTTAATGTGTTGTATAGTTGTTGGTTACAACTTTTTTGCTATTCCTTTTTTTCTAATTGTTTGTGTGAACCATCACAGTTTGGCTTTCGTTCTGAAAGTCCGCAAACACAATCATTCAATCCATAGCCATCCATAATGCGTTCCATATTTTTTTCAATTCTGGACATTTTGGTTTTTGATTGTTTCGGTTTGTCAAAATGTAAAAGATACCCCCGTTGTCGTCCAGCAGTGAGGTTATCAAATGCTTTTTCAAAAGCAGGATTTTCCTTAAACTTTTGTTCTAGCTCTTTTGGTCTATTAAAGGCGCTTGTCTTTTTCTTCTCAACGTGCTTTCCAAATGTTTCAATTTCAATAGCTTCTTTAATGTATGCTTTTATTGTTGATTTGAGTTCTTCTATTTCAGATAGACTGGTAAATCGAATTTGTCTTGCAGACTGCATATTTTCCGTTTGTTGCACTAACAGTTTTTCAGGGTCTTTTAGTAAAGCACCTTTATGAAACAGCAAGGCACAATAGTTTTTAAATTCGTGAATTAGTACAATGTTTTTTCCATTATCGGTGTAGCATGGATGCATCCATTTGAATGTTTCGTTTAATGCACATTCAAGCACAATTTCACGAAGTTTGGTTAATTCTGTTTGCCATTTTTTAAGGCTGTTTAAGTATGTATTAACATCTTGGTTCATTATTTTGTTTGCTAATCGGTTTTGATATAGAATGACATGAGTGTTTTATACTACTATGGTGCTAAATTTAGCAAAACAAGTTGAATTTGTGATAGTAAATTAAGCTGTCGTGGCATTTACAATTTTGGCTGTAGTTTCTTGATTTTTCTTTACATTATCAATAATATAAAGGGGTTTAAATTGAATTTGGTAATTTTATAAAAAATTAAATATCAGTTAATTATGCGTAAAATAATGTTGATTATCATTATGCTTGCTTATACGTGTTCATCTAATAGCAAAGATCAACATCCAAGTCCGGATCCATTTGGTGGGAAGGATTTGTATTCTCAATCTTCAAGTTCTGAAAGAATATTAATGGGTAAGTGGTATTTTGGATATCGCTATAGTGAAATGCTTAGCGGGTCAATTGAAATTAGTTATGATTCTGGAACTTACTGGCCAACTGGAGACAGAACCGATACTATACAATTTTATTCAAAAGAATTGATTGGTTTTAGTTGGGATTGTCCATATGAGAATCCAAATAAATCTTTGGTTAAACTTGTAGAATCAGAATCTGCTAGTTATTTTCCATGGTGCTTTCCCAGTGGTGTTAATGGTTGGTTAATAGAAGACGAATTACTTACTTACTACAGGGGGTACGATACTAATGATTTTATAACATACCCAATAATTGAAATTAATAATGATTCAATCTTCTTCTTGTATAAAGATTATCCTAGTAACGACATAAGTGGAATAGATAAGGAATATGCTGTTTTTTTTAAAAAGCAAGATTAGGTTCTTGTTTTTACCATATTAACTGAATAAGTATGCCACATATTTCTATTACCAAACATAAAGGTGAAAACAGTTTGGTATCCCATTTTTCAAATGTTGTGTGTTTTACACTTTTGAAAAAATCCAACCTATTTAAAGTCACCAGATGCACGTAGTAAAAATAGTTTTGGAATAACCCAACTCCCATATTTCAAAAGCCATTGAGGTAGATTAAGTACTAAGAGTATAGATTTGAGCAAA
Organism: Allotamlana fucoidanivorans; assembly: GCF_045788535.1. Classification (GTDB taxonomy): domain Bacteria; phylum Bacteroidota; class Bacteroidia; order Flavobacteriales; family Flavobacteriaceae; genus Allotamlana; species Allotamlana fucoidanivorans. The sequence goes on along the minus strand of NZ_CP074074.1, from coordinate 1,018,919 downwards.
TAAAACATTCCAAAGAGCGTTAACCCCATCGCCACCATTACACTGTCTATTTTTTTCGGATTCAGAACGCGCTGCCCATTTTCTTTGGTTGGGATTGATTCTGCAAAGCCAAATGTTCCTCCAATAGCCCAATTGAAATGAATCATTCCTAATCCAACTAGAATGGCGCTTAATAAAATTGATAAAATCATAGTTTTAGCTCATTTTGTTTAAAGAGGTACTAACATGTTTGGTAAACAATTAGCTATGTTTATCTATTGGTTGAAAAGTTAAGTATTACAATACATTTTTTGTAATAAAATTAAATGCGGCTGTGTTTTGATGGTAGTTTTTTACATTAAAATGTATACATTTGCATACTTTTGAAAGTGAATGCAAGATGGCCTAATAGGGTAGTGGTATAAAATCTTGTAAACACTATAAAACAGTAAGCGGGGATGTAGCTCAGTTGGCTAGAGCGCTTGACTGGCAGTCAAGAGGTCGTCGGTTCGAGCCCGATCTTCTCCACAGTAACAGTAAGGCTTCAAAAGATGTTTTCTTTTGGAGCTTTTTTATTTACATGCAATTTGCACGCCGCATAATTAAGAGCCTCTACATTAGTAAATAAAAAAGCCCCGAATTGGAAGTCGAGGCGGCTTAAATGTTTTCACAACGGAATAATCCTTATTGTGAATTGCTTTCAGTAATACAAATATAGGTAACTCAACCCTAATTATAATGATTTTTGTCAGTTAAATCTTAAAATATTTTCCTTATGTTTAAAAGAATTGTCTTCAAATTTTAAATATGAAAAAAATATTAGGATTAGATTTAGGAACTACCTCGATAGGTTGGGCGTTAGTAAACGAAGCTGAAAACAACAATGAGACATCAGAAATTATAAAACTAGGCGTTCGTGTTAACCCCTTAACTGTAGATGAAAAAACTAACTTTGAAAAGGGGCGTCCACTTTCAACCAATGCCGACCGCACATTAAAAAGAAGTACTCGTAGAAATTTACAACGCTATAAATTACGTCGTAAAAACCTAATTGAAATCCTAATAAAAAACGGCTTCATTAATCATGAAACACCCCTAACGGAAATTGGGAAAAACACTACGCACCAAACCTTACAATTACGTGCTTTAGCAACTAAAACAGAAATAAGCATAGAAGATCTGGCAAGAGTCTTTTTAATGATTAATAAAAAAAGAGGATACAAAAGTAGTCGTAAAGCAAATAATGAGGAAGAAGGTCAGGCTATAGATGGTATGGCTGTTGCAAAAACGCTATACGAAAACAATCAAACACCAGGGCAATATGTTTTACAATTGTTAAAAGACAACAGAAAATATATTCCCGATTTCTATCGTTCAGATTTACAAAATGAATTTGATAACGTATGGGAACATCAAAAAAAATATTACCCCACTATTTTAACCGATGCTTTATATAAAGAATTACAAGGCAAAAACAAAGGAGCAACTTGGGCAATCTGTCAAACACCTTTTAGCATTGAAGGCATTAAACTAGAAGGAAATGCTACCGAACAAAAACTGAAACGCTACCAATTACGTTCTGATGCCTTGCATCAACAAATATCTCTTGAACATTTTGCCATTGTATTACAAGAAATTAACAACAATCTTAACCAATCTAGCGGTTACTTAGGAGCTATTTCTGACAGAAGTAAAGAACTGTTTTTTAACAATGAAACTGTTGGAGAAAATCTATATAATCAACTTCTTAATAACCCTCATCAATCTTTAACAAATCAAGTTTTTTACCGTCAAGACTATTTAGATGAGTTTGAACGTATTTGGGAAACACAAGCTAAATTTCATTCAGAATTAACTGAAAAATTGAAAACAGAAATTAGAGATGTTATCATTTTTTATCAGCGTAAATTAAAATCACAAAAAGGGTTATTGAGCTTTTGTCAGTTTGAAAGCTGGGAACAAACTTATACCGAAAAAGAATCAGGAAAACAAAAGAAAAGAACTGTTGGTAATCGGGTTATTTCTAAATCATCTCCTTTATTTCAAGAATTTAAAATTTGGCAAAATATTAATAATTTGCAATTCAAAAGAATTGACGGAAAAACTAATGATTTATTTAATCAAGATATTGAAAACGATTATGTTTTAGATGAAGAAATTAAACTGCTTCTATTTGAAGAATTAAATGTTAGAGGGGATTTAAAAGCCAACGAAGTTCTTAAGTTTTTAGGTAAAAAACCTAAAGAATGGAAATGTAACTTTGAAAAAATAGAAGGCAATCGTACCAACAAAGCGCTTTTTGATATCTATCAAAAAATTGCTGACTATGAAGGTTTCGGACACGACTGGAATAAGAAGACAGCTATTGAAATAAAAGAAGAACTAAAAGCTATATTTCCTCAAACGGGTATTGATGCTTCTATTTTAGATTTTAATGCGGAGTTGGAAGGCGCTGCCTTTGATAAACAAAGTAGCTATCAACTTTGGCACCTGCTGTATTCGGCAGAAGATGACTCAAAAATAACAGAAGACGATAAAAACCTATATGGCAACAGTAATGTGGCTTTAAAAAAGAAATTACACACCAAATACGGATTTGCACCAAAATACGCAAACCTCTTGTGCAATATAAAACTACAAGATGATTACGGAAACTTATCATCAAAAGCCATAAGAAAGATTATCCCCTATTTAAAAGCTGGACACATTTATTCTGAGGCCTGTAAAATGGCAAGCTACAATCATTCAAATTCTGAAACCGTAGAAGAGCGCGCTAAAAAAGTATATGCCGATAAATTGGAATTAGTAAAAAAGAATAGTTTACGAAATCCAGTTGTTGAAAAAATCCTAAATCAAATGATTAATGTAATTAATCAGGTGATAGACTCGTATGGTAAACCCAATGAAGTGCGTATAGAATTAGCTCGTGAATTAAAGAAAAATGCTGATGAAAGAAGAGAAATGACCGTTAATATTGCTGCAGCAACAAGAAGAAATGAAGATATTAAAAAGTCCATTACCAAGGAATTTGGTATTCCAAACCCAACTAAAAACGATGTCATTAGATATCGGTTGTGGCTTGAGTTAGAACAAAGAGGGTATAAATCGTTATTCACCAACACCTATATCCCAAAAGAAAAACTCTTTTCAAAAGAAATTGATGTTGAACACATTATACCAAAAGCTTTATTGTTTGACGATTCTTTTTCCAACAAAACTTTGGCTTATCGCCATATCAATCTTAAAAAAGCAGATAGAACTGCCTATGATTTTATTTCAGATGAATATCAGTCAGACTTAGAAAACTATATAGAACGTGTAGAAAGTTTATACAACAAAGGTAAGGGCAGCATATCAAAAGCTAAACGCAATAAATTATTAATGCCTCTTTCTAAACTACCTGATGGCTTTATTGAGCGTGATTTACGCAATAGCCAATATATTGCTAAAAAAGCGAGACAGCTGCTTCTAGAAGTGTTTCCTGAGGTTATTCCAACTTCTGGAAATATAACTGATAAACTTCGTGAAGACTGGGATTTAATCAATGTGATGAAAGAACTTAACTTTCCTAAATATAAAGCTTTAGGTTTAACCGCTTTTGAAGAACGCCTAGATAAATCAACAGAAAAATTAAAACAAGTAGAAGTTATTAAAGACTGGACTAAAAGAAATGACCATCGACATCATGCAATGGACGCCTTAACAGTCGCTTTTACATCACATAATCATATTCAATATTTAAACAATTTAAGTGCATCACGAAATGAACAAAGTGAACTTTACGGTATAAGAAATAAAATCACTTACAAAAACGAAGAAGGTAAACGAAAGTTTATCAAGCCGATGAATAATTTTAGGGGAGAAGCCAAAAAGCACATAGAGTCTGTTTTGGTTTCACACAAGGCCAAAAATAAAGTAGTTACTAAAAATATAAACAAAAGCAAACTAAAAGGAAAGAATAAATACCAAACAAAAATACAGTTAACACCTAGAGGGCAACTACATAAAGAAACGGTTTACGGTAAAAGCAAACAAACATTGAGCAAAGCCACAAAACTCAATAAAAAATTTACCATTAAAGATGCACGTCTTATTATTGACAAAAGGCAACGAGAGCTAGTATTACAGCATTTAAAAAACTTTAATAATAACCCTGATGTCGCTTTTGATACTAATACCTTAAAACAAAATCTTATACTTTTTAATGAAAACCCTTTAAAGGAGGTATTATGTTTTGAGGAAATTTTTACTATTAGAAAGGATATAAATCCAGAAAATTTTAAAGATGTAAAAACCATAAATAAAGTGGTCGATTTAAAAGTACGCCAAATTTTATTAGATAGGCTTTCAAAATATAATGGCAAACCAAAAGACGCTTTTTCAGATTTAGAAAAAAATCCAATCTGGTTAAATAAAGCAAAGGGAATATCTATAAAACGAGTAACAATAATAGGGGTTAGCAATGCAGAACCCCTACACCATAAAAAAGACCACTTAGGAAAAGAACTTTTAGATGATTTGGGAAACCGACAAGCTACAGATTTTGTAAGCACTGGAAATAATCATCACGTTGCTATATATAAAGATGCGAATGGCAAGCTACACGAAAAAGTAGTTTCGTTTTATGAAGCAGTTGCTCGAGTTAATGAAGATCTACCTGTTATTAATAAAACTTTAAATGAACATTTTGGTTGGACCTTTCAATTTACAATGAAACAAAATGAAATGTTTGTGTTCCCTTCGAAAGATTTTGACCCCAAAGAAATAAACCTATTAGATAAAAATAATTTTAATCTAATAAGTCAACACCTCTTTAGAGTTCAAAAGATTGCTACTAAAAATTATATGTTTACACATCATTTAGAAACTCAGGCAACAAATGGTGATGATTTAAAAAAACTTAAAATGTTATCTGGAAAAAAATATCATTTTATTCAAACGCCTGAAAAACTTGACAGAATTATAAAAGTCAGAATAAATCACATTGGTCAAATAGTCCAAATAGGAGAATATTAACACCATGATAAAACGCACCCTATTCTTTGGCAATCCCGCCTATTTAAGTACTCGAAATGAGCAATTAGTTGTGAACTTTCCAGAAGAAGGTAAGGCCGAAAAAACCATTCCCATTGAAGATTTAGGTTATATCGTGTTGGAAGATCCTCAAATTACCATTACCAACGGGTTGCTACGTAAATTGGTAGAAAATAAAACCGCTGTTATTACTTGTAATCAACAACATTTACCCTGTTCTATGTTACAACCCTTGGTTGGCCACACCGAACAAACCGAACGCATGCGTTATCAACTTAATGCCAGCATACCTTTAAAAAAGAATTTATGGCAACAAACCGTTATGGCCAAAATAGAAAATCAAGCTAATCATTTTTTGATTCGTGGTAAAAATGCCTTACGACTAAAGCGTTATGCCAAAGAAGTAAAAAGTGGTGATTTGGATAATCAAGAAGCTCTAGCAGCAGCCTTTTATTTTCAAAACCTCTTTAACATTAATGGTTTTAGCCGTAATCAAAAAGGTGTTGCTCCCAACAATTTGCTCAACTATGGGTATGCTATTTTACGTGCGGTAACCGCAAGAGCCTTAGTAAGTAGTGGCCTTTTACCCTCGTTTGGTATTTTTCATAGCAATAAATACAATGCCTTTTGTTTGGCTGATGATGTGATGGAACCTTATAGACCTTTTGTAGATGCTCTTGTTTTTGACATTGTAGAAAGCGGTTGCCAAATTGAAGACCTTAACCAAAGTATAAAAGCCGATTTATTAATGATTCCAGCTATAGATGTTATTATTGATGGTAAACAAAGCCCCTTAATGAATGCCATGAGCCGAACCACGGCCAGTCTGTTTGAATGTTTTGAAGGGAGTAGGCGCAAATTGTTGTACCCAGAATTCAAATCATCATTAGAAACCTTTATCAGATAACATGAATACAGACTATGGAATCCTACTTAACCCGATTAAACCAATATAGATGTATGTGGGTACTCGTGTTTTTTGATCTGCCTACCGAAACTATTACAGAACGTAAGGCTGCTACACGGTTTCGAAAAAATTTATTAAATGATGGTTTTGGGATGTTCCAGTTTAGTATCTATACCCGATTTTGTGCAAGTCGGGAAAATGCATCGGTACATATTAAACGTACTAAAAAGGCGTTGCCAAAAAAAGGAAAAGTCTGCATCATGCAAATAACCGATAAACAATTTGGTATGATGGAACTCTTTCATGGTCAGAAAGAAGCCCATTTAGAACCGCCTTCACAGCAATTAGAATTGTTTTAGAAATTGAAAAACCGATACAAACGTTGTTGGTTTTTAATCCTTTCCATGATAAAGCAACCGTCTAAACATCACCATAAAAAACAGGATACCAACCCATTAGAGCAAGTATCCTGTGAATTCTCCATAAATTTAAAGAACTGAAAGCAATTCACAACTGGGAAACGCTTCAAGAAAAAAAGAATCCACCTGTGAATTCTCCATAAATTTAAAGAACTGAAAGCAATTCACAACACCTGTGTCTTTGGTGTCTAAAATTAAAACCCTGTGAATTCTCCATAAATTTAAAGAACTGAAAGCAATTCACAACAGGATATGGAATGGATAATGTGTTTCACCACCTGTGAATTCTCCATAAATTTAAAGAACTGAAAGCAATTCACAACTATTTATATCATTTGTGTTTCCTGCTCTATCCTGTGAATTCTCCATAAATTTAAAGAACTGAAAGCAATTCACAACTGTAATCTGTAACAGCTATGTTATCTGTAGCCTGTGAATTCTCCATAAATTTAAAGAACTGAAAGCAATTCACAACTGTAATTGCTTTGAAACCATGATCTTGTAACCTGTGAATTCTCCATAAATTTAAAGAACTGAAAGCAATTCACAACTGATTATGGATTAATTGCAACTGATGATGCCCTGTGAATTCTCCATAAATTTAAAGAACTGAAAGCAATTCACAACCTTAAATTTCCGCCTAGCATGTACATTTTACCTGTGAATTCTCCATAAATTTAAAGAACTGAAAGCAATTCACAACCAATGCTTAGGTGATTATTGGGAGAGTTTCCTGTGAATTCTCCATAAATTTAAAGAACTGAAAGCAATTCACAACACTTCACTTAAGAACCATTTTAGAGTCCAATGTTTTGTTACAAGTCCAAATTATTTATGATGTCTTTATGTGATTTTTAGGTTATTTTCAGTAGTCGAACTAGGGCATCTAAAATGCTTCCTTTTGAATTTGTTAATTTTTAAAGGACTAATTAAAAAAGTGAGGTTAAATAGCTCTCCAAATTGTTGGTTTTTAACAAGATGGTTTTTGGTAAGAAAAGTTATCTTTGAATGAACTATTGATTAACATGCTGTCAAATGAAAACCAGAGTATCCTTTCTTTTATTATTTACTAGTTTAATGTCATTTTCTCAAGTATTTGACTGGGAAAACCCTGAAGTTATTGCAATTAATAAAGAAGCACCTCATGCCTATTTTGTTTCGTATGACTCAGAGGATAATGCCTTAAAAGATGAGCTTAATTCTTCACATTACAAATCTCTCAATGGTATTTGGCAGTTTAATTGGAGCGAGAATTCAGATAAACGTGACAAAACTTTTTATAAATTAAATAGCAAGGCTTTAAAGTATAGAATACCAGTGCCTTCAAATTGGGAAATGCATGGGTTTGGATATCCTTTTTATGCTAACATTACTTATCCTTTTTCAAAAAATAAGCCTTTAGTTCCTCATGATTATAATCCAGTTGGTCAATATAAAAGAGAGTTTGATATTGATGCCTCATGGGCTAATAAAGAGATTTATATTCATTTTGGGGCAGTAAAATGTGCTTTTTACCTATGGGTAAATGGAAAGAAAGTGGGCTATAGTCAGGGCAGTAAATTACCAGCAGAATTCAATATTACGTCATACCTAAAGGAGGGTAAAAATGAGTTGGCTGTTGAAGCATACAAATTTACAGACGCTAGCTATATTGAAGATATTGACTTTTGGCGTTTGGCAGGAATTGAAAGAGATGTGTTTTTACATGCTCGACCAAAATTAATGCTACAAGATTTTTTTGCAAAAAGTACTTTGGATGAATCACTTGAAAATGGACTAATGGATTTATCTGTAGATATAAAGAATGTTAGCCCTAAAAAATCAGTAAAAGTTGTTGTTAAACTCTATGACGGTGATACAATTGTTTATGAGTCAACACAAAAGCGCTCTGTTAAAAAGGGAGAGGTGTCTGAACTAAATTTTAAAACCTTTATAGATAATGTAAAAGAATGGTCTGCAGAAACGCCTAATTTATATACCCTCCTAATAGCTGTAAAAGATAGTGATGATAACCTTTTAGAGTGTACGTCGCATCAAATAGGATTTAGAACTGTGATGCTAAAAAATGGACAACTATTAATAAATGGACAGCCAGTTTTATTTAAAGGCGTTAACAGGCATGAACATGATCCTAATCTTGGGCATGTCATGACCAAAGAGATGATGCTAAAAGATATTGAATTGATGAAAAAATTCAATATTAATGCTGTTAGAACATCACATTATCCTAATGATCCCTATTGGTATAAACTATGTAATAAGTACGGACTCTATGTAATAGATGAGGCCAATATTGAGGCCCATGGCTACGGTTGGATTGTAAACGAAGTCGCAAGAGATCCTAGTTATTATAAGTCCATAACCGATAGAATTCAGCGTTTGTTTTACAGAGATAAAAACAATCCGTCTGTAGTAATATGGTCTATGGGAAACGAGACAGGAACAGGACAGCCTTTTGTGGATAGCTATAATTGGTTAAAAAAAATGGATAGTACGCGTTTAGTATCTTATGATAGAGCCGAAGTAGATCCAGATTTTGATCATGTGCGTCATACCGATATTATAGGTTATATGTATGCTCCAATTGCAGATATTAAGAAAGAACATCTGCCAGCAAACCCTAATAGACCCTTTATTTGGGTGGAATACGCGCATTCTATGGGAAATAGTACGGGGAATCTAAAGGAATTATGGGATTTCGTAAGAACAGAACCAAGAGTTCAGGGCGGTTTTATTTGGGATTGGGTTGATCAAGGTCTTACTTTGAAAAGTAGTTCAGGTGAAGAATATTGGGGATATGGTGGCGATTTTGAGCCCGAAGGCAAGCCTCATGCCGGAGCTTTTTGTTTGAATGGGTTAATCTTTCCTGATAGAACAGTACAGCCGGCACTTTGGGAAGTAAAAAAACAGTATCAAAATATTCATATGACGGTGTTGGATTCTGAAGATTTAACGTTCGAAATTTTTAATGAAAACTTCTTTACTGATTTGGCTAAATTCAATCTAGAATGGGAACTTTTAAAGAATGGTTTTTCGGTATCTAGTGGAAATTTACATCTAGAAGGAGCGCCGTTGTCAAAGCAAAGTATTAGTCTAAAAAATAATATCACAAATTTTGAAGCAAATCAGGAGTATATAGTTAATTTTCATTGGAAGCTAAAAGACGCTCAAGGCTTGTTGAATAAAGGGCATGAAGTAGCAAAAGATCAATTTATTATACAAAATCCGAAAGCGTTTACTACCCATTTAAACACTTTTGATGCTATTAAGGTTAAAGAATCTAATAGTCAAATAGATGTGATAAGTACTAATAACATTATTATCAAATTCGATAAATTATCGGGAAATTTAATTGCATATGAGGTTAAAGGTAACAATTGGTTGACGGCTCCATTAGTTTTAAATACTTGGAGAGCACCAGTAGATAACGATTTGGGAGCTAAAATGCCTGAGAAATCATTTAAGTGGAAGGATATAGAATCGAATTTAAAAGCAGAAAGGGTATCTTGGAAAAAATTACCGGATAATCGTGTTATGGTGACTACCCAAAAATCCAATCCTGATATTGCTAACTTTTTTGTTAATTACACCATTGATGACAAAGGAAAAATAAAAGTGCAATATGTGTTTGAAAGAACAGGAGGTACGGGGTTAATGCCTCGTATAGGAATGAATCTTAAATTGATTAATCGCATGAAAGATGTGCGTTACTTTGGAAGAGGACCACATGAAAATTACCCTGATCGCAAAACCGCTGCTTTTTTAGGTATTTATAAGGCGTCGGTTGAAGAATGTTATGTGCCATATATTCGTCCGCAAGAAAATGGTTATCGAACAGACACAAGATGGTTAGAAGTTACAAATGATAAAAATAGTGGCTTGCGGTTTTCAAGTCATCAGCTCTTAAATTTCAATATTAATCACTTTAATAATGAAGATTTTGAGATAACAGGAAAAAACAGACATACCATTGATATTGTACCTAGAAATCATGTAAACCTAAATATTGATTATAAACAAATGGGTGTTGGAGGTGATACCAGTTGGGGACTATTACCATATCAAGACTATTTAATATTTCCCGAGCCGATGAAATATACGTTTTTTATTGAACCGATTATTAATTAGTCATGCTTAATAAATGTAATAATAGAGTCAGCCGCTGTTTTTAATTCAGTGGACAATGTGTTTTTTTGCCATGGGTGCTTTGTATTGAACACATGGTCTGCGTTTTTAATGATTTTTAATTTGCTGTTAGCATTCCATTTGTGAAGCTGATAAGCTTCGTCTATCAATACACTGGTATCTGCGTCTCCATGAATAATCAAATAAGGGATTTTTAAATGTTCTACGGCTCGTTTTATGGTTAACCGTTTCTCATTGGCTTTAAAATCTTCATAAAACTGATAGAAATGTGGCATGTGCTGTTTGGTTCTGCCATTTATCACATATTTTACACCATCTTTTTTCCATTGCTCTAAATCGCCTAGTGTTGCTGTGCGTTTAGCATAATCACATACCCCTGCTAAGCTCACAACGTTGGTAATTCTCGTGTCTTCTTCTGCTTTAATGGTAACTATTCCGCCTCCCCTACTATGGCCTATTAGCGTTATGTTTGTTCTGTTTATTTCTGATTGGAAATCGGATGTATTGTAAATCCAATCAATAACAGTTGTTAAATCATCCAGTTCTTTGGAGTAGTTGTTATTTCCAAAGGCTTCCAAATCGGGAAAATCTATGGGTTGCTCAACGGTTCCGCCATTGTGTGAAAAATTGAATTTGGTAAAGAAAAATCCAGCTTTAGCAAAGGCTTCAGCCATTAAGTCCCAAGCACCCCAATCTTTAAATCCTTTGTATCCATGGCAAAATATAATGAGGGGTTTAGGGTGTTGGGTTTCATTATAATATATATCAATGAGAATAGGTTTGTTGTGCTTACCCAGAATGACTATGTTTTTTGTGACGTTCATATTAAAGCTCTTTTTCAATAAAATCTGTGTTTGTATTGCAAATCTCTGTAATGAGTTTGTAAAGTTCTTTTTCAAAATGGGCCAATGTTTCCGCTGTAATCATGGTGTTTTTTGTACGACTTGATGATTGTTCTTTTTTAGAAAATTTCAAGAAACCTTGTCCTAAGTTTTTAAAAGACACAATACCAGCTTCCAATGGTAATTGAACTTGATTTGATTTGCTCATCATATAGGCGTACGTTAATACTTGAAAACTCTTGCTGTATTTTTTGTAGTCTGTTGTTATATCTTCCCAGTTAACCACTTCTACTTGGTTTTGTAACACGCTACCTGTTTTGTAATCAATAATTCGGGTAAGCCCATTAAACGCATCTACACGGTCTACAAAACCCTTTAATGTTACCGGAAAATCTAATTCTGGAATATGGATTTTAATTTCATTTTTAGCTTCTATTGCTAGTATTTTAATGGTATTTCCCTGTTGCAAAGATTTCATTTCTAAGTCTAAGAAATTGGAAATATAACGTTTCGCTATTTCGTATATAATGAGGTTTTTACCGGTGTAAATGTCTCCTTCTTTATAAATGTTTTTAAAATGGTATGAAACACGAGCTTCAATCTTGGTTTTAAAATCTTTTATAAGATCTGTATTTAAATACTGCCCAATATACGGTGTGTAAAAATCCTCTAAGGTATTATGAACCACTGTACCAAGGGTATTGGCTGCTACGGTCTCTTCAACGGTATTATAGTCTTTTATTTTTAAAACACTTTGGTAATAAAAATCAATCGGGTTTCTTATGTAATTTGTTAAAGAAGAAGGAGAAAACCCCTGTTTTGCCAACTGAATTAGTGCTTCTTTTAAAGCAGTTGTTTTTTTTATTGTTTTTAAGGTCTTCTCTATTTTTGGGACCAAAGGCGCTACAATTTGATGATTTATCTGGTGTAAGTTTTCTAATTCCAGTTGTGTTATAAATCGGCTTTTTTCTCCGCCTGTTAATATATCGGCTTCTGTGTTATACAGAATAAAAATATTTTTAGCGCGTTGCAGGAGTCTGTAAAAATGATACGTATAAACGGCATCCTTTTCTTTGTAGGTAGGTAAACCGTTTTCTAATTTCACGTCAAAAGGAATAAAAGAATTATGGCTTTTTCCTGCTGGGAGAATACCTTCATTAACCGACGAAATAATCACTGTTTCAAAGTCAAGTACACGAGATTCTAGCATACCCATAATTTGAAGCCCTTGTAAGGGTTCTCCTTGAAAATCTAAGGTTTCAATGCTTAATAATTCCTGGTAAACACTGTAAAGCGTTACGATGTCTTTTATATACTGATGTTTGGCGTTTAAACGTTGTAATTCATTAAATAGCTCGTTGAATCGGAAGAGATATTCTAATGATAGTAAATGAGTGTCTTTATCTTGGTCTAAATGTTGCTTAATGATTAAAATAAGCTTGTGACAACTATTTAGCGCAATATCCATGCTATTTTGCCATGATGAAAAGAGTAAATCAATTATTGTAGAACATTCAGGCGCCAAATCCTTTAAACGTGCATTGGTAATGTATACCAGATTATTTGTGTTGATGGTTTCTATGATGATATTGGCAAAATCAATCTCATTTACCATTAATAACGGACGAATATACTGATGCGAAATAATGTTAATAACCTCTTTGTAATAATACTTTCTTGAGGTGTTTTTATGTAGTTGAAAAAGCGCATCAAATAAGGAGGCCAGGGGTATGGATTTTAAAGGGAAACCCATTGTGACATTCAAATTATCAACACTCTTGGGTAGTGAATTTAGTACAGGAATAAGCAGATTTTCGTCTCCTAAAACTACCGCTGTATTCTGTAAGGTGTGTTGTTCTACTTTTAGTTGATTTAAAATAGAACCAATGTGTTTGGCCTGACCAATATTTTTTGGAATACCGTAGATAGAGATGTTTTTTGCGTTGGAATAATTGTTTGTAACCCAATGAAATGGGTTGTTTTTAAAGTAATGCCAGTTTTTTTTGTGTTGACGCATAAATAAAGCGGCATCATGTTTTTGATTGCTCATAAATGCATGGTCAATATCCCAATAGATTTGTGCCTGATTATGCTCTAAAAGGGTCTGTATTATAGTTTCTTCAGCAGTATTTAATGCGTTAAATCCTAAAAATACAAATTGTTTATTGGGATGGTTTTTTATATAATCTGGTAGTTGTTCAACCGCTTGCCTGTAAATTAATCCTTGATAGCCTATTCCTTGTTTAATCAGGTGATTGGTATAGTGATTATAGTAAATTGGTAGCTTTTTCCAGAAGTTTAAGTAAGCAGTTACAAAGTTTGTTTTGGGTTCTTCAAGAGACCAATGTTTTAGGTCTTCAATGGCACTTAAATAATTAAAAATATGATCCTGAGGAATGAGGTAACGATCAATTTCATTGAAATCTTGAAGGAGTATTTGTGCCCATTTAGAAAACGAGTCGAAAGTATCACCATCTTTTTCTGGCGTTAAAAACGAATAGGTATTGTAAAACTCAAAAAGCAATTCTGTATTCGTGGTGCTTTTAAGTAAAGATAACTCTTCAACAAATGCTTCAATACTCAGTATAGCGGGGGCAAAGCTGGTTGTTTCTAAAGCCGTATGAATTTGATTTTTCAGAAAAACACCTGCCCGTTTACTGGGTAGTACAAAGGTAATTTCAGAGAAATTAACGTTTTGCTTTTTAAGGTCGTTTAATACTTCAAAAATGAAAGTTGTCATGCTATAAAAATAAAAAACGCTTCGGATATCCGAAGCGTTTTTCAAAACGTTTATTTGTATTTTACTTATTTTACTAAGTTAATTTCAACACGTCTGTTGTTAGCTCTTCCAGCTCTTGTTTTGTTAGTATCTATAGGTCTTGACTCACCATAACCTTTAGAAGAAAGTCTAGCACCATCAATACCGTGATCAACTAAGTAATCTTTAACTGATTTTGCTCTAGACTCAGATAATTTTTGGTTTAATGACTCAGAACCTACGCTGTCTGTATGACCATCAATAGTGAACTTAGCGTTAGGGTATTCTTTTAAGATATCAATGATGTTTTTTAATACCTCAGAAGATTGAGCTTTGATTGTAGATTTTCCTGTATCGAATAAGATGGTTTTAGCATAAGCGTTTAATGCTTTTTTAACAGCCTCTGTCACTTCAGGACAACCGTTGTTAGCAACAGTTCCTTTTACATCAGGACATAAATCATCTTTATCTAACACACCATCACCATCTCTATCTGGCCAAGGACATCCGTTGTTTGCTGCAGGACCTGGCTCGTTAGGACATTTGTCATCGGCATCAGCAACACCGTCACCATCAGCATCAGGACATCCGTCTAGTGCTTTTAAACCAGCAACAGTAGGACATTTGTCATCTTTATCTGGAACACCATCACCATCAGAATCTGGACATCCGTTAAATTCAGCAGGACCAGCTTCGTTAGGACAGTCGTCTTTACTATCTTCAATACCATCACCATCGGTATCAGGACATCCGTTAAACTCAGCTAAACCAGCAACGTCTGGACAAGCATCGTCTTTATCATATATACCATCACCATCGGTATCAGTTCCTCCAAATTTAATTGAAAGCCCAATTGTGTGTTGGAAATGTTTGTCTAAATAATCTTCAAAGGCATGTTTGTAAGACGCTTGTAAAGTCAAACCAATATTGTCGCTAAACCAAACGTTTACACCAACAGTTCCATTTAAAGTTCCAGCACCAATCTCATCAACCCAAGTGTAACCACCACCAACACCTAAATAAGGGTCAAGTGTAGTTCCTTGAAGGAAGTTATATTTAATAGTACCATCAAGACCGTAGTATGACAAATCGTCAACGTTTAAATCTCCCCACTTATCAATTTTGTTCAATGAACCACCAACTCCTAATGTAAATCCACTTCCCATGTATTTAGAAACCGAGATGGTAGATAATGAAGGTAAAATGTTCCAGTGATCTGTAGCGTTAAAAAATTCATCGAAATACTCACCGCGAGGTGCATTTTCTCCAACCGGATAGAAGTCAACAGCATTTACCCCAATGGTAATCTGCCATGGATTGTTTTTGTCCTGTGCACTAACGTTGCTTATTACGAACAAAAGCAACATAGCACATAATAATCTGCTAAGATTTTTCATATTCAAAAGTTTAATTTTTAAGTGTTAATTGTAAACAAATGTAAGTTGTTAAATGTTATTAACAAAGACAAATATATAAAAATATTGTACAAACAATCACTAGATATGCCTGTTTCCCGTTTCTTACGTAGTAGTTAAGAATGAGTTTAGATTATGCTAAGTTGTTTTCCTACTTTGATAAATGCAGCTATAGCTTTGTCTAAATGGGCTTTAGTATGGCTTGCTGAAAGCTGTACGCGTATTCTTGCTTTTCCTTTTGGTACCACAGGAAAAAAGAACCCAATCACATAAATCCCTTCTTTTAGCAACAAATCAGCCATGGTTTGAGAGAGTTTAGCATCGTAAAGCATAACAGGTACTATAGCCGAGTCACCATCAACAATATCAAAACCAGCGGTTTTTAAGCCTTTTTTGAAGTAGTTTGTGTTCCATTCTAACGTATCACGTAAGCTTGTGTTTGTAGATAGCATGTCAAACACTTTTATTGAGGCGCCCACAATCGCTGGGGCTAAAGAATTAGAGAACAAATAAGGGCGAGAGCGTTGGCGTAGCATATCTATAATTTCTTTTTTGCCTGTAGTATAGCCTCCCATAGCGCCACCCAAGGCTTTACCTAAGGTGCCCGTAATGATATCCACTCTATTTAAAACACCTTTTTCTTCTGGTGTACCACGACCGGTAACTCCAATAAAACCAGCGGCATGGCACTCATCAATCATAACTACTGCATCGTATTGTTCGGCTAAATCGCAAATTTTATCTAAGGGAGCTACTAAGCCATCCATAGAGAATACACCATCTGTAACGATTATTTTGAATCTAGCTCCATGTTCATTAGCTAATATTAATTGCTGTTCGAGGTCGGCCATATCGTTGTTTTGATAACGGTATCTTGCCGCTTTGCATAGCCGTACACCGTCTATAATTGAGGCATGGTTTAAGGCGTCGGAAATTATAGCATCTTCTTTGCCTAGTAAAGGTTCAAACACCCCTCCGTTAGCATCAAAAGCGGCTGCATAAAGTATGGTGTCTTCCGTTTGGTAGAAACTGGCAATTTTCTGTTCAAGTGTTTTGTGAATATCTTGTGTGCCGCAAATAAATCGAACGGAACTCATGCCAAATCCATGTGAATCCATCGTATCTTTGGCGGCTTGAATAACCTCAGGATGCGATGATAAGCCCAAATAATTATTTGCACAGAAATTTAAAACGGTTTCACTTGTATTCAATGTAATCTCTGCACCTTGCGCCGAAGTTATGATGCGTTCTTCTTTATAAAGACCGTTATTTTTTATGTCTTGAATTTCTTTTTGAAGATGATTTTTAAGTTTTCCGTACATATTTTTGAATTTTTAACAAATTTACACATCTTTAATTTTTATATCCTCATTTAGATACACAAGAATTTTCTTTTTTGTGCTAATTTTCATGCTTTGTAAGGCGTCTTGATAAGATTGTAGTTGTTGGGCATGTGTTTTATCTTCTAAACCCGTTTTGTAATCTATTATTACGGCTTGTCCTTTCGAGTTAATAGCTATACGGTCTGGCCTTAATATAAGGCCTTGTTTAGTGATAATATCTTGTTCGTTATAGATGGTGTAGGCGTCACTGAAATATTTTTGTAGTTTTTCATGATTAACAATTTTATCTACAACCGCTTTAAGTAGCGTTGCTTGTGCTTTGTTGATTTTACCTTCGTCAATAAAACGGGAAATAACGCTTTCAATATCATTTTTGGTAATAATATGAGACATAATAGTATGTAACAAATTCCCTTTTTCAATGGCTTTTTCTTGGCGGGTATCCCATAAATAGCCTGATGTGGTTACTACTTTTATATTATGGTAGTTTTTAGACACAGAGATGAATTCCTCTTGCGTTTTTGTTTTGTGTTTTGGTTTTGATGGAGTCGATTCTTTTATGGGCTTTCCAAAAGCATAGGTAAATTCATAATTGTTCCATATGCTGTTGTGCTGTAAATAACTAATCAATAATCCTGAATACCTTTTGGTATTAACTTCTCCTTTTGCCGAAATATCTTTTGAGGAAATAATGTAAAGCTGTTCTTCTGCTCGTGTTAGGGCTACATAGAGCAAGTTTATGCTATCTAATTCTTGTTCGGCTCTATGTTTATTGAAAATACGGTAACCTTCTTCGCCAAAATATTCAAAATCGTTCGTATAATTTAATAGGGTGTATTGTAAAGAGCCATATTTTGTGTTATCAAGTTTAAACCATGCTTTGGGATCCACTTCGGCATAAATATCTAAATCGGCATAAGGAAATATGACCACAGGGAATTCAAGGCCTTTTGACTTATGAATGGTCATGATTTGTACCGCATTTTGACCTTTAGGAGAAATGATGCTTAGGCTATCTTTTTTCTTGTTAAAATAATCTAGGAAACTGGCTATGTCTGACCCTTTTTTTTGAGAAAAATCTAAAATAAGATCTAAGTAAAATTGAATATATGCGTTAGATTGTTGCGTTAAACCAAAGCTTCTCACCAAGGTTTCTACCAAATCATATAAAGGAAGTTGTAATAGGTTTTCATGGGAAATGGTAATGCCATAAGATTCCAGATCGTTGAATATCTCTGAAAGTGACTGGTTAATGTGTTTATTAAAAAAGCTATGTTTATCATTGAGATTAAATGTGTGGGCTAAAAAGTCTAAAACTTCAATTTTAATTTGGTTGTTTTTGGGTTGTATCAGTAGTTCTAATACATGATTAATGAAGGCCACTTCAGGTGCACTAGAAATTAATAAGGTTTCTGATGAAATTATAGGGATATTGTTTTGGCTTAAATAATTAGCCACTGCTACTCCTTCTTTGCGTTTTCTTACCAATACACAGATATTTTCAAAATCAAAGCCTTGTTCTAAACAAAAGTTTATTTTTTCTAGAACGGTTTGAGGAAAAATATCATCTCTTTTTTGATCTTTATCAATTTCTAGAAACGATAGTTCTACATACCCTTGTTTGTCTTGAATCTGGTTTTGAGAGGCATTTTCATATACCGCCTGATAGCTTTCCTGACTAAAGGCATACTGAGCTAAGAATGTAAAAAACTGATTGTTGAAAGTAACTATTTCATTAAAACTCCTGTAGTTTGCAGGCAAGTGTTCCACACTTTTTTTGGTATGAAACGGATTGTCTGCATGACATAAACCAATAAATTGTTCGGCTTTACCACCACGCCAACGGTATATAGCTTGTTTTGCATCGCCAACAAGCATACTAGTACCGCCTTCAGATGCTAAGGCATTGCCTAAAAGTGGTACTAAATTTTTCCATTGCATGATTGATGTGTCTTGAAATTCATCAATAAAATAATGCTTAAATTTTTCACCGATGCGTTCATAAATAAACGGGGTAGGTTGCCCTTTTATTTCGTTACTAATAATGGTATTAAATTCTGAAATTAACATTTTATTTTGATCTGATTTAAGAAAACGAAGTTCTTTATCAATAGCATTAAGTACAGAAAGGGGCGTAATGTTTTTGTAAAATAATTTTAAAAATTTATGATGATACACGTTTGCTTTAATCGCCTTGAAGGTCTGCTCAATTTGGGGTAACAAGGCTTCTATAGTTTGAGCTAAATCAGGAGCTAAGGTTTTATTGTAAATATTTTTTCTTTCTGAGATGTTTTCTTCTAATTTGTTGCTGTATATGTTTTTAAATTCTAATTGTGTTAATTTTTTAAAATGATTGGGTAATGTTTTTCTGCTGAAATGCACATCTTCTAAGCCAGATTGTGAAATAGTATTCAGAATGTTTTTAGCTTCAGTAATAATGATGGTTTCAGTTTCTGAAATTTCTGATCCAATTTGCTGTTTTAACTGAGCAAAATCCTGTAAGCTTTTATCTTTTAAGGCTTCAATGTACGAGATGTCATTTTCGTTAACGAGCAACTTGGCTATTTTATTGAAATCAAAAGACAAATCAAAACTTTTATCATCATCGGCTTTTTCAATAGCAAAATCAACTAAAGTTTTAGTAAGTTGAGGGTTTGTTCCCGCTTTTGATAATAAGCTATCAACAGCCTCAGTCAGGAGACTTTCTTGATCAATTTCTACCTCAAAATTTAAGGGCAACTTAAGGTCATGTGCAAAGGTTCTAATAAGTTTATGTGTAAAACCATCAATGGTAGAAATATCAAAAGCAGCATAATTATGAATGATGGTTTGGAGTAACGTTTCAGAGCGCTCACGTAGTTTGTTGGGTGCAAGATTTAACTCGATGCTTATGGCTTCAAACATGCTGTCTGGTGACGTTAATATATCTGGCTTTGAAAACGTTTTTAAGGTTTCTATTAACCGTTCTTTCATTTCAGAAACCGCCTTGTTGGTAAATGTGATTGCCAAAATACGGTTGAAATAAAACAAGTTATCTGTTTGAAATAAAAGTTTTAAATAAGCTTTTACTAGTGTATAGGTTTTTCCACTACCTGCGGAGGCGTTATAAATTATAAAAGGCTGCGTTTTGGGCATATTTGTGAATTTGTTTACAAGATAAAAACTATCAATAGTTTGATAACAATTTATTATTTTTAATTGGCCAGTATAATGTGTAAATTTGATGACATTAAAATTAATATTTAAAACAAATTATTATGGCTTTTGAATTACCAGAATTAGGGTATGCCTATGATGCTCTAGAACCACACATGGATGCTAGAACTATGGAAATACATCATACAAAACATCATCAGGGATATACTAACAATTTAAATAATGCGATTGCAGGAACAGATTTGGAAGGAAAATCTATTGAAGATATTTTGGCAAATTTAGATCCAAGCAATACGGCTGTTAGAAATAATGGAGGTGGGTTTTATAATCACTCTTTGTTTTGGACAGTAATGAACCCAGAAGGTAGAGGCTATTTGTCTGGAGAATTAAAAGATGCTATTGAGGCTACATTTGGCTCAAAAGATGAGTTTATTGAGGCATTTAGTAAAGCTGCGGCTACACGTTTTGGCTCTGGATGGGCTTGGTTGTGTGTGCATGAAGGAGGAAAACTTGAAATCTGTTCTACAGCAAATCAAGATAATCCGTTAATGCCAGGCATTGGTTGTGGCGGTACGCCAATTTTAGGTCTTGATGTTTGGGAACATGCTTATTATTTAAACTACCAAAACCGTCGTCCAGATTATATTAGTGCTTTTTTTAACGTTATCAACTGGAATGAAGTTGAAAAACG
This sequence comes from Allotamlana fucoidanivorans, assembly GCF_045788535.1. Classification (GTDB taxonomy): domain Bacteria; phylum Bacteroidota; class Bacteroidia; order Flavobacteriales; family Flavobacteriaceae; genus Allotamlana; species Allotamlana fucoidanivorans. The sequence continues at coordinate 998,229 of NZ_CP074074.1, read as the reverse complement.
CTATGCAGAAGCAAAATAATTAGGAAACACAATACGCATAAAAAAATCGCTTAAGTTTTAGGCGATTTTTTTATGCGTAAAAGTCACATATTGCTTTAAATGAAAAAGGTGAACAAGATGTTCACCTTTTTGCCCCAAATCTACCATGAACTTAACCTACTTATGTTATGGTGAGTCAAATATATAGGGGTGCAGAGGGCTTTAAAAATATTTTGGTTGAATGACTTAAAAATTGGCTTAACAGAAACTAAACTAATTTTATGAGAAGGGGTGTTTGAGATAAAATAATAGAGTAAAAGGAAATAATATGGCATAAAAAAAGGCGAACAAGCGTTCACCTTTTTTTGCCCCAAATCTACCATGAACTTAACCTACTTATGTTATGGTGAGGGCAAGTTATATCTATTTTAGATAATCTGTATATTTTTTAGACGAATAGCATATTTATAAGTTGAAATACATTATTTAAGATCTATGTGTTAAAAATTATTAAATCGTCAATTAATAGGCGCGTTCTTTGTTTCCTTCATAAAAGTTAATGAACGCTCTGTTAACTACTCTGTTGCCTCCAACGGTTGGATAATTTCCAGTAAAGTACCAATCACCTAAATGTTTAGGGCAGGCCTTGTGTAAATTTTCTACCGATTGGAAAATAATCTTAACACCTGCGTTAATCGATTCATCACTAAGTAATTCCGAAATTTTGTCCGAAATTTGCTCATCTGTAAACGGATCATAAATCTCTTTTACAAAGTTTTGAACATACTTATCTTCAAGATCTGTTTGGGTTACACATTTTTCATAGACCTCTTTTACAATATCATATTTGTTGTTGTCTTTAAGTAATGCTAATGCCGCTCTAAAAGCAACCAAGTCTTCCAATCTTGCCATATCAATGCCATAACAATCAGGATACCTAATTTGTGGTGCTGACGATACGACTATGATTTTCTTAGGATTTAATCGATCCAGCATTTTCAGGATACTTTTCTTTAAAGTAGTTCCTCTTACAATGCTATCATCAATAATCACAAGGTTATCTTCTGGTTTAATAACACCATATGTTACATCATAAACATGAGCTACCAAATCATCTCTACTACTATCTTCTGTAATAAACGTTCTTAGTTTTACATCTTTAATAGCAATTTTTTCAACTCTGGCATGCTCAGATAAAATCTCGGTAACCTTGGCGGCCGATAAAGAACGTTGTCCGTTTAAAATAGCCTTTGTTTTTCTTTCATTGATAAAGGCATCAGCATTTTCTATCATACCAAAAAAAGAGGTCTCGGCCGTATTAGGGATATATGAAAACACCGTGTTTTTGGTGTCGTTATTTATCGCTTTAAGTACTTTGGGCATTAATAGTTTACCAAGCATTTTGCGCTCTTGGTAAATTTCGGCATCACTACCCCTTGAGAAATAAATGCGTTCAAAGGAACAGGATTTTCTTTCTAAAGGTTCTAGGATCTGTTTTATTCTAACTTCACCCGACTTTTTTGTAATGATGGCAGAACCAGGATCTAGTTCTTTTACGTCCTCAAACTTTACATTGAATACGGTTTGAATAACAGGGCGTTCAGAGGCGACCACTACCACCTCGTCATCTTGGTAATAGTATGCCGGACGAATGCCTGCAGGATCACGTAAAACAAATGCATCACCATGACCAATTAATCCCGCCATAGCATAACCGCCGTCCCAGTTTTTGGCTGCTCGTTTTAAAATTTTTCCAACTTTTAAACGTTCTGCAATTAAAGGTGACGCTTCTCTTTTGTTATAACCTTCTTTTTTAAGGTCTTTATATATTTTACTTACAGCATCATCTAAAAAATGACCAATTTTTTCCATGATAGTAATCGTATCAGTATACTCTTTTGGATGCTGGCCAAGTTCAATTAAGTTACCAAAAAGCTCTTTTACATTAGTCATGTTAAAGTTTCCAGCCATGATAAGGTTTCTGTGCATCCAATTGTTTTGTCTCAGAAAAGGGTGAACACTTTCTACACTGTTTTTCCCAAAAGTACCGTAACGCACATGACCCAATAACACCTCTCCTATGTACGGAATATTGCGTTTTTGAGCTGCTACATTATCAGCATATTCTGGGTGTGCTTTGAACTCGCCATTAATTCTATCATTAATTTGAGCGAAAATATCTTGTATAGGTTGTTGTGCTACAGAGCGTACTCTACTAATATAACGTTGCCCTGGCTCTGTATCTAATTTAATGCTGGCAAATCCGGCACCATCTTGACCACGATTGTGCTGTTTTTCCATCATTAAATACATTTTGTTTACACCATAAAAAGCACTGCCATATTTTTCTTTGTAAAACTCTAATGGTTTTAGAAGTCTTATCATGGCAATTCCACATTCGTGTTTTAAAGCATCACTCATATTAAAAAATGTTTTCGCTTTCGCGGAAATAAAATATTTTATCGATTTCCATATACTGGAAATCAATGGGTTAATTTAAATAAAAACGCACTCTATTTTGAGCGCGTTGTTTTTTATGATAATTCTATATCAAATTGTGTTAATTGCTTAAATTGCAACAGGCGTTTATGTACTTCATTATTTGATAAATATTGCATGCGTTCTGTTCCAAATTTTTCAACACAAAACGAGGCTAATGTTGAACCGTAAATTACAGCATTTTTCATGTTTTCAAACGAAAAATCATTTGTTTTTGCCAAATATCCAGCAAATCCTCCAGCAAATGTATCTCCAGCTCCTGTTGGGTCAAATACTTCTTCTAGTGGCAAAGCTGGGGCATAAAACACATGGTCGTTATGAAATAAAAGTGCTCCGTGCTCCCCTTTTTTTATAACTATATATTTAGGACCCATTTCATGAATTTTACGAGCAGCTACTAGTAATGAGTATTCTCCTGTTAATTGTCTGGCTTCTTCATCATTAATAGTGATAACATCTATACGTTTAATAACGTCAAGAAGTTCATTTAAGGCACAATCCATCCAAAAATTCATAGTGTCTAATACCACCAATTTAGGTTTTTTGGTCATTTGATCTATAACACTAGATTGGACGAGAGGGTGTAAGTTTCCTAACATGACCACTTCTGCATCTCGGTAAGCCTCAGGAACAACTGGATTGAAATTTTCAAGCGTGTTTAGTTCCGTGACCAACGTGTCTCTTGTATTCATGTCATTGTGATAACGCCCACTCCAAAAGAATGTTTTCCCATTTTTAATAATTTCTACTCCAGAAACATCTATGTTTTTATTCGCTAATAAATCTAAATATGCTTGAGGAAAATCACCACCAACAACAGAAACAGCAGTAGCGTCAACATTAAAATGAGAAGCGGCTAACCCTATAAAAGTAGCAGCACCACCTAAAATTTTATCGGTTTTCCCGAAAGGCGTTTCAATAGCATCAAATGCTACGGTGCCAACTATAACTAATTTACTCATAAAAGAGACCTGATAATTTTTTGCAAATATAAGTCTTTTTAAAGATTAACAAGAGGTATAAATGTTAGCAATCAGCTTTGTGTAATTATTTTTTGAGTTTATGTGACTTTTTAATACATAGGGTGTCTAAAATGATAAAGGCTATTATCAATGAAGAGAACAGGGGTGTATTCTGTGTAATATGCCTCTGTTTTTAATAAATACAGTATTATTTTCTACCAAAGTCTGCTGGAATTTCACCCCAAGCCTTGGTTTCCCATTTTACTATGGTGGTGCTGTATGTATTGGTTTTTAGCCATTCTATAGCACGGTCAACTAAATCAAACAAGGGTTTGTTTTTGGCGTTTCGTTGAAGTTTGGTATTGCAGTTTTTCTTTTTTACCCAGCTTATGGCCGTTTTAGAGTCTGTATAGATGATACGGTTACTGTTGTTTTTTTTTAAGAAAGCCAAGCCGTGAACAATAGCTAAAAACTCACCAATATTGTTTGTGCCTTCTTCAAAAGGACCTTGAGTAAAGAGTTGTTTTTTAGTTTTGGTATCTACGCCGCGATATTCCATGCGCCCTGGATTACCACTTGAGGCAGCATCTACAGAAATAGAGTTATAGTTGGGTTGGCCTATTTTTTTGAGTTGTTCTTCTGAAAGCGAACTTGTAAACTTAGAGGTTTTACCAATATAGTTTTTATAATCTTCTTTTAAAGCTTTTTTGGCAGCTTCAAATGTTGTGAAAGATTTATAGATGGCGCCTTCAAAATTTTTAATTTGTGCTTTACAGTCGTCCCAAGATTCAAAAACCCCAGTTTTATGACCCTTCCAGATGGTGTAGTATTTTTTCTTTTTTTTACTCATGTAGTAATTGGTCAACAACTTTAGGAAAATGTTTCATTTCCAATTCATGAATTTTGGCTGCTACGTCATCGGCAGTATCGGTTGGCAATACGTCGCATTTATCCTGAAAAATAGTAGCACCTTCGTCATAATTTTCGTTTACATAATGAATGGTAATACCAGTTTCTGTTTCTTTATTTTTTACTACGGCATTGTGTACGTGCATGCCATACATGCCTTTGCCACCAAATTTGGGTAAAAGAGCGGGGTGTACGTTAATAACCTTATTAGGAAAAGCATTTAAGATGTGTTCAGGAAACTTCCATAAAAAACCAGCAAGAACAATCAAATCGGGTTTAGAAGCTTTTAAAATATTGAGAACATCATCTGTTTTATAAAGAGATACTCTATTAAATGAAAGAGCACTAACTTCAAGATTTTTAGCCCTGTCAAGCACTTTGGCCTGTGGGTTGTTGCAAAGTATTTGAGTAACACGTGCATGATCGCTATTTTGAAAAAACTTAATTAAGTTTTCAGCATTAGATCCGCTACCAGATGCAAAAATTACAATACGTTTCATAATACAGGCTATAGTGTTATAGATTATTCAAAACAAAAAAAAGAATAAATATTAACAAATAGTGAGTAAAATAAAAATACTTCAAACTAATTTTAGTAAATTGACAACACATTTTTAAAGTAAAGGTGTGTTAAAAGAATAAAGTTTTTTATTTTTGCCAACTAATTAAAATTTAAAATAAAAAGATTATGTCAGACATTGCATCAAGAGTAAAAGCGATTATCGTAGACAAATTAGGAGTTGATGAAAACGAAGTTGTTGCTGAAGCAAGCTTTACTAACGATTTAGGAGCAGACTCTTTAGACACTGTAGAATTAATTATGGAATTTGAAAAAGAATTCGATATCCAAATTCCAGATGATCAAGCTGAAAACATTGCAACAGTTGGTCAAGCGATCTCTTATATAGAAGAGGCTAAATAAGAAAAAACAAGCAAGTACTTTATGGAAGTAAAGCGAGTTGTAGTCACAGGATTAGGAGCTTTAACACCCATAGGCAATACCAAGGATGAATATTGGGACGGTCTAGTAAATGGTAAAAGTGGGGCTGCGCCTATAACATATTATGATACCGAAAAGTTTAAAACAAAATTCGCTTGCGAATTGAAAAACTTTAACGCAACTGATTTTATTGATCGAAAAGAAGCTCGAAAAATGGATAAGTTTGCGCAGTACGCTATGGTTGCTGCCGACGAAGCCATTGAGGATGCTAAACTCGATTTAGAAGCAGTGGATAAATTGCGTGTTGGTGTTATATGGGGCGCAGGAATAGGTGGATTAGAAACGTTTCAGCAAGAAGTTTTAAACTATGCTGCTGGAGATGGAACACCAAGGTTCAACCCGTTCTTTATTCCTAAGATGATTGCCGATATTGCACCTGCAAATATCTCTATAAAACATGGTTTTATGGGGCCTAACTATACAACAGTTTCTGCTTGTGCTTCTTCTGCTAATGCTATATTCGACGCACTTAACTCTATTCGATTAGGGCATTGTGATGTTGTAGTGACAGGAGGTAGTGAAGCTGCAGTAACTATTGCTGGGATGGGGGGATTTAATGCCATGCATGCATTATCAACTAGAAATGACAGTCCAGAAACAGCGTCTCGCCCATTTGATGGTACGAGAGATGGGTTTGTACTTGGAGAAGGTGCTGGTGCACTTGTTCTAGAAGAATATGAGCATGCAAAAGCTAGAGGAGCAAAAATATATGCAGAAGTAGCAGGAGGTGGATTGTCTTCTGATGCTTACCATATGACTGCGCCACATCCAGATGGTATAGGTGTTATAGCGGTAATGAAAAACTGTTTAGAAAATGCAGGCCTAAAACCAGAAGACGTAGACCATATTAATACACATGGAACATCTACACCTTTAGGAGACGTTGCAGAACTAAAAGCTATTTCAGAAGTATTTGGAAGTCACGCAAAAAATATAAATATAAATTCAACAAAATCAATGACAGGCCACCTTTTAGGTGCGGCTGGAGCTATTGAAGCCATCTCTGTTATATTGGCTATGGAGCACGGTATGGTGCCACCTACCATTAACCATACAACAGTTGATGAAAATATTGATCCTGAATTAAATTTAACCTTAAACAAGGCTCAAAAGCGCGACGTTAAAGTGGCTATGAGTAATACATTTGGATTTGGCGGACATAACGCTTGTGTATTATTCAAGAAAATAGATTAAATCCCGAATGAAATAAACCATAACGATAAATTAAATTTTACATTATTATGAACCATGGTTTATTACATCTGACAATAAAATAATATATTTACGTTCAGATGAAAAACATTCCTAACATATTAAAATCCCGTTCAAAACGTAACGGGATTTTTTTTATGGAATTAACTAAAATTCTAGGTTTTAAACCTCGAGATATTAAATACTTCAAAAAAGCCTTTACGCATCGGTCTATGAATATAAAAGACGGTAAAGGTAATCCTTTCAACTATGAAAGACTTGAATTTTTAGGCGATGCTATGCTAAGTTCGGTAGTAGCTTCTCATTTATATTTGGAAGTACCTAGCGGTGATGAAGGATACCTAACTAAGATGCGCTCAAAAGTTGTAAGTAGAGAACATCTTAATGAACTTGGTAAAGAATTGAGGCTGGTAGATTTTGTTGAGAGTAAAATACCTGCGGGTCAGTTTGGGGATAATATCCACGGTAATTTATTTGAAGCTCTAATAGGCGCTATTTTTTTAGATAGAGGCTATAAATACTGTGAAAAATTTATCTATAGACGTGTTATTGTACCTTACGTAGATATTGAAAAACTTGAAGGAAAGGTAATTAGTTATAAAAGCCTTTTAATTGAATGGTGCCAAAAAGAAAAGAGAATATTTAATTACCATGTTTATGAAGATTCTGGTAATGATATTGTACGTCACTTTTCAGTAAAATTATCTATTGATAATAAGGTAGTGGCTAAAGCCAGAGCTACATCAAAGAAAAAAGCAGAAGAAAAAGCTTCCAAAAGAGCGTTTTTTGCTTTTCAAAGTAGAATGTCAAAAATGATATAGAAAATAGTACGGTGACGTAATTAACTATAACGTTTTAGTTTAATTTCTTGTTAACATTGGTGTAATTTTGTTAGTTCAATAGTTATAAATACTATATTTACCGAGTTTTTGCGTAAATTATGGCTGTTCATAAATTTATTTTAGATGATACGTTTCATGAAGCTTTATACACTTTAATAGCAATACATTGTAGGCTTGAAGATTACAGATTAGCCTATTTGTTAAATAAATATTTAGGTACAGAGCTCAAAAGAAAACCTTCTGATTTAGATTTTAAACAAGGTAAATCCTCATATTCAATTTATGAATGGGAAGATGAGAGACAACTAATAGTTTGGAGCTTGGTATCAAATATTTGTAAGACCGAAGAATTTCAGCAAAGACAATATGAATCGTTATTCGATTCGAAAGAAAAAATAATAAAAACGAATTATCTGTTGCCTGAATATAAAACTGTAAATTATTTTTTGAAAATAGAGAGCGAGTTCAGTTTTAGTAAAGAAAAGTATATTGTTGATAGTATACTAAAAATACCCCAAATTGCAACCGCCTACAGTATTGATTCGAGTCAATTGAAATCTAAAGACAATTTAATTTTTAACTAATGTCAACAACAACAAAAAAAACAAAAATAGTTGCTACTCTCGGACCAGCAACCAGTTCAAAAGAGGTTTTAAAGGGTATGCTTGAAGCGGGAGCAAATGTTTTTAGAATAAACTTTTCTCATGCCGATTATAATGACGTTGCTGAACGCGTTAAAATGATTCGTGAGTTGAATGAAGAGTATGGCTTTACAGCAGCAATTCTAGCCGATTTACAAGGGCCAAAGCTTCGTGTGGGTGTGATGAAAGAAGAAGTAATCGTTAACCCTGGTGATGAGATTATTTTTGCCACCGGAGAACGATTTGAAGGGACTAAAGATCGTGTTTACATGACCTACAAGAACTTTCCTCAAGATGCCAAACCAGGAGAACGTATTCTTTTAGATGATGGTAAATTGATTTTTGAAGTGGTGTCTTCAGATAATAAAACTGAAGTAACGGCAAAAGTAATTCAAGGCGGACCATTAAAATCGAAAAAAGGAGTTAACCTTCCAAATACTAACATTTCTCAACCAGCATTAACAAAAAAAGATATTGAAGATGCTATTTTTGCTATCAGCCAAGAGGTAGATTGGATTGCGTTGTCATTTGTACGTCATGCTGAAGATTTAATGCAATTGAGAGATTTGATTAAAGAGCATGCCGAATATAAAATACCTATTGTTGCGAAAATTGAGAAACCAGAGGCTATTGAAAATATAGATAAAATTGTAGCACATTGTGATGGTTTGATGGTAGCACGTGGCGATTTAGGTGTTGAAATTCCTGCAGAAGAGGTGCCTTTAATACAAAAGCAATTGGTGCTTCGTGCAAAACGAGCTAGAATTCCAGTTATTATTGCTACTCAAATGATGGAAACTATGATTTCTAGTTTAACGCCAACACGAGCAGAGGTGAATGATGTGGCAAACTCGGTTATGGATGGCGCTGATGCTGTGATGCTTTCGGGAGAAACTTCTGTCGGGAAATATCCAGTTGAGGTTATTCAAAAAATGTCCGATATTTTGAAAACGGTTGAAAACTCGGCACTTATTCAAGTGCCTCAAATGCCGCCACATATTCGTACAAATCGTTATATCACAAAATCAATTTGTTATCACGCAGCCAATATGGCTAATGAGATTAATGCAAAAGCCATTTCTACATTGACCAATAGTGGGTACACAGCGTTCCAAATTTCGGCATGGCGTCCGTCATGTCATATTTTAGTATTTACTTCAAATAAACGCATACTAACACGTTTAAGTTTGTTATGGGGTGTACGTGCTTTTTATTATGATAGATTTGTTAGTACTGATGAGACAATAGAAGATGTAAACGCTATTGCTTGTAAAATGGGTTATCTAGAAGTGGGTGATATGCTTATAAGTTTAGCAGCTATGCCAATTCAAGAAAAGGGTATGGTAAATACACTTCGTGTAACTGAAATAGAAAATTGTAATTTCTAATTGTATAGATAGAATACCATAAAAAAGCCACCAATTTTGGTGGCTTTTTTATGGTTAAAACTTAAATTTAAGTTGTACACTAACCATTTTTTTATCAACAGAATTTTTTTTGGCTTCGGTATTTAGGTTATAATCAGAAAAGTGCTTTTTGTTCCGGAGTCAATGAATCTATTTCTCTAATTCTAATATCTTTAAAAAATATTTCGGCAGCTTCACTTTGCAATTGAATTTTCCCTTTGATAAGCGGTACAGAATTACCATTTTCATCTATATATCTAGAATTTTTTAAAATCATAACAACTTCTCCATTTACAACATGCAGACTTTTGCCTTCAAAACAGTATAAATCTAATGTGTTCCATTCATCATGAGGTTTTTCATAATTGCCACTTCTCAGGCAATAATTTCCGTAAGGCCCATGCATGGTTATTGGTAAATAATCTTGAGACTCATGAGCTAAGGGGTTTAAATTAGATTCTGGTTTATAAGCTCTGATATCAATAGCAGAGTTTGCTTGACTCCAAAAATCACCGGTGTGTCCTTCCATAATTTGAAATTCTTGAGACAACATCCAAGACCTCCAAAATTCTGCTGCCATGGGACCTATAGAATGATATAGAATTCCAGAATCTTTTAATAAATCTTTTCTGTAAGCCCATGTTTTATTCCCCCATTTATATTTAAGCTGAAAATGATAATTTTTAAATTCCTCTTTGGTTACTAAACAACCGTAGTATTCTCCAGTATTTCTTATGATGGTGCCATCACCTTCTTGGATTGTTGTAAAAACATCATAACCAGGTTTGTTTAACCCAATTGGACGAACTAGTTCTCCTTGTTCATTTTTGGGTTGAGTACCATCGTACCCTGGTTGTATTTGATAACTTAAATAAGTATCCCATTTTGATAGATCCTTGTCTATTAAATTAACCCAAGTACCAGCTTCAAGTATTTCTAGAGGTTGTTGATTTTTAACTTGTTTGGAGCAGGATAATAAAAGGAAAATTAGGCAAAAAGCTATTTTGTGAAGTGTCATTATTATTACAGATTAGTTTGCTTAAAGAATTCATGAAGTAAATTACAAAATTTCATAGCTTTTAAAGTTAAAAAACCAGATTTAAAAACAGTTGTTCAGTTTTTTATTAGTGGTTGCTTCATACATTCTGAGGTTTTTTATCTAAGTTTAGCAGTAAAATGAACCACTAACTATATAAACTAAACTTGTTATGATAATTAATATTAATATGAACAAAAAAGAAAACAACACGAGTTTGAATTTTATTTTCAGAGGCTGCCTAATAGCCATGTTCCTTCTTACTGGTGCAGGATATAGTTTTGCTCAGAATGCCGATTCTAAGGTTGTGGATGAAGTCAAGACACAAGCCAGAGTAACTGGATTGAGATACATATGTGTCCATGTACTTCAACTTGAGAAAAGTTTAAAATTGTATCGGGAGATTCTTGGTTTTAAGATGTCTGATGCCGAAGTGCTTCACGGACAGGGTATTGAAGGCATGCTAGTAATGAAGTTAAAGACAGATGATTTAACCATTGGACTTTCACTTACTGCACCTGAATACCTCCATACCATAGGCCCCATTGGAAACACCAACCACAATCACTTCATGCTAAAAGTGAATGACATTGTTACTATTGGGGATAAACTAAAAGCAGAGGGCTACGAGTTAGAAAATGAGCATTATGCTCGGGACAAATACACTTTTTTCGTGGGGCCCAATGGCGAAATTATAGGACTTTCTGCATGGGATTAATATAAGCAAAGCAGGTTTGCTTTTAGAATTGATTTAAAAGTCAAATTTTAATTGTACACTAACCTTTTTATTAAGACTAAGCCCAGCAGTATTTTTTTTGGCTTCGGTATTTAAATTAGACAATGAAATACCTAATAACCTCACAGAATTGTTCAATGATTCTTGGTACAGTAAATCTTTGGCGGTATCCAGTATTAGAGCCTTATCGTTTATAAAATAAGTCAGCGTTTTACTTCTTGTATGAAGTGTAAAATCACTATACTTTATTTTTAGAGTAATCGTTTTCCCAGATATTTTGCTTTTTTTCAATCGGTTTGATACTTCTTCAGCAATATGATCTAACTTTTGTAACATGAATATTTCAGAAGATAAGTTTTCGCTAAAAGTACGCTCAGCTGCCAAGCTTTTTCGTTGACGATTTGGTGTTACCGGACTGTTGTGAATACCTCTCACAATGTAGTAAAAATAGCGTCCAGATTTGCCAAAATGGGTATCTAAATATTCCAAAGATTTTTGTTTTAAATCTAGTCCCGTAAATATGCCCTTTTGATACATTTTTTCGGTAGTTACCTTACCAACGCCGTAAAATTTACGAATGTCTAAAGTTTCTAAAAATGATATAACCTCTTCTGGATTTACGGTTTTTTGTCCGTTAGGTTTGTTGTAGTCGCTTGCAATTTTGGCAATGAATTTATTAATTGAGATACCAGCCGATGCAGTTAATCCTATCTCATTCAAAATACGTGCTCTTATTTCTTTGGCTATTAAAGAGGCGCTGGGATTTCCTTTTTTGTTTTCAGTAACATCTAAATAGGCTTCATCTAGAGATAGTGGTTCTACCAAGTCTGTATAGTCGTGAAAAATCGCTCTAATTTGTTTTGAAATTTCATGGTAACGTTCAAAACGAGGCTTAACAAAAACTAGTTCAGGACAAAGTTTCACAGCCAGATTTCCGGCCATAGCACTTTTCACTCCAAATGTCCTTGCCTCGTAACTTGCGGCACTTATCACACCGCGTTTTCCGTCGCCGCCAACCGCAATAGGTTTGCCCTTTAAGTTTGGATTATCTAATTGTTCTACAGAGGCATAAAACGCGTCCATATCTACATGAATGATTTTCCTTATTGGCGGTTTGGTATACATACTGTAAATTTAACCATTAAATGTGTTTTTATGAGTATCTTTCCAAAGCGTATTGCAAAGTTATATGGAAGAAATTGAAAGAAAGTTTTTAGTAAAATCTGATGCGTTTAAAGCAGAAGCCTTTAAGCAAACAAGAATTTGTCAAGGGTTTTTAAATACGCACAAATCACGCACGGTTAGGGTAAGATTAAAAGGAGAGTTTGGATTTATTACGGTAAAAGGCATATCTTCTGATGATGGATTGAGCCGGTTTGAATGGGAAAAAGAAATACCAAAACAAGAAGCTGAGGCCTTGTTAAAATTGTGCGAACCTTCCATAATTGATAAGTTGCGTTACGAGGTTAAGGTGGGTAACCATGTTTTTGAAATAGATCAATTCTTTGGTGATAATGATGGTTTGGTTGTCGCAGAAATTGAATTGGGTTCAAAAAACGAAAAATTTATAAAACCCAAATGGTTAGGTAAAGAGGTAACAGGAGATATTAAGTATTATAATGCCGTTTTAAGTAAGCAGCCCTTTAGTACATGGGCGTTTAAATAGTAAATTATGAAAATATTATTTGTACAGTTATTGGTGATTTTTGTTGCAGTTGGATGCAAAAATGAAAAGCAAGTAAATCAAGAATTAGAGGATGTTGAAACTATTACAGAGGTAGTTGTTGATAGCATTATTGAAGAGGTTGAGTCTGTTAAAACAACAAAACAAATTAAAGCAGAATTAAAAAGTAAAGGGTTTAAAATTTTTGACTACGTTGATGAAACAACCCAAGACACCATTTTGATGCAACAGTATTTTATGGCATTTTTAAAAGCAGGACCTATAAGAGGACAAAACGAAGAAGAATCAGCTGAGTTACAAGAACAACATCTGGCTCATTTATCAAAAATGTATGAATTGGGTTATGCTGATATTTCTGGGCCTTTTGGAGATGATGGCGAGATTAGAGGTGTGACCATTTATAACGTTCCAACATTAAAAATGGCAGATAGTTTAGCCAATGCAGATCCTATGGTAAAGGCGGGCCGATTAAAAATTGAGATTCACCCTTGGTGGGCGGCAAAAGGCTTTCAATTGAGATAAATGATGAATTTCTTAAGAGCATTCGTTTTTTGCGTAAATCTGCTCATAATTCTTGCATTATTGTTGTTGCATTTTTTTGTAAAAGACGCAACCTATCAATCGTCCTTGTGGTTTTATACCTTCCCTTTACCCTTAATTATTATGGTGGTTTTAGGGATGTCTATAGTTTTAGGTAAAAAAATGAAATACAATATATGGATAGCCAGTGTGTTATTCTTGATTTGGGTGGGAAGAAGTTTTTCATTTAACTTTTCTAAAACATCAAAGCCAGATGATGTAAAGATTGTTTTTTGGAATGCCTCAAGAGATAATGACTATAAAAAAGCTTTAGACATAAATAAAGAGATACCTGACCTTTTGGTTTTAACAGAAGCTGTTCATTCCGATGTTCAGGATGTAATACCTGACCACCCCTTTTTTCATTTTTATAAATCAAAAGGTGAATTAAAAATATTGTCTAAAACCCCCATTTTAGTTAAGCTAGATACGGTTTCTGATTTTAATACTAATGTTGTGCATTTTCAAACAGCACATACAAACTTTTACGCAATAGATGCACAAGGAAGCACAGATGTGCCAAGATCTTGGGAGTGGCGTTTTGTTAATTCTATCATTAAGGTAGAAGAAAACACTGTTATTCTTGGCGATTTTAATATCCCCTATGAATCTATATTTTTAAAAAAGTTGAAGTCTAATTATGTTCACTTTTTTTATGGAAATGGTATAGGGTTTAGAGAAACCTGGTTTTGGGGTATCCCTTTACTTTCTTTAGATCAAATTTGGGTGTCTAAAGATATTGAGATAGTATGTTCAACGAAACGAAATACATGGGTTTCAGATCATAGTATGATAAAAACGGTGGTGAGAAAGCCTTAGTTTAATAAGTGTTTTAGGGTAAAAGTACTATCTCTATCTATAATACTGTTAATTAGAAATTGACAATGGTTTGATTCTATTAAATTTACAAAAAACAACATTATATTATTATATTCGTAATATATAATAAAAAAGTTAAAAAATCAATAAAATAGTAAGGAATGACTGTAAGTTTTGGAATAGATGATACGCTTGAAATTTTAGGTATAAAACATGTCAACGAAGGTTCGTCAACAGGTTTAAATCAGTTTTCAAATGGAGACCTCATTAAAAGTTATTCTCCAGTTGATGGCAGCCTAATAGGTAGTGTAAAAGCAACCACAAAAGTTGATTATGAACAGGTGGTAAATGCTGCAACATCGGCGTTTAAAACTTGGCGATTGATGCCAGCACCAAAGCGAGGCGATATTGTACGACAATTTGGGGATAAACTTAGGGAAAAGAAAGAAGCTTTGGGTAAGTTGGTATCTTATGAAATGGGCAAAAGTTATCAAGAAGGATTAGGAGAAGTACAAGAAATGATTGATATCTGTGATTTTGCAGTGGGTTTATCCAGACAATTACATGGTTTAACAATGCATAGTGAACGTTTTGGTCATCGTATGTATGAGCAGTATCATCCACTAGGCGTAGTGGGAATCATTTCTGCCTTTAATTTTCCAGTTGCTGTTTGGTCATGGAATGTTGCTCTAGCATGGATTTGTGGTGATGTTTGTATATGGAAACCTAGTGAAAAAACACCGCTTTGTGGTATAGCTTGCCAAAATATGGCTGCTGAAGTTTTTGCAAAAAATAATTTACCTGAAGGTATATCGTGTTTAATAAACGGGGATTATAAGGTAGGTGAATTTATGACTAAAGATAGTAGAATACCATTAATTTCAGCAACAGGCTCTACTAGAATGGGTAAAACTGTTGCGCAAGTGGTAGCTGCCAGATTAGGTAAAACACTTTTAGAGTTAGGAGGAAACAATGCTATTATTGTAACACCAGACGCTGATATAAAAATGACGGTAATCGGTGCTGTTTTTGGAGCTGTAGGGACTGCTGGTCAACGATGTACATCTACACGACGGTTAATTATACATGAATCTATTTATAATCAAGTAAAACAAGCCATAGTTAAAGCCTATAATCAATTACGCATAGGAAATCCTTTAGATGAAAGTAACCATGTGGGGCCACTTATAGACTCGGGAGCGGTAGCTATGTATCAAAATGCATTGCATCAAGTTGTTGAAGAAGGAGGAACATTGATTGTTGAAGGCGGTCTGTTATCAGGTGTGGGCTATGAAAGTGGGTGTTATGTAAAACCAGCTATTGCAGAGGCGCAACCACATTTTAAAATTGTACAACATGAAACTTTCGCACCCGTACTTTATTTATTGAAATATTCAGGAGCGGTTGAAGATGCCATAGCCATTCAAAATAATGTGGTTCAGGGCTTATCTTCAGCTATAATGACACATAATTTAAGAGAAGCCGAGCAGTTTTTATCGCATGCGGGAAGCGATTGTGGTATTGCAAACGTAAATATTGGTACATCGGGAGCCGAAATTGGTGGTGCCTTTGGTGGCGAAAAGGAAACTGGGGGAGGTAGAGAATCGGGGTCTGATGCCTGGAAAATTTATATGCGCAGACAAACCAATACGATTAATTATACTACAGATTTACCTTTGGCACAAGGTATTAAGTTTGATTTGTGATTGAAAAAGGAAAAGTAAGTTATAACCGATTCCTTTTAAGGGTCGGTTTTTTTGTATCTTATCTATGAGGTAATTAAACCATTTCCCAATTTTTAAGTCTAAGCATACACTATAATGCTATCTTTCATAACTACTTTAAAAGTTCATTACATGAAACCTAAACACATTCAGCATTTATATTGGCGCGTCGGTTTTGGAATATTACCAAAGGATATTGAACGGTTGTCTAAAAAAAGTAAAAAAAAGGTTGTTAATGAGCTTTTTAAGAACTCAAAGCCGATGACTTCACTTGAAGTAGATACTTCTGAAATAAAACACATGTTCAGCGCGATGATGACAGATAAAAAGTTAGACGCTGAAACCCGAAGAAAAATTCAGAAAATAAGTAGACAAAAACAAATAGAACTCAACGCAGCCTGGATTGACAGACTCGCTACAACCAATGAGATATTGCGAGAAAAAATGACACTTTTTTGGGCAAATCATTTTGTGTGTGAAGATAACAACATCAACTATATACAGCAGTTCAATAATACGTTAAGGCGTTATGCTCTAGGTGATTTTGGTGCCTTTGTAAAAGCAGTTTCAAGGGAAGCTGCCATGACAAAGTATTTAAATACCAAGCAAAATAAAAAGCAGAAACCAAATGAAAATTTTGCACGTGAACTTATGGAGTTGTTTACACTTGGTGTTGGTCATTATACTGAAGAAGATATAAAAGAAAGTGCCCGAGCATTCACAGGATATTCTCATAATTTGCAAGGGGAATTTGTTTTTAGAAAACGAACGCATGACGAGGGACAAAAAACTTTTATGGGTAAAACAGGTAACTTTGATGGTGAAGCTGTTATAGATATTATTTTAGAACAAAAACAATGTGCAAAATATATATGCACCAAAGTATACAAATATTTTGTGAATGATACTTTGAATCAAGATCATATTGAAGCGATGACCGCCGTTTTTTATAACGATTATAACATTGAAACGCTTATGCATTACGTCTTTATGTCTGATTGGTTTTATGACGAAGAAAATATGGGGATAAAAATTAAATCACCTATTGAGTTTTTAGTTGGTTTAAAAAAGGTGGTTCCCGTAACATTTAAAAATCAAAAACAGCTACTGTATCTGCAAAAATTGTTAGGACAAACCTTGTTAGATCCGCCTAATGTTGCTGGATGGAAAGGCGGAAGAAGTTGGATTGATAGTAACACCATTGTACTAAGATTAAAACTACCTTCACTTTTAACTAATGGCGCCTACATTTCAAAAGCGAAAAATGGTACTAATGATGAGCAATTAGAATCTAAAAAAGCCATGTTTAAGAAAACCTATGGTAAACGATTTAATACGCAAACAGACTGGGCTTACTTCAATAAGCAATTTAAAACGGTTCCGTTCAAAGATATGGAAAGTGTACTTTTAGCTTGTCCAATTAATGATGGAACAGCGCATTATTTAAAGAGTTTAGAAAAAGTTTCAAAGCAAGAATATTGCATTCAGTTGATGTCATTACCCGAATATCAAATGTGTTAAGTTATGGACAGAAGAAATTTTTTAAAGCAATCATCATTAGCGAGTAGCTTGTTTTTTGTGCCTAGTTTTGTTAAGGCTTTTGAAGATGTGGCGAGTAGTCAATTGGGATATAAACGATTGGTTATCATTCAACTATCAGGAGGTAATGATGGTTTAAATACGGTAATTCCGTTTAGGAATGATTTGTATTATAGTGAACGTCCGTCACTGGGCATTGCAACAAAGGATATCCTTAAAATCAATGATGAGGTTGGGCTACATAGTAGTTTAAAACCCTTAAAAAACTTGTATGATCAGGGTTATTTATCAATTATAAATAATGTAGGGTATCCCAATCCAAACAGATCACATTTTAGGTCAATGGATATTTGGCAAACCGCTAGTGATTCTAACGAATATGCTCAAAGCGGCTGGATAGGACGCTATTTAGATCATTATGGTAAGCAACCTTATTCTGCTATTGAAATTGATGAAAGTTTGTCCTTAGCCATGAAAGGCGAGCATTTTAATGCCATGGCCACTCAAGATTCTAAAGCCTTGTATAACCTTTCAAAAGACCCTTATTTTAGGCACGTAACGAAACATCAAAATGATGCACACCTAAGCGAGCATAATCTAGGATATCTCTATAAAACTATGATTGCAGCGGAGTCTTCTGCAAAATATATTTATGAAGCCAGCAAAACCATTTCTAGTACTAAAGAATACCCAAGTAACAAATTTGGAAAGCAATTAAAAACTACAGCACAGTTTATAAATTCTAACTTAAACACCAAAGTATTTTATACGTCTTTAGGTGGGTTTGATACACATGTAAATCAATTGGCTACCCAAAAACGTTTGTTAAACATCTATGCTAAAGGGATTGAGGCTTTTGTTCAAGATTTAAAAGCCAATAACACGTTTAAGGATACTTTGATTTTAACATTTTCTGAATTTGGACGACGTGTAAAACAGAATGCTAGTGTTGGTACCGATCACGGTACAGCAAATAATGTTTTTATTATTGGCGAAAATCTTAAAAAACAAGGCTTGTACAATAGGATGCCCAATTTAAGTAACCTAGATGATAATGGCGATTTGAAATTTGAAATTGATTTTAGAACCATTTACGCCACGGTACTTAATAAGTGGTTAGAAGTAAATGATACAAAGGTATTGAACAAATCGTTTTATCAATTAGATTTTATATAGTCAAAAAAAACCTTGCCTCAATGCCAAATTGTTTGGGAGAAGCAAGGTTATATCTTAAAAAGATTAATAGCAAGACAAAAATAAAACATTTTTATTTCATTTTCAGTTTTTAAGGTTAAATTAAGGTTAAGGATTAACTGTATTTCACTTTTCTTAAAATTCTAATAGCTTCTTTATACAGTTTATATATTTTAGGGCTATGTGCTTTTAACAAAGGTTTGGCTTCGGTTAACTTATTCAGTGCTTCCTCAAAATTATTTAAGTAACAAATGAGATAAGTAACAGGTAAGTTTTGCAAATCGCGTTCTTGACTCTGGTTTAATGGTAGGCCTTTTTTCATTCGGCTAAGAATAGCATTATTTGCATTATAAATGTGATGGAGTATTTTTTTATCAAATTGAGGGGCTTTAAACAGCAATTTTGTGGCTATATGGTAATGCGCATTATCTTCAAAGGTTATTAACGTTTCTTCCAATTGATAATACTTGTTTGCGCCCTGAAGGCCTAAATTCACATATTCAATTATTTTAAAACTATCATCTGTTGTATCTATAGAAACTTCGTCTAACGCCGAAAAAAATAAACGCACTTGCTCATTAATAAGCTCTATGTCTACTCTTGAATAAAATATCTCATCTTTTACTTCCTTTTTTTGCCCAGACCAGCAAACCACAAAATATTCTTTAAAGACTTTATAGGTAGGGTGGTAGTCTTTGCGCGTATTCATAAAATCAAAAACACCATTTAAGGTGTGTTCAATGTTATTTTGCGCATTTTTTTCAATGGCTGCAACAATTTCAGAATTAACATCCTTAATGACAATATCGAAAACTTTAGGCATGCTCATGCTGCCGTCTCTTAAGAAAATAGAACCACCATAGTATTTCCAAATATTTTTTCGCAATGACGTGATTAAACCTGTAGGTCTGATAGTGACTAGGCCTACAACGCGGTCATCAGGTAAATGTGGGAACGGTATATTTTCGTATTGTACAATGGGCGGATTAGTTAGATAGGCATTAATGAGGTTTTGAATTTTACTATCATCAAAAAAATCAACACCTACTATATTGCTGTCGTCATTTTCAACACCGATTACGATATATGAATTGTTTTTAGGGTTACTATTCGAAAGGGCACAAATATGCTTTAAAAACTTGGCTTTACCTTCTTTGTGACTAATATCAATTTTACGTTTCTTGTCATAAAAACTATTTTCATCGTTATGGGCCAAAAGGTGTTTTATAAGTAAACGTTTATTAATCATATTTTAAGAGGGCTTTTTTTGTTAATCATGTTTTGTTTACAATGGTGCTATTGGCTTGGGCTGTGCAAAACATTAAGACATCAGCAATATTAACATGTGGAGGTCTTGAAATAGCAAAATAAATGACTTCGGCTACGTCTTGTGCCTGTAACGCTTTAAAGCCTGAATATACCGAATCGGCCTCTTTTCCGCCTTTAAATCTTACTTTTGAAAACTCCGTTTCTACTAAACCAGGATTTACAGCCCCTACCTTTATGCCATACGGATTAAGATCTATACGCATGCCTTCTGTGATGGCCAGTACAGCGTGTTTACTTCCGCAATACACATTGCCCTTAGGGTAAACTTCCTTTCCTGCCGATGAACCGATATTAATAATATGACCAGATTTTCTTTCTGTCATTTGCGGGATAATCGCCTTACTCACGTATAGTAGCCCCTTAACATTGCTGTCCATCATGGCATCCCAGTCATCTATAGAGCCCTTTTCAATTGGGTCTAATCCGTGTGCATTTCCTGCGTTATTGATTAATACATCTATATGTTGAAATTTTGAAGGTAAGGATGTTATAGCTTTTAATACCGCATTTTTATCGCTCACATCAAAGTCTAAAATATGTACATCTGTCAACTTTTTTAAAGTATTCTGAAGTTGTTTTAAGCGTTCCAAGCGCCTACCACATAAAATTAGTCTGATGCCTTTTTTAGCAAATTCATGTGCAGTAGCTTCGCCTATTCCACTGGTGGCTCCTGTTATTAGTGCAGTTGTTTTCATTGTTTTTTTCGATTAACGGATTACCAGCAACAACATGGCTAGTATATCTGTAATACACATATAAAAATACTTAAAAGCATAACAAAATCGTATTATTGAAAGTTAATTTATTAAAATTTGATAGTTAGGTGTTTAGATGTCTATGAGCAGGTTTTGTTTAGGAATTCTTCACATTTCGCAAAATAAAATATAATCCATTCCGTTCTTTTTACCGTAAATAAGATTGAACCATTAAAAATTGAAAAACTATGAATATTGTAAAACAAATGAAATTTTTATTACCATTACTCTTTTTAACCTTTGTGTTTTCTTGTAATGATTCAGACTCTGATTCTGTTCAAAAAGGAGATCCCAGAATTTCAATTCGCTTGGTTGATGCGCCTGGTGAATATGAAGCTGTAAATGTTGAAATTGTTGATGTCATGATTAAAATGGATGATGATAGCGATGATGAAAGCGGTTGGATATCATTAGATGCAGAAGATGGAATAGTTAACTTGTTAGACTTTACTGGTGGTTTTAGTAAGGTTTTAGTGGATAGGTTTCCAATACCAGCAGGTACTTTAAGTCAAATGCGTTTAGTACTTGGTGATGGAAATACTATTGTAATTAAAAATGATCAAGATCAAGGTGAAGAATTTGATTTAAAAACACCTAGTGCACAACAATCAGGTCTTAAGCTTAAAGTCAATGAAGTTATTGAAGAAGGATATACCTATGAGTTTGTTTTAGATTTTGATGTTGAAAAATCTATTGTACACGCTGGTAATTCAGGAAATATCATTTTAAAACCAGTATTGTATGTAAGTGCTGAAAAAAGCTCTGGCATCATTGAAGGTACGGTAACGCCAACAGATGTACCATCTATGGCTTCTGTTTTAGTAGATGATATGGGAACACCAGAAACAGAAGATGATTTTGTAATTTCAGCATTAACAGATGAAAATGGAGCATTTGCTTTATGGGGCGTTCCAGCAGGAACTTATGATGTTAAGGTGATGCCTCTAGATGAAGCTTCAGATTATAGTTACGGCGAAGCTATTGGTGTTGTAGTTGTGAAAGGTGAGGTTACTGTTATTGCAGATCCAATTGAATTAATGCTAAAAACAGGAACCATTAGTGGAAAAATTTCTGGATTGGCTGAAAATGTGGTAGCAACAGTTTCTATTAATGAAGAAACTAGTGTTGAAACAAACGCTGAAGGAGATTACATGATTGAAGATGTAGTTCCTGGAGATTATACAGTGACTATTACTGCTGAAGGCTATGTGTCTCAGAACATTAATGTAACAATTGAGCCAGGAGAAGCAGAGGTAGTTGATGCCACTTTAGTTGTGACCCCTTAAAAATAGGATTGAAAACATATATGAAAAGAGCGATACCATAAAGTGTCGCTCTTTTTTTTAAGTATTAATTAACGTAGCAAAACCTAATATTTTAACCAATTATTAACAAGAATTAAAGTTTTTTTTTAACATTTTGCAATGCTCAAATGAGGGCAGTATATTCGAGCCGCTAATTAAATACAAAATGATGGAAGAAACAGGTACTATTGATATTAAGTCGATTAATGAAAAAATAGAAAAAGAAAGTGCTTTTGTTGATTTGCTAATGCTTGAAATGAATAAAGTCATTGTGGGGCAAAAGCATATGGTTGAACGCTTACTTATTGGCTTGTTAGGAAAAGGGCATATTTTACTTGAAGGTGTACCTGGATTAGCAAAAACATTAGCCATTAATACCCTATCTCAAGCGGTAAGTGGTAGTTTTAGTAGAATTCAGTTTACACCAGATTTATTACCTGCTGATGTAGTGGGAACCTTGATTTACAACATTAAAGAGAATGATTTCTCAATTAAAAAAGGGCCTATTTTTGCCAATTTCGTCCTTGCCGATGAGATTAATAGGGCGCCTGCAAAAGTACAATCAGCACTGCTGGAAGCCATGCAAGAAAAGCAAGTAACCATTGGTGATGAAACGTTTGTACTTGATAAACCATTCTTGGTTATGGCTACCCAAAACCCTGTAGAGCAGGAAGGAACTTATCCTTTACCAGAGGCACAGGTAGACCGTTTTATGCTAAAAACAGTGATTGATTATCCAAAAATTGCAGAAGAGCAGTTAATCATGAGGGCTAACCTTAAAGGGGCTTGGGAAAAAGTTCAAGCGGTAGTTTCGGTTGATCAAATTATACGTGCACAAGAGGCTGTTAAGGCAGTGTATATGGATGAAAAAATAGAAAAATATATCTTAGATATTATTTTCGCAACCCGTTATCCAGAAAAATATAAACTAGCTGATATAAAACCTTTAATCTCATTTGGGGCCTCACCTCGTGGTAGTATCAGTTTGGCAACAGCAGCTAAATGTTATGCCTTTATTAAAAGACGTGGGTATGTTATTCCAGAAGATGTTCGCGCCGTAGTTTATGATGTGTTAAGACACAGAATAGGTATTACCTATGAAGCCGAGGCCGAAAATGTAACTTCAGAAGATATCATCAATAAAATTGTAAACGAAATAGAAGTGCCATAAAATTGACAATTGATTACCAACAATTGATTATTAAACAGCAATAATCAATACAAAATAGTCAATAGACAATTAAAAAATGGATACCAAAGAATTACTAAAAAAAGTACGGAAAATTGAAATCAAGACACGTAGGTTGTCTGATCATATTTTTGGAGGAGAGTACCATTCTACTTTCAAGGGGCGTGGTATGACGTTTAGTGAAGTACGCCAGTATCAATTTGGTGATGATGTAAGAAATATTGATTGGAATGTAACCGCACGTTATAACGAACCCTTTGTAAAAGTTTTTGAAGAAGAAAGGGAATTAACCATGATGCTTATGGTTGATGTGTCAGGCTCTGAAATGTTTGGTACCAGTCAGCAATTCAAGAATGAAGTTGTAACTGAAATAGCTGCAACTCTGTCGTTTTCAGCAACGCAAAACAATGATAAAATAGGACTTATTTTATTTTCAGATCAAATAGAATTATATATTCCGCCTAAAAAGGGCCGCTCGCATGTACTTCGCATTATCAGAGAGCTCATTGAGTTTAAACCAGAAAGTAAACAAACCAATTTAGCCGAAGCCTTGAAATTCATGCAAAATGTTATGAAAAAGAAGGCTATTGTATTTGTGTTATCTGATTTCATTGCCGATGATTACCATCAAACCATGAAAATTGTTTCGCGTAAACATGATGTTACAGGTATTCGCATTTTTGATAAACGCGAAGAAACCATTCCAAATTTAGGAGTGGTTCAAATGCAAGACGGTGAAACGGGAGAGTTAATGCTTGTAAATACGGCATCAAAAAAGTTGCGCAATAATTATAACAAGTTCTATCATCAAAAAGTAGCGTACTATAAAGAAAGTTTTACAAAATCAGGTGCTGGTGCTATTGATTGTCGTGTTGATGAAAGCTATGTAAAAAAATTATTAGGTTATTTTAAAAGAAGAGGATAAACGGATTATGAATTTTAAATTACCATATAAGACTAAAACATATACCGTTTGTGAGAAGCCATCTGTGGTGGTGTTGTTTGGTATGTTTTTTCTATTTGCGTTCCATTCGTTTGCACAGGTAAAATCTACTATCGATTCAACTTCTGTAAAAATAGGAGCGCAAATCACCTATCATATTCAAGTAGAGACCGATTCATCACAGCTTGTTGTTTTTCCTGAGGGACAAACCTTCTCGCCTCTTGAAATGATTGAGTCTTACGATGTTGATACGTTGAAAAATAACGACAGATATAATCTTATTAAAAAATATGGTTTAACCCAGTTTGATTCAGGTAAGTATACTATCCCACAACAAAGAATACTTATTGGAGATAAAACCTTTTTTACGGATTCTTTACAGGTTGAAGTAAGAAACGTGGTCATAGATAGTACAGAGGGATTATTTGATATTAAACCGATTATCGCGGTTGAAAAAAGTGCGAGTAATTGGTGGCAATACGTCTTGATTACCCTATTAATTATAGCGGTAGTTGCTTTTTTGTTGTTTTGGTTTATTTGGAGGCAAAAACCTTTAACCGAAGATGAGAAAATAGCGTTATTACCACCTTATGATCGCGCTAAATTGGCACTACAAAAACTTGATGAGAGCCCGTATTTAGAACAAGAGAATCTAAAGGATTATTACTCTGAGTTAACTTTTATTATTAGAAAATATCTTGAAGAAAAGGTCTATGATAGAGCCTTAGAAAGTACAACCAATGAACTAATAGATCGGTTAACCTTGCTTAAAGAAGGGAATCAAATTGATATTAGCCAAGAAGATATTAAAAATTTACAAAACATTTTACAACGTGCAGATTTGGTGAAATTTGCTAAATCGGCTCCAGATATTGAATTGGCAAAATTAGATAGAGAAACTATTGATGTTGAAATAGATCACGTTAAGGAAGCCTTGCCAGAACCAACAGAAGAAGAAAAGCTACTCGATGAACAATACAGACAAGAGCAAGAGCGTAAAAAGAAACGCAAAAAAATATGGATTACCGTTGGTATTAGTGTATTTCTTCTATTAGCTACCATTACAGGATTTTCCTTAAGGTATGGTTTTAATTACGTAAAAGATACTATTATTGGTCATGATAGCAAAGAGTTGCTTGAGGGAGATTGGGTAACCAGTCAATATGGGTTTCCACCAGTTACTATCTCAACGCCTAAAGTTTTAAAAAGAACAACGCCTGAGCTTTCTGAGGAAATGGCACAGCAATTAGAGATTACGCAGTTTAGTTATGGTAGTTTGATTGATAGATTTCATATTACAGTGGCTACAACCAAGCTAAAAGCTTCTGGGGAAACTAAAATTGATCTGCAACAAGCTATTGAGGGTAATTTAAAATTATTTGAATCGGCAGGTGCCCAAAATATTATTACTAAAAATGAAAAGTTTACTACGCTCAACGGAGCAGAGGGATTAAAGGTTTTTGGTACTATGGATGCTTTAATACCCAATACAGAACAAATAGAGAAAGGGAAATATGTGATTTTAGGATTTACATCAAAAAATGTAATTCAACAAATCATGATATTTCATAAGGAAGAGGATGTTTATGCAGCGCAAATGGTAGAGCGTATTTTAAATTCAGTGGAACTTAAAGAGGCAGAAAAATAATGTTTGAAGGTTTAGAATTTTTAAATAAGGGTTTTTTCTGGTTTCTGTTGGTGATTCCTTTGACTGTTTTGTGGTATGTATTAACCTACAAACGTCAAACGGCGGAATTAAAAATGCCAACGTTAAAAGGCTTTAAAGTAACATATTCTATCAGACCAAAATTAAGACACGCACTGTTTGTTTTAAGAATGGTGGCATTAGCTCTTTTAATTATGGCCTTAGCAAGACCACAATCTGTTGATGTTTCTACAAAAACTAAAACTACGCGAGGCATCGACATTGTTATGGCCATTGATGTGTCGGCCAGTATGTTGGCAAAAGATTTATCGCCAAATAGATTAGAAGCCCTAAAAGATGTGGCGGCAGATTTTATAAAAGATCGCCCTAATGATAGAATCGGTTTGGTTGAATATGCTGGAGAAAGCTATACGAAAACACCTATTACTAGTGATAAAGCTATAGTGCTTCGTTCTTTAAAAAGTATTAAATACAATACTATTATTGAAGGCGGTACAGCCATTGGTATGGGACTAGCTACGGCCGTAAATAGGTTAAAAGACAGTAAAGCAGCTAGTAAGGTCATTATATTACTAACCGATGGTGTAAATAATTCAGGGTTTATAGATCCTAAAATAGCTAGTGAATTGGCCGTTGAATACGGTATTAAAACGTATACCATTGGTTTAGGTACCAATGGTATGGCTTTATCTCCAGTGGCTATTTTGCCTAACGGTAATTTTCAATATGGAAGAATACAGGTTGAAATAGATGAAGTATTGCTGAAGGAAATAGCCGAAGCCACAGGCGGAAAGTATTTTAGAGCTACAGATAATGAAAAGCTTGAAGCCATTTATGAGGAAATTAATAAGTTAGAAAAAACTGAAATTGAAGAATTTAAGTTTTATAATTATGATGAGAAATATCGATTTCTAGTTATTTTAGCGGGTATTTTATTATTGGTAGAGTTGCTATTACGTAATACTGTTTTTAGAAGTTTCGTATAAACAAAAGAATATACAATGTATCAATTAGAAGAAAAAATATGGTTTTGGGCATTGGGAATTATTCCGGTAATTATCCTTCTCTTTTTGGTGCTTCAATTTTGGAGATACAGGGTACAAAGTAAATTTTCTGATAAAAGATTACTTAATAAGTTATGTCCCAATAAGTCTATTTTTAAAGGCGCTCTTAAAGTTATTGTATTGAGTTTGGCCTTTTTCTGTTTAACCATCGCTCTGGTAAACCCTAAAATAGGAACCAAGTTAGAAACGGTGAAACGTGAAGGGGTTGATATTGTTTTTGCAGTGGATGTTTCAAAAAGTATGTTAGCCGAAGATATTGCACCAAACCGTCTTGAAAAATCAAAACAGTTGGTTACCCAAATTATCAATAATTTGGCTAGTGATCGGGTGGGAATTATTGCGTATGCTGGTAAAGCGTTTCCGCAGTTACCCATTACAACGGATTATGCATCGGCAAAGATGTTTTTACAAAGTATGAATACCGATATGTTATCGTCACAGGGAACTGCCATTAACGAGGCTATTTCATTGGCTAAAACTTATTTTGATGATGAGCAACAAACCAATCGGGTATTAATCATAATTTCAGATGGTGAAGACCATAGTGAAGCATCGGCTTCGGTTGCAGAAGAAGCTCATGAGGAAGGTATTAGAATTTTTACCATTGGTGTAGGCGATGTAAAAGGAGGGCCTATTCCAGAAAAACGAAATGGTGTGGTATTAAATTACAAAAAGAACAGCGAAGGCGAAACAGTTATTACTAAACTTAATGAAGACACCTTAAAAGATATTGCTAGTGCAGCTAATGGGGTTTACATTAATGGAAGAAACACCAATGAAGTGGTTGAAAATATAAGAGAGATTTTAAACGCTATGGATAAAACAGAATTTGAAGCCAAGCAATTTGCTGATTTTAAAAGCCAGTTTCAATGGTTTTTAGGCTTCGGAATATTCTTTTTATTGCTCGATGTATTTCTTTTAGAACGAAAAACAGCATGGCTGAAAAAATTAAATTTATTTAATGAGAATTTATAGTTTCTGTGAAAGCACTATAATTTATAAGTTCTTTAACTGAAATAAATAAAGAGGTTTTATATTTTAGAAAGAGTGAAAAAACCGTCTGATGTATAAAATTAGGACAGAATATTATGAAACACATTGTAACATACATTATCATATTTACCACATTATTTTCTTGGGCGCAGCAAGATAATAAAGCCCAATTATTGGCTATGAAAAAGGCTAATAATTATGTTTATGAAGGTAATGAGAAGTTGAGTTCAGAAGATATTGTTTCGGCCGAAATGGCATATAGAAAGGCTATTTCAGAACAGCCAACATCGGTAGCAGGGGTCTATAATTTAGCCAATGCCTATATTAAAAACGGAAATTTTGAAGAGGCTTTATACCGATTAGAACAGGCTGTAAAGTCGGCAACTACCAAAGAAGAAAAACATAAAGCCTTTCATAACATAGGCAATGTATTGATGCAAAGCGAGCAATGTAAAGAAGCCGTTGAAGCTTATAAAAATGCCTTACGAAACAATCCGTCTGATGACGAAACACGCTATAATTTAGCCGTGGCCAAAGCCTGTGCTGAAGAACAAAAGCAGCAAGATGATCAAAATCAAGATCAGGATAATCAAGACGAGAATAAGGATAACGAAGATCAAAAAGATCAGGAAGATAATCAAGATCAGGAAGGCGATAACAAAGACGACCAAAATGATCAGGGCGATGAAGATAAAAAGGATAGCGACAAAGAAAAGGATGATGAAGGCAAACCTGAAGATGATAAAAAAGATGAGGGGAAAGACAAAGAAGATAAGCAGCCACAGCCACAGCCAGGGCAATTATCACCACAGCAAATTAAGAATTTGCTAGAGGCTATGAATAATCAAGAGCAGCAGGTACAGGAAAAAATAAATGCAGAGAAACAAAAAGGCGTAAAAGTTAAATCAGCTAAAGATTGGTAAACGTAGTTTGATATGCATCATCTGAATCGTGAAGAAAATATGAAACTCATAAGGCACCTATCCATAATTCTAATTCTTTTTGTAGCAAGTATAGCTTCGTCTCAAGAGGTAGAGTTTGTTGCAAAATTGAGTAAACATAAATTAGGAATCAATGAGCGTTTGCGTATTGATTTTATTATGAATCAAGATGGCGACAATTTTATTCCGCCAGATTTTTCAAATTTTATGGTGGTGGGTGGTCCTAATCAATCCGTGAGTAATTCTTGGATTAATGGGGTTAGAACCTATAAAAAAACCTATAGCTATTTTTTAGCACCTAAGAAAAGAGGTGTATTTACCATCTCGCAGGCCAAAATAGTTATTGATGGCACTACCTATAAAACGGTTCCCCAAAAAGTAGAAGTTACCGCCGCTGTTGAAATTCCTAAAGACCCTAATGATCCTAACTATCTAGCATCAGAGAATATTCATTTGGTTGCCGAGGTGTCAAAAACCAATCCATATCTTAATGAAGCTATTACAGTGGTATACAAGTTATATGTGTCTCCCAAAATAGCGGTAGATAATTGGAATGAAATTGATACACCGCGGTATAATGATTTTTGGAGTCAGAATATCAATACGCAAGACCAGCGGGTGCAAAATGGTGCATACAATGGTGAAGATTATCGTTTCTTGGTATTGCGAAAAACAGTGTTATATCCGCAGAAAACGGGTAAGCTTGACTTAGAGCCTTTAAGTTTAGACATTGCCCTGAGAGTACCTACAAATCGCCGAGATATTTTTGGAAGTGTTTTGATGACGCGTGTTAACAGGAGGGTATCGGCTGGAAATAAAACCATTACTGTAAAACCGCTACCAGAAACAGGAAAACCGCTTGATTTTACTGGGGCTGTTGGAAGTTTTGATTTGGATGTCACAGCATCTAAAACAGTACTAGATGCCACCGAATCACTACAACTTAAACTTAAGGTATCGGGTAATGGAAACTTAAAGCTTTTTAAATTGCCAAAAGTGAGCTTACCAAGTTCTTTAGAGGTTTATGAGCCCGAACATGAAGAAAACGTAAAAACTAACCTATCAGGGATG
The DNA here is from genome assembly GCF_045788535.1 of Allotamlana fucoidanivorans. GTDB lineage: Bacteria > Bacteroidota > Bacteroidia > Flavobacteriales > Flavobacteriaceae > Allotamlana > Allotamlana fucoidanivorans. The sequence goes on along the minus strand of NZ_CP074074.1, from coordinate 968,213 downwards.
CAGGGCAGTATTCAAGACAGCTATACGGTGGTACCGCAATACAAAGGGAAATATCCTATTCCTAGTATTTCATTTTCGTATTTTGATTTAAAAACCAAAAGCTATAAACGTTTGTCGTCTGATGAAATAGTAATTAATGTATTGAACGGACCTTCAAGTGTTTCAACCAATGACGACACAGCTGTTGTAGCAAATAACAAGCAGTCTGTGGTATTAAGCAGTGATCAATTTGCTTTTATAAAAACAAAGACCGAGTTTACTGCTATAAAACAAGTGTATTTCTTTAAATCGAAGGCATTTTGGAGCTTACTTTTATTGCCGTTTTTAGCCATACCTCTGGCTATTGTAGTTAGAAAGAAAAAGGCCATTCGCGACGCTGATGTAGCGGGAAACAAAGTACGTAGAGCTAATAAATTGGTGCGAAAATATTTGAGTAATGCTAAAAAATCATTAGGTCATAAAGAAGCTTTTTACATTGCTCTTGAAAAGGCGTTACATAATTATTTAAAAGCCAAATTGCATATTGAAAGCAGTGATTTGAGTAAAGAACGCATCACTGATTTACTTGAAGAAAAACAAGTAGAGGAAGGAGTGATAAAAGATTTTATTACACTCATTGAAAGTTGTGAATTAGCACGGTACACTCCTATTGATATTGTAACCATGCAAGAGGATTATGATAAGGCAGGAAAAACAATTTCATTAATTGACAAACAGGCACGTTAATATGAAAAAGCTCTTATACATACTATCTGTGTTATCTTGTTTACTAATACAGGCTCAAAACCAAGCTGTTTTTGAGAAGGCAAACACGTTTTACAATGAAGGTAAATATGCCGAAGCTATAGATAATTACCAATCTATTATTGAGAGTGGTGAGCATTCAGCAGCATTATATTTTAATTTAGCTAATGCTAATTATAAGCTTAACAATATCGGGCCCAGTATTTATTTTTATGAAAAAGCCTTACTACTTGAACCTAATGATGCTGAAATAAAAAATAATTTAGCCTTTGCTCAAAACATGACCATTGATGCTATTGATGTGGTTCCTGAAGCTGGATTAAAAAAAATAGTAAACACCCTAACGCATAAATTAACATTTGATACTTGGGCAAAAACCGCTGTGGCTCTAGTTTTTATGTTTGTTGTATTGTTTTTAGTGTATTACTTTGCCTATAGTACCTTACGAAAGCGTCTAACTTTTATAGGAAGTTTAGTGTTCTTAGCGTTAGTATTTATTACGTTGGCCTTTGCGTTTCACAAATATAATTTAGATAAGCGTGATAACCCCGCCATTGTGTTTGTGCAAGAAAGTAAAGTGAAGAGTGATCCTAATCCAAGAAGTGAAGAGGTTTTTAGGTTACACGAGGGCACAAAAGTTCAAGTGGTTGATACATACAATTATTGGCAAAAAATAAAATTGTCTGACGGTAAAACAGGTTGGGTTATTTCAGAAGATATTAAAATGTTAAAGGAATTCTAAAATTTGCATGTATTTTGTTAAAAAGTATATATTTACGACTTTGAAGTTTTAAATTCATGTCAAAAAATATAGTTTCTTTAACATTATCTATTTTGTTTTTGCTGTTTGTTACAGCACCTACAGTTATTTTGATGGTAGATGATTCTATTGACGTTTCTTCGTTTTATACCTGCTCCGAAGAAGAAGAAAAAGGGGGAGAAAAACATAAGGAAATTGATCCACTGGTTTTGGATCAAACAAACTCAGAACTTCCAATTCCGTTCGGTTTAGAAGAGTTTGAATTGTTTTATTTCTTTAAAAAATACCAAAAACCACACCTTAATCTTATTTCCCCACCACCCGATTATAACCTAGTATAATTTCGTTTTTCGTGTACCGTTCAAGTAATGGTTTTTTTAATACTTATGATGTATATATCATAAGACAAAACAGTATTATAGTATGTTTAAATATCTTAAGAATGACTTACCGTCAAGTATAGTCGTATTTTTTGTTGCCTTACCATTGTGTTTAGGAATAGCCCTAGCCAGTGGAGCCCCTTTGTTTTCAGGATTAATTGCTGGAATTGTTGGAGGTATTGTTGTGGGAAGTTTGAGTGGGTCAAGGCTTGGTGTAAGTGGCCCTGCTGCGGGTTTAGCAGCCATAGTCCTAGCGGCTATTGGCACACTAGGCAGTTACCAAAACTTTCTAGTAGCTGTGGTTTTAGCAGGTATTATTCAAATTATTTTTGGCGTTTTAAAAGCCGGTGTTATTGGGTATTACTTTCCGTCCTCAGTTATAAAAGGAATGTTAACAGGTATTGGAATTATTATAATTTTAAAACAAATACCTCATTTTTTTGGCTATGATTCAGAGCCAGAAGGTGCCGATAGTTTTATTGAAGCTTCAGGAGAAAATACGTTTTCTGCTATTTTACATGTATTTGATAATGTCATCATTGGTTCTCTCATAGTGGGGGTTGTAGGATTAGCTGTTATTTTAATATGGGATAATATTTTAGCAAAAAAAGCTAAAGTGTTTACAATCATTCAAGGGCCTTTGGTTGCCGTTGTAATAGGTATTGTTTTTTATAGTTTAACCAGTTCAAGTGAGGCTTTAAGCATCTCTCAATCGCATTTGGTAAGTGTACCAATTCCCGAAGATGCCACGTCTTTTTTTAAGCAATTTAGCTTTCCTAATTTTTCGGCTATTATGAATACAGATGTTTGGGTAGTTGCGTTTACCATTGCTCTTGTGGCGAGTTTAGAAACCTTATTGAGTGTGGAAGCAACAGATAAACTTGACCCCGAAAAGCACGTAACTCCAACTAACCGAGAATTATTGGCACAAGGTACCGGGAATATCATTTCAGGATTGATTGGAGGGTTGCCTATAACTCAGGTTATTGTTCGAAGTTCGGCTAATGTACAGTCTGGCGGTAAAACTAAAATGTCTGCTATTATACATGGTTTTCTTTTATTAATATCTGTTATTTTAATACCCCGTGTACTTAATAAAATTCCATTATCGGTTTTAGCAGCCGTTTTATTGGTTGTGGGGTACAAGCTTGCTAAACCCACCTTATTTAAGAAAATGTATAACATGGGATGGAAACAATTTGTTCCATTTATAGTCACTGTTGTAGGTATTGTATTTACTGATTTATTAGTGGGCATTAGTTTGGGGTTATTGGTTGGCATCATAGTTATTCTATTAAAAAGCTACCAAAACTCTCACTTCTTACATATTGAAGATAAGAGCAATGGCAAACACAAAATAAAAATGACTTTAGCTGAGGAGGTTACTTTTTTTAACAAGGGAGCTATCTTAAAAGAGCTGCATAATCTTCCAGAAAACACCTATTTAGAGTTGAACTTGTTAAAAACAAGATATTTAGATAATGATGTTATAGAAATTCTCGATGATTTTGCCTATATAGCAAAAGATAGACATATTGATATTCAATTGGTATCTAAGCGAGGTGTGGTTGAAAACCCAGAGAGTTTTGAAGAATTCTTTAGAACCAGACCAAAATCAAGTTTAAGTTTAAGCTAAAAATCATGAAGAAAAAACAATATAAAATTTTAGTGCTTTCGGATATGAAAGGAACTGAAGAGACCATCATGAGAAGTACAGTAAGTCTTGCTAAAATGATTCATGCTGAAATCGATTTTTTTCATGTAGAAAAGCCCACAGACATTGTTGGACAAGATAATCCGCTTTCAGCAAAAAGACTTATTAACAAATCTCATTTTGCTACTCGTAAAAAACTGAGTACCCTTATAAATTCTCTTTCTACATCTCACGATTTGGTTATTAACTATTCCTTTTCTGTAGGGCATATAAAAAGTGAAATGGCAAGGTTTATAGATCAAAGTAAACCAGATATTATTGTTTTAGGAAAAAGAAAATTTAAATGGTTTAAGTTTGTGGGTGACGATATAACAAGCTTTATCATGAAAAAACATCGTGGAGCTATAATGATAGCCGCAAACAATAATGTTATAGAACATGATAAGGCCTTATCATTAGGAGTGTTAAATGAAGATACAAATCGTTTGAATTTAGAGTTTGCGCAGCACTTAATGAATTACACACAAGAACCTTTAAGTTCTTTTCAAATAGTAGCAGGAGCTTCTGCAATGCAAAACACGCTTAGTTTCCATGGTAAAAAAGCCATAAATTATGTGTTTCAGGAAAATGACGGGGCTATTGACAATCTTGCTAAATACCTATCTAAAAAGAATGTTAATCTGTTATGTGTGAATAGAAAAAGATATCATTCAAAATCTTTAATTTCAGATGTAAAACACTTGGTAAACAAATTAAATGTTTCATTGCTAATTACAGGAGAAGAAAGGTTAGCAATACAATAAATAAAAATAAATAGAATTATGAAGGCACATACAAAAGAAACACAAGCCACAATGACTCCAGAAAAGGCATTAGCATTTTTAAAGGAAGGCAACTTCAGATTTCAAAGAAATTTAAAAGCCAATAGAAATTTATTAGAACAAGTTAATGATACGAGTGACGGTCAATTTCCTTTTGCTACTATTTTAAGTTGTATTGATTCTAGAGTGTCTGCTGAACTTGTGTTTGACCAAGGTTTAGGCGATATTTTTAGCGTAAGAATAGCAGGTAATTTTGTGAATGAAGATATTTTAGGGAGCATGGAGTTTGCTTGTAAACTAGCAGGGACTAAATTGATAGTTGTTTTAGGGCATACAAGCTGTGGGGCTATAAAAGGCGCTTGTGATGATGCTAAATTAGGAAACCTAACCAAAATGTTAGAAAAAATTACCCCGGCCGTACAGCAAACAGAGCAGCCTGAAGATACTAGTTTACGCAATTCAAAAAATATAGATTTTGTGAATGATGTAGCCAAAAAGAATGTTGAACTTACCATTGCAAGAATAAGGAAGGAAAGCCCCGTATTAGCCGAAATGGAAGAGCAAGGTGCTATTAAAATTGTTGGTGGTATGTATGACATAAACTCTGGAGCTGTAGATTTTTACGAATAAATAGCAATACAGATTCAAAAAAATAAAGCCGAAGAACTGAAGTCCTTCGGCTTTTTTAGTTAGCTTAGTTAGACAATAAGCTTATTCAGGAATAACATTTTTATCTTGAGTTAATAGCCATTTATCTAATTCAAAACCATCTTCGCGCATTGAAAATGAGATGATATGTTCGCCTGGAGTTTCAAAGTTCAGTGTAATAGTTTGCGGATATCCGCAATGGTTTTTAGGAACACGCTGTGCTGAAGACCAAGTCCATGCATGCTTACCTTTACAAAGCTGAATACGTTGTCCGCTTTCTGGCCATGTGCCATCAACACCCACATGCAACCCATTATCCTCAGGGCCGCTAGAGTATGCTCTTACCCATACATAATATTGCCCAGGTGTATTAATTTTTACTTTATAGGAAACTAGACCTCCTGTACCTGGAACGGGAAAGAAGTTTTCACCTTGAATTAAAGGATCCTTATGAGTCACTCTTGTATCAGGCAATGCTTTTATATAAGCGTTACCACTAGCCGAACTAGAGTGTTCTTTTGTGTTTTCAAAAGGAACGGAATTATCTTTTGATTGTAGGTACCACTTTCTAGGGCTTTCATTATTTGAATTAAAATGATAATCTTCAGCTTCAACTTCTAAAAATCCGTTTTGCTCCTCAAAAGGAGTCATATCTTTTAAGGCTTCTTTTAAAGTGTAGCTCACAGGATTTAGTATAATTGAACTCCAACGGCCTCTAGACCAAGCCGTTTCATGATCCTCTGGTATTTTACCATTGGTCATGGCTTTTGACGCTATTTCAAGTGTGTCATTTGTTTTTAGATAAATTTTACCTAATAAAAGACTGGTTGCTTTGAATCCGTATGGCGTTTGTGGATTAGAAACCGTTTTTAGCTTTTCCTTATTCACATAAACAGCATATTCAGATTCACCATCATTCTCCGCAATCGTATTTAAGGTTGCAGAATAATATCCTGTGTTACCCTTAAATATGGTAAATGCAGAAGCAAACTCATTTCTGTTTTCTGTTTTAGCAGCGTTGATTGCCAATGTACCTCTCTTGTTTTCTGTATAGTAATTGACTTTAGAGGTATTATCTATTTGAAAATCTTGCAAGGCGTTTAGCGTTGTTTTAGGACTTTCGTTGGCTTTCGATGATTTCTTAGATGTATTTTCCACTAATGCTACCCAGTCGTTTTCATTTGAAGGTGGGAACCCGATAGATATAGGTTTACCACCTTTTATGGTTTTTACTGTGCCATATACAAGATCACCCCCAGTTCGAGGATTGTACCATTTTATTGTGAATTTTGATTTTGAATCTGTGAGATCTAAAATAGTTTCTTCAACCTTTGGGATATAAATAGCGTAGACTTTTCTAGGATGAGCCAAAACATAATCATGTGTGTTTGCGGTTAAATCATCTGCCGTATGCATGGTTTCAAAAGGTAAATACCTCTTAAAAAAGTCTAAGGCATAATGTGTTTGATCCCATAAAATGTCGCGCGATCTCCAGTCTTCACAGTTTAAATCGTTGTGGGCAAACTTATAACCAAAATACCACTCCACGCCAGCACCTCCAGCCATTAAATTTCCCCATAACACCTGGGCTCTAATTTCATTATGTTCTGGGTCATCGGCATCAGGTTTTGCGCCTGTGTGTGCCGGACCTATTTCATCTTGAGTAATAACCCATTGCTTTCCAAACATCTTTGATTCGTTTATCCATTTTACTGAAATATCATGAACATCATGTGGATGGTGTGTTTGTAATGATGGACCATCTAAGTATTCATATCCTAAAAGAGGTGTTAAAAACAAATCTTGACCTTTAGTTGTTGCATGTGTATGAAGAGCAACATAATTTTGATAAGGATCATGTTGTTTGATGTAACGTGCCATAGCTTTTCTATCCTTGTCATTTTGAGCCTTAGGTGTCCAAACTTGCCAACCGTTTTCTTCGCCTAAATTCCAGGTAATACCTAAGTGATGCGCAAACCGGGCAATTAACTCACGGTAGTATAATTTACGTTGTACACGGGTTTCACCAATATCAAGTAACAGCTCGTTTTCGGTTTCTTGAGTTACTATATGAAGCATTAAACCTAAGTCATCCATATGATCAAAAACGATTTCCCATTGGTCTAGTTTACTACAATCAAAACGGTAGCGTTCATGTTCGCTCGTCCAAGGCCATACATCTTTGCCATCACCTTGAATATTCATAGTTAAGAAATAGACAGAATTCATTTTTTTTGACGCTAAATAGTTAAGAGCACCAATAATGTTTTTGCCCTTTCCATTTTGCCAGGTTGGGTTTCCTGTTTTCCAATCTTGAGCATGCGGTTCGTATTTATGCGACGCAGGTGTTTGATCAAATTCATAATAGCCAAGGAAACTTTCAGGGCTATCAGCACCACCTTTAATAAAAGATTCATGAGTATCGGCATGCTTTAAATAACGTTCTCCAACATATTGCAAACGTCCTTTGGTTCTAAAATCAGATCCCGTTGCATCAGCTTCTGTAATGGTAAATGTTCCCTGAACCCCATCAAAATCAACGGGTTCTCCAGCATTAATCTCATCGTTTACCGCTATATTTTCTCCTTTTCTAAAAGATACTTTATAGCTCCATTCACCAATGGCATCAGGCATAAACCTTACTTTCCAAACATTTCCTTTTGTAGCACTGGTTTCTGCAGCATTACCATCGGCAGCATAAAACCCAGGAATTACATAGGTTTTATTTTTATTACTGAAAATGACGTTAAGGCGATAGTTTAAAAACGGATTTATAGCGTCATTTTCACTTAAGTCTTTCCCTTGAAAGTTTAATGTTACCTTATGCCATTTTTTTAATGCGCCTTCAACAGACACATTTCTTTGCTGCGCGTTTAGAGCACCAAGTATCAGTAGAAAACATCCTGATAGTGTTAATAGTCTTTTCATTTGTATTTATTTGTGTTTTAGTTTAGTTGTCTAAGTGTTAAAGTGTTACAGGTGTGTTGTTTTTGGCTGATTCATAAACGGCCTCCTGAACTTTTAAAGTTTTTAAATAGTTATGTCCATCTGTTTCAAAAGGTTTCCCAGCTATAAGATTATCAATAAAGTTTCTTTGAAAGATGTAACAACAATCTCCTGCAAAGCCTATATCATTATGAACATATTTGTGTATTTGTTCTGGTTCGCCTAATTTTTGTAAGGTGATATTTCCGTCAGAATACAATCTTATAGAACCTTTTGAGCCATCAATTAGATACTCCCCAAAAGTGTATCTTGATTTTGAAAAATTATTTTCGTTGTAACGATTGGCATCCCAAATAGCATGTGATTTGTTTTGAAAATTAAGAATCATTAAGCCAGAGTCTTCTCCTTTTATCACAGGGTTAAGTCGTTTTAAAATGGCATATACGCTTTCAACTTCTCCGGCATGATATCTAAACGTATCAATAAAATGAACCCCCGTTTCATAAATAAGAAGCTTTTTGTAATCTCTAAAATAAGGTTGCCTTGATAAATAGGCATCGTCACCCCAGCCATCACCCATACGGCTTCTAAAATTTAAACTGAACAAATCACCAATAGCATCATTAGTAATCATTTTTTTTATTTCTCTGTGCCAGGGTTGAAATCTGAAGTTTTCATGCACCACAAAGCGTATGTTTTTCTTTGAAACGTAGTCTACAATTTTTTGTGATTCTTCAAAGTTAGGTGCCAAAGGTTTTTGACAAATAATATGGACACCGTGATCTGCAGCAAATTTGCACATTTCAAAATGCGTTTCGGGAGGTGTAATGATATCTACAAAGTCTGGCTTTTCTTTTAAAATCATCTCTTTGTAATCTGTATAATGCTGCTTTACATCATAAGATTCCATAATGCCTTTTGCGCGTTCTGCATTTGAATTACAAAGCGCTGTTATTTCAACTTCAGGAATACGGGTCCAGGCTTCATACTGGAAGCGACTAAAATAACCAGCCCCTATAGCAACACCTTTTAATTTACTTTTCATATTGTATTTCTTTTGAGGAATCCATAAATAACCAACATACAATGGCAACAGATCCTAAGCATGCCGCTACGAAAAAGAAGGGCTCACTAGAGCCTGTCCATTCTATAAGATATGGAAAAGCCAATGCTGTTGAAAATGACCCTAAATTACCTGCCATATTCATCATACCTGAAACCTTGCCAGAGTTTTCTTTACCAATATCCATACAGAAGGACCAGGACGGACTCAAAGTCATATCTGCTCCAAAAATGGCTATAGATAGGCATAATACGGCACCTAAAGCCGTGTCCATATAAAGGCTAGATAAAATGCCAATAACCACTAGAATAAAACCAAAAATGGCAGGAATTTGTCTAGATAATTTCCATTTTCCAGTTTTATAAATAGCATCAACAGTATAACCCGAAACCCAATTTCCTACGGCTCCAGCTAATAGGGGTAACATGGCATAAAAACCTGTGGTGACTAGGTTTAAATTATATTTTGATTTTATATATGGGAATAGCCAAGTTAACATAAAGAAGAAAATAAAATTGCTTCCTATGTATTGTATCATGGCTAAAATCACATTTTTTGAGCCAAGTATGGACTTCAATGGTAAGGGGTGTGTTTGTTCTTTTCGTTGTTGCCGATTGGCTACAATAAAGTCTTTTTCATCTTCAGAAATGCCTGGATGATCTTCAGGTTTATTTCTAAAAAGATAGAAGAATAAAACCGCACAAATAATACCGATACCTCCAAAAAAATAGAAAATAGATTTCCAACCCCAAGCATCAATTAAATAGGCCACTAAAGGCAGGGCAAATGCAGCGCCTAGTCTTGATCCTGAAAAATTAATGCCTTGAAATATACCACGTTCTTTCAGCGGCACCCATGAAAATGCCGCTCTTGAGATATTTGGAAAAGCTCCTGCTTCGGCACCACCAAAAATAAATCGGAATGAGAGCATAGAAATATAGTTCCATGCCGCTCCGGTTAAGGCTGTGAATATAGACCAAAGCACCATAATGGAAGTCATAACCTTGCGAACACCATACTTATCACCCATAGCGCCACCAGGCACTTGAAACAGCGCATAACCAAGTGCAAAGGCACTGAGTATCCAGCCCATTTGAATATCTGTAAGATTCAAATCGGCACTTATAGAATCTTTGGCTGATGAAATACAAACCCGGTCAATATAAAGCAACAGGGTAATTAAAAAGGAGCCAGCAAAGAAGGCATATCTTCTGGAAGGTGTTTTGTTAGACATAGGTGGTTAGTTTAGTTTTTTAGTTATGTTCAGTAAGGTGTTTTCGTTTCCAACGTTACCAGGAAATACAATGTATAGCAGGTTAGGAAATTTAGTTTCTGCACCCATTTCCCATACAGGAATTCCTGGTTCAATTTGTCCTAGTACTGTTGACTGTTTCATGCCAAGTCCCTTTATAGCGAGATCATTTGAGGTAATGCCTCCTTTAGCTAGCAGGTATTTTGGTCTGGTTTGCAGGTTTTTTACTAAGGTTACCAATGCATTTGATACTTTACCAGCTATGTTTATAGTGGTATTGGCATCACTTCCAGTGATGAGTTTTCTACTTGTAAAAACAATGATGTCTTTACCGTTTGAAATCAGTTTGTCAATGGTTGCAGATAGGTTGTTGAGGTAATTGGTTGCTGATGCTCCTAAAACCTTATTCACATCAACTTCAATAATGGTTTCTTCAGAAAAGTGTTTTAAAGCATTGTTAAGCTGTAACGACGATTTAGGGACATAAGATCCCACTATGGTAATGCCACCATGAGTATTTTCTTTGTCAATAATAGCTTCTGTGTTTAAAAGGCCTTGAGGCTTTAAACCTATGTATGAGGGAACAAAAGAACTTGAGGTTCTATAAATAATTGACTTTCCTTGCTGTTCGGCAAGTAAAAGAGCCTGTGTTACTTTATCTAAATCGTGGTAGTTTAAGGCGTTTATAATAGTGTAACTAGCTGAATGAATGTTTTTAATTTCTTCCACTAGTGCTTGCATATTTTGTGTTCTAATGCTTTCTAGTGATACGGTATAAACATCAGTAGCTTTTACATCACCTTGCGTTTTTTCTTCAATCCATTGTGGTAATACGGCATGCTTATAGCCAAAGGTATGGTCTTGTGAAAAAGGTGTTTCATTTACAGGTGTTAATGTATTCTCATGTTTTATGTAATGGGTGTCATTGACTGTAACCCGTCCACCTTCAAACATAACAGGAATTACAACGGTGATGGCATCCTGTAATAAAAGGGTATTTTTTAGAACGTTTACTTCAGAAAAATGCCCGCGTAGTGTAGAATCACTCCTACTTATTAGGGTAAAATCACGATTCGTAACTTTGGAGGCTTCTATTATATTGTTGGCAATTTGGGTATAAAGGGTGGTAGATTGTTTTTCTGTAAGACTTCTAGAATTGGTTAGCAAAAAGAAGGTGGGTGTACCTTTTTTAAATTCAGAGGATAGCGTGTTAACATCCCATGTGGTTAGTAAGGGAATGTTGTAAACAGTTTGATTTCCTGTGGGGTCATCATCAATAACAATGCAGGTTTTATTTAATGATGTGAATATCTTATAGTTTTCAAGTCTGTAATTTGAAGTATCTTCTTTAGGAAGTTGTTTTAGTATGTTTGAAAGTAATAGTTCCATTAATTTGTTTCAATAGCTATAACGCGTGCAGGTGATCCGTCACCACCACCAATTTTTAAAGGAAGAGCAATCAACTCCACACAATTTGATTGTAAACGGTCTAGGTTGGTAAGTCCTTCAATAATGACCACACCGCTTAATAAAATCTGATGAATTTTTGTAACCTCTTCAAGATTATTTACATCGGCTACAGAAGGTGGTTCTACACCAATCATTTTTACTTGTTGATCAATACACCAATGCGCTAATGCTTCTGAAATTCTGGGGAGTTCATCTCTATACTTGGGTGTATTTACATATTGAGACCATCCTGTTTGAAACAGTAAACTATCTCCAAATCTAAAATCCTTTTGAACCGTATCTGGAATATGATGTGGAAAAATTAACCCTTTTGAACCTACATGACGCACATCAATAACCCAGGCTTTTCCAACAAAATTAGAAACCTCAATTTCATCAATAGTTTGATTGTTTACATTAAAGTGAATAGGAGCATCCATGTGTGTACCACAATGCGAATAAAAGCTTAATGTGCTGGCATTCCATCCGTCTTTAGTAATAGTTTTACTGGTTTCTTTTGAGAAACCAGCAAAACTATTGGTGTAAGTCATGGTAAGATCAATAATTCGGCTCATGGTAGGTTATAAATTTTTAATCACGGCATCAGCCACATCTGATGTTTTTGCAGAACCGCCAAGATCAACCGTTAAAACGCCTTGGGTAGTGCTTTTGTCAATAGCATCCATAATATTTTGGGCCGCTTCTGTTTCACCTAAGTGCTCTAACATAATAGCAGCAGACCAAATTTGACCGTAAGGATTAGCAATGTTATTTCCAGCAATATCAGGAGCCGACCCATGAATAGGCTCAAACATAGATGGGTATTCTTTTTCAGGATTAATGTTTCCACTACCACCAAGACCTAAGCTTCCCATTATGGCACCCCCCAAATCACTCAAAATATCGCCAAATAGATTGGTAGTCAATACCACATCAAATATTTCGGGTTTTAAAACAAACATAGCAGTTGAATTATCAATGTACATTTGTTCATGTTCTATATCCGGGTATTGTTCGGCCACTTCCTTAATCACTCTATCCCAATAAGCTAAACTATTTATAAGGGTGTTAGATTTGGTGATGTGTGTTACTTTTTTTCTCCTTTTTCTAGCTAACTGAAAAGCATAATGTGCTACACGTTCAATCCCTTTTCTAGTAAACACACTGGTGTCTGTTCCCATGCCGTTAGGCTCATCGGGAAGGTATTGCCCGCCCATTTGAACAAATTCTCCTTCGGTATTTTCTCTAACAATTACAAAATCGATATGCTTTTCGGTACGCAAAGGTCTGGTAACTCCAGGATATGTTCTTACAGGTCTGTAATTTACATATTGGTTAAAAGAGGTTCTTACTTTAAAGGTGTAGTCTTTTGCAGGAAGTGTGTCATCAACGGCAGGTAATCCTACAGAACCAAAATAAACCGCATCAAAACCTTTTAGAGTTTCAAGACCATCATTTGGTAAAAACTGTCCGTTTTTTAAATAATAACCTGCTCCCCACTCAAACGTTTCTGATGTAATGGTAAAATCATGTTTTTTCGCTACGGCCTCTAAAACTCTGTAACCTTCAGGCACTATTTCGTTTCCTATACCATCACCTGGTACTACTGCGATGTTGTAATTTTTCACTTTTTTGTATTTAATGATTTAATAATAATATTCTTGATTTTTCAATATGTTCTCTGGCACATTTCTCGGCTTGATTAGCGTTACCGTGTTCAATGGCTTGAATGATTTTAATATGCTCATCAAGGGTTTCTTCAGGAGGTCTTAATAGTCCTCTGTTAATAACCTGTTCGTGAATATTTCCGAAGAAATAAATTTTGTCAAGAGGTGCGTTATCGGTAAGTTTTATAAGCAATGAATGAAATTGTTCATCGGCTTTGGCATAGTCATTAATATTAATGTTTGGTTGTCCTATAAAGGGAACAAAACATTGTTTTAATTGCTCTTTTTTTTGCTTGTTATTGGATTGTGCCAATAATCTGGCTGCCATACCTTCAAGCGCTTCCCTACAAATGTAGATGTCAAATATTTCCTTTTCACCAAAGGATTTTACATACATGCCACGACGTGGAATGCTTTCCACTAAAAACTCATTTTCGAGTGCTAAAAGGGCTTTCATAAGTGGCGTACGACTCACACCAAGTTGTTCCGCTATTTTCTCCTGAATGATTTTTTCACCAGGCTTAAGCTCCCCATTAATGATCATCTCCTTTACTTTGAGGTAGATAGGTTCATTAAGATTATGATATTCTATCATTGAATTCTATAATGAATTTTGTATACAAAAAACAAAAATAAATGTTTTTTGTAATTATGCAAGTTAAAAGGCATTGTTTTTTAGTAAGATAGGATGTTGAAAAGATGGCTTTGCCATTTAATTTCACATTGATAAACAATTGACGCTGTTTTTTGAACGCGCATTTTGGTGTATTTGGTTGGTATGTTTTAACCATATCCCATTGTTTTATGATAATATGTTACTTTAAAAATGAAGTAAAGCATAGAGCAAGTGCTTTTAAGTTCATATTTTTGAGGGTAACTTAAAAAGTATATTAAACTAAATAAATTGAACATGATTAGACTAAATCAAACATTCTTATTTGTACTGTTTGTATTTGCGAGTTTTAGCTGCAAAGAGAAAGCCAAAGAAGATCAGGTAACAGCGGTAGAAGAAACAAAACAACCGAATATCGTTATTATCTATACTGATGATCTTGGTTATGGCGATGTTGGTTTTAACGGCGCAACCGAAATTAAAACGCCAAATTTAGATAAGTTAGCAAATGGAGGTGTACGTTTTACCAATGGATACGCGTCTTCGGCAACATGCACGCCTAGTAGGTACGCTTTGTTAACTGGGATTTATCCTTGGCGCGAAAAAGATGCAAAAATTTTACCTGGAACGGCACCTCTAATTATTGGTACAGAACAAATTACCATCCCAAAAATGCTTAAAGAAAAGGGTTATTATACAGGAATAGTTGGTAAATGGCATCTTGGTTTAGGATCTGGTCATGTAGACTGGAATAAACATGTAAGTCCAGGTCCAAATGAGGTTGGGTTTGATTATTCGTATATAATGGCAGCTACTCAAGATAGGGTGCCTACCGTTTATATTGAAAATGGTGATGTTGTTGGGTTAGATCCTAATGATCCAATTGAAGTAGATTATAAAAATAATTTTGAAGGACAACCGACGGGTAAAGATAATCCTGAATTATTAAAAATGAAATGGCATCATGGGCATAATAATACCATAGTTAATGGCATTCCACGTATTGGGTACATGAAAGGTGGTGAAGCCGCAAAATGGAAAGATGAAGATATGGCTGACCACTTTTTAAAAGGCGCACAAGACTATGTGAAAAAACATAAAAACGAGCCGTTTTTCTTATATTATGCTATGCAACAACCACATGTGCCTAGAACACCTCACCCGAGATTTGTAGGCGCTTCAGGCATGGGACCAAGAGGAGATGCTGTAGTTGAAGCCGATTGGTGCATAGGTGAGTTTATAAAAACACTTGAAGTAGAGGGTGTTTTAGATAATACCTTAATCATATTTTCTAGTGATAACGGTCCTGTATTGAATGATGGGTATTACGATGATGCCGTTGAAAAATTAGGAAATCATACACCAGCTGGAGCCTTTAGAGGAGGAAAGTATAGCTTATTTGAAGCAGGTACTCGTGTGCCTTTCTTCACATATTGGAAAGGAAAAATTCAACCTAAAGTATCTAATGAGTTAGTTTGTCAAATGGATTTGTTGTCATCTTTGGCGCAATTAGTAGGTAGTGATGCCAGCACAAAAGACAGTGAAGCATTATTGGATGTATTCTTAGGGAATGAAGGGCATGGTAGAGATAATTTGGTGGTTGAAGCTGGATCAAGAACAGCCTATAAAGAGGGTGACTGGGTTATGATTCCTCCATATGACGGGAATCCTATTTTAAAGCAAGTAAATATTGAAGTAGGTAACTCTAAAGAGTATCAATTATATAACTTAAAAGAAGACATTGGGCAGCAAAATAATTTAGCAGAAACTAATAAAGACAAGTTACAAGCTATGATTACAAATTTTGAAGCTATACGTGGTAAAGATTATAATAAAAAAACGCAGAAAATTGAACTGAAGTAACGTAATGTAACAACAATAACCAAAAAAAGTGGGCCACCACAGCCCACTTTTACTAACTAAACTAAACTAAATAAGACATTAAACTAATTATTAATGAATTTTGTAAATGTTTTATCATTGGTGTTAACCACAATTTTGTAATTGGTATCACCCTTAAGTTGGAATACTTTTTCAAGAATTTTAGCATCCTTCACTTTTTCATTATGTACTAGTTCATAACCATTTTCATATTCACCATAGATTGCAATATCAACCGTTTCATGGTTTAAAGAAAGTTTGGTTAGAAACACAAGGTCATTTTCATGACGCACATAAGGTTTAAAGATGGTAGTTTCATCTTCCTTATTAAAGGTAACAGTGTTAGCTGTTACATGAAAAGGAATCGTGCTAATTTCTAAATCTTTATCAACCTCAAAGACATAATCACCATCTGGTAAAGATGTAAGATCAAATCCTTTTTTATAAAGACCATTAGTTTGAACCTGTTCTTTATATAGAACAACACCGCTGTTGTCAATGATTGAAATTTTATTACCTTGTTTTACATGTTCTAGTACTAAAGCTGTTTTTTTAGAATCTTCTTTAATTAACAGTTTAAGATCACTAGCGAATCCAAAAACGGTAGCGCACATAGTTACCATTAAGATTCCTTTTTTTGTGTTTGAGATTACGTTTTTCATAATTTAAAAATATTAACGTTCAACGGTACAAATATAGGTTGGGTTTAAAAGGTGCAAAACACTGATATTGACTAATATGTGTGCTAAATTAACTGTTAAATCTATGTAAACTTTACACAGGGATAATAGAGCATATAGTGAGGTTAATTGGGCATAGTTTTATATGTGTGCATAATAAAAAAAAAGTAGCAGTTAGAAAGCATGCTATGGAATAAATGCTCAGTAAGACGGATTAATATAAAAAAGGAAAGTGTTTTTTATGCTCTTCTTTTTTTGTATTACTAAATTGTTTTTAGGTATATTTAAAGTAAGATAAAAGTATATGTCTAGTAAAAAACAAATTTTAAAAACAAAAACAGAAAAAGGAATTCAAAGAACGCATAGTGTGCTTAGAGGGCTTATATTCTGTTTTTCAGCTATAGTAATTTACGATGCTTTTGTTTACAAATTTCCATTCTATTATATAAGTTTTTATATAGCAGGTATAATTGTAGGTAAAGTGTATAGTTTGTTTTTAAAGGTTCAGACTAATCAAAATACAGGGTTGTTTCAGTTTAATAGAACCATTTTTACAGTAGTACTTTTTATTGTATTAATCCTTTTAAGATTTGTTTTTGGAGGAATGATTTTGAAGGATTTGCAGGTTGAATATATTACAGATGCTCTTTACCTATTTTTCATCGGTATCTATCGATCAAAATTAAATGTAATTGTTAAGAAAGTGGAAGATGAATTTTTTAGTATGTTAAAAATTGAGAAGAAAGGAAAACTCTAATCTTATTACCTATGAAGATTAACATAAATCAAGGTGTGAAAAGAACAGGAATATTATTTTTTGTATTATTATTTGCAATACATTTTTACGCTCAAAACACAGAATCACCAACAAACAGTAATTATTTAATAAAATACGGCATTTCTCCAAAAGCACTAGATGCGGCTTTGAGTAGTACGCTTCAAGAAGGGTATTTTAAGCAAAACATTACAGTAACAAGAACGCATAACTTTAAAACAGAGCAAGCAAAATTTCAACTTATTTATGATCCAAGCTTTAAGGAAGGTATTGATATTCAGCTATTATATGATCCAGACTCTCTTGGGTATGTTCAGAGTAAGGAGTTGCTTAAATTTATGGAAACCATGCATTCATTTAGTAGGAAGTCAAAATCTAACTTATATGATGAGGCTTCACTTAAAATTAGAGAGGTGAATGCAGATACTGTAATATTAGCTTATAAATATGATCCTAAAAAGTTGGAGCCAGAACTCGCTTACGGGAAATATTTAGAGGGATTGATCTACATTTTCAATAAAACTCTGGTTAAAGTTGAACTAAAGAATACGAACAAAATAAAGATAAGGAAGGGAAAAGTATTACCTAATAAGTTTAAGCAGGAGGTGTATTATGAAAAAGACCCCACAGGAGGTTATGTGGTTTCAAAATATGAGCAACAATATAATGAGATAAAAAAGAGAAAAGAATACCTAGTTACTTTTAACGCACATTTGGTAGAATATCGAAATCTAGACGGAAAAAAACTGACATTAGAGACTACTCAATCAGATTTATTAGCTCATAATTCAAATACAGAAACTTTAATAGGTAGTCTTGGTGGAGCACTGCCCTTAATGGGGAAAAGTGCCAGAAAGCTTGGATACCATTTACCTCGCCCTATTGGTATTAGTGTTTTTAATCATAATCAATCACAAACCTTACAATTTACAGATTTAAGTATAGGGTTTAATAGCCCAGATCTTGTTTCAATAAAAGAGTTGTTTAATCTTCAAAAATCAACAGTAGACCAAACCACTCATATTACTATGGTTAAAGGTGATGTGTGGTTACTTCCTTTTTTAAATATTATGGGGCTAGTGGGTCACGGTGTAAATACCATTGACGGTTCTTTGTTTTTAAGTGATGAATTAAAAGAAACTCTTGTTAGGTTAGGTTATATTGTTGGTATTCCAGCTGATCAAATTCCAGATTATTTACCCATAAAGTCAGATCTTAGCTCGGTCACTTATGGAGCAGGTGTCACGTTGGCTGGGGGCACAGAAAAGATAAATATATCATTAAATTATCAAGTGGTTTTTTCATCTATATTAGAAGTTAATACCACAAAAGTAGCACATGTTTTCATGCCAATGGTTGGCTATATGACCTCTTTTGGAACCAATTTAATGATTGGAGCCCAAGGGCAGTATTACAATACGGTAACAGATGGCTATATAGGGTTGCCTGGAGATAATAGATTAGATTATGAAGTAGATTTTGAGCCAGTGCGCTACAATTTAATTCTAGGTGTTTATGTCCCCTTAACCCATCATTGGGATTTAGCTGTACAGTCTGGTTTTGGAGATAGAACTTCATTAACAGCAGTGCTTGGATATCGTTTTTAACAGCCATACCCTTTTCCTGAAGCATATCTGTTTTCTATCCTTATGGTTTTAGTTACCTTTGCATCATTTAATACACGCATCTTATGATATATTCAATGACAGGTTATGGAAAATCTGTTCTACAATTGCCCACTAAAAAGATAACTATTGAACTCAAATCTTTAAATAGTAAAAATTTAGATTTAAATGCAAGAATGCCTTCTATTTATAGAGAAAAAGAACTATCAATACGTAAAATTCTCGCCGATAAGTTGGTAAGGGGAAAAGTAGATTTTTCCATTTATGTTGAGGCTACTGCAGAAGATACGTCAACACAGATTAATACGCCCGTTGTAAAGCAATATATGGAACAGTTGAGAGCCATTATTAATGGTGATGATGTAGAATTACTTAAAATGGCTGTTAGATTTCCTGATGCGGTAAGTACGGTTCGAGAAGAGATTAATGAAGATGAATGGAAAGCCGTAGGTGAAGAAATTAACAATGCAGTAGATGACTTAATTTCTCATAGATTGAATGAGGGAACCGTATTGGAAGAAGATTTAAAAACACGAGTGGCTATCATTGGTAATATTCTAGAGCAAGTTATTGCTATGGATCCTGAACGCATTGAAGGAGTAAGAGAGCGTTTATTAAGAGGGGTTGAAGAGCTTAAAGAAAAGTATGATGAAAACCGATTTGAGCAAGAATTGGTTTATTACATTGAAAAATTTGACATTACAGAAGAAAAAGTACGTTTAAAAAATCATTTGAATTACTTTATGGAGTCTATAAATTCTGAAGATTCAAATGGAAAAAAATTGGGTTTTATAAGTCAAGAAATGGGAAGAGAAATTAATACCATTGGCTCAAAGAGCAATTATGCTCCTATGCAACAGTTGGTTGTTCAGATGAAAGATGAACTAGAGAAAATCAAGGAGCAGTTGTTAAACGTACTTTAATTAAAAAGAAACTTAGTGGAACAAGACAACATAAAGAAGGGAAAACTTATTGTATTTTCAGCACCATCAGGATCTGGAAAAACAACCATAGTAAGACACTTGTTAGGTATTAAAGATTTAAATCTTGAGTTTTCCATTTCGGCAACATCAAGGGCAAAAAGAGGAACTGAAGAACACGGCAAAGATTACTATTACTTATCGGCATCAGAGTTTAAAAATAAAATTAAGGCCAATGCGTTTTTAGAATGGGAAGAAGTATACCGTGATAATTTTTATGGGACTTTAAAAACAGAAGTAGAGCGTATTTGGGCTAAAGGAAAAAACGTTATTTTTGATATTGATGTGTCTGGTGGGTTAAGAATTAAGCGTAAATTTCCTAAAGAAACCTTGGCTGTTTTTGTGAAACCACCCAGTGTTGATGAATTGAAAATTAGGTTAAAAAAGCGCAAAACAGAGAGTGAGGATAAAATCAATATGCGCGTAGCAAAAGCTTCGGCAGAATTAGCTACAGCACCCTTGTTTGATACTATTATTATAAATGATACACTAGAGCATGCACTTGAAGAGGCGCATAAGCAGGTTAGTGAATTTATAAATTCCTAATACCAGATGAAAATTGGGCTGTATTTTGGGTCGTTTAACCCCATTCATATTGGACATTTAGTTATTGCTAACCATATTGTAGAATATAGTGATTTAGATCAGATTTGGTTTGTAGTAACACCTCATAATCCGTTTAAAAAGAAAAGTACCTTGCTTGATAATTACCAGCGGCTAGAAATGGTGTATCGGGCTACTAAAGATTATGTAAAGTTCAAACCAAGTGATATTGAGTTTCATTTATCACAACCCAACTACACAGTAAATACCTTAATACATCTCCATGAAAAGTATCCAAACCATGAATTTTCATTGATCATGGGTGAAGATAATTTGAAAAGTTTTCATAAATGGAAAAATTATGAGGTGATTCTTGAAAACCATCATGTTTACGTGTACCCAAGAATAACAGATATATCGATAGAAACACAGTTTGATGGTCATGAAAAAATTCATACCATTGATGCTCCAGTGATGCAATTGTCTTCCACATTTATAAGAAAGGCTATAAAGAGTGGCAAGAATGTACAGCCTATGTTACCTAAATCTGTTTGGGAATATATTGATGAAATGAATTTTTATCGATAAATCATCTCTAGTGAGTGTGGAAAAGTATGTTTTTGATTATTTAGCGTATACTCTATGGACTTGTAATAAAAAGTTGGACATTTTTATAAGACCTATACTACATTTTTAAATTGATAAAATTCTTGTCCCTTTTCTCTAAGAGCTTTGCGCAGTCTTTTAACCTCTAATGTGTTATCAGGTATTGGTTTTTCTAGTTTAGGGCATGTTATTGTATTGACGACCTTTCGTCATTTATAAATCCTTTGGGCCTATAAACCCAACTCGTTTGCTAATTCTTTTTATTCTCTCGCTGGTAACTTAACCGAACTACTTGCTTCTTTAATTCAGCACTGTAGTAGCTTTTTTCATGTCTCTAAGATGTATGTTTTTTAAAAAACAGTCTTAGATTTTATGTCTAAATAAAGGTAGCAACTCCTCCTAGGATTTCAATGCCATTAAACAACAAAATAACGGCTTTTTACTTGGTTTTTAACATAGAAACTCACGTTATAATAGTATTTTTGACCCCGATGAGCATAGTAAAGTATATATTCTGGATTTTATACCGTATTTGGTTTTATGTTTTGGTGGCTGTGCCAATTTTAGCCCTTTTTCCTATACTTCTTATTTCCATTTCAAGAGAATCTTGGTATCCTTTCTTTTTTAAGTTAGCTCGATTTTGGGCTAAGTTTATTTTAATAGGCATGGGGTTTACTTATCGTATTCAAAGGGAACAAATACCAGAACAAGGGAAGAGCTATATGTTTATTGCCAATCATACCTCTATGGCTGATATTATGCTAATGTTGGCTAGTGTAAAAAATCCTTTTGTTTTTGTTGGTAAGGCCGAGTTGGCAAAAATCCCCTTGTTTGGCTTTTTTTATAAACGTACCTGTATTTTGGTAGATAGAAGTTCTGCCAGGAGTAGGCAAGCGGTTTTTTTAAGAGCGCAACGCCGATTACAGTCGGGATTGAGTATATGTATTTTTCCTGAAGGCGGCGTACCTGATGAGCATATTGAATTAGATGAATTTAAGGATGGTGCGTTTAGGTTGGCTATTAATCATCAAATACCCATTGTTCCCTTAACTTTTGCCGATAGTAAAAAGCGATTTTCTTTTACGTTTTATAGTGGAGGTCCAGGCAAAATGCGTGTAAAAATGCATCGGTTTATTCCTACTTCGGGATTAAAAATTGATGCCACAACCCGTTTACGTGAACAAGCACGTGATATTATTTTAAAACAGCTTAGAGCCTTTCATAAAAAATAAAAACTGCTCTGGGGATGAGCAGTTTTTTTGTTTTGATTGTTATATAAACAACAATCAAAACTCAGATTTAACCGAAAATCTAAAACTTTATAGCAAAGCCGGTATAAATACCAATGAAAAATGGCGTAAAATTACCCGACGTATTTTTAAAGGTGTTAAACTGATATTTAAACATGGGTTCTAAGTTTAAATCAACCTTTTTGGTGAATTTATAGTTAAGTCCGAAACCTAAATTGGCACTATAACTTGTGCTGTTAATATTATTAGCTTCCCCTAAATAATCACGCTGCCCATTTTGGTTTTCACGATGAATTTCATTATCACTCAAAAAGAATGAACTGAAACCACCAATAACATTAATACCTAGTCTACTATTTGATATAGCATACTGAATTTCTAATGGAATTTCAATGTAGCCTAGGTTTTGGTTAATAGTAGTATTTGAGGTGGAAAAGGTTTCGGGTGAAACAATGTTTAAAGTTTCTTTGCTTGCAAAAGACACACTTTCGTTATTTTTATCAACCGTATTTACATTTTGAAGCGCACTGCTAGAGGATCGGCTAGACTGATATACAATAACATTATTAGTATTATAGCCTAGGTTAACTTTGTTAATACCAGATCGAATTTTAATTTTGTCATTAATGGCATAACTTGTTGAAATACCATAGCTCATATTAATATCACCTGATTTAGGGTTTCTATTAAACTGCTCATCAATAGAGGAGCCATCACCTAACGTGCTAAAGTAAACAGGCGCAGCGTTTGGGGCAACACTCCACCTGTTATTTGGTTGTTTTTCTTTTTCAGTTAAGACTTTATTGTTTTCAATAGCTTCTTCAATGGTTAAGGTGTTCGTATGATTTTTTTCTCTTTCGTCTTTTTTATTTATAGAATTATTCAATGTTTCAGATTCAGATGATGCCACACTATTATTTTTTGATGCCTCTTGAATAAATGCTTTTACTTCATCTTTATTGATTAAAATAGCAGATGCTTTAGAAGGTGCTTGATTTACCTGGTTTTTAGTAAAAGCAGTTTGATTTTTTAACTGAACACTTGTTTTTATAGAGGTTTTATGTCCTACATCTTCAGAATCTGATGGGTTTTTTGCATTCTGAAGCGTATTTTTTTGAATATTCTGTCGTATAATACTTGAATTTGATTTGGTACTGGAAACACTAGAGTTGTTTGAAGCTACCGAAGTAGGGTGCGTAACTGGTGTTTCAACAGAATCTGTACTAGTTGGCTTAGACAACTCATCACTAATCGCATTTATATGTGTAGAGGTTGATGGGTTGTTTTCAGTATCAACAATTTGAAATTCCTGTTCAGTATCTGTATCATTAAATATTAAAGTTCCAACGGTAAATAAAAGAGCAAGTAAGGCTGCAATACCAGCATAACGCCACCAAATAGGAATAATACGACGTTTTTTCTTCTTTTCGTTTAATTGGGCCTCAATATTGTTCCAAACAGCATCATTAGGTGTGGCTTCAAAGTCTTTGAAACGTTCCTGAAATATTCTGTCTATATGTTTTTTTTCGCTCATTTATAATGATTGCGATTGTTCGCTATTGTTTTCCTGGTTGATATGCTGTTTCAAAATCTGTCTAGCTCTGGCTAAATTTGATTTTGAGGTGCCAATAGTAATGTTAAGCATATCTGCTATGTCTTTATGCGAATAACCATCTAGAACATATAGGTTAAACACCAATCGGTATCTATCAGGTAATTCTTGTATAATTTTTAGAAGGTAATCAAGTGATAAGGATTCATCATCAATCTCTACTTCATCATCTTCTATTTGGTTCTCACTAATAAGGTCAAAAACTTTTTCACTTCTATACCGTTGTAATACAGTGTTAATCGTGATACGTTTTATCCAGCCCTCAAAAGAACCTTTAAATGTATATTGTTCAATTTTTTTTAAAATGACCAGAAATGCGTCTTGCAAATTATCTTCAGCTTCAACACGATTTCTTGAATACTTTAAGCACAAAGCGAATAGTTTGTTAGCATATAGCTTATAAAGTTCACCTTGTGCTTTTGTATCATTAATTTTACAATTTTCTATGAGTTGCTTTAAACTCAAGTGGAACATGTATTAATTAATAAATCTTTTTTACTAGGCGCTAGGACTAGTAACTACTGGTACTTCAATTATAATAAATTGATCTTCGCCTTCTTCATCTTCACCTTGCCAAAACTTAAAGATGTATGACCCGTTACTAGTAACGGTAAAATTAAACGTTTGTTCTACCAGTTCATCTTCTAGTGCTTCACAATTATCTTTATCAAAAACAATGTCTATCGGCGCTACAGTTCGTTCATTATTGTCTTTTGCATAATAAAATTCAGAAAAACTGTGGCACGTTGATGGTTTAAAGTAAGAGATGGTTATGGGGTAAGTTTCTCCCAATTCAAACTCATCAGGAATTTCAACAACAGATTCAACGGGTAAAACTTCAAGCCTAAAATTTGGATGATCGTTATTGTCTGTGCTACACGACAAAAATAATACAAGTGTTAGGCAAATAAAAACTAATCTTTTCATAATTAATAAATTCAGGGTTTTAATACATGTTTATATGTTGTAGATGTTTATGAAAAGGAAAGGTTGCGTAGAGGTAAAAAAAAATCTCGCTTTTGCGAGATTTTTATGGTTTATTCTTGTGAAACAGCCAGCCTGACTTTTTCTTCCAGTTCATCCATGAGTTCTGGATTATCTTTTATTAAGGCTTTTACAGCATCTCGTCCTTGGCCTAATTTAGTTTCGTCATAACTAAACCAAGAGCCACTTTTTTTAACGATTTCATATTCTACAGCTAAATCTAGAATTTCGCCAACTTTTGAAACGCCTTCACCATACATAATATCAAATTCAGCTGTTTTAAATGGTGGTGCTACTTTGTTTTTTACCACTTTTACTCTGGTTTTGTTTCCTGATACGTTACCATCAGATTCTTTTATTTGTGTGGAACGTCTTATGTCTAGTCTTACCGAAGCATAGAATTTCAAAGCGTTACCACCAGTGGTAGTCTCTGGGTTTCCAAACATAACCCCAATTTTTTCTCTTAATTGATTGATAAAAATTACAGTACAGTTGGTTTTGCTAATTGACGCCGTAAGTTTTCGTAATGCTTGCGACATCAACCGTGCATGTAGTCCCATTTTAGAGTCGCCCATTTCACCTTCAATTTCACTTTTAGGAGTTAATGCAGCAACAGAGTCAATAACCACTATATCAATAGCTCCAGAACGGATAAGGTTATCGGCAATTTCTAGGGCTTGTTCACCATTATCTGGCTGAGATATAATTAAATTATCGATGTCAATACCTAGTTTTTCGGCATAAAATCTATCAAAGGCATGCTCAGCATCAATAAAAGCAGCGATACCCCCTGTTTTTTGAGCTTCAGCAATAGCATGTAAAGTCAGTGTTGTTTTACCTGACGATTCTGGACCATAAATTTCAATAATTCTACCACGCGGATACCCACCAACGCCTAAAGCAATATCTAACCCCAATGAACCAGAAGGAATGGCATCTACATCTTGTATTGCGGCATCACTCATTTTCATTACTGTTCCTTTTCCGTAGGCCTTATCTAGTTTGTCTAAAGTAAGTTTAAGTGCCTTTAATTTAGCGTCTTTTTCACTGCTCATTTATCAAATGTTTTATTGAGATTATGCTCGCTAAAATACTACATCTTTTATCATGACACAATAATAGTTTTCAACATAACGAAATGTCTCATGATGCTAAATTTTTTAAATAAATTAGAAAAAAATACGCAACCTATTTTGATGTAGTGCATCCAAATGATAACGGCGTTTTAATTTTAAAACTAGGTTGACTAACTCATATTAAAGCACTTAAGCGTTGGTTTGAGTGCTTTTTTTATGGAATAAATTGTAAGGCGTCTTTAAAATTGTATTTTTGCAGCCTTATAAAATCTTTTAACTTAAAAATTTAGTATAGCATGCAACTGTACAATACATTAAGTGCAAAAGAAAGAGCAGCGTTAATCGAGAAAGCAGGAAAGGATCGGTTAACACTATCTTTCTATCAATATGCCAAAATTGAAAACCCTCAGGAATTTAGAGACCACCTTTTTGTTGTTTGGAACACATTAGATGTTTTAGGCAGAATATATGTTGCTCATGAGGGGATTAATGGGCAATTGTCACTTCCCGCTGATCGGTTTAATGCCTTTAAAGCACACCTAGATACCATCGATTTTTTAAAAGGTATTCGACTAAATATTGCCGTAGAGCAAGATAATATGTCGTTCCTAAAACTAAAAGTTAAGGTGCGACACAAAATTGTGGCTGATGGTTTGAATGATGACACGTTTGATGTGACCAATAAAGGTGTTCATGTAAACGCTGAGACTTTCAACACATTAATTGAAGATGAAAAAACCG
The DNA here is from genome assembly GCF_045788535.1 of Allotamlana fucoidanivorans. GTDB lineage: Bacteria > Bacteroidota > Bacteroidia > Flavobacteriales > Flavobacteriaceae > Allotamlana > Allotamlana fucoidanivorans. Next base: position 941,463 of record NZ_CP074074.1, on the reverse strand, counting down.
TTTTGGTTGATATGCGTAATCATTATGAAAGTGAAATAGGGCATTTTAAAAATGCGATTACTCCAGATGTTGATACGTTTAGAGAATCTTTAGATATTATTGAAGCAGATTTAAAAACACACAAAGAAGACAAAAACCTTGTGATGTACTGTACAGGTGGTATTCGTTGTGAAAAGGCCAGTGCCTATTTTAAACACAAGGGCTTTAAAAATGTATTTCAGTTGGATGGTGGTATTATTGAATACACCAGACAAGTGAACGAAAAAACGTTGGAAAACAAGTTTATTGGGAAAAACTTTGTATTTGATGAGCGTCGCGCTGAAAAAATCACAGATGATGTTATTGCACAATGTCATCAATGTGGTGCACCGTTTGATGTACATACCAATTGTGCTAATGATGCCTGTCATTTATTGTTTATTCAATGTGATGCCTGCAAGGAAGAAATGAATAATTGTTGTTCAACTACCTGTAAAGAAATTCATGCGCTGCCTTATGAAGAACAAAAGGCCTTAAGAAAAGGCCAGGGAAATAGTAATGATATTTTCAAAAAAGGACGCGCCAATCATTTGCCTTACAAGAAAGATTTAAGAAATATTTTTGAAACCTTAAAGGTTGATAGATCGTAACGTTACAGCTATGCAAAAAATAGAATTAATGGCTCCAGCAGGAAATTTTGAATCGCTGCAAGCCGCTTTAGATAATGGTGCCGACTCCATATACTTTGGTGTAGAACAATTAAATATGCGTGCCAGAGCATCCATCAACTTCACCTTAGATGATTTGGAGGATATTTCAAAACGCTGCAAAGCTAAAAATGTAAGAACGTATTTAACCTTAAATACTATTATATACGATCACGATTTGTCCATTATAAAAACTTTGATTAACAAAGCTAAGGAAGCTGATATCACGGCTGTAATAGCTATGGATCAGGCTGTGATTATGGCTGCGCGTGAAGCTGGTATGGAGGTGCATATTTCTACACAAATCAATATAACCAATATTGAAACCGTTAAGTTTTATGCCATGTTTGCCGATACTATGGTGCTTAGTCGTGAATTAAGCCTGCGTCAGGTAAAAAAGATAACGGAGCAAATAGAAAAAGAACAAATTAAAGGACCTTCAGGAAAATTAGTAGAAATAGAAATTTTTGGTCATGGCGCCCTATGTATGGCGGTTTCTGGAAAATGTTATATGAGTTTACATTCTCAAAATTCATCGGCTAATAGAGGGGCTTGTAAACAAAATTGCAGAAAAAAGTATACGGTTATTGATCAAGAAACTGGGTTTGAGATGGAACTTGATAACGAGTACATTATGTCTCCAAAAGATTTGTGTACTATTGATTTTTTGGATGAGGTTGTTGATGCTGGAATCAAAGTATTAAAAATTGAAGGTCGAGGTCGAGCACCAGAATATGTAGCAAAAGTTATAAGATGTTATAGAGAAGCTATTGATAATATAGAAAACGGAACTTACAGTAAAGATGACGTTATTTCGTGGATGAAAACCTTAGAAACTGTTTATAATCGTGGATTTTGGAGCGGTTATTATTTGGGGCAAAAGCTTGGCGAATGGAGTAAAGGTTCAGGGTCTCATGCCACACAAAAGAAAGTTTATATAGGCAAAGGCACACACTTTTTTCCAAAAGCTCAAGTGGGTGAGTTTAAAATAGAAGCTTATAATATTAATATAGGAGATACCATTTTGGTGACAGGGCCTACCACAGGCGCTCAAGAGATGGAAGTAACAGAGCTTTTTGTGAATGATGAAAAAAATGATCAAGGTATTAAGGGCGATATGGTAACTATGAAATTACCTTTTAGAATTCGTCAATCAGACAAACTGTACAAGATTGTTGAAAATAAAGTAGAAGCTTAATGGTGGTTGTAACTTTACAACGTAATAAATGTATTGGTTGCAATTATTGCGTAGAATTGGCTCCCAATCAGTTTCAAATGTCAAAAAAAGATGGAAAAACCGTGTTGCTGCACGCCAATAACAAGAAAGGTTTTTTCACGTTAAGATCAAATGATGAATTGATTTTTGATGCTTGTGATAATGCTGCAAAAGCATGTCCTGTAAAGATTATTTCGGTGAAACAAGTTTAAACATTTAATAAAAGGGATGTTTTGAAACAAAATCATAATTCAAAACTTAACTTTTTAAGTCCTGAGAATAATCATATATTTACAAATTAAATAGTTTTAAGAACCTTCATTCGCATAATCTAAATTATTAGCGGATTCAATATATAAAATATGGCTTGTGCAAGTTGCTCAACTAAAGATGGCACTCCAAAAGGCTGCAAAAATAATGGTACTTGTGGAACAGATAGTTGTAATAAACTAACTGTTTTTGACTGGTTAGCTAATATGTCTCTTCCCAATGGTGAAGCACCTTATAATTGGGTTGAAGTACGTTATAAAAACGGACGCAAAGAGTATTATTATAACGCAGAAAATCTCACGCTTAGTATTGGTGATATTGTGGCCACACAAGCAAAGGCGGGGCATGATATTGGCATGGTTACTCTTACAGGGGAGTTGGTGCGTATTCAAATGAAACGCAAAAAGATATCAGACAATTTTAAGGAAGCTTTAAAAATTTATAGGAAAGCCAGCCAAAAGGATATTGATATTTGGCAAGCCGCTCGTGATAAAGAAGAGCCTATGAAAGTGAAGGCGCGCCAGTTTGCTATAGATTTGAAGCTTCAAATGAAGATATCAGATATTGAGTTTCAGGGTGATGCCAGTAAGGCTACGTTTTATTATACGGCCGAAGAGCGTGTAGATTTTAGAGAATTAATTAAGGTGTTTGCACGTGAATTTAGAACGCGTATTGAAATGCGTCAAGTTGGCTTCCGCCAAGAGGCAGCAAGACTTGGAGGTATTGGGTCTTGTGGTAGAGAGCTTTGTTGTTCTACATGGTTAACAGATTTTCGTTCTGTAAGTACATCTGCCGCACGTTATCAGCAATTATCTCTAAATCCTCAAAAATTAGCCGGACAATGCGGCAAGTTAAAATGCTGTTTAAACTATGAGTTGGATACCTATCTTGATGCTTTAAAGAGTTTTCCAAAGTCTGATACTAAGTTACACACCGAAAAAGGAATTGCTGTATGTCAAAAAACAGATATTTTTAAAGGACATATGTGGTATGCTTATGAAGGCGAATGGATGAATTGGCACAAAATTACTACAGAGCAGGCTAACGAAATTATCGAATTAAATAAAAGCAACAAAAAAATTACCAGCCTTGAGGAATACGCTTCAGATCTTATAGAAGATGATAAGGCAACATTTGAAAATGTGGTTGGACAAGATAGTTTAACACGCTTTGATAGTCCAAAACGTAATAAAAAACGTAGAAATAATAGAAGGCGCGATAATAATCAGGGGGGTAACCAAAACAAAAACTCACAAAGTAAAGCCGCCGTTACCAAACCTGATGATAACAAGCCTAAACCTAATCAGAATAAAAGAGCTAAAAACAAAAGAAGAAAACCTAAACCTCAAAACAATAAAGATGCTTCAAAATAAGACGTTACTATTCTTGTTATTAGCTGTTTCTTCTTTGGTCGTGTCTTGCGACTCTAATCGTGTTTTTGATGCTTATAAGGCAGTTCCAAACAAATGGCATAAAGATTCAGTTGTTAGTTTTAAATTAACCCCGCCAGATTCTACAAATGCTTATAATTTATTTGTGAACTTAAGAAACACCAATGCTTACAAATACAATAATCTATTCTTGATTGTTGAAATGGTTTTTCCGCATGGTAAAACCATTAAAGATACCTTAGAATACAGAATGGCAGAGCCTAGTGGCAAACTTTTAGGTACGGGTTATACTGATGTAAAAGAAAATAAACTTTGGTATAAAGAAGGCGTAGTTTTTGCGGAATCTGGTGAATATACCGTAAATATTCAGCATGCTATGAGAGAACATGGTAAAGTTAATGGCGTTAAAGAACTAGAAGGCGTTACTGATGTTGGCTTTAGAGTAGAACATATCACTAGCAATAATTAAAAAATTACATGGCAAAGGCAAAAAAGGAAACAAAATCAGAACAAGACTTTTTAAAATATATCCGATGGTTTTGGATATGCTTTGCAGGAGGGTTGGTCACTCTTTTACTGTTATTTCTTATGGCTTCTTGGGGTATTTTTGGAGAGATGCCAGATCACACGGTGTTAGAGAATCCTAAAACTAATTTAGCCACAGAGATTATTTCTTCTGACGGGCAAACTCTGGGTAAGTTTTATTTTAATGATAATAGAACGCCTGTTAGTTATGATGAACTGCCTCAACATTTAGTAAATGCTTTAGTGGCTACAGAAGATGCTCGTTTTTATGAACACTCGGGTGTTGATGCTAGGGGAACATTAAGAGCAGCTGTAAAACTTGGTCGTGGCGGGGGGGCTAGTACTATTTCCCAGCAGTTGGCAAAACAGTTATTTCATGGTGAAGGCTCAAAAAATATCATAGAGCGTGTTCTTCAAAAATTAAAAGAGTGGGTTATTGCCATTCGTTTAGAGCGTCAATATACTAAGGAAGAAATCATGGCGCAGTATTTTAATATTTATGACTTTGGTAATAATGCTGATGGTATTAGAAGTGCTTCAAGAATTTACTTTAATAAAGAACCAAAAGAATTAGAATTAAAAGAATCTGCTATGTTGGTAGGGATGTTTAAAAACTCGTCCTTATACAATCCTAGAAGAAATCCTGTAGGTGTAAAAAACAGAAGAAATGTTGTGCTAGCTCAAATGTATAAATACGATTATATTGATGAAAAATTGAAAGATTCATTGCAGCAAACAGAATTAGATTTAGATTACTCACCAGAGTCACATCGCGAGGGAATTGCGACCTATTTCAGAGGGTATTTAGATGGTTTTATGAAAGACTGGATAAAGGATAATCCTAAACCAGATGGTTCTAAATGGAATCTATATAATGATGGTTTAAAGATTTATACCACTATTGATTCGCGTATGCAAAAGCATGCAGAAGATGCTGTACAACAACATATGCCAAGGCTTCAGGCAGAATTTTTTAATCAAAACACACCAAAACGCAATCCTACAGCACCATTTTTAGAGTTGGATCAGAGTGAAATTGATGCTTTGATGCGTCGCGGCATGCGTCAGTCTGAACGTTGGCGTCATATGAAATACGATTTAAAAAAGTCAAATAAAGAAATTGAGGAATCTTTCCAAAAACCAATACCAATGACGGTTTTTGTATGGGAAGATGGAAAGCCATCAGAAGTTGACACCATCATGAAGCCTATGGATTCTATGCGTTATTATAAATCTTTCTTAAGAACGGGCATGATGTCTATGAATCCACAAACAGGTCACGTGAAAGCCTGGGTAGGAGGTATGAATTACAGGCATTTTCAATATGATATGGTAAAACAAGGGAAACGTCAAGTAGGATCAACATTTAAGCCTTTTGTTTATGCCTCGGCGATTGATCAGTTGCACTATTCGCCCTGTGATGAATTTCCTGACACACCTTATTGTATAGAAGCTAATAAGTATGGTAATCCTGAGGAATGGTGCCCCAAAAACTCTGGCGGTGAAGATGATTATGGAGGCACCCGAACTTTAAAAAATGCCCTGGCCAATTCGGTGAATACAATCACAGCGCGACTCATTGATAAAGTGGGACCGCAAACGGTTGCCGACTTAGTAAAGAAGATAGGGGTAACATCAGAAGTATTACCTGTTCCTGCAATTGCTCTAGGTGTTCCAGAGATTAGTGTTTATGAAATGGTAGGAGCTTACTCAACTTTTGCAAATAAAGGGGTGTATACCAAACCGGTTATGGTAACCAGTATTGAAGATAAGAACGGTACTATTTTGTATCAGTTTAAACCAGAAAGTAAAGATGTATTGAGTGAGGAGGCTGCTTATGTCACCGTAAAACTTATGGAAGGGGTTACCCAATCAGGTTCAGGAGCACGATTAAGAGGAAGCGGACGCGATAAATACCGGGCAGATTATAGAGAAGTTGTTACCGGGTATCCGTATGAATTTACTAATCCTATTGCTGGAAAAACAGGAACCACGCAGAATCAAAGTGATGGTTGGTTTATGGGTATGGTTCCTAATTTGGTAACTGGCGTTTGGGTTGGTGCTGAAGATAGAGCCGCCCACTTTAAAACCATAACATATGGGCAAGGAGCGTCTATGGCCTTACCCATTTGGGGTATTTATATGAAAAGTTGTTATGCCGATGAAGCATTGAATATTTCAAAAGCCGATTTTGAAGCACCAGAGGAGCTTACTATAAATGTAGATTGTTCTGTGGTTGAAGAAGATGCTTCGCAAGTTCAAACAGAAGAAAAGCTACCAGAAGAACTTGAATTTTAATAGCGTTTTACATTATAACATAAAAAAACCATTCCTTTTGGAGTGGTTTTTTTATTCGCATTATTTTTAGGGTATTATTCAATTATTCTTAAATTTATATGGAATAAAATGAAAAATAATGATTAACAAAAAAGTAAATAATGTTCAGGAGGCTTTAAAAGGTGTAACCAATGGTATGACTTTTATGCTAGGGGGCTTTGGTCTTAGTGGTATTCCTGAAAATGCAATAGCGCATTTAGTTACATTGGGCATAAACCAACTCACTTGTATTTCCAATAATGCTGGGGTTGATGATTTTGGTTTAGGGCTATTACTTCAGAAAAAACAAATCAAAAAAATGATATCCTCTTATGTTGGGGAAAACGATGAGTTTGAAAGACAAATGCTATCGGGCGAGTTAGATGTAGAATTAATTCCTCAAGGGACTTTAGCAGAACGCTGTAGGGCGGCACAGGCAGGTATGCCGGCTATTTATACACCTGCTGGATACGGTACTGAAGTGGCTGAAGGGAAAGAAACCCGTGAGTTTGATGGAAAAATGTATGTTTTAGAGCACGCTTTTAAGGCAGACTTTGCATTTGTTAAGGCTTGGAAAGGGGATGAGGCTGGTAATTTAATTTTTAAAGGAACAGCTAGAAATTTTAATCCCAATATGTGCGGTGCGGCTAAAATTACGGTAGCTGAGGTGGAACAAATGGTACCTCTAGGAACACTAGATCCTAACCAAATACACATTCCAGGTATTTTTGTACAACGCATTTTTAAAGGGGCTGTTTATGAGAAACGTATTGAACAATTAACTTTAAGACAACGCGATTAATTATGTTAGATAAAAATGGTATAGCAAAACGTATTGCAAAAGAAGTTCAAGATGGGTTCTATGTAAATCTTGGAATAGGCATTCCTACACTAGTAGCAAATTATGTACGAGATGATATAGAGGTAGAGTTTCAAAGTGAAAATGGGGTGTTAGGTATGGGGCCGTTCCCGTATGAAGGCGAAGAAGATGCTGATGTGATTAACGCAGGGAAGCAAACTATTACCACATTACCTGGAGCTAGTTTTTTTGATTCTGCCATGAGTTTTTCAATGATTAGAGGTAAGCACGTAGATCTCACTATTTTAGGCGCAATGGAAGTCGCTGAAACTGGTGATATTGCGAATTGGAAAATTCCAGGTAAAATGGTGAAAGGTATGGGAGGCGCTATGGATTTAGTGGCGAGTGCCGAAAACATTATTGTGGCCATGATGCATACCAATAAACGTGGCGAATCTAAATTGTTAAAAAAATGTACATTACCGCTTACTGGTGTTGGCTGTGTAAAGAAGATTGTCACTAATATGGCTGTTATTGAGGTAGTAGAGCAAGGGTTTAAGTTATTAGAGCGTGCTCCAGGTGTTTCGGTTGAGGCTATTAAACAAGCTACCGAAGGCCATCTCATAATAGAGGGTACTATACCCGAAATGAATATTTAAGGCATTTGTTTTTTTAAAAACAGACGAAATACAGTACATATGTTAAAAAAATATGTATTTTGTCGATTTAATATGTTTTTAATCGTTATTATTGCTGAAGTTTACGATATTAGTACTCCCCAAAATAACCAAATTAATAATAGATTGCTTTAAATCTATCATAAACTTGAATGACTATGAATGTTGCAACAAATCTACCTGAACAACCTACTCATGATGAAAGCAAATTCAAAGAAACATTAAAAGAGAATTTGCAGTTTTTTAGAGGTCTAATTTATTTAACTAAAAAGGTTTTTATGTTTTAATTAAGAAGTTAAATAATAGCACATAAAAAAAGTCGTTTTGAAATTTCAAAACGACTTTTTTTATAATCCTTTAGGGATAGCATCTATAAGTTTTTGGGTATATGCTTTTTGTGGTTTGTTGTAAATAACATCGGCATCATCTAATTCTTCAATTTTGCCCTTATTCATTACTAAGAGCTGGTCAGACATATATTTTACAACAGCTAAATCATGTGAAATAAAGATGTAGGTAAAGCCAAAATCGTGTTTAAGTTCATTAAGTAAATTTAAAACTTGCGCTTGTACAGAAATATCTAAAGCAGAAACCGACTCATCACATATAATAAGTTTAGGTTGTAAAGCAATAGTTCTGGCAATACCAATACGTTGTCTTTGCCCTCCAGAAAACTCATGCGGATATCTGTTATAATGTGCTTCAGAAAGCCCTACTTTGGTTAAGAGTTCTAACACTTTCAACTTGCGTTCTTGGTTGCTACTGTAAAGACCATGCACTTGCATAGGTTCTAAAATGGCCTCTCCTACAGGGATTCTTGGATTGAGTGAGGAGTAAGGATCTTGGAATATAATTTGAATATCTTTTCTAAGAGTTCTAGCTTCAGATTTTGATAGTTTGGTAATGTCTATGCCTTTGTAATTAATTTGCCCGGCAGTAGCTTTATCAAGCAAAAGAATGGCATTGCCTAAAGTTGATTTTCCACAACCAGACTCACCAACTAAGCCTAAAGTTTCACCTTCATATACTTTAAAACTAATGTTATTAACCGCTTTAAACGATTCCGTTTTTCCAAATAAACCTGTTTTAGAAAGGTATTCTTTTTCAACATTTAAAACCTCTAATAACGGTGGCTTGCTATACATGATGGTATGTGCTTTTTGCCGCATATTTTCAGTAATAATAGCTTTAGCAATAGTGTGATTTAAATAATCATGTATAGTAGGTAAAGTTTTTAAGCGAACATCTAAAGAAGGTCGTGCATTAATTAACGCTTTGGTGTAATTGTGCGTAGGGTCTGTAAAAATTTTGGTAACCGCTCCTTGCTCCACAATATCGCCTTTATACATGACCAATACCCGGTTAGCGATTTCAGAAATTAAAGCCAAATCGTGAGTGATAAAAATAATGCTCATTTTGGTTTCTTGCTGAAGGGCTTTTAAAAGGTTTATAATGTCTTTTTGAACCGTAACATCAAGTGCTGTGGTGGGTTCGTCTGCAATAAGGATATCTGGTTTGCAAGCCAATGCCATAGCAATCATAACCCGTTGTTTTTGACCTCCTGATATTTCATGCGGATAAGCAGAAAACACGCGTTTGGGTTGTGGTAATTTTACTTTTTCAAATAATATGAGTGTTTCTTTTTTTGCTTCAGATTTAGATAAATTAGTGTGTTGTAATAAGATTTCTAAAACTTGATTGCCACAGGTCATTGAAGGATTTAAAGAACTCATTGGCTCTTGAAAAATCATTGAAATTTTTCGTCCTCTTAATTTTTGAAAGGCTTTTGAAGGTAATTTTGTAAGATCTTGATCTTCAAAAGTTATAGAACCACTAGTAATTTGCGCTATTTTTTTGGGAAGCAAGCCTAAAATAGCTAATGAAGACACCGACTTCCCTGAACCAGATTCACCTACAATACCTAAAATTTCATTTTTATGAAGGGTATAAGATATGTTATGAATGACTTCATTGGTTCCAAAGGAAATGGAGAGATTTTTAATTTTTAATATAGTAGTGTCTTTCATTTAGATATGAACGATTTCATCGTCTGTTAGAATAGCATCGCCTCGTAAACGTAAAAGAATTTGAGCCACAGCTATGGTGTCTTTTTCGCAATATACGATAATGCGGTCTATGTCGTTATCTTCATAAAACACCCGACAAACTTCACTGCCATCAATATCATCTTTTGGAGAAGGAATGCCCAGAACATTAGTGAGCAACTTTAAGGACGTATAGGTTTTGAAGTCACCAAATTTCCATAATTCTAAAGTATCTAAATGTGCCACTTCCCACGGTTTTTTTCCAAATAAGTTAAGTTTGGTAGGCAGTTCTATGTTATGAATAATCATACGGCGTGCAATGTACGGAAAGTCAAATTCTTTACCATTATGGGCACAAAGTAAGTGTTTTGTTTGATTGAAATGTGATTCGAGTAGGTTTTTAAAATCATTTAAAATTTTAAGTTCATCACCGTAAAAAGAAGTGACTCTAAATTGTCTTAATTCCTCACTCTGAATCTTGAAATAGCCCACAGAAATACAAACTATTTTTCCAAATTCGGCCCAAATGCCTGCACGTTCGTAAAATTCTTCAGCCGTGAAATCTTCTTTTCTTTGATATTTCGATTTATGATCCCAAAGAATTTGTTTCGTTTCGTCTAAATCTGAAAAGTGTTGGGTTTCAGGAACCGTTTCTATGTCTAAAAACAAGATGTTTTCAAGGTTCAATTTTGAAATCATTGCTCTAGCATTTTATAGGCTTCATCAATATACACGTCCATATCTGAGGTGAATGGTTTTTTGCCTTCATCACTAGAAGTTCGTTGTCCTAATCTTACAATAATCACATTGTCGTTAGGTTCGACAATAACGTATTGGCTGTGATGACCACGCATTAAAAAGAAGCTTCTGTCGTTGCTCTTTCTTAACCACCAACCGTAACCATACTCTGGACTTTCAGGAAATCGGGGCGTTATAGATTTTGCTACAAAAGTAGAATCTAACAACTGTTTACCATTCCATTTTCCGTAGTCCTTGTAGAGTTTTCCAAATCGGGCAAAATCTCTAGCATCACTAGAAATACAACAAAATGTTTTAGCGAGTCTGTTTTTTGCATCATCCAATTGCCAAAGAGCATCTTCGGTAGCGCCCAAAGGGATCCAAAAACGTTCTGAAAGGTATTGGGCTAAAGGTTTGCCTGTGGCCTTTTGGATAATCATTCCTAATAATTGGGTGTTTCCACTTAAATATTCAAACGATTTTCCGGGTTCTTTTATCACTTTTAAATTAAGCATGGTCTCGGCTAAATCGTCATCGTAATTAGCTCTTGCGGTTAATGAAAACGGACTCGTATAATGCTCAACCCAGTCTAAACCAGAGGCCATAGAGGCTAAATCGCCCACAGTTGTTTTTTCATCTTTAAATTGAGGGTAAAAGTCACCAATGGGTTGATCCAGACTTTTTATGTGTCCATCCATAATAGCTTTTCCTAGCATGGCCGTAGTAATACTTTTAGCCATTGAAAAAGAGTTTGTCTTAGAGTCTTTTCCATAGTTAGGTGCGTACCACTCATAAAATATACTGTCGTTTTTAATGATGAGGTAAGCAACTGTTTCTAAAGCTGCATTGATTTGCTTAAGTTTTTCGGAAGGGGCTACCGTGTTATATTTTTTATGTAATGGCCACGGCTGGCTGCTATCGCCTTTAGCAATGGTGTCGTTGTCAAAATAAGGATAGTCATCAATCCAAACCGTTTTATGACCTGTGAAGTAAACGATACGAACACCTCTTAAAATGTAACTATAATCGAAAATATAGAGTAAAAGAACAATAAACAGTAAAATGATAGCAAGCCACTTCACAAATTTTTTAAGGAATTTCATTACAAGCTATTTAGGTTAACTAAATATAGAAATATTTTATGTATTTAAAATTAAAAATCGAAGGTTAAAACAAGCTTTGCTGTTTATAAGGGCTTTCATGTTGTAATAACCATTGTTTGCGGTGCAAACCTCCTGCATATCCTGTTAAGTTGCCATCACTACCAATAATGCGGTGGCAAGGGATTACAATCCAGAGTGGGTTTTTCCCATTGGCATTCGCCACAGCTCGAATAGCTTTGGCATCACCTAATTGTTTTGATAGATCTAAATAGCTTATGGTTTTTCCAAATGGCACATTTTGAAGTTGATTCCAAACTTTTAATTGAAAATCGGTACCGTGTGGGTTTAATTTTAAATGGAATGTTTTTCTAAGACCCTCAAAATATTCGTTAAGTTGCGTAGCGCAATCCTTTAAACTTTCGGGAATAATCTTGGTTGTTTCTTCTTTAGAATCAAGTATGGTAATTGCAGCAATGCCATTAATATCACCTGTTATTTGGGTATAACCTAAGGGCGTATTAATGATGCAAGTATCCATATCCATTTATTTGTTGGGTTTGTTGTCCTCAAATATACCAAGTTTTCTGGCTCTAGACTCCCAACTTTTTCTAGCTAGAACCTGTAAGTCTGACACATTATCACTTTCATCCATAATTTCTAGTCCGAGTAAGGTTTCTATAACGTCTTCCATGGTTACTAAGCCACTTACCGAGCCATATTCATCAACAACCAAAGCCATATGGTTTCGGCTTTCAACCAATTGTTCAAACAGTGTTGGAATAGGTAAACTCCTGTCTACTACAATAATATTTCGCTTGAGTTCTGAGAGTTTTTTTGAACCGTTGTCAAGAGCCATTTCCTTAAATACTTCATCTTTTAAAACAAGCCCCGTAATATTATCATGCTCATCAGTGTACACAGGTATTCTTGAAAACCGTAGGTTTAAATTTTTGTTGAAAAAATCTTCAACCGTTGTAGTTTCGTTCTCTGTTTTCATCACCGTTCTAGGGGTCATCACATCCTTGGCAAAAATCTCCTTAAAATTGAGTAGGTTTTTTATGATTTTGCTTTCATTTTCCTGGAACACTCCTTCTTCGTGAGCTACATCGGTCATGGCTACAAAACCTTCGCGAGTTAATACACTGCCGTGCCCTGTACCTCCAATGAGTTTTGTTGTGAGCTGCAATACCCATAAAATCCCGGTCCATTTTAAAGGAAAAATCATGATAGTAAGGGCTTTTGATGCAAAATTAGCTAAACCTTTCCAGTAGGTAGCACCTATGGTTTTGGGGATGATTTCTGAAGCCACCAAAATTAAAAAAGTCATGATAGCTGAAACGATACCAACGGTATTAATACCAAAAAATTCAAGTTTAAAAGGAAGTTTTTCAGCTTCAATGCCTACCATCATGGCCCCTAGGGTATGCGCAATGGTGTTTAAAGTAAGTATGGCAATAAGTGGTTTATCTACATCTTTTTTAAGTGCTTCTAGGGTAAAGGCGTAGTCTCTCCCTTCTTGTTTTTTTATATTGATAAATGTTGGGGTAACACTAAGTAAAACAGCCTCTAGGATAGAACATAAAAAGGAAAAGAATATGGAAATGGTGGCCCAAAATATAAGTGTGGTCATTGTATTTTAATTTACAGGTGCTAAATTAAGAAATCAATTTAACTACATCTTTCGCAAAATACGAGGCGATAATGTCTGCCCCAGCACGTTTAAAAGCTATAGTGGTTTCTAGCATCACTTGGTCATGGTCTAACCATCCGTTTTGGGCTGCAGCTTTAATCATAGCGTATTCTCCTGATACTTGATACACGGCTACAGGTACATCAACTTCATTTTTAATGTCTCTTAAAATGTCTAGGTAAGAAAGGCCAGGTTTTACCATAACAATATCTGCACCTTCTTCAATATCCATTTCGGTTTCTTTAATGGCTTCAAATCGGTTGCCGTAATCCATTTGGTAGGTTTTTTTATCCTTTGGAATGTCAACTAAATCAACAGGAGCAGAGTCTAAAGCATCTCTAAAAGGGCCGTAAAATGATGAAGCATATTTAGCCGAATAACTCATAATACCTGTATTTATAAAACCTTCATCTTCTAAAGCCTCCCGAATGGTTAAAATACGTCCGTCCATCATATCACTTGGCGCCACAAAATCGGCTCCAGCTTCAGCGTGAGAAAGGCTCATTTCAGCAAGAAATAGAGCGGTTGCATCATTAACAATCTCTCCGTTGTCAATTATGCCATCATGCCCGTAAGCGGAGTAAGGGTCTAAGGCCACATCGGTCATGACGAGCATATCCGGACAAACGTTTTTAACTGTTTTTATAGCACGTTGCATGAGTCCATTAGGATTTAAAGCCTCTTCTCCTGCATTATCCTTTAAATTATCAGGCACTTTAACAAATAGCAATACCGATTTTAGCCCTAATTTCCACAGTTCTTTTATTTCATTTTCAAGCAAATCTAAACTATAACGAAAATAATTAGGCATTGATGGAATTTCGTCTTTTATACCTTTGCCTTCAACAACAAATAATGGTACTAAAAAGTCGTTTGGGGTTATAATGGTTTCGCGAACTAAAGAACGAATGGCTTCGTTGGTTCTTAATCGTCTATTTCTTCGTAATGGGTACATAATTTTTGGTTTTAAAAGCCAATAAAGTCATTAACATCATCGGCCCATTTCATAAATTTTTTGGGTGCTTTAAAGCGATATCCTATATATAATTCAATAAAACTGATAGCGTCACCTTGTCTGTTAGTATTACCAATACTTTTTTCTAAAACGGAGATATTGGTGTTAATGCCTGAGAAAAATGAATCAGAATTATAGCTTAATACAACGCGTCCAGTAAGCTCATACAAAATAGTGTTTATATTTTCGGCGCCTACATTTTCAGAATGACTTAAACCCATACCAAACGATGCTCCAGCAGAAAATAAGAGTTTATTAGATAGTACAAAGTTATAATAATAACTTGGCGAAATGGCTATATCAAAAGAAGTAGCGCGTTCGCTAAGATTATCTGTATTAACAAAAAACTTGGTGTAATACAGCGAAAGTTTAGGAATAAAACTTCCAGCACTTTTATTTTGCTTTTCGTTTTGATAGCCTATCGCTCTAAACGAGAATTTTTTATTGAATATATACGATGTGGCACCTCCAAGTTTTAAGGTTTCTATTTCAGGAAAATAAAATGAGGAAAAATTATTGTCGCTAAAAGAAAATCCCTTTTGGTAGTAAAAATCAATGGTTTGCATCCATTGGCGGTAAAACATTCTGAAGTTTAAGTTAAACAATTCAGAATCGGCATTATCTTTATTCGTGTTTAAAAATTTAGGAGAAAACCCAAACGCAAGTTCTACGCTTCTAAATAAAAGTGATGCTCCTAAGTAATCTCTTTCATTTGGGCGTAATTCGTATTCTTCCCCGTCATTATCTGCAAAGAAAAAGATATTTGCTGTGTTTACTAACGATAATCTGGCTGATATTTTATCAGGGAACCCTGTAATATATTCACTTTTAGCAATACTATCCTGCGCCAAAGTAGGTAGTGTGCAGCAAATTATATAAGTATATAGTAGTTTTTTTATACCCAATCTTTAGGTGTTTTTAAAACGGTTATTAATTTTTCTTCTTCGCTTCCTGGTTCGGGGTGGTGGTCATAAACCCATTGTACATGCGGTGGTAAGCTCATCAAAATACTTTCAATACGACCATTGGTTTTAAGTCCGAATAATGTGCCTTTATCATGTACTAAATTAAATTCAACATAACGCCCACGACGAATTTCTTGCCAGTTACGTTGTGCTTCAGTATAATCTAAATCTTTTCGTTTTTCAACTATGGGGATATAAGCCTCTAAAAAGCTATTACCTATTTCAGTAACAAAGCTGTACCAATTGTTCATGCTCATTTTGTCTGTAGCTTTACAATAATCAAAAAACAAGCCTCCTATTCCTCTCCCTTCATTTCTATGTGCGTTATAAAAGTACTCATCGCATCGTTTTTTGTAATTCGGATAAAACTCAGGGTTATGTTTATCGCAAGCTGTTTTACAGGTTTGATGAAAATGAATAGCATCTTCTTCAAATAAATAATAAGGCGTTAAGTCTTGGCCGCCACCAAACCAGCTGTCTATAATGTTGCCCTCTTCATTATACATTTCAAAGTAACGCCAATTGGCATGAACTGTTGGAACCATTGGGTTTTTTGGATGAAGAACGAGACTTAATCCGCAGGCAAAAAAGTCAACATCACCAACCTTAAAATACGTTTGCATAGACTTTGGAAGTTTTCCGTGTACACCAGAAATATTTACACCGCCTTTTTCAAAAACATTTCCATTTTGAATTACGCGGGTTCTTCCGCCACCACCCTCTGGCCTGTCCCAGAGATCTTCTTGAAACTCGGCATGACCGTCAATAGCTTCAAGGGCTGAAGTAATTTGGTCTTGAAGGGTGTGTATATAGTTGAAAAATTGATCTTTCATTACTGTTAGTTTATTTTATGATATAGCTCGTATAGTTCCATATTGAGCGCACGTTCTTTTGGGGGTGTAAATGCTTTTTTTAATGTTTTTATCCAAGTAAAATGACATGAAGTAGCTACTGTAATACTTGGCGTATTGCTTTTATGCACTATGATTTGAAGCGTTTCCAGTTTAAGCTCATTAAATGCGTGTTTTGATAGTAACGCTATGGCTTCAGAAATTACCCCTTTCCCTTTGTGTTTGTAATCAATACAATAGGCAAACTCACCTTGTTTTTTAATCCAATCAATAGCTTTAAGGTAGATTAAACCAACTATTTTATTTGCGTTTTGTGGCTTTAAGGTAAATAGAATCTCTTTTTTTGAATTGAACTCACGGATTTTGTTTTCAACAAAAACTTGGGATAATTCTGGAGTTAGGTTTTGTGCTAAAGTTTTTGGAAAATACCGGTTTAACCTATCTTTATTTGCAGAAACAAAATCATATATACCCCAATGATCAAGTGATAATACTGGTTGAATGGTATATATTGAACAGTTAATCTGCATTAACAAGTTTGTTTTTTAATGTCAAGACTTCAATAGTTTTAACCGAAGCTGCTGTAACCGATAAAGGTAACACTAAAATTACACCAATTACAGGAATTAATAAAAACAAAATAAAGATGATACCATTTCCAATCGCTATACCTTTATGGTGTTTAACAAATTTAATACTTTCTTTATAGTTAAAGTGGCGTTCTAAAGTGTAATCCATATTTCCAAAACCTGCATAATAGGCTTGTACAGTAAATAATAGCACGACTGAAAATATATTTATTACTGGAATGAACTTTAGAAGCAAAATAGGCATGGTCAATACCAGTTCCATCATCAGGTTTCTAAGGTTGATTTTAATACCACGCCATAGCTGTTGAATAAACGATGTATTTCTATATGAATGCGGTTTAAAACCAGTTAAATGCGCTTCAATTTTCTCTGAAACAGGACTCATAAATGGTGCTGAAAAAGCCATGATAATGTGCTTGTACAATATAAGTCCTATGGCTAAAACAATGATGACACCAATAAAAGTTCCTATGGTAGAAAAGGTTTCTTTGCCCCAATCCCAAACCCATATTTGAGAGATAAACTGCCCAATGTTGTCCGATAACCCATATGCTGAAACACCTATAATTACAGCAGTAAGTAAAGAAATTAGCATGGGTATGGCAAAATATTTCCAAAGTTTAAGTTTAGAAATGAGGCTAAATACCCCAAAATATGCTTGAATTCCTGAAAATATATGTTTAATCATGACGTTGTTTTAGCTTTAGCTTACAGCGTTATTTTTGAACTTTATAAGGAAAGAAAAACCATCGCTAAAATTGAATTTACCTTTTATATGGTAATGATATAAAAGGTAAAAGGCATTTTATTTTTGTTACTGACCATATTCTTTTACCGCATCAATAAAGGCTTTTGCATGATCTAAAGGAACGTTTGGTAAAATACCATGCCCTAAATTTACAATATACTTATCTTTTCCAAAGTCATCAATCATTTGATGTACCATTTTTTTAATGGTTGCAGGGGGTGATAACAAGCGCGTAGGATCAAAATTACCTTGTAATGTTATATTTCCACCCGTTAAATAACGGGCGTTTTGTGGAGAACACGTCCAATCTACACCTAAAGCCGACGCTTTACTTTTGGCCATTTCCCCTAGTGCAAACCAACAGCCTTTTCCAAATGCAATGACTGGAGCGTTATCTTTTAAAGCTTCAATAATTTGATTGATATATTGCCATGAAAACTCCTGATAATCGGTTGGAGAAAGCATACCACCCCAAGAATCAAAGACTTGAACCGCATTAACACCAGCCTTTACTTTTTCTTTTAAGTAAGCAATGGTGGTATCTGTTATTTTTTGCAGCATTTGATGAGCGGCTGCGGGGTTAGTAAAACAAAACTCCTTAGCTTTATCAAAGGTTTTGCTGCCTTGGCCTTGTACACAATAGCATAAAATAGTCCATGGCGAACCAGCAAAACCAATTAACGGAATATCGTCATTAAGTAATTCTTTGGTGGCTTTTATGGCTTGATATACATAATCTAAGGCCTGAGTGACATCTGGAACAATAACATTGTCAACATCTTTTTGGGTACGAACAGGATTTGGTAAATATGGTCCAAAGTTAGGTTTCATTTGTACCTCGATGTTCATGGCTTGTGGAATAACCAAAATATCGCTAAACAAAATGGCCGCATCCATACCGTATCTTCTAATGGGTTGTACAGTAATTTCACTGGCCAACTCAGGCGTTTGGCAACGGGTAAAGAAGTCGTATTTTTCACGTATGGCCATGAATTCCGGTAGATATCTTCCTGCTTGACGCATCATCCAAACTGGAGGGCGTTTTACCGTTTCTCCCTTTAAAGCTCTTAAAAATAAATCGTTTTTAATCATAGTTATTTGTTCTGAGTTGTTGGCTATGAGGTTTGAGCAGAGGCTATTGACCTGAAATGAATAACCAAAAACCGTTAAATATAATGTTGATTCACTAATTCTATAACACTTTCAACAGTTGGCACTTTGGCAATTCTCACATCATCAAAATGCCTTTTTGCTGCTTTAGCTGTGGTTTCTCCTATGCAAAACGCGATAATCTCGTTTTTGTTTTTTTCAACATAACTATCAACGGTTGAGGGGCTGTAAAACATGACACCTTCAATAGAATCGGCTACTTTAAATCCGTCAAACTTAGTTTGGTAAGCCTCAACCTCATTCACTGCTATGTTGTTTTTCTCTAATATGGTAGGCAAATCATCCAGTCTAATATCGCTACAAAAATAAGTTACCTCACTTCCCTCCATATATTCCACAAGGTATTCAGCAAGTTTTTTTGCATTTTTCTCGGTATGGGTTACGGGGCCAATTTTGTTTTCAATTAACCGTTTGGTACGTCGTCCTACACAATAAATATTTTTAAACTGTAATTCACTGGAAGAAAAGTTTGTAGATAGGGCTTCTACCGCATTTTTGCTGGTAATAATTACATTTTCAATTTCTTTTTTTATGAATCGTGGATGAATTCTATTTAACCCAATTTTTATAAAGTCAGAACTGTCAGCTACTACCTTTTCATGAAACAATAAGCGTTGATCTTCTGTAAAAGATTTCGTAGAAAACACTTTAGCTTTTTTAGTGGAGTTTTTAATGGTATCCATGAGGCGTTTACCACCGCGCTCTATAATGAAGTCTGCACAAAATTGTGCCATATCTTTGTGTTCACCAAGATTTTTAACTCGGGTCACATCAATACGTTTAGAGCCGTCTTCACTTAGCAAAACACCTTTAAAGTTAATCTCATTATTTTTTATTACGGCCAGAGCACCAATAGGAGCGGTACAACCACCTTCAAGTTTGTTTAGAAATTCACGTTCAATAGTGGTACAAATTTCTGTTTCTTCATGATTTAGTTGGGCGCATGCTTTAAGAGAAAAATCATCTTCGCCTAAAGCTGTAATCATAATGGCACCTTGCGCTGGCGCTGGGATCATCCAATCTAAATTAACGGCTTCATCAGGGCGTATTCCTATTCTTCCAATGCCTGCAGCGGCAAAAATAGCACCATTCCACTGGTCGTTATCTTTGAGCTTTTGTAGTCTGGAGTTCACATTGCCACGTAAATCAACAATGGTATGCGTGGGAAAACGGTTGAGCCATTGGGCACGTCTTCTTAAGCTTCCTGTGGCAATAACAGCATCTTTGGCTCCTAAAAATTCTTCGTTGTTTTTAAAAACCAGCGTATCATTTACATTTCCACGTTTTAACACTGCTGCTTGAACAATGCCTTTTGGTAACACTGTTGGTACATCTTTTAAGGAATGAACAGCTATATCAATATCATGATTAAGCATAGCAATATCAAGCGTTCGGGTGAAAATACCTGTAATGCCCAGTTCGTATAGGGGTTTATCAAGAACTATATCGCCCGTAGATTTTACGGGAACAAGCTCTGTAACATACCCTAAATTTTCAAGTTGATGTTTAACTATGTTGGCCTGCCATAGTGCTAACTCACTATCGCGTGTACCAATTCTTATGGTTTTAGACATGTTTTGTTGAAGGTTCTAACTGGAACACTTTTTTTATGAGTTCCAAACTTTCGTCGGTAGGAACATCATCATCTTTTAAGTGATGGGCAAAGTGGTTAGTGATTTTTTGAATAATATTATTGCTAATAATTGCGGCTTGAGTCTCATTAAAATCAGCATGTTTTTTACGTTGCACTTCCAATTCGGCAGCAGCAAAATCAGATAATTTATGTTTTAAGGCTTTAATAGTTGGTGCAAACTTTCTAGTTTCTAACCATTCGCTGAATTCTAAATTTACTTCATCTAGAATGGCTTCAGCCATAGGAATCTGGGCTTTTCTTGCCTCTAAAGTTTGATCTGTAATTTGCGAAAGATGATCTAAATGCACAAGTGACACATTATCAAGTTCCTCAACATTAGCGTCTACATTTTTTGGAATAGATAAATCAAGAATCAATAAGGGTTTTTCAGACTGAATAATATGCTTGTCAATGGTTGGGCGTTGGGCACCAGTGGCAACAATCAAAATATCAGAATTAGAAATTTCTTCTTGTAAATTGGCATAATCTTTAACAATCAAATTAAACTTACCAGCAATTTGCTCGGCTTTTGTTTTGGTTCTATTGATTAAAGTGATGTGCTCATTTTTAGTGTGTTTTACCAGGTTTTCACAGGTATTTCTTCCAATTTTTCCTGTTCCAAAAAGTAAAATATTTTTATTAGAAACCTGTTCTATACTGTTTAAAATATATTGCACTGAGGCAAAAGAAACCGATGTGGCCCCTGATGAAATATTGGTTTCTGTTTTAATGCGCTTACTAGCTTGAATCACCGCATTTACTAAACGTTCTGTAAAATGATTGAGTAACCCGTGTTTGCGTGACAGTTTTGTGCTTTGTTTAAGCTGACTTATAATTTCAAAATCACCAAGAATCTGGCTATCTAAACCAGAGCCTACACGAAACATATGTGAAATAGCTTCTTTATTTTTATAAATGTAGGCTACTTCTCTAAATTCTTCAACGGTGCCTCTTGTATTGTCACAAAGTAGTTGGATAAGTTGGTAAGGATGCTCTGCAAAACCATAAATTTCAGTACGGTTACAGGTTGATGTTACCACTAAGCTTTCAATATTATTCGTTTTAGCTTGAGCAAGGAGGCGAAGCTTAGATTCGTCATCTAAACTAAAGTGCCCTCTTATTTCCGCATCGGCTTTTTTGTAACTCAAACCAATGGCGTAAAAGTACTTACTTCTACTAATGTTATACTTTTGCATGCTTAATACCTGAAAATGTGAAGCAAAAATATAGGGATGCCCTAAAAAAAAGTAACGATAAAAGAACTTTTATTGTCGTTTGTGGTTTTTTTGCGTTGTTTTTTTATAAAACAGGATAAATATCATAATTTTGTTAGGGTACAGGAGGTTTTTAAACAATTAATTTAGAATAAATCTAAATAAAATTTATGAATACAGAATTTGATTCCGATAAAAATGTCGCTCAAAGTTCATTTAATGAAACGTTGGTAGAGGAAGGTGTTTTGGTGTTAACCTTTAAAAATGAAGAAAATAAAACGCAATCTGTTGCCAAAGAAATAGATAGTGATTTTATTCAATTTCATTTTTGTGTTAAAGGGTCAAGTCAATTTGTGTTTAACGAAGGGCGCTATAAATTAAATATTCTTGAAGAAAATTCTTTACTGCTTTATAATCCGCAGCGCGATTTACCCATTCATTTAGAAATCAATCCGCACTCATGGATGGTATCGATTTTAATTTCTATCAAGAAATTTCATGGTTTTTTCTCTCATGAGGCCGATTATATCACCTTTTTAAGTGAAGATAATCGGGATAAAAAATATTATAAAGACGGTGTTATTTCGCCATCTATGGCCATTGTGCTAAATCAATTGATAAACTATGGGTTGAATTCATCTATAAAACCCTTATATTTTCGAGGGAAGGCTTATGAGTTATTAAGTTTATATTTCAATAGAAGTGAAGAAGCTAATATTGAACAATGTCCGTTTTTAGTAGATGAAACTAACGTCATTAAAATTCGTAAAGCTAAAGATATTATTGTAGCTCAAATGGCTGAACCGCCTTCGCTTCAGGAGTTAGCAGATGAAATCGGGCTAAGTTTAAAAAAGTTAAAAGAGGGTTTTAAGCAAATTTATGGCGATTCTGTTTTTAGTTTTTTATTTGATTATAAAATGGAAGTGGCACGAAAACTACTTGAGTCAGGCGAAAATAACGTGAATGAAGTAGGGCATAAAGTGGGATACAGTACCTCAAGTCATTTTATCGCGGCCTTTAAAAAGAAGTATGGAACAACTCCTAAAAAATATGTGATGTCATTAAGTTAATTGTAAGGTTTTATGGTAAAAAACAACTACAATACAGTAACTTAACAATAGAATATGAAATACTTAACTCCAGAAATAGAAGCGCTTTCAAAGCAACACAACCATAAATCATTGATTAGTTCAAGTGCGTCCTGTGGGATTTTTCAAGATTGTACTTATAGTCAGAAAAAGTCACATGAACATTATCAATTTTTGCTAAGTAAAATAAAGGACCATTAAAGGCGTCAATTATTAGCGCTATAACTGAAAGAACTATACGCGTTAGTTTTTATGTCGTTATTAAGAATGGTGACTTCTGATGCCGTTTAGAATTACCTCTTGTTTTTCTTTATATTAGTGAAATCATTGTATTTTTGTGATGCTAAAAAAATATAATGAAAAAAGGAGTCTTACTTGTTAATCTTGGTTCCCCTGATAGTCCAGAACCTAAAGATGTAAAAAAATATTTAGGAGAATTTTTAATGGATGAGCGTGTTATAGACATCCCCTACGTAGCAAGAGCCTTGTTGGTAAGAGGAATAATTTTAAAAACACGCCCTAAAGCTTCGGCAGCAGCCTATAAAAAAATTTGGTGGAAAGAAGGCTCGCCACTTATTGTTATTTCTGAACGCCTTCAAAATAAAGTTCAAAAGCAGGTAGATGTCCCCGTATCTTTAGCTATGCGTTATGGCAGCATGTCTATTCACAATGGCATTCAGGAGTTGGTAGATCAAGGGGTAAATGATATCTTGTTGTTTCCATTATATCCGCAGTTTGCCATGGCAACTACAGAAACCATAACAGTTTTGGCTGAAAAGTTACGCCATGATTTTTTTCCAGATATAAACATTGAGTCAGTTCCTGCATTTTATAATAAACCAGATTATATTGAGGTGCTGTCAAATTCTATAAAATCACATATAGAAGGCGAAAATCCTCAGCATCTTTTATTTTCATATCATGGAGTTCCTGAACGCCATATCAGAAAAAGTGATGTTACAAATTCACATTGTAAAATTGATGGAAATTGTTGTGTAACCTCAAGTAAAGCACATGAGTTTTGTTACCGGCATCAGTGTTTAGAAGTAACGCGTTTGGTTGCTGAAAAACTTGGTTTAAAAGAAGGTACCTATTCTACTTCATTTCAATCACGATTAGGATTTGATCCTTGGTTGCAACCTTATACAGATAGAACGATAGAGCGTTTAGGAAAACAAGGTATTAAAAATATGGCAATTGTTACGCCTGCCTTTGTAAGCGATTGTTTAGAAACGCTTGAAGAAATAGCTATGGAAGGTCAGGAGATTTTTCATGAAGTAGGTGGGAAGCACTTTAAAACCGTACCATGTTTAAATGATGACGACGCTTTTGTAACGTTGTTATCGCAGTGGATAAATCATTGGGTAACATCTGAAACTGTTGCCGTATAATGGCTCGGCTGATATCACATGGTTTGGGGACTGAGCCCATTGGTAAATTACTGGTAAAACAAGCTGTTCCAGCTTCTATTGGTATTTTGGTCATGTCGCTTAACATTTTAGTAGATACCGTTTTTGTGGGGAATTGGATAGGGTCAACGGCCATAGCTGCTATAAATGTTGTATTGCCAGTGTCATTTTTCATTGCTGCTTTAGGTATGGCCATAGGAGTTGGTGGTTCATCAATTATTTCAAGAGCACTTGGTGCAGAAAATAAAGAAAAAGCACGAACAACCTTTGGGAATCAAATTACCTTAACAACTCTTTTTACCGTTACTATGGTCATCTTGGGGCTTTGGTTTGTTGACAGTATCGTGCCAACTTTTGGAGGGAAAGGAAATATATTAGAACCTGCAAAAACGTATTATGTTATTGTGCTTTATGGAGTGCCTTTTTTAGGGCTTTGCATGATGGGAAATACAGTAATAAGGGCTGTTGGTAAGCCAAAAGTTGCTATGTATGCTATGATGCTACCGTCAGTCAGTAATTTGCTGTTAGATTATATTTTTATTTATGTGTTAGATTATGGTATGGCTGGTGCAGCTTGGGCATCAACTTTATCTTACTTGGTATGTTTTATATTTATTTTGGGCTTTTTTATCTCAAAACAGTCTGAAATAGAGCTTGCAAAATGTCACTTTGGTCTAAATAAAGCGACTGTTGTTGAAATAGCTTCCTTAGGAGTTGTAACCCTATCAAGGCAAGCCATTGTTAGTGTGACTTATTTGCTAATGAATAATATTCTGTATACGCTAGGGGGGGAAAGTTCGGTTACGGCATATGCTATAGTTGGTAGAATGCTCATGTTTGCATTATTTCCCGTTTTTGGTGTGGCGCAGGGCTTTCTTCCCATAGCTGGTTTTAATTATGGTGCTGAAAAATATGCAAGAGTAAAAGAAACGATTTATACAGCTATAAAATATGCTGCACTGTTGGCAACTATTGTGTTTGTGTTTTTAATGGTCTTTCCTGAAACCATTACAAGGTTATTCACATCTGATGCTCAAGTTATTTTAGAAACACCTGCAGCCATGCGTTGGGTGTTTGCAGCCACACCTATCATTGCATTACAGCTTATAGGAGCGGCTTATTTTCAAGCCATAGGAAAGGCAAAACAAGCGCTTTGGTTAACCTTGAGCAGACAAGGGCTTTTTTTTATTCCGCTTATTTTTATTTTACCTGTCTTTCTTGGAGAATTGGGAGTTTGGATAGCTTTTCCAATTGCCGATGTTTTAGCAACTCTAGTCACAGGATATTTTCTTTACAAAGAAATAATTAAGAACTTAAATCCAGAATTAAAATCGGTTAATTAAAAACACCATATGGAATATTACGGCTATATAAAATCGTTTCATCTTATTTTTGTCATCACTTGGTTTGCAGGGTTGTTTTATATTCCAAGGCTTTTTGTGTATCAAATAGAAGCGTTTCATAAGGCATCTCCAGAAAAAGAAATACTAGGTAAGCAATTAAAGCTCATGGCAAAACGCTTATGGTATATTATTACTTGGCCATCTGCTATATTGGCAACTATTTTTGCGGTATGGTTACTTATTATAGTTCCTGGTTGGTTAAAAGAACCTTGGATGCATGTTAAGCTAGCTTTTGTTGTTTTGTTGTTTATTTATCACCTTAAAACACATCAGTATTACAAACAACTTCAAAATGACATTGTAAAGAAATCATCAAGCTATATGCGCATTTGGAATGAGGGCGCCACATTTATTCTGTTTGCTGTCATTTTCTTGGTGGTTCTTAAAAGTGCCATTAACTGGGTTTGGGGTATAGTTGGTATTTTTGTTTTGGGTGTACTTATCATGCTGGGCTTTAAGGTTTATAAGCATATTAGAGAAAAAAATCCAGAGGCTTAATAGTTACTGCCTCTTAAGTATGCGCTCTTTTGGTTGTCATTTTTTTGTTGATAGAAGCTAGGTTTGGTTTGATTATTGCTATATTTAAGCTTGTAAAATTTGTAACATTCTGTGTTGTTTAAAGCAAAAAAACCTTCGCTTCGTACCCGTATTTTTCTAGCCATGATTCTATTGGTTTTGTTGGGATCTATTCTTATTTCTGCCGTAGCCATTTACCAGTATAGAGAGCAAAGTCATGATTATCATGAAAGCAGGTTAGAGCGTAAAGAGGAAAACATACAAACCCATATAAAACGTACCTTAAATGGCAGACAAAATACTTGGGAAGTAAAAACTGAAAACATTCCGTTTATTTTCAAGGAAGAGATTTACAATATTGCCGATATACATAAATTACAAATTAACTTGTATGATTTAGAAGGCGGTCTTCTAATTTCTTCAAAAGCGGGTTTTCAAAATAATGTAGCTGATAAATGTTTAGACACTCACATTATGAACGCTATTAGCAATACTGTTCAGGTAAAAAGCGATTCTGAAATTGCAGAACATAGGTTTGTAGCTAAACATCAGGAAAATGGTGAAACCTTTCAATCGTCTTACACTTATATTACCGACAATAGGTCTAAACCCATTGCTATTTTAAATATCCCTTATTTAGAAAAGGATGATTTTCTTAAAAAGGAGCTTGAAGAATTTCTAACCCGCATGTGGTATGCCTTTTTATTTGTATTGCTCATGGCTATTGCTATTGCTTTTTTATTGTCAAAATACATAACAAAATCACTAAAAAGCATTAGTGACATTATGAATGCCACAAGACTTGAACGTAGTAATGAACGTATTGAAATTAAAGATAGTACGGAGGAAATTTCAACCGTGGTAAGTGCGTACAATAGCATGATTGATGAACTTGAAGAAAGTGCGGTACAATTGGCTAAAAGTGAACGCGAACAGGCCTGGCGTGAAATGGCAAAGCAGGTGGCTCATGAAATAAAAAATCCCTTAACGCCCATGCGATTAACAGTGCAAAACTTTCAACGCAAATTTGATCCTACTGATGAGAATATTCATAAGAAACTTGATGAATATAGTAAAACCTTGATTCAACAAATAGATACTATGAGTTCTATCGCTTCGGCATTTTCTAATTTTGCAAAAATGCCAGCACAGCAAAAAGAAACGCTAAATGTGGTGCAAATTGTAAAATTAGCGCTCGATATTTTCAACGAAGATTATATTGTTTTTAAGTGTGATTCAGAGGAAATAATCGCTAAATTTGATAGAACACAACTCATACGTGTGGTAACAAACTTGGTGAAAAATGCCATACAAGCCATGACGGAAGAGAAAACACCAAAGATTGAAATTTTAGTTTCTGAAACAGAGATCGATGTGTTAATAAGTGTTACCGATAATGGTTCTGGGGTTTCTGATGAAAGTAAAGATAAAGTGTTTGAACCTAAGTTTACCACCAAAAGTAGTGGCATGGGCCTTGGTTTGGCCATGGTAAAAAATATTGTAGAAACCTATAACGGAAGCATTTCTTTCGATTCAAAAGATGGAGAGGGAACTACGTTTAACGTTTCTTTTCCTAAAAAATAAGTGTTATGAGCTACAACAATGTACTTTTTACGAAAAACAAGGGGATTGCCTTGATAACTATTAATCGCCCGAAGAAATTAAATGCTTTAAATAAAGAAACTATTGGGGAGCTTCACAATGCTTTTTTTGAAGCAGACAAAGATGAAGAAATAAAAGTTATAATAGTTACGGGTAGCGGAGATAAAGCGTTTGTTGCTGGTGCAGATATTAGTGAGTTTGCTCATTTTAATGTTGAAGATGGTACAAAGTTAGCAGCCAAAGGGCAAAAAGATTTATTTGATTTTGTAGAAAACCTCTCAACTCCTGTTATTGCTGCTATTAATGGTTTTGCTTTAGGCGGCGGATTAGAATTGGCTATGGCTTGTCATTTTAGAGTAGCTAATGATAATGCTAAAGTGGGGCTTCCAGAGGTGTCTTTAGGCCTTATTCCAGGATATGGGGGTACCCAACGTTTAACCCAATTAGTTGGTAAAGGGAGAGCTATGGAAATGATTATGACAGCTACTATGATTGATGCGCAAAAAGCCTTAAATTATGGTTTGGTAAACCATGTAACCACACCAGATGAACTATTGCCATTTTGTGAAACTATGGCAGAAAAAATAAGCCGAAATTCATCAGTAGCCATTGCCGCGGCCATACGATCTATTAATGCCAACTTTGAAGATGGCGTGAATGGATTTGAATTAGAAATAGAGGAATTTGGGCGATGTTTTGGAACTCAAGATTTTGCCGAAGGAACTAGTGCTTTTTTAGAAAAACGTAAGGCTAATTTTCCAGGCGCATAGTTTTAAGCAGAACAGGTGCAGTTTTTGAGAAAAAGTGTTTTGTTAACAAACAACACTAGCTTTAACATATTTCTATTTCAAGAATAAGTAACTTTACTGAGCGTTTAGTTTTAATCCCTTCCAGTTCTAAAATAATGTTGTATGAACCCTAAATCTAATATTAAAGGTCGTGGGGCGCAAGAGCATGTACCCAATCGATTTTTTGAATTGTACCATGAAGTTCGAGACGATTTTCTGGAGTATTGCCAGAAAACAGGTGAGGTTTTTGATGAAGATAAAACAAAGTTTCTTGAGGTATTTCCAAAAACCATAGTGAATCAGGTTAAAAGTCCAGATGTTGGTATGTTGTATTCCATGAATCCCTATCAGGGCTGTGAGCATGGATGTATTTATTGTTATGCCAGAAATTCACACGAATATTGGGGCTATGGGGCAGGCTTAGATTTTGAGCAAAATATCTTAGTTAAAAAGGAGGCTGCCAAATTATTGGAAGCACATATTACCAAGAAAAGTTGGAAAGCAGTACAAATCATTATGTCTGGAAATACGGATTGTTATCAACCCGTTGAGAAGCAATTTGAAATCACCAGACGTTGTTTAGAGGTTTTTTTAAAGTATAAGCATCCAGTAGGTATTATTACAAAGAACGCCATGATAAAAAGAGACTTAGACCTGTTAATCGAGTTGGCTAAAGATAATTTAGTTACCGTGAATATATCTATTACCTCATTATCAGAAGATATAAAACGTATTTTAGAGCCCAGAACGGCTAGCATAAAAAAGCGTCTAGATACAGTTAAACTATTAAGTGATAACGGTATTCCTGTCAATGTGATGATAGCGCCAATTATACCTTCAATTAATAGTCATGAAATTTTATCTTTAGCCAAAGTAGTGGCGCAGTATGGGGCTACATCTATTGGCTATACCGTGATACGATTAAATGGTGCTTTAGGTAGGCTTTTTACAACATGGATAAAAAAAACGATGCCAGACCGTGCGGAGAAAGTATTACATCAAATAGCCGATTGTCACGGTGGAAGCTTAAATGATTCAAGATATGGTACCAGAATGCGGGGTGAGGGAAAAATAGCAGAACAAATTCATGCTATGGTAAAACTGGCAAGAAGAAAATATTTTAAAGATGCATTGATACCAGAGTTGAATTGTAAACTACACGAATCTCATAAAAACAGGCAATTATCCCTTTTTTGAATGAAAAAGGTGAGCAAAACTGCTCACCTTAATCAACTTAACTAAATAAGAAACGAGAGGGTTTAGTAAATGTGTTTTTCAAAGGTGTGGTCGGCACTAATAACTTCAATCTTATAAGTACCAAGACTTAGACCTTCCAATTTAAAAGCTTTTTCTATCAGTTGTTGATTCTTTAATGTTTTAGAATACATTAACTCAGAATGGTTACCATCTAAAAAATAGAAATTAATTTTTAAAGGCTTCCTATTAAGGTTTAATTTACTCATGTAAACCATATCTCCTTCTACTCTAAAAGCAGGTTTAAAAATGGTTTCTTCAAGTTTTTTTTGAAAAGTAACTGTGTTAGACTTCACATAAAATGGAATAAGTTTGATTTCAAAATCTTTCTCCAATTCAAACATGTAAGTGCCGTTAGGTAGAGAAGTTAAGTCGAAACCTTTGCTGTAAATTCCAGATTGTTGGAGTAACTCTTTATATAACAATAAGCCATTTTCATCTTTAATTGATAAAACATTCCCTTTCTTTATATTATATAAAGTAAGTGGGGTTCGTTTTGCTTCAAATGTAATTTTAAATTTTGAAGCATCATTGGCGAAACTTAACAAGGTAGCAAACAATGTTACCATTAAGAATCCTTTTTTTGAATGTTTAATTACTTTTTTCATAATTTGGGTTTTATAACGTTCAACACTGTAAAATTACATTAGTTTTTAAGTATGTAAAACATTGATATTGACTTATTTATGTGCTAAATTGACTGTTATTTTTATGTGAAATTTAGGTTAAGATAAAATGGTATATGTATGAGATAATTGTATTGTAAATGCAAAGGGAAAGACTTTAGTCTTTACATTTCTAAAAGCAAAGAATTTAAAAAAATGACCAAAAAAAAGTGGCCACCACAGCCCACTTTTACTAACTAAACTAAACTAAATAAGACATTAAACTAATTATTAATGAATTTTGTAAATGTTTTATCATTGGTGTTAACCACAATTTTGTAATTGGTATCACCCTTAAGTTGGAATACTTTTTCAAGAATTTTAGCATCCTTCACTTTTTCATTATGTACTAGTTCATAACCATTTTCATATTCACCATAGATTGCAATATCAACCGTTTCATGGTTTAAAGAAAGTTTGGTTAGAAACACAAGGTCATTTTCATGACGCACATAAGGTTTAAAGATGGTAGTTTCATCTTCCTTATTAAAGGTAACAGTGTTAGCTGTTACATGAAAAGGAATCGTGCTAATTTCTAAATCTTTATCAACCTCAAAGACATAATCACCATCTGGTAAAGATGTAAGATCAAATCCTTTTTTATAAAGACCATTAGTTTGAACCTGTTCTTTATATAGAACAACACCGCTGTTGTCAATGATTGAAATTTTATTACCTTGTTTTACATGTTCTAGTACTAAAGCTGTTTTTTTAGAATCTTCTTTAATTAACAGTTTAAGATCACTAGCGAATCCAAAAACGGTAGCGCACATAGTTACCATTAAGATTCCTTTTTTTGTGTTTGAGATTACGTTTTTCATAATTTAAAAATATTAACGTTCAACGGTACAAATATAGGTTGGGTTTAAAAGGTGCAAAACACTGATATTGACTAATATGTGTGCTAAATTAACTGTTAAATCTATGTAAACTTTACACAGGGATAATAGAGCATATAGAGGGGTTAATTGGGCATAGTTTTATATGTATGCATAATATATAAAGGTGATAGTTCAGGTGTCTTATAAGTAAGGAGGGAGAAGAAAGAACAAGAGAAAAATGAGACAAAAAAAGTGAGCCACCACAGCTCACTTTTACTAACTAAACTAAACTAAATAAGACATTAAACTAATTATTAATGAATTTTGTAAATATTTTTCTTTGGTGACTTTTTATTTATTCTTCTAAAACTAACGTTGTTTCTTTTAAATCTTCTTTTATTAGTAATATAACGTTATTAGAAAACCCAAAAATGATAGCAAATATGGTTGCTACTAAAATTCATTTTTTTGTGTTTGTAATGACGTTTTTCATAAACTTTGAAGTTAACAACGTTTAACAATACAAAGATAGAGCAGGATAGGGTACAGGAAAACAGCAATTTTTGCTTATTTATATGGTATTTTAACTGTTAAGGCAATGTTAATATGTGAGAAAGTTAATATAACACACAATTAGGGTAATAAAATATATAATGTATGCATAATAAGTGCTAATTTTGCTTGTAAAAAGGTAAGCTATGATTAATAAAAAGCCAACTCTAAAAAAAATTAGTCCCAGTTTTGGGAGTTCGCTTTTGGTGAAACAGCACGTTGAGCAAGTTGATAAGAATGACGCTTATTGGCATTTTCACCCAGAGCTAGAACTTATTTACATAAATAAGGGGCAAGGAAAAACACATATTGGTAATCACCTATCATATTTTAATAATAGTCAATTAATATTAATAGGGTCTAATTTACCACATAATGGGTTTACAGATAGATTGACAGCTAATGGAACTGAAACCACCATACAATTTAAATCGAACTTTTTGGGAGACGATTTTCTGCAAATTCCTGAAATGGGTCATATTATTGCTTTGTTTGAAAGAGCCAAAAAGGGGATTAGATTTAAAGTAGATACTAAGAAAAAAATTGGAAGGAAGATAGAAAAGTTACTTGAACATGATGGTTTAAAGCGTGTATTGAAATTTTTAGAAATTCTAGATTTCTTGGCTAAAACTGACGATTATATGCTACTGAATGCAGACGGTGTTGCCTTTGAAGCAGAAGCTCAAGACAGTGCAAAAATTGGTACCATATTTAAGTTTGTTAATAAAAACTTTCAAAATCACATTGCTTTAGATGAGATTGCCGATAAGGTGAGTATGACAGTGCCTGCCTTTTGCAGATACTTTAAGAAAGCCACCGGAAAAACATTTACCCAGGTAGTAAACGAGTACAGGGTGGTACATGCTACAAAATTACTGTCAGAGGAAAGTGAAATGAGTATTGCTGATGTGTGTTATGAATGTGGATTCAATAATTTTTCACATTTTAATAAAACCTTTAATGATATTACTGGAAAAAGTGCATCAAACTATAGAAAAGAAATTAAAAAGATAATTAGTTAATTTATCTTATTCCATTCCATTCATTATAAAATTGCTCAAGAAACGCTAGCATGTAGTTATGGCGCTCTTGGGCAATTTTTTTCCCAGTTTGTGTATTCATCCTGTCTTTAAGCAATAATAATTTTTCATAAAAATGATTAATAGAAGGAGCTGTTGACGATTTATAGACTTCTTTGGTCATATTGAGGTTTGGTTTTATCTTAGGGTTATATAAAGCTCTGTTTTTAAAACCACCATAATTAAAACATCTGGCAATACCAATGGCGCCAATGGCATCTAATCTATCGGCATCTTGCACCACATCTAATTCAGGCGATTGGAATGTTTGTGGGGTATGCCCCCCTTTAAAAGAAATATTTTTGATAATGTTGACTACGTGCTCTATGATAGTAGAATCAACATTTTGTTTAAAAAGAAATTCTCGCGCCATTTTAGGCCCCACAGTTTCATCGCCATTATGAAATTTACTATCGGCAATATCATGTAATAACGCTCCTAAAGATACCACGAAAAGGTCTACAGGCTCTTTTTTAGCAATGAGCAAGCTATTTTTGTATACACGTTCTATATGAAACCAATCATGTCCACCTTCCACATCATTTAGGGTTTCTTTTACAAAAATTTTGGTTTTAGTTATGATTTGATTTTCAGACATAATGATGAAAACAAAAATTCCTTTCGGTGTATGGAAAGGAATTAAATTTTGTGTTGAATATGATATTATTTAGTAAGTGCTGGCTCTACCCATTTAAATTGAAATGAATTTTCTGGAATTTTCATGCGCTCTGCTAAGCGATACATTCTGGCGGGAAGTTTCATTAAATAGTCTCTCGCTTTTTCTGCTTCATCGGTGAGCCCCGTAATTTTATCAATTTCCCATCTATTGATTAATTTTTGAAGAATATCAACATAATCTGTTGAGGTATAAACCCCAATACGCTGTGCCGTATTTGAAAATTCTTCAAAAGCAGAGCCTATTTTACCGCCTGTTTCTCTTAAAAAATGAGCAGGCATGGTAATCTTTTGTTTCATCATATAGTGAAAAGCCATCATCATTTGGCTAGGATCTACCTTAAAAATACGGTCTACAAAATCAGAATAAGCATGATGGTGACGCATTTCATCCCCAGAAATGATTTGACACATTTTAGCCAAACGTTTGTTTCCTTTTTTTCGAGCAATTTTAGCTACCCGGTTGTGTGACACATAGGTAGCTAATTCTTGAAAGCTGGTATATACAAAGTTCTTATAAGGATCTCTGTCTGTGCCAATATCAAAACCGTCTGCAATAAGATGTTGCGTAGTAATTTCAATTTCTTTCATATTTACTCTACCCGAGAGGTAAAGGTATTTGTTTAGTACATCACCATGACGGTTTTCTTCGGCGGTCCATTGTTTTACCCATTTTGACCATCCGTTGCCACCCCCATCTACTTGATTAACCCCTTCTACATCCATGAGCCACGACTCATAGGTTGGTAAGGCTTCCTCAGTAATCATATCACCAACCAAAACCACCCAGAAATCATAAGGTAATTCTTTGGCCAACTCTCTTATTTCTCTAACCTCTTCAAAAAAAGTGTCATTAGTGGTTTCAGAATTTGGTAGAAAATCTGTGGGTTGCCATATGGTATCAATCGGAATTAAATATTTTTCCATTAAAGCGTCAACGTCTTTTTCCAAAAACTGCATCACCTCTAATCTCTTATTTTTTAAAGACATCTGTATAAGTTTTATATGTGAACAGCACTAGTAATGGTGCTTTCAATAGTTTTAATAAGCTCTTGCTTATCTACAAAGGTACTAACTTTTAAAGGCTTATGCACGGTAAAAGTAACATGTGTACCTAAACTTAATGGAAAATTACCATATTTTAAAATTTTCCATGAGTTATTAATAGTTATTGGTACAACCTGTGCATCAGGTATTTTTTTGAATAAAATCTCTAAGCCTTTGGTTTGAAAAGGTTTTGGTTTTCCTGTTTTACTGCGTGTTCCTTCTGGGAAAATGACAGCTGCTCTTTTGTTTTTAGCAATGTATTCTCCAAACTTCATAAGAGCAGGTAGGGATTGTCTTGGGTTCTTTCGGTCAATTAATGCGGCGCCACCATGACGCAAATTATAAGACACACTAGGAATACCTTTCCCTAATTCAATTTTACTTATGAATTTTGGATGATATTTTCGCATAAACCATGTTAATGGATAAATATCATGAAGACTTTGATGGTTGGCTACAACAATTAAAGGCTGGTTTGCTTCAATATTGTATGGATTTTTAAAGCTAAACCGTGTTCCTAAAATATTGGCACATCGCATTAAGCAAAATTGCAAGGCATCCACACTTTTTTTGTGGGCTTGATAACCAAAAACGTTAAAACAAAACCACTGGATAGGATGAAAAACAACGAGTGTTAATAAAAAACACAAGTAATAAATAGCGCTTATGGGGTATGATAAAATTTTTAGCATGCGCCAAAAATAAGTAAAACTTATTTTTAATACTCAGCAATGCACTTGTTATTTTCACATTTTAAGCTGGTAGGTGGATTTACCATAGCGCAATCAGACATTACTTCCCATTTGCTATTAAAGGCTTTTTCGTTTTCGTTATAACTTTCTACCAGTTTTTTTAGTTTTTCGGTATCTATAGATGTAGAATAGGTGATATAACTCCAAAATCCTCCACAAGGTTTGCTTCCTAAACCAATGTAATGACAGGTATATGATTCCCCGCAAACGGATGATGCAGCTAAAGTTTCAATTTCAGACTTCAATTTGTTTAACTCTACCTGTGCTGTTTCTTGAGTAAGCGTTTCTTGATTATCATCACATTTATAAGCCAATAGAGTAAAGGATAAGAAAGCAATTAAAATAATTGGTGTTCTGTTCATACTAAAGGTAGTTTTAAATTGAGATGTAAAAAAGGTTAAAAGGTTGCGTCTAAAAAAAAGAGCCATAACTACTGATATGACTCTTTTACTATTTTTTAAAAAAATTAACAGTATTCGTTATAGGCGTCTATTAAGTTTTCAGCAATTAGTTCGGCTGGACGGCCTTCAATATGATGGCGTTCAAGCATATGTACTAATTCGCCATCTTTAAATAAAGCCATACTTGGTGAACTTGGCGGAAATGGTACCATGTAACCACGTGCTTTATCAACAGCTTCTTTATCAACGCCCGCAAAAACGGTAAAAATATGGTTTGGTTTTTTTGCATTATTCAAACTCATTTTAGCTCCTGGTCTAGCATTTGCTGCCGCACAACCACAAACAGAATTTACTACTACTAAGGTAGTACCTTTTTTGGCTAGGGCTGCATCAACTTCTTCTGCAGTGTATAATTCTTCAAAACCAACGTTAGTTAAATCTTCGCGCATTGGTTTTACTAATTCTGCTGGATACATATTTTAAATTTTTAGTTTAACAATTTTTTTGAGTTGCAAAGATACCAATTGTGTAACAAATCTATAAAACAATCAACCAACAAATATTATATTTGAGAATAATTAAAATCTATAAACATACATGAGTTTTTCTAAATGGATTGGTGGTGCTTTAGGCTGGTCTTTTGGTGGTCCAATTGGTGCTATTATTGGCTTGGCTGTTGGTAGTTTGGTTGATTCTTTCGGGAAAGCAGAAGGTGGTTCTTTTTTTGATACTAGTGAACCCCGAAGGCCTACTAGAAGTAGGTATCATACGCAAACGCAATCTGGAGATTTTGAGGTGAGTCTGTTAATTTTAGCTTCAGTAATTATAAAGGCTAATGGGAAACAAGACAAACGCGAATTAGATTTTGTAAGGCAGCAATTTGTGGGTATGTATGGTAAAGAACGTGCCAATCATGCTTTTAAGCTGTTTAAAAACATTAATAAACAGAATATTTCTGTGCGTCCGGTTTGTTTGCAAATCAGACAAATGATGGATCATGCTTCTCGTTTGCAACTCATTCATTTTTTATTTGGTATAGCAAAGGCTGATGGTTTGGTAACAGAAGATGAAGTTCATCAAATTTATAAAATGGCAGGGTACTTAGGAATTTCAGCTAGAGATTATGAAAGTATTAAAGCTATGTTTTATAGTAATAGTGATAATGCTTACAAGGTTTTAGAAATTGACAAAAATGCTTCTGTTGAAGATATTAAAAAAGCTTACCGAAAAATGGCTAAAAAATACCATCCAGATAAGGTGATTCACTTGGGAGAAGAACACCAAAAAGGCGCCGAAGAAAAATTTAGGCAAGTACAGTTGGCTTATGAATTAATTCAAAAAGAACGCGGGTTTTAATGAAGGTGAAGTTTACTATAATTAACATATAATAATGCAAAATATTTTTGATTTAGAAGTAACAAATAATCTTATTAAAAGAATAAACACACTAGAGCCAACCACCAAGGCTCTATGGGGAAAAATGAGTGTAGATCAAATGTTGGCTCATTGTAATGTAACTTATGAAATGGTTTTTGATGATATTCTAAGTTCAATTAATAAGTGCAACACGAATATTTAAAATAGATGGGGCTAGCCCCATCTATTTTAGGCTCAATATTTATATTCGTTTTGGATGAAACATTATAAACAATTGACCTTACCACAAAGGTATCAAATCTCTGCGTTATTAGATGCAGGAATAAGTATTACTCAAATAGCTAAAACAATAGGTTTTAATAAGAGTAGTATATCACGAGAATTAAAGAGGAATACACCAAGTAGAGGCCGAACATCTGGTAAATACTTGCCAGAACACGCCCATCAAAAGACAAATGACAGGCATTGTACCAAAACAAAGTCTATAGCGTTGACAGATCAGCTTAAAGAACGTATTGCTGGATTAATGGAATATGAGAAATGGAGCCCAGAACTCATAGCTAAAAGACTTGCTAAAGAAGCTGAAACCTGCGTGAGTCACGAGACTATTTATAAATGGATATGGACTGCAAAACATAGCAATCATAGAAAACACAAACGCTACAAGAACCTTTACAAACACCTACGCCATACAGGTAGAAGGCAAAAAAGGAACAATGTAAAGGATAAACGAGGTGCAATAACAGGGCGCGTAGGCATAGATAAACGTCCCCAGGTCGTAAACCAACGTTCTCGCATTGGAGATATAGAAGTAGATTTAATGATGGGAAGCAACCACAAATCAGCGTTATTAGTAATGACAGATAGAACAACATTGATAACTATGATAGAAAAACTGGGTAGTAAAAATGCAGATGAAGTCTATCAAAAAATGAGTAAAAGACTCACAAACTTTAACTCATCTTGGATAAAGACCATAACTTTTGATAATGGAAAAGAATTTGCACAACACAATAAAATAGCGAAAGACTTAAATGTAAAAACATACTTTACAAGACCATATACCTCTCAGGATAAAGGAACAGTAGAAAATAGAATAGGCGTTATAAGAAGGTTTTTTCCAAAGAAAACAGACCTTAGAGAAGTATCAATCAAAAGAATAAAAGAAGTTGAAAAATTACTAAATTACAGACCTATTAGAAAGTTTAATTATAATAACCCTATTGAAGTCCTAAATAATAAGTGTGTTGCACTTATGGGTTGAACTCAGCTATTCATAAAAAACCCAATAGTTTAAAAAAAGCGTTGTTAAAGCTATTTGTAAAATCTGCCGTAGTGAATGAAAAACCTTATCCTAAAAATTCTAGAACCGCGCCACAATTTTTAGTAGCAAAGCAAAAGAATTTTATAGAAGAAAAAGAGCGTTTAATTAATTACCTAGTAAAAACTCAAGAACTAGGAGAAGGTTATTTTGATGGAAAGGAATCTCATTCTTTTGGAGCTTTAACCAAATCACAGTGGAATAATATGTTTTATAAACACTTAAACCATCATTTAACACAATTTGGTGTTTAATAAGGGTTTCTAATGTTATTGAAAGCAAAAAGCCAACTTTTAAAAGTTGGCTTTTTGGTATTTAACGGTTTATTTTTTAGATGCTTGTGTACGTTCTTACATCTGTTCCTTTTACAAAAACCATAACTAATTTTTCATTAGCGTTTAAGTAAGTCGCTCTTAATTCCCATCCTTCATATTTAGTGGCTTCAATAAGACATTTTCTTACATCTGGGTTTTCAAGGTTTAATCTTAATTCAGTAGCATGTGCAGTTACAGAAAGCAAAAGCATCAATGCAGCAAAAAGTAGAGTAATTTTTTTCATGAGATTTGTTATTTATTAATTATGTGTAAAATTATAGTTTACCTCAAAAAAAAATAAAAATTATAGTTGACTGGTTGTTATCTCTCGATAAATCAACCGTTTTACCACAAATTACTTCCTGATTATTGCAAAATTTGAGCTGTAGTTTAACTGTAATATCAAATTGGAGTATTTTAAGTCATCTATAATTCACAGTTTTTTTAAAATATCATAATCATTTTTAAACATATCAAGTGTTTCGGATGACACCACTTTTGTTTGATGATGTACGCCACTTTTTAATAAAATGTCTGTCATGTTTTGTGCTTTTTTATGTTTCCAAAAACCAGCTTTTGTGAAGCCAATGGCACAGATTTCGCCTTTTTGTTTAAAAATTTGTTT
This sequence comes from Allotamlana fucoidanivorans, assembly GCF_045788535.1. GTDB lineage: Bacteria > Bacteroidota > Bacteroidia > Flavobacteriales > Flavobacteriaceae > Allotamlana > Allotamlana fucoidanivorans. The sequence goes on along the minus strand of NZ_CP074074.1, from coordinate 902,132 downwards.
ATGGTATACCCATTTGTCATCATACCCATCTAATACTAGGGTAATGGAAAACTTTGTCCATCGTTTTAGTGGTTTTTTGTAGATAATTTTTTGCGAAGCCAGAACACCAAACATGCCTTTTTTTATGGTGTTGTTATAAAGCTGAGATCTAAATACAATTTCGTACCTAATTAAATCCATGTAATAGAAATATTTTGAATTAGCCATATATCTAAAGGATTCGCAATCAAATAGACTTACAATTCGCTGTCTAGTTAAGTTGTGGTCGGGTTTAATGCGCTTCCAGAATAATCTAGAGCCTATAAAAATATAGAGTACATGTAACCAGTAGTAAATCATTAGTCTAAGATTTAATTGTAGGTTACGAATTGATTTGGAAGTTAAAATGCTGCATTCAATTTTCTAACGCAACAAAGGTTGATTTTTTTGTATGATACAAAGTACATTTTTTAGTTCAGAATCTATAATTTCTTTAGGCGTTTTATAACCTAACCCGTTGTGCATTTAGAAAAAGTTGTGCAAACTGGACTTGCGACAAAAAACTGGACAAATAGTTGAATGAATAAGCAGCTAGTTTAAGGTTATACATGTTTAATTCAAATCCGCTATTAGCTAGTGCATCAAAGAGGCGTTCTAAATACTATGCATATTATCATTGCACTAAACCCTGTGGAACGCGCTACAAGCGGAAGACGTAGAACAATGGTTTGCAAACTTTCTTGGGGGAATTTCCTTGAAACCAAATGTTCAGAAACTCTTATTTAAAATGATAAAGGAACGCATAAATACTCAGACAGCACAAAAACATTTAGGCCATAAACACTATGAAGCCATTGTCAAAGTTGACAGTAAACTTATTAAACTTCAGGATTTATATATTGATGGAGATATTGGTAAATTAGACTATGAAACTGCCAAACAGCGCTATAATAATATTCTAGATGAACTTAAAGAAAAAGAAATTAGACAAAAGGAAACATCTGTATTATTGGATACTAACAAAAACGGATTAAAAAACCTCATAGCATTGAATTTCAGCTTGTTGAATCTGACATAGAACACAAAAGAAAGCTCCTTGGTTCGATATTCCCGAAAAAATTCCAATTTGAAAATAATCAAGTTCGAACCGCTGATATCAATCCGTTACTCTTAAAAATAGCTAGTATTAATAAGGGTTTACAAGGGAATAAAAAAAGGGACAAATCAAAAAAATCTGATTTGTCCCATTTAGTACTCAAGGTGGGAATAACGAGCCTTAATCTAAATTTTTTTTCAGACAAGTAAAATAAGCTGAATCATCAGTGTTTTAAAGGCTTATCGAGATTTATTCAAAGAAAATAGTTTAAATAAATTAAAAGGAATTCAATAAAATTAATTATTTTTCGGCAAAATGTCGGCAAAAAAATATTGATGCTTTGAATCTCAAATATTTCATAATTAAAGGTAAAAATAAATACTTGAGTATTTATGTTAGGTTTTGGGATAGCAAACGAATTGACCAAAAAACAAAAACAGGAATAAGCGTTATATACAACGATTGGTCAGAGCGTAAACAAAGAATTAAAGTTAAACCAACAAAAGATAATGATGCTGATTATTTGAATAATAATTTAGATGAATTAGAAAAGTTCGTTATTCGAAAGTACAACCGTAATTTTTCCAGTGGTGAGTTTATTTCAAAAACTTGGTTAAAGGAAACTGTTAAGGAATTTCATGGACGTGTAGATAGCAATGAAGAACATAAGGCCTATTTGGTCTCTTGGGTAGAAAAATTTGTTACAGAAGCTCCATCTAGATTGTATCGTGGAAAACAGATTAAACCAAGGTCAGTAAAAAATTATACAACGACACTTAATAAGCTAAAAGACTTCGAGAAATACCAAAAGAAGCGTTATCGATTTGAAGAACTTGATTTAAGTTTTCATAAAGATTTAATTAACTACTGTAGAAACGAAGAGAAACTAAATGATAATTCCATTGGGAATATCATTTCTAGAGTAAAAACCTTCTGTCGCGAAATAGAGTTAGAAGGATATCCAATTAGTCCTCAATACAAGAGCAGTAATTTTCATACGCCTAAAAATGAGACTTTTGATACTTATCTTAATGAGGATGAAATTAATAAAATTTTTAAACATGATTTTAGCGATAATGAAAGACTCGACAATGTAAGAGATTTGTTTATAATTGGGTTAAGAACTGGACTAAGGGTTTCAGATTTTTTAAGAATAGAATCAGAGAACATTTTAGGTAATGTGATTAACATAACCACACTTAAAACCCAGCAAAATTTAACCATCCCAATACATCCACAATTTCAAACAATTTTAGACAAAAGAGGAGGTGCATTTCCAAAGAAAATTTCGGACCAAAAGTTCAATAAATACATTAAGGAAGTGTGTAAAGAAGCAGAAATTGATACACCCACTTATGGTTCGGGACAAAAAGAAAATGAAAAAAAGAAATCTTTAGGTGTTTTTCCTAAACACCAGCTCATTGGCTCCCATTGCTGTAGAAGGAGCTTTGCCAGTAATCTTTTTGCTGCAGGAATAGAGACCTCTGTAATAATGAAAGCAACAGGGCACAAAACTGAATCACAGTTCATAAAATATATAAAACTCACTCAGAATGAACATATAAAAAAACTGAGTGAATATTGGAGTAATCAAGATAAGTAAAGAAGTGAAAAGTAAGTACAATGGAATTATAGATTCAATAGATTTTGAGGTTCTAAATGATGAAATTATTAGAGAACTTTTGAGAAAAGAAGTCATTTATCTGCAGCAAAAGAATAAACCAGCGTATGAGGAAGACGAGTTGTTTTTTGATAATTTTTGGATGGGTCGTGTCATTCGTTATAATTTTGACGTTTATTTCGTAAAGGAAGAGGTAGCTGTTGAAATTTATGAAGTCCTGAAGAAGGTTTTAGAGAACAGAGAATATTATCTAAATGACTATATAGTTTCTTTGGAATTGAAATTAAATCGATATCTGTTAAAAGAAGATAAGATATTCTTTTTAAAAGAAGAATATGAAAACATATATAGCGAATATGAGGACGGGTTAGCGGATGATGAATGTTTTGATAATGATGAAGTATATTTTGGTCTGTGCAATGAAAGACCAAATTCAGAAGGATGGAAGCGATATACGGTACAAAAAATTTTATGTAATCAATTCTTGTTACGACATCATCTTGTGAATGGAGAGTATGATTATTATGAAAGAGACTTTTTAATCAAGTGTTTTAAAGAAGAAGGTGTTTTTGATATTATCTCTTATTGGGAGGAATGGTTTTTCATTTCTGAGGTACAGTGTTTCTGTGTTGGTAAAATTAATGATATAGAAAAAGTTGGAAAGGATAATAAAAAGTTTAGACCTAATTCATCTAGATTTACTCCTCTTGAACAAATCATTTATATTGAAAAATTGAGAGTTGAAAGAAATCCTTTTAAATCAAAAAGCAAAGAGGAAAAAATCAATTGTTTGAATAAAATTACTGCAGGTATAAATTATGATGAAGAAACACAGTTAGAAACATTAGAAAACATTGTGGACATGGATCAAGTAACGTATGACGTACTTAATGAAAACGCTTCTGAATATGCTCGCTTATTGTTTGTTATTTCAAAAAGCTCGATGACTAATCTCCGTAAAGCCATAGGAGATTACAACCTCAGCCCTATATTACAAGAAAACGTGAAGACAATGGAGCAAGTTAAACGAAATGAAAAGTATAATAAAGCTCAAAAGAAGATAAAGGATGCCGAAAAGAAAATCAATTCATTGATTTAATTCTTTTTAATGCTGGGATGGTTATAAATACGTGTTTTCGGCAGTTTTTCTTTTTGAATATTGAATTTGATCAATTAGCCTTTATGTATTTATCAAATTATTCAAATATTCGGATTACTCATGCGAGATAGAATTATGCTATTTTACGATTGTAATATACCAATATTTAACCTTCCCTAATGGACTAATGGAATAAACAAACAAATATAAACTAGGAATTTTGCCGCCTTGGGTATACCCAGGGTATGCCCAATTATTAATCTTGATTAAGAGGAATTAAGTTTGTCATGTTAAATTTTAAAACATTGAAACATGAAAAAACAAATTCTTCAAATTGAAAATGTAGAATCTTCAGAGTTTATCCCCAAAATTCTCAGTGGATTCAAAAACCTACTTAAAGAACAAAACAAATCTTCTCAAGATGCTGAAATCCTGCTAACAAGGGAAGAAACTTCTAAAATGCTATCCATAAGCCTCGTAACCTTATGGAAATATACACGGGAGGGCATATTACCGGCATTTCGCATTGGGACTAAAGTCCGCTACAAAAAAAGCGATATTCTTCAGGCTTTAAAGCAAATGAATAAATTCTAAAAACAACCCCAATACATTCCTACAATGTACTGGGGTTTTATTATTTACTTTAAAACGAAAAGCGAATGCAAACTACAAAAAAAATCAACTCCACAAAAGGAGAATCAGCATCCATTATACAGGATGATGACAAAACTAATGAGGTAAGCACCTTATTTCATCAAACAGAGGAATACCTCTCTAATCACTATCAGCTCAGGTTTAATACCATTGCTCTTGACATTGAAATGGCTCATCTTGGGAGTGAAAAATGGGAATCCTGTAACGACAATTCATTATGGGTAGAGATTAGGAAAAAAGGTATTCAAATAGGTCAAAATGCTTTAAAGGCTATTTTGAAAAGTGATTATGTTGCACGATACAACCCAATAGCGAATTATTTCAAAACAATAACTGAATGGGATGGGCAAATAGATTATATCTCCCAATACGCTTCATATGTTAAACTAGCTACTAATGAAAATAAAGAGCAGTTTTTATATCATTTTAAAAAATGGTGCGTGAGAGCTGTAAAGTGTGCGCTCATTGAAGGTTATTTTAACAAGCAAGCTTTTGTGTTAACTGATGATGGTAATGGGCAGAACATGGGTAAATCAACTTGGTGCCGAAATTTATGTCCACCAAAACTGTCTAAATACATTGCTGAGGATATTAGCAATAACGACAAAGATTCTAGGATTTTAATTTGCAAAAACTTCCTTATTAATTTGGACGAGCTAGCCGCCTTATCAAAAAAGGAAATCAATCAGCTGAAATCATTATTCTCTAAAGACCAAATTAATGATAGGTTACCCTATGATTCAAAAAACTCAATAATACCTCGAGTAGCATCATTTATAGGCTCCACAAACATGTCAACATTTCTTCATGATGAAACAGGCAGCGTGCGTTGGTTATGCTTTGTAATAGAAGATATTGATTGGTCTTATAATACCGAGTTTAACATTGATAATCTCTGGGCACAGGCCTTTACTCTATCTAATGACCCCTATTTTATAGCTGAACTAACGCGAGAAGACCTTTTGGAGAATGAAAGACGAAATGATAAATTTCAATTTTTAACAGCCGAAAGAGAAACTTTAAATGCGTTTTTAGAGCCTAGTAACCCTCAAAACGGAGAGCACTTAACCGCCACTAAAATTACCACTTATTTAAAATCTCATTCAGGAATCAGCCTAAATAATGTTCAAGTTGGTAAAGCCTTAAAAGCTTGCGGTTTTGAGCGCACTAAAGTAAAAAACGTTCATGGGTATTACGTTAAGTATAAAGCTATCTAAACAACTTATTCAAGTTGCCTAATTCCTTTTAAAGACACTGTTTATCTACTCTGGTAGAGGGCAATATAATTGTTGTTGTATTTACCCGGAACAGGATACCTATGTCTTTTAGGGCAAGATTAGGCAACTTAAAAAACCGCAATGCAACCCTTTTAAACAAATGAAAATCAATAATTTAATACTAGGCAACATGAAAAGTGAAAAGTCAAACAACAAAAGAACAAACATATTGAACACTATTGTAAAAAACGTATTAAGGCTGCAAGATTCAGATCCATTTTTGGAGGCTGTGACTGTAATCATAAAATTTAAACCAGGGAAACGTACAACTCCTGTATTTTTTAATAAAACGCTTAGCTCACTGAAAGATGTTCGTACATTAATTCAATCGGTAAACAAGGCATTAGATTTTACCAAGGAGGAACATAAACGAGATGCGTCTTTGAATGAATTGAAACTAGTTCTCACAAAAAATAAAACATCAAATAGACAAGGACTGATATTTAAAATTGATTTAACTAAATAATTTACAAGAATGGAACAGATTATTTTTAAAGTAAAAACACGAGTAAGAAAAGAAATTAACTGGACCTTAGAAGAACAACGACGTTTTCCTGTTCATGAACACCATTTACATGTAGAAAAAACGTTTGATGTGGTTTATGATTATAAACCAACCAGCAAATTTGACAAAGTGAAGTTTATTCAATGGCAAAGAGAGGTTTTGCTGAATCATGAAAATGTTTTAGAGGTTCTAATTCAAGACTAGTTTGTAGTTTCTTTAGTATTTGATTAAGGTGGTCAACGCTCGTCAAATCGAAAATAAATTTAAAACAAAGTTCCGGTGTCAACGGGTTCAACAAATCTGGGTGAATTAGTATCAATGCCTTTTTTGTATAAATCCCTAGTTACTGCATGAGCATTAAATTCTTTATTTGTAAAACCATATGCCATTAACTCATTTAATTGTGATTGATTCATGCCATCATCTAACCAATCTTCAAGCAAATCATCAGACAAAACAAGAGGCATACGTTTTCTTTTATTATGAACTTCAGCAAAAAAAGTATTGGCCGCCACTGTTATAATTGTAGCACTATATAAATCGTCATCTAACTCATTATACAACCCTGCAAACAAAAACAAATCACCCTCTGGATATTCTTTAGAGGGTTGATAGCAAAAATGAGGTATGGATACACCATTTTGATGATGCGGTTCAAAAAAGCCATCACTTAAAATAAGACATCTTTTATCTTCTGCACTTTCTTTAAAGGAGTTTCTTTCAAAAATGTTTTCAGCAGTAGCGTTAAGTGTATTACTTTTTTTTCTGAAGGCTTCCGGATTGTGTGTTGCCCATTTCGGTATTAATCCCCAACTAGATGGATAAATTTTTTCTGGTTCATCCATTTTTATAATATACATATTACCGTGGGAAAATCCATTTAAATGATAATATGGTAAGTATTCTAGAGGTATTTCAAAATTAGCATCAAGTTTACCTAACAGATTTTGCTCAATCTGTTCTCTGTTTTTTCGCAAAGCTTTTGAATAGCACATGTATGTAATTTACAAAAAAGAATGTGTCTATTTATTTTAAATTTAAACAACTTCATTTACAATTAAAAAATACCCTATTTCTCCCATGCCGAAACAAAGGTGTCCACAAAATTTACAATGCGCTTTAGTAGTTTATCGCCTAATTTTTTACGTTTTAGTACTGAAGGTTTTTCGCCTTCAACAAGGGCTAATATTTCATCTCGTAACGGTTCTTTTTCAGAGAATAAATAATCTTCAATTAGTTTTTGGGTTTTTATGGCTGATAGATTTTCTTCTTTAACCAAAGAGTCAAAGGCCTTTGTTTGTTCTTCCTGCCAAAATTGGTCAAAGGCATCTTTAATTTCACTTGAATCAGGAATAAGCGGTAAATTTTCAGAAATAAAACGTTCTATCAATTCACGTTTGCTTCTTAAATGTGCTTCTCCAGATAGTAAATCTATAATTTGCTTTTGCTTTTGGGCTTTATCTTTTGGTGTAGCATCTTTTAATTCTGCTAATAAGCTCAGAATATAAGCTACATTAATTTCATCACGGTGTATAAGTTCTAACTCAAAATCAACATCATCGAGAATAGATACTTTTTCTCTTTGGTGATTGGTTTTCACTTTATCGTAAAGGTCTAAATATTTGCTTTTGTAATCTTCAAAGGTTTGTTCTGGCATGTCTAAATCATCCCAATCAAAATCGGTAAAGGTTGACATGGTATTTTTAATACGCATCAAAGCTCTAAAGGCTTTTACAAATTCCAGCTCATCATCTTCGGTTTGTAAATCATTAACGCTGTCAACCGTAGGCACTAGTTCAAGCAGTTCTTTATAGAGTTCATTAAAATCATCAATATAATTATCATATGGTTGCATGATAATTTCATCAATGGCCTCTTTATTACTGAATAGAGTAATGGCATCATCGGTGTTTTTCTTCAAATTTCTAAAAACAATAATGTTCCCTTGTGCCTTTTGTTCATTTAGTATTCTGTTGGTTCTTGAATAGGCCTGAATTAAACCGTGATACTTTAGGTTTTTATCTACGTAAAGCGTGTTTAGTGTTTTACTATCAAACCCAGTAAGGAACATATTCACCACCAAAAGAATATCAATTTTACGTTCTTTTACTTTTTTAGAAATGTCATTGTAATAATTGTAAAAAGAGGTACTGTCTTTGGTTGAAAACTTGGTGTTAAACATGAGGTTGTAATGCCCAATATACTCATCTAGTTTATCTCTGGTATGCTTTGTAGTGTAATCGGAATCTGGTTCAGCGGCTATTGCAAAGTTTTCTTCCTGCATAAACCCGTTGGCATCGGCATCATTTTCATTGGTACCAAAGCTAAAAATGGTTGCAATTTTTAAATTATGTTCGCCAGCTTCTTTCTTAGTCTGAAAGATTTCGTAGTATTTAATTAGCGTATCAACACTCGATACGCAAAACATAGCAGTAAAAGTTTTGTTGTAGGTTTTACGCAAATGGTTAGCTAAAATATGATCGGTTATTTTCTCTAAACGGTCTTGCGATTCCATTAACTCGGTGGTGTCAATATCTTCAACCTCAATATCAATTTCTGCTTCAGAGGATTTTTGTTTGTATCTGCCCACATATTCAACGGCAAATTTCAATACGTTTTCGTCTTTTATAGCATCGGTAATCACATATTTATGCAAACACTCGCCAAATAATTCTTTGGTAGTACGCTTTCCCAATTCGTTTTTCACTGCATTATCTGCAAAGATTGGTGTACCTGTGAACCCGAACATCTGGCTGTTGTTGAAAAATGCCTTGATACGGTTGTGTGTTTCTCCAAACTGTGAACGGTGGCACTCATCAAAAATAAACACCATACGTTCGTTTTGTAAGGCTTCCATTTTCGATAAATACTGTTGTTTGGAAATGGCAGTATTTAGCTTTTGTATGGTAGTAACAATTAGCTTGGTATCATCAGAGAATTGTTTTACCAGTGCTTTGGTATTGTCTGTACCATCGATACTTCCTTTACTGAAACTATTGAACTCTTTTGTGGTTTGATAATCTAGGTCTTTACGGTCTACTACGAATACCACTTTTTTAACGATAGGGATATTCATAATGATTTGACTCGCTTTGAATGAGGTTAATGTTTTACCTGAACCAGTGGTATGCCATATATACCCTCCGTTGGTTGAGTTTTTGACCTTGTCTATCATATTTTCAACAGCATAGTACTGGTAAGGCCTAAGCACCATTAGGATTTTTTGAGCTTCATTAAGCACAATGTACTTGCATATCATTTTTGAGATATGGCAAGGCTCTAAAAAATCAGATGTGAACCCGTTGAGTACGTTTGTTAGTCTGTTGTTTTCTATATCTGTCCAATAGAATGTTTGTTTAAACGACTGGTGTTTGTTGTTTGCGTAATACTTGGTATTTACTCCGTTACTGATAACGAATAATTGTACGTATTGGAACAGTGCAGCATTGGCACCAAAGGAATGCCTTTGGTAACGGTTGATTTGGTTGAAAGCCTCTTTAAGCTCTAAACCTCTACGTTTTAATTCTATTTGCACCAATGGTAAACCATTGATAAGCAAGGTAACATCGTATCTGTTTTTGTAAGTACCCTCAACAGTTACTTGGTGGGTAACTTGGTATTGGTTTTTACACCAATGCTCTGTGTTGATGAACTCAAAATATAGGTTGTCTCCATTATCACGAATGATGTGTTGTTTTTGACGTAGCGTTTTTGCTTTTTCAAATACAGAACCTTTGTTTAGAATGTTTAATACCCGGTCAAATTCTTTGTCTGAGAATGTGATGTTGTTGTGTTTTTCTAACTGTGATTTTAGATTGGATAGTAGTGCTTTTTCATCAGGGATAAGGACTTTGGAATAGCCCATAGTACCAAGTTGTTCTACTAATTGTTCTTCTAATATTTGTTCTGATTGTTTACTCATAATTAATTCCAAAGCGGTTCGTTTCTCCAAGATAGTATATTACCCTGATAGTCTGAGGGAATTCCTAAATACTGTACAGGTACAGTAGGATATTTATTAAATAAATCTTCTAAATTATTTGATAGGTTATTATTGGGGTTTGCCCTATTAAGCATGTATTTTATTACCGATAAAAAATAAAACACACGTTTGTTATTTTCAAAACCTTTGCCTATCCAATCGCCTTTGGGTTTTAATAACCTCATAGGTTCAATGGCTAAATCTCTATTCCAAAGTCTAGAATGATGTGCACATAAGTTTCTAACATAGGTTAAACTATGCAACCAAGAAGTAAATACTCTATAATGCACACCAAAATAACTGGCAATACGCTTTTTGTCTTCAACCTGCTTTAAGCCACGATAAAAATGAGACAACTCTCCCATAGTTAATAACTCAAAACACATCCAGGCAGGTGGGTTGGCAGGAGACTCGTAAGTATCTGTATAATGTTTTATAAACACTTCAGGTTTGCGGGCTGTTTTGGCTTTTGAAATAATGTTCTGTAAATCTGTGTATGGGTCTACCAAACGACCTACTTTGTTACGGTATGGATTTACAAAATGCGTTTGGTTGTCTTGCCAATGTGCATCATTATAAGTTAGTGCCATACGGTAAGTAAATTGCGTTCTAATAGCAACTTCCAAACGTTCTATACAATCAAATGTTAAAAGACGAAGGTCTTTATCAAACATATATGTATGGATGATTTGAGAAAAATTTACACCAGCATTGAACGTATCTTTAACTTTTTGATAGGGTAAAAAATAAGCACTTAACCTATAATAACTGATGCTTTGCAGGTAGGTTAAAGCCTTATCGTAATCATTGATTGTTAAACCTCTTTGTTGAAGTTTGATTATTTGATCCTGAAAAGATATTGGTGGTTTGGTATATTTCTTTTTTGTCATAGCCATAGTCTTAAAAGAAAAAACCTTCCGAGTGTGCATTGTAAAGAGGCATGGAAGGTGTATTATTGTTAGTATATGTACTTTCTAAAGCTATGTAAACACGCACATATGCATGTTTTGATACCCCAAAATTATCACTTTTGTTGGTAATTACAATAGATATTAACATTTTTATTAAAAAACTTAACATACGCTACTACACAAACATTTGTTGTAACAAGCCTTTTTTGAAGGTTTGTGTGTTTTGGAGTTGGGTGTTTACCGACTCTATTTTTTTATCTATGGCTGATAAGAAGTTGGCTATTTTTTGTTGTTCCTCTAGGCATGGGATATCTATCTTAAAAGAATAAATATCTTTTTTCTGAATATTAGGTAAACCAGAACCAACTCTTAAAGACATTACTTTTAATTCATTAACTTTTAAATACTGAAACAAAAACAAGTCATATATGTAACCGCTTAATTCTTTTAAAGAATAACAATGACCACCTAACCAAAATTTTTGTGTTATGTAATTTATATAACCACATGAATTTCCACCTTCACTTATTGTTATAGTATTTTCATTACAATTATATTTGGAAGTATAGCCAGAAGGATTAATACCACCATTTATTGCTGGATATTCTTCATTATCAGATAATAGCTCTTTATTTAATTGTTCCCCTTTTTTAATCTGACAAACTTCTCCCAACTTTTTAGTTTCCCAGTTTGGGAAAGGGTTTCCGTTATCGTCTTTGAATCTGATTTGTTGGGAGAATATTTTTTGCATGACTCCCTTTTTGTATTGATCTAAGGCTTGTTTTTTTTGTGTTAGTAGGTCAATCTTTTTGTCTACCGAACTTAAGAAATTGGCTATTTTTTGTTGTTCTGGGAGGGTCTTCGGAATAATAAATTTAAAATTTCTGATAGCTTGAAAATTTATTCCTTCTCTACCACCACCTGCCATACCTTGAAATATTTGTTTACTTCCATTATGGGAACTAAGTAATAATTGAATTAAATAACTATTATTACTTTTTAAGCGAATAATACATACATGTTGGTTTACATTACCTTCAGAAAAATCAGATGGAACAACACAACTTCTACCAATCGAGCCACCAGTTATGTTAAGTAGAATGTCGTTAGGTAAAACTTTACTCCCTTTCATTGAGTTATGTATTTCTTGGGAGATATGAGTTTTATCTAGAATCAATGAATTGCCAATTACATTTTGGCTTCTTATAAACGGTATACCATTATCTTGATACACCTCAACACCTCCTTTTGGTGTTTTACCACTACCTACTTTTGAAGTTATATCATTAATCTTTTTTACTTCCCATTCTCCCTCAAACTCAGGAAACCTTAGCTGTGGTGTGTTTTGTGCTTCCATATTAAAAAGGTGTTTGAATGTTCAATTGTTTACAGAAGTCGGCAATGGTATTGTCTGTATCTGCAATCTCTGTATCTAGGTCTTTTAAGGTCTGTGCGACTGCTTGAATGTCTATTGGTTCTTCCTCTTCAAAAGTGTCTACATAACGTGGGATATTTAGGTTGTAGTCGTTTTCTTTGATTTCGTCCATAGACGCTACGTAACTGAACTTATCAATAGTAGTACGGTTTTGGTAGGTTTCTACAATCTTAGCAATGTGGTTTTCTCTAAGAATGTTTTGTGTTTTTACTTTTTCGTAGTTGTCCTCACCACTGGCATCTATAAATAGGATATCGTCTGGGTTTTCTCTACATTTTTTGAATACCAAAATACAGGTTGGAATACTAGTACCGTAGAAGATGTTTGCCGGTAAGCCGATAACTGCATCTAAATAGTTGCGGTCTTCAATAAGATACTGACGAATGTGTCCTTCTGCTGCACCACGGAATAATACTCCGTGTGGTAATACTATTGCCATAGTACCGTTTTCTGCTAGGTGATGCACCATGTGTTGTACAAAGGCAAAATCTGCTTTGGACTTCGGCGCTAGTTTACCATACTGGCTGAAACGATCGTCTGATGTGAAAAGTGGGTTGGCACTCCACTTAGCTGAGAATGGTGGATTTGCTACTATGGCTTCGAAACGGTGGTCTATGTGTTGCGGTCTTTCTAGGGTGTCTTCTTGTTTGATATCGAACTTACGATAGTGTACATCGTGTAATATCATATTCATACGCGCTAGGTTGTAAGTCGTACGGTTTAGCTCTTGCCCATAAAAGTCGTTGATTTCGTCTACTTCTTTGGCCACACGTAGTAATAACGAACCCGAACCACAGGTTGGGTCGTATACGGATTTTAGTTTGGTTTTGCCTGTAGTTACAATCTTTGCCAAAATGATACTGACCTCTTGAGGGGTATAAAATTCTCCAGCTTTTTTACCTGCACCTGATGCGAATTGACCGATTAGGTATTCGTAAGCATCACCTAGTACATCTATCTCTGCGTTTTCTAATTTGAAATCTATCTTGTCTAAATGTGCTAATACCCTTGCAATAATTTCGTTACGCGCTTCGGGTGTCTTTCCTAACTTGGTACTGTTTAAGTCCATATCTTCAAATAGGTTGTCGAAGTCTTCTTCGGACTCTGTACCCATTGTGCTGTTTTGGATGTTGATTAGGATTTTTTGTAGGTCCTCTATAATGAAGTTGGATAGTCCTTCGGTGTCGCTGTTTCCCTTTTGTGCTATTTGACCGAATAGCTCACTTGGTTTTAAGAAGTACCCTAGTGTTTCTATGGCTTCTTCTTGTATGGCTTCTAGGTATTCTTGTCCTTCTTCTGTAGTTTCGTCTATGGATGTGTATGTGATTCCGTCTGGTTTTAGAATATCATCGGCAAAGATTTCCATTTTTTCTGCTAGGTACTTGTAAAAGATAAATCCTAGTATGTAGTCTCTAAATTCATCGGCATCCATTTTCCCTCTAAGGGTATTGGCGATATTCCAGAGTTGTTGTTCTAATTGTTTTTTTTGATTTTCTGACATGAATTTCGTACAATTGATAAGTATTGCATAAAAATATCAATCTTAACTGAAAACAGGGCGTTTTTGGACTTCAAGTTTTGATAAAAAATGTTAATAAATGAATACAGGAGAACAGCTGTTTTTTAAGCACACTAGGAAGCGTGATTTTTTGGGTAATGCACACGATGTTTACGCTCAACTGTTAGAAACTTTAATGGTGCATTTGGGCGATGATTTATTTCCACTATTAGAGGAAGCCGAATTACTGGGTAAACAGCTTTATATCATTGAACAAGGCATTCAAGATGAATACACGGTTAACGATGTAGGTTTTAAGACGGTTTAACGGCACGTGTGAAACGAAAGTGAAGTTAAGTAGTAGTTGAATGGTTTAAGAGGTGTTTAAGAGGTGTTTAAGTGGTTCCAAAAAATAAATATACCAAAATTGTAAGTGCTTTGAGTAGTTTTACCAAGTGGTTTGAGTTGTAGTTAAGTGTTTTTCATGTTTAAGCATGAGTGGTATTTAAGTGGTTTTAAGTGGTATTCATGTGCATATTGTTGTGTTTTGTTGTGTAGTATATAAGTGGTTTTGTGTGGTGTTTAGGTGATTTATGCGTGGTGAAAAAGGTTTCAATAAAGTTTTATGATTCAATTAGTATCAAAAGAAGGGAAGATAATTTATAAATTGCCAACATCAGAAATGTTTCCCAATTACAGGTCAGTTTTAGTAGAAGCCATAGCTATTGGTGTAGACCTTTCTAAGTTGCATGTTGTAGGCGAGGACATTAATAATGTGAACTGGGAACGTGCCAGCTTTAATGAACTGTCTTTTGAAAACTGCAAGATGGTAAATAACGCGTTTAAAAATTGTACGGCTACTTTAAGATTTGAAAGCTGTGATATTTCGCGTTGTAAAATTAAAAATTCTATTATTTCAGACTTAAATGCCACAAATTGTGAAGCAGCTAATGTTGTTATTCAAAAAACAAAAATAGATTATGGCCAAATTGACCGCTGTAACTTAGCCAATTTAAGAATTGAAAACAGTCATTTAATTAGAGTCAGTTTTTATGTGCCATTTATAAAAGAGGCCATTTTTAGAAATAGTTTGTTTGACCATGTTGCCATTTATGAAGGTAAAAAAGAAAGATGGTGTCAAGATGTGTCATTGATAGATTTGGTGTTTAATGAATGTAGGTTAGATGGGCTCAAAGATTTGTCACAACTGTATCTATGGAATATTAAAAACACAGAAGAAATGTGGTTTGAAAATATGGATTACAGATATAGCATTATATTAAACGCGAATAGCACAATTTTGTATTCATTAGATTTTGATGTGGTTTGGTGGAATTATAGAGAGTATGGATATGCAGAACCCAAACAGGTTCGCCCGCTGCGCATGACCTCTAATGAATTTATTGCTGAAGTGAAAAACGATTACCCAACCACTGAAATTTATCCGCAATGTACAGATGATGACTTAGATGATGAATTAGTTGCAGCCGTTGCATACATAAAAACGATTAAAGAAATTACAGGATATTTTAAAGAATGAAAATTTCACATAGGTTATGTGATTTGTGGTGGGTAGCAAAGTTTTGGGTTTTATTCATGGCTTATGTGGTAACACGTGAAATAATTTAGTACTACTTCAGTGACTTAAAAGGCCATAATTAATTCAAAAAGTTCTACGAGCTCTCAATACAAACTTGCACATATTGTGTTGTGTTTGGTGTTTTATATAATATTATTGAAACTCCTGATTCAATAGGGATTTATTCTTAATTAAAACACACATGTATATTGTGTGATTTAGGTGGTTTTATGTATTTTTGTTTTGTCCGTTAGGTAATGCAGAACACTTTTTAAGATTGCTGTTTCTTGTCCTAGCGGATTTTTTAGTTAAAATAAACATCCAACTTGTAATTTCAGCCTCAGAAATATTCATGAATTAGGAACAACTTTTAAAATTAATTGCTTCGGAGTTTTCGGCAGAAAATTCCTCTTTCTTTACTATATTTGGTCTACTATCCGAAGAATTCTTTGGGTTTTACTGTACCCTAATCTTAACTAAAGCCGTTACTGGACACTATGACCAATTATTCACAACAATATTTCGGAAAAGATTTAAATGACATTACATATGAGGATATTTTAAATTTCTTTAAAGAGGAGAAAGAAGAATCAGATAAAATTGAATTCAAAGCTTTTCATCCTGATTTTGGTGATTTCAGCAAAAATCTAGTAGGTGTAATTAGAGGAATTTGCGCATTTCTAAATTCGAATGGCGGAATATTGATTTGGGGAGCTCCACTAGGACAAAAAGTAGAAGAAAAAGTTGTTTTTCAAGGAGAGCTTTCCCTTGTTACTGAACTTAAAGAAAAAGATTCTCTAATTAGTAAGGTATCGGATTCAATAACTCCTCTACCTATAAATATCAACGTTAATATTATTGAACAAGAGGGTAAATATTTATATGTTTTTGAAACTCAAATCAGCAACTATAGTCCGCACCAATTTAAAAATACATATTGGGCTCGACTTGACGGACAAACAAAACCAGCTCCGCATTATCTAGTCGAAGCATTATTTAAAAAAATATCTTATCCAAATATTGAAGGTTACATCAATCTTGATAGATTTGGGCATCTACCAACAGGAGAAGCATATCTTGATATATCAATTCTAATGATTAATTTTTCAGAACTTCAAAATGAATATAATCTGACTTATAGGCTAATGTGTGGACCAGCAATCTTTGCAGGCAGTCGAAATCCTCAACTTGCAAAATACTACACGATGAAAGGACATATGTATGTTCATAAAGATTTGAATGATATTCTGCATTTTGGTGCACCCGACATAAACACTCAAAGACTTGTATTTAATATGGAGGATTTAGCAGACAACTACAATAATAAAATGACTTTGATTCTCACATTTGGAGGAAAACAATCACCATTAAAAATCTCAGATTACAAGTTAGATTTTAGTGGTCCAATAGCAGCTAATAATCCTGTTGGTTTATTTGAGAGCAAAAGAGAAAACATATTATCAGCTGAAAGGCAAAAAGAACTTGGGACAACAAGAGAAAATCTATTAGAGCATATACTAAAACGATAAAAGCACTGTAACAAAGATGGCCATAATTTATCGTGGTTTTGTGCCACACCAAAATAAAAGTATATATCAAACGGCTGGATTTTTCGGCTAACTAGTCTTAACTAAAGCCGATAGTTATCACACAAAAAAACTTCCACTTGAAATATGCATCAGCACGACTTAAATAGAGTTTATTTTTATTCTGTAGAAGATTTGGCAGGCCTACATCAACTCTCAAAAGGAGAAAAAATTTTGAGAACTGAAATTAAATCAAACTACACTGACATCAATGAGGTTATAGAGCTTTACAGCATAAAGAAATATCTTGACAACGAAATATATTTAAAAAGTTGGACACAAGAAGAAATTGAAGAGTTTAAACAAAAAGCCAAAAAATATGGCCAAAAAGTTGGGAACTATTTTGCAAATATAAATGACAAAAATGTCATCAAAATATACGAGCAGACTTTATTCGATTATATTCAATCATTTTGGGAAATAGTATGTAATCACTCACTTTATAAACAAATTTCAAAATCAAAGTTTAGCAAAATTCTAGAAATTGATCATCATTTAATACATGAGATTTTAACTCATAAAGTTTTAGTAACTCATTACAATATAGAAATCAAAAACTTTTTATTAGATTATCCTGGATCTGCTGAAATTTTGCTCTCAGTTTATGAGACAGAAGTGGAGTTAAAGAGAAACCAAAAGTATATTCCTAAAAGTCTGACCATTTCTGACAAAGAAAGTATAATATCAAAATATTTAGATTCAGTAGATACAAATCTGAACTACATTGGCTTAATTGAAAATGCAAGAAACAGAAATGATTTCAGAATTTCAGATAAAACAAGACTAAAAGCAAAACGATTGCGCAAAAGTGAAACGGAAAAGTTCTTTGCCGACAAAGGAGGAATGAGTTTTGGTGTCTCTGTTGGCTTTTCAGAAAATGTAGATAAAATAAAAGATGTTCATATAGACGAAAATCTTGTGACTCATTATGCTTACAGTTCAGAATTTATAAAGAAAAACAATCACCCTTACCAACTATATCAAAATTTTAAATTGCTCTTTGAATTTATTGATAATCAAAACAGAATAAATCTTGTTAGCAAAAAAAGTCAGTTAGGTTTATTTGAAAAAATTATGGGTGTTCATTCTAAAAATGAATACAAAATCGGTACGGGATTTTCTTTATCAGAAATGACATCTCGTGGCCAAATTTATGGCTACAACAAAATTATTACTGAATTAAACACTTCATTAGAAAATATTTTACATTTTGTTTATACAGAGGTATTTCAAGAACTATACGGATTTGCGGACAATGCTCGTTTTGCCACTCCTAAACCAACAAATACATTTTTTGAAAAAGTAAGATTGTTTGCACCTGAATTTGAGTCAATTTTAAAACAATTTAAACTTTATGTTGAAGATGGAGAGATAGATTTTGAACTTTTACAAATATCATCCTCACCAACCACAATTAAGAGTATTCCAAGTCTTGTCCAAAATAAATACGTCTATTTCAATAATGATAATAAAGAAATGGTTGGATGTTCAAATCTATTTTTTTCTGACCAAACACTTCTTGCTTATGTCGAACCATTTAAGGAAGATAAGTACCATACATTCTTTGACTTACTTGTAAATGCAAAAGTTAATTTCAGCAATTATCAAGAACATCAAAAATTACAGTTAAATTACTTAATTGAAAGAAATTTCATCGTAATTGATGACGACGGCTTTATTCAAGTAACAAATCCAGCACGTCTATTCATATTTAAAGACCTGTACGACAATGAGTTTTCGTCTTTTTATCGTTATCCTATAGAGTTTCAAAGAGAAGCTTTACAAATGCAAAAGGAAAATATTGTTCTCTTTGAGAGTTCATTATTTTCTAAACCAGAGCAGTCATACTTCAATTTTTTTCTAAACAAAAGCGAGTTCACGAATGGATTGGATTTACGAAACCGTTACTTGCACGGAACGCAAGCTAATCCAGAAGAAATCGAAAAACACGAATATGCATATTTCACATATCTGAAATTGGTTGTTTTGACTTTGTTGAAAATAGATGATGATTTACAAATTTCAAATACAATACAAAAGCAGAAAGAAAAGGCGAATTAAGGGAGTAGTTAAACAAACCGTAGCACTAAAATATTACGGTTTTTGTTTCGAAATTAATTAAGAATAACGATATGTTTTCGGCAAAATTTCGGCAAAAGAACAAATAAAAAACCATAAAACACTTTGAGTAAGCATGTTATGGTTTTTACAAGTACACCACATTGACTTATTCTCGAACCAAACGATTAAATTGTTTGAAGATTTGTGGTTAAATGGAAACGGTTGATTATGATTGACATTCGAAACTTTGGCTCCCAAACAAAAGATTCAGCGTATACTGATTTGACCTCTCTTTTTCTCGTCTGGCGATGCCTGGACTTGCAATAAAAATGTAGCCGCTTAAATCTCGCAATTAATTGTCCACTTTTTTATTGCAAGTCCACTATCATTCTACCATAAAACCTTGGATGTATTCATCATTAAAAAGTACTGATTTGGTCAAAACAAAACCATTGTCTGACCATTTTGCATAAACCATTCTTTGTTTAGATGAAAAGACTGTTCTTACCAATACCAAATAGGTATTGTAATCTTTTGGTGTATCATCTTTTAGGTCAATGAATTTCATAATTTTTACGACTAATTAAAGTTAATACTTTTTGGAGAAATTAGTAAATTTAAGCATGTGTTATGATATAAAAGCTTCATTAGAGCCCAGTTAAAAAGAGCTGAAAGAAAAGGAGATTTGGGAGCTGTTGAGGAAATAATGGAAAGATTAGTTCCTTTAACGGATTTACCAATTTACCATGCCTCCGGATTTAGTCATCCTGAATTACTTATTTATACAGATGAATCTCCAGAGTTTCCTATTGTAGCCACCTGGGGCTTAGTTCCACATTGGGTTGAAAATGATGAAGCAGGCAAAAAGCTTTGGAATAATACATTGAATGCCAGAAGTGAAACTTTTTTTGAAAAACCCTCATTTAGAGAGGCTGCAAGACATAGCAGATGTATAATTTATGTTGATGGGTTTTATGAGCATCATCATTTTGAAAAGAAAACATACCCTTATTTTATTTATAGAAAAGATAGTGAACCTTTAGCTTTAACGGGATTATGGACTGAATGGAGAAAAGATAATGGTGGAAGGGAATACACATTTTCTATAGTCACTACCGAAGGCAATCCTATGATGGCTAGAATACACAACAATCCTAAATTAAAAGGTCCAAGAATGCCTTTAATTTTAAATGAGGAGGATGAAGATAAGTGGTTAGTTCAGATAGCCGGAGGATTAGAGTTTGGAGAGGTAAAATCAATAATTAGGCCTTTTCCTGAAGCAGAATTATCATCTCACACTGTTTCCAAATTAAGAGGCAAAGAATATAAAGGAAATGTAGAAGAAATATCTAATGAGGTTATTTACCCGGAACTGAATAATCTTTTCTAATGACTGATTAATGCATAGCATAATGCATACCAGATATTTTTTTGACCGTACTTCACATGCATTACACTACACCTCAAAATACCACACAACACCACACATACCATACTACACAGCTTAAAACTGCAATACCCTACTTAAAACCACAATAAAACACAACAAAAAAAATCAAAGAATAAATCCCATATTACATAAAACCACACAACACCACACACACCATACTACACAGCATAAAACTGCGATACCCTACTTAAAACTACCATGAAACACAACAAAAAATTAAAGAATAAATCCTATATTACATAAAACCACACAACACCACACAACACCATAACTTACAGCTTAAAACTGCAATACCCTACTTAAAACCACAATAAAACACAACAAAAAAAATCAAAGAATAAATCCCATATTACATAAAACCACACAACACCACACACACCATACTACACAGCATAAAACTGCGATACCCTACTTAAAACTACCATGAAACACAACAAAAAATTAAAGAATAAATCCTATATTACATAAAACCACACAACACCACACAACACCATAACTTACAGCTTAAAACTGCGATACCCTACTTAAAACCACACAAAAACACACCACACATGTAAATAGTCCACAGGGGCGCTATATGAAAGCCAAGCGACAAAGCACAGTAGAGCCCGTATTTGGAACCTTAACCCAGTTTATGGGACTTAGGAAAGTCAATACCATTGGCATTAAGCAAGCTAATAAGTGTATGCAGCTCTCGGCCATAGCCTACAACCTTAAAAAGTACTTGAAATTCATAGAAAAACACAGTAAAAGCGGGGCGGCAAGTCTGCAAACTCATTTTTGCATGTATAAAGGCATAATAGGCCTTGTTATTAGCCCCAGAAAGCATCTTGATTTTAGATGGTGAATAACTACCAAAAACAACAAACGCCCTGAAAATAGGCGTTTGTAATTCAAGTTTTTATAAAATTATGGGCTCGTGCAACGGCTACCATTGTTAGGCACAGTTTTTATTCACTTAATTTATTTATCATGTTCTTCGAACGATTAACCAGTCGTTGTTCATTCGACGGATTTAGTTCAACTACTTTTTTATAATTTTCTATAGCTAACTCATTATTATTTTCAGTTTTATAGGCATAGTATTGTCCTAATCCATAGTATCCTCCAAAATAATTTGGATATTCAGATTTGATTAGTTCAAATATTCCTTTTGATTTTTCGGGTTCTTTGTTAAAAAAACCAAAGCCTAAATAAAGTAACTCCTCATTTACAATATCGTATTTACTATTGTCAGATTTTAGTTGGTTAAATTTGGTTGTAAAATTTTCTATTCCGTTATCCTCAATATCTTTTTTTAGTGCCAGTTCAGCAGGCATAGGTGCTTTGTAATCAGAAAAGAGACTAGCTAAAAATAAAGCCTTTCTTTTTAGACCTCCTAAATTTCCGTAATTTGAAAAAATTGCTACTGTAATTTTTTCAGATGGAATTCTTAACGTTGTAGTTAGAAAACCTCTTGAGCTTCCATTGTGAAGCAAATATTTTTTGTCATTTTTTTCGTCTATAAACCAACCAAACCCATAGCCATTTCCATCGGTTTTTCCATTTTCGTCCCAATTAGAAAACGCATCATCGAGTAAATCTTTACTAACAAGAGTTTCATCATACAAAGCCTTATCCCATTTAGCATAATCACTAACAGATGAATAAATTCCTCCATCTCCTTGAACTGCGGTAAATTTAGTTTGGTCTTTCTTTTCAAATTTATTTTTTATCAAATTATAACCATATGCACGATTTTTTATTTTTAAGTCATTTAAGTACACAGTACTATTAGTCATCCCTAACTTTTTAAAAATCTCATCGTCCATAAATTTTTTGTAGGTTTTGCCAGAAACTCTTTCTATAATCATAGCCAAAACAGCATATCCTGAATTACTGTACCTAAATTTAGAGTTTGCAGGAAACGACAAACTATCTTGTTTCATTAAAAGATTAAGCACGTCTTTATCAACAAGCTGTTTTTCCCAATCTTTTGGATATAATCTATTGTAAGACTGTAAACCAGACCTATGAGTCATTAGGTTTTTAATTGTAATTTCCTTTCCATAATCTGGGAATTCTGGTATTATTTCTGTCAGTTTAGAATCATAATTTAATTTCCCTTGACTTATTAAAATCAAAATTCCCATTGCAGTAAACTGTTTTGTTACAGAAGCAATTCTGTAATTAGTTTCGCAATTGGCAAGTATTTTGTTTTCTAAATCTGCATATCCGAAACTTTGGCATTTTTCTATTTTACCATCCTTTATAACAATAAAACTTGCACTCGGTTTTTCTCCTATATAATCTTGAAATAAAAAGTTTATTAAGTCTTGTTTGTCATCTTTCTTTTCTGATAGTTTTACGGAAGACTTACATCCAGAAATAATGATTAATAAGACTAATGCTAAATATGTGTACTTCATTTTTTCAAATTGTGCCTAACGGTCTCGTATAACCGTCAGTTACGGGTTAATATGCGTTAATTTTCGGTTTAGCACAGGCGTTAGCAATTCCGAGTGGATTCGGACGTAGTCGAATCCGCCGTAATTGCGGTTATACATTGTTGGCAACTGGCTTTTTATTTATTTTTTCTAAAACATAATTAATGTGCCATATAAGTCTTTCATAAGAACCATTATCTAATGCTCTTTGGCCTGTTAGCATACTTGTAAAAAAAACAGGTACATTATTTAGTTCAGAGTTATTTTTAATAATTTCAGTTCCTAACTCATTGTCAAATTTAAAATCAAAGCTGCAATTAGTTTTATTTTTCAAATAATCTCTAGCTTTAGTATTTGATACAACTATTATTTTTGGTTTAGATTTTATTATAATTTTTCTTGAAATTTTTAATTGTTCGTTAATGAATTCAATTCCGTTTTTCTGTTTTTTTATTTTTTCTATAAAATGTTGTTTAGTCTCTCGATGGAATAGTAGGTCCATATGAGACCATTTTATCTGTGAATTTGAATTATTATTTATTTTTTTTGTTATGTCAACAAATTTTTTGAAATATACATATGGCTTTCCTTCTATAGTTCTTTTAGCATCTTGGTCTAAATTTATAAAATAACTTCCGTTTTTAGCTTTTTTTGTAAAAGATGGATTGATACCTATAAATAAAATAGAATTTTTAATTATTTTATCGTGTATTCCGTATCCTCTTTCTATAATGTCAATTTCTGAATATTTTGTGTCATTCCAAATATTATCAATTTCATTTTTAAATTCTTTTTCTATGCTTAAAATGTCATTCATTAAACTTATTTGTTTTCTCTAACGATTGTTTTTTCAGCTTGTTGCCAACGGTTTTGTATAAGAATAGTGCGGTTTTGTGTGCGAGGATTTTCCGAAGGAAAATCAGACGTAACAAAAGTGCACGAACTCTTGATTAAACACTAAACTAAGCATTATTTTTATACGGTGTTGTAGCACGTTTTTTTATTCATTAAGCGACTAAATTCAGTCCGCAATTTTTGCATTCAGTTTCATTTATCAAAATTCCGTTTTTACAGGCAGGACATTTGTCAGTCACGATTATAATTTCTTGATTATATTCTTTTTGCAATTCGTTTAGAAATTCAGAGTCTTTTTCCTCTATAAAATTCAAAATCCGTTTTCCAAAAGGTGGAAACCAAGATTGTAATTCAGACCAATAGATTTTGTGTTTGTTTTCATTTTTAGAAAATCCGATTATTTTATATTCAGATTTTCCAGAAACAAAACTATTAAATGTCAATCCTTTAGGTTGCTCAAAAATATTTCTTTCTCTTTCTTTTTTATTCAGATTTTTATATTCAACAAATGAACATTGTTTTTCATTAAGAAAGTTAACGATTTCAGATATCTTTATTTTTGGCTTAAAAAACAATGGATAAAGAAAGTATTTCACAATCAGAAACCAAATTGTCAGAACAATAATGATTGCAATTAATATTAAATATATTGGGTTTTCCATTCAGTTCTCAAAATGCTACAACGGTTTGGCTATGCGCAGTGCGGGATTTGAAAGCCGAAACTTTCAATCTGGCACGAACGGTAGCCAAAGCTGCGTTTTGTGTTTTTAAATTTATCCAACAAAAACGTCAAAGCGTAGCTTTGGCGGAATAGAATCACCGACCTTTCGGTTATCGCATCAACCCGCATTGCGTATAGGTTTTGTTGGCAGTAGTATTTTTTCTATTAAACTTTTCTTCGTTTTTAGTTTAGTCTTATTTAATATGGAATCAGAAAGCAGTTTTATGATTATCAATTCTATTAGTCCAATTGAAGTAGCTATAGCAGATTCATAAAGAGGGAAGTTCTGTTCGATATATGGTTCGTAAACTTCATTGTATAAAAATCCAATAATAACGAAGCTGATAACCCCAACTACAAAAAATTGAAGTACAGTCACTATCCAATTATACCTAGAAGTCGAAACTATAAATATCAAGTAGCCTACTATAAATAGGTACATGAAGGACCAACCTATCACGTCAATCGTAAGCTGGATAATCCCCCAAATCAAAAGGTAGATTATCAAACAAGTTAAAGATTGAAGGATAATTGTTTTCATTTAAGTCAGTCAATTTGGGGTGTTGTAAGTAGTAACCAAAGCCAAAATAAAGCCCAAGCAAGTCCGACAGAGTTAATAATTAGTAGTCCGATACTCTTATTGAATTTCCTTTTAAAAGTTAGCCCTGAACTAATCAGTAACAGGTTAATTGATAATGAAAAAGGCACGAGTAATAGACCATATCCCATTGCTCCACCCGAATTTTTTATTGTTACGAAACTGAATGGTATGAAATAAAGATTCGTCAAAAAAATAAGTATTGATATGGTGAAGTTTGCTTTTTTCAAATCAGTTTTTAAAGTTCAATTTTTGTTGTTTTATATTACTGCCAACGTGTTTGTATATGGTTTGTTGCGTGTTTTAAGCACCTAATTTAGCAAATACAAACCGAATAGAAAATCCGCGAGGATTTTCGTAAGTAGGCTAGAACTAGCAATAAATTATATACGGTGTTACAAAACGTTTTTTGTTTCTATTCTTTTATTCGCAAGGCTTTTCAAAACAATTATTAAATCCATCAGGACAAACTGTTTCAGTACAAGGCTCATCATCTTCCGTACAAGAAGCAAAAGAAACTGCTCCGATTATGTAAAAGCAAGCAATTATTTTTTATAATTCATATGATTTAATATTTAGGACTTTCTTTTTTCATTGTCAAAATAACGTATTCCGCAACTTTGGGATTATCTTTAAAAATGTGTAATGAATTTGACATATTCATATTATTTATAAAAGCCTCTCCTGTTCCTCCAAATGAACCTCGAATAAAATAAATTTCTCCATCTTTTGCGTCAATTTCGATAATATCTTTTTTTAGGTTTTTCTGGTTATATTTATGAACTTCTCCAGCTTTTACTTTATGCAAATAGTAACTATGAGTTTTAATATTAATGAATGAATTCCCATTATATTCAACTTTACAAGCAAGTGCAGAGCCTGTGTAAACATATGGTCTATAAAAATAGACGTGAGCAAACCCTTGTTCAGGTTTTTCTATTTTAATTTCTAATGGGTTTTTAATTATTGATGTATTTGCAAAATGTACATCTGCAAATTTGAATATGTTTTTTTTCTTTTTTCCTTTTTCTCCATTTATAGTATAACTGATTTTTTTATTTTTCAATTCAATAATTTTGCAATGAATTGTGTCGTTATCAACAGTTACTAAATAATCTGAATCGTTTGATTGAGAAAAAGAAATAAAAGTAAATAATGTTAGAGCTATTGTAAAAATTTTCTTCATTGTTTTTAGTTAATTTGTTCGTTAAATGTTTTGTAACGTGTTTGTATATGGAAAGTTGCGGGTTTGCGTGCGAGGAATTTCCGAAGGAAATTCAGACGTAGCAAACGTGCAACGACCTTTGTTTTAGCACAACACTAGCAATTTTTTATATACGGTGTTGTAAACAGTTTTTATTCTGTTGATTTTATTCTATTCCGATTAAAATTCGGTTCAAATTTCCTTTTAACCAATAATTTTCTTTTATAAATTAAAAAGATAAAGTATCCAAAGTAACTGAATATAAAAACTATTCCAATCCAAATATATTTGTCTCGTTTGTACTTGAAATTTAGAAACCTTAATTCCAATAAAAACAAAACTAAAAATACAATTCTAAAGTACAGCATTTATATTATCCTCTATGAACTTTAATTCGCGATACTTTTTTGTTTTGGTCAAAATAGATGGTCAAATGTCCTGTGTCAATTCCGTGTTTTGCCATTCCCAAATAATAACCAAATTCAGAGTCAGATTTTGTTTCCGGAATTCCCAATAATTCAATTATTTCCGTTTTCGATTTTCCTTGCAGTTCGTGATTATTTCGCAAACTATTCATCATATCCCAACGCAATGACCATTCAGCTTCTGATTCCGTCCAGTTTTTCCATTTTTCAGAGTCAAATTGTTCGTGAGTGATATTTCCTTTCAACGCAAATCCGATTAGAATTATCGTTCCAAAAATCAAAAACCCAAATTTTAATGCTTTTTTCAATGTTCGTCTTAAATGTCTAGTCCTGAAATATGGCTACAGGTTAAAAATTGATTTACGCTGTTTTTAAATATACCATATTTGGTGTTTTATAGTCTAAAGATACATGTAATCTAATTTGGTTGTATAGATTGATTGCACTTTTTGTTGCTCTTTTGGCGTGTTGTACGCTATCAAAGGTCTGGTCAAGATAAAACTCGTCTTTTAGGATGCCGTTTACACGTTCAGCAATAGCGTTTTCGTAGCAATGATTTTCTTCTGTCATACTAATTTTGATGTTGTTTCTCTTTAAAATTTGTGTGTATATATTGCTACAATATTGTATGCCTCTATCCGAGTGATGTATTAGGTTTTCTGTGTTTTTAGCTTGATATAATGCTTTTTTAAGAGCTCTGGTACAACCGCTAAGTTCAAGGCTATCACTAAGGTCGTAACCTATGATTTTTCTAGAATACATGTCAGTTATAAGGGCCAAGTAGCAAAATCCTTTTACAGTTCTGATGTATGTAATATCCGATACCCAAACCTGATTAGGTCTATTAACAAGTACATCTTTTATGATGTTTTTATGTTTGTAAAACCTATGAAAAGAATTGGTAGTTCTGTAGCTGGGTTTCTTTCTGGTTATAAGCATATTGTGTTTTCTAAGAATGTTGAAAAGCGTGTCTCTGCCTACTTTAAGGTTTGCTTTATCAAACTCATTTTTTAAAGATATTTTGAGTTTACGTACGCCTTCTCTAGGCAAGGACCTGCGCTTTTGGTTCACAATTTGAATGATCTGTTGTTCAAGTTTTAAACGTTTGTCAGCTCTATATTTATACTTGTAGTACGCATCACGTTTAAGCCCGAAAGCCATACAAATAGTGGTTAAAGACGCAAATCCTTTAGCTTTGTCTTTGGTTTTACTTAGCGCTCTATATTTAGCTTTTTTTTTAGTTCTGCAACAGATTTATAGCCAAGATCTTCGGCAGCAACTTCCAGGTATGAATCTTGAATCATTGCATCTAGATCTTTCTTTAACAACAATTTTTTTAGTTGTTCAATCTCTTTTTGAAGTTCTTTAATGCGTGTTATTTCGTCTTTGGTTTTCACAGTTATTCTAGTGTTCATAAGGTCTTTACGGTTGTACTTTCTTATCCATTCATTAATGGTAGTTGGTGCAATACCGTAGGCTTTCCCTAGTTGATATTTGTTTAGTTTTCCTGTTGTAAGTTCGTCTAAAATTTTCAGTTTAAAAGGTTCTGAATACCGTCTGATTACTTTGTCATTTTTGTACATAATGTTTGAAATTATGTAGCCTTTATTCAGGACGGGTCAAAATTGTTTACAACGTTTATGTATAAGGAAAGTTGCGTGTTTGTGTGCGAGGATTTTCCGAAGGAAAATCAGAAGCTAGCAAACGAGCAACTAACTTTGGTTTAGCTAAAACTAGCAATTTTTTTTATACGGTGTTGGCTACAGTATTTTTATTCCACATTTTTTTTAATTCGGTCAAATATTCGTTTTCAGATGCAAGTTCAGGTTTGAAGTGGACTTGAATAATATTTTCGTCAGTTTTAAATTTTATCATATTCCGCGTGTCTTTAAGTACATATTTATACAAAAAAGGTTTGCGGTTTTCAAAATCCGTTAAGTTGAATTTAAGCACCTTTATTTTGTCAAATTCATACCGTTTACTTTCTAATTCAATTGAATTTTGGTTTATATTCAAGTTGTTTTTGATATGGTGCCAAAAATATCCACCCGAAACAAGTCGAGCAATTCGTCCGACCATGAGTGATAAAGCAATTAGCACACCCAAAAACAAGTAAACAGTTCCGTTTTCCGTATTGTTTTTATTCGTCCAGGAAAAAGTAAGTAGTATTAATGTCAATAAAATTCCTATTCCGTATGAGTAATTGCTCAATCGGTAAACTATAATATTCGTTATGTAGGAATCTGCCTTGATTTTCATATTGTAGCCAACGTTTTTGTATATGAAAAGTAGTGGACTTGAAAGCACTAACTTTTCAGTTATAACTAATGCTTAATTTACAAAACAACTTTCAATGAAATACTTAAACCACTATTTTTTATATACCGTGTTGGCGGTAGTCATATTTTCTATGCTTAAATTTTCACATGAAATCACTGTTGGGGTCTAAGGGTTTCAATAATCTTGGCATCAACCCAATATTTTGTTGTTTCCCAATATGTACTACCATCTTCCCTTTCTTTTTTTTCATGCCTTCCGAAAAGCAAATACTTTCCGTCAGGTGTTAATCTTGCACCATTTTCCTGTAGTTCTGAATTTATCTTATCTCCCATATTAATTGCGGGACCCCATGAACCATCTTGCTGTCGAAAACTAATATAATTATCAGACATTCCATATCCATCCTCTCGCTCGCTACCCCATATTATGAAAGATTCATCTGGAGCTATAAAAGGGTGAGCTGTCCATTTTCCTGTATTAATATGTTTGCCAAGTAGTTTTGGTTCTTCTCGTTTACCATCTATAATCCTCGACATTCGGATTACGTCATTACTTTTATAGTCATCAAAAACAAAAGTACCTTTAGAGGATACCGACATTACCATAATGCCCCAATCTTCCCTTTCAAACATAGGGCCCAGACTTTTAATTTTTGACCAACCGGAATTTGTACGCTCTATATAGTTCCACCTAGAGTATAAGATGTTACTATCACCAGGGTTATGGCCGAAGCTATACTTATTAACCTTATAAGAACTACCCTCATTCCGATAGACAACTACTTTATTTTCAAAGGGGTTGTTTCCTGTGTAGGTAAAATAAAACTCATCCATATCTAGAGTATCGCTATTCCCTAATTTCCAATCTTGAGAAGTACTCTTTTTTGGAACAAAAATTTCGGGGGTTAACCCTGGTGGTTTATACCCAAAATAAAGGCTATCTTCTATTGATGAATTCTTCTTAGTTTCTGACTTCTCTGTTTCGCAAGCATTCAAAAATATTGCAAATACGAGCACTATAATTTTAATTTTATTTCTCAAAGTTAAGTTTGTTTTAATTACCGCCAACGGTCTCGTATAACCGTCAGTTACGGGATTAAAGTTAATGATTTTCGGTTTAGCACAGGCTTTAGCAATTCCAAGTGGATTCGGACGTAGTCGAATCCGCCGTAATTGCGGTTATACATTGTTACCACACGTTTTTATATTATTTTAAAAATTGACGGAAATCTTTTTGAATAGACAATTTCTACTTTTTGATTTTTAATATTATTAGGTATTACCAATTTATTATTTTCAACGGTGTAACTACTCTTTTTGAGTTTAAATTCCTCTTTAGGCAAACCTTGTTTAATTAATCCATTTGGTGTTTTATATTCAAACATTGCGAACTCTTTGGTTTCTCGTCCGTATTTTATCAGGTAAGATTGTTGCTCAAATCCGACAAAGGTCGCAACAGTCTTTTCTGTGTCTTGACCAAGAAAATATTCTTGCATTTTTATATTTAAATTTTCTCCGAGGTAAATTAGTGCAATTACAATTGGGATTATTAAAATGTAAATAAAAATTGAACGACTAAATATCCATTTTAAAGGATTTTTTTTAAATGAAAGTTCCTTTCTATTTTTATCTATTCTTGATACTAAATTATAAATCAATATTGTAAATCCAATCAAGTAT
Organism: Allotamlana fucoidanivorans; assembly: GCF_045788535.1. GTDB lineage: Bacteria > Bacteroidota > Bacteroidia > Flavobacteriales > Flavobacteriaceae > Allotamlana > Allotamlana fucoidanivorans. The sequence goes on along the minus strand of NZ_CP074074.1, from coordinate 871,211 downwards.
AATATTAATGAAGTGGATTCCAAGTTAGCCCAATTTAGTGCTAAATGTCCAAAAAGAGCTTTGACTGTAGTTCCAATTATAATCAGAATTATTGCTATTAGTTTCATTTTCAAATGTGTGGTAACGTAACCGCATATGGCTTGTACGGCGATGAATTGGTAAAAAGTTAAAAGCAAAGCACATAAGCCATAACGTTTGGTTTTGCACTAAATTAAGATTAATCTGGGCGAAAGCAAATGCTTATGGCGTTGCTTGCGGCAAAATAGAATGCATCTACGAAGAAACCTCCCGCCTTATAAGCTATTATGCATTGTTGGCGGTAGTATTTCCTTGACTATCAAAGTATTTATTAATCAATGTTCCTCTTTTCGACTCTTCCGTCTTAATCATCTCCTTAATAAAATTAGTCATTTTCTCAGGTTTCATTTTTATCTGGCTTAATTGTAAATCTAGTCCAGTTGAACCAACCTTTTTTTCTAATCGTTTTGCCCAGCCATATTGAGTATTTTTGCGCTTAAATGATTTATCCACAGTCAACGTAACAAATTTCTGTCCGAATACATCCAGTGGATTAGCATTTTTAATAAGTTCCCAACTTATCAAATCTTGTTTTATTGTCCTATCCCAAATTCCCGTTTCATTAAAAACTATTTGAGGCCTTTTGTCGAACATATGAAAAAAAGCCAAGAAAAAACCAAATCCGAAAAACGGAACACCAATCCATCCCATAATTCTATCTAAGAGACTACTTTCATTTCTTAAAATCAACCAAACTCCAACGGCTACAAGTGGAATAGTCAATCCGAGTAGCTTTATCGCTTTCCAAGGTGATTTATATAGTTTAATTTCAGTCATAGAAAAATAATAAAATCATTGTTGCCATGTAAATTGCAAATGCTATAAAGTCAATAATTGTAATTCTTCTCTCGTCAAACAAGTCCGTTGTTGAACCTTTGCCAGGAGCTACTAATTCTTGTCCTTGAGTTTTTGCACTTATAAATCGTAATATTTGGAAAAGAATCAACAGAGGAACGGTATTTCTTAGTCCTGTTGAAGCATGTCCTTTTACATTTTGTAAATAATCAATGTCTTTTAGTTTGAAATAAATAAACAGCTGTATTAGTCCAAAGGCGAACCAAATAAAATAAACTTTCAGGTTTCTCAAGGATTTGTAATTAAACAGATATAGAAAGAAATGCGTTCCAAAAGCATACGCAAATAAAATATCTCTGTGCAATTTATAGTTAAGAGGATTATTCCTGTAATAAACTGTTAATCCAATAGATAAGACTAAATACAAGAAAATTGTAATCCTATCCCATTTTGTTGTTTTGCCAAAGTAAAATATCTGTTTTTTCATTTATTATTTTAGTCTATTCCATGTGCACGGCGGTCTCTCAATATTACCGCCAACGTTTCGGCTATGAGTAGTTGCGTGGGTTAGCACTTAATTTAGCAAGTACACACCGAACTGAAAATCCGCTAGGATTTTCAGAAGTAGGCGAGAACAAGCAATTACTTATAGCCATTGTGCCTGTTGCACAACGTGATAAATATAAGATAAAATTTCATAAATTGTATTATAATTCTTATGTTTAATAATGCAAGGCAAAAAAGAGTATCAGGAGAAATTATTCAACAATTTTCAGTTAAGTGTTCGTGTACCAGAGCACAATTTCTATCGCCGATTAAAGGGTGTTTTACAATTAGAGTTTCTGTATCAAGAAACCAAAGGATATTATGGTAGCAGTGGTCAAAAGAGCATAGATCCTGTGGTGTTTTTTAAACTTTGTCTGGTGGGGTATCTGGAAAACATCACCAGCGACCGCAAGCTCATCGAGCATTGCAGTATGCGTTTGGATATTCTTTATTTTCTAGGTTATGATATTGATGAAGAATTACCATGGCATTCTACCATCAGTCGTACTCGAGGATTGTTTCCGGAGTCTGTATTTGAAGCGGTATTTGGCAGAGTTTTTGAGCTTTGTGTATCTGCCGGAATGGTCAGTGGGCATACTCAGGCCATTGACAGTGCCCCTGTCAAGGCCAATGCTTCTATGGACAGTTTGGAACTCAAAGTCCCAGAAGCAGATTTGGACAGCCACCTGCGAAAAATCCGCCATATCAGTAAACGTGATAAAGACCAACCGCTACGTCAGGCTAAAGGCAACAAAGCGGATATTGATCAGCAAACTTTATCGGCCAGTGCTAAGGAGTTACAAGCCATAAAAAGCAGAAACAGTAAATGGGCAAAGGAACAGGACCAGCGTCCCGGAGCGGGCAATAAAGGCAGCAGATATACCAGTAACAAAACCCACTACAGCCCAACAGACCCCGATGCCCGCATTAGTGTTAAACCGGGTAAAGCCAGAAAGCTGAATTACCAAAGTCAGCTTACGGTAGATACAGCTCATCATGTGATTAGTGATATTAAGGCTTATCATGCCGATGGAAAAGATAATCAACAATTAGCAGACATCGTGGTTCGCGTACAACGTCGCTTATGCCGATCAGGATTAGTCTGGGAAAACTGTGTGGCCGATACCGGGTATAGCAGTGGAGAGAATTACGCCTTTCTGGAAGGGAGGAATTTAAAGAGTTTTATTCCGGCACATGGGACTTATAAAGGCTGTCCAGACGGGTTTACCTATAATGAAACCCAAGATTATTATGTTTGCTCACAAGGTAAGATCATTCCTTTTAAAAAGGTGTTTTATGAAACAAAGAACCACACCAAGAAGAAAGAATACCGCGCCTCAAAGAAAGTGTGTATCGATTGTCCAATCCGCCGTGAGTGTTTAGGTAAGAGTGCCCAGGAAAAGAAATTCACCGTAACGTATTACCGCGCGGAGTATGAGCGAAACATTGGGCGTGTAAATAGTCCACAGGGGCGCTATATGAAAGCCAAGCGACAAAGCACAGTAGAGCCCGTATTTGGAACCTTAACCCAGTTTATGGGACTTAGGAAAGTCAATACCATTGGCATTAAGCAAGCTAATAAGTGTATGCAGCTCTCGGCCATAGCCTACAACCTTAAAAAGTACTTGAAATTCATAGAAAAACACAGTAAAAGTGGGGCGGCAAGTCTGCAAACTCATTTTTGCATGTATAAAGGCATAATAGGACTTGTTATTAGCCCCAGAAAGCATCTTGATTTTAGATGGTGAAAACTACCAAAAACAACAAACGCCCTGAAAATAGGCGTTTGTAATTCAAGTTTTTATAAAATTATGGGCTCGTGCAACGGCTACCATTGTTGGCAATAGTGTTTTAATATATTTTACTGGGTCAATTAATTTAATAATTTGTTTTTATTTTAATTTCTAAATAAGAATTCAGATGATTATTGACATTGGTTATTGTAAAATTCGATTAATTCCTCTATATTATTTTTATCAAGTCTAATTTGGATTTGTTCTACCATCTCGGGGCAATCCTTGAAATAATCAGTTGCAATTTCTTTAAAATTTCTAGATTCCATCCAGTTTGTACTCGCAATACATGTTGCAATATTTTCTCCATTTCTTTTAACATAAAACCCATACGCTCCACTATTTCTAAGTTGTGGTATATAGCCCGTGTATAAATTGCATCTACCTTCGACATGGACATTCATCATATCGCCTTTATCCTCTGATATCAAAACAAATTCAGTCAAACGTTTAACGTTTCTAGGGGAAAAAACAGTATTTCTTAAATAATATAGATGCCTGTATATTTTGTTATATGGTATTTTTAGTCTTTCACCATCTTTTGTGGTCACTATTGCACATTTTCTATTTGAAGTAGTATTAACCTGCTTTGCTATTAAAACTGTACTATCTTTTAAAAACAATTTATGATCTTTATTGTTTTGAGAATATAATGACATAGTTATTAACAACATTAAAGCGGAGGTAATATTTCGCATTTTATTTTAAATTAAGGATTATCTGAATTTTATAGAATTAGGTTAACATTATTGCCAACGTGTTGGTGTAAGGATAGTTGCGTGTGCAAGCAACTAACTTACTAAAAATGAAACGAACCAGAGGAAAATCCGTAGGATTTTCCGAGTAGGCTAGAATCAAGCAATTATTTTTACACGGTGTTGGCAAACGTTTTTTTTATTATGCTGATTACTTTGTCAAGTTTTTCCTTGTAAATATATACGTCATACACAAAAGTCTTATTGTCAAAAGTTTTAATTGTCAGCGTGTTTTTAAAGTCATAGACAGGTGCAACTAAGCGCAAAATGTCCTGTGTTAAATCAGTTTTCTGAGAATGTTTTCCAGCACAAGTTATGTCTTTAATATTGGATAATTTGATGTCAGTTTTACGTGAGAATAATCCAAAAAGGTGATTGCTTTTAATCCTTAAAATATTGTTATATACCTCCAATTCTTTTGAGTCAATCATTATTATGAAGGCTAATAAAAAAATTCCTATTGCAATGGCATTAATACTTATTTCTTTATTTAGTCCAATAAATATATTTATTACGAAATAGAGGATTATTAATACAAAAATTATGTCCTTTACAAAGCGTATCCACGAAAAAGTACTATAAATTGGTCTTTTTTCAGTCATTTCTCATAATGTTTGCCAACTTGTTTATATGAATGGTTTAGAACTATATAATATACCAAAGAGGGAGGGATAACGATGATTTTTTAACTTAATTATTATACTTATCATTTTGGTTTTATAAATTCTGGTTACAATATAATAACTTTCTTACAATGTATCAAAAGGATTTTTAATATCCATTAAATTAGTTGAAGATACATGTGTAAAATGTATTGCTTCAACACCTATGTCGTTTTCGTTTTCTGGATGTAATAATGTCATTTTTTAACCAATTATTCGTCTCAGATAAATTTCGCTAAATATTGCCTTTTTCACACTTGTTTTTCCATTAGTTTTATTTCATCATTTCGTTTGAGATGAATTTATTAATTATTTTAATATAAAAATTATGAGTTTAAATTCAGATTAAGATTACAGTCAAGAAGAGCTTGACAATCATGCAAATCAATTAAATCCTGAAAATGACGCTTATTGGTCATCAAGGGAGTAGTTAAACAAACCGTAGCATTAAATTGTTACGGTTTGTTTGTTTCGAAAATTAATTAAGAATATCGACATGTTTTCGGCAAAAATTCGGCAAAAAAATGAAATAAAAAACCGTAAAACGCTGTTTTTTAACGAATTACGGTTTTATCAAGTACTCAAGGTGGGAATCGAACCCACACTTCCGAAGAAACTGGATTTTGAATCCAGCGCGTCTACCAATTCCGCCACTTGAGCATTTCGGACAGCAAAAATATATATTTTTTCTAAATTATTCACAAAAATACTAGGCAATATACTTTTTAGGTTAAAATAAATCCATAAATTTGCACCTCGTTTAAAATAAGCTGGTGTTTCGCACTAAAAAACAATACGTTAACTATGCCAATTGTTATTACCGAAGCTAAAATTTTTGCTTGTACCCAAAGTAAAGTTCTTGGTGAAAAAATCGCTAAAGCCTTTGGGGCCGAATTAGGTAATGTTATTACTTCTACATACAGTGATGGAGAATTTCAACCATCCTATGAAGAATCTATTCGCGGTACTCGCATTTTCATTATTGGGTCTACCAATCCAGGACCTGAAAATTTAATGGAAATGTTATTAATGATTGATGCTGCTAAACGAGCTTCAGCAAGACACATTACAGCTGTTTTACCGTATTTTGGGTGGGCAAGACAAGATAGAAAAGATAAGCCACGTGTGCCTATTGCTGCTAAATTAGTGGCTAAAATGATTGAAGCTGCTGGGGCTACGCGAATTATCACCATGGATTTACATGCGGATCAAATTCAAGGCTTTTTTGAAAAACCAGTAGATCATTTGTTTGCATCAACTATTTTCTTACCATATTTAAAACGGTTAAATTTGCCTAATTTAACAATTGCCTCACCAGATATGGGAGGGTCAAAAAGAGCTTACGCTTATTCAAAGGCCTTACAAAGTGATGTCGTAATTTGTTATAAGCAACGTGCTAAAGCCAATGTTATTTCGCATATGGAATTGATTGGTGATGTTACTGGTAAAAATGTAGTGCTTGTTGATGATATGGTTGATACTGCGGGTACTTTAACTAAGGCCGCCGATTTAATGATGGAGCGTGGTGCGCTTAGTGTAAGAGCTATTTGTACACACCCCATTTTATCAGGTAAAGCGTATGATAATTTAAATAACTCAAGATTAGAAGAACTTATAGTTACAGACTCTATTCCTGTAAAGCCATTAAGTGATAAAATTAGAGTATTAAGTTGTGCTGATTTGTTTGCAGAGGTAATGGAAAAAGTACACAACAACAAGTCTATCAGTTCAAAATTTGTGATGTAAATCACTTGAATAAAGAATATTAATTTAATATATATATAAATGAAATCAATTACAATCAACGGATCTCAAAGAGAAAGCGTGGGCAAAAAAGCAACAAAAGCCTTACGTAATGCTGGTCAGGTTCCTTGCGTATTATACGGAGGAGATAAGCCAGTGCATTTCTCTGCACCAGAATTAGCTTTCTCTAAACTTGTATACACGCCTAATGCGCATACAGTTGTAATTAACTTAGAAAGTGGTGAAACATTTAATGCTGTATTACAAGACATTCAATTTCACCCGGTAACAGATAATATTTTACATGTAGATTTCTATCAGTTATTTGAAGATAAAGAAATTGCATTAAATATTCCTGTAAACTTAGTTGGTAACTCTAGAGGGGTTAAAAATGGTGGTGTGTTAAGAAAAAATCACAGAAAATTACGTATTAAGGCACTTCCTGTTAACTTACCAGATTTTATAGAAATAGACATTACACCTCTTAAAATTGGAGGAAAAGTTTATGTAGGTGATTTACCAAATGAAAACTACACCTTCTTGCATTCAGATAATACCGTAGTATGTCAAGTGAGAACATCTAGAAATGCTGTGGCAACTGATGATGATGAAGAAGAATTAGAAGAAGGAGCAGAAGCACCTGTGGCTGAAGCACAAGAATAGATACATTCTTAAGTAAAATATGAAGCATCCTAAAATATTTTGGGATGCTTTTTTATTTTTACAAAAACAAATGTAAATGGGGTCATTTTTTATGAGGTTTTTTGCTTCAAACTGTCATGAACAAGGAATAAAAGTTATGAAAAAGTTTTTAATTGTAGGTTTAGGAAATATGGGGGCTAAATATGAAAATACGCGCCATAATATCGGGTTTAAAGTGTTAGACTATTTTGCATCTCAAGAAGGGTTGTCATTTGAAACCCAAAAGTTGGGTGATGTTACAACCTATACTTTAAAAGGAAGAACATTTATTTTCTTAAAACCTAATACTTATATGAATTTAAGCGGAAAATCCGTTCAGTATTGGTTAGCCAAAGAAAAGATACCATTAGAAAATCTTTTAGTTATTACAGACGATTTAAATTTGCCCTTTGGCAGTATACGATTAAAAACTAAAGGAAGTGATGGCGGACATAACGGACTTAAAGATATTCAGGATAAATTGAATACCACAAAGTATAACCGTTTTAGGTTTGGTATTAGTGATGCTTTTAGCAAAGGCAGGCAAGTGGATTATGTTTTAGGAGAATGGACCGAAGAAGAATCGGAAACCTTAAAAGAACGATTAGGAACCTCGATTGAATTAATTAAGTCATTTGTTTTAGCAGGTGTAAATAATACCATGAATGCATTCAATGGTAAGTAATAGCCTTCTTTATTTAATTATAACTCTTTTGGTGAATTCTTTTACACCATTTGATATTTTGAGAATGTACATGCCTGAAAATATATTTTGCAATGTCACATTTTCTTCAAAATTTGTACTACCATTATACGTTTCTTGATATACCAATCTATTTCTAAGATCGTATAGTTTTATATCCACATTGTTTTTTGTAGGGTTGTATAGCTGAATAGTAAATTCACCTGTATTCGGATTAGGGTAAAGAACTAATTTGTTAGGGTCTCCAGGTTCTCCAATATCTAATAGTGTTTCAGTGGTTTCACATATTTCAACAAACCAGGAGTTAAGAGTGCCTTCGTCTCCAGCTTCGAAATCACCTAGTTGTATAGTCCAGTTTCCTGAAGAGTTTTTGTTATTAAACTTGGCTAGCAAATCATTGAACGATTTGGCTGATGTATTTAGTGAAGCACTCAGGCAATTAAGTAAAGGAGCCTGATCGTCAAAAATGCTAATCAAATTTTCTTCATTACCACAGTCGCTCGGTGATTTCAAAAGTACTATGGTGTTGTCAGGGCCTTGCACTCTTATGCCTAAATCTCCAATATAAGAATGCGTAATGTCTAAGCCTATATTTATATCTGTAATTGCTTTTGCGTCACCTATATTAATGGTATGCGATTGAGTAAAATCTTTTCCATTATCTGTAATATTGATGCCTAAATTAGGAGCTGAACTATATTGGGTACACGTTTTACTTACAATATAATTTATAGCAAAATCTGTGGTATTAATAGCAAAGAAGTTATTGTTGGTTGGCTCAATTAAAATTCTGCAATACGGAGCAGGTAAATGAGGTACCGTGATAATATGACTTCCATCATTGGGGGTGTTTGATGCCAAAGTATGTTCATAAGTCATACCACCGTTTGTAGATAATAGTATGTTAACATTTGAGGCTCCAGATAAGTTATTTGTATTGTTTACGTTCCATGTGATGGTTTCATTAGTGCCACTTTCCCAAAGAATATTGGGTGTGTTCTGTGAGGTTATACTAAACGGGCCATATGCAGAACTAAAGGTCACACGCATGTCGTCATGCGCATTATTAGCGCCACCTGGTCTATTATCTCTAACAGTAAGTCTGAAATCTGCGGTTCTATCTACATTTGGCACTTTTTCCCATTGGGTAGCATTAATACCAAAGGTTAAATCTTCCAAATTAGGAAAATACCTAATATTGCTTTCTGTTGGCGGATAAGACCTAAATAATACCGAATTTGAATTTGAGCTATTAGGATTGGGGTATGTTGTAACTGCATCATCTTCATTAAACTGTTCCCAACAGTACGTGAGCTGATCACCGTCTGCATCTGAAGCGTTTCCTACTAATTTAAAAGCGGTTCCAACAGGTAAAGTTAAATTAGAACCAGCATTAACAGTAGGTGTAGAGTTACCTGTGTTTTCAGTAGAAGGGCATGTGGTGGTCTTAATAAAAGTTGTAATTTGTTGTAAAGAAGCGGCATGAAAATAAGGGTCACTATGTCGTTGTACATTGGTAGAGCCTGTGATACCCGCATAAGCCATAATGGTTGATCCGCCACCAGGTTCCATTTGCGTATTTGTGCCTTCACTACCATCATGCGTCCAAGTATGGGTAGCACCAAATTGATGCCCAATTTCATGGGCTACAAAATCTAAATCAAAATTAATACCAGCAGGCGAAGGACTTGTGGAAAACCCAGAGCCTTTATGGTTTTTATCAGCGTAAGACCCTCCGTTATTACATACACACCCTATGCACCCTGCATCTCCTGTGCCATTGCCAGCACCATCATCAATACCACCAAGCAAATGACCTACATCATAATTAGCTTCTAAAATTTCTGTATCTAAGGTTGTGGCTAGTTGGGTGTTATAATTTCCTAAATTGGTATAAGGATCGGTACTCGGGTTTAAGTAAATCACCTTATCATTATTAGCCACTAATTGCAGAGAAACATTAAACTCATTTTCAAAAACCGCGTTAATATTGGTTAAGGTAGCGTTAATAGCAGCGTTAACAGAGGCTAAGGAACCTCCATTAAATTGTCCATATTCACCAGTAACAGAAAGCGCTATTTTATAAGTACGTTTTATGCTGTCATCAGCGTCTTTTAACTCGTCTTCCTTAAGTTGTGTTTTGAAAAAGGTATTAATGCGTTCACAAAGAAAGTTGCCTTGTGCTAAGTTTGCCTTGTGTATCACAACAATTTGATTTAAGTTATTGGCAGCAGCTTCAATAACCGTGGTGTTACTGGTGCCTAAAACAACTCCAGATAAACCATTATATGGCGATATACTAAAGCGCAGATAAGCCAACGGATTGTCTATACCATAACCTGTGTATGATTTTATATGGGGGTATTTAGCTTGTAAATCTGGATGCATAACAGAGGTCTCTTCAATACGGAAACGCTCAAAAGTCCCATGAGCATTAGGGAAACTTAATATTAAATCAGATGTTTCCGTAGTTTTACTGGTCTTATTAGATTGCGTCAATGCTTGAGTAAGGGTTTGTAAATTAAATTGATAAACGAGACCTTTGTTGCTGGCAGTTTTATGGGGCTTCGATTTTAAAAGTGTCTTGGTTGTTGCTATTTTTGTAAAGTAATTATCTTGAGCAAAACCTGAAAATAAACTTAAAAGTATTGCAGTTGTTAAAACATAATGTAGTTTTGCTTTCATAAATACGTTTTTCGAGGCTAATTTTAATATCAAATATAGCAATTCTAATTATTTAACCTGGTTTTATTTAATTGTACACTTTGCATGAGAAAGGTAAAAAACTTAGAGCATTATAAGGCTTCAGAGGCTACTGTGGTAACCATTGGTACGTTTGATGGGGTGCATATTGGACATCAAAAAATAATAAAACGGCTTATAAATACAGGAAAAGTAGAAGGTTTAAAATCCGTAATACTTACGTTTTTTCCACACCCAAGAATGGTCTTGCAAAAGGATTCTAATATCAAGTTAATAAATACCATTAAAGAACGTCATGATATTTTAGATGCTTTAGGCTTAGATTTTTTGCTTATTAAAAAGTTTACCAAAGCCTTTTCAAGACTATCTGCTGAAGATTTTGTGAAAGATATTTTGGTAGATAAAATAAATGCCAAAAAAGTAATTATTGGCTATGACCACCGTTTTGGAAGAAATAGAAATGCTGATATCAATGATTTAAAAGTTTTTGGAGAAACTTATGGTTTTGAAGTGGAAGAAATTTCAGCGCAAGATATCAATGAGGTCGCTGTAAGTTCAACCAAAATAAGAGCTGCTATAAATGATGGCGATATTCAAAAAGCGAATAAATATTTGGGCTATGATTTTATGCTAACGGGTGAGGTAAGTCAAGGTAGAGGTTTGGGCAAGCAATTAAATTTTCCAACGGCTAATATTGTTATAGAGGAAGATTATAAAATTATTCCGAAGCAAGGCGCTTATGTTGTGTATGCCAAAATAAATGACCTAACGGTATATGGCATGATGAATATTGGTATGAACCCAACAGTGAATGGGAGCGAGCAAACTATTGAAGTGCATTTTTTTGACTTTAATTCATCTATCTACGGAGAAATTATTCAAATACATTTATTAGAACGCTTAAGAGATGAGCAAAAATTTGAATCGGTTGAGGCTTTAAAAAAACAACTCGCTAAAGATAAAGAGACTGCTTTAAAATTCATCTCAAGCCATAAGCCGTCTTAACGGTTATTTTACAATAAAAACAAGAGCGATTATCTTGTTAATTCCTTAAATTTGTCGCTTAAATTTTCAAGACATGTTACAAGTTGCTTTTATTAGAGAGAACAAAGATTTAGTAATTGAGCGCTTAGCAAAGCGAAATATTGATGCACGTCAAATGATTGATGATGTTATTGCGTTTGATGAAGCAAGACGAAGCTTACAAGCAGAACTCGATAATACCTTGGCCGAATCAAACACTTTATCAAAAGAAATTGGAAATTTATACAAATCTGGGCAAGCTGAAAAAGCCAATGCCCTTAAGCAAAAAACGAGTGAATTAAAAGAGTCATCAAAAGTACTGGCTGAGTCATTAAATGCTAAAGCAGATGCTTTAAATGAACTACTTTATAAAATTCCCAACGTGCCCAATGCCATAGTTCCAGCTGGTAATACAGATGAAGATAATGAAGAGGTGTTTAGTGCGGGCGAGATTCCTAAACTCCATGACGAGGCTTTGCCGCATTGGGAATTAGCTAAGAAATATGATATTATTGATTTTGAATTAGGGAATAAAATCACGGGAGCAGGTTTTCCTGTATATAAAGGCAAAGGCGCACGATTACAACGGGCTTTAATAGCCTATTTTCTTGATAAAAATACGGCTGCCGGCTACACCGAATTTCAGTTGCCACACTTAGTCAATGAAGCCTCTGGTTTTGGCACGGGGCAGTTACCTGATAAAGAAGGACAAATGTATCATGTAACAGGAGATAATCTATATCTTATTCCAACAGCAGAAGTGCCAGGTACCAATATTTTTAGAGATGTGGTTTTAAGTGAAGCAGAATTACCAATAGGTATAACAGGTTACACGCCATGTTTTAGAAGAGAGGCAGGAAGCTATGGCGCTCATGTGAGAGGTTTAAACAGATTACACCAATTTGATAAGGTTGAAATTTTACGTGTAGAACACCCTTCAAAATCTTATGAAGCACTAGATGGGATGGTAGATCATGTGAAAACCATTCTTGAAGAGTTAAAGTTACCATACCGAATATTGAGATTATGTGGTGGCGATTTAGGGTTCACCTCTGCATTAACTTATGATTTTGAAGTGTTCTCAACAGCACAAGACCGTTGGTTAGAGATATCATCTGTTTCAAATTTTGAAACATTTCAAGCCAACCGCCTAAAACTAAGATTTAAAAACAGTGAAGGTAAAAATGAGCTGGCTCACACTTTAAATGGAAGTTCATTAGCACTACCTAGAGTTTTAGCTGGCATATTAGAAAATTACCAAACCGAGAAAGGTATTGTTATTCCTGAAGTGCTACAACCGTACACTGGTTTTAGTATAATTGATTAAACTAGTAAAAATCTTACAAATCAATAATCTTTTTTATCAAAAACATCGATTAAATGCGTGTTTTGGTTGATACATGACATTTTTAGGTCGTTTTACTTGCATTTTTTAAAGATATTTTTCAAGTTAGCAGCACCAAATCTATTAAACCTGCTGACCATGAAGAATATTAAGCGTTTAGTACTGTTAATTGCTCTGATTTTTTTCGCTACAAAAGTGTTGTCCTCAGATTTCGAACTGGTTAAATCTGACGATAATTCAACTACAATAGTGAGTAAATAGGAATTCTGTTTTCATAATATCTCTTGATGCACAAAAAGATGTTTTTGAAATAAATAATTGTGATTTTTCATTAAATTAAAGACTGTCCCCAATCGAGTTTTTAATTAACGGTAGTTAATAGAAGAATAATTTTTTGGTTGGTTGATGCCCGAATTTTTCGGGCATTTTTTATTATAATATTAGTAAAATTAACGAAGTAAACCTATTGTAGTGCCTTTAACGCAACCAAATGGTAATTATGCTATCTAAGAGTATAATATAAATATACATTGACATGAAAAGAGTATTGACTTTATTTTTAATTGGAATAACATTTTTAAGCTGTTCAAATGATGATGATGACAATGAAGATTCAACGAACTGTGATTTTAAAACCATAATAAGTGCTACTCAATATGAAAATGCACCTTCAGATGAACTAACCATAAATAGTTTAGAGATTAACGGTAACTGTATGACGATTAATTTTAGTGCAGGTGGTTGTAACGGAAATACTTGGGAAGTAGAACTAATTGATTCTGGTGCTACTTTAAAATCCTATCCGCCTCAAAGAAATCTCAGATTATCATTAAAGAATGAAGAGTTATGTGAAGCATATATTACAAAAGAATTGACTTTTGACATTTCAAACTTACAAGATGGTGGAGGTAAAGTACAACTGAATGTAATAAACTCCGATAAGAGCATTTTATATGAATATTAAAAACAAACCATACTCAAATACGCTATATTTACCGTATGAGATTTGTTTTTTTCATTGGAGTACTACTTTTTTCAATAGCTGGGGTTACTCAAGAAGATATTCTTGCTAAAGAGTATTTTAAAAATGGTGACTATGAAAAGGCTTTATTGGAGTATAAGGCACTTTATGCAAAATCGCCGTCCAACATCAACTATATTAATCAAATTATAAGTACACATCAGCAACTAGAACAGTATGATGAGGTGGAAGCCTTTTTATTAAAGTTGATGGAACGTATTAACTATCCAGCTTTTTTTGTTGAAATAGGGTATAACTTTCAGTTAAAAAATGATTTGAATACGGCAAAAGCCTATTATGAAAAAGCGCTTGCCAGTATTGATGACCACGTAAATAATGTCTATGGCGTGGCACGTACTTTTCAAAATCATTCGTTGTTAGAAGAAGCTTCTTTAGCGTATGAAAAGGCCATGACAATAAATCCTGAATTTAATTTTAATTTACAACTGGCACAGATTTATGGGGAGCAGGGTAATATTGAAAAGATGTTTATAGGCTATATTAATTTTATTGAGTCTAATCCTGAGCAGTTAGGTAATATAAAGCGAGCCTTGTCCGATTTTATTACTGATGATGCGTATAGTGAAAATAATACCTTGTTCAGAAAAATTTTATTAAAAAAGTTACAGCAAGCACCTAATACGCTTTGGAATGAAATGTTAAGCTGGCTATTTGTTCAGCAAAAGGATTTCAAAAAAGCATTCACCCAAGAGAAAGCTATCTTTAATAGAGAGCAAGTAGGGTTAAATAGAATTGTTGATTTGGCCATTTCAGCCGGTAATGACAATCAAACAGATTTGGCTAAAACCATTTATACTTATGTGATTGAAATAGCGCCAGACATAGACACCCAACTACAAGCGCATTATGAGGCTATTCAGCTTGAAATTAAAGAGAGTTCAAAAGACCAATATAACACTATAAAGGCAAAATATTTAGATTTGTTTAATAGCTATGGTGAGCAAAGTAAAGCCTTGAAACTTAAAATTTCATATGCCCATTTTTTAGCGTTTTATATGAATAACACCAAAGATGCCATTTCCTATTTAGAAAAGACCCTAAAGCTACCACTCAATAAAATGGAGCAAGCACAGGTTAAACTTGAATTAGGCGATATTTTGGTTTTGAACGAACAATTTAGTAAAGCTCTTATTTATTATACTCAAATTCAACGCCATTTAAAAAATAGTACCATATCTCAAGAAGCTCGATTTAGGGTAGCTAAAACAAGTTATTATAAAGGCGATTTTAAATGGGCAGAATCTCAGCTTAAAATTTTAAAAGCATCAACGTCTCAACTTATTGCCAATGACGCGCTTGATTTGAAATTGTTAATTACAGATAATAAATATGAAGATTCGCTTCAAACGGCACTTAAACTTTATGCAAAGGCCGATTTGCTTGCCTTTCAAAATAAAAAGGAGGCTTCTATACAGCTTCTAGATAAAATTTTAGAAGACCATAAAACAGAACCCATTATAGCTCAAGCCTTATACAAACAGGCGCAATTGTATGAAGAAAAGTTTGTATTTGAAAAGGCTCTGGCTAATTATGAACGTATCATTACCAATTACAGAGATGGTATTTTAGCAGATGATGCGTATTTTCATTTAGCAACAATTTATGATAAGTACTTAAATGAACCAGAAAAGGCCAAAGCGATGTATGAAAAGATAATTTTTAATCACGCCGATAGTATTTATTTTGTTGAAGCGAGAAAACGATTCAGAACATTACGCGGAGATGCCCTAAATTAAAAAGAAAGCTATGTATATATATAATGTTACCGTAAATGTTGATGAATCAATTCATGATGAATGGTTGGTTTGGATTAAAGAGCATATTCCGCAGGTTTTGGGAACAGGCAAGTTTAATAAAGCCACTCTTACACGAGTTTTGGTAGAAGAAGAAATGGGAGGCGTAACTTACTCTATTCAGTATAAATCATATTCCCGTGAAGCATTAGATGCCTATTATAAAGAAGATGCAGAACGCCTTAGAAACGAAGGATTAAAAAAGTTTGCCGATAAGATGCTTGCCTTTAGAACAGAGCTTCAAATTATTGATGAATACACGGTGAATTTTAAGTAATACCGCTTAAAATTCCTGTCAAATTTTAAAAACTTATTTTTGTGTCCTAAATAATGCTTAAGCAAAGGTAAAATCTATTTAGACTCATGACAGTAAAAGCTAAAAAACATCTCGGTCAACATTTTTTAAATGACGAATCTGTAGCGCAGAAAATAGCAGATACCCTGTCGTTACAAGGCTATCAAAATGTTTTAGAAATAGGGCCAGGTATGGGCGTTCTAACCAAATATTTGGTTAAAAAAAACATAACAACCTATGTTATTGAAATTGATCCAGAATCTGTAACGTATTTAAAAGCCAATTACCTAAACTTAGCGCCTAGAATTTTAGAACAAGATTTTTTAAAGTATGATTTAAACACCGTATTTAAGAATCAACCTTTTGCTATCATTGGCAATTTCCCATATAATATTTCAAGTCAAATTGTTTTTAAGGCTTTAAAAATGCGTAACCAAATTCCAGAGTTTTCAGGAATGTTTCAAAAAGAGGTGGCACAACGTATTTGTTCAAAAGAGGGTTCAAAAATATATGGCATTCTATCTGTATTAACACAAGCTTTTTATGAAGCCGAATACCTTTTTACAGTACCGCCAAATGTATTCAGTCCGCCTCCAAAAGTAGATTCAGGTGTTTTAAGATTAACCAGAAAAGAAGATTTTAGCTTACCTTGTGATGAAACGTTATTTTTTAAGGTGGTAAAAACAGGATTTCAACAACGTAGAAAAACACTTCGTAACAGTTTAAAAACATTCAATTTATCCGATAATTTAAAAGCAAATAGTATATTTGGCAAACGCCCAGAACAATTAAGTGTTCAGGAATTTATTAAACTTACACAGTTGATAGCAGAGGATAGTTAATACATCTTTGTAGGTGATTTTGATGAACTCAAAATTCAGGATTATAGTACATGTCGGAAGAAAAAGAAAACATACAATTTCAATTAACAAATCAACTTGTTGAAAAAGTAGAGCAGCTTATTGAATCCCAAAATGATAAGGAGCTTAAAAAGGTTTTAGATGAGTTTCATTACGCCGATATAGCCGAAATATTAGATGAACTTAATTTAGAAAGCGCCGTTTATGTGATTAAGCTTTTAGATTCTGAAACCACATCAGATATTCTGATGGAACTCGATGAAGATAATCGTGAGAAAGTTTTAAAAAGCCTATCTGCCCAAGAAATCGCCGATGAAGTTGAAGAGTTAGATACCGATGATGCGGCCGATATTATTGCCGAATTGCCTGAGGAACGTCAACGAGAAGTAATTTCCAGAATTGAAGATGAAGAGCATAAAGCGGAGATTACTGAACTTTTAGCCTATGCAGATGATACTGCAGGAAGTTTAATGGCTAAAGAATTGGTAAAAGTTTATGAAACATGGACAGTGGCTGGGTGTCTGCGTCGCATAAGAGGGCAAGCTAAAGATGTGACTAGAGTTCATTCTGTGTATGTTGTTGATAAGGAAAATAAATTGGTGGGACGCTTATCGTTAAAAGATCTTGTGGTTGCAAAAAACGATCAAAAAATAGCCGATATATACATCTCAAATGTTGATTATGTTAATGTGAATGAAGATGTAGAGGAAGTAGCCCGATTAATGGCAAAGTATGATTTAGAAGCCATTCCTGTGGTTGAGAGTGATGACAATAAAGTACTGCTTGGGCGTATTACTATTGATGACATTGTAGATGTTATGAAAGAAGAGGCAGAAAGAGATTACCAAATGGCGGCTGGTATTACCAGTGACGTAGAGGCCGATGACAGCATTTTGCAACTAACGCGTGCTCGATTACCTTGGTTGTTTTTAGGCTTAGTAGGTGGTGTTGGAGCGTTTTTAATTATGGAAGGGTTTCAAGAAACATTTAGTACCTATGCTGTTTTGTTCTTTTTTACCCCATTAATAGCTGCTATGGCAGGAAATGTGGGTGTGCAATCAAGTGCTATTATTGTTCAAGGTTTAGCCAATGACGATGTAAAAGGAAGTATTAATAGCCGTTTGCTGAAGGAAATGCTACTTGCAGCATTAAACGGGGTTATTTTAGCCATGTTTTTGTTTCTTTTTGTTTGGGCAACAAAGGGTGAGATGAATACGGCTTTTGCTATTTCGGTTTCGCTGGTGGTGGTTATTATTGTTGCTGGTTTAATAGGTACTTTTGTTCCTTTGTTTTTAGATAAACGTGGTATTGACCCAGCCATAGCTACAGGACCTTTTATTACCACAAGTAATGATATTTTTGGCATTTTAATCTACTTTTGGATTGCTAAAATGATTTTAGGAATTTAGAATGCTCGGTTCGCTGGGCTTGTTTCAGTATCACATACTTTTTTACTTTTAACAATAAAATGCATCTTCAGAAAATGAAGATTTTATAACTTATGAAGATCCTTCACCTTGATACCAATCACGACCTTTTAATCAATCAATTGCGAGATCTTGGGTTTGCCAATGACGAAGATTATACTTCATCAAAAGTAGATATAGAAAAGAAAATTTCAAGCTATGATGGTATTGTAATACGAAGCCGATTTACTATTGACAAGTCATTTTTAGATGCTGCGACCAATCTAAAGTTTATAGGTCGGGTAGGAGCAGGTTTAGAAAATATTGATTGTGACTATGCTAATAGCAAAGGTATTACACTTATTGCGGCTCCAGAAGGTAACCGAAATGCCGTAGGAGAACATGCTTTAGGAATGTTACTGTCGTTATTTAATAAACTTAATAAAGCCGACAGAGAAGTAAGGGAAGGTAAATGGTTGCGGGAAGCTAATCGCGGTGTAGAATTAGATGGCAAAACAATAGGGCTTATAGGGTACGGTAATATGGGAAAAGCCTTTGCTAAGAAACTCCGTGGTTTTGATGTACAGGTGTTGTGTTATGATATTAAGGAAGATGTAGGTGATGAGAATGCAAAACAGGTTTCACTTGAAGAATTTCAAAAAAAGGTTGAGGTGGTTAGTTTGCATACGCCGCAAACTCCTTTGACTCTGGGGATGATCAATGCACAATTTATCAATGATTTTAAACAGTCGTTCTGGTTTATTAATACAGCTAGAGGAAAAAGTGTAGTGACTGCAGATTTAGTTGAAGCATTACAATCTGGTAAAATTTTAGGAGCAGGTTTAGATGTTTTGGAATATGAGAAAGCCTCATTTGAAACGCTGTTCTCGTCTGAATTACCAGAGGCTTTTCAGTATGTAATTCAGGCAGAAAATGTATTGCTTACGCCGCATGTTGCGGGGTGGACTGTTGAGAGCAAAGAAAAATTAGCCCAAACCATTGTAGATAAAATAAAAGCAAAATTTTGTTAACTTTAGTATCTAAAGTTTTACAAGATGCAGTACCAAGCTAATTCTCCTGAAGATTATATTTCTCAAATTCCTCAAGACCGCCAAAGTGCTGCCAAACAACTTAGGGAAACAATAAAAAATAATCTTCCCGAAGGTTTTGAAGAGGGCATGCAATATGGCATGATTGGCTATTTTGTTCCGCACCGTATTTATCCAAACGGGTACCATTGCAATCCTAAAGAGCCCTTACCTTTTATGAGTTTTGCGTCACAAAAAAACTCTATAAATTTATATCACAGTGGTATATATGCTGTGCCCGAAATACAGGATTGGTTTGTTAAGGAGTATCCGAAGTATTGCTTGGGAAAATTAGATATGGGTAAAAGTTGTATTCGTTTTAAAAAGATAGACACCATACCCTTTGCCCTTATTGCTGAACTCTGTGAAAAAATATCGGTTCAGAAGTGGATTGCTATTTATGAATCTAATATCAAAAAGAATTAAACCATTAAACTTTAGTATTTATGAAACTAGGAGCATTTTCAGTCAGTTTAAATGTTAAAGACATTAAAGTGTCTAAGATATTTTATGAGCGTTTAGGGTTTAGCCTGTTTGCGGGAGATATTGATCAACATTATGTAATCATGAAAAATGGAAATAGTATTATAGGGTTATTTCAAGGAATGTTTGAGCAAAATATTTTAACCTTCAACCCTGGTTGGGATGAGAATGCTAATGCCCTTGCATCTTATGATGATGTAAGAAGCATTCAAGATCATTTAAAAAAACATAACATCACATTAGAGCGCGAAGTAGATAAAAACAGTTCTGGTCCAGGAAGTATTGTGTTGTATGATCCTGATGGTAATACGATTCTTATTGACCAACATGTATAACTAAAAAAATGAAAAAACGCGTAACTGGAATTGGCGGAGTTTTCTTTAAAACCAAAGATCCAAAAGCAACAAAACAGTGGTACAAAAAGCATTTAGGTTTTAATACAGATGATTACGGTTGTACCTTTTGGTGGAAAGATAAAGAAGGAAACGATTGCTCAACACAGTGGAGCCCTTTTTCAGAAGATACCGAATACTTTCAGCCTGTACAGAAAGACTTTATGTTTAATTATAGGGTTGAACATCTAAAAGAATTACTTGAAACATTAAAAGATGAAGGTGTTACCATAGTAGGCGACATGCAAGAGTTTGAATACGGTAAATTCGCGTGGATTTTAGATAATGAAGGGAATAAAATAGAACTTTGGGAACCAATAGACCGCGCTTTTTTGTAATTTTCGGCCGATACATTTAATCACAGCATTTGGCTTATTTAGATATTTTAAAATCCTATAACCTTAGTACAGTAGATTGGTTATTTGTTGGGTTTGCCGTTTTTTTATTGGGTATTTCAAAATCAGGTATCAAGGGCATTGGTATCATCATAGTGGTGATCATGGCCTTCGTTTTTGGCGAAAAAGCCTCAACAGGTATCTTGCTTCCTCAGCTTATTTGTGCCGATATATTGGCGGTAACCTATTACAACAGTCATGCCCAATGGAAATATATAAAAATACTCTTACCATGGATGATTATTGGTGTTTTGGTGGGTGTTTGGATTGGAAATGATATTTCTGAAACCTTATTCAAACGGTTAATGGCGGTCATTATATTGGCTTCAGTGGTGATTATGTTTGTTATGGAAAACCGCAAATCAAAGCAGATACCCACAAATACATGGTTTTCAAGTGGCACGGGATTTTTAACAGGATTTACCACTATGATTGGTAATTTAGCAGGACCTATTTCAAACATTTATTTTCTGGCCATGCGTTTTCCAAAAAATGAATTTATTGGTACGGCGGCCTGGTTGTTCTTCATTATAAATGTATTTAAACTGCCGTTTCATATGTTTGTGTGGAACACCGTATCAAAAGAAAGTTTGATTTTAAATGCGGTATTAATACCTGTGGTTACTACGGGTTTTTTTCTAGGGGTGTATATTGTAAAATTTATTTCAAATATTAATTACCGACGGTTTATACTTTTTGTTACTGCTCTTGGAGGTATAATTATGTTGTTTAGGTAATCAATTAGTAGTGAAAATTTATTAGTTTTGAAGTCTAATCAAAATCTTCACTATCATGTCAGATCACAAAAATACCAATGACAATTTAAAAGAAAAAGCCAATGAGTTTGCTAACGAAGCCAAAGAAACCGCTTCTGAATTTGCTAACAACGCTAAAGAAACATTTGCCTCAACAGACAATAAAAAAGTGTTGGCTGGCATTTTAGGCATTCTCTTAGGAGGTTTTGGTATTCATAAATTTATTTTGGGTTACAACAAAGAAGGTTTCATATTACTAATAGCTACCATACTTACATGTGGTGTTGCTAGTATCATTGGGTTTATAGAAGGCATTATTTATTTAACAAAATCGGACGCCGATTTTTATAACACTTATCAGGTAGGAAAGAAACCTTGGTTTTAATCCTGTGCAACCATTTACAAAAGGACTTCGCTTTATGAAGTCCTTTTTTGTTTTGTTACTTTATGGTTACCTCGGTTTCTAATACTGTATTTGAACTTCCTCCAATGAATATTTTAAAATCTCCAGGTTCAAATCGCCATTGACCCAAATTATTAAAAAAGCCTAATTCTTGCTCAGTCAGGGTAAACCTAATAGTTTTGGTTTCACCAGCTTCAAAGGCTACCAATTCAAACCCTTTTAACTCTTTAATGGGCCGCACTACGCTGGCCACTTTATCATGGATATAGAGTTGTACAACCTCTTTTCCATCAATGCTGCTTGTGTTGGTTACTTTTACTGAAACGGATAGTGTTGAATCAGCATTGACGGTAACGTTAAGGTCTTCGTATGAAAACTCAGAATAACTTAAGCCATGACCAAATACAAATTGAGGCGAATTTTCTTCGTCACTATAATGGGACCAAAAAACGTTGTCTTCTGCGTTTGCGGGTCGTCCTGTATTGTACCTGTTATACATAATTGGTACTTGTCCAACCGATCTTGGGAAAGACATTGTGAGTTTTCCGCTGGGGTTGTAATCCCCAAACACCACTTGAGCAATGGCATTACCACTTTGCGAGCCTAAGTGCCAAGCTTCAACTATTGAAGGTATATGTTGCGCGGCCCATGGAATTGCTAATGGTCTACCATTATTAAGTATCAATACAATGTTTTTATTAATTTCATATACGGCTTCAAGTAATTCTTGTTGAACACCAGGTAGGTTAATGTTGGCTCTACTTCGGCCTTCTCCACTTTGAAAACCGTGTTCACCCAAAACCATAACCACAACATCAGCCTTTTTAGCGGTTGCTATGGCGTCAGCAAAACCACTTTTATCATAGCTAATATTGGCTTTTCCAGTAAACCCGGGATTGCTTGTGAGTACTTTTACTCCTTCGCTGTAAATTATGGTATTTGCAGAGTGCTTTTTCAAGCCTTCTAAAACTGACACGGCCGAATTGGGTTCAGCTGCAGCACGCCAACTACCAATTGGGCTGTCTTTGTCATTAGCCAAGCTTCCTATTAACGCAATTTTTAAACCTTCCTTTTTAAGAGGAAGTTGTTTGTTTTCATTTTTTAAAAGGACGATGGATTTTTTCGCCATGTCTAAAACAGCTTCATGGTGTTCAGGCTTGCCTATAGTTTGTTCGCGCTCATACGAACAGTATCTATATGGGTCATCAAATAACCCAAGTTCAAATTTCACTTTTAAAATACGCTTGACAGCATCATCAACAAGAGCTTCGTTTACAACGCCATCTTTAACCAATTTAACAAGTTCATTAACATAGGCATAAGATTCCATATCCATATCCGATCCGGCTTTGACTGCTATTTCAGCAACTTGTTTTAAATCTTTAGCAAAACCATGAGATATCATTTCTTTTAACGACCCCCAATCAGAAATAACAAAGCCCTCAAAGCCCCATTTACCTTTAAGAATATCGCGTTGTAAGAACGCATTCCCGGTAGCTGGAATACCATTTAAAATGTTAAATGCGTTCATAAACGTTTTGACGTCACTATCGGCTGCAGCTTTAAATGGTGGGAACACTTGATTGTATAATGTAGATGTGCCAATATCAACGGTGTTGTAGTCTCGTCCTGCTTCTGGAAATCCGTAAGCAGCAAAGTGTTTTGCACAGGCAGCAATAGTGGTGTTGGCTGAGAGTTTATCACCTTGAAAGCCCTGAACTCTTGCTTGCGCAATTTTTGAACCAAGAAACGCATCTTCACCAGCACCTTCCATGACACGTCCCCAGCGCGCATCTCGTGAAATATCAACCATAGGAGCAAAGGTCCAGTTTATACCAGCGGCAGCAGATTCATCTGCCGCTACACTTGATGATTTTTTAATGGCTTCTAAATCCCAACTTGCTGACTCGGCCAAGGGAATAGGACTTATAGTTTTATAGCCATGAATAACATCAAATCCAATAATTAACGGAATGCCTAATCGGGTTTCTTCAACTGCTATTTTTTGAACTTCGTAAACATTTTTTACACCTCTTACATTAAGCATTGAGCCCACCAGGCCTTGGCGTAAATGTTCATATTTTTTTGCGGCATTTCCTTCTGTTGGAGCAGGGCCAGTAACTTCCCAAAACCCATTATATTGATTCATTTGTCCAACTTTTTCTTCCAAAGTCATTAGCGTTAATAATGAATCTACTTTTTTATCAATTGGTGATTGCAATGGTGTAGTAGGTTTATAATCAGATTGACTTATAGCAAAAAAGGGTAAAACTAATCCTAAGCAAACATGTAATAATCTCATTGGTCATGATTTTTAGTGATGTAACAAAATAAGGATTTTTTAGCGCTTTTTGAGGCTGTATTTTTTAAAAAGTAAAATACACATTCATAATTAAGGAATTAATTGTTTGTGAAATTTGATTTATTATCGTAATATTGCAATATGTAAATTATAAATATGGGATTAACAAAATCACAAATATATACAGATAGACAGAATGATTTGGCACAGTTTTTTAAGGTGTTGGGTCACCCAGCTCGTGTTGCTATTCTGCAGTATATAAGTCAGCAGGAAGCCTGTATATGTAATGATCTTGTTGAAGAAATTGGCTTAGCACAAGCTACCATTTCTCAGCATCTTAAGGAATTAAAAAGTTTAGGTTTACTTAAAGGTGAAATAGAGGGGAAGCGCATGTGCTATTGTATTGATATGGTTCGATGGAATGATATTCAAAATCAACTTAATTCATTTTTCAATACCACTAAGTCTAATTGCTGCTAAATCGCCTTAAGGGATCATAAAAACTGGAAATAGATTAAATAAAAATAACATGAAAACACAAGATTTTTTTGAAGTATTAGAAGCTCATAAAAATAAAGCACTATTATTTGAATATGCTCCTAAAAAACTAGTTGGAGCCAACTACCATATTACAGAAGTGAAGCATGTAGGGATTGATGCTGTAGATTGTGGAGCTCAAATGGATTCTTGGAATGAAACGGTGGTGCAATTATGGGAAAGCCCTTCAGAACTTAATAAAACAGAATTTATGGGTGTGTATAAAGCACTTGGTATTTTTAAAAAAGTCGGCACTATGAAGCCTTATGATTTGCATTCTGAAATAAAATTTGAATACGGTAATTCACAGTTTCATACCGCTCAGTTGTTTGTTAACAATTTTGAAATACATGGGGATAGGTTAATTGTTAAATTAGCGGCTGAAAAAACCGACTGTAAGGCGAAATCAACTTGTGGGCTTCCTGAGGAAGTGGAGATTGTAGATGCATCTGCATGTTGTTCGCCAGAAAGTGGATGTTGTTAATATAAGAAGGACTATGATTGAAAAAATTACCGAAGTTATCAATACGCTAAATACCGATAACATTACTGAAGAAAGAAAGCAAATACTTCAACCCGTTATTGAATATTTAAAGGAAAAAATAAAAGGAAAGACTCCTATACGTTTAAATTTTATTTGTACTCATAATTCGCGTAGAAGTCATCTGTCACAAGTCTGGGCACAGACTATGGCGGCACAATATGGCGTTAAAAAGATAAGCTGCTATTCTGGAGGAACGGAAGCAACGGCCATGTTTCCTAAAGTAGGAGAAACGTTGGTTAATCAGGGGTTTCAAATAAGTAATTTATCTGAAGGAGATAATCCTGTTTATGCCATTAAATTTGATGATAATGAACCCGCTATAGTAGCCTTTTCAAAGACCTTTGATCATGCTTTTAATCCGAAATCAGCTTTTGCAGCTATCATGACGTGTTCATCGGCCGATGAAGCTTGTCCTATGGTGTCTGGTTGTGATAAACGTTTTGCTATAATGTATGAAGACCCAAAAAAGTCTGATGGAACACCAGAACAAACGGAAACCTATTTCAATCGTAGTTTAGAAATTGCTACCGAGATGAAATATATTTTTTCAAGTCTTTAATACTTAAGGTTTGGGCTGAAAATAGAGTTATTTTGACTCTGTGAACTTACGTTCTAGTTCAGCCTGAAACTCTTCCATAACAGGGCGAACAGTACTTTCTGGTAAATCGGCAATTTTAATATACATCAAGCCATCTACGGCATTATTAAAAAGGGGGTCTACATTAAAGGCTACCAATTTTGCATTTTGCTTGATGTATTTTTTAAGTAAAACAGGTAAACGTAAAGCTCCTGGTTCAATTTCATCAATGAATTTATCAAACTTATTTAAGTCTGCCTCAGTTTCATCAAAAACAAAATCTTTATCAGCGTCTTTTAGTTTTACTTTAAACTCTTTTTTAGGCCGAACGTATTGCGCAATATAAGGGTCATAGTAATGCGATTTCATAAACTCAATCATCAACGATTTTGAGAAGTTGGAAAACTGATTACTAATACTCACGCCACCTATTAAATATTTATGTTCTGGGAAGCGAAGTGTGGTATGAACAATACCTTTCCAGAGTAAAAACAAAGGCATGGGTTTTTGCTGGTACTCTTTTATGATGAAAGCGCGCCCCATTTCAATAGATTGGCTCATCATTTTATGAAGCTCGGGTTCAAACCGAAATAAATCTTGAAGGTAGAAGCCATTTATACCATATTTAGCATAAATTCTGGAACCTAAGCCCATGCGGTAAGCACCAGCCAAAAGTTTTTTATCATTATCCCATAGGAACATGTGGTGGTAGTACTCATCAAAAGGATCTAGGTCAATGGCTTCATTGGTGCCTTCGCCTACTTCTCTAAAGGTAATCTCTCTAAGCCTACCAATTTCTCTTAATATATTAGGAATTTTGTTAGCTTCCGCTAAAAATACCTCGTAGTTTTTACTTTGTAGAAGCCTGCAATCCGATTTACGTAAAGCTTCCACTTCAAGCGTCATCACATTGCAATCAACAGGAGTTACAATGTTTTTGGGCGCTCTCGGTGTTTTTAGAGATGAAGACAAATTATCTAACATTTTTTTCTTGTCTTCAAAAGAATTGGCCAGCATATAGGTTTTACGCCTTAAAAACTCAGTGAATTCATGTAGTGTTGCATGCTCTTTTTGGTCGACTACAGACACGGGTTTTCCAATTCTAACCTTAATAACACGATTTTTTTGTGTTAATAATTCCGAAGGTAATTTAGCGGTTCTAAACGTATCACTGATTTGAGATAGTTTGTAAAAGAGCCTGCTGTTTTTAGCATGAAAATAAATAGGCACTACGGGTACACCAGCTTTTTGAATAAGTTTCATAGCGGCCTCTTCCCACGGTTTATCAACTACCAATTTTCCATCTTTATAAGTAGATACTTCGCCTGCTGGAAAGATACCTAAGGGATGCCCATTTCTTAAATGTAGAATAGCATTTTTAAACCCAGTCAAACTAGATTTAGCATCTTTTCTGTCTTCAAAAGGGTTAACAGGCATGATGTAGGGCTTCATAGGTTCAATTCTATGCAATAAAAAGTTGGCAATTATTTTAAAATCATCACGCTGCTCAAGCATCAATTTTAAAAGTAAAATACCGTCAATACCACCTAGCGGATGATTTGAAATGGTAATATACGCCCCTTCTTTCGGGAGCCGTTTTAAATCTTCTTCAGGAATTTCAAATTTAATCTGGAAATCACCCAGAATAGCATCAAGGAAGGGGACTTCACTTAAATGTTTATTTCGTTTGTATATTTTATTAAGGGTAGATATTTTTAGTACTTTCATTAAAAGCCAGCCAATAAACGTGCCAACAAAACCATACTTGTTTAACTGAATGGCTTTGGCTACTTCCTTAGCGTTAACTAATCCTACGTCCTGTTGTTTAGTCATAAGTGTAAATGTACTAAAAATGTTTATTTCGTTACTAGTTGAACGGTGTCTTGTGTTAATTGTTTTAGTAGTATGGTTTTTCCTAACTCTAATTGGTTAATAGTATTTTCAGTGTAATGTCTTATAGTATAGAGGGATACGTTTTCATGGCAGGACACTTTAAATTTTGCTTTTAAATGATGAATTAATTTATCCAGATTATTATAAACGTTATCTACGCAGACCGAAAAACTGATAGCTGAATTTTGTATCACATCCACTTTCATTTTATAGGTGTGCAATAAACCAAAAATTTCACTAATATTATCTTCTACGATGTATGAGAAATCTAATGAGGAAAGGGAGATAAGAACTTGATTTTTTTTCACAATAAAGCAAGGAATCATTGGACTTAGTGTTACATTTTTCCCAATTTGAGACCCATCAGATTTAGGGTTTATAAACGATTTAACGTACAAAGGAATTTCTTTGCGTTGCAGAGGTTGAATGGTTTTAGGATGAATAATTGAAGCGCCATAAAAGGCCAATTCTATAGCTTCACTATATGATATGTTGTTTAATAACTGAGCTTGTTCAAAATATCTAGGATCTGCATTTAAAACACCTGAAACATCTTTCCAAATGGTAACACTCTTAGCATTCAAGCAATAGGCGTATATCGCTGCAGTATAATCACTACCTTCTCTTCCTAAGGTTGTGGTGAAATTATTGGTGTCACTACCTAAAAATCCTTGTGTGATATTTAATACCGATGTGTCTAAACTATTTGTTATTAACGTTTGTGTGTCTTTCCAGTTAACACGCGCATTTCTATAGTAATTGTCTGTTTTTATTTGGGTTCTTACATCTATCCAATTATTTTTCAGACCTTTTGCGTTTAGGTATTCACTAACAATGGTTGTTGAAATTAATTCGCCAAACCCCACTACTTGATCATAAACAAAATTATAATCGGGTGATTTGTTCATGCGCATAAAAGTATTTAAATCATCAAATAGTGTATTAACCTTTTTAAATACAGGTGCATGTTCATCTTCAAAAAGATCTAAAAGAATGGCATTGTGAAATTTTTTAACCTCTTGAAGGGCACTTTGTAAAGCAGCCGTATTATCCAAATAATTTTTGATGACTGCCTCAAGTGCGTTGGTTGTTTTTCCCATGGCAGAAACTACAATAAGCGTATTTTTATAACCAACCTGAAGTAAGACAGAGAGGAGGTTTTTTACACCCTCGGCATCTTTTACAGAAGCTCCACCAAACTTAAATATTTGCATGTTATATGGTTGCTATGTAATTATTTATGGCCTCTTCGTTTAACTGCACTACATCCCAGTCACGCATCACTTTGGCGCCTTTACTTTCATAAAATTCAATGGCAGGTTCATTCCAGTCTAGAACTTCCCAATTGATTCGTTTTACACCAAGACTATGTCCATATTTAATCACTTCGTTGAGTAGCGCGGTTCCTATTCCAGTACCACGCATAGCTTCACTAACTATTAAATCTTCTAAATGAATGGCTTTGCCTTTCCAGGTTGAGTACCGGTTATAAATAAGAGCGATACCCACAATTTTTGAATCTACTTCGGCTACAAAACAATGAAATGCAGGATGGGAGCCAAAGCCATCATTTTCCAAATCGGTAACAGTAATTTCAACAGCATCTGGTTCTTTCTCAAAAATAGCAAGTTCTTGAATTAAACGAAGCACCTGATGCATGTCCTTTTTTTGCGAATCCCTTATTATAACGGCCATAGTTTTTATAATTGTTCAAATATAGTTTAAAGTTAAATATATTAGATAAATTACTGTTCCGAAAACGATATAGTTAATTAAATTTGTAAACATTCAAACACCACAAAACAAACTTTTATGTCTGAGCAAAAACAAACGTTAGGAGAGTTTATTATTAAAAATCAATCATCATTTCAGTATTCATCAGGGGAGTTATCCAGTTTGCTTAATTCTATTAGGTTAGCCGCAAAGATTGTTAACCATGAGGTTAATAAAGCGGGCTTGGTTGATATTATTGGAGCTGCTGGTGATACAAATATTCAAGGTGAAGACCAACAAAAATTAGATGTTTATGCAAATGATAAATTTATTCAAACCCTAACCAAGCGAAATATAGTTTGTGGAATTGCCAGCGAAGAAGAAGATGATTTTATTTCAATAAATAGTCAAGATAAAAACCATCAAAATAAATACGTAGTACTGATTGATCCTTTAGATGGGTCTTCAAATATTGATGTTAATGTATCTGTTGGAACCATTTTCTCTATTTACAGAAGAGTGACTCCAGTAGGAACCCCAGTACAATTAGAAGATTTTCTGCAAAAGGGTAGTGAACAAGTGGCTGCGGGCTATGTGGTTTATGGAACGTCAACCATGTTAGTATATACTACAGGGCATGGTGTTAATGGGTTTACTTTGAATCCTGCTATTGGTTCGTTTTATTTATCGCACCCAAACATGGAATTTCCAGAGGACGGCAATATTTATTCGGTGAATGAAGGCAATTATATTCATTTTCCTCAGGGAATAAAGAATTATATCAAGTATTGCCAAGAAGAAGAAGGGGATAGGCCGTACACCTCGCGGTATATTGGGTCTTTGGTTTCAGATTTTCACAGAAACATGATTAAAGGGGGTATTTATTTATACCCTCAAAGTTCAAAAAATCCTAATGGTAAATTGCGTTTACTATATGAATGCAACCCTATGGCTTTTTTAGCCGAGCAGGCTAATGGCAAATCAAGTGATGGTTTTACACGGACATTAGATGTTGAACCTACAGAACTACATCAACGGGTACCCTTTATTTGTGGCAGTAAAAACATGGTAGAAAAAGCTGAAGAGTTTATGAGAAATGCTCAGTAAGACATAATTAACGCAATAAAAATTAAGACGTCAACTTTTTGGCGTCTTAATTTTTATTGCGTTAAAACCTATTTTTAGTTCCCAACCAAAGCTGCTCTGGGACCACCAGAGGCAAATACAGCACGCATTCTAAATTTTTGACCATTTGTAAAAAGACCCATACAGCCATCATCTGAGTAATCCATATAGTTTTCTACCATATCCGTTGATTTACAACTCACTTCAAGCAAATCACACCTATAATTAGGCCCATCTGATGACGGTGTGTCACTCACAAAATCATCTTGTCTACATCTACCATCACCCCAAATATGTCGTAAATTCATCCAATGACCAACCTCATGCGTGGTAGTTCTACCTAGATCAAAGGGGGCATCTAAATAGAAGTTACCTTGAGTATCATATTCTGAAGAGCCAAAGTATTGTGGAGACATAACAACGCCATCTGTACTGGCTTTACCACCAGGAAACTGTGCATAACCTAAATATCCTGGAGTAATAGGAGCTACCCACATGGTTAAATAGCCATTTACTGCAGGGTATGCTGCTTTTACAGCATCATTTAAACCCCAATCTGTTCTGGAGTTATACTCTCTGTCAATAACTTGTAAGTTAAAATTAATATCAATGTCTGCACCTAAATTTTGAAATTCATGACGAACATCACTAAAATCCGCGTCATTAAAATCATTATTTAAAACAGTAATTTGTGAATTAATTTGGGCGTCACTTATGTTTTGTTGACTATTTGAGTAAATAACATACACATAAACAGGAATGTTTAAAGTTCCTAAACCATCATCAACAGGTTCTTCACTTCCACCATTATCACCATTATTTCCGCCATTATTGCCATTACCAACACCACTTGGTTTTTTTGAGGAAATAAACCTTCTCGTATGGTATTCAATTTCATACATTTTACGCTCTAAGCTTGGATTTTCCAGCAACTGTTTATTTAGCATTTTCATGGTGTAACATGTTTTTACTTTGTCTTTGCTGCTTACTGTTTTTGATGCAGAAGCATCATAATCATCAGTATAAACATAAAAATCACTCATATCAATATCTTGATTTATCGGTGTGATTTCGTTTTTGTTACTGTCACAGGATGTAAATACTAGCCCTACAGTCATAATGAAGAAAAGTAGTCTTTTCATTTTTGAAAGATTTGAATTAGTCAGAGCTTATAAGATAAAACAAATCTTTAAATCTTTAATTTTATTTGGGCAAAAAACGTAAAACAAGTGCCGAAAAGCATAATTGTTATAATGTGTTTTTCGGTTTTGGCGAAAAATGAAAGTTATTTTAAGACAGCATCATTTTTGCTTTCTTAACGCCTTCTACTAAGGCATCAATCTCAGCTTTAGTGTTGTAAAACGCTAGAGAAGCTCTTACGGTTCCAGGTATTTTATAAAAATCCATGATAGGTTGTGCACAGTGATGTCCTGTTCTTACGGCAATGCCTAGTTTGTCTAGGATGGTACCCACATCATAGGGGTGGATGCCTTTAAGGTTAAAGGAAATTACAGAAGTTTTTTGGGCAGAGGTACCGTATATTTTCAAACCTTTAATGGCTGATAATTGTTCGGTAGCGTAACTTAAAAGCTCATGTTCATAAGTAGCAATATTTTCAAAACCTATGGCGTTCATATAATCCAGAGCGGCACCAAAGGTAATACCTCCGGCAATATTTGGTGTACCCGCTTCAAATTTATGTGGTAAATCTGCGTAGGAGGTTTTTTCAAAGGTAACTTCGGCAATCATCTCACCACCACCTTGGTATGGGGGGAGTTTTTTTAGCCATTCCTCTTTCCCATAAAGCATGCCAACACCTGTAGGACCACACATTTTGTGCGCTGAAGCCACGTAAAAGTCAACATCTAGTTTTTGAACATCTGGTTTAATGTGCGGGCTAGACTGCGCGCCATCAATAAGCACAGCGGCACCAAATTGATGGGCTTTTTCAATGATGTATTCAATAGGGTTTACTGTGCCTAACGCATTGGAAACGTGGTTTACAAAAACAAGTTTTGTGTGTTTTGACAATAGTTTGTCATAGTCTGTCATGATGAGTTCACCATCTTCATTCATAGGAATGACTTTGAGTGTAGCCCCTGTACGCTCGCAAAGCATTTGCCAAGGCACAATATTGGAGTGATGTTCTAAGGCAGAAACTATGATTTCATCGGCTTTTTTTAGAAGTGAAGAAAAACCATTGGCTACCAAATTAATACCGTGTGTGGTTCCTGAGGTGAAAATGATTTCATGAGAAAACTTGGCATTAAAATGCGATTGTATTTTTTGTCGTGCTTGTTCGTATAAATCTGTAGCTTCCTGACTTAGGGTATGAACCCCACGATGAATATTGGCGTTGTAGTTTGAATAATAATCTACAATCGCTTTAATAACTTGCTTTGGGGTTTGTGATGTTGCAGCATTGTCAAAATACACTAATGGCTTGCCATTAACTTTACGAGAAAGAATGGGAAAGTCTTGTCTTATGGTTTCTACGTTGAACATAGCAGTTTGGTCTAGCCCCGATAGTAGCGGCATCCTTTTTTGAGGGACGAAAAAAAGATATAGCGTATAGCGGGAATGAGCTTCAAAAAAATATTACAAATCAAACCCAATATTTACACCTAGTTTATTGGCTATGATTTTGTTGATACGTTGTTTTACCTCTGGAATTTTTACCGAGCTAAGTACATTGTTACTAAAAGCATACATTAATAACGCCTTGGCTTCCTTTTTTGGAATTCCTCGAGATTGCATATAGAACAAGGCACTTTCATCAAGTTGCCCAATGGTACAACCATGAGAGCATTTTACATCATCGGCAAAAATTTCAAGTTGCGGTTTGGTGTTAATAGAAGCTTTATCGCTTATTAAAATATTGTTGTTTGATTGAAAGGCGTTTGTTTTTTGTGCTTCTTTTTCAACTATAATTTTTCCGTTGAAAACGCCTGTGGCATTATCCCCAAAAATACCTTTGTAGTCTTGATGACTCTCACAGTTTGGTTCAATATGATGCACCAAAGTATTGTGGTCAACGTGTTGTTTGTCTCCTAAAATAGTGACACCTTTTAAGGTAGAATCTATGCGTTCACCGTTTTGATAAAAATTAAGGTTGTTGCGTATTAATTTACCACCAAAAGAAAAGGTATGTACTGAGGCGATGCTTTCGCGTTCCTGATTGATAAAGGTATTATCAATTAAAGAGGCGTTCGCTGTGTCGTTTTGTATTTTATAATAATCAACAATAGCACGTTTTCTTGTGAAAATTTCGGTAACACTGTTGGTTAAAACCGGATTGTCTGTTAAACTTTGATGACGCTCAATAATTTGAACATGACTATTTTCTTCTACAACTATAAGATTTCTAGGTTGTAGCATAGTGGCCGATTCATTACCTGTTGAGAAATGAATAATTTGAATGGGCTTATCGGCAATAGTGCCTTTAGGAATATGAATGTAAGCGCCTTCACTTGAAAATGCGGTATTTAGAGAGGTTAAACTGTCTTTTGAGGCTGCTTTATTGAAGTATTTTTCAATAACCAAACGATACTTAGGCTTGTTAAGGGCAGCTGACATGAGGCAAACATCCATCCCATCATGCGTTGTTCTAGATAGGTGTGATGAGTACTTACCATCAATAAAAACAATGTTGTACGTGTCTATCTCATGAATAAGATATTCTTTAACATCTCTGTGTTCTAGTGCATTTTCTTGCTTTGGAAACACACTGTAGTCTTCTTTTAAAATGCTGTTTAGAGAAGTATATTTCCAGGCTTCTTCCTTTTTGGTAGGGAATCCTTTTTCTTCAAATACTTTGATAGCCTCAGATCTTACACCGTGAACATAGCTTTCTACATCAACTTTGTTCTCAAATGCTAAAAATGATGATACTAATTTGTCTTTTAAATCCATTGGCTTGGTATTAAGCGTTCACTTCTTCTTTAATCCAGTCGTATCCTTTTTCTTCAAGCTCATGAGCCAATTCTTTGGTGCCCGATTTCACGATTTTTCCGTTGTGCAAAACGTGAACAAAGTCTGGCACAATATAATCTAACAAGCGTTGGTAGTGAGTAATAACCACAACCGCATTGTCTTTACTTTTTAATTTATTAACGCCGTTAGCCACAATTCTTAGCGCATCAATATCTAAACCAGAGTCTGTTTCATCAAGAATGGCTAATTTAGGTTCAAGCATGGCCATTTGGAAAATTTCGTTACGTTTCTTCTCACCACCAGAAAAGCCTTCGTTTAAAGAACGCGATAAGAATTTACGATCTATTTCAAGTAATTCAGATTTTTCTCTAATAAGCTTCAACATATCTTTAGCCGGCATTTCTTCTAAACCTTTTGCTTTTCTAGATTCGTTGATAGCCGTTTTCATAAAGTTTGTAACGGAAACCCCTGGGATTTCTACAGGATATTGAAAGGATAAGAAAATACCTTTGTGGGCACGTTCTTCAGCTGCTAATTCTTCAATATCTTCACCTTCAAATTCAATAGTACCATCGGTAACTTCATACTCTTCTTTACCTGCTATTACTGATGAAAGTGTGCTTTTTCCTGACCCATTTGGCCCCATAATAGCATGAACTTCTCCTGGTTTTACTTCAAGGTTTATGCCTTTCAAGATACTTTTCCCTTCAACACTTGCGTGTAAATTTTCAATTTTTAACATACTATTGGTTTCCTATAATTTTACAATATTTTCTTCTTTTGGGGCTGGCTTTACACTTATTATTTCAACCACTTCTATTTTGTTTTCCCAAAGAATTTTTTCGTCTTTTTTATTTGTGATATGTCCTTTAATTTCAACCAAAACCATATCTGTTGGTTCAGTCTTTAGGGTTTTAGCTTGTTCGTTAAGTTCAAGCATTTTGTCGGTTACTAAAACACCGTATATTTCGTTATGCGTTTGTAATACGGCTGCGCCATCAAAATACACAAATTCACCTTTTATGATCTGTGGTGCGTTTTTTTCGGCGATTACCTGCTCTTCAATTAATTTAGCATCCGTGGATTTCGACTCGTTTTTACAACTCATAAAGAGCAG
Organism: Allotamlana fucoidanivorans; assembly: GCF_045788535.1. Classification (GTDB taxonomy): domain Bacteria; phylum Bacteroidota; class Bacteroidia; order Flavobacteriales; family Flavobacteriaceae; genus Allotamlana; species Allotamlana fucoidanivorans. Next base: position 835,731 of record NZ_CP074074.1, on the reverse strand, counting down.
TGAAATAAACGTGATGAGAATGACTTTTTTCATGTTTTGAAACGATTAACCAACACTACCTTCTAAGCTTATTTCTAAAAGTTTTTGAGCTTCAACAGCAAATTCCATAGGTAGTTTATTTAAAACTTCTTTGCTAAAACCATTTACAATTAACGCAATCGCTTTTTCGGTGTCTATACCACGTTGATTACAATAAAAAATTTGATCTTCTCCAATTTTACTGGTGGTGGCTTCGTGCTCTATTTTTGCTGTTTTATTTTTTGCTTCTATGTATGGGAAGGTATGCGCACCACATTCATTGCCCATAAGTAAACTATCACATTGTGAAAAGTTGCGTGCATTTTCAGCCCTTGAACTTACTTGAACCAAACCGCGGTAACTATTTTGTGATTTACCAGCAGAAATACCCTTTGAAATAATGGTTGACTTGGTGTTTTTACCTAAGTGAATCATTTTGGTTCCCGTATCGGCTTGTTGGTAATTATTAGTCACTGCGATTGAGTAAAATTCACCTACCGAATTATCTCCTTTTAGTACGCAGCTTGGATATTTCCAGGTCACTGCCGAACCAGTTTCAACTTGGGTCCATGAGATTTTAGCGTTTGTCTCGCATAACCCACGTTTGGTTACAAAATTGTAAACCCCGCCTTTGCCTTCGGCGTTTCCTGGAAACCAGTTTTGTACGGTTGAATATTTTATTTCAGCATCATCTAAAGCGATTAATTCAACAACAGCGGCGTGAAGTTGATTTTCATCTCTACTTGGTGCTGTACAACCTTCAAGATAGCTTACGTAACTGCCTTCATCGGCAATAACAAGAGTTCTTTCAAATTGCCCGGTACCTGCTTGATTTATTCTAAAATAGGTAGATAGTTCCATAGGACATCTTACCCCTTTAGGAATGTAACAGAACGAACCATCACTGAATACCGCAGAATTTAAGGCCGCGTAAAAATTGTCTTTTTGAGGTACCACTGTACCAATATATTTTTTTACCAGGTCAGGGTGTTCTTTGATAGCTTCCGAAATACTCATAAAGATAATGCCTTGCTCGGCTAGCGTCTTTTTAAATGTTGTTGCTACAGAAACCGAATCAACCACTACATCCATAGCTACCCCAGCTAATTTCTTTTGTTCATCTAAAGAAATACCTAGCTTTTCAAATGTAGCCAGTAATTCAGGGTCAACTTCATCTAAACTATCATATTTAGGTTTGCTATTTGGTGCTGAGTAGTAAGATATCGCTTGAAAATTAGGCTTTTCATAATGTACGTTAGCCCATTCAGGTTCAATCATTTGCTCCCAAGCACGAAAGGCTTGCAAACGCCACTCCGTCATCCATTCTGGTTCTTCTTTCTTTTTTGAAATGGCTCTTACAATATCTTCATTTAAGCCATTAGGAAAGGTGTCAGATTCTATATCGGTATAAAAACCGTATTCGTATTCTTTGGTTTTTAGCTCTTCGCGTAAATCATCCTCGGTATACTTAGACATAATTTGGTTTTAATTTTAAAGTGAAAATGACTCACCGCAACCACAAGTTCGGTTAGCGTTAGGGTTGTTGAAAACAAATCCAGTTCCGTTTAATCCACCAGAATACTCTAAAGTGGTACCAACTAGGTATAAAAAGCTTTTTTTGTCAACAATTATTTTTATCCCATTGTCTTCAAAAACTTTATCATCGGCTTGTTGATCTTTGTCAAATTTTAAATCATAAGACAAACCAGAACATCCACCGCTTTTTACACCAACACGAATATAGTCGGTTGTAGCATTATAACCATCTTCAGTCATAAGCTCAACTACCTTTTTCTTGGCTGTTTCAGAGACTTTTATCATATTAATTTTTTATTAAATTTAGTTGTGCTTTAATAATTTTTATTAAGACAGTTTCTAAATAGAGCACAAATATACAATATAAGTCTTCTAATACAATATAACCTAACATTATATTAATATATGGTTTTATAGTTTTTTATTATTAAATATACTAGGTGTGGTGAATAATCAATAATGATTTGATATAGCCGAAATTTTGAGGAATCTATGACTGAGGTTGTTAGCATACTACAGGTTTTGTAGGTAATGATAGCAAAAACAAATTATGGTTCTTATTTTTGCAGCATGATAGAAGATAAAAACCAACAGAGAACCCAGTTAAGTGATTTAGGTGAATTTGGACTTATTAATCATTTAACGGAACATTTTGAAATAAAGCAATCATCGACCCTAAAAGGAGTTGGTGATGATGCGGCGGTATTGAAATTTGAAAATAAAAAAGTTGTTGTTACAACAGATTTACTTCTTGAAGGGGTGCATTTTGATTTGAGTTATGTGCCATTAAAACATTTGGGATATAAGGCTGTTGTAGTGAATTTATCTGATGTTTGCGCTATGAATGCACAAGCGAGTCAAATTACGGTGTCTATTGCAGTGTCCAATCGTTTCCCTTTAGAGGCCTTAGAAGATTTATATGCAGGTATTCAAACCGCAGCAAAAATTTACAATGTTGATTTAATTGGTGGAGATACCACGTCTTCTACCACAGGGTTGTTAATTTCAGTAACGGCAATTGGTGAGGTTGAAGATGAAGAAGTTGTTTACAGGGATGGAGCAAGGCCTAATGATTTGTTAGTGGTTTCTGGCGATTTGGGTGGTGCTTATATGGGGCTTCAGGTCTTAGAACGCGAAAAGGAAGTGTTCAAGGTAAATCCGAATAATCAACCAGATTTAGAACCGTATACTTATATTGTTGAACGGCAGTTAAAGCCAGAGGCCAGAAAAGATATTGTACAATTATTAAAGGATTTAAAAGTTAAGCCAACTGCTATGATAGATATTAGTGATGGTCTGTCTTCAGAAATTATGCATTTGTGTAAAGCCAGTGATGTAGGTTGCGATTTGTATGAAGAAAAAATACCGTTAGATCCTCAGGTAATTTCTACCTGTGAGGAGTTTAATATTGATAGTACCACCATTGCTTTAAATGGAGGTGAGGATTATGAGTTGTTAATGACGATTTCTCAAGACGATTATCCAAAAATAAAAGCCAATCCAAATTTAACTGTTATAGGGTATATGAAAGCCTCAAACGAGGGCATGCATTTAGTGACCCGTGCTGATACACGCATACCTTTAAAAGCTCAGGGTTGGAAAAATTTTAATGACTAAAAACAAGCAAATCAGGATTGAGCGGTGTAGATTTTATTCTAATTCTGTTCTTTTTTTGATGAACACGCTCTAGAACATCATTGATTTCTTTAAACTTTGGTGTAAGTTCAATTAAGGAACCATTTCCGTTGGTGGTTAACTGTTTTTTGCAGTGTTTACAGGTGTACTCTTTAACATGATAGGTAACTTGACGAGAGGTGAAAAAATCGTGACCAAATACCTTACAATGGATGTGCTTCATTTCGCTTTTTTTCTTAATTAATTCTTTGACTAACGGAGAGGCAATGAAAATAGAAAAAAGCTAAATAAAAATGTTAGAAAGGGTTTAGCAAATCGATGAAGCGATTGATTTCCTCTTTAAACGTTCTGTTCTTGAGTTGTAAATTCTTTCGAGAATAGAGTTGATTTCTCTGAATTTTGGCGTAAGTTCAATCAAATTCCCATTACTATCTGTGGTTAATTCTTTTTTGCAATGACTACAGGTGTATTCTTTCACATGATAGGTTACGCGTTTACTTACCTGATAGTCATGACCAAAGAGATTACAATACATTTTTGGAATTAAAGCAGGTCTGTTGGTAGTTTTTTTCATGATTTTGCACTTTGGTTGTGCTAAAGATAGAAAAATAAATGTAATAAATCGTTAAAACGTTATTTTTTTTCGATGAAAAACATTATTTCATGTAATAATTCGCCTTCATTTTCAATAAAGCTCATATGTCCATCTAAAAATTGTACAAACTTTACCTCAGTATTTTGTGTTTGCTTTACAAGGTTATCAAAATTAAGCACAGGGTCTTTTTTGCTAGCAATCATCATTTTTTTATAGGGGGAAAAATGTAACAGAGCCTCACGATCTTGCCTTATTTTCATGCCTTCAAGAGCAGCTACAATACCTTGTACAGGAGTATTAAGCGCTTCTCGGATAAGATGATTTATTTGGTTTCTAAACAGTTTTCTGTTTTTGGGGCGAAATAGATTTCTTATAGCAATACGTATAAAGGTTTTGTGGTTTTGCTTAACGGCTTCAATGGCACGGTCTCTATTTATTTTTCTTTCAGGAGAATCTGCCTGCGATGTAGAATTTATAAGACATAAACCTTTTAAAAAATCAGGATTTTTTTCGGCAAAGGCAAGTGCTACATAACCACCCATAGAATGTCCAAAAATATAAAACCGCCTGATTCTTAAATGCTTTAAAACCGCTTCAACAACGTTTGACATGAGTTCCATAGAGTGAATATAACCAAGGCAGTCTGTTTTACCATGACCAGGTAAATCAATACAGATAACCCGATGCTGTTTTGATAACTTTGTAATAAAAGGTTGCCAAATCATAGACGTTTCTAAGAAACCATGTAAAAAAACTAGAGCTTGTCCTTTGCCCGAATCAGAATAGTAAACCTGTATGCCTTTGTGTTCAATATACATAGGTTAAAACATTGTTCGGCAAAGATAAAATGATTCTTAAATTTTTATGCAGTGATCCGTTGTTTTATGTTTTAACACGTTTAATGGCAGTAAAGGCTTTATCAACAAATTCGTCTTCAACTAGAATAGTAAATTCATTGGTGGTTGAAATTACTTCATAAAGTACAATACCTTCCCATGCCAACCGCTTAAAAAAATGATAATACAGTCCGGCAATTTTAGAATTATCCTGTGGCAAATTAATGGTAATTGCCGAAAGACCATCCTGAATGGCCAACATAGTTTCGTTTACCAATTGTTCCTTTATAAAATCACTTAAACTGCTAGAAATAATAATGTTGCTTTCATGGATGCCTCTGGTAAAAGTGTAAAAGAGTTTCGTTTCTAAATTGATGCGTTCAAGAATTTTAGAATGATTATCTATGAGTGTATCTGAATTTCTAACCGTGAAATCTGTTAGATTTGAACGTACAGTAATATCACCTAAATTCTGTATGGCGCGTTTCATTTTTACAGAATTGGAAAGCGTTGGTGGCGGACTGTAACGTCTTAAAGCCATCATGATAGCGCCAGGTTTAACCTCTTTTTTCAGCATTTTACTTATGGGGTCGGTAAGTTCAACCGCAAGAGCACTGAAATTTATAATGTTTCTTGAGAGCGCCTCCTCTAAATACGGTTGGGTTATTAAAATGTCTTCAACGCAATTTGATACAGTCTTCATGATTTCTAATCGTTAACTGTTAATTATTTAACATTATGTGTAAAAATAAACTTTTTTTTTAATAAATAAAGATGTTAACCAAATGAGTTTTAGTTTTGCGCTCAAATAAATGAAAATGAAAGTATTAAAGTTTGGTGGTACATCTGTAGGTTCTGTTGAGAACATGACTAATGTAAAAAACATTATCAATGATGGCGAAAAGAAGATAGTGGTATTATCGGCCATGTCTGGTACAACAAATCAATTGGTCGCTATTTCAAAAGATATTGAAGACGGTTATAAAGCTATTGCTATAGATAAAATTAACACATTACGCCTTCATTATCTAGTTACGGTTGATGCTTTATTACAGGAGCAAGAACTTAATGTTGATGTAAAAACATATGTGGCTAGTATTTTTAATGTTTTACTTAGCTGTGCTGAAGAAACTGCTTCAGAATTATTATATAATAAGATTGTTGCGCAAGGTGAGTTGTTGTCTACCTATATGTTCAATGCTTTTTTAAGGCAAGAAGGCATTAAAGCTTCATTACTTTCTGCATTAGATTTTATGAAGATTGATGAGTTTAAAGAGCCTGATTTAGATTATATAAAAGAAAATTTTGAAAAGGTTTTTAATGATACCCCAGAGTCTGACATATATATTACTCAGGGGTTTATTTGTTTAGATGAGGCAGGAGAAATCTCAAACCTTCAACGTGGAGGTAGTGATTATACAGCAACAATTATTGGGGCGGCTTTTAAGGTCGAAGAGGTGCAAATTTGGACAGATATTGACGGCATGCATAATAACGATCCTAGATATGTTGAAAACACACACCCAATTTCAAATTTATCTTTTGATGAGGCCGCAGAGTTAGCTTATTTTGGAGCAAAAATTCTACATCCACAAACAGTAACACCTGTGCGAAAAGATAATATTCCAGTGCGATTAAAAAACACCATGGATCCTGAAGCTCATGGTACTTTAATTTCAAATAAAACATCTGAAACAGGTATCAAGGCCATAGCTGCAAAAGATGGGATAACAGCAATAAAAATCAAATCGGCACGTATGTTGCAAGCCCATGGATTTTTAAAGAAAGTGTTTGAAGTCTTTGAAACTTACAAAACCTCTATTGATATGATTACCACGTCAGAGGTTGCTGTGTCCTTAACTATCGATAACGATAGCAATTTAGAACCTATTCTTACCGAACTTGATAAAATTGCGGTTATTGAAGTTGATAAAAATCAAAGTATTGTTTGTCTGGTAGGGCATTCAGTGGTAAACCATCAAGATACCTTTAAGTTATTCCAGATTTTACAAGATGTTAAGATAAGAATGATTTCTTATGGAGGAAGTAAAAATAATATCTCTTTGTTAATTGATTCAAATGACAAAATAAATACGCTGCAAAAACTAAACGATTATTTATTTGAATTAGTCACTCATTAAAATATCTATATTTAGCATAGTATGCAGCAAAAAGGCGTTTTAAAAAAACGCCTTTTTTATTTTTATCTATGAACTATCGTTTTAAGCGTTCATAATTTCTTCAATTTCTTCAATTTCAATTGGAATGTTTTTCATTAAATTGATCGGTTCTCCTGTTGGTTGAATTACAACATCATCTTCAAGTCTAATGCCAAAACCTTCTTCAGGTATGTAAATACCAGGTTCAACAGTAAACACCATATTAGCCTGCATAGGCTCCGTTAAAATACCATAATCATGCGTGTCAAGCCCCATATGATGCGAGGTGCCATGCATAAAATATTTTTTGTAAGCAGGCCATTCAGGGTTTTCATTTTGAATATCCGCTTTGTTAAGCAGTCCTAAATCGAGTAACTCACTAGTCATTAGCTTGCCAACTTCTGTGTGGTATTCAGCCCAGTCTGTACCTGGTAAAAGCATTTTAGTAGCCTCTTTTTTCACCCTATTCACGGCATTATAAACAGATTTTTGTCGGTTTGAGTATTTGCCAGATACGGGTATGGTTCTACTTAAATCACTAGAATAATTAGCATATTCGGCTGCCGTGTCAAATAAAATTAAATCACCAGTTTTACATTGCTGGTTGTTTTCAATGTAATGCAACACATTGGCGTTATTTCCAGAAGCGATAATGGGGGTGTAGGCAAAGCCTTTTGAGCGGTTTCTTAAAAACTCATGCATAAATTCGGCTTCTATTTCATACTCCCAAACACCTGGTTTTACAAATTCTAGCACTCTTCTAAATCCTTTTTCGGTAATATCACACGCCTGTTGAATTAAGGCAATTTCAATGTCTTCTTTTACAGAACGCAGGCGTTGTAAAATAGGGTTGCTTTTGGCTACGCTGTGTGCAGGGTAGCGTTCTTTAATCCATTTTGTAAACCGATCTTCGCGCGTTTGGGTTTCTACGTTTGAACGATAATGCTCATTGGTGTTTATATAAATAGTGTCGCATTGCGTCATGATTTCAAACAAAACCTTTTCCATGTCCTTTAACCAATAAACGGTTTTAATGCCGCTGGTTTCAAAGGCTTTGTCTTTAGTAAGTTTTTCACCTTCCCAAATAGCAATATGCTCATTGGTTTCTTTTAAAAAAAGAATTTCTCTATGCTTTTCTTTAGGGCAATCTGGGAAAAGTACTAATACGCTTTCTTCTTGATCTACACCGCTTAAATAAAAAATATCGCGGTGCTGTTGAAAAGGCATGGTACTATCGGCACTAATAGGGTAAATGTCATTGGAATTAAAAACAGCCAAGCTGTTAGGTTTCATTTGTGCTGTAAATTTTTGTCGATTCTTTATAAATAGTTTATTATCAATAGGATGGTATTTCATAAGAAAATAAAATTTGAACCATAAAAGTAGTGAATATTCGCATTGTGAAATGCTAATAATTTGTTATATCTTTGAAAGGCTCCGCTTAGAACTTCCTATATAAAGAGGCTTGAAAATGAGAAATATTAGAAAATTATTGGTAGTAATTTGTTGTTTTTTATTAAATCAACAAATTAATGCTCAATTTGTAAAGGAGGTGCCTCTCGATAGGCAAGTAGATAATTCTGTTATGATTATTGAGGGTGTAGTAACCTCTCAAAAGTGCATGTGGGATATCAATAAGTTAAATATTTATACAATAAGTACGGTCTCCGTAGCAAAGGTTTTTAAAGGTAAAAGTTTGAATACAGTTGAGGTGGTGACTGTTGGTGGAACGGTTGGTGCGGAAGCATTGATTGTATACCCCAATTTGAAATTATTTTCAGGAGATAGAGGTTTATTTATTTTAAGACCAAATAAAGTTTCCTTAAGCCTTACTAGTAAAAGTCGGTTAGAGCGATATAATCCAGTAACCTCTACCCAGAGTTTTTTTAAATATGGGCTACTTAATAGAAACGAGGTTAGTTTGTATGGTAAAGGCAAATCTACAAGGCAAGCTTTGTATGATAAAATTATGAAGTTAACTGGCGAAGCTTTTCTGGAGATTAAAGAGTTTGAGACGAAATCATTGGTAAACAATAAAACTAATGAAAGAGCAAAAATATTAGTGCCTAGCAATATTAGTTTTAGTCCAGCCGAAGTGACAGCGGGAACAGGATTTGAACTCACTATTACAGGTTCTGGGTTTGGTAGTAACGACAATAGAGGTAAGGTTGGCTTTAAAAATGCTGATGATGGAGACCCAGGAAGTTTTATTTTTGCTTTAAATACACAGATTAAAGAATGGTCTGATACTCAAATTATAGTTGAGGTGCCTCATAACGCTGGAACAGGAAAAGTTTTGGTACAAGACAATAATGGAAACAATGCTGCTTCTATAAATAACTTGATAGTTACTTCGGCCCAGTTTAATGTTTCTATTGATCCTGATGATGCTACAACTCAAGATCCTCCAGGAGTTAATGGACCGCTAGACATGTATGCTTATCAAACAAGACATATTAATGATGAGGGAGGAGGCTACGTTTGGGAAATGTATACCGATTTTTTTAATGACACAAATTCAAAAACTGCATTTGAAACTTCTTTAGAAAAATGGCGTTGTGAAACAAAAGTTAATTGGGTGATAAGTAATTCTCCTACCACTACAAATGCAACGGTAGCCGATGGGATAAATGTTGTAAGATATGATGACTTAGATGATGACGTTTTAGGCAGGTGTTATAGCAGAATAGCTGGTTGTGGAAATCTTGGAGATCCTGATTCCTGGTACGCTCACGTTTATGAGCTTGATATTGTTTTTGACAATGGTACTACGGAATGGTATTTTGGAGAAGATCCTATAGAACTTCCTGATTTGGGAAAGTTTGATTTTGAAAGTGTAGCATTACATGAATTAGGGCATGGTCATCAATTAGGTCATGTGGTAGATGAATCTGGAGGAGATAATGAAGGTGAAGTTATGCACTTTGCGTTACAAACTGCGGAGCAACAGCGGGTGTTGAACGTTAATAATATAGCTGCTGCTCAAGCGGTGCATAATCGAAGCAAAACCATTTCAGAATGCGGTGTGTTTCCCATGACAGATTCAAATATTTGTAACTTAAGCACAAATGAGGTTGATTTGGTGTCACAACTAAAAATTTACCCCAATCCTTCAACAGGATTTTTTTATATAGACTATCCGCTTCCTTTAGATAAGGTAGTTGTACATGACCTAAGGGGACGAAAAGTACTGGTAACTCATTTTAGTACCAACGAAATTGATTATCAAATAAATTTGCAGGGTGTTGCTAAAGGCGTTTATGTGATTAAGATTTTTTCTAAACAAGCTTCAATTACACAAAAGCTAGTTAAAAACTAAGTATTTTTACTTAGTTAATTATAACGATTCTAAATAGTGAAAACATGACATTTGTTATTTGTCTGTAATGTTTGCCTAAGGTATATTTGCTGGAACTTAAAATAACTTCAAAAAATGAGCGGATTTTTTAAATCTTCGATAGGAAGAAAAGTAGCTATGGCTCTTTCGGCGTTCTTCCTTATGTTTTTCTTAATAATACATTTAACAGTTAATATCACCTCACTTTTTAGTGAAGATCTGTTCAATGAATTATCCCATTTTATGGGGACAAATCCTTTGGTGCAAATTGGGCTACAACCTGTTTTAATTGCTGGTGTAGTCTTTCATTTTGTTATGGGTTTTGTTTTAGAATTAAAGAACAGAAAGGCCATTGGTGTAAAATATGTGCAAAATAATGGCGCGGCAAACTCAACTTGGGTCAGTAGAAACATGATTTTAAGTGGTGTTGTTATTTTAGCCTTTATCATGTTACATTTTATTGACTTCTGGATTCCAGAAATCAATACAAAGTATATTCTAGGTGATATGTCTGGAATGCATGATGGTGGTCTAAGATATTACCATGAATTGGTTGAGAAATTTCACAATCCTATTCGTGTGGTTGCTTACGTTATTGCTTTTGTGCTATTAGGGTTGCATTTAGCCCACGGATTTACTTCGGCATTTCAGTCTATGGGTATTTCTGCAGGCAGAAAACAAACCATGCAAAAAATAGGTAAAGCCTATGCTATTATTATTCCATTAGGATTTATAATTATTGCAATTTTTCATCACTTTAACCATTAATCTTAAATATATATGGCTTTAGATTCAAAAATACCAGAAGGTCCAATTCAAGATAAATGGACAAACTATAAAAATAAGATCAATTTAGTTAATCCAGCGAACAAGCGTAATATAGATATTATTGTTGTGGGTACTGGATTAGCAGGAGGGTCTGCTGCAGCTACATTAGCAGAATTAGGATATAACGTAAAAGCTTTTGCTTACCAAGATTCACCGCGTCGTGCACACTCTATTGCGGCACAAGGAGGTATTAATGCGGCTAAGAATTATCAAGGTGATGGTGATTCTAATTACAGGTTGTTTTACGATACCGTAAAAGGGGGTGATTACCGTTCTCGTGAAGCTAACGTATACCGTTTGGCTGAGGTGTCTGGAAATATTATCGACCAGTGTGTGGCTCAAGGTGTGCCTTTTGCGCGTGATTATGGTGGATTATTAGATAACCGTTCATTTGGTGGGGTATTAGTATCAAGAACGTTTTACGCTAAAGGACAAACAGGACAGCAATTATTATTAGGCGCATACTCGGCTATGAACCGTCAAATCGCTCGTGGTAAGATTGAAATGTTCAATCGACACGAAATGCTAGATGTGGTTATTGTTGATGGAAAAGCAAGAGGAATTATAGCAAGAAATCTTATTACAGGAGAAATTGAGCGTCACTCAGCACATGCAGTAGTAATAGGAACAGGAGGTTATGGAAACGTATACTTCTTATCAACCAATGCTATGGGGTCTAACGCCACTGCAGCGTGGAAGATTCATAAAAAAGGGGCGTATTTCGCAAACCCTTGTTTTACGCAAATTCACCCAACATGTATTCCGCGTTCAGGAGATTATCAGTCTAAATTAACATTAATGTCTGAGTCTTTACGTAATGACGGACGTATTTGGGTGCCAAAAAACATGGATGATGTTATTGCGATTCGTGAAGGTCGTAAAAAACCAACCGATTTATCTGAAGAAGAGCGCGATTATTACTTAGAAAGACGTTATCCTGCATTTGGTAACTTAGTACCTCGTGATGTGGCTTCTAGAGCAGCTAAAGAACGTTGTGATGCTGGTTACGGTGTTAATGCAACGGGCGAAGCGGTGTATTTAGATTTTGCTTCAGCAATACAACGTTACGGAAAAGAGCAAGCTAAAATTCATAATATAGCTAATCCTTCAAAAGAAAAGATTTACGAATTAGGACAAAAAATTGTTGAGGCTAAATACGGAAACTTATTCCAAATGTATGAGAAAATCGTTGACGAGAATCCATACAAAACCCCAATGATGATTTATCCTGCTACGCACTATACTATGGGAGGTGTTTGGGTAGATTATAACTTAATGACTACCATTCCTGGTTGTTACTGTATCGGTGAAGCGAATTTCTCAGATCACGGTGCAAACAGACTTGGAGCTTCTGCATTAATGCAAGGTTTAGCAGACGGTTATTTTGTGTTACCATATACCATTGGAGACTATTTATCTGATGATATTAGAACAGGTAAAATTCCAACCAACTCACCAGAGTTTGATGAAGCTGAAAAAGCAGTTAAGGATAGAATCGATTTCTTTGTAAATAATAACGGTACTAAATCTGTAGACCACTTCCATAAACGCTTAGGAAAAGTGATGTGGGATAAAGTTGGTATGGCACGTAACGAAAAAGGTTTAAAAGAAGCTATGGCTGAAATTAAGCAAATTCGTGAAGAATTCTGGAAAGATGTTAAAGTACCTGGAAGTGCGAACGAAATGAATCCAGAATTAGAAAAAGCTGGTCGTGTGGCAGATTTCTTAGAATTAGGAGAGTTATTCGCAAAAGATGCTTTAATGCGTGAAGAATCTTGTGGTGGTCACTTTAGAGAAGAATCTGTAGAGTTAGATGGTGAGCAAAAAGGTGAAGCAAAACGTAACGATAAAGATTTTGCGTTTGTTGCAGCTTGGGAATACAAAGGAGAACCTGCTGATGCGGTATTACACAAAGAACAATTAGAATTTAAAGATATTGAACTAAAACAACGTTCATACAAATAAGATTGACATTATGAATTTAACACTTAGAATTTGGAGACAAAAAGACTCGAGTGCAAAGGGTCAAATGGTCGATTATAAAGTTAACGATATTTCAGAGCATATGTCATTTCTTGAAATGATGGATGTTTTAAACGAACAGTTAGTAAATTCTGGAGAAGAGCCTGTAGCCTTCGATCACGATTGTCGTGAAGGTATCTGTGGTATGTGTTCACTTTATATCAATGGAGAAGCACATGGCCCAGACAGAGGGGTTACAACCTGTCAGTTACACATGAGAATGTTTAACGATGGCGATACCATTACGATCGAACCTTGGAGAGCCGCTGCCTTCCCTGTTATTAAAGATTTGGTAGTTGATAGAACATCTTTTGAACGTATTCAGCATGCTGGAGGATACATTTCTGTAAACACCTCAGGAAATACCCAAGATGCTAATGCAATTCCTATTTCAAAGCATGCTGCTGATGAGGCCATGGATGCCGCCACTTGTATTGGGTGCGGGGCTTGTGTGGCCACTTGTAAAAACTCATCTGCTATGTTATTTGTAGGCGCAAAAGTGTCTCAATATGCCCTATTACCTCAAGGACAAGTAGAAGCTGCCGATCGTGTTAAAAACATGGTAGCTCAAATGGATTTAGAAGGTTTTGGTAACTGTACTAATACTGGTGCTTGTGAAATAGAATGCCCTAAAGGTATTTCTCTTGATAATATTGCTAGAATGAATAGAGAACTTATTAAGGCTGCACTTAAGTAGTTTATTAATCACATTTTCATAAAACCCGCACTAATCCATTGGTGCGGGTTTTGTTTTTTTTAAAATGCATTACTTATCTTGAAGGCCTATTAATGTGTTACATGCTTAATCATTTAAAATTACTTGTTTTTTTTATCTTGTTTTTTTCTTTACAGGTAGGAACGGCGCAAGATTATATTTCAATTCCAGAGAGTTATTTTAGTAAAACCTCGTTGCTTAAACATCTAAGGTCATTATCCTCTGATGCTTTTGAAGGCCGAAAAACAGGAACTGTTGGAGCAAAAAAGGCAAGAAAATATATAATTAATCAATTTCATGCGCTTAAAGTTGAGCCATTGGAAAAATCATATGAACAATTTTTTAGTTTTTATGAAGATAGAAAACAATATCAAGGGGTTAATGTTATTGGCTTAGTAAAAGGAAAGGAGTTTCCAAAGGAGTTTATTGTAATAAGTGCGCATTATGATCATGAAGGTGTTAAAGGTGATGACATTTATAATGGAGCAGATGATAATGCTTCAGGAGTTAGTGCGCTGTTTGCCTTTGCAGAATATTTTAAAGAGCACCCGCCTAAGCACTCGGTCATTTTAGCGGCCTTTGATGCTGAAGAATTAGGACTTCAGGGTTCTAGGTTTTTTATAAATAGCGCTATGGTGCGTAATAAAAAAATAGTCTATAATATAAATATGGATATGATTAGCCGAAGTGCGGAAAATGAATTATTCGCAGCGGGTGCTTTTGAAAATAAAAACTTAAAATATATTCTAAATATGGTTAATACATCACATCAAGTTACAGTTGTTCCTGGGCATGATGGTTTTGATGGATTAGATAATTGGACGTATGCTTCAGACCACGCCAATTTTCATAAAAAAGAAATACCTTTTCTTTATTTTGGTGTAGAAGATCATGAAGACTATCATGAGCCCACAGATACCTATGAAAATATTCATCCCAAATTTTATGTAGAAGCTGTAAAAGCCATCATAGATACATTCAAGCAACTTGATAACTTGTCACTTTAGTTAGTGCTGATGTCCTCCTTGACTCCCTTCATTAATAAGCATAAAACCGCCTTTTGTTAAAACAGATTTGTTTGTAAAATCTTTAGTATTTAATATTTCTGCATGATTTTCAGTTTGCAACCCTATTTCTATATTACGTTTTTCAAAATGATAGGTATTGTTGTTTTCGTTTTTTAAAACTAGGGCAAAATGACTATTATCACTATCAATAATCGCTGTTTTAGGTAGTGCCATCTTTGTTGAAGTGTCTGTAATAATTTTTGCTTCTACAAACATACCAACTATAAAGCGACTACTAGATTCATCCTTTATATGCGCATGTACTTTAACAACTCTTGAGGTTTCATCTATAGTGTTCCCAACTAAATGTACTTCAGCTTCAAAAGTTTCAAATGATGCTTCAGGAATGGTAAATACAATATTTTGGCCTTTTTTAACATTCAGTATATCCTTTTCAAAAACAGATAATTCTAAATGGATATGGTCGGTATCTACAATTTCTAGAATCACATGAGACGGGGAAACGTACATGCCGTGGTTTATATTAACACGACTCACATAGCCATCAATAGGCGAATATAAATGTATAGTTGATGTTATGTTGCCTTGCTTGACTTGAGATGGGTTTATGTTTAACATGTTAAGCTTTTTTTCAAGACTATTATAACGTGCCAGATTACTTTTATAATCGCTTTCTGCTTTTAGAAACACCTTTTGAGAACTGATATTTTCATCAAATAATTTCTTTTGCCTTTCAAATTCAGCCTTTAGGTATTTTAGTGTTTCGTGAACTTCTAAATACCGCTCCTGTAATTCAACATATTCAGGATTTTCTAAGGAAACCAAAAGCTGTCCTTTTTTTACATTATCACCTTCAAGAAGTATGGTGTTTGTAATATAACCGCCAATAAATGTACTAATCAAGGCTTTGTTTTTTGGAGGTACATCTATGGTGCCGGTAGTATGTATTGTTTGATTAAATTGGTGAGGTTCTATTTGCCCTAGCGCCATATCTTGGCCACTAAATTGCGATGAAGTTACAGCAATGGCATTGGAACTGTTAGGCTCCTCAATTACAATTTCTTTTTTTTGCTCAGATGTACCACAAGATAGTATAGAAAGCAAACAGAATAGTATATATAGATGTTTCATGTTTTAAAGGATTAAATAGTTAATAGCAATAATAGTTTGATTGTAAGCATTGAGATTTTCAAGATATGTAAGCTCAATGCTGCTGGCTGTTTCAATACTTTGTATGTATTGAAAAAAGTTGATGGCGCCTTCTTGAAAAGAACGTTCAGCCGTTTTTATAATTTCAAAAGCAAGTGATTTGCCCTGGTTTTCATAGTAGCTCAGTAATTCATCATATTGGTGAAGCTTCGTTAAAAGCGATTTGTATTCTGAATTTAACTTTATACGATAATCATATGCCTCGGCTTCAGCAGATTCTTGGGCTATTTTTGATGCTTTTATCTTTGATGCTTGGCCGCTAAATAAAAGCGGAATTTTTAAGCCAAATTGATACCCTATGATGTTGCCATTTAAAGTGCTATTGGTTCCTTGAAAATATTCAGCACTTAAATCGGGTAAGAGTTGTTGTTGTTCTTTGTGTCTTAATGCTTCGTAGTACAGGCTTGTATTCTCATAGACAGAAAAACCAATATTATTGCCAATGCTCATGGTTTTCAATTCTAGTTTTTGTAGGGTTTCATCTAGAATAGAAATAGAGTCTGTTTGGATCAATCGTTTTAATTGTTCCTGAGCTAAAAGCACCTCCTGTTGTGCTTTTTTATAATCGGTTTCTAAAAGTTTCTGCTTAGATTTTGCACTAATCATTTCTAGGTAATTCGTTTCACCTAACTCAAACCTTCGTTCTGAAGCGTGGGAAAAATGCTGATACAAACTATCCAGAAATTTGTAAACTTTTGTTTTAGTCTTTACATAGCTCAGATAGGCATAGGTTTTGTAAACATCTCTTTTTAAGGTTTCTAGGTTGATGTTGAAATAAGACTTCTGTAAATTATATTTGGCCTTATTTACTTTCTTATCGGCAAAATATAAAGTAGGGAACTTGAAATCTTGAGAGATTCCAAAAACCTGTAATGGCCTATTGTTTATGGCTATATTATTTTCATCATAATGATAATAAATGGACGTTTTATCAAAGCTAAAGGCACTTCCAATAAGCGCTTCGTATTCATTAGTTTTTAATGATTTGGCTTTTAAATGTGCATTGTTTTCAATAGCCAAATTAACAGCTTCTTCGGCCGTTATGGCTTTTGTTTGTGCCTGTACAGGTAATGCTATTAAAATTAGAATTATAACGCTTATGTTTTTTTGTTTCATTTTAAATGGTGTTTTTTCTTCAAACCACGCGTACAGAACTGGTAGTACAACCAATGTTAATATAGTGGCTGTGACTAAGCCTCCTATTACAACTGTGGCAAGCGGACGTTGAACTTCGGCACCCACATTAGTTGAAACAGCCATGGGTAAAAACCCTAAAGCTGCTGCTAATGCGGTTAAAATAACAGGTCTTAAACGTTCTTTTGTGCCTTTTTTAATGCGCGCCTCAATATTTGTGATTCCAGCTTGTTTCAAATCTTTAAAATGCTCAATCAAAACAATGCCATTAAGTACGGCAATACCAAAAAGCGCAATAAAACCAACCCCTGCCGAAATGCTGAAAGGCATATCTCTTAACCATAACAGCAAAATGCCACCAACGGCCGCCAACGGAATTGCAGAATATACCATAAGCACTTCTTTTACAGAACCAAAAGCGAAGTAGAGCAGGATGAAAATCAATACGAGGGCTACGGGTACAGCGATTAAAAGTCTTGATTTGGCACGCTGTAGGTTTTTAAATTGTCCGCCATAAGATACGGTATACCCAACAGGAAGTTGCACCTGTGTTTTTATAATATGCTGTACATCATCAACTACCGACTGTAAGTCTCTTTTTCTTACATTGATACCTACTACTATTCTTCGTTTTGTGTCATCTCTTGAAATTTTAGCTGGACCTGTAGTGTATTTTATTTCAGCCAATTCATTTAAAGGAATTTTTATGCCATTAGGAGTATCAATATACAAGGTTTTTAAATGTTCAATGTTTTTTCTGTTGGAGGCTTCTAGTCTAGCCACTAAATCAAATCGTTTTTCGCCTTTAAATACTTGTCCGAGCGTTTTTCCCGCAAACCCCATGGTTATAATATCGTTGATGTCTGAAATGTTTAAACCATAACGTGCAATTTTGTGCCGGTTATAATGCACGTTCATTTGCGGTAATCCTTCTACTTTTTCTACAATGATATCAGAAGCACCATCTACATCTTGAATTAATGATTTTATTTCATTGGCCTTTTGGGCTAAGACGGATAAATCCTCTCCAAAAATTTTGATAGCAATATCGGCTCTAACCCCAGTAATAAGTTCATTAAAGCGCATTTCAATAGGTTGTGTAAACTCAACTTCCATTCCTGGAATACTATGTAAGGCTTGCTTGAATTTATCAGCTAATTCGTCCTTACTTTCTGCTGAAATCCATTCACTTTTAGGCTTTAGCTTAATAATAACATCGCTTTCTTCCATGCTCATAGGGTCGGTAGGGACTTCGGCAGCACCAATCCTACTCACTACTTGATCTACCTCAGGAAAGTTTTCAAGAAGAATGTTTTCAATTTGAGTGGTGATCTCAATTGTTTTTTCAAGAGAGGTTCCCGTTTTTAAAACGGGCTGAATAACAAAGTCACCCTCATCCAGGGTTGGAACAAATTCACCTCCCATTTTGCTGAATATCCAAATACTTAAAGCTAATAATATACCCGCACTAGAAAGTACAATTTTTCGGTGTTCAAGCGCCCAATGAATAGTAGGGTTATACAAGTTATTTATGAAATGCATTAGTTTGTAAGAAATACTTTTGTTTTGCTGCTTGTTAGGCTTTAAAAACATTGAAGATATAACAGGAACATAAGTAAGACAAAATAACATAGCTCCTATTAAGGCAAAACTAAAGGTAAGTGCCATGGGTTTAAACATTTTGCCTTCCACACCGTTTAATGACAAAATGGGGATAAAAACAATGAGAATGATAAGTTGTCCGAAAATAGCAGAATTCATCATTTTTGAGGCACTTTTCAGAGTAATACCGTCAACGGTTTGCTGCAGTTGATTTTTAGACAGCAAACCAATTTTTGAGCTTTGCGTATTAATTTGAAAGGCTATAAACTCAACAATAATGACCGCACCGTCAATGATAATACCAAAATCAATGGCACCAAGACTCATTAAATTAGCATCAATACCAAACATATTCATCAATGAAATGGCGAAAAGCAAACACATAGGAATCACGGATGCTACCACAAGTCCAGATCGCCAATTTCCAAGCAATAAAACCACCACAAATATCACTATTAGTGCTCCAAGTATTAAGTTTTCTGCTACAGTAAATGTGGTTTTACCTATAAGTTCACTGCGTTCAAGAAAGGCATTTATGTAAACACCTTCGGGCAAACTACTTTCAATAGTAGCTACGCGTTCCTTTACGGCGTTTATAACTTCTTTAGAATTTTCGTTTTTCAGCATCATCACCTGACCCAGTACTTTTTCGCCCTCTCCATTTCCCGTTATGGCGCCAAATCGTGTAGCGTTACCATATCCTACTTTAGCTATGTCTTTAATGTAAATTGGGAGCCCTTCGTTTTTAACAACAATGTTTTTAATATCATCTAAAGTGTTAATTAACCCCTCGCCGCGAATAAAAAACGCTTTGTTGGTTTTTTCAATATAACCACCTCCAGCAACACTGTTATTTTTTTCTAAGGCTTCAAAAACAGCCATATAATTGATATGCATCGCTTTTAGTTTTTGAGGATTTATGGCAACCTCATATTGCTTTAAGTAGCCACCCCAAGTGTTGACTTCAACCACACCAGGAATACCCGAGAGTTGCCTTTTTACAATCCAATCTTGAATGGTTCGTAGCTGTGTTGTTGAATACTTATTTTTATATTTTGGCTTAACATCTAAGATATACTGGTAAATTTCTCCTAATCCTGTAGTAATTGGTCCCATTTGTGGTGAACCAAACCCTTCTGGGATTTTTTCTGAAGCCGATTTTATTTTTTCAGCAATGAGCTGTCTTGGTAAATAGGTGCCTAGCTTATCTTTAAAAACAATGGTAACAACCGATAATCCGAATTTTGAAACAGAACGAATCTCTTCAACTCCAGGTATGTTGGCCATTTCTAATTCAATAGGATAGGTAATAAATTGTTCAACATCTTGAGTAGACAGGTTTCTTGATGTGGTGATAACTTGTACTTGGTTATTGGTAATATCTGGAACAGCTCCAATAGGAATTTGGGTTAAGGAATATATTCCGTAGCCAATAACAAAAAGTGAAAATAGTAGAATAATGAGCTTATTCTTTAAGCTGAATTTTATAATATGTTCAAGCATAATTCAATAATGAATGATTAGTTATAACCATAAAAACGTTATGTTTTGAATGGTTTATAAAATATTCTTAGTAAGAATTATGTTAATTTTGGTGGTTGAAAAACAGAAGGTTTCTCAAATAAGGAGGTTGATTCCTTATAGATAAAATTAAGCGGAATGTCTTTATAGGTTGGTGTATTGTGCGGATACAAATAAAAAGATGTTAATATAAAAGCACTGTTTACATGACAAGTTAAATGTTGGTGTTTTTTAAAAGGTAAATTGTCATGCTCTTTGTGGTCATTTGGGTGCGTTGCCACTTGCTCACCATAATGTTCCATCAGAAATTCAAAAAAAGAATCACCATACATGTCTTTATGATAATTGGCATGTTCTATCAATACATTGAATTTTGAAAAGTCTTCAATGTTGATATTAGCACTTTGAATGAGAATCAAAGTAGAATACAATATGGCTATCATTTTACTCATACCGAGCATAAAAGTACAAAAAAATACAAGTTAAAAACTGTTAAAAATAAGCCTTTAATTGAATCGAGCCTGTGTGTATGGTTTTGCTTGTAGGTGTTTTTCTTCCAAAGTAGTTTAAATTTAAATCTAAAAACCTGGTTAGTTTTCTCTGTGCCAATACGCTCCATGTGAAGTTTTTACCTGGTTGAAGACCTTCTAAAATTTGATAGGCTACGGGAGTGTTTGTGTCCCCATTGTAGGTGTTTGAAAAATAATTAAATATACCATTAAAAGCACTTTTATCACCACTGCCAAGGGTAAAAGAGGCTCCGTAATTATGTTGCTTTAATTGTTCTAAACTTCCTGTTGTATTGTTTTTGTTGGTGCGTTGATAAAAGATGTCAAAGCTTGAATTGTTGTTAAATAAATATGAAATTTTAGGGTTAAGTCGGGTTTCTTTTAAATTGAAGTTTTTGCTTGTAAAATTCTCACTTTTACTATTGTTGGTATGCCATGCGCTCAATAAATTAAAAAGCCAGTTAGTAGCTATTTTATGATTAAAATGAAGCTGATGACTTTGTGTGCTATTTTCAATAAAACCAACAGAAAGCACATTTCTTGTTGTGTTTTTTAAGTATGTGTATGAAGATGTATAATGTTGCTTACCGCGATTAAAGAACAACACGTTTCTAAAGTTGAGCAGCAAACCTAATAGGTCGTCTTCATCGTCTTTAAACGGGTTTAAATTAAAACCGTTATTATTTCGTTTTAACTTTCTGTCAACCAAATAACTGGTTTGATTATAAAAATGTGACCAAAATAGTTTTGACTTACTTTTAGAGACTGCCCATTGGGCAGGGTTTATGGTGAGCGTTTGGCTCAGTCTGTTTTGGTGAGTTTTTACAAATACTCTATTGGGTAGCAAAACTCTAATAAATTTACCTTGATCTTGAAATTGTGCTAATTCAAACTCTTCCAATTCTTGAATACCATTATTATTGTAATCAATCCAAGTGTAGGCGCCTTGCCCGGGTTCTACTTCAACATAGGTGAAATCTTGAAGTGGGAGTGTGCCCGAATTGGTTTCAAAAATGGTATGCCATAGTATAATTTGTTTGAAAAATTTTTGACTAAACTGAAGTCTTGAATTGATTGAGTTTTCGTCCTTTAGGTCTGCTTCCTTACTTTTTAAAGTTCTGTAATTGGCAAAAACAGACAAGTTGGTGTTTTTGTTTTGAATAAGTTTTGATTTCAGATAAATGGTATTTGAGGTATTTACCTTAACAAGATTGTTGTATCTAATACTGTCATTCGTTCTGTTTTTGTAGCCTACTTCGGCAAATATTTTAGTGCTGTCACCTATCCCAACAAAGGTTTCGTATGCTTTAAATTGCTGACTCAAAGGGGTTAAAGAATCATTATGTATTATCCGTTCTTCATTGTTTTCTAAAGATAATTTTCCTCCAACCCAACTCTTTTTTAAGGGGTAAATGAGTTGGTTGTGTGACCGTATAAAATTTGAAGTTTTTGTGTTTGAAGAGGTGTTTAAAAAACTTGAATTAGAAGATATGATAAATTTATTGAGCTTAAGATTTAGGTTAGTAACATGTCTATTGCCCTTAAAACCATTAGAGAATTTTAAAAGTTGAAATTGATAGCTTATCATGCCTTTTTCTTTATGAAAAAGATTCAGACCGCTATAGGTTAAGAACTGATCACCAAAATCTCTTGGGATTTGTCGCCCAGTGGATTGATCTAAATTCCAGTCTCTCTTAAATTCAACATTATATAAGCCTTGAACATTTCTAAAATTTGAACTTACATAATCGTTGTCTGTATAAAGATCAAGATTCCAAGACGTCTCACTATGTATTAAAGATTGATTTATTTTTAGTTTTCCTGCTAATCCGTCGTTGTTATTATTGTCAATAGTTGAAAATAAATTTTGATCAAATTGGCTTCCAGCGGCTTCAAAAATGATATTGGTTTTATTTGAAGGTTTGTAACGCCCGTTAACTACAGCAATTTGTAATTTTTTTGGAGCTACAAGTTGAATGACTGGAGCAAAATTGCCTTGATTTGGGCCAGCGTATTCATAAATATTACTGATGGCATTAACACTACTTAAAATATAATCGCCCTTATTGTCTCCAATCAGACTGAAGGTAACACTATACAGCTCTTCATCAGGGTTGTTTGAAAACACAAAAATGTCATTGCCATTTATAATGTCTTTTCTGTAAAGTATTCTATTTTGGTTATAATCGCTTCTTGTGGCTGATGGTGCTACCATTTTAGTTTCATCATCTCCAGCATTTTTAAGAATATCAACCTGTTCTTCCGATAAGTTTTGTTGTAGAGGCTGGTTTTTAGCATCGTTTTCTGAATATACTGAAACACCAATATCTAACTTTTCGCTGGAGTAGGTGCTCCCGCCAAAACCAACAAACCGAGTATAATTACGTTCGCTATATTGATAGTCAACCGAAATGCGCATTTCTGAAGTAATAGGAAATGTAGCATTAAAAATAATTTCACCCGCGTTATAATCAATAATATAGTCTTGGTCTTCACCACGTTTAGCAACAACACCATTTACATAGACCGTTTCGCTACCAGAAACAATAAGTACAAATAGTTCGCCATTTGGTCCCTTTAATTTGTAAGGGCCTTGGTTGCCCTCTTGCGCAGTAAATTGATCGGTTGTAAATTGCCCTCTTACAATGGCTCCTGCCGCAAATATGCTGGTTTGTGATGTGTCTTCGCCAAGATTGATATTAAAGTTCAAGCCTTGAACACGCTTAGAAAAACTAGAGAAGTATGAATGCTCATTTACTAAATCAATATCTCCTGCCCGAATATTCCATTGGTCACTAAACAACTCAATAAATACTTGGTCAAATTCATCCAGACGTTGTGAATACCCGCTCTCTTGAAGCGGAATATTAGCATCTTGAATAGAGGCTCTTAATGATACTTTATGGTTCAGCTTTCCTGATATTTGAAGGTCTAATTCACTATTTAAAACAGAATTTTGGTTGTTTCCAACAGTAACACCCCTTGAAATACTACCTGAGGTAGATAGCCCATCAAAGGGGATAAATTTTTTTGAAAAGTTAGGTTGTGACAGCTTGTAAAGTACATCATTGTTGGCAGCACTTTCAACAATAATATTTTCGTCTAGTTGTTTGTAAGTCTTTGTTAAGAAATCAGGAAATTTTAAATAATCAATATAAACAGAATCTGTTTCTGGGAGTTTTTTAAAGCTTAGTAAGGCCTTAGCAAAATCTACCGAGTAAAAAGTAGAATCTATAACACGGCCAGATGTTGTTCTTACTGTAAATGTGCTGGAATTAATACTAACACTATCTATTTGAATGTGGTCTTTTACCTCAAACGTTTTGGTTTTATAATTTGAAGGCAGATTCTGCGAATACCCAGAAAAACTAACAAGAACCAAAAGAATATAGGCAAAACATTTCATCAGATAATTAAACTACAAAAAGTTTAAATTATTTTGCAGCACGGCTTGTTAAAACTGCTGTAAAATAATAGTGTAAAAGTAAGCTATTATTTATTTTAGCTGAAATTTAAAAGTTCAATGTCATTGGAAGCGCAACTCGGGCTGAGAACTTCAAATTTAAACATACATGAAAATAATATCATATAACGTAAACGGTATAAGAGCCGCAATTAATAAAGGGTTTATAGATTGGGTTAAAGCCGCTAACCCAGATGTCATTTGTTTGCAAGAAATAAAGGCTATGAAAGAGCAATTAGACCTCGGTCTTTTTAAAGAGGTTGGCTATACGTATCAGTATTGGTTTAGTGCCGAAAAAAAAGGATATAGCGGTGTGGCTATTTTAAGTAAAAAAGAACCCAAACATGTTGAGTATGGCACGGGAATTGCTTCAATGGATGCGGAAGGACGAAACCTACGCGTTGATTTTGAAGGGTTTTCGGTTATGAGCTTGTATTTACCTTCAGGCACGAATGATGCCAGACTGAATCATAAGTTAGAATACATGGATATGTTTCAAGACTATATAAACAACCTTAAACAAAATATACCAAACTTGGTTATTTGTGGTGATTATAATATTTGTCATGAAGAAATAGACATTCATAACCCTAAAATGAAAGGTGTTTCAGGGTTTTTACCTGTAGAGCGAGAATGGATAGGAGGTTTTATAGATAGTGGATTCATTGACTCTTTCAGATATTTACATCCTGAACAACAACAATATAGCTGGTGGAGTTATAGAGCAAATGCTAGAGCCAATAATAAGGGATGGCGTTTAGATTATGCTATGGTTTCGCAACCCCTACAAGAAAATATTAAAAGAGCCGTTATACTTACAGAAGCGGCTCATAGTGATCACTGTCCCATATTAGTAGAAATAGATAAATAATTAATAAACTGAAAAACATGATAAAAAAGAGCGTATTTGCCTTATTAACAGTGCTGGTTTTAGCATCGTGTGTCTCTCCTAAAATATATAAAGATCTTGAAGCTAAATATGCCGATCTAAAAAATGAAAACAGAAAGCTTACAGAGGCTTATGAAGAGTTAATGTCGTCAAAAGCAGCTGCTGAACACGATTATAAAAGAACAAAAAAGGCTTATGATGAAGCGGTAGCACAGCGTGATAAATTGCAGGCTGATTATAATGCTACCAGTGCGAATTTAGAAAACTTGAAATCGTCTTATTCGGCTTTAGAAAAGAATAGCTCGGCGGCTATATCGGCTAATTCTCAAAAAAACAGAGAATTGTTAGCAGAACTGGAAGCTAAAGAGCAGGCCTTATCTGCAGAAATTACCAGACTTGCGGTATTAAAAAAGGAACTGGAAGACCGTTCAAACCGTGTGGCAGAATTAGAAAGTCTTATTGCTGCTAAAGATGCTGCTATGAAATCGTTGAAAGATGCTATATCAAGTGCTTTAACAGATTTTGAAGGTAAAGGTTTAACGGTTGAACAGCGAGACGGTAAAGTGTATGTGTCTATGGAGAATAAGTTACTCTTCAACTCAGGAAGTTGGGCCGTTGGCTCAGAGGGTAGAAGAGCTGTTGAGCAATTAGGAAGTGTGCTTGCCCTGAATCCTGATATTGCTGTTTTAATAGAAGGTCATACCGATAATGTGCCATATAGTGGTAATGGTCCATTAACCAGCAATTGGGATTTGTCTACAAAACGAGCAACCTCTATTGTGAATATTTTAAATGAAAATTCAAGTATTAATCCAGAGAATTTAACAGCTGCGGGGCGTGGGGAGTTTGCGCCAATTGCAACCAATTCATCACCCATTGGAAGAGCGAAGAACAGACGTATTGAGGTTATTTTAACACCTAAATTAGATGAGCTTTCTAAGCTGCTAAATGAGCAATAATGTATAGAGATTTTTATCAAAGAAAATAAATAGAAGTTTTAATAAAAACCTTTCAAATTCTAGTAATTTTGAAAGGTTTTTTATAATTGGCAGACATTTAATGAACGTATTTTTAAATGTCTTATAAAAATAGAATATGAAGTATACCACCATACCAAATACCAGTATAAAAGTTAGTAAAATTTGTTTGGGAACCATGACTTTTGGTAATCAAAATACAGAAAGCGAAGGTCATCAGCAATTAGATTACGCATTTACACGAGGTGTGAATTTTATAGATACAGCCGAATTGTACCCTGTGCCAGCCAATGCCAAAACCCAAGGCGCTACAAGTAGAATTATAGGCACTTGGTTAAAAAACTCGGGTAAGAGAGATCAGGTAGTTATAGCTTCAAAAATAGCAGGACCAGGAGATTATACGGCTCATATACGAACCACTGGATTTAGTCCAAAAGCAATTGAAGAAGCTATTGATTCAGAATTACAGCGTTTACAGACAGATTATATTGATCTATATCAATTACATTGGCCAGAGCGCGATACGAATAGATTTGGGATACGTGATTTTAAGTTAGATACTCAATGGGTTGATAATGTTAATGAGGTGTTACGTAGTTTAGATACGCAGATTAAAGCAGGTAAAATTCGTCACGTAGGGCTGTCTAACGAAAACTCATGGGGAACCATGCGTTATTTACAGGAAGCAAAACAATACAATTTGCCAAGAATGCAAACCATTCAGAATGCTTATTCCTTAATTAATCGGGTGTTTGAAGGTGATTTAGCAGAAGTTTCTATGCGAGAGCATATAGGTTTATTAGCCTATTCGCCAATGGCATTTGGGGTGCTTTCGGGGAAATACATCAAAGGAACGGCTTTAAGCAATGCA
Source organism: Allotamlana fucoidanivorans (assembly GCF_045788535.1). Classification (GTDB taxonomy): domain Bacteria; phylum Bacteroidota; class Bacteroidia; order Flavobacteriales; family Flavobacteriaceae; genus Allotamlana; species Allotamlana fucoidanivorans. Next base: position 808,847 of record NZ_CP074074.1, on the reverse strand, counting down.
AGACTTAAATTGTTTCCAAGATTTTCCAGATATAGTAGTGAAGCTAGTACCGAAGCCACTAAACGTTATTTAAAGATAGCCGAGGATAATAATATGACTTTGGCACAAATGAGCTTAGCTTTTGTAAACCAACAGCCGTTTGTAACCAGTAATATTATTGGTGCCACTAATTTAGAACAACTTAAGGAAAATATAGCCAGTATTGAGGTAACACTTTCAGATGAGGTTTTACAGCAAATAAATGTAGTACACCAAGCTATACCTAATCCAGCCACTTAAAAAAGTTTATAAGCCTAATAAAAACAAAAAACCCTTAACTAGTATCAGCTAAGGGTTTTTGTTATTTGATTTTATCACCATTTTTATCAAAAAAGTGATATTCTAAATATGTGTAAGCATCACGGGGTAATATTTTAACCCACTTTTTGTGTTCTAAAAACCATTTAGAACGAATAGATGGAAAGCCTTTTGTTAAAAAGGCTGCTATAAAAGGATGTGTGTTTAGGGTCACCTTTTTATAGTCTTTTTTTAATAGTTTTTCAAGATCATGGGTGATGGTTTGCACCAATCCTATGGGTGCTTCAACCTCTGAACCATTTAGGTTATTAGGGTTTTCTTCACGCGTTTTTATGTTCATCTCAGGGCGAACTCGTTGTCTTGTTATTTGTATCAATCCAAACTTGCTAGGCGGCAATATTTTGTGTTTAGCTCTATCGTCCTTCATTTCATCACGAAGAAAGTTAAAGAGTTTTTGCCTGTTTTCAGCATTGGTCATATCAATGAAGTCTACTACAATAATACCCCCCATATCACGTAAACGCAATTGGCGCGCAATTTCAGCAGCAGCTATTAAATTGACTTCCAGTGCTGTATCCTCTTGACTATTGGCTTTATTTGATCGATTACCGCTATTCACGTCAATAACATGAAGGGCTTCGGTGTGTTCAATTACCAAATACGCACCTTTCGCCATAGATACAGTTTTGCCAAACGAGGTTTTTATTTGACGTTCTATTCCAAATTTTTCAAATATGGGAACTTTTGATTGATACAATTTAACTATTGATTCTTTTTTTGGTGCAATTTCTTGCAAATAATCTTTGATTTGATAATATAACTCTTCATCATCAACAGTAATGCCTGTAAAGGTGTCATTGAATATATCTCTTAAAATAGAAGAAGCTTTATTCATTTCGCCTAATACTTTACTGGGGTGGTGAGCTTTATGTAGCTTTTTGCACATTGCTGTCCATCGACTGAGCAAATGTTGCAAATCTTTATCTAGCTCAGCTACTTTTTTGCCTTGTGCTACGGTACGTACAATTACGCCAAAACCTTGGGGAGTGATACTCTTTACCAGGCGTTTTAGGCGGTCTTTTTCATCGCGGTCTTCTATTTTTTGTGAAATAGAAATGCGGTTTGAAAAAGGAACTAAAACAATATATCGACCAGCTATAGAAAGCTCAGAACTTATTCTTGGTCCTTTGGTTGATATAGGTTCTTTTACTATTTGTACCAATAGCGACTGATTAGATTTTAAGACATCGGCAATTTTACCGTCTTTCTCAATATCTTTTTCAAATGGGAAATCTTTTAAAGAAAAATCTTTTAGTTTACCTGTGCTTACACGTTTAATGAATTTTAAAAGAGAAGGTAGCTTTGGCCCTAAATCATGATAGTGCAAAAAGGCATCTTTATCATAACCTACATTTACAAATGCAGCATTTAGTCCAGGAACCGCTTTTCGTATTTTGGCTATAAACACATCACCAACAGAAAAGTTGTTACTATCTTCATCCTTTTGTAATTCAATGAGTTTTCCATCTTTTAATAAGGCAAAATCAACATTTTCGGAACTAGATCTAATGATCAATTCTTTATCCATTGTGTTAATTTTTATCCATACTTTTCAGTGAATAGTTAAAAGTTAATCGTTAATGGCGTTACTGCCAATAACTAATAACCAATTGCTAATAACCAAATGGTACAGATGGATTATACATTATTTTTTGTCACAGGATTTTTATCCGTGGAGCTCAAAATACATCGTTAAAATGCTAAAAAATTTAAGAGCTCATGTCAAAGAACTTTGTTGTTTTTCAAATCAAAAAAAGTAGTTAACCTAACTACTTTTTTGATTTATTTTTTCTTTTTGTGACGGTTAGCGCGTCTACGTTTCTTACGTTTGTGAGTCGCTACCTTATGTCTTTTACGTTTTTTACCACTTGGCATAAATAGTGTCTTTTTTAAATTAATAATTCGTTTTAATGCTGAACCTGACTAGCAGGTGTGTTTTATTTAACGTCTACATTTGTTTTAACGCCTTCAACAAATACTTTGGCAGGCTTAAATGCAGGAATGTTATGTGCTGGTATTTTAATGGTTGTGTTCTTAGAAATATTTCTTCCTGTTTTTTCTGCTCTTGTTTTAATGATAAAGCTTCCAAAACCTCTTAAGTAAACATTATCACCACCTTCTAAAGAAGTTTTTACTTCTTCCATGAATGTTTCAACAGTTGCTTGAACATCACCTTTTTCAATTCCTAATTTCTCAGAAATTTTTGCTACTAAATCAGCCTTCGTCATTTTAATATTATATTTTGGGTTACTATAAATTCTAAAAGGGATGCAAATATAGGAATTTAATATTCAATATTTCAAACCTAATTCACTAAAATTTAATATAATAAACGTTTATTTTTGTTCGCCCTATTACAATCATGTATGCAATTTTCTAAAAAGTTAATTAATTGGTATTCAGTTAATAAGAGAGTTTTGCCTTGGCGAGAGACTAAAAACCCCTATTATATTTGGTTGTCTGAAATTATTTTGCAGCAAACACAGGTTAAGCAAGGTTTACCATATTATGAAGCTTTTGTCGCACAATATCCTACTGTTTTTGATTTGGCAAATGCCGAAGAAAGAGAGGTCCTTAAATTGTGGCAAGGCTTAGGATATTACTCGAGAGCAAGAAATTTACATGCTTCTGCAAAGCATGTGGTTAATGCGTTAAAAGGTGAGTTTCCAAAAACATACAAAGAACTCCTTAACTTAAAAGGTGTTGGTGATTATACGGCAAGCGCCATAGCGTCTATTTGTTATAATGAACCAACGGCGGTAGTTGATGGTAATGTATACAGAGTCTTATCTCGCTATTTTGCCATTTGCACACCCACAAATGGATCAAAGGGTGTTAAGGAGTTTAAACTATTGGCTCAAGAATTAATTGACCAAGATAATCCTGCCGAATTCAATCAAGCCATAATGGAATTTGGTGCTACTTGGTGCACACCTAAAAATCCGAAATGTATAAGTTGTGTATTTCAAGATAGCTGTTTGGCGTTTGCTCATAATAAGGTAGAAGATTATCCGGTTAAAATAAAGTCAGCAAAGGCAAAGGTTAAATATTTCAATTTTCTGGTATTTATTTCTGATGATGGCAATACCATTATAGAAAGACGGAAAGGCAAAGGTATTTGGCAGAATTTATATCAATTTCCATTGGTAGAAACCAAGAAAGCTGTTGATTATACAACCTTTAGGAATCAAATAGAACAGCATCATTTATTGAAAAACATACCATTTAAATTGTCACTATATAATTCAGAGGCTATTGTGCACAAGCTGTCTCACCAACATTTATACACTAAGTTTTGGATTGTTAACGTTAATAGACTTCATGCCGAAGGCATTTCTGTTAATGATATAGAACAATTTGCAGTGCCTGTTTTAATTGGTAAGTTTATTGATGCTTTTAATTTTAAGTAGTTTCCTAATCACAATCATATTTTTTTATTAATTTTAAAAAAATGAAAAGCAATTGACTAATTTTGTTTTTCAAATTATAAAACATTATGTCAGGAACTTTAAATAAAGTTATGTTAATTGGTCATTTAGGTGATGAAGTCAAAATGCACTATTTTGAAGGTGGTGGTTGTGTAGGACGTTTTCCTTTAGCAACTAACGAAACCTATACCAATAAGCAAACCAATGAACGTATTACCAATACAGAATGGCATAATATAGTGGTGCGAAATAAGGCTGCTGAAATTTGTGAAAAATATTTGACCAAAGGTGATAAGGTGTATATTGAAGGGCGGTTGAAAACAAGAAAATGGACTGATGATAAAGGTAATGAGCGTTACTCAACAGAAATTCAGTGTAATGATTTTACGTTTCTTTCTACAAAGCGGGAAAGTGAGAATAACGCTCAAAATACAGCTTCGGTACAGCCTACTAACGTGTCCAAGTCAACTGAAAACTTTGAGCCTTTAGTTGATGATAATGATGATCTTCCTTTTTAATTGATGGTAGCGTATTATCAAAAATCTATGTTTAATTAAAGTGTGTTTTTTGGATCCTGACCCTGCCAGTTTGATACTTTTAATAATAGCAATTGACGCTTCAGTTGTTTTTAGTTTTGTGTTGCTCTTTGTCTTACTACTCTGTTCTGCACTTATTTCGGGTGCCGAAGTGGCTTTATTCTCATTAAATATTAATGATATACAAGAAAGTCTTGAACAAAAAGATAAGCGTATAGAAATCGTTTCTAGGCTTTTAGAGCGTCCTAAAAAATTACTCGCCACCATTCTAGTGGCCAATAACTTTATCAATATAGCGGTTGTTATTCTATTTGCTTATTTAGGGGATTATATGTTTGGTGGTTTAACCAATCCAAAAATTAAGTTTCTTATTGAAGTTGTTGTGGTTACCTTCCTCATTTTGCTATTTGGCGAAATACTACCAAAGATTTATGCTAGTAGAAATAATTTAAAGTTTGCGTCTTTTATGGCCCATCCGTTAAGGGTTTTAGATGTGGTGTTATCACCCATTAGTTTGCCTATGCGTAGTGTGACTTTGGGCATTCATGGTAGGTTAGGTAAAAAAAGGTCTAATATCAGTGTAGATCAGTTGTCTCAAGCATTAGAGCTAACTAGTGAAGAAGATACTACTAAAGAAGAGCATAAAATTTTACAAGGTATTGTGTCATTTGGTAATACAGATACTAAGCAAGCCATGAGGCCACGAATAGATATATTTGCTTTAAATATAGAGCAAAAATATTCCGAAGTAATGAAAGAAATTGTGGCTAATGGGTATTCTAGAATCCCTGTTTATCGAGATAATGTAGATACTATTGAAGGTATTTTATATGTGAAAGATTTGTTGCCATACATTGATAGAAAGCAGTTTGATTGGACACGCTTACTTCGTGACCCCTTTTTTGTGCCTGAAAACAAAAAGCTGGATGATCTAATGGCTGAATTTCAAGAAAAGAAGGTGCATTTGGCGGTTGTGGTTGATGAATATGGCGGTACTTCAGGAATTATATCCTTAGAAGATATTATTGAGGAAATAGTGGGAGATATAAGTGATGAATTTGATGATGAAGATTTAACTTACTCTAAGCTTGATGATAAAAACTACGTATTTGAAGGTAAAACGGCGCTAAAAGATTTTTATAAGATTACCAAAATAGAAGATGATGCACTTTTTGAAAATAATAAAGGCGAAGCAGAAACCATAGCAGGCTTTGTTTTAGAGATTTCGGGTAGTTTTCCTAAATTGAATAGCAAAATAAATTTTGAACATTATGTGTTTACCATTGAAGCTATGGATAAAAAGCGTATTAAACTCTTAAAATTCACCATTAACTCATGAGAAATCACCTCTGTATTATAGTTTTTATATGTTGTTTGTTTGCTTGTGGAGATGACGTGGTGCCAAAACCCAAGGCCTATTTACGGCTAGAATATCCTGAAGCTAAGTATGAAGCTGCCAATTTAGACTTGCCTTTTACATTTGAAATAAATAATCTAGCAACAGAGGTTACGTTGAAGTCTGTAAAAGCTTCAACAAAAAGTTATGGCATTAATTTAGAATATCCTGCATTAAAAGGAACCATTTTTTTAACCTATAAGTCGGTAGAAAATAGCAAGGAAAATTTGAATGACTTTTTAAGAGATGCTCAAAACTTTACTCAAAAGCACACTATTAAAGCTGATGAAATTCCTGTAGCATCTTATGAGAATACAGAACGTAACGTTTATGGTGCATTGGCTGAGGTTAAAGGAAATGTAGCGTCGCCCGCACAATTTTACGTAACAGACAGTGTGAACCATTTTTTAACAGGATCGTTATATTTTTATGCAAAACCTAATTACGATTCTATTCTTCCTGCGGCACATTATTTACAAAAAGACATTAGGCATATTATGGAAACCATCAGGTGGAAATAAAAAAAGGTTTCACTATAAGAAACCTTTTTTGTATTCTATTAAAACTGATTTAAGTCTTTAATTAGGCTGTTTTCTTAGCACAACAAGCTTTTTTACAATCAGCATTGCAGGCTGTTTTTTCTTCTGCCTGAATATCTTTTTTGCAACATGCTTTTTCGCAACCTGGTTTACAAGTTTTTTCTGTGGTAAAATCATTTACCGTTTTCATATCGCTTACTTTGTACGTATCAGAAACATTAGCAACAGCTTCGGTAAGGCTCATAGGCGTAACTTTTGCCTCATCATATTCAACCATGGCTAATTTTTTATCAAAATCAACAGTGGCCGATTTTACACCATCCATTTTTGATATTTTTTTCTGAATAGTCGCTGCACATCCAATAGCACAAGTCATTCCTTCAATGGTGAATTCTGCTTTGGCATAAGTAGCATGGGGGTCTGTGGTGTTAACTTCTTGTGTTTCAGAAGCAACTTCAACCGTTTTAACTTCTGGATTTGAATTGTTTTTGCAGCTTAATGCAGTAAAGCCAATTAAAACAATAACTAAAATATGTTTCATAATTTTCATAACTTAAAATTTATAGGTTAGTGCAAAATTACTAAATATTCAGAGGCATTTTAATGTTATATGAAAAGAAATATACCCTGTTTTTATAAATAAAAAAAGAAGGATTAAATGAAAAGCGGTTGCAAATCAAGTTGTTGCTGGTTATGTTTTTGCCATGAAATTATTTTTATTCAAGAAAATTCACGAAATTTAAGAGAAATAATTCCCTTTTGATATGAAAAAATTATCCATTGCATTACGTTTTGGCTTAGTAACAAGTGCCGTTTTAATAGCCTATTTTTTAGTTTTGGCTTTAGTAGATAAACATACAAATCCTGCATTTAGTTTTGTGAATGCTATTATTACAGGTTTAGGAATTTATGAAGCTATCCGATTACATAAACTTGAAAATCCAAGTGCTTTTTCCTATGGCGAAGGGTTTAAAACAGGTATAATTACGGGATTTGTGGCTACGTTGATTTTTACCATTTTCTTCTTGTTTTATGCCACAGAAATTAATAATACGTTTATTTCTGATTTGATTTTATCTATACATAGCGGATTGAATGCCGATATAGGTATGGTAGCGTTTGTAGTGGCTGTTATGGGGTTTGCTACAACCGTTGTAGCTACCTTAACAGTTATGCAGTTGTTTAAAAACACTAGAAACATAGTAAAGTAGTTTTTGCTCTTCAATAAACAACTGATTTATATACTTTTTTGTTACGGCTTAATGAGGTGTGTTTGGTTAAGTTAAATGTTTGTTACTAAGAGATTTGGGTTGTATTAAGCGATTTCATGGCATAATTTTTCAGAGAAATACAATGACTTTTTTTAAAATTAAAGCTTAAGGTTTGTAGTTTAATTATTTAGCAGTATATTTGCACTCATTTTTAATAAAAATTAATTAATAAAAACGTTACGCTATGTACGCAATTGTAGAGATAGCAGGGCAACAATTTAAAGTTGAAAAAGACCAAAAAGTTTTTGTTAATCGTTTACAAACTGAAGAAGGTGAGAAAGTTTCTTTCGATAATGTTCTTTTAGTTGGTGATGGTGACAATATAACTGTAGGCGCCCCGGCTATAGACGGAGCTCAGGTAGGAGCAAAAGTCTTAAAACACCTTAAAGGTGATAAAGTTATAGTTTTCAAAAAGAAAAGACGTAAAGGTTACCGTGTAAAGAATGGTCACCGTCAATCTTTAACTGAAATTGTAATTGAAAGCATTGCTGCTTCTGGATCTAAAAAAGCAGCCCCAGCAAAAGCAGAAAAGAAAGCAGAAGCTGCTCCTCAAGCTGAAGAAACTCAAGATTTAAGCAAATTAACAGTTGCTGAATTAAAAGAGTTAGCAAAAGCTAAAGGTGTTGAAGGGATTTCTTCAATGAAGAAAGCTGATTTAATTGCTGCTTTAAGTTAATATAAAAACTAAAATCGAAATAAAATGGCACATAAAAAAGGAGTCGGAAGTTCGAAGAATGGTAGAGAATCAGAATCGAAACGCTTAGGGGTTAAGATTTTTGGTGGTCAAGCTGCGTTAGCTGGAAACATTATCATAAGACAACGTGGTAACACACACCATCCAGGTGAGAACGTATACCAAGGAAAAGATCATACCTTACACGCTAAAGTTGATGGCGTAGTTAAGTTTACTAAGAAAAAAGATAACAAATCGTATGTTTCTATTGAGCCTTTTGAGGCTTAGAAAAGAAAATAAAGTTATCTTATAGAACGAATAAAATAAACCCTACTAAACATAGTAGGGTTTATTCGTTATTTATTATATATATTACAAAAATAGCCTTGCAACTTGCAAGGCTATTTTTTGAGTTTAGTTTGTCTAATTCAGAAATTAGTATTTAGCAAACTTTAAAGTTCCAGACGCTGATGTTAAGATATACATGCAAGATTTTAATGTAGAAACACTAATTTCTCTTGAAAACTCACCATTTAAAACAGACTGGCCTAATAAATTATAAATAGCATATTTGCCACTCACTGCATTATCAACCACTATAGTATCTAAACGGCTGTTGTAATAAGCGGCTAACTTTGTTTTGTTAAAGTCTTTTGTGCTTAAAGCATAATCTACAACTAAGACAGGGGAATCATTACCGTAAGTGAGACTTGTTGTTCCAAGGTTGGCATTGCCAGTATCTCGAGGTTGACCACCTGAACGTTTTCCATAAACTGTCATGTCAGCTGTTGGTGCATTTATATAACTTCTAACTGGAGGTATAGAGGTTGGTACCTAGGTCTTGTTCTAACAAAATTATCAGTATTGTGTGTGGTAGCATTGGCAGTAGTTAAACCGCTGTAAGCGTACACATTACTTGTGTTGTCTGTAGAATCTCTTCGAAGATGGAAAAATTGTTATACATGATATTAATAAATTTCTTAACTTTAAGCTATTGCGATAGCAATTGTTGTATTGTTTAACCTGAAATTATTTGATTATGCTACCGTTTAGATCTGAAATTAGAAATTCGCCAACCCAGCCAACCATCAAAATTTTTTTAAGTGATGAATCTTTAGATGAAAAGATAAAAAAGCACTTAGAGCATTTTAAGGAAATTGATACTATTGAAATAGCCGAAAGTATTGGGCAAAACAGAGCAAGCGAAAGTATTACCGTATTTTTAAAGGATGGTGTTGATATTAATAAAATGAAAACTTCTATAGACTCCAGTTTGTGGTGGTACTTTGAAGAAGATTTAGTAGATGAATAATAGGTTGTAATGAGTGTGTCTCGCTTTTGTTGATACAGCGTAAAAGATACTGTAACGCAGGATTGTTTTAGTATGAAATGGTTAAAAATAAAAAATCCCAAACGATGTTGATGTTTGGGATTTTTTATTAGAAAAACTGAAGCACGTTCAGTATAATGATTAATATCTGTAGTGTTCTGGTTTGTAAGGGCCGTCAACAGTAACACCAATATATGCGGCTTGATCTTCTTTTAATTCGGTAAGTTCTACGCCAATTTTTTCTAAATGTAATTTGGCTACTTTTTCATCAAGGTGTTTTGGTAGCATATACACGTTATTTTCATAAGCACTAGCATTATTCCAAAGTTCAATTTGAGCTAAGGTTTGGTTGGTAAATGAGTTACTCATTACAAAACTAGGATGCCCTGTAGCACAACCTAAGTTTACTAAACGACCTTCAGCAAGAATAATAATATCTTTTCCTTCAATGGTATATTTATCTACCTGAGGCTTTATGGTGTTTTTAGTGTGTCCATAATTTTGATTTAACCAAGCCATTTGAATTTCATTATCAAAATGACCAATATTACAAACTATGGTTTTATCTTTCATTGCTTGAAAATGTTCAGCACGTACAATGTCTTTGTTTCCTGTGGTTGTAATAACAATATCGGCATTAGCTACAACAGTTTCTAGTTTTTTAACTTCAAAGCCATCCATAGCTGCCTGTAGTGCACAAATTGGGTCAATTTCAGTTACTGTAACTATACTTCCAGCCCCTTTAAACGAAGCAGCGGTTCCTTTACCAACATCACCATAACCACAAACTACAACGCGTTTTCCAGCCAACATAATATCGGTAGCTCTACGTATAGCGTCAACAGCACTTTCTTTACATCCGTATTTGTTATCAAACTTAGATTTGGTAACCGAATCATTTACATTAATGGCAGGCATTGGTAATGTGCCATTTTTTACGCGTTCGTACAACCGGTGAACACCCGTTGTTGTTTCTTCCGATAAGCCATTGATACCAGCAGCTAATTCAGGATATTTATCCAAAACCATATTGGTTAAATCACCACCGTCATCAAGAATCATGTTTAAAGGCTGTCTTTCCTCACCAAAAAATAAGGTTTGCTCAATACACCAGTCAAATTCTTCTTCGGTCATGTCTTTCCAAGCATAAACAGCTGTTCCTGCAGCAGCAATGGCAGCAGCAGCCTGATCTTGCGTAGAGAAAATGTTACAAGAGCTCCAAGTAACTTCTGCACCAAGTGCTTGCAGCGTTTCTATTAGAACAGCTGTTTGAATGGTCATATGTAAACAGCCTGCTATTCTAGCGCCTTTTAAAGGTTGCTCGTCTTTATATTCTTCACGAAGACTCATTAAACCCGGCATTTCAGCCTCAGCCAATTCAATTTCTTTTCTTCCCCAATCTGCAAGCGTGATGTCTTTTACTTTATTTGCTACGTAAGGAATTGTTTTTGTACTCATATCAATTTTTTCTTTTGTTAATACCCAAACTTCATTGTGATTAGCACTTAAAATACTTAAATTCGCTTATCTAATAAGCAATGATGCTTTAGGCGATGCAAAGATAACTAATAACTTTCAGAATAATAAATGCCTCTATTTAAAACCATTGAAGCAAATTCACAAACCACGGTTAAAATTTGGAAGATTGAAGAATCACATGATGAACTGATGCAGCCATTAACCTTGAAACCCAATTCTATGGAGCGGGTTTTAGGTATGAAAAGTCAGTTACATCAAAGAGGTTTTTTAAGTGTGAGGCATTTATTGCGTGCATTTGGTTATACAGATTTTGATTTGTTTTATGATGAGCATGGGAAACCTCATTTAAAAGATGGTAAGCATATTTCTATAACACATTCGTTTAATTTTTCAGCTGTTATTGTAAGTGATGTTGAAGTAGGTGTTGATATTGAAAAGCACAGAGATAAGATTCAAATTATAGCTCATAAATTTATCGATTATGAGTTTGACTACTTGCAAAAGGAGGACTTAGATTATATTAGAAAATTAACGGCCATTTGGTGCGTGAAAGAATCCTTGTATAAATTATTTTGTGTACCAGGTTTAAGTTTTAAAAATTGTTTTTTGGTCATTCCATTTAATATAACCGATGAAGAAACGGTTGCATGGATTGACTATAAGGATAAAAAATACCGTTATACTATTCACTTTTTAGAATTTGAAGGCTTTACTTGCGCCTACGCGATAGCTTAATGACTATTTACAGTCACATACAAAACGCTGTTAATACTAAAAGAAAGCTTTTGGCAGTATTGATTGATCCTGATAAATTTCAATTAGAAAATACCAAACAGTTTATACTAAAAGTTAATGCTTCTATAGCCACACACATTTTTGTGGGAGGGAGTACAGTACAGCAGAATGCGACGCATGCTTTGGTGATAGAAATTAAAAAATACACGCAGCTACCTATTGTTTTATTTCCTGGTGATGTAACACAAATTACCGGAAGAGCCGATGCCTTATTATTCTTATCGTTAATTTCAGGAAGAAACCCAGACTATTTAATTGATAAGCATGTTAAAGCAGTTCAAACATTGAAGGGTTTAAATTTGGAAGTGATTCCAACAGGATATATTTTGATAGATGGCGGGCAGATTACAGCGGTTGAAAGAGTAACCAAAACAAAACCGATGGTGGTAAGTGGACTTCAAGATATTGCAAATACAGCTAAAGCGGGACAGTTATTAGGTATGAAGCTAATTTATTTAGAAGCTGGGAGTGGTGCCAAACAGGCTGTGTCATTTGAAACGATAAAGCAGGTAAAACAAGATGTAAATATTCCTTTAATTGTAGGAGGCGGGATAAAAAGTAAAATACAAATAAATGAAGCCTTTACCGCAGGAGCTGACATGGTGGTTATTGGGACAGCTTTTGAAAAAGATGAAACGTTTTTTGAAGCAATAAACGAGGTGGGTGAAAGAAAGAAAATAAATACTAGCATAGCATGAGTGCAATAATTGATTGGCTGTTTTCTCAGTATCAAGATGTGGAAACTCATCTTATAGTTTTAGAATTTATTGGGGTGTTTTTTGGGTTTTTAAGTGTTTGGTTTTCAAAAGAAGAAAATATTTTAGTGTATCCTACAGGGATTATTAGTACGGCTATATTTGTTTATATACTGTTAGTTTATGGTCTTTTGGGCGATATGCTTATTAATGCATATTATTTTATTATGAGCATTTTTGGTTGGTATTATTGGTCGAGAAAAGATACAAATAACAACGATATACCTGTGACAGTAACAACATATAAAGAACAACTTTGGAGTCTCTTTATTTTTTTAGCAACTACCCTATTTGTGGCTGTTGTTTATGGTGTAAATGATAATTTTAATAATTGGACGGCTTATATAGATACCCTAACTACAGCCATATTTTTTGTAGGCATGTGGCTCATGGCTAAAAAGAAAATAGAAAATTGGGTCTATTGGATTATAGGAGATATTATTTCTGTTCCCCTATATTTATACAAAGGGTTGGTGTTTACATCGTTTCAATATTTACTATTTACAATAATTGCTATTTATGGTTATAGAGCATGGAAGAAAAGCTTAAACAAGAGCCTGCAGATTGCCTAAAGGTGGTATTGTTCGGCCCAGAATCTACAGGAAAAACAACGTTGTCAAGACAATTGGCAAGGTATTACAATTCGGTATGGGTACCAGAATATGCTAGAGAATACCTTCAAAATAAGTGGAATAATGAAAGAAAAACTTGTGAGGCTCATGATTTATTACCTATTGCAGAAGGACAAATAAAACTAGAAAACGAGTTAGCAACAAAAACAGATACCGTTTTAATTTGTGATACCGATTTACTTGAAACCAAAGTATATGCCGAAACAAGTTATGGCGGTAGTTGTGATTCTCTTCTTGGAAAATATGCTATTGAAAATTCTTATGATTTATATCTTTTAACGTATATTGATACCCCTTGGGAAGCAGATGACTTAAGAGATAAATCTGACCAGCGTAAAGAAATGTTTGAAGCCTTTGAAAAAGCATTAATAGCACACAAAAAACCTTATGTTTTAATAAAAGGAAATAAAAAAAAGCGGTTAGAAGTAGCCGTAAAACATATTGATAATCTATTTAAAGCGCGTAAATAATGTTTTCAGAAAAAGATTTGAAGCAGATACATGATAAAGGAATCACTGTTGATCAGGTTAATGCTCAAGTAACACGACTAAAAAATGGCATGTCTTATTCTGATTTACTTAGTGCTGCAACTATAGGGAAGGGTGTTGAAAGCTACAATACCAATGAGATTGATGAATTCATTAGGCTATATGAAGCTAAGCAAAACGACTTATCTATAGTGAAGTTTGTACCAGCCTCAGGTGCTGCAACCCGTATGTTTAAGTTTTTGTTTAAATTTTTAAAAGGGTTTAACCCTAAAGAAGAAACTATAAGTAGTTATGCGGAACGGCACAATGACGATTTAATATTACAGTTTGTAAATAACTTTGAAAATTTTCCGTTTTACCAAGAGGTAGTGGCTAAGGCAAAAGCTTTAGATATCAATTTTGAAGTGCTTTCTGATAATGATAAGCTCGTTAGAATGGTGTCTATAATGCTTGATGATGAGATCTTAAAATATAGTTTTTTACCTAAAGGGTTGTTGCCCTTTCACAAGTATAAAAACGGAACGGTAACTGCTTTTCAAGAACATTTATTTGAATCTACTTTGTATGCGTCTTCAAATGATAAGGCAAACTTACACTTTACCATATCAAAAAAGCACCATGCCTATTTTATAGATCTCTTAAATAAGATAAGAAAAACATTAGAAACCAATACGAACACCCATTTTAATGTGTCTTTTTCTTATCAAAAAGAAGCTACAGAAACGGTTGCTTTAGCTAAGAATGGGAAAGTTTATAGAAATGAAGATGATTCTATACTATTTAGGCCAGCTGGCCATGGGGCTTTACTCGAAAATTTGAATGATCTTAATCACGATTTTATTTTTATAAAAAACATTGATAATATTGTAGTAGCAGACAGAAATATTGAGGTGTCAAGTTTTAAAAAACTTCTAGCAGGTGTGCTATTTGAAACACAGGAAAAGGTGTTTGCTTTTCTTCATAAATTAGATGAGGCCGGCATAACCGAATCAGACCTTAAGGTTATGGTTTTATTTTTGAGATACAGACTAAATGTGCCCATTGAAATTCATTTTGATGCCCTTAGCAAACAAAAAAAGATAGATTATTTAAAGGATAAGTTCAACAGACCACTTAGAGTGTGTGGCATGGTAAAAAACCAAGGAGAACCTGGTGGCGGACCGTTTTGGGTTAAAAATAAATCGGGTAATGTATCGCTTCAAATTGTGGAGTTTGCTCAGATAGATTTTAGAAGAAAAAGTCAGCAGGAAATTGTTTATAAAGCCACGCATTTTAACCCTACAGATTTGGTTTGTGGCGTTAAAAATTATAAAGGCGAAAAATTCGATTTAAGAAATTTTGTTGATCCAGAAGCAGCTTTTATAACTTTGAAAACACATAATGGATCTGAAATTAAAGCTTTAGAATTACCGGGGTTATGGAATGGAAGTATGGCGTATTGGAACTCTATTTTTGTTGAAGTGCCTTTAGAAACATTTAACCCCGTTAAAACGGTAAATGACTTGTTAAAACCAGAGCATCAACCGTTAATATGATACATGATGTAGCTGCTTTATTAAAAGAGCTGAAATATAAGGCTGTAAGGAGCTCTGGAGCGGGCGGACAACATGTAAATAAGGTGGCTTCAAAAGTTGAACTTTCTTTTGATGTAGCACAAACCCAAGCACTCAATAGTATACAAAAGATACGACTTCGTAATAAACTGAAAAATAGACTAACTAAAGAGGGCATTCTAATACTTCAATGTGATGACAGCAGGAGTCAGTATAAAAATAAAGCGCTAGTGACTAAACGATTTATGCATTTAGTAAAAGGCGCTTTAAAGCCTCAAAAGGTAAGAGTTTCAACAAAAGTGCCAAAATCTGCTATTAGAAAACGTCTTAAAGGTAAACGACTCCATTCGGAGAAAAAGGAAAGTAGAAGAAAACCAGATGTTTAAAAATAATCAAGATTTCTTGTTTAAAATTGCCAACTGGTTATTACATTTGCACCGTTCTCAAAAAGGGGTGCCTATTTCGGCTGAGATCATACCCATAGAACCTAGAACAGGTAATGCTGTTTAGGGACAGACGTAAAGTTTTTTAAATAGAAAGAAACACTTGAAAAACGTTTACGTACCAATTATCTATTAATTAGAAAAGAATAATTACCTCTTTTTATTCGGTTAAACCAATTAATCGACATGAAAAACAGTTTTCTTTTTTTAACATTTTTAGTGTTATCAGTCAGTGTGTATGCACAACAAAATCAAAAACTTCAAGATTCAACAACAACAGAAAAGCTTGATGAAGTTTTAGTAAAAGCAGTTCGTGTCAATGCAGATGCGCCAATCACGCATTCTAATGTTTCAAAAGAAGAACTTGCTAAACGAAATTTGGGGCAGGATATGCCTATACTATTAAATTATTTGCCATCGGTAGTTACCACCAGTGATGCGGGTGCTGGGGTGGGCTACACAGGTATTAGAGTACGTGGTACAGACGCTACTCGTGTTAACGTTACTATAAATGGAATTCCTTATAATGATGCTGAAAGTCAGGGTACTTTTTGGGTAAATCTTGGTGATATAGCCTCGTCTACTGAGAGTTTGCAATTGCAGCGTGGTGTAGGAACGTCTACTAATGGCTCAGGCGCCTTTGGTGCTAGTTTAAATTTGTTAACCGATGCCTTCTCAAAAGAAGCTTACGGTGAAATTTCTAATAGCTTTGGGAGTTATAACACAAGGAAACATACCGTAAAAATGAGTACAGGATTGTTAAATGATCACTTTGAAGTTTCAGGTCGTTTATCAAAATTATATTCAGATGGTTATGTGGATAGAGCCTTTTCCGATTTAAAATCTTACTTCTTACAAGGTGTTTATAAAGACAGTAACCGATTAATCAAAGCTGTTGTGTTTGGTGGATCTGAGTATACGTATCAATCGTGGTACGGATTAACTGCTGATCAGTTAGAGGAAGATAGAAGACAAAATCCGTATACTTATGACAATGAAACAGATAATTATTGGCAAGATCACTACCAATTTCATTGGAATGAACGATTTGATAACCAATGGTCAGCCAATCTTGGTTTAAATTATACTAAAGGAAAAGGATATTTTGAACAATATGAAGATGATACAGAGGACATAGATTTATACAACGGTATTGTACTTCCAACTGACTCTTATGTTAATGATGATGGAAATATCATTCCTATTACAGATGTAATACGAAGACGTTGGTTAGACAATGATTTTTATGTAATCAATGCAAATGCTACTTACAAGCAAGCAGGTGTTGAGGTTATTTCAGGACTTTCGTACAATACATACTTAGCCGATCATTTTGGCGAAGTCATTTGGGCAAGACGTTTTTCAGAAAATGCTGAAATAAGAGATCGATATTATCAAGGCGATGCCACTAAAAATGATTTTAGTGTGTTCTCAAAAGCCTCTTTTAATTTTGCTGAAAAGTTTACAGGGTATATTGACCTGCAAGGGCGTTTTGTGACCTACAAAACAAATGGGTTAGATTCTAATAGATCGGAGTTTGTTACTGATGCAACGTTTGATTTTTTTAATCCTAAAGTAGGTTTAACCTATAAACACAATGGTGCTAATAGTTTTTATGCATCTTATGCGCGCGCCAACAGAGAACCAAATAGAGATGATTTTAAGGCAGGTGTTACAGAACATGAAACCCTCAATGATGTGGAGATTGGTTGGCGCTATAACCGTTCAAAAGTGAGTGTAAATACTAATTTGTACTATATGTTTTATCAAAATCAATTAGTACTTACTGGTGAGTTAGATGATGTTGGAAGCCCTATAAGAGCAACCAGTGGTAGAAGTTACCGTCTAGGACTTGAAGTAGATGCCAAAATACTGTTTACCTCTAAGTTTAATATGAACACAAATGTGGCTTTAAGTAGCAATAAAAACCAGGATTTTAAGAGTAATATGAATGGCGAATTGGTGCATTTAGGTGATACTAATATTTCGTTTTCACCCGAATTGGTAATAGGTAATGCATTTAATTTTAGTCCCATAAAAAATATGCAATTGTCATTACTGAGCAAATATGTTGGAGAGCAATACATGGGGAACATTGATAACGAAGACTCTAAGCTTGACGACTATTTTGTAAATGATTTCAACGTGGTCTATGAATTGAAACCTAAAAAAGTATTTAAAGCCATTGTTTTATCGGCACTTGCTAATAACATTTTTAATGTTAAGTACGTTTCAAATGGTTATTTTGGGTCTTATGATTATTCTGACGCAACTAGTCCTACAGGAATAGCAACAGGTTATTATGCAGGGTATTACCCACAAGCTACGGCAAACTTTTTACTAGGAGCAACATTAAAGTTTTAGTTGTGACACAAGAAGAGCTTAAAAATTTTAAAGATTTAGGAATTGTAAAAACAGCAATTCCTAAATCTATCAATGTGCTTATTAAAACGTCATTTGAGTGGTTTTAATACATATAGGCGTCAGCTAAAATTGAGTTTGTATGATTTTAATTGAAAATTAAAAGATTGTTTCCAGAGGGCTCAACACGATATTGTTTTAAAGGACAACGTAAATTACCATTGTTTACAGCTAGGCCATTCAATAGGTTGTACTCATTTTTATCTTCACACCCACAAATGGCGTTAATGCCGTTTATTTTTAAAACAGAACAATTTTCAAATATATGGTTTGGGTCGGCCGCATCAAAGGCAATATAACTAGAACCAGTATTGTTTACAATAACACCACCATTCCCTGCATTAGAAATATAAACAGGGTTATTTGGAAATTGTAGTTGGCTGTATTCAGGCAGGGTTAGGTTAATAGATGTATTAACATCAACGTCTAGCAAAAAATTACAATTTCTATTATCGTCAGAGTTTTTACTGCATGAAAATAAGGTGATTAGGAAAATTAAGGGAAAAAGATATTTCATAGCTTAAAAATAAATTTGCAATTTACAACAAAAAGTAAATTGACTTAAATATTTTGTATATTTGTGCTAAATCTCGTGTAAACGAGATTTTTTTATTGCTGAATGCTTCGCTATAAAGAAGTTTTTTCAGCATATTTTTTTACTAATTAAATAATGACGTTATGAGTAAAGTATCATACTATACACCTGAAGGACTAAAAAAATTAAGAGAAGAATTACAGCAACTTAAGGATGTGGAGCGTGTTAAAGCCTCAAAAGCTATTGCTGAGGCTAGAGATAAAGGCGATTTAAGTGAGAATGCAGAATATGATGCAGCAAAGGAAGCGCAAGGTATGTTAGAGATGCGTATTTCTAAACTAGAGGAAGCCTTATCTGGTGCGCGAGTTATTGATGAATCGCAACTTGATACCTCAAAAGCCTTGGTACTATCTAAAGTAAAGATAAAAAATCAAACCAATGGGATGGAAATGACATACACTTTGGTTGCTGATGGTGAAGCTGATTTAGCTTCAGGAAAAATATCTGTAAATTCACCTATTGGTAAAGGCTTGCTTGGTAAATCAGTGGGTGATGTGGCTGAAATACAAGTGCCTAGTGGAGTGATGAAATTTGATGTTATTGAAATTACCCGATAGTTATATTAAATTCATCTAGTTTAATCCCGTTAAAACCGTATTTTTAAAAAGATTCCTGCTTATTTTTATCAGGAATCTTTTTTATATTTACAACACTTACCATCTCTCAAATTATTTATTATGGCTTCAATTTTTACCAAAATAGTTCAGGGCGAAATACCTTGTTATAAAATTGCTGAAACCGATGATTTTTTAGCCTTTTTAGATGTTAATCCGAACGCTAAAGGGCATACATTATGTATTCCTAAAAAAGAAGTTAATAAGGTTTTTGATTTAGATGAAGCAACCTATAATGGTCTAATGGCCTTCTCAAGGCAGGTGGCTTTAGCCCTTGAAAAAGCTGTACCGTGTAATAGAATTGGAGTAAGTGTTATTGGTTTGGAGGTGCCTCATGCACATGTGCACCTTATTCCTTTGCAATCTATGGAGGATGCCAGATTTATAAAAAAAGAAAACATGTCACATGAAGCATTTCAGGAACTGGCTGAACTCATTCGTTCTTATGTGTAAACTAGAGGTAAAATGTAAAGCCAGTAGCGGCAATAGCCAATAAAATAATCAATGTAATAATAAGCCATGATGTTTTTTTTAGGTGCGTAGATCTGTTACGTGGTTTCAATGCTTTGGTGTGATACGTTACTACACGTTCAATATCGTTGGTCCACCTTACAGGGTAAATAATGGTGCCGCAGGTTTTGCACTCTAACACTTGATGTATTTCTGGTGTTATAGACTTAATAAAACTATTTTCTGTTAGTTTTTGTTTAAATGTTAAACGCAAACCATCCCTACTATAGCATTCAGGGCAGTTGTTTTTTAGAGGGACTTCTTTAAGGTCAATCAATTTTTCTTTCATCATTTAAATGGTGCTTTGTAAACTAATTTGAATGGTTGTTCCTTTGTTTATTTCAGAGTGTAAAACCTTAATTTTTCCATTGTGAAAATCTTCAATAATACGTTTTGTTAAAGATAAACCTAAGCCCCAACCTCTCTTTTTAGTGGTGAAACCAGGTTCAAATATTTTGGAAAAATCTTTTCTTAATATGCCTTTTCCAGTGTCAGACACACAAACTTTCACATGGCTTTCAAGCTGTGAAACTTCAATGGTAATTTTACCTCTGCCTTTCATGGCATCAATGGCATTTTTAACCAAGTTTTCTATGGTCCAACTATACAATTGTTTGTTTAAACGTACAGGAATTTCTCCTTTTGGTGTAATCATTTCAAACGTTATCAAATCTGAAGATCTGGCCTTTAAATAATCATAGGAGTCTATAGTTTCTTTAATAATATCAGTAACTTCCAGAGTAGGTAGAGAACCTATTTTGCTAAAGCGTTCGGTAATTGTTTTTAGGCGTTCTACATCCTTTTCAATTTCAGCAATATAATCAGGTTCTACATTTTCGGTTTTTAGTATTTCTGTCCACCCAATTAAAGACGAAAGTGGTGTGCCAATTTGATGCGCCGTTTCTTTGGCCATACCAGACCATAGTTTATTTTGTGTGGCATTTTTATTACTACTGTAAAAGAAAAAAATAACGGCTCCAAAAAGTACAACAATAAGAAGAAGCGCCATAGGGTAATATTTTAATTTATTGAGTAGCGGTGCATTACCGTAGTAAATGGTGCTGTGAAGTTTACCGTCAAAAACAACATCAATAGGTGAATTTTCATTTTTAAATTGTTCAATAAGTTTGCTTATGCGGTTTGGGTGATTTAGATTATTATCCTTAATATTTAAATGGTTACCAATGGTGCCATCTGAATTGATTTCTAAAACAGGTGTGCTAGAATTACTATTTAGAATTTTTAGAATCAAATCAAGATTGGTGTCGGTATCAGAATTGATGAGTTCTGTTTGTGCAAACGACCAAATTTCCATTTTAGCACGTTCTTCTTCTTTAAAATGTTGAAAAAACTCATAGGTTTTCCATAAAATAAGAGAAACTATGGAAAAAGATGCTATGATGATAGCCCATCTGAAGGCATTACTATGCTTAGAGAAAATCATAAACCATTAGAATTGATTGGTAATATAATGCAAATCTGTTAATATTATTGCGCAAGTTGTTAGTAAATCGGTTTTTACATGAGTTGTACTTTAATTACATTTGTGAAAACTTAAAGGGGTAAATGCCGTCTATTGATCCAAAAAGCTTATCAACCAGTAAATTGCATGCTTATTTGTTAAGTGCTGTAGCGCCAAGGCCTATAGCTTTTGCTAGTACTATTGATGACGAAGGACGACCTAATTTGTCGCCTTTTAGTTTTTTTAATGTGTTTAGTGCTAATCCGCCGATTTTAATTTTTTCACCGGCAAGACGAGTTAGAGACAACTCTACCAAGCATACATTACAAAATGTTGAGACCACGAAAGAAGTAGTTATTAATGTGGTAAATTACCATATGGTACATCAAATGTCTTTTAGTAGTGCTGAGTTTCCTCAGGGTGTTAATGAATTTGAGAAAGCAGGGTTGCAAATGTTGGCGTCACATTGCGTTAAACCCTTCAGAGTGGCAGAATCACCTGTGCAGTTTGAATGTAAGGTAAACGATATTGTGAAACTTGGAAATGAAGGTGGTGCTGGAAATTTGGTGATTTGTGAAGTTGTAAAAATTCATATTGATGATGAGGTCTTAGATGAACATGAACAGATTGATCAAACAAAAATGGATTTAGTAGCGAGAGCAGGAGGAAGTTTTTATACCAGAGCCAAAAAAGGCTTTTTTGAAGTTCCTAAACCTACAACCAACTTGGGAATTGGTGTAGATAATTTTCCTGATCATGTGAAACAAAGTATGGTGTTAACAGGTAATGATTTAGGCGTACTGGCAAATATTGAGAAGTTACCCTCTAGTACTGAGGTCCAGCAATTTGTTGAAGAATTGGGGCGTAAGTATCCTAATATAAAAACAGCAGGCCCTAGAGAAAAGCACAAATTGGCACGTAATTACTTAAGTTTTGGTGATGTGCAGAGTGCTTGGAAAATTTTATTAAGTTAGAGAAAGAGTAAATAAATATAAATATTAGTAAATGGAAGTTCAAGGAAGAATTAAAGTGATTGGAGAAACTCAAAGTTTTGGAAGCAATGGGTTTAGAAAAAGAGAAATTGTAGTGACTACAGAAGAACAATATCCACAACATATTATGGTGGAGTTTGTACAAGATAAAACAGACTTACTGAATAATTACCAAGTAGGGCAACAAGTGAAAGTTAATATCAATCTAAGAGGGAGAGAGTGGGTAAATCCTCAAGGAGAAACTAAATATTTCAATTCTATTCAAGGTTGGAGAATTGAAGCATTACAGGCTGAAACAAGTGGTGCAAATATGCCGCCTGTGCCACCAGCAGATGCCTTTGAACCAGCAGGAGATTTAA
Organism: Allotamlana fucoidanivorans; assembly: GCF_045788535.1. GTDB lineage: Bacteria > Bacteroidota > Bacteroidia > Flavobacteriales > Flavobacteriaceae > Allotamlana > Allotamlana fucoidanivorans. The sequence goes on along the minus strand of NZ_CP074074.1, from coordinate 786,219 downwards.
ACGAAGACGATCATGATGATTTACCGTTTTAACTAAAAACGGTTTTTATAAAACCAAAATGGTGAGAAGCCAATAATTAAACCTCAATGTTTTTATAAATGTTGAGGTTTATTATTTTTATCAACCTATGTACTATTTGACAGAAGATTTATGGTTTCCTGATGTTTCTGAAGCGTCTAGCGATGGTTTATTGGCTATTGGAGGCGATTTGTCTATACCCCGCTTATTACTCGCTTATAAAAATGGAATCTTTCCGTGGTTTGAAATAGAAAGCCCTATTCTATGGTGGTCACCAAACCCACGGTTTGTGCTTTTTCCCAATAAACTTAAGGTTTCAAAAAGTATGAAGCAGGTGATGCGCAATACAAATTTTGAAGTTTCTATAAACAGAGATTTTAAATCGGTTATTGAATCGTGTGCTAAAATAAAACGTTCTGGGCAATCTGGTACTTGGATAACTCAAAGTATGATTACGGCCTATACGAAGCTTCATGAGTTAGGGTATGCAAAATCTGTTGAGGTGAGGCAGGACACCATATTGGTTGGTGGGTTTTATGGTGTTGATTTAGGCAATGGTGTGTTTTGTGGAGAAAGTATGTTTGCTAAAGTGAACAATGCCAGTAAAGTAGCCTTTATCAGTTTCATTCAAAACACCAGTTATAAGCTTATTGATTGTCAGGTTTATACCAATCATTTTGCTAGCTTGGGTGCTGAAGATATGGATAGAACACAATTTATGGAATACTTAAAATGAGAGTGACCTAAATTTTAATAACCGCTGAAGTTAATACAAAAAGCGTGTTAAAGGTTTCAAGATTAAATGCTTCAAGTCTATGTTCAAGTCCAGTTTGTAATTTTAACGCTTGAGAGAGTTGCCATCCAATTTGAGCGGTAAGTCTAAGGTCTGTTTCAGGCTGATACAAGTCGCTTAAACTAAGTAAGCTTTCTACGGCACTAATTAAGTAAGTTTCTCCAATGTCTAGTTTTTCACCGTTCAACGGAAAGTCAACCGCAAATCTGTAACGCTGTCTGTAAACGGTTGAGGTTTTGAAAAAACGCTGCTCAAATCTTATTCGGTGTCCGTATCGAACCCCCAATTTTTGTTTGGTATAATTAAATTGTTCGGTTAACCTAAACTCATCACTACCTCTTTGAAACCAATCTCTATTTCTATAAAGAAATCCTAAACTTAACCTATGATTGTAGCTTAGTTTTAAGGATGAAAAATGTAAAAAATCAACTTGTTGCTGTAAATATTGAACATCAAAATCTGAGTATAAAATGTATCTGCTTCTTAATGCGATATTCATACCATAATTCTGCGAAACATTATGATTTATAGACAAAGAAGATTCTCCTAAAGTTGAGAAGTTTTTTTGTGCATGATTAAAAAAGGGGAATAAAAATAAAATAGTAAAAAAAATGTTAGTAAAGCGCATGCGAATAAGAAGATGAGGTTACGTGTCTTGCCTTTATAAATTGACCGTTGCTTCTGAAGGTAAATTCACTAAGTTGTCGGTCTTTCTTCTTTTTTGTTTCGGCGATAATCTCAAAATTATCAGGCATTTTGTTTGGGTTTTCAACAACCATTTGAATAAACTGTTTGTCTGGTTTCATGCCAGAATTCACGAACTGTTTTTGAATTTTTATGAACCTAACATGGTTGTAATGTGTTTCAAAATAACCTCCAATCTTTGCCTTTATTGTTTTAGGAATGTGCTTTTCTTTTATCACTATTTCTATGTCTTCAAGTTTTCCCAGGGTGTCAAATTCTATGCTAAAATGAAAGCCTTGTGTTTTTAATTTGGTTTCATAACTTACTTTGTCACCATCAGTTTCTCTATAAAACTTTAGATATTTTAACTCTTTTATAAAGTTATTGAAATAGGTACTTGTTACTTCTGGAAATTCTGAAGGTTTTACACGTACCTCCCGCTCATTTTTTGATTGCGAAAAACTCATAATACCGGCAAGTATGTAAATAAAGAGGCTAAACTTCTTCATATCTAAAACAGGTGGTTTCATGGTCATTAACCATACCAGTAGCTTGCATATGGGCATAAACAACCGTGGTACCTACAAACTTAAATCCTCTCTTTTTTAAATCTTTACTTATCATATCACTTAAGGCCGTATTAGCGGGTAATTCCTTCACACTTTTAAAAGCATTCTTTATTGGCTTGCCCTCAACAAATCCCCAAATATAGGTGCTGAAACTTCCAAATTCTTCTTGAATTTTAATAAAGGCTTGGGCATTAGTAACCGTAGCTTTTACCTTGAGTTTGTTTCTTATAATACCAGCGTCTTGTAATAGTGCATTAATTTTAGCTTGATCATATTGGGCTATTTTTTTGTAATCAAAATGATCAAAAGCTTTTTTGAAATTGCCGCGCTTGCGCAAAACAGTAATCCAGCTTAAGCCTGCCTGAAATGTTTCTAAAATTAAAAATTCAAAGAGTTTATCATCATCATATACAGGAACACCCCATTCTTCATCGTGATAAGCTTCATAAAGTGCATCTCCTTTACACCATGCACATCTGTGCTTTGTCATTGTTTTTTAATTAAAGGGTTTTAAACAATAAAGTTACTATTTCTATTGTAAATGCAGGTCAGAAAGCATGGTTTTATGAAACAAATGTTACCTGATGTTTTATAAAGGCATCGTTCCTTTGTAGCATGTTTAGTAAGGAGGTAGTTTCTTTTCAGACAAACATTATCAATTTGATAGAATATTAAAATAAAAATATATATGTTACATCCAGTTGTAAAGCATAGTTTAGAGAACAGCATGTCTTATGAAACCTATTCGGAACTAGTAAATAGGTTAGTTGAAATTAAAGGAACCACGGGTTCTGATTCATCTGAAGCCTTGGTAGAATATACCAAATTAAATCAGCGTCGTATGAAGCGATGGGATAAAACCACAAAAGTTTCAGAAGCAACCAAAGCCATGATTTCAAGTTTACCTCATAAAATGACCTGGTTATTGATTACCGAAAGTTGGTGTGGTGATGCAGCCCATGTTGTTCCAGTAATTAATAAACTGGCAGCGCTTAATGATAATATTAAGTTGCACATTGTATTGCGAGATGAACATCCTGAATTGATGGATATGTTTCTTACCAATGGGGCTAGAGCCATTCCAAAGTTGCTTATCATAGATGATGAAACGGGTGATGTGTTAAGTACCTTTGGGCCAAGACCAAGTGAAGCTACGCAAATGGTGAAAGCATACAAGGGCGCTCATGGAAAGTTAACAGCAGAGTTTAAAGAAGAACTTCAAGTTTGGTACAATAAAAACAAAGGTCAAAACATCATTGAAGACATTGCAAAGGAGCTCTGTAAATTTGAACCAAGCATGTGTTTATAATACTATTAGCGCCGCATTTAAATACGGCGCTTTTTTATTTCTTACCCTAATATAGTCTTAAAAGTTTCATAAAATAACGTCTAATTGTCTGGAAACAATTAAAGTATGACAAAAATCATCTTAATAAATAGGCTGGCAGATTAATTTTGTTTTAAATATTTTATGAAATTAGTTATGGAAGCTATCATTAAAAGAGGCATAGAACGCAGTATGTCTTATAAAACATATAGAGATTTAGTTAGGCAATTAGCAGAAGATAATGCTAATACAGGTATTGAAAAGACAGAAGCATACGCAAATCTTACCAAACTTAATGATAGGAGAATGAAACGCTGGGATAAAACCATTGAGGTTTCAAAGGTTGCCAAAAAGCGTATTGCTAATTTTAATCATAAAGTAACTTGGTTGGTTATTACAGAAAGTTGGTGTGGTGATGCGGCCCATGTTATTCCTGCATTAAATAAAGTAGCAGAATTAAATGCAAATATTACACTCAGACTCGTTTTACGAGATGTGAATCCAGAATTAATGAATGCTTTTTTAACAGATGGTAATAAGGCAGTGCCAAAGTTAATTATGATTGATGATGAAACAGGAGATGTTATTGCCACATATGGACCCAGACCTTCTGAAGCTGAAAATTATGTAAAACGGTTTAAAGCAAAACACGGTGCTTTAACGTTAGATTTTAAGGAGGATTTGCAGTATTGGTATAATGACAACAAGGGGCAAAATGTCATTGATGATATCACCCAATTATTGGGTCACATGCAATCTACCGCTTGCCTATAAAATAAAAGGTAATAGACCCTAGCTGGCTTTCTTTTGAAGGATCTGCACTAAATTGAGATTGTTTGGCATACTCTAAAGCATGTTGAATTAAACAATCATTTTTAGAAGTTGATGAGGTGTTCAAATAAGCATCGGTGACATCTCCTTCGGCATTTACATTAATGTTAACTACAATTTTGCCATCCACCTCACATAGGTAAACAGGTATGGGAATGTAAACTTTATTACGGTTTAATAATGAAAAGCTAATAGAGCTTTTGGCATTATTATTTTCAGCGTTTTGCTTTTTCAATAAATCATTAACCTTACTGAATTTAGATAGGTCTTCTTGATCTAGTTTAGAATCTTCAGGAATGTCATATTGTTTTGTTGAAGCAGTTTGCTGTAATCCTTCTTCTGTACTTGATTTTGGCACGTAATCTTCAGGAGGTGCAATACGTTTATAGGCCTGAGCAAAATGTTTCGTTTCCTGATTTTCATTAAAAGCATTATTGGTTTCGGCTTTAGCTTTGTTCATGTTTTCTAAAGCTTCAAGTACTTTTAATTCTTCTTCAGTTAACTCTTTTTCTGGTTCTAATTCATAATAGCTTTCAGATGCAATGTCATCCTTTTGTTTTAAGCTTAAATTGAATACAGAAAGCACTACAGTTCCTGAAACAAGACATGTTAAGATTAGGGCTCTATGTTGATTTGTTAGGTTCAAATCGGTACAATTTATAATAGAATTGTGTTCTAAATATACGTAAAATTATATATTTTGGTTTTTTAGCGCTTTAATGAAGTTTTCTATGGTCTGGGCATTCAGCACATTGAAATCTCCAATTTTTGTGCGTCTTAAAACTGATAAATGGGCACCAGAGTTAAGGGCTTTGCCAAAATCATGAGCTAAAGAACGGATGTAAGTACCTTTGCTACAAACCACTCTAAAATCAACGTGCAAATCATCAATTTTTGTGATTTCAAATTCTGAAATATGTACATGTCTTGGTTTTATTTCAACGGTTTCACCTGCTCTGGCAAATTCATATAAGCGTTTTCCATCTTTTTTAATTGCTGAAAATACGGGTGGATATTGTTCAATATCACCAATAAACTGTTTGGTAGTCTCTTGAATTAATTCTTTAGTGATATGTGTAGTTGAAAAGTGTGCATTGATTTCTGTTTCTAAGTCGTAAGAAGGTGTTGTACTTCCCAAAGCAAAGGTGCCAGTATATTCTTTTATTTGCGCTTGAAAGGTATTTATCTCCTTGGTTTTTTTACCTGTACAAATAACCAAAAGGCCAGTCGCCAAAGGATCTAGGGTGCCAGCATGTCCTACCTTTATTTTTTTTATGTTAAAGGCCTGACGTATTTCCCAGCGTAATTTGTTAACCACTTGGAAAGAGGTCCAGTTTAAAGGTTTGTCAATGAGTAAAACCTGTCCTGAAAGAAAGTCTTCAGCTGTTTTCATATTAGTTGGCAAACGAAAAAATAATAGCAATAACGCCAACTATGGCGCAGTATATGGCAAAATAGGTCAACCTACTTTTTTTAACCAAAGCAATCATCCATGTGCAAGCAAAAAGCCCTGCTATAAAAGCTGCTATAAATCCAATGGATAATGCTGTGAAATTTCCACTGTTGTATGACAAATCACCACTTAAAACATCTTTGGCTATTTTTCCAAAAATTAAAGGAACAACCATTAAAAAAGAAAATCGAGCAGCTTTGGTTTTGTCATTGCCCAATAACACCGAAGTTGAAATGGTTGCGCCAGAGCGTGAAATACCAGGAAGCATAGCAACAGCTTGTGATATACCAATGACAAAGGCGTTTTTAAAGGATACTTTCTTGCTTGTATCTTTCGCTTTATCCGCTAGATATAACAATGCCGCTGTAATAATCAGCATAAACCCAACCAGAACAATATTACCCCCAAAAAGTTGTTCAAGCTGCTCTTCAAAAAAAAGACCAACTATTACGGCAGGTATCATAGATATGGCTATTTTGGCAATGAACTGTAAATCATCATTCCATTCAAATTTTAAAGCTCCTTTAATGAGCTCTAAAATGTCTTTTCTAAAAACTACTATGGTGCTTAGTGCGGTAGCAAAGTGAAGTACTACTGTAAATAATAAGCTTTCTTCTGGTACAGAATGATCGCCTAAAATGGCTTTGCCTAATTCTAAGTGCCCACTGGACGAAACGGGTAAGAATTCTGTTAAGCCTTGAATGATACCCAAAACAATTGCGTCTATAATTTCCATGGCGCAAAAGTATTAAAATACTTATATAATAAGCTGGGCCCTCAGTAATAAAATCGTATTTTTAAGATACAGATAATGTATAATGAAAATAGTAATAGCACCTGACAAGTTTAAACACTCCATGACAGCGATCGATTTTTGTCGAATTGTACAGTGCGAAATGAAACGTTTAAACCAAAATCTTGACGTATTTTCATTTCCCCTAGCCGATGGTGGTGATGGTACCATTGAAGTGGCCAATTATTATTTGCAAGGCGAGCTAATTTCATTAGAGGTGAATAATCCGTTTTTTCAACCCGTTAAGGCTAGTTATTTGTTTTCTGAATCAACCGAAACAGCTTTTATTGAAATGGCCGAAGCTTCGGGCGTTAAACTTTTAGACCCTCAAGAACTTGATTGCAAAAATGCCACAACTTTAGGTACAGGTGAAATGATAGTGGATGCTATAAATCGGGGGGCTACAAATATTATTTTGGGGATAGGCGGAAGTGCTACAAACGACTGTGGTATTGGAATGGCTACTGCTTTAGGGTATCAGTTTTTAGACGAAGAGAATAAAACAGTGCGCCCGATAGGCGCAAATCTTTCAAAAATTAAAGCTATTGATGTAGCCCAAGTGACCCCTAAATTATTCAATGTGAATTTTGAAATAGCTTGCGACGTTACCAATCCGCTTTATGGCGAAAATGGTGCAGCTTATGTTTATGCTGCCCAAAAAGGAGCTTCGGCAACCGATATTGAAATGTTAGATCTGGGTTTAAGAGATTTTTCTAAAATATTGCAAGCTGTGTTTCAAGTAGAACCTCAGTTGGTTAAAGGGGCGGGAGCCGCTGGAGGTATGGGGATTGCTTCAAAGGTGTTTTTAAATGGAAATTTAAAGTCGGGTGTTCAGTTGATTAAAGATTTGGCTAATTTTGATAGTGAGTTACACGGAGCCGATTGGGTTATTACAGGCGAAGGCAAGCTGGATGAACAAACCTTGTCGGGAAAAACCATTGAAGGTGTACTGCGTTCTGCAAAAGCCCAGAACGTTAAAGTAGCCGCGTTTTGTGGTGCTGTAACATTAGATAAGCAGGCTATTCAAACCTTTGGGATTGATTATGTTGATGCCGTTGATAATTACGCGAGTTGTAAAGATGACGCTATGCATAATGGTGCAAAATATCTAAAGAAAATAGCGGCAAATTTTTTAGAGAATATATGATGAATTACTTCTTATTCGGATTTAGAAGAATGGCATAAATTTGAATTCCCAAACCAATTAAAACTAATGTTGGTGCTAATCGAATACGTCTCCAACTAAAAATTTCAGGATTAAACACATTTGGGTCGTCACTACCGCCACCCGCCATCAAAATAAAGCCTAAGGCAATGACAGCAAGCCCGATAAACATAAACTTGTAGTTTTTCTTGTCAAATACAAATGCGGGTTTGGCTACCTCTTTACGCTTTTTTTCTCCCATGGTTAATTTCTAAAGACTTATGCGTTGCAAAATAAAAGATTTATTTAAAATTATGGTGTTAATAGAACACTAATTTCTGGTTTCTAAATTAATAATATAACTCGTCTGTTCTTAAATTAAGAAAACGTTGTGTGGCAAAATGAGTGCTAATCCAAGTGATTACAATACCTAGTCCAAAAATAATGACAAAGAGTAAACTTACTAAAACAGGATTGCTTAATAGCTCTAATTCAGTAAAGGTTTTATTCAAATAATACAACACAATGGCCATGCCTATTAGGGCTAAAAAGGCCCCTATCATACCAAGACGAATGCTTTTCCATATAAAAGGACGTCTAATAAACTGCTTCGTGGCGCCTACCATTTGCATGGTTTTTATGGTAAAGCGTTTTGAGTATACTGCCAGTCTAATAGAACTATTAATTAACAATACCGCAATTAAAGTAAAAATGCTGCTAATGACTAACACCCAAAAACTTATTTTTTTCACATTATCGTTCATAAGATTGACTAAGTCATTATCATAAGTCACTTCTTCTACAAAATCTTTATGTAAGGCTTCGGTTGAAATTTTTTCAAGATGTTCAGACGTTACAAAATCGGCTTTTAAATGCACGTCAATAGAATTTTGAAGCGGATTGTACCCTACAAAATCCATAAAATCTTCACCGTTTTCAGCTTTCATAAATTCGGCTGCTTTTTCTTTTGAAACGTATTCGGTAGATTTAACATAATCGGCCATAGCCAAACTTTTCTCTAGCTGTTTTGTTTCAACCTCTTTAGCAGAATCCTTCAGATAAATTGTGAGTACAACCTGTTCTTTAAAATGATCTGAAACCTTTTTAGCATTAAGAATAAGCATGCCCAACAATCCTAATAAAAACAATACTAAGGCTATACTTAAAACAACAGAAAAATAAGAAGAAATAAGTCGACGCTTTTGATGCTTTTCAAATGATGAGCTCATAGAGTGTTTCGGATTAATGCTGTAAAAATAAGAAAGTATGGTTAATCTATGTTTATCATTAACTAAAACAAATCAAAATTGTTGTAACCCTAGCGTAATTTAGGTTTTTTGCTAATTAAATACACGCCTATAATGACAAAAAAGCAGCAAATGAATTTAATGATGTTGAGGTCTTCATTGTAGCGATTATTGTGAAATACCAAGGATAAGACAAGAACAATAGCAAAACTTAAAGCAGGTTGCACATATGAATAGCTACCAGCCACTGATGGCGACACCTGACGAAGCGCATAAATATTAAAAAGAAAGGCTAAGAAGGTGGTGAAAATAATAACGTAAGCAATAACAAGATACGTATTGGTGTTAAAAAGAGAATAGTTTGTAGCATATAAAACATCTTTTAACCCCAAAGGCATTAAAAACAGCAAACCAAACAAAAATACCCAGCTAATAATGGTGATGAAATGATACTTTTTCATGAGTGGTTTTACGGTAACTTGGTATAATGAGTAAAACAGCACATTAATAAAAATAAAGAGATTGCCTAAAAAGCTACTGGTGCCTTCGGCTGTTTGGCCGTACCATACTAAACCAAGGGCGCCTACGGCTCCAATGCTTAACCCCACAATCTTATTTTTTGTGGCTTTCTCTTTAAGCAGAATCATGCTTAAAATAAAAACAACCGCTGGTGCTGATGTCATGATGATAGCGGTGTCAACGGGAGAAGTTAAACTCAGCCCATGAAAGAAAAATAGCTGATTACATGAAGCCCCAAAAAGACCACAAAGTCCCAATCTGAGGAAATCTTTTGTTTCAACCTTTTCTTTAATAAAGGCTTTAATGAACCAAAACAAAATAGCAGCACCTAAAACACGAAAAAACACAAAAGGAGTCGGACTCAGTTTATTGGGCATAATCCCCTTGGCAATAAAGTGATTGGCAGCATAGATGGCATGTGTGCCAAACAAGGCTAGGTGCGCTTTTATGATGTGGCCTTTAGTCAAAGGGGTTATAAGGTTTTAAAGTAGGTGTTGGTTAAATGGCTTCAAAAGTAAAGGTATTATTTTACAATGTTTTAGGAAAGGCATTTTTTATGGTTTAATCTCGGGTATTTCTAATTAAAACGTAAATTTGCAACTTCTTAAAAAGGATCAAAATGAAGTACAATTTCAATGAAATTGAAGCCAAGTGGCAAAACTATTGGGCAGAAAATCAAACGTTTAAAGCAGAAAACAAATCAGAGAAACCTAAATATTATGTGTTAGATATGTTTCCGTATCCAAGTGGAGCAGGGTTACATGTGGGACATCCACTCGGGTATATTGCTTCTGATATTTATGCGCGTTACAAACGTCATCAGGGGTTTAATGTGTTACATCCACAGGGCTATGATAGTTTTGGTTTGCCTGCGGAACAATATGCTATTCAAACAGGGCAGCATCCTGCTATTACCACGGCTGAGAATATTAAAACCTATCGCCGTCAGCTCGATCAAATAGGCTTTTCTTTTGATTGGTCACGAGAGGTGCGTACTTCAGATCCTCAATATTATAAGTGGACACAATGGGTTTTTATTCAACTGTTTAACTCATGGTACAATAAAGATACAGATAAAGCTGAAGCTATTTCAGAATTAATAAAACGATTTGAAACTGAAGGGAATGCAAATGTTAACGCCGTATGTGATGATGAGGTTGAAATGTTTGCGGCAGACGATTGGAAGGGTTTTGATAGTGTAAAGCAACAAGACATTTTATTACAATACCGTTTAACCTATTTGGCTGAAACCGAAGTAAATTGGTGTCCAGCTTTAGGAACCGTTTTAGCTAATGATGAAATTGTAAATGGCGTATCAGAACGTGGTGGCCATCCTGTTATAAGAAAGAAAATGACCCAATGGAGTATGCGTATTTCGGCTTATGCCGAACGTTTGCTACAAGGTTTAGAGCGCATAGATTGGACTGATTCTTTAAAGGAAAGTCAGCGTAACTGGATTGGAAAGTCCGTTGGTGCAGCTGTGACTTTTAATGTCATGTCGAGCAAAGTCGAGACATCGCATCAAATAGAAGTGTTTACTACCCGTCCTGATACTATTTTTGGGGTGAGTTTTATGACCTTAGCACCTGAGCATGAGTTAGTGCCTAAAATCACTACCGAAGAACAGAAAGCAGAGGTTGAAGCGTATATTGAAGCCACAGCGAAGCGAAGCGAGCGGGATAGAATGGCCGATGTAAAAACCATTTCGGGGGCATTTACTGGCGCTTATGCCGAGCACCCGTTTACCAAAGCACCTATTCCTATTTGGATTGGTGATTATGTTTTGGCAGGTTACGGAACAGGTGCCGTGATGTCAGTGCCATGTGGCGATCAACGTGATTATGATTTTGCAAGGCATTTCAATATTCCTATTCCAAACATTTTTGAAGGCATTGATATTTCTGAAGAAGCGTTTGCTGATAAAGACAAAACTATTATTGCAAACAGTGATTTCTTAAACGGATTAAACTATAAAAAAGCCACCAAGCGTGCTATTTATGAATTAGAGCAATTGGGTCAAGGGAAAGGAAAAACCAATTATAGGTTACGAGATGCGGTATTTTCACGTCAACGGTATTGGGGAGAACCCTTCCCAGTATATTACGTTAATGGAATGCCACAAATGATTGATGTAGCACATTTACCTATTCAATTACCGGAAGTAGAAAAATATTTACCAACCGAAACAGGTGAACCGCCATTAGGGAATGCCACCGTTTGGGCCTGGGATACTGAGCAGAATCAAGTGGTTTCAAATGATTTAATAAATCATGAAACCGTATTTCCATTAGAACTTAATACCATGCCAGGTTGGGCAGGAAGTTCCTGGTATTTTAATCGTTACATGGATGCGAATAACACAGAGGCTTTTGCCAGTAAAGAGGCTCTAGACTATTGGCAGGATGTTGATTTGTACATTGGAGGAAGCGAACATGCCACGGGGCATTTATTGTACTCGCGTTTTTGGCAAAAATTCCTATTTGATAAAGGCTTAGTGCCAACCGATGAATATGCTAAAAAACTCATTAACCAAGGGATGATACTTGGAACGAGTGCTTTTGTGTATCGGGTTGAAGGAAAAAATAAATTTGTTTCTAAAGGATTAGTAGGTAATCTAAAAGTCCAACCAATTCACGCCGATGTTTCTTTTGTGAATGCATCCGATGAGTTAGATATTGAAGCCTTTAAAAACTGGCGCGAAGAGTTTAAAGATGCTGAATTTGTTTTAGAAGATGGCGTGTATAAAGTGGGTAGAGACGTTGAAAAAATGTCTAAATCAAAATACAATGTGGTCAATCCAGATGATATTGTAAAAGATTACGGTGCAGATTCATTACGTCTTTATGAAATGTTCTTAGGGCCTTTAGAACAATACAAACCTTGGAATACTGCTGGCATTACTGGGGTGCACTCATTTCTTAAAAAGCTTTGGAAATTATACAACAACGAAAACGGATTAAAAGTAACTGATGCCGAACCCAGTAAAGACAGCTTAAAAACGTTGCATAAAACCATTAAAAAGGTTCAGGAAGATATTGAGAATTTCTCGTTTAATACGTCGGTGTCTACCTTCATGATTGCGGTGAATGAGTTAACGGCTCAAAAGTGTGTTTCAAAAGCTGTTTTAGAACCACTTTTAGTATTAATTTCCCCTTATGCGCCACATATTGCAGAAGAATTGTGGCAACAATTAGGGCATAAAGAGTCTATTGCTACGGTAGCATTCCCTGTTTTTGATGAAAGTCATTTGGTAGAGAGCAGTAAAAATTACCCTATTTCATTCAACGGTAAAATGCGTTTTACCCTTGAGTTGCCGTTAGATATGAGTAAGGAGGATATTGAAAAAGCGGTATTGGCACATGAAAAAACGCAGGATCAGTTACAAGGGCGTACACCCAAAAAAGTCATTGTAGTACCTGGTAAAATTGTAAATATCGTTGGATAATTATAAAGAATTTATAGGGTTTTTAGCTGCGGTTTTAACCACCGCAGCTTTTTTACCTCAAGTCTACAAAACTTGGAAAACAAAAGATGCTTCAAGTTTATCCTTACCTATGCTAGTTATCTTCTTTATAGGTATTGTATGCTGGCTTATTTACGGGGTATTAATAGATAGTCCTTCTATGATTTTTGCCAATAGCATTACCCTCATTTCTTCATTTTTATTGTTATACTTCAAGCTTACCTATAAAAAACCTTAAAATTAACGTTTTTTTAATAGGGGTTTAGGGCTCAGAATAGGTCATACTTGATAGTTGCACATGTGCTATACATTGCTGTGTTTTGATTGATTCTTAATAAATATTAAAATATGTTATGTTTATTTTTGGTTAATGTATAATTTAACAATTACTTTTCAATCATTTAGTTTAAATTTGCAACTGTTTTTATAAAATAACTCTAAAAATATTACGCTTATGAAAATTGGTGTTCCCATCGAAATTAAAAACAACGAGAACAGAGTTGGTATGACCCCCTCTGGAGTATTTGAATTAACAAAAAGAGACCACGAGGTATACGTGCAGAAGAACGCTGGTTTTAATAGCGGTTTTTTAGATGAAGATTATATCAAAGCTGGTGCCACTATTTTAGATACCATTGAAGCTGTTTATGATATCGCCGAAATGATTGTAAAGGTAAAAGAACCTATTGAACCAGAATACAAATTGATTAAGAAAGATCAAGTGGTGTTTACCTATTTTCATTTTGCATCAAGTGAGGTGTTAACAAATGCCATGATTGACAGCAAAGCTATTTGTATTGCGTATGAAACTGTTGAAGACGCTGATGGAACTTTACCTTTATTAATTCCAATGTCTGAAGTAGCAGGAAGAATGTCTATTCAGCAAGGCGCAAAATATTTAGAGAAACCCATCAAAGGCCGAGGTATTTTGCTAGGTGGTGTACCAGGTGTACCTCCTGCCAAAGTCCTTATTTTAGGCGCTGGTGTTGTGGGTTATCAGGCTGCAAAAATGGCAGCAGGTCTTGGGGCTTTGGTTATTATTATGGATATTAACATGAAAGCATTACGCTATGTGAGCGATTCTATGCCAAATAATGTTATCAGCGAGTTTTCAAGTGAATACAATATAAGAAAACATATAAAGGATGCCGATTTAATTATTGGAGGTGTTTTAATTAAAGGGGCAAAAGCGCCTAAATTAATCACAAGAGATATGTTAAAAGATATGCGCCCAGGTACTGTTATGGTTGATGTAGCGGTTGATCAAGGTGGGTGTTTTGAAACTACAAAACCAACTACACACCAAGATCCAACTTATATTATTGATGAAGTAGTGCATTATTCTGTGGCGAATATGCCTGGAGCTGTACCCTATACCTCTACTATGGCTTTAACTAATGTAACCTTGCCTTATGTGATTAAATTAGCCAATGAAGGCTGGGAAAGAGCTTGCGAAAATAACGCACCTTTGGCAAAAGGATTAAACATTGTAAAAGGTAAAATTGTGTATAAAGAAATAGCAGAAGCTTTTGATATGGAAATGAGTTTCTAATCCTATTAAAAATAATCATTTAAAATGCCTTGATTTTTAAAATTACGGCATTTTTTGTTGGAGGAACTTGGTTAGGTCTTAAATAAATTAACATCTAACTGACATTATTTCATTTGAAATCCTTGGCTTTATTTTTGTTATCTTTATTCCTGAATTTAGAAATTAAAAAAAGAAAACCATGATTGGATATTATATATTAATTGGAGCTATTGCTCTGGTAAGTTGGGCAGTTAGTAACACCTTAAAACGCAAGTTTGAAAAGTATTCAAAAGTGCATTTAAGAAACGGTATGAGCGGAGCCGAAATAGCAGAAAAAATGCTTGCTGATAATGGAATTTATGATGTTGAGGTGATTTCAACCCCTGGGCGTTTAACAGATCATTACAATCCTAAAAACAAAACGATTAATTTGAGTGAAGCAGTATATAATCAGCGTAATGCCGCAGCTGCAGCTGTAGCAGCACATGAATGTGGGCATGCTGTTCAGCATGCTCAAGCTTATAGCTGGTTAGAAATGCGATCTGCACTGGTGCCAGTAGTTAGTGTTACATCAGGTATGTCACAGTGGTTAATTATTGGCGGACTCGTGCTAGGTGGTGCAGCTGGTTTAGGTTTAGGCTGGTGGGTTGCGGTTTTGGGTGTTGTATTCATGGGAATGGCTACGCTTTTTAGCTTTATCACATTGCCAGTTGAATATGATGCGAGCAATAGAGCCTTAGCTTGGTTAAAAAATAAAAATATGGTAACTCCTGAAGAATATAAAGGATCGGAAGATGCCTTGAAATGGGCAGCCAGAACCTATTTAGTAGCAGCCATAGGTGCTTTAGCAAACTTACTTTACTGGGCGTTACAGATATTTGGCGGAAGAGACTAAATATTACTCACATAAAATACATCATAAAGCTCTGAGATAGTTCAGGGCTTTTTTGTTTCTTTATGCTTAAATCTTTTTCGGATGATACATCCCTTAAACTATTACGAAAAACAATTAACAAAACATCAGCTTCAGGAAAAAACCTATAGCAAGCGCATGATTCGTTTAAGCTTTATGCGTGTAGCGTTTTTTTTATTGACGGCTTATGGTGTGTACTATTTTTTTAATACATGGGAATTGGCCGTTGGTATAGCTGTTTTGGGCATTGTGGTGTTTATTTATTTGCTGTCTCGCTATACGGACGTGAAGCGCCAAAAAAGGTTGCATCAAGAACTGGTTAAACTTAATGAGTTGGAGTTGAAAATAGCTTCGGGTGATTTTTTCGAAGAACCTAACGGATTGCAATTTCAAGACGCTAATCATAGTTATAGTCTTGATGTAGATTTGTTTGGTCGAGGTTCTTTTTTTCAGGTTATCAACAGAACGGCTGTTCAAGAAGGTACACAAAAGCTAGCGTATTTTTTAAAGGCAAATAAAATTGGTAATATAAAGCAACGCCAAGAGGCTATAAAAGAACTTTCCAGTGCACCAGAATGGCGTCAGCAATATACAGCAGTAGCGCGCTTAGTTAACCTAGAAACTTCGGTCAACCAAATCAAGAGTTGGTTAAACCATTATCAACCTTTTTTGCCAAAGGTTATAAAGTGGGTTCCATTAGGTTTTAGTATAACTTCAGTCATGATTCTTGTTTTAACGGTCTTGAATATAGTAACCAATAAAGCGTTGTTGGGGTATCTGTTACTACTTGGGCTTGGAATTACGGGAATTTATCTTAAAAAAGTTAATGTTTTAGCGCTTAAAACGGATAAAATTAGAGATACTTTTAGGCAGTATGCGGCCTTGTTAGATTTGATTGAACGGCAAACCTTTGCTTCAGATTTGCTTATAGAAAAACAAAAGTTAATAGAATGTCACGGTAAAAAAGCATCAATAGTATTCAAAACATTTTCTAAACACTTAGATGCTCTTGATAATAGAAACAACTTAATAGGAGCCATTTTTGGAAATGGGTTGTTTTTAAATGACCTAAGAAATAGTTTTGCCATAGAACAATGGATTGATACCTATGGCTCCAAAGTAGCCGATTGGTTTGAGGTGGTTGCCTTTTTTGATGCGTATAACACGTTGGGGAACTATACTTTTAATCATCCTAAGTTTGTTTTTCCCGAGATTTTTGAAAACGGCCCCATTATTAATGCTGAAAAATTAGGGCATCCTATGCTGAATGAGGCAAAACGAATTACGAGTGATGTATACATAGAACAAAGTCAGTTTTTTATTGTAACAGGAGCTAACATGGCTGGAAAAAGTACGTTTTTAAGAACCATTTCTTTACATATCATTATGGCCAATATGGGATTGCCTGTGTGTGCTGCGTCAAGCACATATACGCCCATGAAACTCATTACAAGTATGCGAACGTCAGATTCTTTGACAGATGATAGTTCATATTTCTTTTCGGAATTAACACGATTGAAGTTCATTGTTGATGCTATTCAAGAAGATGCGTCTTACTTTATAGTTTTAGATGAAATTTTAAAAGGCACAAATAGTACCGATAAGGCCATTGGTTCAAGAAAGTTTGTTGAAAAACTAGTAGCCTCAAAAGCAACAGGCATTATAGCAACGCATGATTTAAGTCTTTGTGATATTGAAAATGAATTAAAAGACGTAAAAAACTATTATTTTGATGCTGAAATTATTAACGATGAGTTGTTTTTTGATTTTAGACTAAAAAAGGGTGTGTGTCAAAATATGAATGCCTCCTTTTTGTTAAAGAAAATGAACATCGTTTAGCCTGAATAGCATTTAATACAGATTTTATATAGCAACAATTCATAAATTTAGTAAGGATGCGGCACAGTTCAAAATTACCTCATGTTGGCACTACCATTTTTTCAGTGATGAGCGGATTGGCAAAAAAGCACCATGCTATTAACTTCTCGCAGGGGTTTCCAGATTTTGGCAGTGATTCAAAACTTATTGATTTGGTAAACCAAGCCATGCATTCTGGGTATAATCAATATGCGCCTATGGCAGGTAATTTAGAGTTGCGAACGGCTATTGCTAATAAAATAGAAACGCTATACCATACCAACTATCATCCTGATAATGAAATAACGGTCACCGCTGGTGCTACTCAAGCCATTTCAACAATATTAACAACCTTTATTAAACAGGGTGATGAAGTTATTGTGTTTAAACCAGCTTATGATAGTTATGAACCAGGGATTAGGCTTCATGGCGGTAAACCTGTACTCATACAACTTCGGGCACCAGAGTATTGCGTAAATTGGGAGGAAGTAAAGCAAAGCATTAGTGTTCGTACAAAAATGATTATAATTAATTCGCCGCATAACCCAACGGGGATGGTTTTTTCAAAGGCAGATATGTTGCGGTTGCAGGAACTTACCAGGGACACCAATATTATTGTGTTAAGTGATGAGGTTTATGAACATATGATTTATGATGCTAACAAGCATCAAAGTGTATGTTTGTTTCCTGATTTAAAATCAAGAAGTTTTTTAGTGGCCTCGTTTTGTAAAACATTCCACAATACAGGTTGGCGTATAGGGTATTGCTGTGCTCCAAAAACGCTTATGGAGTTATTTATGCAAGTGCATCAATTTAATGTGTTTTGTGTGCACCATCCCACCCAAAAAGGGATTGCGGATTATATGCAAGAACCTGAGCATTATTTAGGGTTATCTGCATTTTATCAAAGGAAACGTGATTTATTTTTAAGCCTCATAAAGGAATCTAGGTTTACTTATGTGCCTACTAAGGGCACTTATTTTCAGGTATTGAATTATTCTGCAATAACCGATGAGTATGATGTAGACTATGCTAAACGATTAACTGTAGAATCAGGCATTGCTTCCATTCCATTATCCGTTTTTAACACCAATAATTTAGACTATAAAGCCTTGCGTTTCTGCTTTGCTAAGTCTGAAGATTCTTTAAAACGTGCTGCAGATATTTTGTGCCATTTATAAAATGCGTATATTTTGGTGAAACTTGTAACATAATATGCAAAGTCAATTAAATATAGCCGTAATACAATCTGATTTGGTTTGGGAAAATCCAAAGGCGAATCGCGAAAATTTTGAAACGAAAATACTTGGTATAACCAAGGCTGTTGATATCATTGTTTTGCCAGAAATGTTTACTTCTGGGTTTACTATGAACGCTTCAAAAGTAGCAGAACCTATGGAAGGAGCAACGGTATCATGGATGAAGCAGTTAGCCGTAACAAAAGGAGCGGCTATATTAGGAAGTTTGGTGATTTCTGATGAAGATAAAAACTATTACAACCGTTTACTTTTTGTAGAACCCTCCGGACGTATTACAACCTATAACAAACGCCATACATTTACTTTAGTTGGTGAAGATAAGGTGTATACTTCAGGTGATGAAAAGGTGCTAATTGATTATAAAGGGTGGCGTATATGTCCTTTAATATGCTATGATTTGCGTTTTCCTGTTTGGGCTAGAAATGTTGACAACTATGATGTTTTAATCTATGTAGCTAACTGGCCAAAGCCCAGAATTACGGCTTGGGATGCTTTGCTCAAAGCCCGCGCCATTGAAAACATGAGCTATTGTATTGGTGTTAATAGAGTAGGGGTTGACGGTGTAAATAGTGTATATTCAGGGCACTCAGTAGTTTATAATGTGTTGGGACAAGAGATTCTAAAAACGGAAGCAGGAACCGAAACGATTCAAACCATTACACTTGAAAAGCGACATATTGAAGCCTACCGAAATAAATTAAAATTTTTAAACGATAGAGATCATTTTACTATTGAGTAAATTCAAGCGTTTCTTGAATACCCCAATCAGCTCTAATTTCAATATCCTGAAAATGACTTACTTTTTCGGGTTGTATCTTTTTTAAATAATTACCCGTGTCAAACTTTTGGTTACCATTGGCATCATGAATCACGCGAATAGAATACATAGCAGGACTTAGATTTAAAAAATCTACAGTGCCTGGTTGGGCAACAGCTTGTTCACGTTTTACCTTACCACCTTTATCTGTCAACTGAATGATGAGTGGATATTGAGCGTTAACCAATGTAAAACGTACATATCCGTAATCGGATGACTTTCGAGTTTTTAATGTGTAAAAAATGGTGTCGTTTTTATCTTCAAAAAAGTCAGTGAATGCCTCTGGGAGAAGCTGCACTTGATAGCCGTTATCTTCAGTTTTATTGAAATCTAAAGCATAGGTGTTGTTAATACTATCAAAGGTTGATGTAAAGGCTATTATGGTAGAATCTCTGTCCATGATTTTAACTTTTGAAGCATCAAAATGATCAATAGGCGTAGAGCCTGAAATTTTAAAAGGTTCATCTAGGCCAATGGTGCCCTCGGGGGAGGCATCTAATATCAACGAATCTCTTTTTTGCTCACTAATACGCACGGTGAAGTCTTTTTCAAAGAGAGTAGGATGTGAAACATTAAAAACAAGAGAATCTACCTCTAATCTCGGCTTGTACCAGTAATTTAATGTGTCGGTTTTTGGGTCTTTTGTAACCCTGTATTCAAACTCGGCTGGTGTTTCAGACACTAATTTGATATTCATGCCCTCATAATTTCCTTCGTAGCCAAAGGCTATTTTTTCTCCCGAAATGAGTCGTGGTCTGGTTGCCTTATAATCCAATTCTTCTGAAAATAATTTCAAGGTGTATAACGAATCTGTAGGAACTTCAATAAACGTGCTTTGAAAGGCAATTTGGTCTGTTTTCTGTTGAAATTTATTGTCTCCATTATTGTCTTTTAATGCAACAAGCAAATATTTACCTGCTTTTATGTTTTCAATAGAAAAAGTAGTTAAGCTATCTAAAGTATTTGTAATGTACTTAGGTACTTCTGTGTAAATGATAGAGTCTGTAAACGTAGAGTCAACTTCATAAAGCCCCACATTTACAAAGGATTCAGGTTTTGTGTCAATAGCATGAACAATGGTGCCTTGTACGGTTAAGGAATCAATGTAGTCACCAGTGGAAAATACATATCGATAATACGGGTAAGGGTTGCCTTCGTTGTTGTCTTGTATGCTATTACCAAAGTTAAAGGCATATGTAGCATTGGGTTCTAACGTGTCATTTATTTTTATGGTGATTTTTTTACTGGCATTACCTAAAGGGGTAATATCAGGTTTATGCTTCATAGGAGGCGAAATAATAAGTTGTTTTGAAAGATCTTTAATTTTGATATACTCATCAAAGGTGATTTCAATTTCTTCCGCATCAAAATGTATTGAGTTGTTCTCTGGAGATGACGCTATAATAACTGGAGGTGTTTCATCTTTTGGTCCGCCTTGAGGCGTGCCTCGGTTGGCACAGTTGATAAAAATAATACCTAAAATAAAGGCGAAAATAAAATTTGAAAGCGTCTTATTCATCAGCAAATTTAAATTTTTACAAACCTACATAATTTTCAAGATATAACGTGTAATTCATAGGGCTATTGCCATAGTAGCAATGCTAATTTTTATATTCTTAGCTTGGCTTAAAACTAGAATGCAAGCCTCCATGGTTGCGCCAGTAGTAATCAAGTCATCAACAAGTAATAGATGTTTGTTCTCAATTTTTTCTTGATTGACTAAGGCAAAGAGTTCAGCGCTTTTTTGCCATCGTGTAAGGCGATTTTTCTTGGTTTGTGATGAGGTGTTGGTCACTTTTAGTAGCACATCATCTATATAATCAGCCTGTAAAGCCTGTGCTATTTGTTGGCCAAATTTAGCCACTTGATTAAATCCTCTTTGTTGCAGTTTTTTCTTGTGAAGAGGCACAGGTATAACAGCATCAATTTGCTTAAAAGCATCGCATTCTTGTAGTTCATGCCCTAACCAGTTGCCTAGAACAACACCAATTTGTTCTTGGTTTTTGTATTTTAAATTATGAATAAGGTGTTGCACTTTACTCTGTTTTTCAAATCGGAATAATGCCGTACCAGTTTCAATTTTTGCACGACCATACAACACTTTAGCAACATTATCTGTTTTATCAAAATGAAAATTGGTTACAGGTAAATCATGCCGGCAATTGGTGCAAATAGTGTCTTCATAATCCCCTAAAAAATTAGAGCATGCACAACATACTTTTGGAAAAAATAAATTGATTAAAGATTTGAGCATGGTTTATGAATGTAATCTTGTAAACTTAGGTAAAAAAATGAAGGTATTCAATCGTTATTTTTTAATAAACAAGCTTTTAGTTACAAGCGGTTTTATATTTTTGCAGCATGGCAAATCAAGATGATAAATTTAAGAAGGTAATATCGCATGCTAAGGAGTACGGGTATGTATTTCAAAGTAGCGAAATATATGATGGTTTAAGTGCAGTTTATGACTATGCTCAAAATGGTGCTGAACTAAAGAAAAACATTCGCGACTATTGGTGGAAAGCCATGGTGCAAATGCATGACAATATAGTAGGGATTGATGCGGCAATTTTTATGCATCCTACTACATGGAAAGCCTCAGGGCATGTTGATGCTTTTAATGATCCTTTAATTGATAACAAAGATTCTAAAAAACGGTATAGAGCTGATGTTTTAATTGAAGATTATTGTGCTAAAATAGAAGCAAAAATTGATAAAGAAGTGGCTAAAGCCGAAAAACGCTTTGGAGACGCTTTTAATAAGGAGGAATTTGTGTCGACTAACGGTCGTGTACTAAGTTATCAAGAAAAAATTGACAGCATTCTGTCACGAATGGCCAAATCATTAGAAAATGAAGATTTAGCAGATGTAAAAGCGCTTATTGAAGAGTTAGAAATAGCCGATCCGCTTACAGGAAGTAAAAACTGGACTGATGTGAAGCAATTCAACTTGATGTTTGGTACCAAATTAGGAGCTTCAGCAGAAAATGCTATGGATTTATACTTACGTCCTGAAACGGCCCAAGGTATATTCGTAAATTTCTTAAACGTTCAAAAAACGGGACGTATGAAGATTCCGTTTGGAATTGCGCAAACAGGTAAGGCATTCAGAAATGAAATTGTCGCCAGACAATTTATCTTTAGAATGCGTGAGTTTGAACAAATGGAAATGCAGTTTTTTATCAAGCCAGGCACGCAACAAGAATGGTATGAACATTGGAAAGAAACCAGACTTAAATGGCATTTATCATTAGGAATGGGAGCAGACAATTACCGATTTCACGACCATGAAAAATTAGCACACTACGCTGATGCTGCTTGCGATATTGAGTTTAAATTCCCATTCGGATTTAAAGAACTAGAAGGGATTCATTCACGTACCGATTTTGATTTATCACAACACGAAAAATACTCTGGCAAAAAACTACAATATTTTGATCCAGAAGAAAATAAAAGCTATGTGCCTTATGTGTTAGAAACGTCTATTGGGTTAGATAGAATGTTCTTAGCGGTATTCTCAAATTCGTTAGTTGAAGAAGAATTAGAAAACGGTACATCAAGAACAGTTTTAAAATTACCAAGTGTTTTAGCACCTGTAAAAGCAGCTGTTTTACCTTTAGTTAAAAAAGATGGATTGCCTGATGTAGCTAGGAAAATAGTAGATGAATTGAAGTGGGATTTCAATGTTATTTACGATGAAAAGGATGCGGTTGGAAGACGTTACCGCAGACAAGATGCTAACGGAACACCGTTCTGTATTACTGTAGATCATGATACGCTTGAAGATAACACGGTTACCATTCGTCATCGTGATACCATGGAACAACAACGTGTTAAGATAGATGATTTAAGAACTATCATCAAAAATGAAGTGGATGTGCGTTCATGGTTATTGAAAATGAAAGAATAACCACGATATAGAATTGTAAAAAATAAGGCGCCTGAGTTTTTTTATTCAGGCGTTTTTTATTTAAAATCGATAGCCGGCTGATATAGAGGATTTTCCAATGATACGTTTATTCGTAGACGCATTGCCATAATCTCCAAAGAGATTGCTTCCCACGCCAATATTAAAAGCTATGATGATATTTGAACGGGTAATCCATTTTGAGCCTAAACCTATGCCAAGCGCAAAATCTGTTACCTTTTCAGTGCGGGTTTCTCTAATTTTGATATCAGGAAATAGACCCCAGCCAAAAATGGTTCTAGTTTCGCCGGTATATTTCTTAATATTTTGGGAGTTTAACATACCAAACCCTTCAAGGAAAAACCCAGAAGCGTATTTTTTACCCAAATAAAATCTATAATATGGGGTTACGTAATAATTAAAAAAATCATTTTTGACGTCTTCGTCAAAAGCAATAAAAGTAGATATACCTATACCTGAATTTTTAGCTAAGGTACGCTCATAGCTCACACTAATACCACCGATAGCTAATGCCAAAGCATTTAAATTAATCTCATTAAAGTTTTGATTCCATGCAATGTTTTGAGCAAAACTATTAGAGAAAAATAATGAGCATGATACACAAATAAAAATCAAACTTTTCACTAGGCTCGTAAGTTAACTAGTAATAAAGTTAATGAAAAATTTTGCAATAGTTTAAAATACAGTGTTTTTGATGTGAAAAAGTACTATACTTTAATCTGTCTATCAATTTGTTGATGTAATGAAATAAGCGATTCGGTTCTTAAGACACCGGCTATAGATTGAATATTTTTATTAAGTAAATGCATTAAATGCTCATTATCATAAGCTAATAGTTTGATAAATAAATTATAGTTTCCCGTAGTAAAATGACATTCTAATACTTCAGGGAAACGCTTTAATGCTTTTACAACATCATCTGTAATAGCCGCTTTGTCTAAATAAATACCAACAAAGGCCATGGTTGAATAGCCTAAAACCTCTGGGTTTATTATGAATTTAGAACCCGCTAAAAGCTTTGATTTTTCAAGTTTCCTAAGACGTTGGTGAATGGCTGCTCCTGAGATGCCTACATTTCGTGCAATTTCTAAAATAGGTGTTCTGGCGTCTTCGGTTAAAACGCGAAGTATTTTTTTGTCAATCCCATCAATGGTAATAGCTTTTTGTTTTTTCATTAGTGTTGTGGTTTGACGGTAAAAATAGTGATTTGATTTTAATTTGTAATTATAATTGATAAAAAGCTATAAGAATGAAATGTTTTTTTAAAGGAATTCAAAGACTATTGATATCGTTTAAAGATTTATAAGCTTGAAGGGGGATATTTTGGTATTAATGTAAAGCCAAGCAGTTTAATTGTTTAAGGGATTGTACCCTAAATATGGTACTTCTCTCTCATTAAAAATTATACCGTGGTTTTGAAGTTCTAATAAAATGGGGGTATAAATTTCTTTAGTTACAGGTATTTGTACACCAGGCGATGTAATTTTTTTATTTAAAATGGCGATTGTGGCCATAGCTACTGGAAGTCCTACGGTTTTAGCCATGGCGGTATATGTTTGATTGGTACCAAGAACTACCATATTGGCATCAATTTGATGCTTTTTACCATCAAGTTCATAGCCAAATTTATGATACATCACAATCATATCTTTATCGTTTTCTGAGAGTGTCCAGCTATCCATTAAAATTTTCTGTAGTATTTGAGCAGGTGTAGCCTTTTTTAATAAAACAGGTTTGTCAGCACTAAATAAATTTAATTCAACAAGTTTATCCCAAACAATATCATCTTGATCAATTTTAAGTTGATGTCTTAGTTTAAGCTCAACAGAATCACTTGGGCTGTAAGGTAAAAAGGCATTCACAAAATCTCTATAACTCATATGTTCACTATCTTCAATAATATAGCTATCATCGGTCATACCCAGCGTTACAAAAATATGCCATGCTCTACAAAATCCCACACGTCTTATAGTGCCTCTGTAAAGTGTTGCTACATGGTTTAAACCATAAGCCTGTTGGTATTTTAAAGAATCTCGGTTAGCGTAAACTTCAAATTGACCATAGTTATCAATATTTAAAAATTCGGTACGCCTAAACAGTTGGTTGTAGGGAATGTATTTAAAGGTGCCTTCTTGAAGAAATTTTGCAGCGCCGCCTTGACCAGCTATAACTACATTTCTTGGGTTCCAGGTAAACTTGTAATTCCATAAATTCGTATCGCTTTCAGGGGCAACCAGTCCACCAGTAAATGACTCAAATAGAATTATTTTTCCACCTTTTGATCTAATTTTATCAAGCACCTGCATAGCACTCATATGATCGATACCAGGGTCTACACCTATTTCATTTAATAGGATTAAGTTTTTTCTCTTGGCTTCTTTATGTAGTTGTTGCATGTCTGAACTAACATAAGATGCTGTAACCATATGCTTGTTGAAAGTCACACAATCTTTAGCTACCTGTATATGTAAATGGGCAGGTAACATGGAAATAACGATATCTGCATTTTGAATAGCTTCAACTCGTGCCATTTCATTAAAGATGTCTAACTTAATAATGTTGCAATGGTTATGCGAGCCAATCATCGTCTTGATACGTTCAGTATTCAAATCACCTATGGTAATGAATAAGTTTTCAGTAGCAGATTTTTCTAATAGGTATTTTAAAAGATACGATGTAGATTTACCGGCACCAATAATTAAAATGTGTCGCATATTTAGTGTAAAGTGTTTTAAGTTTGGCGTTTAATGAGAACAAAAACTAACCATTTGTTAGTAAAAATAAATTTTTATTAAGAATAATTTAATTTTAATGAGTAGAAATATTTTAACTTTAGGAGCAGTACTTGGAGGGCTTAGTATTATAATTGGTGCATTTGGTGCGCATAGTTTAAAAGAGTTAATCTCTTTAGAAGCACTACAAACATTTGAAACTGGTGTGAAATATCAAATGTATCATGCGCTTTTATTGTTGTTTGTTGGAGGGTCTGAAAGGCTGTCACAAAAAACTAAAAATTATGTAGGTTGTTTCGTTTTATTTGGCGTGTTGTTTTTTTCTGGTTCCATTTATGGACTTGCCACAAATGCATTAACTAATTTCAATTTTAAACGTATTGGTTTTATAACCCCAATTGGAGGTTTACTGTTCATTAGCGCTTGGGTGGTTTTAATTATGAATTTCGTAAAAAACAAGTAATAACTATCTTTTATAATACGAATTATTTAAAATAATTATCATAATTTTGCTGTATAACTATTAATTTTCTATTAAATGAGTAGCTTTAATCAATTTACGAAAACGATTTCGTTGGAGAAATATGGTATAACAAACGCTCAGGTCAATTATCAATTATCACCTGAAGCGCTTCATCATATTACGCTTGATAAAAACCAAGGTGTTGAGGCGTCATCTGGGGCATTAGCTGTAAGAACAGGTGAATTTACAGGAAGGTCGCCAAAAGATCGGTTTATTGTTAAAGATGAGGTTACCGAACATCTTGTTTGGTGGGGGAATATTAATATTCCGTTTTCTTCCGAAAAATTTGATGCATTGTATAATAAGGTGATAAGCTATTTGTCTGGAAAAGAAGTCTTTGTAAGAGATAGTTGTGCGTGTGCCGATGAAAATTATAAATTGAATATTCGGGTTATAAATGAGTATCCTTGGAGCAATCAATTTGCTTATAATATGTTTTTGCGTCCAACTGAAGAAGAACTAGAACATTTTGATCCAGAATGGCTAGTAGTTAATGCGCCAGGTTTTATGGCCAATCCCGAT
Organism: Allotamlana fucoidanivorans; assembly: GCF_045788535.1. Classification (GTDB taxonomy): domain Bacteria; phylum Bacteroidota; class Bacteroidia; order Flavobacteriales; family Flavobacteriaceae; genus Allotamlana; species Allotamlana fucoidanivorans. Next base: position 759,297 of record NZ_CP074074.1, on the reverse strand, counting down.
ATTGATGGTACAAGACAACATAACTTTGCTATATTAAATTTCTCTAAGAAAATTGCTTTAATTGGAGGCACAGGTTATACGGGTGAAATAAAGAAAGGCATATTTTCTGCCCTTAATTTTATATTGCCTGTTTACAAGAAAACACTTCCTATGCATTGTAGTGCTAATGTGGGTAAAGGGGGAGATACGGCTATTTTTTTCGGGTTGTCTGGTACGGGAAAAACAACCCTTTCTACAGATCCTAATAGAAGTTTAATTGGTGACGATGAACATGGTTGGACCCAAGAAAATACCATCTTTAATTTTGAGGGTGGCTGTTATGCTAAGGTTATTAACTTATGTAGAGACAATGAACCAGAGATTTACGATGCTATAAAGAAAGGTGCTATACTTGAGAATGTAGTGTTAGATGAAGCGGGTCATGTAGATTTTACTAATACCTCTATTACGCAAAACACAAGAGTAAGTTATCCTATTAATCATATTGAAAATATTAAAGTTCCTTCGATAGGGAAAAATCCAAAAAATATTTTCTTTTTAACGGCCGATGCTTTTGGGGTGATTCCACCAATATCAAAATTAACACCAAGCCAAGCGGCTTATCATTTTATATCTGGCTATACGGCAAAAGTAGCAGGAACTGAAGCTGGTGTAGTAGAGCCAGTGCCTTCGTTTTCTGCCTGTTTTGGGGCGCCATTTATGCCGTTACACCCTTCAAAATATGCCGAAATGTTGAGTAATAAAATGATTGAAGCAGGGGTGAATGTTTGGTTGGTAAACACAGGATGGACTGGCGGACCTTATGGTGTTGGAACCAGAATGAAACTAAAATATACCCGAGCCATGATTAATGCGGTTTTAAATGGTGATTTAGGTTTATACAATTATGATGATTACCATATTCATTCGGTTTTTGGTGTGGCGCAACCTAGAACATGCCCTGGGGTGCCAACCAGTGTATTGAGTCCGAGACAAACTTGGAATGATGATGAAGCATATTACACGATGGCGTTCAAACTAACTAATGCTTTTAGAGAAAATTTTAAGAAGTTTGAAGCACATTGTAATGAGGAGATAAGACGAGGCGGGCCACAGCGCTATGCGTTTTAGAACGATAAAAAAAGAGGATGATATGTTTTTAATATATCATCCTCTTTTTTTATTTGAAAACGTTTTGAATTATTTTTTTCCTTTATTAACTTTTTCAATATATTTTTCAAGAGCCATAGTCATTGAAGGTGTTTCTGGAGTTGGGGCAGCAATATCTACACGCAATCCTTTTTCTTCAACGGCTTGAATTGTCGTGTTTCCAAAAACAGCTATTCTAGTATCATTTTGTTTAAAGTCTGGGAAGTTTTGAAATAACGATTCAATTCCAGACGGACTAAAAAATACTAAAACATCATAATATACATTAGCTAAATCAGATAGGTCACTTACCACCGTTTTATAAAATGTGGCTTGTTTCCAGTTTACCCCTAAAGCATTTAATGTTTCAGGAACCAATGGTTTTACCTTGTCTGTATTTGGTAATAAGAACTTTTCGTCCTTATATTTCTTAATTAATGGTGTAAGCTCAGGAAACGTTCTTTTTCCAACATAAATTTTACGTTTTCTGTAAACCACATATTTTTGCAAGTAGTAAGCCACAGCTTCACTTTGGCAAAAGTATTTCATGGTATCAGGAACCTTAAAACGCATTTCTTCAGCAACTCTAAAAAAATGATCAACAGCATTTCTACTAGTTAAAATAATTGCTGTATAATTATTTAGATCCACTTTTTGTTGTCTGATTTCTTTGGCAGGTACACCTTCAACGTGAATAAAAGGTCTGAAGTCAATTTTTACGCGTTGTTTTTCCTGTAAATCAAAGTAAGGCGAGTTCTCTATTTTAGGTTCTGGCTGAGATACTAAAATTGTTTTTACTTTCATAGATGGGTACGTAGTTTGTCTTAGTTGCTAATAAATACCTTATATAAAATAATATAGGGTGCAATTTCAAGAGCGCAAAGATACAAAATAAAATAGAACAAGTTGTGTTTTAAAAGACTTTGATTGCTTTTAAATGAACTAATTAGTCCCATAATATTAATTATAAACAGTAAGGTAACGATACCATAAATAAAACTTAATGTAGGCTGAAAAGAATAAATAAGTAAAGCATTGATAGGCAGAAGTATGATGCCCAAATAATTTTTAAAGGTGATTTTTTGAAAGAGGTATTGATCTGTAAGTTTATCAATTTCAAAAAGGCTGCCTATTAGACGTTCTACAAGTACTTTTATTAAAATAAACACGCTTGCCCCAACAGCAAGCTTAAACATGTCATTTATTGGAATCTTGTTGGTTTCATTGGAAAATCTATAAATAATAAAGCAAAATATAGATAATGAAATGATAAGGTTTGAAAAAAGGAGTGCATCAAATTTGTCGAAAAATTTCTGTTCTCTTGAATAAATCTTTAAATATTTATCATTTCCTAAAACAAGAATAAAATCATAAAACCGCTTAGGAGCCATTATTTTAGCAATAGCAACAATCATCAAACAGATGATTAATAACACGGTAAACAACTCATTTGAAACTATTTGACGTAGCATGGGGTAAAATTATTATAAATTTTAATTTTGGCTTATATTATTAGCAAATATTTAAAAAAAATACAGGCTTATTGATGTACATTTGCTAAATAAAAATACGAGGTTTCAGTACCATATGAATATGTCCAATACGGTTGTTATTATACCTACATATAATGAGATTGAAAACATAGAAGCCATTATTAGAGCTGTTTTACTACAGTCTAACCAATTGCATGTTCTTGTTGTAGATGATAACTCTCCCGATCTCACGGCGTTAAAAGTAAAAGAACTGCAAAAAGAATTTTTAGACAGACTATTTCTTGAAGTCCGACGAGAAAAATCAGGCTTAGGTACAGCTTATATTCACGGGTTTAAGTGGAGCTTAAGTAGAGGCTATAAATATATTTTTGAAATGGATGCCGATTTTTCGCATAACCCCAATGATATTATGCGATTATATGAAGCTTGTGCGGTTGATGGAGCAGATCTATCTATTGGTTCCAGATATATAACGGGTGTTAATGTGGTTAATTGGCCAATGAGTAGGGTACTTATGTCCTATTTAGCATCAAAATATGTACGCTTAATTACAGGAATGAAAATAAATGATACTACAGCTGGTTTTGTATGCTACAAACGCGAAGTGCTGGAAGCTATAGATTTAGATAACATTAAGTTTATTGGTTACGCCTTTCAAATTGAAATGAAATTTAAAGCGTATTTAAAACAGTTTAATATTGTTGAAGTTCCTGTTATTTTTACAGATAGGACTAAAGGGGAGTCTAAACTGAGTTCTGGGATTATTTCAGAAGCTATTTTTGGGGTCATATCCATGAAATTAAAAAGTTTATTGCAGAAGTCATAAGTGTATTAACTATGAGAAATAAAATAACACTAATAAAAAATGCCAAAATTGTAAATGAAGGTACAATAATGAGTGGCGATATTTTAATTGAAGGCGAGTATATTAAACAAGTTGAAGCATCCATAAGTCCAAAATCAGCAGATGTTTTACTTATAGATGCCGAAGGAAAATACGTGTTGCCAGGGGTTATTGATGATCAGGTTCATTTTAGAGAGCCAGGTTTAACACATAAGGCTAATATTGAAACAGAATCTAGAGCGGCAATAGCAGGAGGCATCACATCTTTTGTTGAAATGCCCAATACAAATCCGCAAACCACTACTGTAGAGAAATTAGAAGAGAAGTTTGATATTGCGGCAAAAACATCGTATGCTAATTATTCGTTCATGTTTGGAGGCACTAATGATAACTTAGAGGAAATATTAAAGTTAGATAAAAATCAGGTTGCTGGGTTAAAACTATTTTTAGGTTCTTCAACAGGAAATATGTTGGTTGATGACCCTGAAGTTCTTGAAAAAATATTTAAGAGTACAGATATGGTTATCTCTGTACATTGTGAAGATGAGGGGACAATAAAAAGAAACTTTAAGAAATATCATGATGAATTTGGTGATGATATTCCTGTTGATTGTCATCCATTAATTAGAAGTGAGGAAGCTTGTTATTTGTCTTCTTCTAAAGCTATTGAACTTGCAAAAAAAACAGGAGCCAGATTGCATATTTTTCATTTGTCAACAGGTAAAGAGACACAATTATTTACGAATAAAATTCCTTTAAAGGATAAAAAAATCACAGCTGAGGTTTGTGTGCATCATTTATGGTTTTCAGATGAAGATTATAAAACAAAAGGGACGCATATTAAGTGGAATCCTGCCGTTAAAACAGCTGCAGACAGAGATGCTTTATGGAAAGCCTTATTAGATGGCAGAATTGATGTTATTGCAACAGACCATGCGCCGCATACTAAGGCTGAAAAAGATAATGTTTATACTAAAGCGCCTTCAGGAGGGCCTTTGGTGCAACATGCCTTACAAGCCATGTTAGAGATGTATCATAAAGGAAAAATATCACTTGAAAAGGTGGTAGAGAAAATGTGCCATAATCCAGCTATTTTGTTTCAAATTGAGAGACGCGGGTATATTAGAGAAGGATATTATGCCGATTTGGTTTTAGTTGATTTGAATAATCCAATTACAGTTCAAAAAGAAAATATCCTCTATAAATGTGGTTGGTCGCCTTTTGAAGGTTCTACATTCAAGTCTAGAATCACAGATACGTTTTTAAATGGTACATTGGTATATCAAAATGGTAAATTTAAAGAGGTAAAGGCTGCTAAAAGATTAACTTTTAACAGATGATAAGACGATTTAGTATTGGTTTTGTAGTAGGATGTGTTTTTCTGGGGTGTAATGAATATAAAGGTCCAGAAAAACCTGAGGATTTAATTCCTAAGGATAAAATGGTTAATATATTAATTGATGCCAAGTTGTTAACCACCGCAAATACCAAGAACAAAAGGATTATGCGAGAAAACAATCTTGATATTAATTCTTATGTTTTTAAAAAGCATGGTATTGATAGTTTGCAGTTTGCAAAAAGTAACAGCTATTATGCCTATCATATGGACCTCTATGAAGAGATTTTTAAAATTATTGTTGATAGTTTAGAACGCCTCAATATAAAACTTAAAGATCAAGAAGCTTTAGAGTGGAAGGAACAAACAAAAAGAGAAGAGGATTCTTTAAGAGCTATTAGAATTGAAAAAGACATTGACACCCTTTTGATAGGCTTTAAACAATTAGATTCTTTAACAATGTTAAGAAAAAGAGATTCTATTAGAAAAATTCTGATTGAAAAAGAATCAGAAAAACAAGATACCTTATTAATTACTCCTGTTTCAGATAGTGTTGCCCTACCTGAGAAATAGTGCTGTCAATAGGTTTAAAATTATAATCAAGGGCTTTTATAACTTTTTCGCTGCTAAAGTTTTTTTCTGATGATATAGCGTGTGTTAATTGTTTGGTTAAAACCCTGCTTTTGCCAGTAAGCTTTTGCTTGAGCCAATCCAGTCTCCATGCTATATTTAAAAGACGTTTTGAAGCTAATGCTTTTGGTGGTTTTGCATTTACTGAGTGAGCTAAAGCACATAGAAAATCTTTATATGTCCAGTTTTCAGCTACTAAAATAAAACGCTCTTTGTGGATGTCGCTTTCCATTAGTTTTATCATGATGGCAACCACATCTTCAACCGCAACCAAGGCTACGGTTCCAGAGGAGAAATATTTTAATCCGCGGTGAGCGCGTTTGAACAAACTTCCCGATCCGTATTGCCATATACCAGCCCCTAAAATAACACCAGGATTTACCATAACAGCATTTAAACCTTCTTGAGTGGCACGCCAAACCTCCATTTCTGCACCATATTTTGTAATCGCATAAACGGTATTCTCTGCCTCAGGATTCCAAAAAGTGGATTCTGTTATAGGTGCATTATTTAACATTCTTCCCAGCGTGGCAACAGAACTTGCATAGCATAGTTTTGTCACTTGGTGTGCCATAGCTAGGTTTACAATATTAGCGGTCCCTTCAATATTTATCTTTCTTAAGAGGTGGTATTTGTCAGGCTCAAAAGACACAAAGGCTGCACAATGATATACATGCGTGACATTTTTAAATGCGGCATCTAGGGCTGAGATATCAAGAATGTCGGCCATAACCCATTCAATGGTATTAAAAAGAGCCTCACTGTTTTTAGTATAGCCAGCAAAAACCTGTTTCGTTTTGGTTAGTTTTTTTTCATTTCTGTAAATAGCCCTTACTTTTTTATGAGTGCTAACCAGTCTATATAATAAATGAGCTCCTACTAAGCCTGTACCTCCTGTAACTAAAATCATGGAACTAAATTAAAGAATTATTCATTATTGCTGCCAAATTCTAAGCGTATTTTTATCTTTGCCTTGGTTTTAAAAATTGAGATAAAATGATAAAGAATTTTGTAGAGGAATTAACTTGGAGAGGTATGATACAAGACAGTATGCCAGGAACTGAAGAACACCTAATGGAAGCCATGCGATTGGCTTATGTTGGGATTGATCCAACGGCTGATTCCTTACATATTGGGCATTTGGTTGGTGTTATGGGATTGAAACATTTTCAGTTAGCAGGACATAAACCTGTGGCTTTAGTAGGAGGTGCTACTGGTATGATAGGTGATCCTTCAGGTAAATCGGCCGAGCGAAATTTACTCAATGAAGAAACTTTAAAACATAACCAAAATGCCATTAAAGAACAGTTGTCACGATTTTTAGATTTTGATAGTGATGCTGATAATGCGGCCCTAATGGTAAATAATTATGACTGGATGAAAACTTTCTCGTTTCTTGATTTTATTAGAGATGTGGGTAAGCATATTACGGTTAATTATATGATGGCCAAAGATTCTGTTAAAAAAAGACTGTCATCAGAGTCTTCTGTAGGGATGAGCTTTACTGAGTTTACCTATCAATTGGTTCAGGGTTATGACTTTTTGCATTTATATCGAGAAAAACAATGTACCTTACAAATGGGAGGAAGTGATCAATGGGGAAATATTACTACAGGTACAGAGTTGATAAGACGGGTTGATTCTGGTAAAGGCTATGCCTTAACCTGGCCGTTAATCACAAAAGCTGATGGTACTAAATTTGGTAAAACCGAAGGTGGTAATATTTGGCTTGACGCCGAAAGAACATCGCCCTATAAATTCTATCAATACTGGTTAAATACTAGTGATATTGATGCTGAAAAATATGTCAAAATATTCACATTCTTATCAAAAGAAGTGATTACATCGATTATAGAGCAACATCAAGAAGCGCCACATTTACGAGTGTTGCAGAAACGTTTGGCCGAAGAAATTACGGTAATGGTACATTCTCAAGAAGATTTAGATAATGCCATAAAAGCAAGTAATATTCTTTTTGGAAAATCAACAAGTGACGACTTGAAGGCACTCAATGAAAAGACTTTTTTAGATGTGTTTGAAGGTGTGCCACAAGCGCAAGTTGCAAGTGTCGAAATAGAATCAGGATTAGATATTGTAGGGGCTTTAGCAGAAAAAGGGGGCTTTTTAAAATCAAATGGAGAGGCTAGACGCGCTTTAAAAGAAAACTCTATATCCGTCAATAAAGAAAAAGTAAAAGAAGATTACCAGATTACCCCCAATGATTTAATCAATGGAAAATTTGTGTTATTGCAACGCGGTAAGAAGAATTATTTTGTTCTTCAAATTGTATAAAAATAGAGCCAGACTTTAAGAAGAATCGTCTAGCTCTATTTAGCTAACCAACTAATAATTAATTTTTCTTTTACTTAACACCTCTTTAGTCGGGAGGGTTTATAGGTGCTTACAATTATTTTAAATTTTTTTAAAAAACCATAAGATTACAGCCTCTAATGTCTGAGTTGTCAAAGCGGCCAATCACTTCAAATAGTCCATTTTTATAGGATTTTCCTAAGTCTTGAGTGGCAATAAATGAACATGAATTAATATTGGCAAGATCAATAATATTTAAGCCGCCTGTTGTGTTTGTGTCTTGTATAGAGAGCGCGTCTTCAGGATCTCGAGTTAAAACGTTCATCCACGGGGGGCATTCAAAAAGACCTTCACCTTTTGAATAAGCCTGACTCAAAAGCTCTGTCATACCATATTCACTATGTATGTGATTTACGCCAAATTCTGTTTTTAAAATATGATGTAGCTCTGTTCTAATGAGCTCTTTTCTTCGGCCTTTCATACCGCCTGTTTCCATGATAATGGTATGGTTCAAATTAAAGCTATGAGCCTCAACCAAATCTAATAAAGCAAAAGAAACGCCTATGAGTAATGTTTTTTTGCCTTTAGCATCTAGTTTTACCAAGGTGTCTTTCAATGTAGACAGATTGTTGAGGTAAAACCCGCTTTCATCGTGTTTTGATGTTTTTATCATGGTGTCTACCATGTAAATTAATGAAGAACCTTGGCGTTCCAAATAGGAAGGTAAAAGGCCTAAAATGACATAATCTTCAATGTTTCCGTAAAAGTGTTTAAATCCTTTGGTAAAACTCTTTATGTACAGATTTAAATCGGTTACATGATGCTTACTGGTGTTATCTCCTGTGGTTCCAGAACTTGTAAAGGTAGTTTGTATTTGGTTTTTTGAACTGACTATGGTTTTTGTTTTAAAAAACTCAATAGGGAGAAAAGGAATGTCTTTAATGGAATTAACATCACTAGGATGTATATAAAGTAAATCACAGAATGCACGATACACTTTGTTGTTTTGAAATTGAAACTTAAAGATTTGTAATGCTAAATCTTCAAATTCTTGTTCATTGCTAATATTAAATATTGAGGCTGTGTCAATCATAGATTTATGAAAGCTACAAAAATATGTAAAATAAAAAAGTGTTGCTATGGCAACGCTTTTTTATTAGTTTTAAAATTAAGGTTATTTTGTAACCAGTTTTTTTGTTATAGTTGCCCCGTTTTGATGAATTTGAGCTAAGTAAACACCTGCTTTTAGAGATGATACGTTTAAAGTATTTTGGGCGATTTCTGTATTTATTATTTGGTTTCCCAGCATGTCAAAAATTAAGACATCAATTTTGGTATTATTGTTACTTGATATGTTAAAGTATCCCAAAGAAGTTGGGTTAGGAAAAATAGAAAATTTATGTTTTTGAGTATTTTTTATTGTTAAGGTGTTATTATCAATCACTGAAAGGTCGTCCCAATATACAACTGCCGATCCATAAGTTCTAACTTCGAATCGTAAACCATTAACTCCAAATGATGGAGCAGTAACGGTGGTCATGTATTGTTGCCATGAAGCATTACTGGGTAAATAACTATTATTCGGTCCGTGTAAAGCATCATCGGTAGTAGCATCCATTACTGTGCTTAAGCCATTTAGCCAATAACTCCAAATTCTTGCGTCAGTACCATCTCCAGACTCAACGTAATACCAAAAAGATATTGTATACGATTCTCCTGGTATTATTAGTAAGTTTTGGGTTAAATCCGATGTTCCTGCGGCTTCAACTTTAGCAGAAAAGGTACCGCTATGTACTATACCTGATTCTTGACTTATATGTTCATATTTATCCCAATTAAGCGGGCTATGATCTCCCCAAATCTCTAAACCACCATTAATCAAAATTTCTTCTTGAGAAAAATTTAAAAAAGTCGATAACACAAAAAATAAAAAGCAAGTTTTTTTCATGTAGTTTTAAATTTAATTCACTCTATCTAAAGATAAAGAATTTTTTTGAATAAAGCAAAAAAACACACATGTAAATAGTTGGTTTTCAAGGCATAGTGCTTTGTGCTCTTTTTGTTTTAGGTGGAAGTATGGATGAAATAAATGTACTGAAAGTACCTTTAATGTAAGCTTTTATAAAAAGTAAAAAAAATCTAATGCATTAATGAATAACTAACTTACGGGTTTCACTAACATTGTTTTCCGTGATTTTTAAAAGATATACCCCAGTTTTTAAATTAGAGATGTTCAATTCTTTAGAGATGATGTTTGTGATTAAAATGCGTTTCCCAATCACATTAAAAATTTCTATTGTCTTTGGAGCGTTTAGTTTTGATGAGATATTGATATAATTATGATATCTATTGGCTGGATTTGGATAAATAGAAAGTCCTTCAATTCTTTGATCAAAACTTTCACTAGGCTTGTTTTCTTGAGCGTATGTGCAAGGTATTGAAAATAAAATTGTTATAATAAATAAAAAGAAAACGTAGTTTTTTTTCATTCGCTTTATTTAGTGTTATAAAGTTAAAGAATTAATGCAAAAGTGATGCCAAAAAATGTGTTAAAGGTTCGTTCCTTTGGTCGAAAGATTAAATTGGTGTAAGAGCTTTGTTATCTTAATGTTATTAATTTTGTAATTTTAATGAAATTATGTTAATAGTTTTATATTTGACTTAGACAAACAACCTTATAAAATGAAGAAAAAAGATATCAAGATTTTATTAGTTGATGATGAACCTGATATTTTAGAAATTGTTGGGTATAACCTATCTAATGAAGGGTATCAAGTTTTTACTGCCGAGAACGGACACGAGGGGGTAAAGAAAGCAAAAAAGGAACAACCGCATTTAATTATATTAGATGTTATGATGCCTGAAATGGATGGTATTGAGGCCTGTGAACTCATTAGAAAAAACCCAGATCTCAATAATACCATAGTTACTTTTTTAACGGCAAGAGGAGAAGATTATTCTCAGGTAGCCGGTTTTGATGCAGGAGCAGATGATTATATTACTAAACCTGTTAAACCTAAGGTCTTAGTAAGTAAGGTTCAAGCATTATTAAGACGCTTTAAAGAAGAAGATGTGTCTGATACTGTAAAAGTGGGTAACCTTGTTATTAATAGAGATGAATATAAAATAACATCAAAAGGCAAAGAAATTATTCTGCCCAGAAAAGAGTTTGAATTATTGTCTTTGTTGGCGTCTAAGCCAGGAAAAGTGTTTAAACGTGACGAGATACTTGATACAGTTTGGGGCAATGAAGTGGTTGTTGGAGGTAGAACTATTGATGTTCATATAAGAAAACTAAGAGAGAAACTGGGGGATGATAGCTTTAAAACAATCAAAGGCGTTGGGTATAAGTTTGTAGATTAATGCAGACCAAATTTAAGAAGTCATACAAATTTGCGATTAGAACCGCAGCTTATATAACCTTATATATAACACTCATAATGGGTGTTTTTTTATATGCGGTGTATGAATTAGAATGGTTGTATATAATACTTTTTGGGTTATGTGTGTTTCTTTTTTCTTTTCTTACCATTCAAATTAGTGTTGAACGGTTTATTTACAAACGTGTTAAGAAGATTTATGATGATTTAACCTTACTTGAATCAGCAAGCTTAAGTGATGGTCCTATTACCACCAATATGAAAACCTTAACCGAAGAAATAGATAAGTTTGCTAGAGATAAAAAGATTGAAATAGAAACCCTTAAGGTTCGAGAACAATACCGAAAAGAATTTCTTGGAAATGTATCTCATGAACTAAAAACACCACTTTTTACAGTTCAAGGGTATATTTTAACTCTGCTTGACGGTGCTATGAATGACAAAGATATTAGAGAGAAATATCTTTTAAGAGCTAGTAAAGGTATTGAACGTTTGGGGTATATAGTTAATGATCTGGATATGATTACCAAACTCGAAGTAGGTGATTTGAGTTTAGATATTCAAGAATTTGATATCGTTGAATTGATAAAGAGTGTGTTTGAAATGTTTGAGATAAAAGCCCAAAAAAAACGCATTACGTTAACTTTTGACAGGGTATATTCAAAGCCTATCATGGTTCGGGCAGACAAGGAACGTATACAGCAGGTTTTATCAAATTTAATTGTTAACTCTTTGAAGTACGGTAGCCAAAAAGGTACCACTGAGGTAAGTATAGAAAACCTCATAAAGAATAAAGTTATTATTAGAGTTACCGATAACGGAGAGGGTATCGCTGCGGTACATGTGCCAAGGCTATTTGAAAGGTTTTATAGGGTTGATAAAAGCGGTTCTAGAAAAGAAGGCGGATCTGGCCTTGGGCTTTCTATCGTAAAGCACATTATTGAGGCACATCACGAAAAGATTTATGTGGAAAGTGAGTATGGTGTGGGTAGTGAATTTTCTTTTACCTTAGAAAAGGTTGAATAATTCCTTAAAATTAGTTGTTTCTTTAGGCATAGTTAAACCTTTGTAAAGCGGTACATCAATTAATTTTTTTACAGTAAACTCATCTTGGGAGCAGCTAGGTACAATGTTTAGCTCTGTAAATCGTTTTGCTAAATATTCTTGTTCAAACTGCCCAGGAGTTGGGATAAAAAATGCCTGTTTCTCTAATTTAGCCAAATCCATAACAGTGGTATACCCCGATCTGCACAAAACGCCTGCACTTGTATTCATGGTTTTTTCAAGTTCTTCAGAAGTCATAAAGTTGTAAAGGGTTATTTTATCTCTTACTTCAACATGCTGCTCTTTTTCCATCAAACCTCTTACAACAATGATAGATCCGTGGTATGATTTTAGTTCCATTAATAATTTCTCTTCTAATAAGGTGCGCTGTGGTTCAGGTCCAGATAGAAGTACCAATAAGTTAGTTGTTATTTTTGTCTTACTCTTGTTAAACCTACTTAACGGACCAATGTATTTAACGGGAATATCGATTTGTTTAGATCTACTTAATTTCCCACTTAAGTTGTTGACGTTATCAAAATCAGGTACCCAGCAGGCGTCAAATTTTTTAATGAAGCTTAAGTGCATTTTGGTGCTTAACCATGAGGTGCTACCGCTTAAAACATTAAGCTGATGTGTAATAAATATAGAAGGAACGTTTTTATGTCGAACACCGAGTCTATTGTCTGAAATAATACCCGAAATTTCATTAAGCTCTAAAATTCTTTTAATAGCCTTTTTTTCTTCTTTTATAGCATTGATAATTTTGGGAGAATCTTTTAGTAATTTCAGTTTAAATAATTTTCCGTTTTTTGCATAGGTGATGTTATAGGAGGGTAATTCAATAGAAGACAGATTAGGAAATTCTTTACGCAGTAATTGTAATGCACTGCCATCACTAGCAATGATAGGAACAAAACCTTCACTAATTAGCGCTTTGACAATAGGAATACATCTTGTGGCATGCCCAAGTCCCCAATTTAAAGGAGCCACTAAAATTCGCTTTTTCATATTAACTGTTTTAACCTATCTGTTCTATCCTTAGATGGCTTTGTGCAAGTTATGCTATCAATTGCTCCATCACCAGAAGTAAGTTTTAATCAAAATCAAAGATAAGCATAGAGTAACTCTCGTATATTTCCGTAATTTTACCAAAAATATGATAATAATAAGAAATAGTTAATAGACCTTGGGAAGCAAGAATAAACTTAGGCGATTTAAAGAAAACGAAACGTTTAAAAACGTGATTCAACCAACACGAGACATGTTGGTACATTCAAACTTTAAATTGAAAGGAAAGTGGCGCGAAACTTTTTTTAAAAATGAAAACCCTTTGGTTTTAGAATTAGGTTGTGGAAAGGGAGAGTATACGGTGGCACTAGCAAAAAAGTACCCAAATAAAAACTTTATTGGCATTGATATAAAAGGCGCTCGATTTTGGCGCGGTGCAAAAACGGCTGTTGAGAAGCAAATAGAAAACGTAGCCTTTTTAAGAACCCAGATTGAACTTATTGATTATGCGTTTGGAGACCAGGAAGTTGATGAGATTTGGATAACTTTTCCTGATCCTCAAATAAAATATAAACGTACTAAGCACCGTATGACGAATGCTCAATTTTTAGAGCGGTATAAAAAAATTTTAAAACCAGAAGGCTTTATTAACCTTAAAACGGATAGTGAATTTATGCACGGTTACACACTTGGGTTGTTGCACGGTGCTGGGCATGAGGTGGTTTATGCAAATCATGATGTTTACAAACAGGAAGGTAGCCCAGAAGAAGTAACAAGTATTCAAACGTTTTATGAATCTCAATATTTAGAGCAAAATAAAGCTATAACATACATTAAGTTTAAAATTAAGCCGTAGTGGATATCACCTTTATCTTTTTACTCGGCTTATTTTTTGCTTTTATAGGGGTGATTCCACCTGGGTTGCTTAATATGACGGCTGCTAAAATTAGTTTAAAAGAAGGTCATGTACGGGGTATTATGTTTTCCATTGGGGCATGTGTTATTGTAGCTGCCCAAACCTATATAGCAGCTATTTTTGCAAGATATCTTAGTAAGCACCCCGAGGTCATTGATGTGCTTCGGCGTGTGGCTGTTGTCATTTTTATTTTAATAACGGTTTATTTTCTTTTTATTGCTAAATCTAAAGCCCAGCCTCAGGTAGAGCCTAAAACAAAGAGTAAGCACAGTCGGTTTTTTCAAGGGGTTTTTATGTCAGCACTTAATGTGTTTCCTATACCTTATCAAGCTTATATGACCATTACCTTGGCTTCCTTTGGATGGATGACCTTTGAAGGGATAAGTATATTTTCTTATGTGTCTGGAGCGGTTACAGGTACATTTGTAATGTTATACATGTATATTTTCTTTTTTGATAAAATAAAGAGCAAATCACTAACCTCTCAGAAAAATATGAATCTCATCATTGGCAGTATAACAGGTGTGATATCTATTGTCACAATAATAAGTATTATAAAAGAATTTTAATACGTTTTCATGAAAGCTGAAACGCTAAATTTCTTTGAAAGAGTCTATGAAGTAGCTAAACAAATTCCGTACGGAAGAGTCACGAGTTATGGCGCAATTGCTAAGTATCTGGGAGCCGCCAGGAGTGCTAGAATGGTAGGGTATGCTATGAATGGCTCAGTAGGAAAAGAGGTCCCAGCTCATCGAGTGGTTAATCGTAAGGGGCTGCTAACGGGGAAACATCATTTTGATGGTACAAATTTAATGCAGCAGTTATTAGAGAGTGAAGGTATTGAGATTCTTAATCATCAAATACAAAATTTTGAAGCCGTTTTTTGGGATCCTAGCATAGAATTGTAGTTGGTTTTTATCCTTTTAAAATGACACAGGGTAAATAAGTTACGGCTAATTAAAACATTAGAAAAACTTATTGGAAGTAGTTTTTCCCTTAAAGGGATATTAATTATCTTTGTTGTTTAGAATTAATCTGAATAAATGAAGCTGAATAAAAAAGACATTTTAAAAGCACTTGAAAGCATTACTGTGCCTGGAGAAGGACAGAATATGGTTGAAAGTGGTGCTGTAAAAAACATCGTTACTTTTGGTGATGAGGTAATTGTAGATATTACTATAAAAAATCCAAGTTTACAGGCAAAAAAACGTACGGAGGTTGATATTTTAAAAACCATTCATGAGCAGGTTTACGAAAAGGCCAAAATAAAAGTAAACGTTACGGTTGATGCACCTCAAAACCCAAAGCCCAATGTTATAAAAGGAAAACCAATTCCAGGTATTAAAAATATTATAGCGGTAGCTTCAGGAAAAGGAGGTGTTGGTAAGTCTACTGTCACAGCCAATTTAGCGGTTAGTTTATCTAAAATGGGCTTTAAAGTGGGGGTTTTAGATGCCGATATTTACGGGCCATCCATTCCAATTATGTTTGATGTGGTTGCCGAAAAACCGTTGGCTGTTACTGTTGAAGGCAAATCTAAAATGAAACCCATAGAAAACTATGGTGTTAAAGTGTTATCTATTGGTTTCTTTACAAAGCCTAATCAGGCGGTAGTTTGGCGTGGACCCATGGCTGCCAAGGCATTAAATCAAATGATTTTTGATGCCCATTGGGGTGCATTAGATTTCTTATTACTTGATTTACCTCCAGGAACAGGTGATATTCATTTGAGTATTATGCAATCCTTACCCATTACAGGTGCGGTTGTGGTAAGTACACCACAAAATGTAGCCTTGGCTGATGCCAAAAAAGGTGTGGCTATGTTCCAACAGGATAGTATCAGCGTGCCAGTATTAGGAATTATTGAAAACATGGCGTATTTCACGCCAGAGGAGTTGCCAGATAATAAATACTATATTTTTGGACAAGAAGGCGCAAAAAATCTGGCTTTAGATTTAAACGTACCATTCTTAGGAGAAATTCCATTAGTACAAAGTATTAGAGAGGCTGGTGATTTTGGGCGTCCGGCGGCATTACAAACAGGTACACCTTTAGAATCTGCTTTTGAAGTTTTAACACAAAATGTTGTTGAAGAAACCGTAAAGCGAAATGATGATTTGCCCCCAACAGAGGCTATAAAAATAACAACTATGGCAGGATGTGCTGCGGTTAAAAAATAAGCTATGAGTTCAGAAGAAATTAAAAATAATGTCATGAAGGCTTTAGATGAAATTCGTCCGTTTTTACAAAGTGATGGGGGCGATATTTCGCTTTTGGCTATTGAAGATAATGATACTTTGGTCAAAGTACAACTAAAAGGAGCTTGTGTAGGTTGCAGTGTGAATCAAATGACGCTAAAATCAGGGGTAGAAATGACCATTAAAAAGTATGCACCTCAAATTGAGCAAGTCGTTAATATTGAGGCGTAAACCCGTTATTAAGTGTAAAAGTTTTAATCAAAAGGACATTCCATTGAGAAAGGGAATCTAAAAAATATATTATTTTGATGATTTCACATTTTTGGTCAGTATCTCTAAATTTCACAAATCAATTTTATTAAATAATAGACAGTTAGGTTAAATTTGTGGCACGAATGATGACACACTTTACTAAGGTCTAAAAAATAGTAATGGAAGACGTAAATATTAAAATCACAGACAGAGACGGAGTAACCCATGAGATTGTAGCTCCTACAGATATGGCTATGAATCTTATGGAAGTAGTAAGATCATATGAACTGGCGCCAGAAGGCACCATAGGTGTATGTGGAGGTATGGCCATGTGTGCGTCATGTCAGTGTTATGTTATTAGCGATACGAAACTCCCAGAAATGAGTGATGACGAAGAAGCTATGCTATCAGAAGCTTTTGATGTAAAAGATAACAGCCGATTAGGGTGTCAAATTCAAATCACGCCAGAAATGGAAGGGCTTGAGGTAGAACTTGCCCCTGAAAGTTAGAAGACTATTTTCTACCTGATTATCCTTTCATTGTGTATTATTTAATGCATGATTTATCTATAATTGAGTCCGTTTTCAATACGTTTTCAGTATAAAAATAACAAAATAGCGGAATGAAATCTGGTTTCAATCCGCTATCTCTAATTGTTTTTTTAGGTTTTCCTAATGATTAACATGCGTGAAAATTTTGCTCACTATTTTCCAGTGGCCATCAATTTTTGTGAGTGATAAATAATCATAGTAATTAAAACCCAACATAGGTACATGTAGTTTAACCATGGCTATGTTACCTAAAATTTCTATTCCTAAAATTTTCATTTGAAAAGATTCATTTAATTCATTGGGACTTTGCCTGTTTTCTACACCTTTGAGGTATTCCTTACTGTTTTTTGAATATTCTGTACCATTAATATCTCCAAAAATTAAGGTGTCTTTTTGAAAGCAAGACGCAAGTTGGGAAATATTTCCGTGATATATACCTTCAAAGTAATTTGAAATTAACTTTTCGATGTCTTTTATATGGGTGTTAAACATAATTTTATTTTTTAAATAGCATGGCCAATGGTGTGCCCACCTGCCACATTAATAGTTTCTCCTGTTACAAAATTTGATGTGGCTAAATAATATGCGGCTTCAGCAACCTCTTTCGGTTCTCCAATTCGGTTTAACAGATGTAAACCAGAAAGACTATCGGCATCTTCAATTCCTATTTTAGCTTGTAACGGACTTCTAATTATACCAGGAGCAATGGTGTTGACTCTGATATTGTTTTTTCCAAATTCTGCGGCTAATTGTCTTGTTAATGTATGAATTGCACCTTTACTTGTTAACGGTGCTGTAGCAGGAAATCCAGCAATGGCGTGATCAACCAGAACAGTACCAATGTTAATAATAGATCCATTGTTTTGTTTCAACATTTCAGGAATTACTACTTGAGAGGTGAAAAATGTTCCTTTTAGGTTTACGTTCCAATATTGGTTCAAATCATCTTCTTCCACATCTAAAAATGGCTTTGGAGAAAACACACCCGCATTGTTTATTAAAACATCAATGGTCTCAAATTCTTTTAAGGCAAGATCTCTTAGTGCCAGACCTGTTTCTTTTTTACTAATATCTCCAGCTAAATAAATGACGTTTGAAGGTTTGCCTAAATCATCATACGCTTTTTTTAAGTTTTCTTCGTTTGATGAATTCATTACAACCTGATATTCATGTGAAGCAAAATATCGGGTCATTTCTTTTCCAATTCCTGTCGATGCCCCAGTGATAATTACGGTTTTGTATGTCATTTTACTTGATTTTTGGTTCCTGAATACTGTTGTCCATTTACGCCCCAATTTGACGCTGGAACTTCATCAATTACTACATGCGTTGTTTGTGGGTTTTTGTTGAGAATGTTAACCATTAGTTGTGTTGCTCCAGCAATTAATTGGCGTTTTTGTTCTGGTGTTACCTGTTCATCTGTAACTTTAATGTTAATGTATGGCATAATTTTTAAGTTAAAATATTGTCATACAAAGTTGAAGAGAAGTGAGTAGTTTGAAAAGGAGTTATGTCACAGTTTTAATGTGAGGTATGTCACATAACTAGCTCAAGAGTGAAGTTTTATGCTTTTAATCTGCTTAAGGTTTCTCTAGAAACACCTAAATAAGCGGCAATCATTTTTTTAGGAACACGCTGAAAGAGTTTTGGGTACTGCTCCAGAAGCAGATTATAGTTTTCTTTAGTTGAATTTTTCAATAAACATAAAATTCTATTTTGAAGTGCAATTCTGCCCATTTTGCTTTTTTTAGCCCAAAACCGTTCCATTTTATGCATTTGAGAGGTAAGTTTGTCTCTATTTTCAAACGATATGTATAGGAGTTCACAATCTTCTATACAATCTATAGAAATCTTTGACTTTGTTTGTTTTACAAAAGATTCATAATCTGTAATCCACCAATGTTCCATGGCAAATTGCAGGATGTGTTCTTTTCCCAAATAATCAACAAAGTAGCTTTTAATACATCCATTAATAATCCAATATTCTTTATTTACAATGTCTCCTTCCTGAACAAGGTATTGGTGTTTGCGTTTTTTTATAGCCGTAAAATGACTCAAAATAAAGTCGAATTCTTCATCAGTCAGACTAATAATTTCTTCAATATGTCTTCTTAATGGATGTGTCATTTTATGTTATTCAATGATTGATATAAAAATAGAAAAGTGATTTTAAACAGGAATTATCTATTTATAAAAAACTTGAAATGTAAGCTGTTAAACTTTGAGCGTCTAATCCAATACGTTTATGAAGTTCAGAAACCTTACCGTGTTCTATAAAATGGTCAGGAATACCAAGTGTTTTAATAGAGGAAGTATAGTTGTTTGATGCCGCAAATTCCAGTATGGCACTTCCAAATCCACCTTTAATGCTATTATCTTCAATGGTAATGATGGTTTTATGTGTTTTAAATACCGTATGCAAAAGGGGTTCATCTAATGGTTTTACAAAGCGCATATCAATATGTGAAACATCAAGATTACTTATGGCTCCAGTAACATGTTGCGCCATATTCCCTATACTTAATACAGCAAGGTTAGTTCCTTTTTTTAAGAAAGCAGCTGTACCTATTTCAATGCTTTCAAAGGGACGTTTCCAATCTATCGTCACACCACGCCCTCTAGGATATCGTATGGCAATAGGTTGGTTCAAACCAAGCTGAGCCGTAAACATAATGTTGCGTAATTCTATTTCATTTCGAGGAGCAAAAATGATTAGGTTTGGAATACTTCGCAGGTAACTTAAATCGAAAGTGCCATGGTGTGTAGCTCCATCTTCACCTACTAAACCCGCTCTGTCTAAACAAAAAATAACGGGAAGCTTTTGAAGTGCCACATCGTGAATCACTTGATCATAAGCGCGTTGCATGAAGGTAGAATAAATGTTGCAAAAGGGTATTAAACCTTGTGCTGCCATGCCAGCAGCAAGCGTCACTGCGTGCTGTTCTGCAATGCCAACATCAAAGGCACGTTGTGGTATTTCAGTCATCATAAATTTTAAGGAACTACCTGTAGGCATGGCGGGCGTGATACCAACAATACGTGCGTTTTTTTTGGCAAGCTCAACAATGGTTTTACCAAACACATCTTGATATTTTGGCGCTTGTTCCAGCGTTGAAGTTTCAAATAAATCCCCTGTTTTAGCATTAAATTTCCCTGGAGCATGATATTTTACCTGATCTTTTTCAGCTTGTTTTAAACCTTTGCCTTTGGTAGTAATGACATGTAAAAATTTAGGGCCTTTAATGTCTTTTAGTCGCTCCAATTCACTGATGACAGCACGTAAATCATGACCATCAATAGGACCAAAATAGTTGAAATTTAAGGCTTCAAAAATATTATCTTGCTTTTGGGTGCCTTTTTTTACGTTTGTTAGGTACATTTTTAAGGCGCCAACACTAGGGTCAATTCCAATAGCATTATCGTTTAATATAACTAAAAGATTAGCATCGGTTACGCCAGCATGATTTAAACCTTCAAACGCCATACCACCAGCAATGCTGGCATCTCCAATAACAGCTATGTGGTGCTGGTTAAAGTCGCCTTTCAGTTTTGAGGCGATGGCCATGCCTAAAGCCGCTGAAATTGAAGTAGAAGCATGGCCAACTCCAAAGGCATCATACACGCTTTCCTCTCGGTTTGGAAACCCACAAATACCATCTAATTGTCGGTTAGTATGAAAAATAGCTTTTCTCCCCGTTAGAATTTTATGACCGTAAGCTTGATGGCCTACATCCCAAATGAGTTGGTCTTTGGGGGTGTTAAACACGTAGTGTAATGCAATAGTGAGTTCAACAACCCCAAGGCTTGCTCCTAAATGCCCTTCTTTAGTGGCCACAATATTAATGATGAACGCTCTTAGTTCTTGAGCGAGTTTTGGAAGTTCATCAGGTTTTAAATGACGAAGATCTTCGGGTGAACTAATTTGGTCTAGGAGACTTTTTTCCATGTGACAAAAATACGAGAATGAAATTGTATTTTTGTTACTATGATAGAACCTTTTGATGATACTTATTTTATGAAAAAAGCGCTTCAGGAAGCTGAAGTGGCTTTTGAAAAGGGCGAAATTCCCGTTGGCGCTGTTATTGTGGTTGATAATAAGGTGATTGCCAGAGGGCATAACTTAACAGAAATGTTGTGTGATGTTACGGCACATGCCGAAATGCAAGCCATTACAGCCGCTGCTAATTTTTTAGGAGGTAAATATTTAAAAAATTGCACTTTATATGTCACGCTAGAACCCTGCCAGATGTGTGCTGGTGCTTTATATTGGAGTCAAATTTCCAGAATTGTTTATGGTGCAAGAGATGCAGAACGCGGTTGTATTAATCTGAATACAAAGTTGCATCCTAAAACGGCGATTGAAGGAGGTGTTTTAGCAGATGAAGCAGCTAGTTTAATGAAACGATTTTTTATTTTAAAACGGAATTTAAATTAGCCATAATCTTTTGTGGCATTTAATAGTTATTCTTGCGCTGGTTTTCACGCATTTTATCTAAGTTTTCCTTAGTAATCATATAATCTTTTACGTTTTTTCCTTTCCAGCGATAATAGGAAAATAATGGAAAAACTACCAAAAATAAGCCTGCTACACCATAACCAATAAGTTTTTCGGTATAGACTACGTTAAGGGTGAATCCTAGAATGATACTGGTAATCGCTGCTAAGGCGAGTATGGCTATAACGTATTTCATGACATTGATAAAAAACTATTGAGTGAAATTAATAAGTTGTTGTCTGTATGCGGTTAGTAATTTAGATTTTGAAATATAACCGTAATATTTTCCTTCCTTAATAACGGGCAAATTCCAAGCGCCACTCGTTTTAAAGCGTTCCATAATATCATTCATAGAGTCTTCATCATAATTAATGGTACCATGATCGGCATGCATTAGTGATGACGCTTTAACTTTGTCATATAAATTAGCGTCAAACATCATATGGCGCATATCATCAAGCCTAATAACGCCCAAAAATTCATGGTTGTCATTCACTACAGGGAAATGATTTCTGGACGACTTTGCTACGGCATTTTTCAAAATATATCCCAGTGTCATATCGGGTTTTAAAATCACAAAATTGTTCTCAATAACCTTATCAATGTCAAGCACCATAAGGACATTCTGGTCTTTGTCATGTGTCATGAGCTCGCCACGCTCCGCTAGTTTAAGGGTGTAAATGGAATGAGACACGTAGTATTTTGTCATAGAGAATGATATAGCAGAAACAATCATTAAGGGCACAAATAGTTCATAACCACCTGTAATTTCTGCAATGAGGAAAATGGCGGTTAAAGGAGCGTGGAGTACACCAGCCATAAGACCAGTCATACCAATAAGCGTGAAATTTGATTCTGAAACATGAAAATCTAGTCCCAAGTTATTTATCACTTTGGCAAAGCCATTACCAATGGCACTACCCATAACTAGCGTAGGAATGAAAACTCCTCCAACGCCGCCAGCCCCAAAAGTAGTAGTCATAGCTATGGCTTTAAAGGCAGCAATACCAAATAGCAATCCTATAACAATCCAAATATTATTCAAATCAAAATTAAAAGGTGTTTTACCAATAGCCGCCAAATGATCGCCCTTTAGTAAGTTGTTCATTATACCATAACCTTCACCATAAAGCGGCGGTATACAATAAAGCATAGATCCTATGGCTACACCACCAATTAATAAGCGGAATGCTCTACTGTCATACTGTTTGAAGTAATTAGAAATAGAAAAAAAGACTTTTGAAAAATAGACAGAAGCTAAAGCCGTTACAATACCCAGTACAGCATAAAACCCAATGTCTTTAACCATAAATTTGTCTGTTAGTTCAAACCGTAAAAGAACATCTGTGCCAAGAAATAAATAGGATGTTACCACAGCAGAAACTGAAGCGAGTAATAACGGAACCAATGAGGCAAACGCTATATCTAAACTAAAAATTTCAACAGCAAATACAATAGCGGCAATAGGTGCTTTAAACATAGAGGCCATGGCACCAGCAGCAGCACAACCAATAAGTAGCATTCGGGTTTTGGCATTCATATGAAAAAGACGCGCTGCATTTGATCCTAAAGCGGCACCCACACTTACGGCGGGACCTTGAAGACCTACAGATCCTCCAAATCCAGCGGTTAAGGGTGCTGTGATTAAGCCTGCATAAATATTATATCTAGGGATGATTCCATTTAGTTTTGAAATAGCATATAAGGTTGACGATATACCATGACCAATATGTTTTTTAAGCCAAGTTTGTTTGATAATATAAACCAATAACAAACCAATTATGGGTAATACAAAATACAAGGTACTTTGGTAGTCGTGAAAAATATATAAGCCAAAAAAGTAACGAATATAATGTGTTAAGTTTTTAAGCGTAACGGTACCCATTCCAGCCAAAAAACCAACTAATATGCTTAGTATATAAACAAATTGACGTTCTGAAATATGTTTGTATTTCCAGATTAAAAACTTTCTTAAAAGACTTTTACCTGTAGTGGGCATAGTATAAAATTACTAAAAAATCCTGCGTGAAGCAGGATTTTATTTTATGATTTTAAATTTAGTTTTAAGCTCAATTCTTCAAGCTGTTCATCATCAATAGGAGCAGGAGCGTCAATCATAACATCACGCCCCGAATTATTTTTAGGGAAGGCAATGAAATCTCTAATAGTTTCCTGTCCTCCTAAAATAGCAACTAATCTATCTAGTCCGAATGCTAATCCACCATGTGGCGGCGCACCATATTGAAAAGCATCCATTAGAAAGCCAAACTGTGCTCTGGCTTCTTCTGGAGTGAATCCTAAATAATCGAACATGAGCGATTGTGTTTCCTTATCATGTATTCTTATAGAGCCACCACCAATTTCGTTACCATTTAATACCAAGTCATAAGCATTTGCTTTTACTGATCCTGGATCTGTTTTTAGTAATTCTATTTGTTCTGGTTTTGGTGAAGTAAAAGGATGATGCATGGCATGATAACGCTCGGTGTCTTCATCCCATTCTAACAGCGGAAAATCCATGACCCATAATGGTGCAAATTCATTAGGGTTACGTAAGCCTAAACGTTCTGCTAGTTCCATACGTAAGGCACTTAATTGTGCACGAACTTTATTGGTGTCGCCAGAAAGTACACAAATTAAGTCACCTGCTTTGGCACCAGTTACTTCAGCCCATTGAGCCAGATCTTCTTGGGTATAAAATTTGTCAACTGAAGATTTAAAGGTTCCATCTTCATTACATCTGCAATACACCATGCCCAATGCTCCAATTTGTGGACGCTTTACCCAAGAAATTAATTGGTCAATCTCTTTTCTTGAATAACTATTTCCGCCAGGAACGGCTATGCCAACCACAAGCTCAGAACTATTAAAAACACCAAAATCTTTATGCTGCGTTACGGCATTTAATTCGCCAAAGGTCATTCCAAACCTAATATCTGGTTTGTCGTTTCCATATAAACGCATGGCATCATCGTATTGTATTCTTGGAAATTTATCAACATCAACACCATTAATTTCTTTAAGTAAATGACGAGTTAATCCTTCAAAAGCATTAAGAATATCTTCTTGCTCAATAAAGGCCATTTCACAGTCTATTTGCGTAAACTCTGGCTGCCTATCGGCACGTAAATCTTCATCTCTAAAACACTTTACTATCTGAAAGTATTTATCCATACCACCTACCATAAGTAATTGCTTAAAGGTTTGTGGCGATTGCGGAAGGGCATAAAATTGGCCCTCGTTCATTCTTGAAGGTACTACAAAATCACGAGCACCTTCAGGAGTAGATTTGATTAAATAAGGCGTTTCAACTTCAATAAAGCCTTCATTTGATAAATAATTTCTAACCTCTTGCGTTACTTTGTGTCTAAAAATTAAACTGTTTTTTACAGGGTTTCTGCGGATATCTAAATAACGATATTTCATTCGGATATCTTCGCCACCATCTGTTTTATCTTCAATAGTAAATGGCGGTAATTTAGCTTCATTTAAAACCGTTAACTTAGATACTAAAATTTCAATTTCTCCAGTAGGTAAGTTAGGATTTTTTGAAGCACGCTCAATAACCTGTCCAGTCACTTGAATGACAAATTCCCGACCTAGATTTTGAGCTCTTTCAATAAGTTCTTTGGAACTGCGCTCTTCATCAAACACTAATTGTGTGATGCCGTATCGGTCTCTTAAATCAACCCAAACAATAAATCCTTTATCACGAGATTTTTGAACCCAGCCTGATAATATAACTTCTGTATTGATGTGAGCAGCTCTTAATTCGCCGCAGTTGTGACTCCTGTACATAGTTGTAAAATTGAGGTGCAAATTTAGTGAAGTTAAACGATTTAATTTATGAAAAAAGCCTCAATAATTATATTGAAGCTTTTTTACAGATAATCGAGTTAGTCACACAATTAATTATATGTATTAGGCTATGTTATCACTGTATTTGGCTACCCTATCTTTAAATAACCACATTTTGAATTTAGTGACCAAGTAAAATAAAATGGGAACAACAACCAGTGTTAAAAACGTAGCTACTAATAAACCGTAAATTACGGTCCATGCTAATGGTCCCCAGAAAATAACATTGTCCCCACCTACATAAATATGGGGGTTAAATTCGCTAAATAAGGTAAAAAAGTTAATGTTTAATCCTGTGGCCAATGGAATTAATCCTAAAATAGTAGTAATAGCCGTTAGAAGTACAGGGCGTAAACGAGCTTTACCGCCTTTTACAATGGCTTCTAAAAGCTCATTTTGATTGATGTATTGATCTTCATTTAAGTTGTGTTCTACCTTTTTTCTGTCAATAAGCAGTTGTGTGTAATCAAGAAGAACCACACCGTTATTTACTACAATTCCGGCAAGCGAAATAATACCCATCATGGTCATCATAATAACAAATGAACTCCCTGTGACTACAATACCGCCAAATACCCCAATTAAACTTAAGAATATAGCGAGCATAATGATGCCTGGTTTTGAGACTGAGTTAAATTGAAAGATTAATATGAGAAAGATTAGACCCAAACCAGCTATAAACGCTCCATTTAAGAAGTTTTGTTGTTTTTGCTGTTCTTCAATTTGACCTGTGTAATCAATTTTAACACCATCGGGCTTTTCGGTAAAACCCTGCATGTCTTTCTGAATTTCACTAACAATAGCGGCGGCATCAATAAACCCTGGTGCTAGAGCCGAATAGAGGGTTACCACACGCTTTACATCTTTATGTTTAATGGCACTGAACCCCGAACTATTATTTTGTTTTGAAACTGCAGACACAGGAATTTCCTTTATTTGCCCAGAGGCCATATCTCTAAAGGTTATTTTTTGGTTGAAAATAGCACTGGTATTATACCTGTTTTCTTCATTAAACCTTACATAAATATCATAGTCTTCGCCATCTTCTTTGTAAATACCGGCCTTAGCTCCAAAAATGGCATTTCTTAACTGCTGTCCCACCTGACCAGATGTAATACCCAATTCTCCTGCTTTTTTTCTATCAACAAGCACTTGCATGGAGGGTTTTGATTTATTGACATCAATTTTTAACTCATCAATACCTTGAATGTTTTGAGCATTGATAAAGGCGCGCATTTTCTCAGCAGTAGCAATAAGCTCGGAATAATCTTCACCTTCCAATTCAATATTAATAGGGTATCCTGCTGGAGGACCAACGGCATCTTTTTCAACAGAAATAGCAACACCTGGATAGACGTCTTTAAGGGCTTCCTGAACTTTTTTGAGTAATTCCTGACTATCAGCTCCACGTCTAAATTTAAACTCCCTCATAGTAGCGGTAATCTTGCCTCGATGTGGCATCTCAGCAGCCGATCCGCCATCTGTTTGCGGATTTCCTGCACCTTCACCCACTTGAGAAACCGCACTTTCAGTAAGGAAATTATAATCACCATCCATATATTGAGGGTCATTTATAATTGCATACACCCGCTTTTCAATATCTTTTGTGATGGCATTGGTTTTGTTAATTTCAGTACCTTCAGGGTATTCAATGTAAACTATGATTTGATTGGGCGTGTTATCTGGAAAGAATTCCACTTTTGTTCTTTGAGTGCCAACAGAAGCACCAAAACCCATAAATGCAATAAAAAGTAAGACAATTGTGCTTATGGTTATTGCAACAGGTTTTCTGCCACTTAAAGCAAAACGCAAAGTTTTTTCATACGCGCGTTCCCAATTTGGGAGTATGTTGTTTTGAAATCCGTTAGCCCATTTTCTTAGAAAAAGTCTGTAAATCCATAATAGTATAACAGTAACTATCATTAATGTACCTAGACCTCTATACGCACCACCAAATATTAAAATTAATAAGCCAATACTACCAACAATTATGGAGATTCTAATAATGGACTTTAAGGGCATATTCTTATCTTCAACAGTCATAAATTGAGAGACTAATACTGAATTGAAAAATATGGCAACAAATAAGGATGAGCCAAGCACAACAGAAAGCGTGATTGGGAAGTAAATCATGAATTGCCCCATAACCCCAGGCCATAACCCAAGCGGAATAAATGCAGCCACTGTGGTAGCTGTTGAAATGATAATAGGAAACGCAATTTCTCCAATTCCTTTTTTGGCCGCTTCAATGCGGCTCATGCCTTCTTCAGACATGAGTCTGTAAACATTTTCAACCACTACAATGCCGTTATCTACCAACATACCTAATCCCATGATTAATCCGAAGAGAATCATAGTATTCATAGTATATCCTAAGTTGTTGAGAATCATTAGTGACATGAACATAGACATAGGAATGGCAAACCCAACAAACAGGGCGTTTTTAAACCCAAGGAAGAACATTAAAACAGTGACTACCAAAATAATACCAAAAATAATATTGTTGATTAAATCGTCAACCTGGCCAATGGTTTTTGAGGATTGATCATTGGCTATTGTTACTTTTAAATCTGGAGGGAATACATTATCAATGGCATCTTTTACTATAGTTTGAATTTGTTCAGCCGCAGCCACCATGTTTTTACCTGCTCGTTTTTTTACGTCGAGCATCACAACAGGGTCTCCAAACTCTCTTGCAAAGGTGGTTTTGTCTTCATCTTTAAAGGTGATTTTGGCAATGTTTTTAAGGTAAATGGGGTTGTTACGCTCAGACTTCACTACAAAATTTTCAAGTTCTTCAGGGTTTTGAATTTCACCTAAAATTCTGATTGTTCTGCGCTGACCGCTGGTAATTAAGTTACCTGCAGACATGGTCATATTTTCTCTGCTAATGGTATTTATAACATCATCAAAACTTACTTGAGCAGCCATCATTTTGTAAATATCAACAGCCACTTCAACCTCCTTTTCTTGGGCGCCTCGTATGTCTACTTGTTTAATCTCTTGAAGGCCTTCAATTTCATCTTCCAAATACTCCCCGTATTCTTTTAACTTATCTACAGGGTAGTCTCCAGAGATGTTAATGTTTAAAATGGGGATTTCTTCAGACATGCTAAGATCAAAAACGTTAGGTTCTACTTTGGCACCGTTAAATGTGGGCCAATCTTCGCCAGCTGTTTCAGAATCTACTTCGTCTTTCACCTTTTGTTTAGCGGCTTCAACCGAAATATTTTCATCAAATTCAACAATAACGATTGAATAGTCTTCTTGAGACGTTGAGGTAATCTCTACAACGTTGCTTACCGTTTTTAACTTATCTTCAATAGGATCTGTGATGAGTTTTTCAATATCTTCCGCAGTATTTCCAGGGTATATGGAACTTATATATATTTTAGTCTCTTTAATTTCAGGGAAGTTTTCACGAGGCATACTAAAGTAAGCGCCCGCGCCAAGAATAAGTATCAAGGCAATTAAAACATACATGGTTGTTTTATTGTTAATTGCCCATGATGATAGACCAAATTCTTTGTTTACTTTTTTCTGTTTATCAGTCATTTGCTTAGTCTTTGGAATTAATTTGAAGCTTCAATCTCAAGAATTTTAACCTCTTGCCCATCTTTCACGCTTCGGGCACCTTCATCAATGATTTCATCGCCATTTTCAACACCAGAAAGCACTTCAATCACGTCACCTTGTGTTCTACCAGTTTCAATGAAAGTACGTTTCACACTAGCTTTGTTTCCCGATTTATTCACAGTTGTGTAAACATATTGCTGTCCTTGAGCGTTTTCTGAAATAATACTTTGCGGAATTAAAATAGCTTTTGGATTTGTATAATCATTTATACTTAGTTTGGCTGTCAAGTTTGGCTTAATCGATTTATCTTCATTAGGAACAGCAACTTCTACTTTAAAGGTTCTGTTGGCTGGATTGATATAGTTTCCGGCTTGACGCACTTTGGTGTCTACCTCTTTATTAAGAATAGGGAAGTTTACCTTCACGGCTTTACCAGGAATGATATGAGATACATAACGTTCCGGAACATCTGTTTCTATGTACATGTGTTCTAGGTTTACAATTCTAAATAATTGAGATTGACCTGGAGCCACTACACTACCTTGTTCTGTAATCACATCATCAATAGTGCCTGAAAACGGAGCTCTTACTTCAGTTTTGGCAATTTGTTGCTTCAATTGGTCTCTGGCTTGAATTTGTGCTTCATAAGAAGCTTTTGCTTGTAAATATTGAATTTCACTGCCAATTTTTTGTTTCCACAAGCGGTCTTGACGCTCAAAAGTAGTTTCAGCTAAATTTGCTTGAATTTCTAACTGTGATAGTTGTTGACTCAAGCCGCCATCATCAATTTTAGCGAGAAGTTGGCCTTTAGTTACGTTTTGGCCTTCTTTTACATATACTTTGGTTAAAACCCCCGAAAATTCAGGGTAAATAACAATATTTTGTTTGGTGTTAACGCTGCCTTGCAATTCAACAAAGTGATTAAAAATGGTTTCATGAACTTTAATAGTGGTGATTAAAGGCACTTTAGATTGCGGACTTAATTTTTTTATTGCCGCTTCAAGCGCTTTAAGTTGGGCAGAAATATCTTGAGCCTCTAGGTCTAGTTCAGATTTCTTTTTTCTGATAGATTCCAGATTCTGTGATGCAATAATATCTTCAACTGAGTGTTTGCTGCCAGACCCACAGGACAATAATATAGCCGAAACGAAAAGTAAGGTATATAGGTTTCTCATTTTGTTTATGTTTTGAATGGATAATTTATTGGTTGACGGTGTTTAATAAGGTTTCAAGCTCTGCTTTTCTGGTGATAACATCTAGCATAGCCTTTAGAAAATCTTGTTGCGCGGTGTATAGTTGAATTTGTGCCTGTCTTAAATCAAAACTAGATGCAATGCCTTCAAAAAATTTAGTTTCGTTTTTGGCTTCTATACGTTTTGCTAAATCCAGATTTTCTTTTTTGTTTGAATAATCTTCCAGAGCAAATTGATAGGCGCTTCTAGCTGTTGCCACGTCAAGCTTTATACGTTGTTCGGTTTCCATAAGGTCATCTATGGATTTTTCTAAATTAATTTTAGCGCGCTGTGTTGATGCTCCACGCATCCCCGAACTAAAAATAGGAATGCTTAGGTTTACACCAAATAGGGATGAACCAAACCAAATTTGATCACGGTTGGTAAACGTAAATGTATTGCTGTTTCCTGTATATCCGCCATTAAGAAAAGCACTTAAAGCAGGTAGAGCTTTGCTTTGTTCTAGCTTTACCAAAAGTTCTTTTGATTCTTTATTATTTTCAGCAATTTGGTAGTCTATTGTGTTTTCAACAGAATATGGATCATTGATTAAATGCAAGTCTACATTTTGAGCTGTTAATGTTTCTAAATTATCAGTTAGAATTATAGGATGATCAATATCTAAACCTAAGGTCATATTAAGCATTTGATACGATACTTTCTTAAGTCTGGTATAATTATTTAATGCGCTTTCAATATCAGATAGGGTAATTTTTAGTTGTTCAACACTTTCTTCTTCTTCTAAACCATTTTCATAAATTTTGGTAAGCTCGTCTAGATTCTTTCTTAGTGTATTTCTGTTTTCAATTAGAATTTTTTCACCTTCTTCGGTTACCAAAGTATTTCCGTAGGCATTTATGATAGCCTTTCTAACTTCTAGGTCAGTTTTTATGGCAGCATTTTTTGAAATTTCTAAGAATACCTTAGTAGATTGCAAGCCTACAATATAGGTGCCATCAAATATTTTTTGTGTTACAGTGGCTGAGGCGTTAAGGTTTTGTTTGGTACCAAAGGTAATAGGAACAAAAGTGCCTGGTTCTCCGCCAGCAATTTCTCCTGGAAGTAAACTAACGGGCTGCTTAATAAAATTTTGGTACTCAATATTCGCATTCAACTGAGGTAAACCAATAGCAATGGTTTCCCATTTTTGTTTGTAAGCCGCTTCTATATCGCGCTTGGCATTTTTTGCATTTCTGTTATTCTCTAAGGCAAAATCTATAGCCTGATTTAAAGAAAAGGTTTGAGGCGCTTCTTGCGAATAACCAGAGATGACAAATACTAAACTAAAAAATACAATTAGTTTCTTTTTCATTGTTATGATTGATTTTTTGTAATAAACATATTTAATAATTCAAGTCCTTGAGGAGTCACAATGGCTCTTAAATGATATTCTAAATAACTCTCAATTAGGTATTCCATGGAGAAAATGGTCTGCGGAAAAAAAGTTTCGTCTTTTATGCCGGTCATACCATTAAAATAGATGCGTGATATGAAATTTACATCTAAATTTGATCGGAATAAACCCGTATCAACCCCCTTTTGAAGACTCTTTGTTACACAATCATGCATTTTTTCAAACTGTTTTATGTGCAGTTTTCTAAAAATATCAGGGTAGTATTTTTTAAGTTGGTATTGCGGCGAGGTTTTTTCGTTTTTTAGGTACTTTAAAACAAATAGTTTAATATCGTAAAGTTCTTCAATAGGATTGGTAGAGTTATTGCAAATACAATCAATACCATCACAAATAGTTTCAAAAACCTCAAAGGTCACGGCCTCAACAAGCTTGGTTTTGTTTTTAAAGTGTACGTATATCGTTTTCTTTGATATGCCTAATTCATTGGCAATATCGTCCATAGTAACACTTTTAAAACCAAGTGTTAAGAACAGTTCTGCCGATTTGTTTATTATTTTATGTCTCATATAGTGACGGCAAAAGTACATTAGGAAACTTTAAAAACCAAAATAGTTTCCGTAGTATTAATGATTTCTTAACATTAAATTGATGCAGGTGCTTTTTAATATGAGGAATTGCATTATTTTTGTTTGATGCATTCAGTAGAACACTACCAACAGGAATTTATCGATTATTTAAAGCGGTATGCCACCGTAAAGGAGCCGCATAATCTGTATGAGCCCATTGTTTATATACTTGGTTTAGGCGGCAAAAGACTCAGACCAGTGCTTACCTTAATGGCTGCTGATATTTTTGGCGGTTCTTATAAAGAAGCTATGAATGCAGCCTTAAGTGTAGAGGTGTTTCATAACTTTTCATTGGTTCATGATGATATTATGGATGATGCACCGTTGCGCCGCGGGCACACTACGGTTCATGAAAAATGGGATGTTAATACAGGTATTCTGTCTGGCGACGCAATGTTGATTATGGCGTATCAACTTTTTGAATATTATCATGCTGAAACGTTTCAGGCTTTGGCTAAATTGTTTAGTGTAACAGCCTTGCAAGTATGTGAAGGCCAACAATATGATGTTGATTTTGAAACAAGAACAGATGTAACGGTAGAGGCGTATTTAAAAATGATAGAATATAAAACAGCCGTTTTGGTAGCAGCAGCGTTAAAAATGGGTGCTATAGTAGCCAAAGCTTCAACCGCAGATCAAGAAGGTATTTATGATTATGGTAGAAATTTGGGGATTGCATTTCAATTACAAGATGATTATTTAGATGCTTTTGGTGATCCTAAAACCTTTGGAAAACAAGTAGGAGGTGATATTATAGAAAATAAAAAAACTTATTTATTTATAAAAGCTCTAGAATTTTCAAATGCAAGTGATAAAGCTGAATTAGCCCAATTATTTTCAACCAATCCTGAGGATGTTCAGGCTAAAATTCAAAAAGCTAAGCATTATTTTGTGGAATCAGGAGCTGCTAAAGCAACTAAAGCGGCCATTCAAAAGTATACAAATAAAGCTTTTTCGGTTTTAGAAACGCTTGATATTTCTAATGATAAGAAAGAGCTGCTAAAAGCGTTTGGCAATAGCCTAATGAATAGAACGGTGTAATGAAATTACCAATAACATTTGAGGGCTTAATAAAAGAAGCTAATCAATTACAATTATACCAAAAGCTCATCTTTCAACTCAACAAAGATTTTCAGTTGGCTAATATAGATGTTAGCTTTCATGAAGATATTTTGCCTGAAAGCTTAAGAGTAATACTCCAAGAAACGGTATTCAATTTAATTCAGAACAAATTTATGGAGTATTTGAATCTGCTATATATTATTGATGTTTCTGAAGATGACATTAAACGACTTGAAGAAGCTGATATACTTAGGCTTTCAGAAGCTGTATCTTTCTTAATTTTAAGACGAGAATGGCAAAAAGTATGGTTTAAGAATTATTATTAAGCTTTAATTAAGATAAATTAGTCTTAATTAATAAATTATTTATAACTTTGCACAGAATAAGGAAAGAGATATATGTTTTCAAAGGCTTGTGAGTATGGTATAAAAGCAGCTATTTTTATAGCAACTAAATCCTATGAAGGAGAGTTGGTAAGCCCAAAGGAAATTTCACAAGAAATTGATTCGCCTCAAGCGTTTACAGCTAAGATATTACAAGCGTTGGTGAGGCATGGTGTGGTTAATTCTATTAAGGGGGCCTATGGCGGTTTTCAAATTGATAAAAATAGAATTGCAACCGTGAAATTATCTCAAATAGTAAATGCCATTGATGGTGATGGTATTTATAATGGATGTGGCTTAGGCTTGCATAAGTGTGATGAAGAGCATCCTTGCCCAGTTCATGACAAATTTAAAACAATACGCACTGAGTTAAGAGAGATGCTAGAACACACTAGTTTAGAAGAGTTAGCGCTTGATATAAAATCGGGGGTGTCATTTTTAAAGACGTAAAAAAATTTAAAACAAAAGAGGACAAAAATATCCTAAATAAACGTAAATATGGAAGTAATAAGTAATAATGCACAAAAACAAATTGGACAATTTGTAGCAGATGATTTTAGAACAGCAGCAGTATTTGTAAATTATGGTATTGATTTTTGCTGTAGAGGTCACAGAACAGTTGAAGAAGTGTGCCAAAAAAATGGTATTGATACCAATGAGTTATTAGATAAACTGGATGCCGTATTAAGTTCAAAAGCAGATCAGTCTATTGATTATAAATCATGGCCTATAGATCTATTGATAGATTACATTGAGAAAAAACACCATAGGTATGTTGAAGCTAAAATTCCTGTGTTAAAGCAGTTTTTAGATAAACTTTGTCGTGTTCATGGCGAGCGTCATCCAGAATTATTTAAAATTAATGAGTTGTTTACGGCTTCAGCAGGTGAATTGGCTGCTCATATGAAAAAGGAAGAGTTGATACTTTTCCCATTTGTTAAAAAAATGGTTGATGCTACCATGAGTCAAAATGCTATTGAAGCGCCTCATTTTGGAACGGTTGAAAACCCTATAGAAATGATGAAGCATGAGCATGATAATGAAGGTGTTCGGTTTAGAGAGATAGCTGAATTAACAAATAACTACAATCCACCTGCAGATGCCTGTAACACCTTTAGAGTAACCTATGCTATGTTGGAAGAGTTTGAGCAAGATTTACATTTACACATTCATTTAGAGAATAATATTTTGTTTCCTAATGCGGTTAAGCTAGAAAAACAGTTTAGCTAACAAAAATAAAAGTTGCATCTGCATGAATGCCTACTTCGTTTAAAGCCAGAAAGTTTTATCTTTCTGGTTTTTTATTTAAAACTGTAAATTTTAAGAATATCATTGTAATACAATAAATGAAGCAAAAATATTTTGTTGCTATTTGCTTGTTTAACTTTTTTGTAGCTGCCCTAATGGGGTTACTGCTTAGGTATACCTATTTGGGTGATATTCATTTTAATTATCGTTTTCTAACCCATGCGCACTCACATGTAGCTATGTTAGGATGGGTGTATTTGTTGCTTTATAGTCTTTTTGTTCATCATTTTATTCCCGAAAAACGACCAGTTTACTACAGACTTTTTTGGTTGACGCAATTAGCGGTTATGGGTATGATGTTAAGTTTTCCTTTTCAAGGTTACGCCAGCATATCTATAGCATTTTCAACACTTCACATATTTTGTAGTTACTATTTTTCATATTTATTTTTTAAGAATGCCCAGTTTGGATCTGTAATTACTAAATACTTAACTAGAACATCCTTGGTATTTATGCTTATATCAACTATTGGAGTCTGGTGCTTAGGGCCTGCGGTTACTATGTTGGGTAATAGGTCTGCATTTTATCAAATAGCGATACAGTTTTTTCTGCATTTTCAGTTTAATGGATGGTTTATCATTGCTGTTTTGACCGTTTTGTTTCATGTGTTAGAAGTTCAAGATGTGAAATTATTTAGACCTTTTTTGGGGCTACTTGTGCTTTCAACTATTTTAAGCTTAGCATTGCCCGTGCACTGGTTTTTGCCTCATCCATTCCTTATAAAAGCTAATATAGTTGCTGTTTTGTTACAACTCATTATGTTGTTTTTGTTTTTAAAAATCATCAAACCTTATCAAAAAGCGCTATTAGCATCCAACTCCAAAACGGCACTTTACGTGTTTGGGTTTTCGGTGTTTTGTTTTCTGATAAAAATAGGGATGCAGTTAACAGTGTTGAGTCCAAAATTTGCAGAGGAGGTGTTCCAGCATAGAAATTTTGTTATTGGATTTATTCATTTAACCATGCTTGGCGTTATTTCAGGGTTTTTGTTGTTTTTTATTATTAAAAATCAATGGGTAGCTAGCACAGCATTGTTAAAAGGCGGTGTTTTATCTTTTGTATTAGGATTTGTGTTAACAGAGATAATTTTGCTCATTCAGGGGTATAAATATTTTACAGGAACAGGCATTATGGAAAACTACTATGTAGCATTGTTTCTATTCAGTATGTTAATCCCGATTGGTGTTTTGGTGTTTTTAATTCAAGTGTTAAGGAATAATCACTGACATATTTACATAAAAATTACGACCTTGCCTCGGAATATTATTCCAATCAGCAAACGTTGAGTAATGCGTATCTAAAATATTTTCTATCCCGTATTTGAACACTATTTTGTTGTGTTTTACATATAGTATATTACCAAAGTTTAGGTGTAATACAGCGTAAGCTGGTGTTTCGTTTTCCCCGTAAAATGGACTGTATTTGCTTTGATTGCCATTACCCTCAAGTTGAATGGCTCCGTTAAACTTAGGGGTACCATAGTTAACTTCGGCTAAATATGAAAGAGGCTTTATTAAAGGTAAATTATTGTGGTTGCTTCCGCGTCCGTAATTATATCCTATGGTGCTGTTAAACGAAAAAGCCTTAGATATAGAAATATGAGCGTTGAGGTACACATTAAAAATAGATGCATGGTTTAATGCTTGGTACACCCTAACGCCATTAGCGCCTATGGTCATTGGGCTAATATCTGGATCAATTTCACCAATAATATAGTCTGAAATGTGAAAGAAAGAGGATTCAAGCCCTAGCTTTATAGTTTTAAATTGGTATCCAGATTTAATATTAACTTCAATAGCTTTTTCGTTTTTTAAGTGCGGATTTCCTATGTAATCATATTTGTCAAAACTATTAAATAGAAAGAAACCATAACCTTCACTAACAGACGGGGCACGTTCACCATAACCTAACCCCAACGTTGTATTAAACTGATTTTTTTGAAAGGTGTAATCGGTTGATATACTCGTTAAAAATCGGGTTTGTGTGTCTTCCATATCTGGGTAAAAAATTTGAAGACTATGGAGTCCAACATCATTGGCTACTTTGTTAAG
Source organism: Allotamlana fucoidanivorans (assembly GCF_045788535.1). GTDB lineage: Bacteria > Bacteroidota > Bacteroidia > Flavobacteriales > Flavobacteriaceae > Allotamlana > Allotamlana fucoidanivorans. The sequence goes on along the minus strand of NZ_CP074074.1, from coordinate 722,259 downwards.
GTGATATCCTAATCTTGTATGGAAAGAAAGACTTTCAAAAGTGTTTAATTGCCAGTGATCTTTAGCGTATAACCCCGAGTAAAATGTTCTTACATCTGGCCAAGTGTACATAAACATGTCGGGTTCGTTGGGGCTATTTGAAAACATGGTCATTTCTGCTAGTGACCGATTGTGATAGCCGTTAAGATTCATTAAAAAATGATGCTTGTTGGCATTAATTTTCATTTTACTATAAAACCCATAAGTGTCACTCCAGCCAGGCATATCCATTCGTATGGGGACATCTGGGCGGTTGCTGTCATCCATGATGTGTGTAATAGAGTTGAAGTAAAATTTGGTTTCTAAAGATTTTATAAAGGTAGATTGGTTTTTGTAGTGATATGAAGCAGATGCAATAAAAGCTTCGGCTAATGATACATCCATAGGAAGCGCAGGATAGCCCACGTCAGTTGCCTTGTCATAAATGACATTGGTTTCAATTGCCTGCTGATTTGTGAGTTTGTAGCCGCCCTTAAATGAGAGGTTGTATTTTTTAAATTGAGAATAGGCTACTTCCTCATTACCACCAGCTTTATAATTATCAGATGTTCTATAAATACCATCAGTAGTGAGGTAAAGTTTGTCTCCAGAATATTCAAAATCAAGCCCCGCCATTTTATAGTTTCCGTTGGTTTCATACCCCAAATCTGCACTCGTTTTTAGTCCACTTTCATTAAAATGGGATGATGCTATTTGTAAATCTATACCACCACCAACACAATGACCATTTTCAGTACCTTCTTGCCCAGAATTAACAGTGACTTGTTCTAGGTTTGATACATCTACATATGAGGTAATAGGATCCATTTTGTCTGTACAGGCACCAAATATTTGCATACCATCTATCGTCACATTGAGTCGGTCACTAATCATATTATTTATAGCAGGTTCCCAAGCATAGTTTCCTCGTTTTATCATGGTCACTCGGTTAGATTTTTCAAGATAAGTATCAACACTTGAAAGTGTTTTTTCTTGTCTGTAGTTACTGAGCTTGCGTTCAGCTACCACAATGATTTTTTCAAGTTCGGTGGTGTCTCTTTTAGTAACTACATTGTTTTGAGCAAACAGGGTATGTCCAAAAAGTACACTGGCAACTACAATTATGAGGTGTTTCATAATTAATTAGATAGAATTTTTGTTTGCATGAAGTTGCTTATTTCAATCAAGCAACTTCATGATATGTAATAAGTATGTGCGTTAAAATTCCAACTCTAAATACAGTGAACTTTTTTCGTTGCTTTCAGTCACATCTTCGCCTTTTAAAACCGTGTCAGAGGTATTTAAAAGTTTAAGATTAAGAACCCAATAGCCTGTCATGGTTAATGATAAATCACCATGATACATCGTATCTGAGCTGTTAAAGCTTAAATCGGTATTATTTGGTGAGCTATGATTGCCCATTCCTGGCATTCTCGGATCTAACATAATTGTATAATTTTCAACCACAGGGAAAGACATCATACTCTCCATTTTATAAAGTCCTACGGTGATATCATTGATTCCAATACTAGGGTCAAGAGGCTCTATAAGTGCAATAATATATCGTGTGTCATCACTGCCCATAAAACTGGTTACGTTTTGTTTGGCAGACTGCATAACATTAATCGTTTCAGTGGCGCTGTACTCCATACCATTAATGCTGTAGTTAAGTGTAAGTGACCAGCCAGAACCATCGGTGTTTGTCATTTGATAAACAACGGAACCTGTATATAACGTTTTTTTGTTTGAAACTTTTGAAATCGTAGAGTGGGGTGATGAATGCAGCATGCTTGGCATTTGCATCATAGGTGTCCAAGCTATATTAGCATTTTCAAAATAACTTTGCTCAGTATTGTTTTTAATTCGGATAAAGACCTCATTGTAACCAGTTTTAAATACACCAGATTTACTGTATAATTCTATGGTGTGCTCGTTGGTTGTGATATCCTGAATTTTTTTCAATTCTGCAATTTCATCAATGGTTTGTGGGGTATCGTCGTCATCTGTTGAACAGGACATAGATAATATGACGATACAAATAATTGGCAATATATATTTTAGTTTCATTTTTATTTTTTTAAAAAAGGTATAGGTATATAGCTTAGTTATGTCGTTCTAAAAAAGAAGACATAAAGCGTCTGAAGCCGAAGTAGTGGCTTCTATGAGTTTTAATAAAAATTAACTAAAATTTGGTGGCGGTGTTTCTACCTTTAAAAAGGCTTTTGTGATGCGGATAGATGTATATAATTGGGGTTTTTTAGGGGTCAAAGTTGTATTAAAAACGTTTTTAAAAACATTGTGGTAAGACACTACATAAAACGTATCTAAAGCAGTACGTTTATTGTTTTGAGCTGGTGCTTCACTATTTGTGTCTGCATTATTTTTTACCAATTGTTTTTTAAGGTGACATTTACCATTACAACCTTTTTGATCTTCTTTTTGAACACATAAGGTTTTAGCGATAAAATCTTGATTAATTATAAAACCACCAACAATAGCTAAGGTGTTTATATTGTTGGCCAACAATATAAACACAAGGCACAATGCTGTTGTTTTATGAATCAAGGTTTTAATCACGCCGCGAAGTTAAATGATATGTTACATAAAATGAAGTTTTTTAGTAGTATAGTTTTTAGTTTAAAAATCTTTCTTTTTCGACTTGGTTACTATTCTTAAAATGGGTAATATAATCCAAATTACTAAAGTCGTGAAAGAAATAATCAGACCAAAGTTCGTCCCAAAAAATTTTTTAAAAATGGCCCCAGTGTACCCCAACAGGGCAGAGATATCTAATTTTAATAGAATCAATGTTCTTGACAAGTCAATGGGATTTAGCATGGTACCTACTAAAGATAATTTGTCTAAAGGATAGTCTTCAAAGAGAATAAGCGACATTAAAAAAAGACCATCGTAAATAATAGCTAAAAACAGCCATAATAAAATGGCAAACCCGAACCCTTTTATTTTATTTTCGTAAGATAAAGCAATGTTAAAGGCCAAGGCAGTAAAAATAAAAGTTAAAAAAGTACCTGTTATAAGCAACAGTGAAAAATCCCATATGGCAGAAGATTTAAATAAACCATAGAAAATAAATGGAATACCAAGCCCCAAAATTAAACTCATAGATAAAGAAATAGCTACCCCAAAATACTGTCCTAAAAAAATAGAGGATCGTTTGAGTGGTTGAGCAAGTAAAAGTTCGGTAAATTCTTTGGAATTATAATAGTACATCACACCAAAAATAGTTCCTATTAAAGGCACCAAAACAATAATCACATTCATCAAGGTAATCACTGCTTTTGATAAGTTGTTATTTAGAAACAATAGCACCATTCCAAGGAGCAGGTAAAATGCAAAATATACATAGCTCCAACGGCTACGCATTAAATCATAAAAACTATATTTTAATATTTTAAGCATGGTTTTCTTGTAAAATGGAGGCTATGGCATGTTCAAAATCAGGTTGATTCGTTTTTGTTTTTAAATCGCTAATACTGCCTTTAAAATAAATTTGTCCTTCTAATAGAAATACAATCTCATCTGAAACTTCTTCTACAAAACTCATAATATGCGAGGTAATTAAAATGGTTTTTCCTTTTTGCTTTTCTATTTGAATTAAATCTTTCAATCTTATCAAAGCAATAGGGTCTAAACCCGTGGTGGGTTCATCTAAAATCACTAAGGGGCTGTTAAACATAAAGGTTAGCACAAGGTTTACTTTTTGTTTGGTGCCACCGGAAAGGTTGCCCAGTTTTTTATCTAAAAAAGGGGTTAATTTGAAGCGTTCAATTAAAGCTTTGTCAAGCTCGGTTTTGCCTCGCAAATCTTTAATCATTTTAATAAGTTCTTTAACTTTTAAGTTGTTTGGAAAATTGGCTATCTGTGGTAAATAATCAATTTGATGTCTGTATTTTGACTGATGTTTCGTGCTTTCACCAAATACAGCGATAGAGCCTTTATTAGGAATAACCATCCCTAAAATAGATTTTATCAGGGTTGTTTTACCAGATCCATTGGGGCCAAGAATTGCGAAAATTCCCCCATTACCAATTGTTAAATCCAGACCTTTTAAAACGGTGTTTTTTCCGAAGGATTTATGTAAGTTTTGAATGGTTACCATACTATTTGTTTGGTTAATGGGTTATTGTCTAGTAAATTATTAGGTGTAAAAACAGGAGATACTTTTTCAGAAAAATCTATGACATCAATAAACAGGCTACGTAGTAAAATGATGGTTTCTGGTGTTCTGTTTACAATGTACGAAAACAGTTTTACTGGCCTGTATGGTACATCGCCAATGCCATCTTTATTTAAATCGTAGCCTGTGTAATTACTCCAATAGTTTTTGTCGAACGTATTATCATTAACCTTGCTGTTGTAAGATATATCAAAAGAATTGTACAGAAAGTTGTTTTCTATAAAGTGATTGCCGTAACAAGCACCACGCACCTTAATGGCCCAGCCATTACTTTCAAAATTGTTATGTAAGTAGTTTATTCTATTTGACCCTTCAATATTAATTCCAATAGTATTTTCTTTAAAAGTGTTACCCTTTATTTCAGCATCATTAATTTCTTTTAAAAGCATGCCGTAAGAGGCGGTGCCCCAGTTTTCCTGAAAGGTATTGTTTAGCATTTTTATTTTTTTTGAAAACATAACAGCTACGCCAGCACCATTGTTTTCAAAAGTATTATCTTGATACACATCGTTATTTGAAAACATAAAGTGTAGGCCATATCTTAAATTTTCAGTGCTAACATTGTTTTTTATGAGGCAGTCATTAGAAAATTCTAAGTAAATACCATCCCGAACATGTTCTACGTGATTATTTTCAATTTCAATATGATTACTGTACCAAAGTTGAATACCATTTCCAGAATTGTATTCTTCAACGGCATTACCAATAATCTTGTTGTGATATACACGCCCGTAATTTGATTTTTCAAGATAAATTCCGAAAAATAATTTTTCAAGTACGAGATTTTGAATTATGAAATGGTTGCTGCGTTTTACTCTTATGGCAGCATAGTCTTCCGTATAACTGGTGCCCACATTGATGATGAATAGGCCATCAACAGTAACACTGTCGGCTATTATGGTAATAACTTCTCCTTTAAGTTCCCCATCAATAAGAGGGTAGTCTTTACCCAGAATAGTAAGGGGTTTGTCTATAGATATATTATGTTCTTTATAGGTCCCTTTTTTTAGAATAATGGTATCAAAATCTTTAGCTTGCAAAATGGCTTGTTGCAACGAAGAAATAGGGCAGGTTTCACAAACCTCAATGTTTTGAGCATAATTAGCAAAGGTCATAATGCATATGACAAATAAAAAAAGAAATATTCTTGTCATTAACTTAGTTGCTAAAGTGTTTTAGTAAGGTGTCCCAAGAATAGGTTTCGCCTCCTTTTTCTAGTTGTAATTTTTCAGCATCAGCTTGCGTTTTAAACGCAGACAAAAAAGCACCCATGGGGCTAGGAATGTTTTTACTGATTAAAAAGGTAGCTTTTGTGGCATCAATCAGTGCTTCGGGTTCTAAGTAATCATTGGATAAGTATAGTTGAATTGCAGCAGTGTCAAACTCATCCATGAAATTAATCATGCATTCTGTAGCGTCAAATTTATAGACTTTTCCTTTTTTAGTCACTATCTCTGCGGCATGTACTTTATCAACAATAGTCATTTTACAAAAATGACACCCATCGGTTCCATAGGCTATAGGCTGAGGTGCAACCTGACACCCAAAGTATAAGGGCAGTATGAGTATTGTTAAGGTCTTTTTTAGTGTTTTCATTTTTTTAGTGTTTTAGTTTCTCAAATCAAGCCGTAGAGTTTTTGGCTTTTTTGCCAATAAGGTGCGCTACAAACGAAAAAGCGATGCCTAATCCTAAAAATAAAGCACCTAGTTGTGGGTAAGAGTGTGCTCTAAAATTTAAAATATCTTTGCTTCCAAAAAGAGGTGGTTGAAACCCCATGACTGAACCGTCTGGGTTTGTAAATTTCATGATGGCTTTTGGGTCAAGGTCATGACCGTAATCATGTTCCCATAAATAGAAGTCATATAGCCCAGCAGAACACATGATAATCATTAAAATAAACCATCCTAAAAACCATTTGTAATTTCCTTTAAAAGCAATCAATAGACCTATTACCGTAGAAGCAATAATGGCAATTGGGAAAATTTTGAATTCAGGAATGGCCTCAGGTATATATTTCATACCTACGTAGTGATTCATGAGATTAATGTTTTTAATGTCATGCGGATGAACGTCTGAAAAATCATTGATATGGATGTACATGCCTAAAGGTGTTGGGTATTGAGGCGCTTCAAGCGTTATTTTCCAAAGCGGGAAAAGAAATAGCCCTAAGGGTAATATGGATGCTACTAGCATTACTATGTTTGACCTTTTCATATGTTCTAGAAGTCTTATTTTTAAAGTATAGTGTTTTAAAAAAGAAAGGCGAGAGCGAAAACGAGCTCTCGCCTGAATAAGAGAATAAACACTAAAACAAAATTCTCTTATAAGCTATCAACTATTCGATATCTTCTCCTAACGACCATTTTAATGGTGTGCTAGCGTTTGCTGATGACACACGTACATAACCCTGCATTTCTTGATGTAGTGCAGAACAGAAATCGGTACAATAGAAAGGCCAAACCCCAACTTGTTTTGGTTCCCAAAGGAAGGTTTCTGTTTGTCCAGGCATGATGAGTAGTTCAGAGGTATTGGCACCTATTATACTCACGCCGTGAGGTACGTCATAATCTTGTTCTAAGTTTGTAATGTGGAAATAGACTTTGTCACCAACTTTAATACCTTCAATATTGTCTGGAGAGAAATGGGAGCGAATGGTGGTCATATAAACATGTACCACATCACCTTCACGAACTACTTTAGTGTCGGCTTCATTTTTGCAGGCATAAGGGTGTTTATTGTCTTCTAACTTAAATAGTTTTTTAGATCTCGGTTTAATTAAATCGGCAGGGCATCCAGCAGCATAATGTGGTTCCCCAACTGTTGGAAAATCTAAAAGAAGTTCCATTTTTTCACCTGAGATGTCATATAACTGAGCGGATTGTGTTACCTCTGGTCCTGTTGGTAAATAACGGTCTTTAGTAATCTTATTCATTGCTACTACGTATTTACCCCAAGGTTTTTGGGAGTTTCCTCCAGGAATCATTAAGTGCCCCACAGAGTAATAACAAGGCTGTCTATCTACAACTTCCCAGGTGCCAAGTTTCCATTTTACCACTTCCGAAGATATAAAGAAGGTAGTGTATGCATTTCCTTTACCATCAAATTCTGTGTGCAATGGACCTAACCCGGGTTGCTCAACAACACCTGCCAAAACATCTTCAAAATTTAAAATAGGAATACCATAAGCGTCACCAGCTACTTTGTTATCTTCGATGGCTTTTAGCATTTTAGTAAAAGAATGTACCGTTAAGTTGGCAGAAAGTTTACCATTACCAACAATATATTCACCTGATGGGTCTACATCGCAACCGTGAGGCGATTTAGGGGTTGGTAATAAATACACAGCGCCAGGCACATCGGAAGGGTTAACTACCAAAACTTCTTTTTTCATGGTAGATGTTGCAGTATGTGTGTCTTCATCATAAACATTATGCGCATAGTTGGCTGGCATCATTTTGCCACCACCATTGTTTACATACTCTTCAATTTTTTTCCAGTTTATAGCCGCTATAAAATCTTTGTCATTTTGAGAGGCATTAACCTCAAGAAGTGTGCTTGCTTCTTCTGAGTTATAAGTTGAGAAGAAAAACCAACCATGCGAAGCACCACGACCAGGGTGCGCTAAGTCATAATCAAATCCAGGCATAATTACTTGGAATTTGATATCCATATGACCATGCTCAGGATCTACGGAAATGAAGGATAGGGCACCTTTAAAATTACCTTTGTAATCTTTAATAGGCATGTCTTTCTGAGGAATCGGAATAGAGAAACGTGTTCCTGCAACTACGTATTCTGTATTTTCTGTAACAAATGATGAACTATGGTTGCCTGCACTATTGGGTACTTCAATAATTTCGGTTGTTTCAAAAGTAGACAAGTCAATTTTTGCAATACGAGGCGTATTATTACCATTAATGAACACCCAGCGCCCGTCAATGACCCCATTGGTTTGTGAAATGTCAGGGTGATGCGAATCATCCCATGGTACAAAACCGTGAGATGTGTTTAGCATGGGCTTGGTCTCTTCGTTATAGCCATACGCCTTTTCCGCATCCTGTGAGAATACAGGGATAACTTTAAATAAACGGCCTGATGGCAACCCGTAAACAGATAATTGACCGCTAAAACCTCCGGAAATAAATGCATAGAATTCGTCATGTTCTCCTGGAGCCACATAGACTTTTTCGGCTACGTTACCAGCAAGCGCTCCAGACTTTCCTCCAGATTTACTTGAATTGTTGCAACTGGTGAATGCTAAAAGAGCACTTAAAATAACCATTGCAGATTTGAATATATTTTTCATTGTATTTATAAATTAGTTTAATTAGATGCTTTCGATGGTGGTAAAAGTACTTTATCAATAACATGAACAATGCCGTTTCCAGCTTTAACGCTGGCAATAATATTAGCCCCGCCAATAACAGGTTTACCATCAACAACTTCTACTTGTACGTACTGATTGTTGGCCTGCCCTAATTTTTTAAGTTTAGTAAGAATAGAGGTGCTTAAATTTCCAGGAGTTACATGGTATTTTAGGATGTTAGCTAAGGTTTCTTTATTCTCTGGTTTTACAAGGTTTTCAACAGTGCCTTCAGGTAAGGCGGCAAATGCGGCATCTGTTGGAGCAAAAACAGTAAGAGGTCCTACGTTGACTAAGGCGTTTTCTACTTGTGCAGCCTGGACTGCGGCAACTAAAGTTTTATGGTCGGGTGAGTTAATAGCTATTTGTAAGCAGTTTGGAGTAGCCTCGTCATCTTGAATAAAAGCTTGCCCTGTTTTTTGTTTAGGTGCATTGGCTTCAGTTGTAGTGGTTTGCACCTCCTTGGTTTCATTTTTACAGGAGTAGCATACAACTGCAAAGACAAAAAGAAGGACTAATGGTTTAAAGGTTTTCATATTTAGTGGTGTTAGTTGATTATTTTAGCGTTCTAAAATATTCTAAAATCGCTCTAGCATCTTCTTCCGATAAATTTTGATTAGCCATTGGAGAACCGTTAAATTCTATTAATAAAGCTTTAGCAAGCGGGTCTTTCTGAACCATTTCATCAGGATTTAAAATCATGTTCATAACCCATTCAGGGCTTCTGCGATCTAAAATGTTTTTGGGTGCAGGACCAATGAATTTTTTATCAGGTCTGTGACAAGCCGTACACATATTTTTAAAAACATCGGCACCGTGATTGGCCATGTCTTGGTTGACTTCGGCATCAAGTGTAATGGATGTTATGGGGCCTATCCCTTTATTGTTAAGGTCAACAGTTTTTGAGGCAGGAAGTGTCTCTGCTTTTGTTGTATTGGTTGTTTCAGTAACAGTTTTCTTCTCATAAGAGAACCCTGCTTTCTTTTTTTCTTCTTTGCCGCCGCAGCTAATCAGAAGAGCAATTAATAAAGTAGATAGGATATTACGTGTAGTTTTCATAAAAAAGTATTTAATCAAACAAATTTAGGATTCCTATACGTGAAAAAACATGATAAAAATCATATTTAAGACAAAATTGTCTTAATTAAGAGTCTTGTAAATTATCATGCTTTTATGCCTAAATAATAGTTTATGTTTTGAGCTAAGTGCTAAAAGTAAAAGCGAATAAAAGGCGCCCATGGTTCGCTGTAAATACTTTTGTTATCATTATACAAAACATCATACCTAATGCCAAAAGCTACAGGGCCATTGCGATAGCCTGCTCCTAGATATAACGCAGGAATCCAATAGTTTTTATTTCTAAAATTTAAGTAAGGTTCAAACTTTCTATTCACATTAAGTTCTTCAAATTCAGCTGAAAGTTGAATTTGAGGAATAATATTGTAAAGTCCAATTAAACTACCTCCTAATATAGTAGAATGATAAATGTTTTTTTCACTGTTATAAGTGAAATTGAGTCCGAGACCTAAAGCAAATCGTTGATCAAATTGATAGATGGCACTTGGCGCTAATGTACCACTAAAAAAACCGCTTCCAAAATTTAAACCTATACCACCTCCGTAACGTACATGACTCCAAAAATTGTTCTTGTATTCTTGAGCATTTAGGTTTTGAAAGCCGATAAAACTAAAGAAAGTAATGGTAATAATTATTTTATTAATTGAAAAAAAATGTTTGATCATGATGCGATATTGATAAAATATTAACAGCTTTAATGTTAAATTCGTTAAATGCTTATTTCCAAGTATAAATATACTTAAAGAATAATCTAATTTTACCAAAAGTTGTATTTTTGGGGGATATTTTTGATTAACCTACAGGGGATTATAACACACAATGGATAAATTTTCATTTTTAAATGCAGCGCATACAGCGTTTTTTGCTGATTTATACGATCAATATTTACAGAATCCAGATGCGGTAGAACCAAGTTGGAGAGCTTTTTTTCAAGGCTATGATTTTGGTAGTGAAAACTATGGATTGGATGGCGAGATTATTGAAGGTGTTTCTACTCAAATACCAGAGCATGTTCAAAAAGAATTTAATGTTGTTAGGTTGATTGATGGCTATAGAATGCGTGGGCATTTGTTCACAAAAACAAACCCCGTAAGAGAAAGACGTTCCTATACGCCAACTTTAGATATTGCTAATTTTGGGCTTTCAGATAGTGATCTGGATACGATTTTTAATGCAGGTGAAGTGTTAGGTGTTGGAGCTAAATCGTTACGCGATATCATTAGCCATCTAGAGCGCATTTATTGTAGTTCCATTGGGGTTGAATATATGTATTTGAGAAACCCAGAAGTTATTTCATGGTGGCAAACGCAACTAAATGAAAATGACAACCAACCTAATTATTCTTCGGAAACTAAAAAATATATTCTTTCAAAACTCAATCAAGCAGTTACTTTTGAAAACTTTTTGCAAACAAAATATGTTGGTCAAAAACGATTTTCATTAGAAGGAGGAGAGTCCTTAATTCCTGCTATTAGTAATGTGTTGTTTTATGCCGTTGAGAAATATGGGGTAAAAGAATGTGTGTTAGGAATGGCACATAGAGGACGTTTAAGTACACTTGTAAATATTTTTAGAAAACCCATGAAAGAACTCTTTAGTGAGTTTGATGGTAAAGATTTTGAAGATGAAAATATTGATGGTGATGTAAAATACCATTTAGGGTTAACGCTTGATAAAACCTATCAGAACGGCAAGAATATCAAGATGAATTTGGTGCCAAACCCATCACATCTTGAAACAGTAGCCCCTGTGGCTGAAGGTATAACCCGGGCTAAGATTGATAGTGATTATGCTGGTGATGATTCTAAAATCATTCCTATTGTAGTACATGGTGATTCAGCCATTGCAGGACAGGGTGTAGCCTATGAGGTGGCTCAAATGAGTCAATTAAATGGATATAAAACAGGAGGAACTATACACATTGTAGTAAACAATCAAATTGGATTTACTACAAATTATTTAGATGCACGTTCAAGTACTTATTGTACAGATGTGGCCAAAGTGACATTATCTCCAGTATTACATGTAAATTCGGATGATGCCGAAGCGGTAGTTCATGCCGTTGAGCTGGCTTTAGAGTACAGAATGCGTTACAAAAAAGATGTTTATATTGATTTGTTGGGCTATAGAAAATATGGGCATAATGAAGGTGATGAGCCTAGATTTACTCAGCCAAAACTTTACAAATACATCTCAAAGCATAAAAATCCGTTCAAGATTTATTCAGATAAGCTTATTGCGGAAGGTACCATAGATAAAGGCTATTCAAATCAAATAGTAACAGAGTTTAAGGAGACGCTTGAAACAGCCTACACAGAGTCAAAAGAGGAAGAATCTTCAAAGGTTAGAGAGTTTATGGAAGACCGTTGGAAAGGTTTTGAGCGTAAAGGTATTGAGGCCATGTTATATTCTGAAGATACTTCCTATCCTAAGGATAAACTTGAGCATATTTCAAAAATAGTATCTACGGTTCCTGATGGTGTTAAGTTTTTACGCAAAGCAGAACGAATTTTAGCAGGACGTGCCAAAATGGTTTTTGAAACCGATACCTTAGATTGGGGTATGGCAGAAACCTTAGCCTATGGTAGTTTACTGGAAGAAGGTTTTAATGTTAGAATATCAGGTCAAGATGTTGAACGAGGCACTTTTAGTCACAGACATGCCATTCTTCGTGATGAGATTTCTGAAGAGCGTATAAACCTATTGAATACCAATCCTGAGAATACCGGGCATATGGATATTTATAACTCCTTTTTATCGGAGTACGGCGTATTAGGTTTTGATTATGGCTATGCTATGGCAAATCCAAATACACTAACCATTTGGGAAGCTCAGTTTGGTGATTTTAGTAACGGCGCTCAAATTATTTTTGATCAATACTTATCGGCAGCTGAAGATAAATGGAAATCACAAAATGGTATAGTGGTATTATTACCACATGGTTATGAAGGGCAGGGGTCAGAACATTCATCAGCTCGAATGGAACGTTATCTTCAGTTATGTGGAAATGATAATATGATTGTTGCCGATTGTACCACACCAGCAAACTTTTTTCATCTGTTGCGTAGACAAATGAAACGTAATTACAGAAAACCACTTATCGTATTTACCCCAAAAAGCTTGTTGCGTCATCCAAAAGCGGTGTCTTCAATGAGTGAACTAGCGTCAGGTACTTTTCAAGAGATTATTGAAGATTCCATTGCGCCAGAACATGTTAAAAAGTTGGTGTTCTGTACGGGTAAATTCTATTATGAATTGCTTGAAGAACGCGAAGCTTCAAACAGAAATGATGTGGCTTTAATAAGAATTGAGCAACTATTCCCTTTACATGAAACGAAGTTGCAAGCAGTTATTGATAAGTATGCAAATGCTGAAAAATATATTTGGGCTCAAGAGGAACCAAGAAATATGGGGGCTTGGAGTTACATGTTGCAACGTATGAATTTAGTAAAGCTTGAAGTGTGCTCAAGAGATTACAATTCTGTTCCAGCACCAGGGTCAAGTACTAGAGATAAAAGAAGACAAAGACGTGTTATTGAGAACGTTTTTGAATACTAATAAATCAAATTAAATACACTTATAAAATTATAACGAATGATTTTAGAAATGAAAGTCCCTTCTCCGGGAGAATCAATAACAGAAGTTGAAATAGCAACATGGTTGGTTGAAGATGGTGATTATGTTGAAAAAGATCAGGCCATTGCTGAAGTTGATAGTGATAAGGCAACATTAGAATTACCAGCAGAAGTTAGTGGAACCATTACACTTAAGGCTGAAGAAGGTGATGCGGTTGCCGTTGGTGCGGTAGTGTGTTTAATTGATACCAGTGCTGCAAAACCTGAAGGAGGAGACGCTCCTAAGAAAGAAAAAAAGGAAGAAATGCCTAAAGTTGAAGCAGCAAAAGCGTCAACTTCAGAAGAAAAAACATATGCAACAGGAAGTGCCAGTCCAGCTGCTAAAAAGATTTTAGCTGAAAAAGGTATGGAGGCTAGTGCTGTAAAAGGCACAGGCAAAGATGGCAGAGTCACTAAGGAAGATGCGGTTAAGGCGGTGCCTTCTATGGGGACACCAACAGGAGGAAGTCGAGGTACTTCTAGGAGTAAAATGTCAATGTTAAGACGTAAAGTAGCAGAGCGTTTAGTAGAAGCTAAGAATACTACGGCGATGTTAACTACTTTTAACGAGGTGGATATGTCACCTATTTTTGCTTTACGTTCAGAGTATAAAGAAACGTTTAAAGATAAACATGGTGTAGGTTTAGGATTTATGAGTTTCTTTACATTGGCGGTGGTAAGAGCATTAAAAATGTATCCTGCTGTTAATTCTATGATTGACGGAAAAGAAATGCTTTCTTATGATTTTTGTGATATAAGTATTGCAGTTTCTGGACCAAAAGGACTTATGGTTCCTGTAATTAGAAATGCTGAAAACCTAAGTTTTAGAGGTGTAGAATCTGAAGTAAAGCGTTTGGCGTTACGTGCGCGTGACGGACAAATTACGGTTGATGAAATGACAGGAGGTACGTTTACTATTACCAATGGAGGTGTTTTTGGTAGTATGTTGTCTACTCCTATTATTAATCCGCCTCAAAGTGGTATTTTAGGCATGCATAATATTGTAGAGCGCCCCGTTGCGGTTGATGGTAAGGTTGAAATACGCCCTATTATGTATGTGGCCCTTTCTTATGATCATAGAATTATTGATGGAAAAGAGAGTGTAGGTTTCTTAGTGGCGGTTAAAGAAGCGCTTGAGAATCCTGTGGAAATTCTTATGAATAATGATATTAAAAAAGCTTTAGAATTATAAGCTTTTAAAAAATGTTATATGTAAAAAAGGGGGTGTTATGAAAATAACACCCCCTTTTTTTCGGATTCGGGAATTCTTGATTTTTTAACTAATAGATAATCATAAAAATATTTACAAACACAATAGCTACAACTAAGAATACTAACCCAACGATGCAGCACTTTGTAAGGATATGGTCTGTTTTCATGGTTGAATGATTTCGCATGTTGCTTTGCAATAGTTTTGAAGGTTAAATACTCTGCACCTTTACGATGCAGAGTAGATATAAATTCTCTCTCAAAAGAATTTAATTAATAGCATCTCAAAGATAAAGAAGACTAAGCAGAAATAAAATACGCATTACTACGTATTTTTATGATTTCTAAGCTTTTAAAAGCAAGAAAGCCCTAGATTATCATAATCTAGAGCCTTCTATAATTCTCCCTAAGAACTAATTAATAGCTCTGTAAAATTAATGCGTTATTCTGATATATAAAATACGCACTAGTACGTATTTTAAAGGAAGTTTTTGTTTGTATTTGCCCAAATAAGTAACGATGTAGGTTTATTGTC
Source organism: Allotamlana fucoidanivorans (assembly GCF_045788535.1). GTDB lineage: Bacteria > Bacteroidota > Bacteroidia > Flavobacteriales > Flavobacteriaceae > Allotamlana > Allotamlana fucoidanivorans. The sequence continues at coordinate 707,244 of NZ_CP074074.1, read as the reverse complement.
TAGCCCTAATTTATGAACCATATTGCTCCGGTGTTTTTCTACAGTTCGTATTGAGATTGATAGCTCGTTAGCAATTTCTTGGCTGGTTTTATTATGGGAAATTAATTGGGCAATCTTTAATTCGCTTTTAGTGAGTAGATTGAGGTCTTCGGGTGTTTTTATTGTATCACTTGAGTTTAGATATGAAGCAATTTCTTCACTAAAATAAGGTTTGCCTTCAACAACATGTGTTATACAGGTTTCAATTTCTTCAATAGCAAACTCTTTTAGTATATAACCATAGACATTAAAGGCTTTTGCTTTATCATATAAATCTTCTTCCTTGTCAAACGTGATGAGTATAATTTTAGTAGGTAAGTCGTGCTTCATGCAAGCTTCTGCTATTTCTAGTCCGGTTTTATAAGGCATTCGTATATCAAGGATGGCAATATCTGGTTTGAGCTTTACAATAAGATTGTATGCCTTTTTTCCGTCTTCTGCACTGCCCACCACATTAAAGCCTCTAGAAGTTAAAAAATCTGTTAATCCCCGCAACAATAAGGGGTGGTCATCTGCAATCACTAGAGATGTAATCATAGGAGGTAAAAACGCTATTAATTAACCTAATTATAACTTTAAATATAAGTATTTCTTCTGATAATCAATGATGGCTTTGGCTTTTTTCAAGATATCGGCTCCAATAATACCATCAACGGGTTTGGAGTTATGGTTAATAAGAGCAGTGTTTACATGTGTAAGATTAAAGAGGACAAGAAGAATTTTGTTGTTGCTCCATTTGCCAATTTTAATTTTATTTTTTTTAGCCATTTTGGTGTCCATATTTATGGCGCCAGCGCCAGCTGCTTTAATAATAGAATCTTCAGCCTTTAGCTTAAATCGTTCTATACCTTCAAACCCTACACAAGAACTCGAAGCACCAGTATCTAATATAAACAAACCTCGTTTGCCATTTATGCTAGCTTTAATTTCAAAGTGGTTTGTTTTGGTTAAATGTAATTTTACTTTAGCATAACCTTTTTCCAGAAGAAATTCTTGAAGCGTTTCCATCTTATTTATTTTAAACAAATATAATCATGTAAAAACGATTATTTTTACAAAAAAATTAAGTTTAATTAAAGCAGGATATACTTGATTATTACTGATACACATACCCATTTATATAGCGAAGCATTTGAAGAGGATAGACAAGAAATGATTGAACGGGCGATTGATGCTGGAGTTTCCAGATTTTTTATACCAGCTATTGATGCAACCTACACAGATGCCATGTTACAATTAGAAAAAGATTTTCCAAATCATATTTTTTTAATGATGGGCTTGCATCCTACACACGTAAACGAAAATTATAGAGAGGAGCTAGAACATGTGGCTTCTATGTTGTCTCAAAGAAAGTTCTATGCGTTGGGTGAAATTGGGATTGATTTATATTGGGACGCCTCTACTTTAGAGATTCAAAAAAAAGCGTTTAAATACCAAATACAACTGGCAAAAAAGTATAAACTACCTATTGTAATTCATTGTAGGGAAGCGTTTGATGCGATTTTTGAGGTTTTAGAAGAAGAAAAAGATGCTAGTTTATTTGGCATTTTTCATTGCTTTACAGGGACTTTAGAGCAAGCACACCAAGCCCTATCTTATAATATGAAATTAGGTATTGGTGGGGTCGCCACGTTTAAGAACGGGAAAATTGATCGGTTTTTAAGTCAGATAGACTTAAAACATGTCGTTTTAGAAACCGATGCACCTTATTTATCACCAGTACCATTTAGAGGAAAAAGAAACGAGAGTGCTTATATTATAAAGGTGTTAGAAAAGCTTTCTGAAATTTATAGTAAGCCTGTTGAAGAAATTGCACGTATCACCACTCAAAATTCAAAAGAGGTATTTAAAATCTAGCCTATGCGTAAAGTCAAACCTAATATATTACTCCTTTATACTGGTGGAACCATTGGTATGATTAAAGATTTTCAGTCTGGAGCTTTAAAAACATTTGATTTTAAAACATTACTGGATAAAATTCCAGAGTTACAATTACTAGATTGCAAGATTGATACGGTTTCTTTTGAAGAGCCTATAGATTCTAGTAATATGAACCCAGAATTATGGGTTAAAATAGCGGAAATAATTGAAACACATTATTTAGAGTTTGATGGTTTTGTTGTGCTTCATGGTAGTGATACTATGAGTTATACGGCCTCTGCTTTAAGTTTTATGTTAGAGGATCTAACAAAGCCAGTCATTTTTACTGGGTCTCAGCTGCCTATTGGCGACTTAAGAACCGATGCTAAAGAAAATTTAATTACCTCCATTCAAGTAGCCTCATTACAGGAAAATGGCGAATCGGTAATCAAAGAAGTTTGTTTGTATTTTGAATATAAGCTGTACAGAGCCAATAGAACCACGAAATTAAACGCTGAAAATTTTCAAGCCTTTGCCTCATTCAATTATCCTGAGTTAGCAGAGTCGGGCGTGCATTTAAAAATCAATCGTGAATATATCTGTAAATTAAATCACAAAAACACACTCAAGGTAAACAAACGTTTAAACAATAATATTGCTATTGTTAAATTATTTCCAGGGATAACAGAGGTTTTTTTAAAAAATGTGCTAGCAACACCTAATTTAAAGGCGGTAATTCTTGAAACTTATGGCGCAGGAAATTGCCCTAATGAAGATTGGTTTTTAAATACCTTAAAGGAATATATTAAGGCAGGGATATACCTTATTAATATCACACAATGTTTAGGAGGAAGTGTTATGATGGGACATTATGAAACAAGTGAGGCGTTAGAGCGTATTGGCGTCATTTCAGGGAAAGATATGACTACTGAAGCTGCCGTAGCTAAATTAATGTACATGCTTGGGCAGAACATGTCTGATTCTGAATTTAAGACGATTTATGAGACGTCCTTACGTGGTGAATTGGGTGCTTAGTTAAAAGTATTTTAATTCTATCAGTACCATTTGGCTTAAACACCAAAAGAAGCACCTAAGGATTTGGGTGTCTAAATTCTAAATAATCTTGTTTTTCCATACGGCCCCTATGCTTCCCATATTGTTCAAGTTAAGTCTTCTTTCAATAGTTCTTCCTCCTGCAAAGGACCAATTTGCACCTACACAGCCATAAGAACCTCCAGAGATATTTTTTGCTTGTGACTTCATCGTATGCTATTTGTGATGAAGCAGAGGTATGTTTAAATAAAATAATGATTAGTGTTTAAAAGCTTTACTCTTAGTGAATTCTTTCTAGTGAGGGGTGACTTAGTGTAAGACGAAGGTTGGATTAACGTATGAAAGCATCAAAGCGTGTTAAAAAGCAACTTAAAAGTAAACAAAATGCCTGGGATGTTGCTGTCAATCTCCTTTTTTTAAGTTCACCAATAAAACTAATTTTAAAATCATAGTAAAGTTTTATGTTATATAACCTGTTTAAAACCACCATTAAAGCCATATTTGGCGCTATATTGATGTAAAATTAACTCTTAAAATTTGAAGGTTAGCAGTTTTTTTTGTTATTTCAGCCCCCAGTAATTTAATGTAAACAAAAATACAGAGAGGTGGCCGAGTGGTCGAAGGCGCACGCCTGGAAAGTGTGTATACCTCAAAAGGGTATCGAGGGTTCGAATCCCTTCCTCTCTGCTGTTATTTTTTGTTATTTAATTGCTTTTTTTTTATATCTTTAACGCTTTAACTAATAAAATTAAGATCGAGAACAATGAAAAGATTATTTTCTATCCTAGCCATTACAGGAATGATGGTATTTGGAACTGCTAATGCAACTACAATTGCAAACACAACTACAGCTGTAACAACCGTAACCGTAGCGCAAGAGGACGATGCTGCGCCAGCGCAAGAGCTTGGATTTCACCAAGAATTAAAAAAGAGGTTTATAGAAGGAGGACCTGGGTTTATGGGGATTGTATTGTTATGTTTAATTTTAGGATTGGCAATTGCTATTGAAAGAATTATCTTTTTGAATCTTTCTACTACAAATACAAAAAAATTAACGCAAGATGTTGAAGATGCTTTAGCATCAGGTGGAGTAGAAGCTGCAAAAGAAGTTTGTAGAAATACAAAAGGACCTATCGCATCTATCTACTACCAAGGGTTAGATAGAACTGATGAAGGTCTTGATGCTGCTGAAAAAGCGGTTGTAGCTTATGGAGGTGTACAAATGGGACAATTAGAAAAGAATGTATCTTGGATATCTTTATTTATTGCCTTAGCACCAATGCTTGGTTTCATGGGTACGGTAATTGGTATGATTCAAGCATTTGATAAAATTGAAGCGGCTGGTGATATGCAACCATCACTTGTTGCAGGAGGTATTAAAGTAGCTCTTTTAACAACGGTATTTGGTTTAGTAGTAGCTATTATCCTTCAAATTTTTTACAATTATATTATTGCTAAAATTGATAGCATTGTTAACAGTATGGAAGATGCTTCTATTACGTTAATGGATCTATTAATTAGAAACAAGAAGTAATAATTAAAATTTAAAAGATATTATGGGTTTACATAAAATATTAAAAATAGTAGCGTTCGCACTTGCTATTATTGGTGCCATTTTTGCACTAATGATTATGGCAGGTGATGAGTCGACTGCTAACGATATGAGCGGAAATATGCTCTACATTGCCTATGTTGTACTGGGTATTGTATTATTACTAGTAGTCTTGTTTGTAATTAAAGGATTATTTGCAGGTAATATTAAAAAGACCTTAGTCACTGTTGGAGCCTTTTTAGCCGTTGTTGTAGTGTCTTATGCTATGTCTTCAGGAACCGATTTAGATTTAACACCATTTACTCAAAAAGGAGTAGATATTACTGAGTCTACTTCAAAGTACGTGGGAGCTGGTTTATATACATTTTATGTTCTTGCTTTTTTAGCAATTGCCTCTATGTTATACGGCGGAGCAAAGAAATTATTTAATAAATAACAAAAACTATGGCGAAAAGAGCAGCACCAGAAGTAAACGCAGGCTCCATGGCCGACATTGCTTTCCTTTTATTAATTTTCTTCTTAGTAACAACTACTATTGAGACAGATTCTGGTATTAACAGAAAACTTCCCCCAATGGAAGAGTCTGATCAAGATGTTATCATTAAGCAAAAAAATATTTTTACTGTATTATTAAATGGTAAAGATCAATTGCTCGTTGAGGACGAATTAATGGAATTGAAGGATCTAAGAAAAGCAGCAATTGAATTCTTAGACAATGGAGGAGATGGTTCATGTGACTATTGTAAAGGGCCTAAAGACCCTAGTTCTTCTGATAATCCAGATAAAGCAATCATTTCCTTAAAGAATGAACGTGAAACAACATACAAAACATATATAGCAGTACAAAATGAGCTTGTGGCCGCATATAATCATTTAAGAGATGCCAGGGCGGAACAGTTATATGGTATGTCATTCACTGAAATGGAAGCTAACTATAAAGATGTTAATTGGCCTGGGAATAAAGATAAATTGAAGAAGCAGATAGATCAAATTAAAGTTGATTATCCTCAAAAGCTTTCAGAAGTACAATAATTTAATATTTAGAACATGGCTAAATTTAATAAGAAAAAGAAAGGTGATTTGCCTGCAATATCTACGGCTTCCTTACCGGATATTGTATTTATGTTGTTATTCTTCTTTATGGTAGCTACTGTAATGAGACAAAACACCTTAAAAATTGAAAATAACTTACCATTCGCTGATCAAGTTGAAAAACTTGATAAGAAAGATTTGGTAATGTATATCTACGCAGGTAAGCCTAGTGCAAACTATAAGCAGTTTGGTACTGAAGCCAGAATTCAGCTTAATGATGATTTTGCAAGTGTCAGTGAAATTGCAGCATTTATAGCAGCTGAAAGGGCTTCAAAAAGAGAGGAGTTAGTACCTTTCTTAACCACTGCTCTAAAGGTTGATAAAGATGCTAATATGGGCTTAATTGGAGATATAAAACAAGAGCTACGTAAAGTAAACGCTCTAAAAATAAATTACACTACAAAAAAAGGTAGTGTTTTTGGAAGAGATTAGTTTTTACTCTTAATTTTATAAGAAAAAGGTGTTTTGTTATCAAAACACCTTTTTTGTTTGTATATATGTATACGCTAATACTATCTTAGTATTTCATATTGAAATTTTATATTGGAAATGAAATATTGTTTTTCGGTTTTCTTTGTCGTCTTTATTTCGCTAACTATTTTTGCGCAAGAGAAGCTGCCTAAGTCTGGTGTTGTCGATTCACTATACAAAGAGGATCATTTTTACGCAACAATGACTTATAATTTGCTTACCAATACCCCTGTTGGACTGCGGCAACGTGGCTTTTCTCTTGGTTTTAACCTCGGTTATCTAAAGGATATGCCTGTTAATAAAGCCAGAAATAAGGCTATAGCCATAGGTTTGGGCTATTCAACAAATTCGTATAATCATAACATTCTTATTTCAAAGGATGCTAACGGTGTTTTCTTGTATAATATTATTCCAGAAGGAAGTAGCTTTTCAAAAAATAAAATATCTACGCATTTAATTGAAGTCCCTTTTGAATTCAGATGGCGAACATCTACCCCGACTGATTTTGAATTTTGGCGAATTTATGCTGGATTTAAGGTGGGATATTTGTTAACGCATACTACAAAGTATATAGGTGACTTAGGAAGCTTTAAATACAGTAATAACCCACATTTTGATAATTTTCAATACGGACTTATGGTAAGTGCAGGATATAATACGTGGAATATTCATGTGTATTATGCGCTTAATCCTATATTTTCTGAGCAGGCTAAAATAGATGGAGCACGTATTGAAATGAGTACGCTAAAAATTGGTTTGATGTTTTATATCCTTTAAACCTTTATTTTACGAAAATACCCGTTATAACTAATTTTTGTTTGGGTATATTTCTTTGCATAATATGGGGATGCTAAAATAAGACATCAAAAGAACCTATATCACGAGCAGATGACCTAGCATCGGCAGATGCTATTTTAAAATTGCAAAGAGAAGAAGGTTAGTATCAGTTAATACAATTGGAGGCGACACCTCAGATGGTGGAAGGCTTAAATGATACTGTTCAGAAAAGGCATATCTTGAAATAAAGCAGAGGTTAAACTTTCATTCGGTAGAAATGATAAAGAAAGACCAATCGTATTGGGTGTATAGGTTTAAAGGACAGTTTGAATAAGGGATTGAGGTTGAGGTGAGAACTGTGCTAAATACTCAAGGTAAATTAACTGCGTTTTTTTGAAACCTTGGCGGCATATACTCTAACTGCTACAACCAATAGGGTATTAAAATAAGTTGTGGCAATACCCCGATAAAAAAGCCCACCACTAGTTCTACGGCAACATGTGCTTTTACATGTAATCTTGAAGTGGCAACAGCACCAAGAACTAGGGTCATGACAGACAATGTGCCTACTATATTTATACTAAAGTGAACACTTAAGGCAATAAAAAACATGGTTAAACCAGATATTCCAATTAAATGAATACTGGCCTTAAACTTCATAATAGCTAGCATTAAACAGGTCATACTAGAAATAAGAATACCTAAGAAAAAAAAGTAGAGCTCTATAGATTCTGTAGGCGGTAAGATACGTTGAATGATAATAAGATTAATGATGCAGTTAAGCAATAACGGATACACACGCTCTTTAGTTGTTGTTAAATAGAATGACTTTACTTTTCCTAATACCTTTAAAAAGAAATAGAGTAGAATAGGTAATAAAATTGTTAATATGAATAGTGAGATTAATTTTGCTTTTACCACATCAGGGGCAACAAATCTAGGGGTTTTTGAGAAATAAAAAATAACCCCCAACAATGGCATAAACAACGGATGAAAAATAAAGGAAAGGCTTTTAAGGAACTTATCTGTCATATTTTTTTTCTTAGACGTGCCACTGGAATATCTAGTTGCTCCCTATATTTGGCCACTGTTCGTCTTGCAATAGGATAGCCCTTTTCTTTTAGAATAGCGGCCAAGGTTTCATCGGTTAATGGCTTTTTTTTGTCTTCTTCCTCTATAACGGTTTCTAATATTTTTTTAATTTCTTTCGTTGATACATCTTCTCCTTGATCATTTTTCATAGATTCTGAAAAGAACTCTTTGATGAGCTTGGTACCATAAGGTGTATCAACATACTTGCTATTGGCTACTCTAGATACGGTAGATACGTCCATATTAATTTCATCAGCAATATCTTTTAAAATCATTGGTTTTAAGCTGCGCTCATCACCTGATAGAAAATAATCTTTCTGATAATGCATAATGGCGCTCATGGTCACAAACAACGTTTGCTGACGTTGTTTAATAGCTTCTATAAACCATTTGGCAGCATCTAATTTTTGCTTGATGAAAATGACAGCGTCTTTTTGCGATTTAGATTTATCTTTGGCATCTTTATACCCTTTCAACATGTTGCTATATTCTCTGGAAACATGCAGTTCTGGAGCATTTCTACCATTTAGGGTTAATTCTAATTCACCATCCACTATCCTAATGGCAAAATCGGGAACAACGTGTTCAACAATTTTATTATTTCCAGCGTATGAGCCTCCTGGTTTTGGGTTTAAATGTTCAATTTCTGAAATTGCTTCTTTCAATTGATCTTCGGAAATGTCAAACTTTTGGAGTAATTTTTTGTAGTGCTTTTTGGTGAATTGCTCAAAAGCATAATCAATAATATTAATTGCTAAATCTGTTGCGGCCGTTTTTTGTTTTCTATGTAATTGAATACTCAGGCATTCTTGTAAATTTCTTGCTCCTACACCAGCTGGATCTAATTGATGTACAATGTGAAGCACGTCCTTTATTTTGTCTTCAGTGGTATATACATTTTGAGTGAACGCCAAATCATCCATGATGTCACTCAAATCTCTTCGTATATAACCGCTTTCATCAACACTACCGACTAAAAACTCAGCAATATCACGTTCTTCATCTGATAATCTATAGGTGTTTAATTGATTTGTTAGGTGTTGTGTAAACGATGTGCCTGCCGCATATGGGATGCTTTTTTCCTCATCATCACTACTATAATTGTTGGCTTGAGTTCTATAATCTGGGATTTCATCATCACTTAAATATTCATCAACATTAATGTCTTCGGCATTGATAGATTCGGTATCATTAAAGTCATCAGATGAATTATCAAATTCGTTATCTATATCATTCAGACTATCTTCTTTACCACCTTCAAGTGCTGGGTTTTCTTCTAGCTCTTGTTTTAAGCGCTGTTCAAAAGCCTGCGTGGGCAACTGAATCAATTTCATTAACTGAATTTGCTGCGGCGATAGTTTTTGCGATAATTTAAATTGTAATTGTTGTTTTAGCATGCCTAAAAGGTTACTTGATATCAAAAATAATATAATTAGATTAATTACCTACCCAACTTTGAAGGCTTTTATGAGTTCAAATGGATTCTAATACCAAGCTTTTATAATCGTTAAGCAGTTATTTGTAGATGCTTGCTGGGAGCTACTCTCCTTTGGGGGTACAAATTATATTGTTTTATATAGACAGATCAGTTTTGCCCATGGATCTTAAAGGATTACTATACGTTTTTACTTAGAATAGGTGTTATGCAAAAATCAAGTTAGAATTCAGCGTTTTGAGGTGTTCTTGGAAAAGGAATAACATCTCTAATATTGCTCATACCCGTTGCAAACATTACTAAACGTTCAAAACCTAGGCCAAAGCCAGAATGTACTGCAGTACCAAATTTTCTTAAATCTAAGTACCACCAAAGTTCTTCTTCTGGAATGTTTATTGCGGCCATTTTTTCTTTTAAAACATCTAAACGTTCTTCACGTTGGGCACCTCCAACTATTTCACCAATCCCTGGGAATAGAATATCCATGGCGCGAACCGTTTTGCCATCATCATTTAAACGCATATAAAAGGCCTTAATGTTGGCAGGATAATCAAACAAAATAACAGGACATTTAAAGTGTTTTTCTACCAAATAACGCTCATGCTCACTTTGTAAATCGGTACCCCATTCATCTATAATGTACTTGAATTTCTTTTTCTTGTTAGGTTTTGAATTTCGTAGAATATCAATAGCTTCAGTATAGCTTACTCTTTTAAAATGGTTGTCAGTAACAAAGTTTAGCTTTTCAATTAAAGACATTGGGCTGCGCTCAGCTTGAGGTTTTTTCTTGTCTTCATCTTGTAAGCGCTTATCTAAAAACTCTAAATCTTCGCGGTTGTTAACTAATATGTATTTAATAACATATTTCATAAAGTCTTCAGCCAAATCCATATTGCCAGCCAAATCCATAAAGGCTACTTCTGGTTCAATCATCCAAAATTCAGCCAAATGCCTTGACGTATTTGAGTTTTCTGCTCTAAATGTGGGGCCAAAGGTGTATACTTTACCCAGTGACATAGCATAGGTTTCTGCCTCTAACTGCCCAGAAACCGTTAGGTTTGTTTCTTTTCCAAAAAAATCTTTTGAATAATCTACGTTGCCATTTTCATCTTTCGGCGGATTTTCAGCATCCAATGTTGTTACCTTAAACATTTCGCCAGCACCTTCAGCATCACTTCCCGTTATAATAGGGGCATGCATGTAATAAAACCCGTTTTCATTAAAGTATTTATGAATAGCAAATGACAATGCGGAACGCAAACGCATTACGGCGCTAAATGTATTGGTTCTTGTGCGTAAGTGTGCATGTTCTCGTAAAAACTCAAAGGAATGTTTTTTAGGCTGAATAGGGTAGGTGTCTGGGTTAGAATCTCCTAATACGTCTAATTCTTTTACTTGAATCTCTACCTGTTGTCCCTTTCCTTGGCTTTCAACAAGTTCTCCTTTTACATGAATGGCCGCACCTGTGGTAATGCGTTTTAAAAGGGCTTCATCAAATTGTTCAAAATCAACAACGCATTGTATATTATTAAGTGTTGATCCATCGTTTAGCGCAATAAATCTGTTAGCTCTAAAGGTTCTTACCCATCCTTTTATTTCAACATCAGGTATAACAATTTCTTGCGACAGTAACTCCGAAACAGTTCTTAATTGCATAAATACTAGTTTTAAAATGTAAATATAAAGGTTTCAGCTTTTAAATTTGAAATATTAAAATGAAAAATCAATAAAAAATTTCGTTTAAAAGTCATAATAATGTTTTAATCTGTAATGATTTCTAAAGTGATTAACTTTGTTCTTATTCCTCCTCATCATCATCGTCAGGTATAATATTAATAGAGGGTTCTCTAAGTACCTGTTTGTTCGCAATGTTACGTTCAAGTGATAATAATAATGAAGGTAATAGTAATAAATTAGATAACATAGCAAACAGTAATGTGGCAGAAACCAGTGCCCCCAATGCTACGGTACCTCCAAAACTAGAGATGGTAAATACTGAAAACCCAAAAAACAATACAATAGAGGTGTAAAACATACTTACCCCTGTTTCTCTAAGTGCTCCGTAAACCGATACTTTTATTTTCCATTTGTTTGCTTGCAATTCTTGCCGGTATTTAGCCAGAAAATGAATGGTGTCATCTACAGAAATACCAAAGGCAATACTAAATACCAAAATGGTTGATGGTTTTATGGGCACCCCTAAATAGCCCATTAATCCAGCGGTAATTAATAAAGGTAATAAATTAGGGATAAGCGAAACTATAATCATTCTAGCCGATCTGAACATATAAGCCATGAAAAGAGCAATTAATAAAATAGCCAGAGATAATGAAATAGCTAGGTTTTTAACCAAGTATTTGGTTCCTTTTTGAAAAACCAAAGCCTTACCCGTCATGGTAACATTATATTTTTCTTTTGGGAATACTTTATCAATCTTGGTTTGTAGGTTTTCTTCAATACGTTCCATTTTGTCCGTACCTATATCTTTCATAAAGGTGGTGATACGCGCATATTGCCCCGTACTATCTACAAAGTTTTTAAGCAAATCAACATTAGAAGAGGAGTTTTTTGCATAAGACAATATAAAGTTGTTCTCTTGTGAGGTTGGAAGCTGATAGTATTTAGGATTGCCATTATAGTAAGCTTGCTTTGAATATTTAACCAAACCAACTACCGAAATAGGTTTTGAAAGCTCGGGTGTTTCAATGATCAACTCTTCTAGTTCATTCATACGCTTCAGTGTAGACAGCTTCATAACCCCCTTTTTCCGTTTGGTATCCACCATTATTTCCAATGGCATAATACCGTTAAATTCATCTTCAAAGAAGCGAATGTCATGCACAAAATCAGATTCTTGTGGCATATCTTCAATCAAACTCCCCGATATTTTTATTTGATAAATACCAATAATACTAACGGTTAATAGGATAACGGCTGTAATATAAATGGTTATTCTCCTATGTTTCACCATTCGTTCCATCCAATTTACAAATCCTCCAATCCAGCGTTTGTTTAAATGCTCTAGATGCCGGTCTTTTGGGAAAGGTAAAAACGTATAAATTATAGGAATAATAAGTAAACAAAGTACAAAGATGGCCAATATACTTAGCGAGGCAACAACTCCAAATTCTTTTAATAGTTTGCTTTCGGTTAAAATGAATGTGGCAAACCCAGAAGCAGTTGTAACATTAGTCATTAATGTAGCATTGCCTACTTTCGTAATAACACGTTGCAATGACTTTACTTTGTTGCCATGAAGCTTTACTTCATGTTGGTATTTGTTGATTAAAAAAATACAGTTGGGTATACCAATAACAATAATTAGAGGCGGGATTAGTGCGGTTAATACGGTAATTTCATAATTGAGGAAACCAATAATACCAAGCGTCCACATAACGCCAATGCACACAACAATGAGTGAAATAAAAGTGGCTCTAAATGATCGGAAAAAGAAAAAGAATATAATAGAAGTGACTAAAAGGGCAGCAAAAATGAATAGGCCAATTTCATCTACAATATTTTGTGAGTTCAGTGTTCTGATGTAAGGCATTCCTGAAACGCGAACATCTAGATGATACTGGTCTTGAAAGGCTTCAATATTTGGAAGTAGCACATCTATAATAAAGTCTTTTCTCGCTGGTGTGTTTACAATATCTTTATTTAAATAGATGGCTGTCCTTACAGTTTTAGTGTCTTTGTTGAATAAAAAATTGTCGTAAAAAGGATATTTCTTAAACAACTCATTCTGCAACTTTTCTATTTGAGCTACTGAAGCTATAGAATCTTTTATAAAGGGTTCTAGTTTAAACCGTTCATGTTTTGTGTCCTTTATGAGTTTTTGTAAATCTTGAATAGAGATAACAGTTTCAACAGCTTCATTAACTTTAAAAGCATCTGAGAGATGATTCCAAGCGTTTAGTTTTTCAATAGAAAAAAGAGTCGAGTCTTTAACGCCTATAACAATAAGGTTTCCTTCTTCTCCAAAGGTTTTTAAAAAATCATTATATATAAGATTTACCTCATGGTCATCTGGTAACAAATTGGCTTCAGTATACGTGAAACGCATATTTTCCCATTTAAGACTAAGCAGAACAGTAGCGGCGATTATACCAATAAGTATAATAATTTTATTACGAAGAATTAGTCTGGCAACGACATCCCAAAAGTGTTTGGTTAAAAGTTTAAGCATACGTCATTTTAAAGAAGCGCAAAGGTAGAAAAATCAGGCATAATACCTCAAAATGAGACGTTAAAAGTGAATTTAAACGCAACATTGTCACTAATGTTAGGAAGGTGGTAAGCACCATAGCGATATGTAAAGCTTAAACCGAACCCAAACAGTAATTTGTTGAATTCAAAACCAGATTCGGTAAACCCGTGCTTTAAAGAGCTAAAAGTTATATTGTCATGTCTTTCAGGATTGTCCATGTCTCCTATGGCATACCTAGAAATTAAAACCAACTGTGGTTTTAACTTATCAGAAATTTGAAACGGTGGTAAAAAATATCTAAACTGAATGGTGGCAAATTTATCAGAAAAGAATTCATTAAAATACATGGTTTCAAAACTGTTTAAGCCGGCCACGGTAAAGCGTTGTAGTATTTTTTCTTTTGTAATGTTATTGGGGTAGGCATGGTACAGATGGGTGAGTGGGGCATCGCCAATAGCCATACCAGTAACTAGAGTAATTTGCCCGTAATGGTTGGGGTTCTGACCAATCTTTTCAATAACCTTAAAATCAAACTTTGAGAAGTCAAAATCACCTTTAAAGGCATTTTTAAAACTTTTTGTGTATTGAAACGAAAACTTCGGGAATCCCGATTTTGTTTCTCTCATACCAATAGGAGTGGGTTCAAATTTACTAAACGGACTCCATTGAAATCCTACAATACCCGTAGTTATATTAAAAGAGTGATACGATGTGTCATTTAAAAGGTAGTTGTAGCTATAGGTAGGCTCAATATTACTTACTGCAAATTCGGCTTCTGATAGAAGGTGGGGTGCTATTTGATGTTCTATAGCCACTGCTGTTGTTATGTGCTTGTGAAACAAATCAATATTTAGCAAACGAGGTTCAAAAAACTGAAATACCCTAGAGTCTGTTATGTACCGTGTACTCCCCGTTTCTTGTAAATCATCTGTATAGGTTGCATTTAACCAAGTATTAGTTTTTTGAGCTAACCTAATACCTCCTCCAAAACTGTATTTAAATCTATGGTCTCTAAAACCGTAAACTGCATAGGTGTTGAATCTGAATTTTTCAGAAAAAGTATGGTTTGTTACTCCGCCTAGTCCAGTACGAATCCCTTCGTAATGGTTGTATTTTACTAAATACCTAAGGTCAAAATTAAAGTACTTGGTAGGGAAATAACCATTTCCAATACTTTTAAGTAATAAGTTTTTGTTAATAGAGTCTCGCTGAGGCTCATTAGTAACATCAATTGGCTCTTGTGATTGTGCCAAAAAAGTCGAAAAAATAGCTAATAAAAAAAATGAGCTTTTTGGCATTTAAAAACCGTTTATAGGCAGAATTATGAAAAAAGCGACATGGTAATAGTCGCTTTTCTATTATACGGTCATGATTTCTTTTTCTTTAGTATCAAAAAGATCATCAATAATTTTTACAAATTTATCGGTAAGCGCTTGAATATCAATTTCAGCATTCTTTTTTAGGTCTTCTGAAACATCATCATTTTTCTTAACCTCATTCATGGCTTCTTTTCTAGCCGTTCTAATGCTTATTTTAGCATCTTCTGCTTCAGCTTTTGCTTGTTTAGCTAATATTTTTCTTCGTTCTTCAGTTAATGGTGGCACATTAATGATTATAACCTCGCCATTATTCATAGGATTAAACCCTAGGTTGGCATAGGCAATGCCACGTTCAATTTCTTGTAGCATACTTTTTTCCCAAGGTTGAACAGAAATGGTTCTACCATCTGGCGTGTTAACATTAGCAACTTGCGATAATGGGGTTTGTGAACCATAATAGTCAACCATAACACTACCAAGCATGGCAGGGCTCGCTTTTCCTGCTCTTATATTTAAAAATGCCTTTTTTAGATGAGCAATGGCGTTATCCATTGATTCCTTTGTGGTGTCTAATATAAATTGAATGTCTTCGTTCATTGTTTTAATTTTTAGGGATTAAATCAAAAATTGCGCCAAGTATTAAACGTTAACTACAGTACCTATATTTTCGCCAGAAACTACTTTAAGTAAATTTCCTTTTTTATTCATGTCAAAAACAATAATAGGTAAATTGTTTTCTTGACTTAAGGTAAAAGCTGTTGTGTCCATAACTTTAAGACCTTTACGTAGTACATCATCAAAACTTATGGTGTTAAATTTAACGGCATTGGTGTCTTTTTCCGGATCTGCATTGTAGATACCGTCAACACGGGTTCCTTTTAAAATAACATCGGCTTCAATCTCGATAGCACGCAATACAGCGGCAGAATCAGTTGTAAAATAAGGATTTCCAGTACCGCCACCAAAAATAACTACACGGCCTTTTTCTAAATGGCGCATGGCTTTTCTTCTAATAAAAGGTTCGGCTACTTCATTTATTTTTATAGCGGTTTGTAATCTTGTTGGCATACCAGCATCTTCTAAAGCACCTTGTAAAGCCAATCCATTAATAACCGTTGCTAGCATACCCATATAATCCCCTTGTACACGGTCCATACCTTTACTAGCTCCAGCCACACCTCTAAAAATGTTACCGCCACCTATAACAATGGCTACTTCAACACCTTTGTCCATTATCGTTTTTATGTCTTGCGCGTATTCTGCCAAGCGTTCAGAATCAATACCATATTGGCGTGTTCCCATGAGTGCTTCACCAGATAGTTTAAGGAGTATTCTTTTATATTTCATGTTTTGTTTTAACTGAAGTTGCGCAAAATTACGTATTTTTTTTATTTTGGAATTTATATAAAACCTTAATTTTAGAATAAAAAAACCACTATTCAAGGGAATAGTGGTTTTATATGAATGTGTCCGCCAAAGCGGAAATGGTTCATGTTATCCTACAGTAGCACGTTTAAAACCAACGATTTCAACATCTCCAAAAGAAGCAACATAGTCTGCAACTGTTTTCTTTTCATCTTTGATGAATTTTTGATCCAATAGACATTGTTCTTGATCTAAAGTCGTGTTGTCAGAAATGAAACGTTCCATTTTACCTGGTAAAATTCGGTCCCAAATCTTTTCTGGTTTACCTTCAGCAGCTAACTCTGCTTTAGCATCTTCTTCAGCTTGTGCTAAAACTTCAGGTGTTAATTGTGCCATTGAGATGTATTTAGGTACATTTTTAAGTGTTTTACCTAAACGGCCAAGCTCAATATTGTCTTTTTCTATAACTGCAATTCTTGCTTCAGTTTCAGACGCCACATAAGCAGGATCAAAATCTTTGTATGATAATGATGTAGCCCCCATTGAAGCAACTTGCATAGCTATGTCTTTTACTAAAACATCAGCATTATCAACCTTTGCAGTTAAACCAACTAAAGCAGCAATTTTGTTAATGTGTACATAAGACCCCACATAAGCAGCTTCTAATTTTTCAAAAGCTGTAATGTCTAGTTTTTCGCCAATAACCCCAGTTTGCTCAACTAATTTTTCAGCAACAGTCATACCACCAAAATCGGCCGCTAAAAAGGCTTCTTTTGAATCGTGGTTTAAAGCGATATCAGCTAAATCATTAGCAAGTGCTAAGAAATTTTCATTTTTACCAACAAAGTCTGTTTCGCAGCCTAAAACTATGGCAACACCCGCTGTTTGGTCTGCATTGATTTTAGCTACAGCAGCACCTTCAGAAGACTCTCTGTCAGCTCTTTTTTCTGCTACTTTTTGTCCTTTCTTACGTAAAACTTCAATAGCTTTATCAAAATCGCCTTCAGCCTCAACCAAAGCTTTCTTGCAATCCATCATACCTGCTCCAGTTGCTTGTCTTAATTTATTAACTTCTGCAGCTGTTACTTTTACTGTAGTACTCATAGTAATTATAATTTAAAAAAAGTCGTTCAATTTATTTCCTGCAAAGAAAAGAACTAAACGACTTATTTGTGTTGTATTAATGTTTTTTATTCTTCTTCTTCAGCAACGGCTTGTTTAGCTTTTGCTTTAGTAGTTTCTTTTGCAGAGGAACTTGCTTCTTTTTCAGCTTTACGCTCAGCTAAACCTCCGGAAATTGCAGATGTTACATGAGATAAAATCTTATCAATTGATTTTGAAGCATCATCATTTGCAGGGATAACATAGTCAACCTGACGTGGATCAGAGTTGGTGTCAACCATTGCAAAAATAGGAATGTTTAATTTTTGAGCTTCTTTAATCGCGATATGCTCACGCTTAATATCTACAACAAATAAAGCACCTGGTAAACGCGTCATGTCACTAATAGATCCTAAGTTTTTTTCTAACTTAGCTCTTAAACGATCTACTTGTAAACGCTCCTTTTTAGATAATGTATTGAAGGTGCCGTCTTTCTTCATTCTATCAATAGAAGCCATTTTTTTAACCGCTTTTCTAATAGTAACAAAGTTAGTTAACATACCACCTGGCCATCTTTCAGTGATGTAAGGCATATTAATTTCTCCAGCTTTTTCAGCAACAATATCTTTTGCTTGTTTTTTTGTTGCAACGAATAAAATTTTACGTCCTGAAGCGGCAATTTTTGCTAATGCAGCTCCGGCTTCTTCAATTTTAGCCGCTGTTTTATATAGATTAATGATATGGATACCGTTACGCTCCATATAAACGTAAGGCGCCATGTTTGGATCCCACTTACGTGTCAAGTGCCCAAAGTGTACACCTGCTTCAAGTAATTCTTTTACTTCTACTGCCATTTTGTAATAGTTTACGTTCTGTTGAATTAGCAATGATTAAGTGGTCCTTTTAAAAATTCGCCTTAATCATTTAGATGCTAAACTAATTCCTGTCTTATTTATAGACCAGGACAACAATAACTGTTTTTTAAATTTTTGATATAGATGTGAAACAAGATAGTTTATGCCGCACATCTGAAAATGATATTAACGTTTAGAGAACTGGAATTTCTTACGCGCTTTCTTCTGACCGAATTTTTTACGCTCTACCATTCTTGGATCTCTTGTTAATAAACCTTCTGGTTTTAAAGTTAATCTATTCTCAGCATCAACCTCGCACATAGCACGAGAAATAGCTAAACGAACAGCTTCTGCTTGACCAGTAATACCACCTCCATATACATTTACTGTAATATCAAAGTTGCTTTCATTGTTAGTCAAAGCTAATGGTTGCTTTACTTTGTACTGTAACGTAGCGGTAGTAAAGTAATTAGCTAAGTCTTTTTTGTTAATCGTAATGTTTCCGCTTCCCGCAGATACATAAGCACGAGCAACAGCCGTTTTTCTACGGCCGATTTTGTGAATTACTTCCATTAATTAAATTCGTTTAAATTGATTGTTTTTGGTTTTTGAGCTTCGTGTTTATGCTCTGAACCAACAACAACGGTTAGATTACGGAATAAATCGGCACCTAATTTGTTTTTAGGTAACATTCCTTTTACTGATTTTTCTACTACTCTTGCAGGATCTTTTCCATACAATTCTGTAGCAGTTAAACTTCTTTGACCTCCTGGGTATCCTGTGTGACGAATGTATGATTTCTCAGCCCATTTGTTACCGGATAATGTGATTTTCTCTGCGTTGATAATGATTACATTATCTCCACAATCAACATGAGGTGTGAAGTTTGGCTTGTGCTTACCTCTTAATAGTTTTGCAACTTTTGAAGCTAAACGACCAAGCGCTTGACCTTCAGCATCAACCAAAACCCACTCTTTATTTACAGTAGCTTTGTTTGCTGAAATCGTTTTGTAGCTTAATGTGTCCACACTAATTGATTTTTAATTATTAAACATTCCTCTCTCAAAAAGAGTTTGCAAATTTACGATTATAAATTTGATTACCAAACCCTGCTGCGGGTTTTTTTGTTATTGAAAATCAGCTAGCTGAAGTCATATTATGTGTTGTATTATGTTAGGTAGGTATAAATTGTTTTATTTGGTGTAAAGCGCAGGTTTAAAATCGGGTAATATCTACAAGTTGAATGGTGGCTACCAAATACACATTATCACTCAACGGATTTACAACCATGGATGCTTTTATAGGAATAGTAATTTTGTCTGTGTCAACAAGATTACGTTTTAATGAGACTCCAATATCATTAAAGCCTGCTTTGCTAGAGTAGAATGTGGGACCGCTTAAATCGTTCCAACTAAAAGAATACCCTATATGCGCTTCTATTTTGTAATCTCCAGCTTTTTTGCTGTAAGTCACATTAAAGTATTGTGTATAGCGCTGTTCTCCCCGTCTTAATAAAATGTCATTGGCATCATCTTCAGGTAAGGATGGCCGGTCTCTACCAAATAAAAAGGTTGATGACAACAGTGAAAAATGATTAGATAGTTTAAAGCTTGCCATAAAATCTAAAAGGCCACGTGTGGTTTCTGGATTAAAATCAAAAAAACCAGACGCTGTGGGGATATTGGTAATACCTTCCGTGAAATTGTAATACCAGTCTAATCTTAGATTGAATTTTGGTCTGTAATAAATAAGAATAAGATCGGTTTCTTGATATGCACTATTTGTATTAACCCCTCCGTAAAATCCTAAAATAAAATCACCATATTTAACACCTGCTTGTGTAGCTAAAACAGGTGTTTTTGAAGGGGTAAGCCCTCTAAATACATTCATGGTTTTAAAAGCAAAAGACATATCGTAGGTAAATTTACCCTCTTCTACCTGAATAATTTCGTCTTCAAGAATACGGTCTTCGTTTTGAGCTATGGTTTGAGCACTGAGAGCAATAAGGATAGCAAAAAGAATGATTTTCTTCATTTTAATTTGTATTTAAATTAATTAATAAAGCCGTATCAAGGTTTCACCTTGTAACCCCTAAATTGGACAAGAAGGTTGAAAACTTAGTACAAAGCTATTTTGATTGACACTATGCATATTATAAATTAACTAGACAATAATAAAAAGCATTTATTTTAATTTAACATCGTCATCTTCTAATTTGTTTTATTAGTACTCTAACAACATACAGCATAAAAACTAGAATTAAACATAGCAGTTCTTTTTTTAAGAATATTTGTTAGTTACTTTTTTGGTTTTAGATAAACGGACTTTCCTTCTTTTATCGTTTCTAAAACAAGAATTTCTTTGATGTCTGCCTCAGGAACTTTTAACGGGTTTTTATCAAGAACTACTAAATCTGCTAATTTTCCAACTTCTAATGTGCCTTTACTATCTTCTTCAAAATGCTGATAGGCCGACCAACTCGTAATACCCTGCAAAGCTTCGTAGGCTGAAATTTTTTCGTCTGCTCCAATAACTTGTCCAGATCGCGATTTGCGTTCTACAGAAATCCCTACCATACGCATCAGGTTTGGTAAGGCTACTGGTGCATCTGTATGAATAGTGATTTTCACACCTTTATCCAAAGCTGTTCTGGTAGGGCTAATTTTATTACCTAAACTGTCTCCAATGATTTGTTTATGCCAATCTCCCCAATAAAACGTGTGCAATGGAAAAAGTGAAACCATTAAATTAAGGTCTTTGGCATCATCTAACTGGTCTTTACGTATGTATTGACCATGTATAATAACATCACGCCTTTTATCATGACTATAGCGCTCTTCCAATTTTCGCATAGTTCTTAACAGTTGATCTGCAGCCGCATCGCCGTTGGTATGACTTAGTATTTGCCAGTTGTTTTTATACCCTTTTTCATAAATGGTTAGTAAGGTGCTATCACTTGGTATGGCAGGATAGCCTTTATAGTTGGCGTCTTGTCCATCGGGTGGTATTAAATATGGAATTGTTCTCCAAGCGGTTCTACCTTGAGGAGAACCATCTAGGGTCACTTTCATACCTCCAATACGATAATGATTATTGTATGTGGTACTATTCCAAGGCGTACTCATCAACTCATCAACAACAGTGTAATCGATATAGCTGACTACATCTAATTTTAACTTGTCATTTTCTGATGCAGCCGCAAGCATATCATGACTAGCTTTCATGGTTCTACCATCCTGAGCCGTTGTATAGCCATATGATAATGCCATATTTTGACCAGCTTCAAAGAATTTATCCGAGGCTTCCTTAGTTACAGGAGTGGTTGCCTTAAAGGCATAAGGTATAGCAGCAAGCTCTTCTAAAACCCCATTGGGTTCATTGCTGCCTTCTTCTCGCCTAATAACCCCTCCTTCGGGATTTTTAGTACTAGCATCATAGCCTATTTTTTCTAGACCTTTAGAGTTAACAACAGCAAAATGCCCTGAAATATGAACAATCATAACTGGAAATTCTGTGGTTACCTCATCTAGATCATGCTTCGTTGGAAAACGTTTTTCTTCTAATATAGAATCATCAAATCCCATCCCAAAAACCCAACCAGTTAAGGCTCTGTTCTCTGGAGTATTCCATGCTTTTAGAATTTTAATAAGTTCGGGTATGTTTTTAGCTCCAGCATCTGGGGGAGGTAATATTTGTGCCCCAATAGCCTGAATACTAAATGCTGTAAAATGAGCGTGACCATCAATAAAACCAGGCAACATAGTATTGCTGTTTAGGTTAACTTTTTTGGCGTTGCTAAATTGCTTTTCAGCTTCATTAAGCGTACCTACAAAGGCAATCTTGTCCTCTTTTACAACCAAGGCCTCTGTATATGTTGGTGTGGCACCTTTCATAGTAAGTATGTCTCCCCCAAAATACAGCTGCGCATCAAACGATTCTTTTTTCTCTTGCTTACATCCAAAAGTGAAGCACATGCTTAGCACCAACAATATAATTGCTGTTTTTCTTTGATTAGTTAATTTCATAGTAAATGTATTTGCAATAGTTTTAATTTTTTTTAAACACCAGAATATTCAAGAAAAACATGTTTAGGTTTTTAACTTAAAGCTACAAGTAGCTGATTTTTAGCGCTTCATTTATATTTAAAGATAGTAAAATCATGGGAGTTATGAATGACAGTTACTTGAATTAAATAAGACAAACTCTAAACCTTATTTATAGCTATTTAACTTCACTATTTATTTTTTTGACGGTTTTCTCCAAATAAAGCATTAGTGTAGCACATTATTCCTAATTCTAAGCCCGCTCGTTGAGACTTGTTGAAAGCACTAGAATAGGTCAATGCAACTATCCATTTTTTACTTTCCCATCTTACACCCGCACGATAACTAATGGGTGCGTTTGCTTGACCAGCAGTTCCAAATACTTCCCCAACGATAGCCGATTGTGGAATGACTTTATATATTGCAAGTCTTGAGCTATAAGTGAAACCCCAAGCCGTAGTATTTGTTTGTTTATGATCTAAGTTTACCGTTGCTCCTGGTAATATATCTAAAAGCACATTATTTTTAGCAAAAGCAAACGTGGCGGTACCCATAACCCACCAGGATTGAAAACTACTGGTTATTTCTCCGTAGTCTAAATGGTGAGGAAACAAACCAACTCCTCCCAGTACTGAATAGCCTGCTGTTTCTGCTTCGTTTTGATATAACCGGCGCTTTAAATAAAAAGAAGGGTTTATAAAAGCTTCTGAATTGGTTTTAGGGTCATTATAATAATATACAAACTGTGAATTAAACTCCCATTCGGGTAAAAAGGCCAGTATGGCATAAAATTGCGCATAATCCTGTCCGGCAGTAGCCACTAACGTACCCACACCATGAGGCGCCACCCACTGATTGTCTCCTGCAAATTGTTGCCCATAAACGTGCCCTGTAAAGAGAGTGATAGATAAAACGTAAAACCCAATAAATAGTTGTTTGTTTGGCATGAAACTATTGCTTTTAGAATTTTCATTGTTAGAATGAAATAACCCCTATATATAAGCTAATCGCTGCTCTCTTTAAAATTCAAATTTAGCCATGGTTTGCAGTCTGTTAGCTTCCCCGTAAGCATCATTAGAGGTTCGTTGTGCACCCCAAATGTATTCAGCACCTATTGTGAAGTTTTTATCAAATCGATATACCAGATTTAAATGACCAATACCACCGCGTTTTAATGCAAAATCGGCTCGTGATGCTGGTGCACCAAGCCATCCATACGCATAATTTATATTGCTTTCTAATTTAGGAGCCCAACGATGCATAAAACCAACTAACGCTGATTTGGCTATCATTGGTTCAAGTTTTCCATCGGCATTTAATACGGCATTGGCGTTACTGCCAGCAAAGGCTATAATATTTTCCCCGCAAGCGGAACCGTAATTAAGGTTGTAGGTAAAATAATTGTTTTCACCAATATACTGTCTTCCCGCAACCACAAAATTCCATTGAATGGTTTGATCGTAGGGGCCTGTATTGGTGCCATCCCAACGTAATTGAGCCACACTTGTTCCTAAAAATAACACACCAGTTTTCCAACGGTAATCCATTCTCAAAGCGAGTAAAGGGAGTTGCAAAGATGCCTTGCCATCAAAATTGTTAGGGTTTTCAATGCCTAAAAAGTTCTGGTTTTCTATGGCTGCAGCAATTTTTATTTTGTCTGTTATTTGTTTTTGATACCTTACTTGTATGGAGCGACCTCCAAACAGGGCGTCACCAGCAGCAAAATCAATCATAAAGGCCATAGATTCTAAAAATGATAAGGTGGTCCAGGTTTGACCAATGATGAAATCGCCAGCGCCAATATAAGCGTGTCTTATTCTAAAATAACCAGAAGTATTGAACCAGTCGCCTTCAAAAAATAAATGTAATGGTATTTTTCCTTCGGCATGGCGTCTTACATCAATGTTAAAACGAGTTTCTTTAACCAAAAAATGGGTGTATCCTTCATTACCAAATTCAGGTTGCCCTTCTACAGGTATGGTTGACATGAGAAACTGGTCTTTATCTCGGGTGCCATTAAAGTCATACAAAAAGTCAGCTTTTAAATAGCCTCCAATTTTCATTCGAAAATCGGTACCAAACATGGGCCATGACCCTGGAAATTTAGAACTAACAAGATGTTCTCTAGCTGTTTTTAAAACACTTTCTTTAAGATCCTCTTTTGGTGTTTCTAATGGATTAGGAATAGAGTCTTTAACCTGAGCCTGAAGAGTTAAAGAAAAATAAAGGCTTATTAGTACGGAAAAAAAGCTACTACTTTTCATATATAGAAATTTAATATTTGTAATGTAGTCACCATAGCATGAATAGAAAATAATTTTCACTTACTATGCACTTTGACTAGCAATCATATGGTTTGTGTATCACGAAATAACGCATAAAAATAATTCAATTTATAATAAAAAGTTCATGTAATTTGTAGAATTTTCTATTATAAATTGAATTGTATAGTGATTTACCAAGGTAATGGAACTACCGGGGCAAATGTAAATCTAATTTGGTGTTGCGGGCCAAAGGCATCAGGAGAAGCTACATAATACCAGTATTGTAAGCCCATTCTAACTGGTAACTTGCCGAACTTTAATACTTTTTGCGCACCTGTTCCTATTGGTAAGGATAGTTTATTGCCTTTAGTACCACGATGATTGTATGCATACGTTGGTGTGGCACTAATTTGCCAACCTTTGCTGAGATTTACGGTATAAAAATACTGTCCAGCTGTAACGCTTGCACTTTTAGGCCCTGTACTTGTGCCAAATACATCATTGGTGAAAATGGTACCTCCCGCATAATCTTTTACACTACCAACACCTATGGCTTGACTCACCATTAAACCTAATACACCCCATTTGGTGAGTTTAGCAGCCATTATTTCAGGGCCAAGCGTTACCTGGCTTGCTCTTAATGCTTTGTTTGAAGCCGTAGGAAAACCTCCAAAAACACCAACCAAGGTAATCCATTTTGATGGCCAGGTTTTACCTATGGCTACATCGGCACTAATGTTACCTAAACCGCCTTTATTTTCAAAACCATTTATCCCTAAAACCGGTTGTGATAAGAAAACAGGTATTAATGGCCTCACATAAAGATTTATACCTTGTGAAATAGGAATAGGTAATGACGGTTGAAAATTCAATACAAAACCATTTTGATTAGCATCTGGAATATCGCCATTGTAATTTACATAATCTATAGGGAAAAGCATTTGGCCTAATGTGGCATTTGGGTTAGCCAGTTTTTTTGCTAATTCTTCATCAGAATCTGGTTTTTTACTGTCTCCTGTATCTTGGGCATTTACTACTAGAAAGGACATAATAAGGTGCAGTAAAACAGCACAAATTATGTTTTGTCGTTTTTTAAGAGTAATCATAGTCATAGTTTTTAAATGTTATTTTAGGTGTAATATTAAAGGTAATATTATTTGTTTTGGCTTAAAATGTTATGATGCTTCATAGATTACAAAAAGAACATCAATAGGCCTCAAGTGAAGCAATATTACCTCACTTAAGGCCTTTTAATATAATCTATTTTAACGTGTTTTTATACACTTTACCATCCTTCATGATTAGCTGAAATTTTTCGTCATATTCTTGCATAACGCTAAGGTCTTTCATTGGGTTACCATCAATAATAATCAGGTCTGCATAGGCGCCTTCAACAATTTTACCCAATGGCCCTTCTTGATATGGGTGGCGCGGACCACTCAATTCTAACAGACGAGCGTTATCAGAAGTAACCATTTTTAACACTTCATAGTTAGTAAACCAAGTGCCCATTCTTACCAAATAGAGGCTTTGCTGTGCGGCTTTAGAGGCGTCCATTAATTGGTCTGTACCAAAAGCGACATTTACACCTAGCTTGCGTGCTTGTGTATATACATTGTTAACAGCGTCTGTAACTTGAAGCCATTTTTTTTCGCTAACAGGACTTGCCCATTTCATGTCGTCTGCAAACATAGCTTGAGGACTTAGCCAAGCATCATGTTCTTTCATTAGTTTTAAAGTTTCGTCTGAGGCAAAAAAACCATGCTCTATACATTTTACACCAGCCAATATAGACTTCTTGATGCCTTCATCTGTCATTACATGAGCATGTACATAGGTGTTAAAGTTTGCGGCTTCTTCTACGACAGCTTCTATTTCTTCTACAGAGAATTCACCAACATCTAGCGGGTCGTATTGTGAAGATACGCCTCCGCCGGTACAAATTTTTATTTGCGTAGCACCGTACTTTAAAATTTCTCTTGATCTTTTACGTACTTCTGGCACGCCATCAGCAATCATGGCCATCATATTACGTTCCCAGTAGCTGAGTTCTGAAGTAGAGTTCCTGGGGTTTTCTGCTAGTACCGTATGAAAATCGGCATGTCCAGAAGTTTGACTCATAAATGGCCCCGATGGTAAAATACGATGCCCTGGATATTCTCCAGAATCTATTAGTTTTTTAATGGCAAATGGATTTCCTCCTGGGTCTCTAACCGTAGTAAAACCACGCATCAAAGTGAGTTTAGCGCCCGTCATACTTCGAATAGCTACTTCTGGCATATCGCCTTGATTTAGCATAAGTACAGTTGCTGGGGTATACGCATAAGTGGTATGCCAGTGCACATCAATAAGGCCTGGCATTAGAAATTTTCCACCAGCATCAATAACTTCAGCGCCTTTCGGGGCTTTTATGCTTTTGGCTATTTGTTTAACCAGATTATCTTCCACTAGAATATCTGTGCCTTCAATGAGCTTTTCATTTACACCATCAAAAACGTTGGCGTTTTTAATAAGTATGGATGAAGTTTGCTTTTTTTGACTAAAAGCCATAAGGCTTAAGAAAAGCATTAATAGAACTAAGGTTAATTTGTGGTTTTTCATAAAAAAATTTAATGGATTAATAGCTAAGTAATTTATTTTTTAAGCTCTTTTAGATTATCAAATATGGTATAAAAGAAGCCAATAGATTTGGCATATTCATCAACCAAAATACGCTCATTCACACCATGGAATCCTTTAAATTCTTCGGTGTTTTCTAATTGAATAGCAGTGATGGTATATACATCTGGTGCAAAATCACGTGCCTGAAAGTGTTTAGAATCTGAACCACCAATTACAAAGAAAGGCGATACAATTAAATCATTACCATAGATTTGACGAATGGTTTTTTCAAGCATATTATAAGCTGGATTGCCTACCTGTGCTATGTTGGTAGCTGGTGTTGAAGCAGAAATGTCTCTAATTTGAATGCGATCATCGTTAATTGCTTTTTTAATATGTTCAATGATCACTTCTGGAGTATCACCTGGCATAGGTCTGAAATTTACAACAGCGGTTGCTGAAGGTGGCAATACATTATCTTTAATACCTGCATTAAACATGGTGGTAGCTATTGTAGTATGTAACATGGCTCTTGTTACTTCATTTTTTGTCATGCTCTCAATGAATTTTTTTTCCATGTCTGTGAGTTCTCCATCTTTACCAAAAGCAACCGCAGCAAATAGAGGCTGTAGTGATTCATCTAATTCTGGCCCCATATAACGGTATTGCGAACGAACCGCAGGATGTATTTTATAAGGAAACGGAGCTGCTTCTAATTTCGTAATCGCTTTTGCCAAAATACCAATGTTAGATTCTTCTGGAGGCATAGAAGAATGCCCACCAATACCATGTATAGCCAATTCTAAACTAATAAACCCTTTTTGAGCAATACCAATTAATGCCGTATTGTCTTTAATACCTGGAAATATACCAGGAGTTAATGGAGCGGACTCATCCATAACATAAGCAAATCGCTTAATACCTCGTGCTTCTAGAACATCGGCTACTTTTTTGGCACCTTCTGCACCTCCTACTTCTTCATCCTGTCCAAATACAAAATAAAGGGTACGTTCTGGCTGCCAACCTTCTTTAAGTTTCATTTCGGCTGCCTCTAAAATAGCATGAATTTGATTTTTATCATCTAACACCCCGCGGCCCCAGATGTAACCATCTTTTACAGTGCCTGCAAAAGGCTCTACTTTCCATTCTCCCCTAGATTCCTCAGGAACTGGCACAACGTCTTGATGGGCATAAAATAATGCTGGTTCTAAACTAGGATCTTTACCTTCCCAAGTGTAAAGTAAACTGTAAGGTCTAGGATCGCCATGTAGTTCTTTTTTTAGTGTTTTATGTACTAAAGGGTATGATTGTTCTAAAAATTTATGATACCCCTCAAAAGCTTTGGTATCAAAATCATCTCTGTCTTGGTTAGATATTGTTTTAAAAGTTACGGCTTTTGATAGTCTTTTAACCGCAGCATCTAAATCGACATCAACAGATATTTGCTCAATACCTGTCATCTGCATAGAAGTAAAATTTTCTAGGTTAACAGGTTCTGAAGGTTTTTCTTCTGACGTACTTTGTCCTGATTTTTGGTTGCAACTAAAGCATAGGGCAAGGGAGCATATTCCAGCGTAATAAATAAATTTAGATTTCATATGATTACTATTTTTGAAGTTCATTGTTAGTTGTTTTTTTTAAACGATATCATTTTTTAATAATAATAAAATGTTTGGGGGAATCTGAAAAGGTTGTTGTTTTCTCAAGGGACTTTATTTGAACTAACCCTGACTGCATAGGTATAGTTTGCTCGCCAATACATATCCTCCAAATATGGGAATAAAGCTATGTTTTCAGGAATTTGTTTTACTGGTGTTCTTTTTAAATAAATTTTGCTGAATAATTTGACCTTTTCAATGATGCCATCAACTACACCAGCAATTTTTATGAACATGGCTTTTTGTTCGCTAATTAGAAAAAATAGAAATGAACAAAACACTAAGAATGTTGAAATTCTTGTATTCATAAAATGTTAGTTAGAGATTAATAAAGCAAGTTGGCAAATGAAAACCAATATAAAAATAAGCATTTTTTTATAAACTATGCGTGCATTATAAAAAAAGTATACCATGTTAATGATTTCTTAACATTGTTTAATGTTTGAGAAAAACATTAAACGTATTTCTTTTAAAATTAGTGGTTTAAAAAGAAAATTAGTGCTAAATGAGCAATACGATTAAGCATTGTGTATGAAAACTTTAAAGAAATTTTAAAAAATTTGAATACGTTTTAGCTGATAAAAAGCTTCAGAGAAATTAAAATAAAGCCCCTTACTATTTTTTCCAATACCAAAATCTACACCTACATTCATCCTAGGTTGTACTTCATACCGAAAGCCAACACCGCCATTTGGTAGCCAATTTTGAAAGTCTTCAAAGCTATTTCCTATAGAACCTGTTCCTAGCCAGGTTACAATACCTACTTTGCTCATGTCTTTCATTTTATTTAAAAACATATAGCGCCATTCGCCTATGAAGGCCATCCCAAATTTGTCACGGTATACCCCGTTTAAGTAGCTTCTTAATAAATCTGTTGAACCAATAAGTGTCAATGCACTATAAGGCACATGTCCCATGGCTTTTCTAGTGTATAATTTTACAGCTAAAAGATTCTCTGGTCTATTTAAGGTTTTATAATAACTAGCATCTCCTTAAATATTTCAAGTGTAACAAAATAGGCTCACTATGAAATTCTCTATATTTAGAACTTCATAGTGAGTCTTTATCCTGGAACCTAACAGTCTAGTGTGCTATTTATTATCTAATGACAAAGCTGCTGCTCTCATATATCCTACAGGGCGATTAAGGTCAACGGATGAACTGAAATATACACCTACAAAGTCCCGCTTAGGGTCAATGTAGATTCCCTGACCATTGTGTCCCAACTTGGCAAGAGCCCCATCTTCCCATAAGAAGTCAAATTGAGCGCCACTTCCTATTACGGCTTGATCACCTAAGTATTTATAAGCTGTTTTTCCTACAAAGTTTTTATTGAAAATTTCAGCAGGTATCATGCTCTCGAATAAGTAGTCAATAATCTCTTGTGATATTACTTCTTTGCCTGTAATTCGCTGGAAAGATGGTGTGTATAGTAGGCCAAATCTTCCCATATCCTCAAGCGTTGAATTCATAGCGGTAGCTGAATGAATGGTTCCATCAGGGAACAAGTTGGGCACAAATTCACCAGTACCGGCATATTTGAAGAGTCTATCGTATAGGTGATCCACCATTTTCTTTCCAGTGACGTTTTCAATGGCTACACTCAATACTTGCGTATTCATACTAGCATACTGATACAGGCTATAGGGTTCAGCAATTTTTTTTGCTTCACGAATTACATCTATCCAATCTTCATGCTTTCCTTCGTACAGGTCTCCAAATGAGGCTTGGTAGTAGCGCTGTTCCATAGTGCCGTATTTGTACATATTACCCGATACATCATCAGCATTTAAACCTGCCGACATGGTTAAAACCGCTCGAACGGGAACATTATCCCAATCGCTACCCTTTAATCTTGGAACGTAATCGGTAATTGGAGCGTTATCATCCACTTTACCTGATACAATTAAATCCATCATAAGCGTGCCGGTAACAGCTTTGGTTACAGACATCCAAACATGCTTGTCTTCAGGGCGCATTCCAGGGTAATTTTCATAAACCACTTTTCCCTTATGTATCATCATGATGGCCTGTAGTCTAGATTCGGAAGAATTCGTGTACTCGATTAGCGTTGGAAATGCATTCCCTTCTACGTCATCATAGGTAATCTCATCGAACCTGCTATCCAATACTCTCGGCAACTCAAATTGATTCTCTGAAGCTGGCACCACGGCACTTGGTAAAAATTCCCACATGAAATTGTGGTAATAGAGAGCATCATCCATACCGGTCTCTTTATCATCCATAACATCCGAGGTGAAATGTCTTGCAGAGAATAAATCTTGAGCCCTACGCATTCTGTTGAGTGGGTAACCTTCTTCAAGAAGTTTTTTATGCTCAGCTACCGTTAAATTATTCTTTTGTCCTGCATATTTTTTAAGAAATACTTCAGTGTTTGGAGGCACAGAAGTCGTTTTTTCTGTAGAAGCACTAGCTTCCGTTTTTGTGTTTTCTGTTTGGCTACAACTTACTGTAAGCATTGCAATAGCTAGGATTGCTATAAATCTAGGATAAAAATTTGTTTTCATGATTTTTATTTTTATTAATGTTTTTTAATTAATTATCATGATGCAAAGATGCTATGCTTTTAGCAGGTATGCTTATAAGGTAAATTAAGAACCATGCTTAATCTAGATTAAGGTGTAAGGTTCTTACTTGATTTTACTTAGTAATTAGTCGGTTTATAAAGCAAATAGAAGTTTGTAGGTATAATAATTGAACAATAGGTATCCATTGTATGAGTTCAAATAAATAGGAATAAATACGTAATTAGGTATATGTTTAAATTATACATATCTGCAGTATTGTGATAAGAATTCGTTCAATATATGTTAATTAAAAAAGGGGAGGTTTAGATTTTAAAAAAAGTATTAAAAAGCTTCAGAGAAATTAAAATAAAGCCCCGTACTATTTTTTCCAATACCAAAATCTACACGTACATTCATTCTAGGTTGTACTTCATACCGAAAGCCAACACCGCCATTTGGTAGCCAATTTTGAAAGTCATCAAAGCTATTTCCTATAGAACCTGTTCCTAGCCAGGTTACAAGACCTACTTTACTCATGTCTTTCATTTTATTTAAAAACATATAGCGCCATTCGCCTATGAAGGCCATCCCAGATTTGTCACGGTATAACCCGTTTAAGTAGCCTCTTAATAAATCTGTTGAACCAATAAGTGTCATGGCGCTATAAGGCACATGTCCCATGGCTTTTCTAGTGTATAATTTTGCAGCTAAAAGATTCCCTGGTCTATTTAAGGTTTTATAATATCTAGCATCTAATTCAATAGCTTCAAAGTTTTGATTACCTCCTAATTTATCGGTGGCATTATAATAAGAAAAAGAGATGTAAGCGCCTTTATAGGCATTTACCACAATATCTCTGCTATCAAAAGTTAAGGAATAAAAGACGCCAGACTCCCTTATTTTTGGTCCAAATTCTATGTAATTGGGGTCAATGGCCATTATGGGGTTGGTTTCTTTTACGTCAAAATTACTATACATAAAGGCTATACCTCCATAAAGATTTGGTAGTATTTGATACTCTATTTTGGGTTCAACCTGATAAAATGTTCTGTTGTATTCTGAGGTGTCTTCACCTTTTTCAATAGCAGCATTGTTTTCATATCCTATGCCAAAATAATCGGCGCGAACGTTAGAGAATTTTGCAGCCATTCTTGCTCTTAACTTATTATCTAGCCAAAACGTGTTAACAATAGACCCTAGCGTAATATTACCTCTGGTACTGATGCTACCAAGTAATGGAATAGATGAACGCTGTAAATTTTTATTGGCCCTATTGGTACTGAATGTATATAGTAGTCCGCCCCCAAGTAAAGCCCCTGATTCGGGTGTATAACCTGGACCAGCAAAAATACTGAGAAAAGGACCGCCAACAGCAATAGTAGAGTCCTTTCGTTGTTGTCTCTTTTTTAGAGAGGAGGTAATCTTTCCAAAAAAGGATTTGCTTTGTCCAGATACAGGATTAACAAAAGTAAGAACGATAAATAGAGTACTTAATTTTAAAAATTTAAACACAGTATGTTGCTAAAATAGTTAAAGGGTTAAACCAGATAGGAAATTGTTACCTTTAATTCCAAACCTATATCCCAATCCAAATACAACTTGTTGTCTACTTCCCAAGAATGAGTAAATTCCTGTAAAGGTATATCTTTTGTTGATTTGCATATTAACCCCTAAACTCATACTTACAGGATAATACATGGTTTTGTCAAATCGGTATTTTAGTTCAACAGGTTCATTACTTGATAGCCACCTTGAAGCTCCATCATAAATGGGGAATAACACCTCTTGTTCACTGTCTGGTAGCTCATCATACCAATCGTTTAATTGGTTTAAAGCCGCTGCTTTCTTTTCAGGGGTAATACCGACCAGTTTTTCTAAATCAACGGTACCACTGCCGCCTTTACTAATACCCAAATATTGAGCACCCACTAAAACGACAAGGTTTCGGTCTGGGCGTTTAGGAAATCGAAACATATAACCACCTCTACCTCCTAAAACAATGGTTTTTGAAGGCTGATCTAAGTTTTTCATAAAGGTCCATACCATAGTAAAATCTCCCGATAAAACTAAAGGACCAACACCACCCGCCACAACAGTACCCCAACCAATTCCTGTTCCATTATTGTTGGTATTAAAGGTTAAATCAAAAGGCAACCCTAAGTTAATTTCAGTTTGAGAGTTTATTCGTCCTGCTATACCGTAAAAATTTAAAAATGGTAGCAACCAAAAATCATATCTTACATTAACAGCATTGACATCTGCTTGAATTTTTCTGAATCGTGCTATACCATCTATACCTATTAAATTATCAGAATCGAACCCTACATAAGCATTACTTATATTTATATTCTGTCTAGACCATGCGTAATTAACTCCAATACCATTGGGATAAGGTAAATCGAACCCCATTTTTCTTAATTTAGACCCCAAAATAGGAAAATGCCATTCGTAAGGCGTTTCCATTAAGCTGTCCCGATATTTTTGATATTCTTCTGAAATACTTATATTGGCTATCTGACCCATACATGAGCCTTTTACTAAAAATAACCCAATTATTACAGCTATATATGTTATATTCTTTTTAATCATGTCTGAGTACAATTGTTGCTTCTTTAAAGTTATTAGCTATTTGAACATTATCCCATGCTGATTTGTAAATGAGCAAGGATATAATGGTTGCAACGCGTTCTTCTGTAATAGTGTCTTCAAAAATACCACTATTTACAACGGCATCTATTAAGTTTTGAACCAGTTGTTCTATGTCTGTTTCTTTAATCTTCTGAAGCACAGGGAGCAATACATTTTTAATGTTCTCTTCGGTAATAGTGTCTTTAATAATGTCTAAGTCTAAAATAACCTTAGCGAAAAAGTTAGCCACGGCTTCGGCATTAAGATTGGCAAAGGCTTCCAAAATTGGAAGAAGTAGGGATTTTACTTTTTCGGGCGTGATATTTTCAGAAATAAAATCATTAAGAGCATTGGCTATAGCTAAACTGGTAAGCTCTGGGTTTATATTTTCTAGAATAGGGCTTAAAAAATCAGTTAAATAGCTAATAATCTCTGGGCCAATTTCAGGTTCAAGGCTCAATAACCATTCAGCAATAGTGCTTCCTGCTATTTCCGGGTCAATAGATTGCAAGTAAGTGATACCAAGTTGAAACGCAGAACTTATATTGTTTTGGTTTAAAAACTGACTGATGATTAATCCTGCCACCTCATCAGCAGCCTTTTCAGGGCCACCAACAAGACCAATTACGGGTTTAGCAGCAATAAAGGCAGCCTTAATCGTACTTTGCATGCTTTCATAATCTGGCTGTAAATTAATGTCTGAAAAACTATCATTAATTACATTAACAATGCCTTCTATGGCATTAGTGGCCTCTGTAGCCAATTCTCCCATTTTTAAAATAGATGTTTCATCAATTTTTTGTGTAAATGGTAGAATTAAGTTAGATACGTTTTCCTGGTTAATCCATATGTCACTAACATAATAGGCTAGCGTATCAGAAACTGTTGTTATTTTTTCTTCATCTAATTTTGTAAAATCACGCCAAGCATCGGTAAGTACTGGTTGTAATACATTGGGTGCAAAAACTTCAAAAAATAGGTTAACAATTAATGTTGAAATTGTTTCAGATACCTTCTCAGCATTGGTAGGAATAGATTCTATGTAAGGAAAAATGACTTCGTAAATGGTGTCGGCAGTGATATTTTCATTGATGAACGCCACAATAACCGCACTGATGTCCTCTGAAACTTTATCAGGGTCAATATTGGTCAATTTTTCTAGTTGTTCTTTAAGTAATTGGGTTAGCGCAGATTCCCAGTCTATTTGAGAGAGCACCTTATAGATTTCTGAGGCAAGAAATTTAGCAGCAGTTTCCTCATCAAATTCATTTATAAATTCTAGTTTTCCCGAAATGGCATCAACAATAACGTTGTTAATTAAAGATTGTAGCTTCTCATTATTGAAAAGCAAATGAGCCATGAGGTCTCCAATCTTCTCGGGTGATTTATTGGCCACTTTATCAATAAGGTCTTGATTGACTTTATTCACTAATCTGGCGATACTTCCTTGATTTGCAGTTAAAATAATTTCATTGTTATTACCATCGTATAAATAGTCATAAATTAATTTCTCTGCAGCGCTTATTCTTACATTTTTATCGTTAAAAACAAAATATTTAACATCTTTATCGCCTCCAATCAAATCTAACTGACCGTCTTTGGTCAAAACTTTTCCATCATGGGTAAAATTCACTTTGTAAGTGCGCATCTCAGAGGCATCAAGCACCATATCGTCCAAATCGTAAATGCCTTTTTTTATCAAAGAATCCGTACTGTTAAATAGAATTGGTGGTGGGATGTCATCATTGGCCACTTCAATTTTAAATTTAGCCAATTTCCATTCGTATTTTCTTAAAATGGTGTTAGCCTCATCAACAGCTTCAATAACGGTGTCAACTGGTTCTTCACAAGTAAACAACAATAGCAAAAGCGGAAGTAAGGCAGCATGAAGCTTCCTCATAGCATTTTTATTTTTTATAATTTTTAATCAAATTTAACAAACTTTTAGGATATTGTATTAAGAATTGAAATTTTATAATGGGTATAAAAATGAGGCATTGCCTTTTCATTATGTTTACTAGTTAAAGGTTTGCGTAATCAAGTAATGGTTGGTCTCACTGTAAGAGTCAATTTAATTTTGGTTATTTTTGCAGCGTTATGCAAGAGTTAAAACTTTCAAATTGGTTGCCTACCACAAACAAAGAGGTGAAAATTCGCGGTTGGGATGAGCTCGATGTCATCCTGTTTAGCGGTGATGCCTATGTGGATCATCCATCATTTGGTCCTGCTGTTATTGGACGTATTTTAGAAAGTTACGGGTTAAAGGTGGCTATTGTGCCCCAGCCTAATGTGAATGATAATCTTCAGGATTTTGTAAAATTAGGGTCGCCAAAGTTATTCTTCGCCGTTACAGGTGGTTGCATGGATCCTATGATTAGCAATTATAATGCTAATAAAAAACGTCGGGATAAAGATGCATATACACCGAATGGTGATATTGGATTTAGACCAGATTATGCTACTTCTGTTTATACCAAAATACTTAAGGATAAATGGCCCAATGTACCCGTGTTGATTGGTGGGATAGAAGCGTCATTACGTCGTGTTACCCATTATGATTATTGGAGTGACAGGCTAATGCCAACCATTTTAGAAAGCTCTAAAGCGGATATGTTGGTATATGGTATGGGTGAGCAACCCTTACGGGAAATTGTGCGTTTGCTTCAAAAAGGCGTACCATTTAGCAGCATTAATACTGTAAAACAAACGGCTGTTTTACTGAGTGAAAAAGATAAAATACCAAAAAATAGTAATTGGGAAGATGTAGAGATTGTTTCACATGATATTTGCTTGAAAGACAAAAAGGCGTTTGCATCTAATTTTAAAATTATTGAGCAAGAGTCCAATAAATTGGCAGCACGGCGTATTTTTCAGAAGGTAGGAAATAAAACCTTGATGATTAATCCACCCTATCCTACCATGACGGAAGAAGAGATTGATGCATCTTTTGATCTACCTTACACGCGTTTACCACACCCGAAATACAATAAACGTGGCCCGATTCCAGCCTTTGAGATGATTAAGTTTTCTATTAACATCCATCGAGGCTGTTTTGGCGGTTGTAGTTTTTGTACTATTTCGGCGCATCAAGGAAAGTTTATTGCGTCGCGAAGCCAGGCGTCTATTTTAAAGGAAGTAGATACCGTGGCAAATATGCCTGATTTTAAAGGGTACTTGTCTGATATTGGTGGGCCAAGTGCCAATATGTATAAGATGAAGGGAAAAATACAAACTATATGTGATAAATGTGTAGCACCTTCATGCATTTCACCTGTTATTTGTAGTAATCTGGATACCTCTCATAAACCTTTAACGCAGTTATATCAAGCGGTTGATAATCATCCTAAAGTAAAAAAATCGTTTATAGGAAGCGGTATTCGTCACGATATGTTGGTGCCAGAATTCAATAAAAATGCGGACCCTAAAGAGTTAGATGATTATACTGAAGAGGTTATGACCAAACATGTTTCTGGGCGTTTAAAAGTAGCACCAGAACATACCAGCGACCCCGTATTGAAATTGATGCGTAAACCATCATTTACTTATTTTCATAAGTTTAAAGAACGTTTTGATAAGATTAATGTAAAAAACAAGCTGAAACTTCAGTTAATTCCATATTTTATTTCGAATCACCCAGCTTGTGAAGCTGAAGACATGGCTAATTTGGCTGCCGAAACTAAAGACATGGGTTTTCAGTTAGAGCAGGTGCAAGGGTTTACGCCTACCCCTATGACGGTAGCTACTGTTATTTATTACAGTGGGTATCATCCGTACACCTTAAAAAAGGTGCGCACCCCTAGAACCAGAAAGGAGAAAGATGAACAGCACCGTTTCTTCTTCTGGTATAAAGATGAAAATAAAGCGTGGATTAGAAATACCTTGAATAAATTAGGGCGTCAAGATTTGTTGGATGTCTTGCTTCCGAAGAAGGAAGAGCAATGGCGCAAAAACAAGCCTGGTAAACCAAAACACACCTTTAATGATGCCGTGCCATTTAATAGAAGAAAAAACAAGGTAAAATACCGCTCGAAGAAAAAACCGCGTTAGCAACTATTTTGTTGCACGCTCTAATCTGTCGTTGATAGATTTTCCAAGGCCATGATTAGGTAAGCGTTCTGCTATAATAATGTCTATATTTTCATGATCCAATTGATGAAGGGCATCATACAATCGCGAGGCGGCTTCTTCTAAATTTCCGGTTTCTGATAAAATTATTTGTGATGAAACTTCCCTGTTCAACTTGTTTCGAAATGCTAAAATGCCAATGCGTTTGTTGCTATAGTTTTCAACTACGTCCTCCAAGTCATCAGTTAAAATCGTTTTGGTTGAAGGTGCGTAGTGTCGTTCCAGCATACCAGGTGCTTCCGGACTAATCTCATCTTTGGTTTTAACCTTAACGGGTCCAACCACGGCTTCAATGACCTCAAGCGCTAGGGCTCCAAAACGGTACACAATAGGTTCATCGCCTTCAAAGCCAATAATGGTAGATTCAATACCATTCATACAAGCCCCGCCATCTAATACCTGCTTAATATCGTTTTTAAAATAGTGTTCAACATGTTCGGGTTTTGTAGGACTGATGCTTCCAAACGGATTCGCACTAGGGGCCGCCAACGGAAATTCAATTTCTTCCAACAAAGCCAATGTTACCGGATGATTAGGTACACGCACGGCAACCGTATCTTTTTTAGCGGTAATTAAATCTGGAATTTTAGCTTGTTTTTTCAGTACTAAGGTCATAGATCCAGGCCAAAAAGCTTCCGCTAATAATTTCGCTTTGTCAGGAATATAGCTAACGATTTCTGGCAAATCATCAACCGAAGGAATGTGCACAATCAACGGATTAAAAAATGGTCGTAGTTTGGTTGAAAATATCTTTTTTATGGCCGTTTCGCTGTATATATTTCCAGCCAAGCCATACACGGTTTCAGTAGGGATGGCAACAATATCATCAGTACGCAATATACTTGCAGCTTGCTGTATGTCTTTAGAAATAATGCTCATGGTTAAAAAAAATATGAGGGCAAAATTAATTAAAAAATGAACAATCCAGTCCAAAAACAATTTCAGATATTCATTTTTTCCATTGATGGAAAAACGAATCCAAATAATCTGGGCTTACGAATCTTTATCTAAATTTTTTGTTTGCCTCTCAAGTTTTAGGAACTCGCCTTTAAAATTAGTACTTCATAAAATGTTCTGTTAGGCTCAAACAACCTGAAATTTTACAGGGACTTTACTTCAAGCTTTACGATAAACTTTCGATAGGTCAAAATTAATTTCAACAAAGAAGCAACCTCCAAGAAAAAATGCTTACTCCAGATAATTATAGTGAGACTTTCGATGTTTTAATTTTAAATCATTCAGGACCCTAATAATAAAGAAAGATTAATGCGCCTCTAGCCAATTGTTTCCAACACCTAAATCAACATCTAACGGAACATCCAATTTATAAGCATTTTCCATTTCAGTTTTCACCAAGGTTTTTATAGCTTCTAATTCTGGTTTGTACACATCAAACACCAATTCATCATGTACTTGGAGTAGCATTTTGGTTTTAAAATGACCTCCTTCTAATTTTTTGTAAATATTAATCATGGCAATTTTAATAATATCTGCAGCACTTCCTTGAATAGGCGCGTTTACCGCATTACGCTCAGCAGCGCCGCGAACCACAGCATTACGAGAATTAATATCTTTTAAGTAACGGCGGCGCCCTAAAACCGTTTGCACATAACCATGATCACGAGCAAAATCTACTTGTTCACTAATGTAGTTTCTTAGTTTTGGATAGGTAGCATAATAGGTGTCAATCAATGCTTTTGATTCAGCTCTAGATAAATTAGTTTGATTGCTTAATCCGAAAGCAGAAACTCCATAGATAATTCCAAAGTTTACAGTTTTGGCATTACTACGTTGTTCACGAGTCACTTCTTCAATAGGCACATTAAACACTTTTGAAGCGGTTGAAGCATGAATATCTTCTCCGTTTTTAAAGGCTTCAATCATGGTTTTTTCCTGACTCAATGCGGCAATAATGCGTAATTCTATTTGTGAATAATCGGCTGCCAATAAGGTGTAGTCGTCATTTCTAGGAATAAAAGCTTTTCTCACCTGTCTGCCACGTTCGGTTCTAATGGGAATATTTTGTAAGTTCGGGTTATTACTACTTAAACGTCCAGTGGCGGCCACTGTTTGCATGTAGTCGGTATGCACTCTGCCAGTGGTTTCTTCAACTTGATTCGGCAAAGCATCAACATAGGTGCTTTTTAGTTTTGAAAGTCCTCTAAAGTCCAAGATTTTTTGAATAATATTATGATCTTTTGCTAAGTAACTTAAAACATCTTCAGCAGTTGAATATTGTCCGGATTTTGTTTTTTTAGGTTTGTCAACCAGTTTCATTTTTTCAAATAAAATGATGCCCAATTGTTTTGGTGATGCTATATTGAATGTTTCACCTGCAGCCTCGTAAATACTTTTTTCAAGTGATGCAATGTCTTTATTGAGTTGCTCCGATAACGTATTTAAAAACCCTTTATCTAAATTTATACCTTCTAATTCCATAGCCGCTAAAACCCTTAGTAAAGGAATCTCAATATCATCAAACAGTTTTTGAGTATTGGCTTCGCCTAATTCATTTTTAAAGTGTTCTTTAAGCTGTAGGGTAATATCGGCATCTTCAACAGCATATTCGGTTTGCTTTTCTACTGGAACCTCTTCCATAGATATTTGATTCTTTCCTTTTTTACCAATCAACGTTTCAATAGAAATAGGGGTGTAGTTTAAATAGGTTTCAGAAAGGACGTCCATGTTATGACGCATGTCTGGATTTATCAGATAGTGGGCCAACATGGTGTCGAAAAGTTTGCCTTTAACCTCAATGTTGTATTTGGCAAGCATTTTAATATCGTATTTTAAATTCTGGCCTATTTTCTCAATAGTTTCATTTTCAAAAAAAGGACGAAGTTCTTCTATCAATTCTTGAGCCTTCTTTTGGTCTTTAGGGAAAGGTAAATAGAAGCCTTTACCAACTTCCCAAGAAAAGGCAATACCTACTAATTGTGCAGTTAGAGGGTTTAATCCAGTGGTTTCAGTATCAAAACAAACTGAATGCTGTTTCATCAGGTTTGTTAAGAACAGTTTAGTTGCTAAATTGGTATTTATATACTGATAAAAATGACTGGTTGTGTCAGCTGTTTTTCTGGAGTGTTCTAAAGGAACTTGTTGCTCGTTTGAAAGATCTGTTTCAAACAAGGAAAATTGACCAGCGCCTGCCGATTTGGTT
Organism: Allotamlana fucoidanivorans; assembly: GCF_045788535.1. Taxonomy (GTDB): domain Bacteria; phylum Bacteroidota; class Bacteroidia; order Flavobacteriales; family Flavobacteriaceae; genus Allotamlana; species Allotamlana fucoidanivorans. The sequence continues at coordinate 666,017 of NZ_CP074074.1, read as the reverse complement.
TCTTTTCGAGTGGGTTTTTGTTCTGAAATTGTGTTTCTTTTTGTTTCTTCTACCGGGGTTTCGTCTGTTGAAACGGCGAAGGTTTTTATGAAATTTTCCGTTAAACGCCTAAATTCTAAATCCTGAAAAATTTGTTTCACCGCCTCAATATCAGGGTGGTCTAATTCAAAATCTTTGGCATTGAACGTTACGGGAACATCAAGCATAATGGTGGCTAATTTTTTTGAGAGTAGTCCTAATTCACCATTGGCTTCAATCTTCTCTTTCATTTTGCCTTTAAGCTGATTGGTATTCGCTAGTAAACCTTCCATGCTTCCAAACTGGGCTATAAATTTTTTGGCGGTTTTTTCGCCTACACCTGGTAAGCCAGGTATATTGTCACTAGAGTCGCCCATCATGCCTAAAAAATCAATAACCTGCAAAGGGCTGTCAACTTCAAACTTTTTTTGAACCTCGGGGATACCCCAGGTTTCATAGCCTCCGCCAAAAACGGGACGGTACATAAAAATATTTTCAGTAACAAGCTGTGCAAAATCTTTATCGGGCGTTACCATATAGGTTTTGTAGCCTTCTTTTTCGGCTTGACGCGACAAGGTTCCAATTACATCATCGGCTTCATACCCCTCCTTAACCATGATAGGAATATGCATGGCTTTTAATATGTTATGAATGTGGGGTATGGCGGTTCTTATGCCTTCGGGTGTTTCATCTCTATTGGCTTTGTATGCTTCAAACATTTCAACACGATCTGCACTTCCGCCCTTATCAAAACAAACCGCAAGATGGTCTGGTCGTTCACGTTTTATAACATCTAAAAGGGAGTTCATAAAACCCATAATGGCAGAGGTGTCTTCTCCTTTTGAGTTAATTCTAGGGTTTTTTATAAAGGCATAATACCCTCTAAAAATTAAAGCGTAAGCATCTACTAAAAAAAGGCGTTTTTGTTCTGGCATTTTAAATGTTTTGATAGAAAACCAAAACTACAAAAAGTTACTCGTAATATTTAAATTAATAGAGAATTGAGTCTTTGCTTTCATTTTACTTGCGTTGCCTTGTTTTTCTTAACAATTAGTTAAATAAAAACCAGATGCTTAGCATTGCTTCAGAATACTTTTATCTTTGAGTAAAAAAGATTTATGCTACGTTGGGTTATTTTTATCCTGTTATATCTGTTTATTAGTTTTTATGGATTTCAGGCCATAAAAACAGTTACCAAAAATGTTTGGATTCATTTTCTGTTTGTTGCCATTGCTTTAATTATAGCGGTTAATTTTTTGATTCAGTTTACGGTGTATTCTGAAGGGCGCGTTTTAAACCCTGCTAAGAGTTACGCGTTTGGGTTTTTATTAGCTTATATATCATTCAACTTGGTACTCGTACCCTTATTGTTTGGTGAAGATATTTTAAGAGTTATTCTTGGGGTTTATGATAAGTTAGTTACCAAAAATGATGGTTTTTATTTGCCTTCAAGGCGAAAATTTATTAGTCAGATTGCACTTGGATTGGCGGCTATTCCATTGACGTCGTTATTGTATGGGATGTATCGAGGTAAATACCGTTTCAAAGTCTTAAATTACACCCTGCATTTTGAGGATTTACCAGAGGCTTTTGATGGATATAGAATTACGCAAATTAGTGATATACATTCAGGAAGTTTTGATAATAGAGAAAAGATAGAATATGCGGTAAGTCTTATTAACGAACAGGAATCGGATGCTATTTTATTTACAGGTGATATGGTGAATAATAAGGCATCTGAAATGTTGCCTTGGAAAAACTTGTTCAGTACGCTGAAAGCTAAAGACGGTGTATATTCCGTTTTAGGAAATCATGATTATGGCGATTATGTAAGCTGGTCTTCAAAAGAAGAAAAGCTGCAAAACTTAGAAACTTTAAAACAAATGCAGAAAGATATGGGGTTTAATTTGTTGCTGAATGATACCAAGTTCATTGAAAAAGAAGGACAACGTATTGCTGTAGTTGGTGTAGAGAACTGGGGTAAAGGTGGTTTTAAAAAGGCTGGCGATTTAAAAAAAGCGGCTAGGGAGGTAGATGCAAATGATTTTAAAATTTTAATGAGCCATGACCCCTCACATTGGGAAGCAGAAGTAATTAATGATGCGTATCACTATCACCTTACCTTAAGCGGACATACGCATGGTATGCAATTTGGTATTGAAATACCAGGATGGATAAAATGGAGTCCCGTAAAGTGGCGTTATAAACATTGGGCAGGTATTTATAAAGAAATGGGGCAATATATTAATGTGAATAGAGGATTTGGTTATTTAGGCTATCCCGGGCGTGTAGGGATATGGCCTGAAATTACAGTGATTGAGCTTAAAAAAGGGCAAGCCCAAGCATAAGTATTTGTAAATGTTGTATTTCTCTAGAAATTGCTTACTTTTATAATGATACATAAACGCTTAGATAATGACTAGGGATACATCCTTTTGAAATTAGCATAAGTCTGTGTTCATGTGTTTGACTAATAAACAATAGAATATGTCAAAATTCGGGGAACTTATTGATGTTAAAATTCCAGTTTTGTTAGATTTTTATGCAGAATGGAATGAACAGTCAGAGCCCATGCATCTTGTGCTTAGAGATGTAGCCGCTGCTCTTGGTGACAAAGTTAAAGTGATAAAAATTGATGTTAATAAAAATCAAGAATTAGCAGAAGCTTTGCGCGTAAAATCTACACCAACACTCATTATTTACAAAAATGGCGAAATGAAATGGCGTCAAAGTGGAGAGCAAGATGCCAACACATTGATAGATATTGTGCAAGACTATATGTGAGTATTTATGATTTCTTATATGAGGCTTTTGTGATGTATGACGATAACTAATGTTGCTCTCGCAAAAAGAAGATGCTTCAATATTTGCAAGTTTAGCGCCTAATTAAAATCAAGAGCTTCAAAAGTATATCCTCTAGAAGTAAAGTGAGCTAACACTTTAGGTAAAGCGTATTGCATGTTTTTTGAGGCCTTTACACTATCATGAAACACAATAATACTGCCCGATGTTGCTTTATTAATAACATTATTTAAGCATGTTTCAGGACCAATAGAAGCATTCCAATCAAACGATAAAACATCCCACATAATAATGTTGTAGCCTTTTTCTAAAAGTGTTTTGCCTTGTTTTGGGCTAATTTGACCGTACGGAGGTCTGAATAAATTAGAATAGGTTTTGTTTGAATGTTTTAACTGAGATTTTATAATGTATTCTGCCGCAATAGTATCATTTATATAAGGGTTTGTTTTGGTTTTCCAACCTTTTATATGGTTTTTTGTGTGGTTGCCTATGCTATGACCGTTTTTTACCACAGATTGAAAAATGTCAGGATGTTTTTCAATATTATTTCCAATGCAAAAAAAAGTCGCTTTAGCCTGATAGTCATGAAGCGTCTCGAGTACCCAATTAGTGATTTTAGGGGTGGGCCCATCATCAAAAGTGAGATACAAAACCTTGTTAGTAGTTGCTATATCCCAAACATAGTTTGGGAATAATTTTTTGGCAACTACTGGTGTTTTTACAGGAGCTAAGGGCATGCCTTAATCTATGGTTTTAAAGTGAACTATCTGCTTCTATTTGCGGCGCACTATCATTTTGAATGTCTAACTCAGGTTTTTCAATAATGTCTTCTGGTTCGTCTGGACCATAAAAATGTTTAAAAGCCCTTAAATGATTGTTAAAGATTTCTCCTTCGGTTTCAGCAAAGTCAATGTCGTATTTTATGAGCAGATCCACTAAAGCTTTATAGCGCTGAATATCTGTATAAATATCTTCAAATAAACGTTCTTGATTTTCTACACTCAATTGGCTGTAGTAATACAAGTTTTCTTGATATTTTTTAGAAACTGCTTTAAACAATCGTTGTGCTTTTTCTTTATTTTTAACTTCATAGTATATACCAATGTAGGGCTCTAAAAGTGTGTAATACCCATAATATTCAACAGGCATGTTTTCCATCGCTATATCGGCTACTTCTTCAGCTTTATCAAGTTTGTTTTCGTTTATTAGTTGCTCTGCCAAACGGGCTAAGTTGCCTCTGTAAGTAATAGAGTTTTTTCTGGTTTCTACGTCGTGATAAATATCTGGACTGCCACTATTGCCCCAATCCCAGTTTTTAACTTTTTCATACATCAAATCGCTATCTACACGACCCATATCAAACGGATTTGCTCTATCAACAGGAGTTTTTATTGGTACTAGTTTGTAACACATGCCATCTAGTTGAAGGTAGTCCTTCATCCAGATGTAATCATCATCACCAAAACTTCCACCCGTAAAGTATATAGGGCGTTTCCAATCGTTATTGGCAACCACATCAAGCATCAATAATCGGTTTTTATAAAGCGCACTGCCTTGTATATTTATATCAATATACGGTACAATTTGGTTTGCATCCTTTGGTTTTACAATACCCGATTTTAATACGTTATCTGTGTTAACAGGAATTCTTAAATGCCTTGATGGTAAGTAAGTAGCATTGGCATCTTGGCTTCTTACTTTGTTTAAATCTACACCCTGTTGCTGTAACACGTATTTGTATTTTGTTTTAGGGTTGTTGCTTTGAATAAAATTTAAAGCTTCTTTTACGGTTATGGTATCTTTTGTAACTTCTGAAATGATAATATAATCATTGGTGCCATAACGGTAATTTTCATGTGTAAGTTGTGATGGTATGGGGTCGCTCTCATAAGCTTTGCGTTTCATTTGATCGATATACCAATCGGTTTGAAATAAACTGGTATTTACCACCCGAACATCTGTACGGTAGCCTTCAATTTCTTGAGCATACCAAAGCGCAAAGGTGTCATTATCGCCAATGGTAAATAAGATGCCGTTTTCGGCACAAGAATCGAGGTATTTTTTAGCCATGGCATTGGCGGTATGTTTGCCTGAACGGTCATGGTCATCCCAGTTATTTGCAGCTAAAATGCCTGGTACTAAAATTAAGCATACTATGGTGATTATTGAAGCAGCGAGCTTTTTAGGAAGCATATTTTTAACGGTGTTGTAAATAGCATAAACACCAAATCCAATCCAAATAGAAAATACATAAAACGATCCTACTACAGAATAATCCCGTTCTCGCGGTTCAAAAGGTCTTACATTGGTGTATACCTGAATGGCAATACCCGTAAACAGAAAAAATACAAGCATCACCCAGAATCGGTTTTTGTCTGTATTAAATAAAAAGAAAAATCCTAATAGCCCTAAAATAAGCGGAAGCATATAATAAGTGTTTCTGGCTTTATTGTTTTTTACATCGCTTGGTAAGTTGTCTTGAGAGAGTCCTAAATGCCATTCGTCAATGAACTTTATTCCAGAAATCCAGTTGCCGTGGTTGTCATATCTTCCTTGAATATCATCTTGTCTCCCTGAAAAATTCCACATAAAATAGCGCCAATACATATAACCTAATTGGTATTCAAAAAGATATCTGATATTACTTGCTAATGACGGTTTTTCAATGTCTATATAATCTTTAAACTGTCTTAAGAAGTTATGGTAATCTTCATAATCTATATTGCCTTTTGCTACGTCGTTTTTAAAATTGGCAACAGCAGAACGCAATTCGTTTTCCATTTGATATTCTGACTTCAATTTAAAATTTAAAAAACCAGAAAACATCATATAATTTTCGGCATGCTCTGGACTCCACATGCGTGGTAGAATTGAGGCATGCTTTGAGTTATAGTTTTGCTTTGCGTTTTTGTAATCATTTACAATGACATATTTGCCTTTTTGTTCATCCTTTTCATAGTTGGGTTTGTCATCAATGTAAGGATTGTTCTCATCTAAATAGGCATACTGATCGGTAAACTGAGGTCCATAAAACAAATGGGTCTCAGGGTATTGCTCTAAGTTATAGTACGCTAAAAGTTCTCTGGCACTATCAGGGTTATTCTCATTAATAACTACATTAGCATTGGCTCTAATAGGAAGCATTAACCATGTAGAAAAACCAATAATAATAAAGGTGATACAAAGAATAGCGGTATTTAAATGCACATAATTTTTTTGTCTGGTATATTTTAAGGCATAGAAAATAACCGCCACTAGAGTGATGCCTGCTATGATAGATCCTGAATTAAAAGGAAGGCCAATAGTATTGATGAAAAAGATTTCAAAGGCACTGAATATTTTAAGAATATTTGGAGCAAGCAGTTTAAATACAAACAATAAAACACCCACCGAAACCACATTAGCAATAATAAAGTTTTTTAAGGTAATGGTTTTATAATTCTTAAAATAATAGAGTAAACCAATAGCAGGAATAGTTAATAATCCCATAAAATGCACACCAAAAGAAAGTCCAATGATAAAAGCGATTAAAATGAGCCAACGGTTTCCTCTGGGTTTGTCCATATCTTGTTCCCATCGTAAACCCAACCAAAAAAGAACAGACATAATTAAGGTGGCTAAGGCATATACTTCGGTTTCTACAGCATTAAACCAGAATGAATCGGTAAAAGTAAAAGCTAAGCTTCCAACAAGGCCACTACCCAAAATAGCCATGGCTTTTCCTGGTGAAAGAGGCTTTTCATGATTAACAAGTCTTGTTAACAACAGTGTGATAGTCCAGAACATAAACAAAATAGTAAACGCACTAGCCGCAGCACTCATCATGTTCATCATAACGCCTATTTGGGAAGGCTCAAGGGCAAATATGGAGAAGAATGCGCCGAGCATTTGGAACAGCGGCGCTCCTGGTGGATGCCCCACTTGAAGCTTTGAAGAGGTTAATATATACTCGCCAGCATCCCAGAAACTTACGGTAGGTTCAACGGTTAAGCTATAGGTTATAAATGCTATTAAAAAAGAGAACCAACCTAAAATGGTATTCCATTTTTTATAGTCAAAATGTGCCATGTAACGTAATATTTATTTGCAATGGCGAATTTAACAATAAATATGGTACTGCAAATGTTTTTAAGTAAACCTTAAGCCTTGGTAAATATTTTTTTTAAAAAAAACTTGCGAAAATAAAACTTTGTACTAAATTTGCACCCTCAATTACACAATGGCCTATGGTGTAACTGGCAACACGTCTGGTTTTGGTCCAGAAGAGTCTAGGTTCGAGCCCTAGTAGGCCAACAGAAATTGAATGAAGTCCTTGCTTTTTAGTAGGGACTTTTTGTTTTTATCTGGTTAATGAACACGCTAATGCTTTTTGAGTTTAAATTTTAAAAGTCATAACAGGGCGTTTTGCGTGGTTTACCAAGTCTTCACTAATACTACCATTAAAGAAATGTGAGATACCTTGTCTGCCATGGGTGCTCATACCAATTAAATCGGCGCCAATAGATTGGGAGAAATTCATAATGCCTTTTTCTATAGTCATATCATTATAAATATTCATAGAGCAATCTCTTAGCGAGGTGTCTTTAATAAAATGCGCCATGCGTTCGTGAGATGTGGCTGACACTGTAAATTTGTTGGGGGTATTCACCATAAGTAAATGTAGTTTGGCTTGAAATAGCTTCGCAAAGGTTAAGGCTTTTTTGAAAGCAGGTAAGCATTCCTTTTTAAAATCTGAAGCAAAAACAAAATGGTTTACTTTAAAAGTTGGGTGTTCTTTTTTAATGACCAGAACAGGTGTTTCTGATGTTCTAACCACTTTTTCAGTATTGCTACCAATAAGCAGTTCTCTTAGACCATTGACGCCATTTGACCCCATAATAATCAAGTCTATATCTTCTTTTTTACAGGTTTGGAATATGCCTTTAAAAACCTCACGAAAATCAACCAATTCATGAATATTAATATCTTTTAAAAAGGGTTTGTTTTTTAAGGTTTCAAATTTTTTATTAGCTAATTTCATAAAGAAAATAGCTTCAGGAAGTGCGCTTTGTGCACCTAAGGGGTCAATTTCTTGTAAAGGGATTTCTAGCATGTGTAACAAATAAATGTCGCATGAGTGTTGTTTTGCTAATTGTGCTGCAACTTTTAAGGCGTTTTCAGCCTGAGGGGAAAAATCGGTAGGAACTAAAATTTTTTTCATGCGTTTTAAGAGTTAGGTTGGTTTAAAATCAAAGTCATAATAGTGAAAAAGTGCTGTTGATGTGTTTTTTACGAATCACCTTTATTTTGTTGAACTTCTGTATCTTGATGTATTTAAATTTATGAATTATTCCTTTAAAAATCAATAAAATGTTATATATTTGCACCGTTGAAAGGCGAAATTAAGAATATGAGGGGACGGAAAGTCCCCTCTTTTTATACTAAAAATGTTTAAAACCAAAGTCAAAGAATTATTAGAAGCCGGATTGACTGAGCGTCAAGATTTATTTTTGATCGATTTTTCTATAAATACCGAAAATAATATTAAAGTGATTATTGATGGTGATCAAGGGGTTTTAGTTGAAGATTGTATTCAGATAAGTAGAGCTATTGAGCATAATTTAGACAGGGAAGAAGAAGATTTCTCTTTAGAAGTCATGTCGGCAGGAGCTTCATCACCACTGGTGCATAAACGTCAATACAACAAAAATAAAAATAGAACGCTTAAGGTGAAAACAGCTTCTAAAGAAATAGAAGGAACGCTTACTCAAGCAACTGAAGAAACTATTACTCTTGAGTGGAAGGCCAGAGAACCAAAACCCGTAGGTAAGGGCAAGGTAACTGTTAAAAAGGAAGCCGTAATTCCTTTTGAAGATATTATTGAAGCAAAAGTTATGATTAAATTTTAATTTAAAAGAGATATGGAGAATGTCGCGTTAATTGAATCTTTTTCAGAATTCAAAGACGATAAGCTAATTGACAGAGTAACGTTAATGGCAATTTTAGAAGACGTATTTAGAAGTGCCCTAAAAAAGAAGTATGGCGATGATGATAATTTCGATATTATTGTAAACCCTGATAAAGGTGATTTAGAAATTTGGAGAAATAGAATTGTTGTTGCTGATGGTGAAGTAGAGGATGAAAATCAGGAAATTTCTTTATCAGAAGCCAGAAAAATTGAGCCAGATTTTGAAGTTGGAGAAGATGTGTCTGAAGAAGTTAAGCTTATAGATTTAGGGAGACGAGCTATTTTGGCCTTACGTCAAAACCTAATCTCTAAGATTCATGAACACGACAATACCATCATTTATAAACAATTTAAAGATTTAGTAGGAGAGATTTATACAGCTGAGGTGCACCATATTCGTCACAGAGCTGTTATTTTACTAGATGATGAAGGTAACGAGATTGTTTTGCCAAAAGACAAGCAGATTCCTTCAGATTTCTTTAGAAAAGGAGATAACGTAAGAGGTGTGATTGATAGTGTAGAGCTTAAAGGAGCAAAACCTACGATCATTATGTCAAGAACCTCACCATTGTTTTTAGAGAAGTTGTTTGAACAAGAAATCCCAGAAGTTTTTGATGGTTTAATTACCATTAAAAATGTAGTAAGAATACCAGGAGAAAAAGCTAAAGTAGCGGTAGACTCTTATGATGATAGAATAGATCCTGTTGGTGCTTGTGTAGGTATGAAAGGTTCAAGAATTCATGGTATTGTGCGTGAATTAGGTAATGAAAATATTGATGTTATTAACTATACTAATAACTTGCAGTTGTTTATTACCAGAGCATTAAGCCCAGCAAGAGTAACATCTATTAAAATTAATGAAGAAACGAAACATGCTGAGGTTATCCTAAAACCTGAAGAGGTGAGTAAAGCCATTGGTAGAGGTGGTCATAACATCCGATTAGCAGGTCAGTTAACAGGATATGAAATTGATGTGTTTAGAGAAGGTGCCGAGGAAGATGTTGAGTTAAGAGAGTTTTCTGATGAGATTGAAGATTGGATTATTCAAGAGTTTAGTAAAGCAGGTTTAGATACCGCAAAAAGTATTTTAGAACTTGATGTGAACGATTTGGTAAAACGAACAGATTTAGAAGAAGAAACTATTTATGATGTGATTAGAATTCTTAAAGAAGAATTTGAAGAATAATAAATAAAAGTGCAGTTTTGCATTAATGTTATGCCCTCAAGCGGGTAATGTATATATTTGAGTATTTTAAAGGCAATTTATGGCTGAAACAATTAGATTAAATAAAGTATTACGCGAACTTAATATCTCTCTAGATCGTGCGGTTGAATTTTTAGATTCAAAAGGCATTTCTATAGAGAAGCGTCCAACTACAAAAATTTCTCAGGATACCTATGATATTCTATCTGATGAATTTGAAACAGACGCGAGTAAAAAAATGAGATCGCAAGAAGTAGGTGAAGCGAAGCAGAAAGAAAAGGAGGACTTACGTATTAAACGTGAACAGGAGTTAGAAGCTAAGCAAAAAGCCCAAGAAGCCATAGAATTAGCAAAACAACAAGAGGTAGTTAAAGCGTCTAAAAGCCTATCTGGACTTAAAACAGTTGGAAAAATTGATTTAGATTCCAAGAAGAAGGTAGAGGAGCAAAAACCAATTGAAGAAAAGAAAGAAGAACCTGTTGAAAAGCCAGTAGAACAGCAACCTGTGAAGGAGGAAATTATTAAGGCTAAAGCGCCAAAAATTGCAGTGAAGCCAGTTGCTCAAAATATAGAAACGCCTGTAGAAAAACCAACAGAAAAGCCTGTTGAAGTGCCCATGCCAGAGGCAACTTTGCCAAAGGAAGAAGAAAAACCAAAAGCACTTACCAAGTTGGATGATGAAGGTAATGTGATTCCAGAGGAAAGGGTAAAGACACAATATCAAAAACTTACAGGACCCAAAATTGCAGGTGATAAAATAGATTTATCTCAGTTTAACAAACCTAAAAAGAAGAAAGAAGACAAAAAAGCTGATGATAAGAAAGATGACGCACCTAAGAAAAAGCGTCGTCGTATCAGTAAAGCTGGGGCCGCCAATGCTGGCGGACAGAATAGACCGGGAGGAAATCAACAACGTCCTGGTGGACAGAATAAAGCAGGCGGAAACGATCGTTTTAAAGGAAAAGGACGAAGAAATATTGTTAAAGAAGAGCCTAGTGAAGAAGATGTAAAAAGACAAGTGCGCGAAACACTAGAAAAACTTCAAGGTAAATCCAGTAAAGGAAAAGGGGCTAAATACAGAAGAGATAAACGAGATCAGCATAGAGAACAATCTGAGCTTGATCAACAATTAGAAGCAGCAGAAAGCAAAATACTTAAGGTTACAGAATTTGTAACAGCAAGTGAAATGGCTACGATGATGGATGTTAGCGTAACACAAATCATATCTGCTTGTATGTCTCTTGGTATGATGGTGACCATGAATCAGCGCTTAGATGCTGAAACTTTATCTATTGTAGCTGAAGAGTTTGGTTATAAAGTAGAATTTGTAACAGCTGATATTGAAGAGTCTATTGAAGAAGTTAAAGATAAGCCAGAAGATTTAAAACCAAGGGCTCCAATTGTTACTGTTATGGGACACGTGGATCATGGTAAAACATCGCTATTGGATTATATCCGAGAGGAAAATGTAATTGCTGGTGAGTCTGGTGGTATTACACAGCATATTGGAGCTTACGGGGTAAAGTTGGAGAACGGACAAAAAATCGCCTTTTTAGATACACCGGGTCACGAGGCTTTTACAGCAATGCGTGCTCGTGGTGCTCAAGTGACCGATATTGCGATTATTGTAGCAGCAGCAGATGATGATATTATGCCACAAACAAAAGAGGCTATTTCGCATGCTCAGGCAGCAGGAGTTCCTATTGTGTTTGCTATTAATAAAATTGATAAACCAGATGCTAACCCTGATAGAATTAAGGAAGGCTTGGCACAAATGAATTTATTAGTTGAAGACTGGGGTGGAAAAATTCAGTCGCATGATATTTCCGCTAAATTCGGAACGGGCGTTAATGAATTATTAGAAAAAGTGTTGCTTGAAGCTGAATTATTAGAGCTTAAAGCTAATCCTAATAAACCTGCAACAGGTACTGTTGTAGAGGCATTTTTAGATAAAGGGCGTGGTTACGTGTCAACAATTCTGGTGCAGGCAGGAACCTTAAGAGTTGGTGATTATGTATTAGCGGGCCAGCATAGTGGTAAAGTAAAGGCTATGCACGATGAACGAGGGAATGACGTAGTGGAAGCGGGGCCATCAACACCTGTATCTATTTTAGGTTTAGATGGTGCACCACAAGCTGGTGATAAGTTTAATGTATTTGAAGATGAGCGTGAAGCTAAGCAAATTGCCGCTAAACGTGCACAACTTCAAAGAGAGCAATCTGTAAGAACACAGAGACATATTACACTTGATGAAATTGGACGTAGAATTGCATTAGGAGACTTCCAAGAGTTAAATATTATTCTTAAAGGCGATGTAGATGGTTCGGTTGAAGCGCTTACTGATTCGTTCCAGAAATTATCAACGGAAGAAATTCAAGTGAATATTTTACATAAAGGCGTAGGAGCTATTACAGAAAGTGACGTGCTATTAGCTTCGGCCTCAGATGCTATTATTGTTGGATTTAATGTGCGTCCTGTTGGAAATGCTAGAGCAACCGCTGATAGAGAAGAAATAGATATTAGAACCTATTCTATTATTTATGATGCTATAAATGATCTGAAAGACGCAATGGAGGGCATGTTGTCGCCAGAACTAAAAGAAGAGATTACGGGTACTGCTGAAATAAGAGAAATATTTAAAGTGTCTAAAATAGGAAGTATTGCAGGCTGTATGGTAACCAGCGGTAAGATCATGAGAAGTTCTGGAGTACGATTGATTAGAGATGGTGTTGTTGTGTTTACAGGTGAATTAGCGTCATTAAAACGTTTTAAAGATGATGTTAAAGAAGTGACTAAAGGTTACGACTGTGGTATGCAAATTAAAAATTACAACGACATTAAAGAAGGTGATATTGTGGAAGCCTTCCATGAAGTTGAAGTTAAAAAGAAGCTTAAATAAGCCATAGTTAAAAAATAAGAGAGAACAAAAAAGCAACCATTTAGGTTGCTTTTTTGTTTTAAAAAACCTCAAAAAAATGCTACTTTTTAGGTCTGAAAATAAATGCTGCAGGGAATTTGCCTTTAATTTGTTTTAAGGCTCTATCTGCTTCCAATCGTGTTCTGAAGTTGCCAGCCCAAATTTTAAAATTAGGCGTTTCATATTGAATAATAGAAGGCCAATTTTCAAAAGCATCTTTAAATTCTTTTTGAGCTTCATAGGCATCAGAACGATTGCCTGAATATATTTGAATTTTATAGCGTTCAGAATCACTTTTGTTCAGCTCTTTTTTAATACGCATGAGTTTTTCTATGCTTTTGTCCTGATGTATAGCAACCTCTCCTTGTTGCGCATAACTTTCTAAATGGCTAATAAATATGCAGAAAAATAGAAGAATTATACTTTTTAATTTAGTTGAAATCATATATTAATTGTATTTATGCAAATGTAAAAGTATTAAACTTAAAACGTGGTTATTTTATTATTTAGAATCTCTCTAAATTAACTGTTAACATTCAGTTAGTATTTTGGAAATCGACTTTAAATATTACTTTTGCCACACATTTTATACGTGTGATTTTTTTATTTATTAAATGACAAAAGTCATACCAAAATTAAGAAGTTAATTTAACCACAATATGAAAAAGGTGATTCACCGAAAGTCAAGCAGAAACTTTCTTCGTTTAGGCTTAATTGTATTATTAGCGTTTACAACCTCTCTTTCTGCTCAAGAAGGAGATCCAGCAAAAGGAAAATCTTTATTTAATGCCAATTGTGCTGCTTGTCATCAATTAGATAAGAAGATGACAGGGCCTGCCTTACGACAGGTTGAGTCGCGTTTGTCTGACGAGCAGGGTTTAGATAGAGACTGGCTGTATTCTTGGATTCGTAATAGTTCAGGTTTAATTAAGTCTGGTGATGCTTATGCAAACAAAGTGTATAATGAGTTTGGGGGAGCAGCTATGACTGCGTTTCCGCAATTATCAGATGAGGATATAAATAACATTTTAGCCTATACTGCTGAAGAGAAAAAAGCGCCTGCTGCCCAAGCTGCTGCAACAGGAGCTGCTGCACAAACAACGCAAGCTTCTGGTGGTATTTCAAATGAGATTATTCTTGGAGCCTTAGCTATTCTATTTATTTTATTGGCGCTTGGTCTGTATTTGGTTAATAAAACCTTACGGAGATTTGCGGCGGCTAAAAATATTGAGTTAGAACTTGAAACTGGTAGAAAACCATTGTGGAAAGCTTTTGTTGAGAATCAATTCTTAATGATTGTGGTGGCTATCTTCTTCTTGTTGTCTAGTGCTTATTTTGCTTATGGTTATTTGATGCAGGTAGGTGTTGATCAAGGATATCAACCAGTGCAACCAATCCATTTTTCGCATAAAGTTCATGCGGGAGATAATGGTGTTGATTGTAAATATTGCCATTCTTCGGCTAGAGTTAGTAAAACATCAGGAATTCCATCATTGAATGTTTGTATGAATTGTCATAAGTCAATTTATGAGTACAATGGAGAAACAACACCAGAGTATTCAAAAGAATTTTATGATGGTGAGATTAAAAAACTATATGCTGCTGCTGGATGGGATGATGCAGAGCAAAAGTATACAGGTGATTCTAAACCTGTAAAATGGGTGCGTATTCATAATTTACCTGATTTTGCTTACTTCAATCACTCACAACACGTAACTGTAGCTGGTGTTGAATGTCAAACCTGTCACGGGCCAGTTGAAGAAATGGAAATCATGTATCAACATGCGCCATTAACTATGGGTTGGTGTATTAATTGTCATAGAGAGACTAATGTTGACGTGAAAGATAACGGTTACTACGAGAAAATTCATGAAGAATTGTCTAAGAAGTATGGTGTGGATAACTTGACTGCTGCTCAAATGGGTGGTCTGGAATGTGGTAAGTGTCACTACTAAACGTTTCATGAAAGAAACAATAAATTAATTAAGAAGTAATTCAATTATATAATATGTCATCAAACAAGAAATACTGGAAAAGTGTTGAAGAGCTAAACGAGAACAGCTCTATTGTTGAGACGCTAAAACAAAACGAGTTTGTATCTGAGATTCCTACGGATGAGTTCTTAGGAGATAAAGACACTCTAGAGTCTACAGCCACAACCCGTCGCGATTTCTTAAAGTATGTTGGTTTTAGTACAGCAGCTGCCACTTTAGCGGCTTGTGAAGGACCTGTGAAAAAGTCTATTCCTTACGTTGTTCAGCCAACAGAAATCATTCCTGGTGTTGCAAATTATTATGCAACAACTATTGCTGATGGTTTTGATTTTGCAAGTGTTTTAGTTAAAACCCGTGAAGGTCGTCCAATTAAAATTGAAAATAATAACTTGGCTACGACTCATGGAAGTGCTAATGCCAGAGTCAATGCTTCAGTTTTAGGTTTGTATGATAGTTTAAGAGTACAGGGACCTAAAAAGGAAGGCGCCTCAATTTCTTGGGATGCATTTAATGCAGAAACTACAAAGGCTTTAACTAGTTTGAAAGGATCTGATAAAGAAATAGTACTTCTTACACAAACTTTTGCTAGTCCGTCAACAAGAAATTTGATTGCAGATTTTAATGAAGAGTATGGTAATGTACGTCATGTGGTTTACGATGCTGTTTCAGAATCGGCAGCGGCAGACGCATTTCAAAAGAAATACGGTAAAAGAGGATTGGCCGATTATGATTTTTCTGAAGCTATGACTATTGTTTCTGTTGGAGCTGATTTCTTAGGAGATTGGCAAGGCGGAGGCTTTGATGCAGGGTATTCTAAAAATAGAATTCCAGATCATGGTAAAATGTCGCGTCATATACAGTTTGAGTCAAATATGTCTTTAACTGGTGCTAATGCTGATAAACGTGTGCCTTTAACACCAACACAACAAAAATTAGCCCTTGCTAAGATTTATAGCTTAGTTACTGGAAATAATGTTTCAGTAAGTGGTTTGCCAGAGCAAGTTGAAGCAGCAGTGAAAAGTGCGGCTGCTCAGTTAAAAAAGGCTGGAAGTAAAGGTGTTATTGTTACTGGAATTCAGGATGTAAACGCGCAAACTGTAGTTTTAGAACTTAATGAGTATTTAACAAGTAAAGCCTTCAGTCCTAAAACGGCTTTAAAAACCAAGGAAGGTAATGCGCAAGCTGTTACACAGTTAGTAGAAGACATGAAAGCTGGTAAAGTTGGAGCCATCATTATGAGCGGGGTAAATCCGGTATATACCCTACCAAATGCTTCTGATTTTACTGAAGGATTAAAGAAAGTACAATTATCTGTAGCGTTTTCAATGAAAGAAGATGAAACGTCTACACAAACACAATATATTGCGGCAGCACCTCATTACTTAGAGTCTTGGGGAGACGTTGAAATTAAAGTAGGGCACTATGCCTTAACACAACCTGCTATTCGTCCATTGTTTGATACAAGACAGTTTCAAGACGCTTTGTTAGCATGGACAAACAACAGTCAATCTTACAGCGATTACATCAAGACAATCTGGAATGAGGATATCCTTAACGGGGCTTCATTTAATCAGGCTTTGCATGATGGGTTTTATGTTAGTGAAGTAGCTGAGCTAGATGCCATTGATACTTTAGAAGATAAAACAACTAATCCGGAAATGGCTGAAGCTATAGCTCCGGCTGCAGCGGCTAGCGCATTGGTTTCAAGTGCAAAGTCAAACGGATTAGAGTTAACCCTTTATACTAAAACAGGTATGGGTGATGGGCAACAAGCCAATAACCCTTGGTTACAAGAGTTTCCAGACCCTATCACACGAACCTCTTGGGATAACTACTTAACAGTATCTAAAGCAGATGCTGATGAGTTAGGCTTAATGAATAAGCACGTTGCTAACGGTGCCTTAAACGGTAGCTATGCTAACGTTACTGTAAACGGTGTGACCATCAAAGCGCCTGTTATGATTCAACCTGGTCAGGCTAAAGGGACTGTTGGTTTATCATTTGGATATGGTAGAACGGCTGGTTTAAAAGAAGAAATGCAAACAGGTGTTAATGCTTATGCATTATACCACAATTTCAATAACGTTCAGAATGTAACTATTGAGGCGGCGTCAGGTGAACATGAGTTTGCGTCTGTTCAGTTGCACAATACTTTAATGGGACGTGGTGATATTGTTAAAGAAACCACTTTAGAGATATTCAATACTAAAGATAAAAAACACTGGAATGCTGTACCTGTAGTGTCTTTAAATCATGAAGAAACACCTGTAACATCTCCAGAAGTTGATTTATGGGATGAGTTTGATCGTTCAATAGGACATCACTTCAACTTGTCAATTGACTTAAATGCTTGTACTGGATGTGGGGCTTGTGTGATTGCTTGTCACGCTGAAAACAATGTGCCTGTTGTAGGTAAATCTGAAGTGCGTCGTAGTCGTGATATGCATTGGTTACGTATCGATAGGTATTACTCATCTGAAGTGTCTTTTGAGGGTGATAATGAGAAGAAAGATAACATTTCTGGTTTAGGAAGTTCATTGAGTGAATTTGGTGAAATGGAGCATGCTTCTGATAATCCTCAGGTGGCATTCCAACCTGTAATGTGTCAGCATTGTAACCATGCACCTTGTGAAACAGTTTGCCCAGTTGCAGCTACATCGCATGGGCGTCAAGGTCAAAATCATATGGCTTATAACCGTTGTGTAGGTACAAGATACTGTGCTAACAACTGTCCTTATAAAGTACGTCGTTTTAACTGGTTCTTGTATAACGGAAATGATGAGTTCGATTATCATATGAATGATGATTTAGGACGTATGGTATTAAATCCTGATGTTGTTGTGCGCTCTCGTGGTGTTATGGAAAAATGTTCTATGTGTATTCAAATGACACAGAAAACAATTCTTGATGCTAAACGTGACGGACGCGAAATTAAAGATGGTGAATTCCAAACAGCATGTTCTGCAGCTTGTAGCAGTGGTGCTATGGTATTTGGCGATATCAATGATAAAGACAGTAAAGTTGCAAAACTGAAAGAAGATAACCGTATGTATCACTTGTTAGAGCATGTTGGAACAAAACCAAACGTGCAGTATCAAACAAAAGTGAGAAATACAACAGAAGCATAAATCTAATTAAAGAATCAATTATATAATTATGGCGTCTCATTACGAAGCACCTATTAGAAGACCTTTAGTTACAGGTAACAAATCATACCACGACGTTACTGTGGATGTAGCAAGGCCTGTTGAAGGAAAAGCAAACAAACAATGGTGGATAGTTTTTGGTATTTCACTGGTCGCTTTCCTTTGGGGAATCGGATGTATTTTATATACCATATCTACAGGTATTGGAACTTGGGGGTTAAACAAGACCGTTGGATGGGCTTGGGATATTACTAACTTCGTTTGGTGGGTTGGTATTGGTCACGCAGGAACCCTTATCTCAGCGGTACTTTTATTATTCCGTCAGAAATGGAGAATGGCCATTAACCGTTCGGCAGAGGCGATGACTATCTTCTCGGTAGTTCAAGCGGGATTATTCCCAATCATTCACATGGGTCGCCCATGGTTAGGGTACTGGGTGTTACCTATACCTAACCAATTTGGTTCTTTATGGGTAAACTTTAATTCACCATTACTTTGGGATGTATTTGCAATCTCAACCTATTTATCAGTTTCATTAGTATTCTGGTGGACGGGGTTATTACCTGACTTTGCAATGTTACGTGACCGTGCTATAAAACCGTTCCAAAAGAAAATATACGCTTTATTGAGTTTCGGATGGTCTGGTAGAGCTAAAGATTGGCAACGTTTTGAAGAAGTATCTTTGGTACTGGCTGGTTTAGCAACCCCTTTAGTACTTTCTGTACATACCATTGTATCGTTTGACTTCGCAACATCGGTTATACCTGGATGGCATACAACCATCTTCCCGCCGTATTTCGTTGCAGGTGCGGTATTCTCTGGATTCGCCATGGTAAACACTTTACTTATTATTATGAGAAAAGTATGTAATCTAGAAGATTATATTACTGTACAACATATTGAATTAATGAACATTGTAATTATGATTACAGGTTCTATAGTAGGTGTGGCTTATATTACAGAGTTATTTATTGCATGGTATTCTGGAGTGGAGTATGAGCAGTATGCCTTCTTAAATAGAGCAACAGGGCCTTACTGGTGGGCTTACTGGGCAATGATGACTTGTAACGTGTTCTCGCCGCAGTTTATGTGGTTCAAAAAACTTAGAACGAGTATTATGTTCTCATTCTTTATCTCAATTGTGGTAAACATAGGTATGTGGTTTGAGCGTTTTGTAATTATTGTAACCTCGTTGCACCGTGATTATTTACCATCATCTTGGACGATGTTCTCACCTACATTTGTAGATATAGGTATATTTATAGGAACAATTGGATTCTTCTTTGTATTGTTCTTATTATACTCTAGAACATTCCCTGTAATTGCACAGGCAGAGGTTAAAACGATTTTAAAATCTTCAGGAGACAAGTATAAAAACTTAAGAGAAGCTGGTAAAAGTTTAGTAGGAACTGGTGCTGATGCTAGAACTTCAGGAGACATTAATAAAGAAACACAAAACTAAAAGTAGCATATGGAAGCTTCAAAAGTAATTCACGCTATTTATACAGACGATGATATTTTGATGTCTGCTGTAAAAAAGGTTAAGGCAGAAAAACATCATATAGAAGAGGTTTATACACCATTTCCTGTTCACGGACTAGATCGTGCCATGGGATTAGCACCAACACGTATTGCTATCACCGCTTTTTTATATGGGTTGGTTGGCTTAACGGTGGCTATCACCATGATGAATTTTATCATGATTGAAGATTGGCCACAAAACATTGGTGGTAAACCAAGTTTTAGTTACATTGAAAACATGCCGGCATTTGTGCCTATCATGTTTGAGTTAACGGTATTTTTCGCAGCGCATTTAATGGTAATTACATTTTACTTACGTAGCAGAATGTGGCCATTTAAGAAATCTGAAAATCCTGATCCCAGAACCACGGATGATCATTTCTTAATGGAAATTGCCGTTCATGGAAATGAGGAAGCCTTAGTAGGTTTATTAAAAGATACTGGAGCCGTAGAAGTTAATTTAGTAGATAAAGCCCATTAATAGAGAACATGAAAAGCTTAATTAAAATAGTAGTAATAGCAGTTGTTTTTGTAGGCGTTTCTTGTAATAAGAAAACAGCGCCAAACTATCAATTCATGCCAAATATGTATGAGTCTGCTGGATATGAAACGTATGGTGAAGCGGCATTTCCTAATGGGGTTGAAGCACAGTTACCTGCTGAAGGTACAGTACCTAGAGGATTCGTACCTTTTGATATTGAAAATTCAACAGAAGGTTATGCGTTGGCAAAAGAAACTTTAAAAAGTCCTTTAGATTCAACACAAGTAGATTTTGTTAGAGGGAAAGAACTTTATGATATTTATTGTGGTATTTGCCATGGTACAAAGGGTAACGGACAAGGTAACTTAGTAAAAAGAGAAAAAATATTAGGTATTCCTAGTTATGACGATGCAGGGAGAGCTATCAATGAAGGTAGCATCTACCATACCATCTATTACGGGAAAAACGCCATGGGATCGTATGCTAACCAGCTTAACGAAGAAGAGCGTTGGCAAGTTGTGTCATATGTTTTACAGTTGAAAGCAGATTTAGAAAAATAAGATTGATAAGATTACTATAGATATGTATACATTTTCAAATAAATTAAGAACATTTTCCTTCATTCTAATTATTTTAGGAGCATTAGGTGTGGGTTATGGTTTTATGACATCTCATAAATCTTTTGAAGAGGTTGAGCACTTGTTGGCAGAAGAATCGCATCATGAAGGTGGTCATGCAGAAGTAGCGCATGACGAAGCTAGTCATGGAGCACATGCAACTGTTAACTCACATGGTGAGGAGGCTCATGCTGAAGTTGATGCACATGCTAAACACGTTGAGCATGTACAACATCAAATAGCTAACAGACCTTGGTCGGCATTATATGTAGCTGCCTTTTTCTTTATGATGATTGCCTTAGGTGTATTAGCATTTTATGCTATTCAAATTGCATCACAAGCAGGATGGTCACCAGTATTATTTCGGGTAATGGAAGGTATCACCGCTTATCTATTACCTGGAGCGTTAATTGTTTTAGCTATTGCCGTAGCCTCTGGAACTATAGGACACTATAACTTATTTGTTTGGATGGATCCTGATGTAGTAGCTCATGATAAATTAATTCAAGGAAAATCAGGTTGGTTAAATTTAACAGGCTTTATAATTAGAGGTCTTATATTTATAGGAGGATGGGTTTTATACCGTCATTTTTCTAGAAAGTTCTCTATCGCTCAAGATACCGCCGAAGATAAAAGTAACTTTAAAAAGTCATTCCGTATTTCTGCAGCATTCTTAGTATTCTTTATTTATACCGAATCTATGATGTCTTGGGATTGGATTATGAGTGTTGATCCGCACTGGTTTTCTACCTTATTTGGATGGTATGTGTTTGCTAGTATGTTTGTAAGTGGTATTACAGTTATTGCCTTAATTTCTATTTATTTAAAATCTAGAGGGTATTTGGAGTTTGTAAATGAGAATCACTTACATGATGTAGCTAAGTTTATGTTTGCCATGAGTATTTTCTGGACCTATTTATGGTTCTCACAATTCATGTTGATTTGGTATTCAAATATTCCAGAGGAAGTAACCTATTTTATAGCGCGCTTTAATGATTATAAATTACCGTTCTTAGGTATGGTAGTTTTAAACTTTGTATTCCCAATACTAATGTTAATGAATGCTGATTACAAACGTATTCCTTGGTTTGTTGTAATGACAGGTCTAGTAATATTATTTGGGCATTACGTTGATATATTTAATATGATAATGCCTGCTACTGTTGGAGATAGATGGTTTATAGGTATTCCAGAAATTAGCGCCATTTTACTTTTCGCAGGATTGTTCATTTTTGTAGTGTTTACAGCACTTACAAAAGCACCATTGCTTGTTAAAGGCTATCCGCTAAGAAAAGAAAGTGAAGATTTTCATTATTAATTAAGATTTAAATAAAGACGAACACGATAATATGACTGCTTTATTAACAATTACAGTTTTAGTATTTATTTTAATTGCCATTTGGCAAATGGTAAAGATTTTTGACTTGGCGCAGGCCAAAGTGGAAAATGCTCAAGTTGCTACAGATAATGACAATACCATGAATGGTTACTTAATGATGGGGTTCTTAGCTTTCATTTATGTAATTACCATTGTTTGTGTTGTAAAATGGGGTGATTTACCGTTACTATCCAATGCGGCTTCAGAGCACGGACCAACCATAGATGGGTTAATGATTACCTCATTAGTTATCATCTTTTTTGTGCAAACTGTAACGCAGTTTTTATTACACTACTTTGCGTTTAAATACAAAGGTGAAAAAGGCAAAAAAGCACTGTTCTTTGCAGATAATAATAAGTTAGAGGCTATTTGGACCATCATTCCTGTAATTGTATTAGCGGGCTTAATTATTTACGGATTGAACACGTGGATTAACATCATGGGAGTTGATGAAAGCGATGATCCATTAGTGGTTGAATTATATGCACAACAATTTAACTGGAAGGCCAGATATGCTGGAGCTGATAATACATTAGGAAAAGCTAACGTACGTTTAATTGATATTGACCGCGCTAATATCTTAGGTTTAGATGAATCTGATCCTAATGCTCAGGATGATATCATTACTACTGAACTACACTTACCGGTTGGGAAACCAGTATTATTTAAAATGCGTTCTCAAGATGTTTTACACTCCGCTTATATGCCACATTTTAGAGCACAAATGAACTGCGTTCCAGGTATGATTACCCAATTTGGTTTCACGCCAACTGTAACTACAGCCGATATGCGTCAGAATCCTGACATGCAAGAGAAGGTAAACAGAATTAACGATATAAGAGTTGAAAACAGCAAACCGTTGGTGGCTAAAGGAGAAGAAGCTTTAGAGCGCTATGAGTTTGATTATTTATTGATTTGTAATAAAATTTGTGGTAAATCACATTACAACATGCAAATGAAGATCGTTGTTGAAACTCAAGAAGAATATGATGCTTGGATTAAAGAGCAGAAAGAATTCAAAAACTCTTTAATTAACTAATTAATTTTAAAAAGAAAAACGAAACAAGATTATGTCAGCACACGCAGATACTCACGCTCACGCCGAAGACCACGGACATCATCATAAAGAGACGTTTGTCACTAAATATATTTTTAGTCAAGATCATAAAATGATTGCTAAACAGTATTTGGTTACAGGTACTATTATGGGGGTTATTGGGGTATTAATGTCTTTAATGTTCCGTATGCAAATTGCATGGCCAGAACAACCAAATGTATTATTTGAAGCTTTACTGGGTAAATGGGCTCCTGATGGCGTTATGGATGCTGATATCTATTTGGCATTAGTAACCATTCATGGAACTATCATGGTATTCTTTGTACTTACGGCTGGTCTTAGTGGTACATTTAGTAATTTGTTAATTCCATTACAAATTGGTGCACGTGATATGGCATCAGGCTTCTTAAACATGGTATCTTATTGGTTGTTTTTCCTTTCAAGTGTTATCATGGTTATCTCATTGTTTGTTGAAGCAGGTCCTGCTGCCGCTGGGTGGACTATTTATCCACCGTTAAGTGCCCTGCCTATGGCTCAAGGAGGTTCTGGTATGGGTATGACGTTATGGTTAGTGTCTATGGCTATTTTCATTGCTTCATCATTACTTGGTTCTCTAAACTATATTGTTACAGTACTTAACTTACGTACAAAAGGTATGACCATGACAAGACTGCCTTTAACCATTTGGGCATTCTTTGTAACAGCAATTATTGGGGTGATTTCATTCCCTGTATTATTATCTGCTGCTTTGTTATTGATTATGGATAGAAGTTTTGGTACGTCATTTTTCTTATCAGATATTTTCATTCAAGGGGAGGTATTACATTATCAAGGAGGTTCACCTGTTTTATTTGAACACTTATTCTGGTTCTTAGGTCACCCTGAAGTTTACATTGTGATTTTACCGGCTATGGGTCTAGTGTCAGAAATTATGGCCTCTAATTCACGTAAACCAATTTTCGGATACCGTGCCATGATTGCTTCTATTTTAGCTATTGCCTTCTTATCAACAATAGTATGGGGGCACCATATGTTCGTTTCAGGAATGAATCCTTTCTTAGGATCTGTATTTACCTTTACAACATTATTAATTGCTATTCCATCAGCTGTAAAAGCCTTCAACTGGATAACAACCCTTTGGAAAGGAAACTTACAAATGAATCCAGCAATGTTATTCTCTATTGGATTTGTATCAACATTCATTACTGGAGGTTTAACAGGAATCATTTTAGGGGATAGTGCCTTAGATATTAATGTACACGATACCTATTTTGTTGTGGCTCACTTCCACTTAGTAATGGGTATATCTGCATTGTATGGTATGTTTGCAGGTATTTACCATTGGTTCCCTAAAATGTATGGACGTATGTTAAATAAAAACTTAGGTTATATTCACTTTTGGTTAACAGCTATTTGTGCTTACGGTGTGTTCTTTCCTATGCACTTTATAGGTATGGCTGGTTTACCACGAAGATATTACACAAATTCAAATTTTCCGTTATTTGACGATCTAGCGAATGTTAACGTTGTAATTACCATATTTGCACTGATTGGAGGTATTGTTCAAATAGTGTACTTATATAACTTCTTTTCTAGTATTTACTTTGGAAAGAAAGCAACACAAAACCCATGGAGATCCACAACATTAGAATGGACCACCCCAGTAGAGCATATTCATGGTAACTGGCCAGGGGACATTCCTCATGTACACCGTTGGGCTTATGACTATAGTAAACCAGGTCATGATGTTGATTTTGTACCTCAAATAGTCCCGTTAAAAGAAGGGGAAGAAGAGTTACACCATTAATTATAATATGCTAAGTATACATATAAGGCCTTTCCTGATTTAGGAAAGGCTTTTTGTTTATATTTGTTTTAATCAAAGGGTTCAATAGTTTATTTAAGATGATGTTGCCATGAATGAAAATTTAGATCCAACAAATAATAATTTTTCACCAGAAGAATTTGACGTAGAAAGAAAGTTAAGACCGTTAGTGTTTCACGACTTTACAGGGCAGGATCAGGTGTTGGAGAATTTACAAGTGTTTGTTCAAGCGGCTAATTTGCGAACAGAAGCTTTAGATCACACATTATTTCATGGTCCTCCTGGCTTAGGCAAAACCACCTTGGCACATATTTTGGCTAATGAACTTAATGTTGGTATAAAAGTAACTTCAGGGCCTGTTTTAGATAAGCCAGGTGATTTGGCAGGGTTGCTTACTAATCTTGAAGAGCGTGATGTGCTGTTTATTGATGAGATTCATCGATTAAGTCCTATTGTAGAAGAATATTTGTATTCGGCTATGGAAGATTATAAGATTGATATCATGATTGAAACAGGACCAAATGCCAGAACTGTTCAAATTAATTTAAATCCATTTACTTTAGTAGGAGCTACCACACGGTCGGGTTTGTTAACATCGCCAATGCGAGCGCGATTTGGGATTCAGAGCCGACTTCAATATTACAAAACTGATTTATTGACTACCATTATTCAACGCAGTGCAAGTATTTTAGATGTGCCTATCTCTATGCAAGCGGCTATTGAAATTGCAGGTAGAAGTAGAGGAACGCCTCGTATTGCCAACGCCTTGTTGCGCCGGGTTCGTGATTTTGCTCAAATAAAAGGCAATGGTGATATTGATATAAGGATTGCCAAATATGCGTTAGAAGCCTTAAATGTAGATGCACATGGGCTCGATGAGATGGATAATAAAATACTATCTACTATAATTGATAAGTTTAAAGGAGGTCCAGTGGGGATTACAACAATTGCCACTGCTGTGAGCGAGAGTCCTGAGACTATTGAAGAAGTTTATGAACCCTTCTTAATTCAACAAGGATTTATTATGCGAACCCCTAGAGGAAGAGAGGTTACCGAACAAGCTTATAAACATTTGGGGAGAATAAAAGGATCTATACAGGGCGGACTTTTCTAAAATAGTATATTTTTAAAATCTCTTAAGCCGTTTGTAGAAGATCATATGTCGTTGGTCGAATTAGCGGTAACATAACAAATATATTGGCTAATTATCTGCAATTTTGTAAGGTATGTAATAAAGGTGTTAGTTTTGCTTTAAGATACTTTTAACAAATCTAAATCTTTATGCCATGAGAAGCCCAAACTACTATATTCTATTGGTAATATTAATGTTAATATTAAGCGCATGTGAAAACGATCATGATTACTACACACCTACACCTTTACAGGAAAATTTAGAAAACCGCTTAATTGATTTATATGGTTCATTAGAATCTTTAGAGCTACCAGCTTCTAATGATTTTACCGCTATCCCAAGTGATGTTAAAAATCCTCTTACTTCGGCTAAGGTAAAATTAGGAAAGTTTTTATATCACGAAACGGCATTAGCTTTGAATCCAACTAAAGAAGAAGGTATGGGTACCTATTCATGTGCCAGTTGTCATCATGCTGCTGCCGGATTTCAAAGTGGAATCATACAAGGTATTGGAGAAGGAGGCATAGGTTTTGGTATTCATGGTGAAGACAGAGTTAAATCTTCAACCTATGAAGCAAATGAAATTGATGTGCAACCTATTAGATCTCCCAGCATTCTTAATGCCGCATATCAAGAAGTTATGCTATGGAATGGTCAATTTGGAGCTAAGGGAATGAATGCAGGAACAGAAGCTAGTTGGACACCAGGAACACCAAAAGAAACGAATACCTTAGGTTTTGAAGGCGTAGAAACTCAGGCTATCGCAGGACTTGGTGTTCATAGAATGATGGTTGATAAAAATATTTTGTATAATGCTAATTATATAGATTTGTTTGATGAGGCCTTTCCTAATGATCTGGAGGAAATACGCTATAGTAAAACAAATGCAGGTTTAGCTATTGCTGCTTATGAAAGAACTGTATTGCCAAATGAAGCGCCTTTTCAAAAATGGCTTAAGGGGGATGTTAAAGCCATGAGTAATGAAGAATTGGCTGGGGCATTGTTGTTTTTTGATAAGGCTAAGTGCTACATATGTCACTCTGGTCCTGGTTTAAACGGCATGAGCTTTCATGCTTTAGGGATGAATGATTTAGCTGGAGAAAACGTGTTCAATGATATTGATGAGGCTACTCGAAAAGGAAGAGGAGGTTTTACGGGTAAAGAAGAAGATAATTTTAAGTTTAAAACGCCACAATTGTACAATCTTAAAGATGTTGAATTTTTAGGCCATGGAGGAAGTTTTAGTTCGGTAAAAGAAGTGGTTACTTATAAGAATAAAGGTGTAGCTGAAAATGCGGAAGTACCTTTAAATAAGTTGTCTTCTTTATTTGTTCCTCTAGGTTTGTCAGAACATGAGGTAGATTTGATAGCACTGTTTATTGAAAACTCGTTATATGATTCAAAATTAATGCGTTATCAGCCCGAAAGTTTACCTTCAGGTAATTGCTTAATCAACGCAGATGCCCAATCTTCTGAGGATATGGGGTGCAATTAATTTTAAAGTTGCATCGCACAAAATAAGTAAATCAAAAATTGTAGTTTAGAGTTTTAAATAGAAGGCTGAGTTCAACCCATAAGTGCAACACACTTATTATTTAGGACTTCAATAGGGTTATTATAATTAAACTTTCTAATAGGTCTGTAATTTAGTAATTTTTCAACTTCTTTTATTCTTTTGATTGATACTTCTCTAAGGTCTGTTTTCTTTGGAAAAAACCTTCTTATAACGCCTATTCTATTTTCTACTGTTCCTTTATCCTGAGAGGTATATGGTCTTGTAAAGTATGTTTTTACATTTAAGTCTTTCGCTATTTTATTGTGTTGTGCAAATTCTTTTCCATTATCAAAAGTTATGGTCTTTATCCAAGATGAGTTAAAGTTTGTGAGTCTTTTACTCATTTTTTGATAGACTTCATCTGCATTTTTACTACCCAGTTTTTCTATCATAGTTATCAATGTTGTTCTATCTGTCATTACTAATAACGCTGATTTGTGGTTGCTTCCCATCATTAAATCTACTTCTATATCTCCAATGCGAGAACGTTGGTTTACGACCTGGGGACGTTTATCTATGCCTACGCGCCCTGTTATTGCACCTCGTTTATCCTTTACATTGTTCCTTTTTTGCCTTCTACCTGTATGGCGTAGGTGTTTGTAAAGGTTCTTGTAGCGTTTGTGTTTTCTATGATTGCTATGTTTTGCAGTCCATATCCATTTATAAATAGTCTCGTGACTCACGCAGGTTTCAGCTTCTTTAGCAAGTCTTTTAGCTATGAGTTCTGGGCTCCATTTCTCATATTCCATTAATCCAGCAATACGTTCTTTAAGCTGATCTGTCAACGCTATAGACTTTGTTTTGGTACAATGCCTGTCATTTGTCTTTTGATGGGCGTGTTCTGGCAAGTATTTACCAGATGTTCGGCCTCTACTTGGTGTATTCCTCTTTAATTCTCGTGATATACTACTCTTATTAAAACCTATTGTTTTAGCTATTTGAGTAATACTTATTCCTGCATCTAATAACGCAGAGATTTGATACCTTTGTGGTAAGGTCAATTGTTTATAATGTTTCATCCAAAACGAATATAAATATTGAGCCTAAAATAGATGGGGCTAGCCCCATCTATTTTAAATATTCGTGTTGCACTTATTAATTGAACTTAGAAAGTGAAGAGCTACAATCATTCGAAATTTATAAAAACCGAAGCTAAGCGTCTCGGTTTTTTGTCTTGTGGTATTAGCAAAGCCCAGTTTCTTGAAGAAGAAGCACCGCGATTAGAAAAATGGTTGACAAACAACATGCATGGTAAGATGCAGTATATGGAAAATCATTTTGATAAACGTTTGGATCCTACAAAACTTGTTGAAGGTTCAAAAAGTGTTATATCCTTGCTTCTGAATTATTACCCTAATGAGACTCAAAATACTGATAGCTACAAGCTTTCTAAATATGCTTACGGAACAGATTACCATTTTGTGATTAAAGATAAACTGAGACTTTTTTTACAAAGTATCCGTGATGAAATTGGCGAGGTTAACGGACGCGCGTTTGTTGATTCAGCTCCAGTATTAGATAAAGCATGGGCCGCTAAAAGTGGTTTAGGCTGGATAGGAAAACATAGTAATTTAATTACCCAGCAGGTAGGCTCCTTTTATTTTATTGCTGAATTGATAGTAGATTTAGAGTTAGAATATGACCCGCCCACTACAGATCATTGCGGGACTTGTACAGCTTGTATTGATGCATGCCCAACACAAGCTATTACAGCACCTTATGTGGTAGATGGCAGCAAATGCATTTCGTATTTTACTATAGAGCTAAAAGATAATCTTCCAACAGCATTCAAAGATCAGTTTGACGATTGGATGTTTGGTTGTGATGTGTGTCAGGATGTTTGTCCTTGGAATCGGTTTTCGAAACCTCATAGCGAACCTTTATTTAATCCGAACCCAGAATTGCTTAACATGACTAAAAGAGATTGGGAAGACCTAACTCAAGAAACCTTTAGTAAAGTGTTTAAGAAGTCAGCGGTTAAGCGAACCAAATTTTCAGGACTAAAACGCAATATCGATTTTTTGAAAATCTAGGACATCATTGTCTATATCGGATTAGCTGAGTTTAATTTTTTTAGCTAATTGAAGTAGTAATGATATCACATAAATAACTAAGCCATAAATAGTTGTAATAGAACTCACTTTTAATCCACCAGCCATCATTTGCTGGCTAACAGCTCCCATTTGCTCAATGCCTTGAAAAGCAGAATACAAACCTATAATTTGACCTAAAATTCCGGTAGAAAGCGCTAATAATCCCACTTCCTTAGTCCACTTTGGGAATTTCAAAAATGATACAATGACACCAATTAATAAAATGGTTAATAAGGTCATAAATAATAATCCACCTTGATAAAATAAATCTAACATAATTTTTTGTTTTAAATTGATACTTCAAAAGTATGAATAACATCTGTTTTTAAGCATGTTAAAAACCGAGCTGGAGGTGTTAAATCCGATATTAAATAGGAGGCACCCACTTTCAAAAGGACATTCTTATTGAATTGTTATATTTTTGAAATATGACAAGAACTTCTATTTATAAAATTATATTTTGGTTAGTTGCGTCGCTAATTATTGCCATTTTGCTTCAAAATTCATTACCTGTATTTTGGAATGCTTGGCTTGTGGCCTTGTTTTTGTTGCCAGTTGTTTTCATTGTAAAGCATAGTATTACCAAAATAAAACCCTTAAAAGGAATAAAAAAATGGAATCGATTCTTTTTTCTTGCTATAATTACGCTGTTTTGGGGGTACCTAGCGGTTACTATTGTTTATTGGTATTTCATTGAATTAAAGGCCAATATTATAGATGAAATTTTAATTAATCCAGTTTTTATTTGGTTAGTTTTAAGCTTTTTTTTGCTGCTAGAATATGTGCTTTTTAAGAATGATTCGAGTAAAAAACGAGAAACAGTTACTATATATAGTAATAGAAAAAGAACCGTATTGCCAATAAATCAAATAGCTTTTATAGAGAGTAGAAGTGATTTTACAATAGTTATGTTAATTGACGGAAGTAACTATAAGAATACCGTAAAAATATCGGAATGGGAAAATAGGCTCCCTGATTTTTTAAGGATTCATCGGTCATTTTTGGTCAATCCGGAGTTCTCCCTACTAAAAGGAAAGGAAGTTGTGGTAAATTCTACCTGGAGCCTTACTGTTTCAAGATCTTACAAACAACAAGTTTGGCAATTTTTTAAAGCGTGATGTTGTTATAATACAAAAGCTATATCAATTTTTTAAAAGAATGACGCATACGTAGAAAGGATTATTATCTTTGTTAGTTCAGTTAAAAATCCATTTTTATGAGCGAAGAGAGTAAAAGAAGAGAGGCCCTAATTTACCATGCAAAACCAAAGCCTGGTAAGATAAAAGTAGTTCCAACAAAAAAATATGCAACTCAAAGAGATTTGTCTTTAGCGTATTCTCCTGGAGTTGCCGCCCCATGCTTAGAAATTGAGAAAAACAAGGATGCTGCTTATAAGTACACCGCAAAAGGAAATTTGGTTGCAGTAATCTCAAATGGTACCGCTGTTTTAGGGTTAGGTAATATTGGGCCGGAAGCATCAAAACCCGTAATGGAAGGGAAAGGCTTGTTGTTTAAAATTTTTGCTGATATTGATGTTTTTGATATTGAAGTAGGTACTGAAAATGTTGATGAGTTTATTCAAACTGTAAAGAATATAGCCCCAACGTTTGGAGGCATCAACTTAGAAGATATAAAAGCCCCTGAAGCTTTTGAAATTGAACGCAGGCTGAAGGAAGAACTCAATATTCCTGTGATGCATGATGATCAGCATGGAACGGCAATTATTTCTGCGGCGGCTCTTATAAATGCCGTTGAAATAGCAGGAAAGAGCATGGCAGATGTAAAGATTGTGATAAGCGGCGCTGGCGCTGCTGCCATCTCTTGTTCTCGATTATATCAAGCTTGTGGAGCAAAGAAAGAGAATATGGTGATGCTTGATAGTAAAGGGGTGATTAGAGACGATAGGGAAAATTTAACGCAAGAAAAGGCCGAATTTGCTACACATAGAAAAATAGACACACTTGATGAGGCCATGAAAGATGCCGATGTATTTATAGGACTTTCAATGGCTAATATTGTATCACCAGACATGTTATTGGCTATGGCAAACAATCCTATTGTTTTTGCTATGGCAAATCCAGATCCAGAAATAAAATATGAATTAGCAGTAGCTACGCGTAAGGATATTATTATGGCCACAGGGCGTAGTGATCATCCTAATCAGGTAAACAATGTTTTAGGGTTTCCGTTCATTTTCCGTGGTGCTTTAGATGTTAGGGCAACAAAAATCAATGAAGAGATGAAAATGGCGGCGGTAAAAGCCTTAGCTAAACTAGCCAAAGAGCCTGTTCCAGAACAAGTTAATGTGGCTTATGGGGAAACAAAATTAACCTTTGGTAAAGACTATATTATTCCTAAACCATTTGATCCAAGGCTAATTGCCGAAGTTCCTCCTGCTGTAGCTAAAGCAGCTATAGAATCTGGAGTTGCTGATAAAACAATAAAAGATTGGGAAAAGTATAAAGATTCATTACTAGAAAGGCTGGGGTCAGATAATAAACTGGTCAGACTACTTTTAAACAGAGCTAAGTTAAGCCCTAAACGCATTGTTTTTGCTGAAGCTGATCATTTAGATGTTTTGAAAGCCGCACAAATTGTTTATGAAGAGGGTATTGCTATTCCTATTCTTTTAGGAAGAAGAGAAACGATTGAGGCATTAATGGCAGAAATAGAGTTTGAAGGTGATATTGAAATTAGAGACCCTAAAACGGAAGAAGAAAACGAATGTAAAAATCGTTATGCCGAAGTTTATTGGAAGCAACGTCAACGAAGAGGGGTTACACTGTATTCTGCACAGCGCTTGATGCGTGAACGAAATTATTTTGCAGCCATGATGGTCAATGAAGGCGATGCCGATGGTTTAATTTCAGGGTATTCTCGTAACTATCCAACCGTGGTAAAACCAATGCTTGAACTTATTGGTATGGCAAAAGGGGTAAGTAAGGTTGCAACCACCAATATCATGATGACTAAAAGAGGTCCCATGTTTTTGAGTGATACCTCTATAAATATTGATCCAGACTGGAAAACACTGGCCAAAATAACACAAATGACCTCTCAGGTTATAAAAATGTTTGGACTAAACCCTGTAACCGCTATGATTTCCTATTCTAATTTTGGGTCATCAGACAACGAAAGAGCTTCTAAAGTTAGAGAAGCGGTGTCTTATTTACATAGAAATCATCCAGATATGATTGTAGATGGAGAGCTGCAGACCGATTTTGCATTAAATGATGAAATGCTTCGAGAAAAATTTCCGTTCTCTAAATTAGCTGGTAAAAAAGTTAACTCTTTGATATTCCCTAATCTAGATTCGGCAAACATTACTTATAAGCTATTAAAAGAATTACATGAAGCAGATTCTATTGGTCCAATTATGTTGGGTATGAAAAAACCTGTTCATATTTTGCAATTAGGAGCTAGTGTAGACGAAATTGTGAATATGACGGCAATAGCTGTTATTGATGCGCAGTATAAACAAGGAAATCCGAATGCAAATGCCGATAGTGAATAGATTAATATGTAAATAATTTTATTACATTTGATCGATTAACCAATTGCTATTCATGATAAATCATATTCAAGGAAAACTCACTGATAAAAATCCTACACATGTGGTTATAGATTGTAATGGAGTGGGCTATTTGTTGCATATTTCGTTACATACTTTTTCTCAAATTCCTGATGGTGAATTCCTAAAACTATATACACATCTTCAGGTTAAAGAAGATGCGCATACCTTGTATGGGTTTTCGTCTCTAGCTGAACGTGAAATATTTAGACTATTGATTTCTGTAAGTGGCATAGGTGCTAATATAGCCAGAACCATGTTGTCTTCCTTAACACCAAAACAGGTTAGAGAAGGAATCGGTACAGGTGATGTGACCTTAATTCAGTCCATTAAAGGTATTGGAGCAAAAACGGCACAACGTGTTATTCTTGATTTGAAAGATAAAATCTTAAAGATTTACGATATTGATGAAGTTTCGGTTTCAAAAGGCAATACCAACAAAGATGAAGCGTTATCTGCTTTAGAAGTTCTTGGTTTTGTTAAAAAACAGGCAGAACGTGTAGTAGATAAAATTTTGGTGGCACAACCTGATGCGGATGTAGAAACCTTGATCAAACAGGCTTTAAAAAACTTATAGAATATTTTGAACATAACTAACCGTTTATTTTATAAATCTATTAGGAAATACTTTTTTTTGGTGATTTTGTTGAGTTTCTCATGTATTTTATGGTCTCAGCAAACACCTCAGCCTAAAGACTCTGTACAAACAGGTTTTAGTTTAGGTAAAATTGATATTCCAAACCCTAATAGCATTGAGTCAAAATATACCTATGATCCCATAACAGATCGCTATATATATACTGAAAAAATAGGAAGTTTTAATATTAACTACCCTGTCATTTTAACGCCAGAAGAGTATTATGTTTTGGTTGCTAAAGAAAACGTAAGAAGTTATTACAAGCAAAAGATTGATGCTTTTGATGGTAAGAAAGATGGTGCCGAAGATGAACGTAAAAATTTGTTGCCAGAGTTTTATGTGAAATCAGGTTTGTTTGAAACCATTTTTGGAGGAAATACCATTGAGGTTATTCCGCAAGGTTCTGTTGAAATGGACTTAGGGGTGTTGTATTCAAAACAAGACAATCCATCTTTTTCTCCAAGAAACAGAAGTAATTTTACCTTTGATTTTGATCAACGCATCAGTTTAAGTTTATTGGGCAAAGTAGGCACAAGGTTACAGATTAATGCGAATTACGATACACAATCTACTTTCGATTTTCAAAACCTCGTTAAATTAGAATATACCCCAACAGAAGATGATATTGTTCAAAAAATTGAAGTAGGTAATGTAAGCATGCCGCTTAACAGTTCCTTGATTACAGGAGCGCAAAGTTTGTTTGGTGTAAAGGCACAGCTTCAGTTTGGTAAAACCACGGTTACAGGGGTGTTTTCTGAACAGAAATCACAGTCAAATACCGTGATAGCACAAGGAGGGGGTACTCTTGAAGAATTTGAGTTCTTTATTAGGGAATATGATGAAAACCGACACTTCTTTTTAGCGCAGTATTTTAGAGATACTTATGATGAAGCGCTTAAAAACTATCCGTTTATCAACAATAAAGGGTTGCAAATTACTAGACTTGAAGTTTGGGTGACCAACCGTAGCAACAGAACCGAAAATGTTAGAAATGTTGTAGCACTTCAAGATCTTGGAGAATCGGATAAATTAGGATTGCAAACACCGCCTCCTGGTTTTATTAATGTTGGTCCTGGTGCCATACCTGACAATGGTAATAATAATTTTGATCCTACAAATATTGGCGGGGCAGGCTCACAACTTACGGAGGCTATTAGAGATATAGCTACAGTGCAATCAGGTATTTTAGTATCAAATGTTAATGAAGGTTTTGATTACGCCAAACTTGAAAATGCTAGAAAACTAACGGTGGGTCAAGAGTATACTTTAAATACAGAATTAGGATACATTTCATTAAATCAAAGATTGAATAATGATGAAGTGTTGGCCGTGGCTTTTCAATATACGCTTGGCGGAAAAGTATATCAAGTAGGTGAATTTGCTAATGATGGTATTGATGCTACCAATGTTGAAACCAATCCTGATGGTAATGTAATCAACGTGGTTAACACCAACCTAGTGCTTAAAATGCTAAAGAGCAGTGTGACCAGCGTTACCTTACCTGTGTGGGATTTAATGATGAAAAACATTTATGATACGGGAGCTTATAATTTAAGTCAAGATGATTTCAAACTGAATATATTCTATAACGAGGCATCTCCATTAAATTTCATAAAACCTGTAGGAGATCAATTTGATTTAGATATTAATGGTAATCCTGTATCGGGAGGTACAAATGAAAAGGATTTACTTCAAAATGTACCTTTACTGCGTGTATTCAACTTAGATAAATTGAATTTTAATAATGACCCACAAACACGTGGGGATGGTTTTTTTGATTTTGTTCCAGGTATTACGGTAATTCCTCAAAACGGAAAAATTGTATTCACTAGTGCAGAGCCTTTTGGTGAGTATTTATTTAATGTTTTGGGAGGTGGTAATTATGAAGATATAACTTCTTTTAACCCAGATCAAGCTAAATATGTATATGATGTACTGTACAAGAGTACAAAAACAGCGGCACTCGAGGAGGTTGAAAAAAATAAGTTTAAACTAAAGGGAAGGTATAAAGCGTCTGGTGGAGATGGTATTCCAATAGGGTCTTTCAATGTGCCTCGTGGTTCTGTAAGGGTAACGGCTGGTGGGCGCGTGCTTGTTGAAGGAATCGATTATACGGTAAACTATCAGTTGGGACGTGTTCAAATTTTAGATGAAGCTTTAAAAGCCTCAAATACACCTATTGAAGTATCCACCGAGAATAATGCTGTTTTTGGGCAACAAACAAGACGCTTTACAGGCGTAAATATTGAGCATAAGTTCAATGAAAATTTTGTCTTAGGAGGAACACTGCTTAATCTGAATGAGCGACCCATAACGCAAAAGGCAAACTATGGAACCGAGTCTATTAATAATTCTATTTTTGGAATTAATGGTAACTATGCTACTAAAGTGCCTTTCCTTACTAGATTAGTTAATAAACTTCCTAATATTGATACCGATGTAGAATCTAATCTTTCGCTTAGAGGAGAATTTGCTTATTTAGCCCCCGGAGCACCAAAAGGAACCAATTTAAATGGAGAAGCCACGTCTTATATTGACGATTTTGAAGGCTCACAAAATGGTATTGATTTAAAATCGCAACTATCGTGGTTTTTATCAAGTAGACCTTTAGACTTGAACGTACCTAGTAACCCGAATGAAGATGAAAATGGCATTCAGAATGGCTACCAGAGAGCGATGTTAAATTGGTATTCTATTGATCCTATTTTTTATAGCAGCCAAAGGCCAACAGGTATTTCAGATGATGACTTATCAGGGCTTTATACCAGTCGTGTTTTTATCAATGAATTATTTCCAGATCGTGATTTAGTACAAGGGCAAACATCCGTGTTGTTCACGCTAGATTTGGCTTACTACCCTAATGAGCGAGGACCATATAATTTTGATCCCAATGCAGCAAATGGCACTATTCCCAACCCCGCAGAGAGTTGGGCGGGTATTACCAGACAAATCACATCAACAGATTTTGAACAGCAAAATGTAGAGTATATCGATTTTTGGGTGCAAGATCCGTTTCAAGGAAACCCAAATAACCCTGGAGGAAAGCTGGTATTTAATTTGGGAAATATTTCTGAAGATATTATAAAGGATGGTAAGAAGTTATATGAAAACGGATTGCCAAAAGATGGTGATATTTCTTTATTAACACCTACCAGTTGGGGAACCGTAACCCCACAAAATCAATCGTTAATTTATGCCTTTGATTCTGAAGGTCAAGAACGCATTAATCAAGATGTTGGTTATGATGGCTATAATGATCAGGCTGAAAGGGACTTTATAACAGAGAACGGTCTAGATCCAAACTATGCCTCTCTAGATGATCCCGCTAATGATAATTATGCCTATTTTTTAAATGCAGAAGGTGATATTTTTGAGCGGTATAAACGATATAACGGCGTGCAAGGAAATACGCCAGATTCGTTTTCAAATACAGACCGAGGCGCTAATACACAACCGGATGTGGAAGATATCAATCGTGATAATACCATGAACACTATTGATAGTTATTTTGAATATGAGTTAGAATTAACGCGGCAAAACTTGCCTACATCACAATCCGATTTTGAGAATCTTCCAGAAACTAACCCGTTAAAAAAGTTCTTAAGAGATTTTAAGGAAAGAGACAGGCAATTGCCAAACGGAGATGTTGCCCAAAAAGTACGTTGGTATCAGTTTAGAATTCCCGTTGAAGGTCCTCATGTAAAAGA
Organism: Allotamlana fucoidanivorans; assembly: GCF_045788535.1. GTDB lineage: Bacteria > Bacteroidota > Bacteroidia > Flavobacteriales > Flavobacteriaceae > Allotamlana > Allotamlana fucoidanivorans. The sequence goes on along the minus strand of NZ_CP074074.1, from coordinate 628,415 downwards.
AGTAGGCGGAATTACAGATTTAAGATCGGTAAGATTTGCAAGAATTTATTTAAAAGAGTTTCAAGAGCCAACAGTCTTTAGGTTTGGAACTTTAGATTTGGTAAGAAGTGATTGGAGACGTTTCACTTTACCACTAGATAAGAACGATCCAGATCCTGATGATCCGCAAACCGAATTTACGGTAGGAATTATAGGTACACTTGAAAATGATGGCCGTTATCAAAGTCCACCAGGTATTGAGCCAGAACGATTGTTTAATAATAATACCGTAGTAAGGCAAAACGAACAGTCATTAGTGGTGAAAGTTTGTGGACTAGAACCCGAAGATTCTAGGGGCGTTTTCAAAAACATTAATATAGACATGCGTCAGTATAAAAAGATGCGCATGTTTATGCATGCCGAAGATCAAGATAAAGCCATGGGAGGTCTTGGTGATAAGGATTTGGTTGGATTTATTAGAATGGGTAATGATTTAGTAGATAACTTCTATCAAATAGAGCTTCCTCTTCAAGTATCCACATCAACCACAAGAGATGGATTGTGGCCTACAAATAATGAAATCAATCTGCCAATAGAAATTTTAGGCAAAATTAAAGCACAAGGCATTTCAGATATGACCTTGGGTAATGAAGACCCAACGTTTTATGATGTTATTGACGGTGATATTGTTGAGGTAAGTAATCCATATTCAGGCTATGTTCTAGGGCAGCATCGTGTGGCTATAAAAGGAAATCCTAACTATGGCGATATAAGATCTTTAATGGTAGGGGTTAAAAATGCAACTACAGGAGATGAGCTGTGTGCCGAAGTTTGGTTTAATGAATTACGATTATCTGATTTAGACAATGAAGGCGGATGGGCTGCTGTGGTAAGTATGGATTCTAATGTGGCTGATTTTGCAAACGTGAGTGCAACCGGCAGACAAAGTACTTCTGGTTTTGGGTCTTTAGAACAAGGGCCAAGCCAGCGTAGTCTAGAAGATGTACAACAATATGATGTGGTAACTAATGTAAATGTAGGACAGTTGTTACCCAAAAAATGGGGGGTTCAGGTGCCTTTTAATTATGGACAAAGCGAGGAACTAATAACACCAAAATACGACCAGTTCTATAAAGATTTAACCCTCAATTCTAGATTAGATGCAGCAAATTCCAGGGAAGAAAAAGAAGTCATTCGTCAACAATCTGAAGATTATACCAAAAGACAAAGCATTAATTTTATAGGGGTTAGAAAAATTAGAACAACAGATAAGAAGCCACGTTTTTATGATGTTGAGAATTTTACATTAAACTATTCGTTTAATAAAGTAGAGCACAGAGATTTTGAAATAGAAAAGTCGGAGAATAAAATGCTGAGACTGGGAGCTAATTATGCCCATAATTTTAATTCAAAATCAGTAGAACCCTTTAAAAAGAATGATTCATTATTTATAGGTAAGTACTGGAAGATTTTAAAAGATTTTAACTTTAATCCCTTGCCTACAAGTTTTACAGTTAATACAGACTTAAACAGACAATTTAACAGACAAAAGTTTAGAGAAGTTGATTTAACAGGTGAAAACATTGCCATAGAAGAATTATTTAGAAGAAATTACACTTTTGATTTTCAGTATACCATCAATTATAACCTAACAAAGTCTTTGCAGCTTAATTTTACAGCGGCCAACAATAATATTGTAAGAAACTATTTTAAGAATAATGACTTAATCGCTGGAGAACAAGATGAAAATCTTGATGTTTGGGATGGTATACTTGATTTTGGAGATCCAAATAGGCAAAGTCAAAATTTGGGTTTAACTTATCAAATACCACTGAATAAGATTCCAATGTTTAGTTTTGTTGATGCCACCTATCAGTACAATGGTACGTTTCAATGGCAAAAAGGGTCTGATTTATTTGGTAATGTTGAGCTTAATGGAACAAGTTATGATTTAGGAAATACGGTTCAGAATTCAAATGTTCATAATTTGAATACCTCATTAGATATGAACCGTTTGTATAAATACATTGGTTTAACCAAAAAGCCTGTAACCAGAGTGCGTAGTAGAAATGCTGCTGGTGGCCCTCCAGGAGCTAACGCTAATCAAGCCAAGCCATCAAAGTCAAAGGGACAAGGCGGTAGAAAATTACTAAATGCAGGAATAGATATTTTAACCAGTATTAAAAGAATACAAGCAAATTATTCAGAAAACAACGGTACGTTTTTACCTGGTTATATGCAAACACCTGGATTTATAGGTACCTTAAAACCAACTGTCGGATTTACATTTGGTAGCCAAAGTGATATAAGATATGCAGCAGCCAAACGGGGATGGTTAACTGTTTTTCCTGAATTCAATCAACAGTATACAACCACACATACACAGCAAATTGATTTATCTGCAAGCTTGCAACCTGTCAGAGATTTAAAAATAGATGTTGTAGGTAACCGAACTTATTATAAAAACTATGCCGAAAATTATCGCGTAGACAACCTTGGTGGTACTTTGCAATACCAATCTTTAACACCAAATACCTTTGGTAATTTTAGTATTTCAAGTATCATGATTGCAACGGCGTTTGAAAAGAGTGATCAAGTATCTTCAAAGGCATTCACTGAATTTAGATCTAACAGGCTTAAAGTGGCAGAACGACTGGCCCGTGATTTTTACGGCACTGATAATTATGGGAGAGATCAAGAAGGTTATCCACTTGGGTTTGGTAAAAACAATCAGAAAGTACTGCTGCCTTCATTTTTAGCAGCCTATCAAGGTCAGGATGCAAATAAGGTTAAAACAAGAGCGCTTCGAGATGTTCCCATTCCTAATTGGGATTTAAAGTATACAGGTTTTATGAAGTTTACTTGGTTTAAGAACCATTTCCGACGGTTTTCAGTAACACATGGATATCGTTCCAGTTATAATATCAACCAATTCACAACCAATCTTAATTTAAATCTCGATCCTGATGCTAATGAGCAACCTGTTCCTGGGTTACCTTATCCCGATCAACCACAGGAGGCATTAGATCAGGCTGGTAATTACAAGAATAAAACGCTTTACAGTAATGTGAACCTAACAGAAATGTTTAGTCCTTTGGTGCGTCTTGATTTTGAAATGAAAAATTCTATCAAAATTTTAGCAGAGGTTAAAAAGGATAGGTTGCTATCGTTAAGTTTTGATAATAATTTAATGACAGAAGTTAAAGGAAACGAATTTATACTTGGTTTGGGTTATAGAATAAAAGATTTACGTATTCGATCAAAGCTGGCTGGGCCGCAAAAGCGTATTGTTAGCGATTTGAATATGAAGGCCGACGTGTCTGTACGTGATAACAAAACAATTGTAAGGTATTTAGATTTAGATAATAACCAAATAACATCAGGGCAAACCATTTGGGGTGTTAAGTATTCTGCCGATTATGCCTTCAGTAAAAATTTAACAGGTATTTTTTATTTTGATTATACGTTTTCTGAATATGCCATATCAACGGCATTCCCTCAAACTACTATACGTTCAGGAGTTACTATTCGTTATAACTTCGGAAACTAAATAGGATGTAGCGCATTGTGTTATAAAAGTGAAGTGTTTTCTGTCTTATACATTTAAATTGTATACATATGCGCTTTATTTTAGTAAATTATATATTTGATATTTGTTTCTGAATAAATACATTTGTGCATTAACGATTTTTAAAAGTATTAATATGAACATTCCATCAGAATTAAAGTATACTAAAGACCATGAGTGGGTAAAAATAGAGGGTGATATTGCAACCGTAGGTATTACAGATTTTGCACAAAGTGAATTAGGTGATATTGTTTATGTGGAAGTAGAAACCCTTGATGAAACTTTAGATGCTGATGAAGTTTTTGGAACAGTAGAAGCCGTAAAAACAGTTTCTGATTTATTTTTGCCACTTTCAGGTGAAATCATGGAATTTAATGAAGGCTTAGAAGATGAACCTGAGCAAGTAAATACAGATCCTTATGGTGATGGTTGGATGATAAAAATTAAGTGTTCAGACCTTTCACAAATTGAAGGATTACTATCTGCCGACGATTATAAAAACCTTATTGGTGCGTAAAAAAGTTATTTTATTTGCTGCCTTAGGCTATACCGGTTTTTTAGCTACAGTTAGTTTAATCAGAATAGATAACCTCCCCGACGCAGGAATTTCTTTTGCAGATAAAATATTTCACTTTTTAGCCTATGGGTTGCTAACTTTGTTATGGTTTGGTGTTTTTTCTAATAATTATAGGAAAAAAGTAGCGCTGAGGTATGCAGCAATATTTTCTGTAGGTTTTGGTATAATTATTGAGGTATTACAAAAGGTGCTCACCGAATATAGGGCACTTGATGGTTACGATATTGTAGCGAATACTTTTGGTGTTTTACTCATGTCGGGAATACTTAGTTTAAAAAATAAAGTACAGGTCAAAAACTCATAGAAACTCTTGTTTTTTTGGCAAATAAAATGTTATTTTAGCAATCTTGAAAAACACAAATTATGGAACCTAAAAAAAATCCTAAAGCTAATGTAGGACGTAACAGTTCACTTTACTTTGCTATTGGTTTAGCGTTAATGCTATTCATAACGAACTTTGCAATTAATTATAAAACATACGACAAGGAAGATATTGATATCGGGATGGTGAGTATGGAAGAAGAACTGGAAGAGGAAATTCCATTAACAGAACAAATACAAACACCGCCACCGCCACCGCCACCGCCAGCAGCTCCAGAGGTAATAGAAATTGTAGAAGATGAGGTTGAGGTTGAAGAAACCGTTATTGAGTCTACTGAGGTAGATCAGGAAACTGAAATTGTTGAAGTAGAAGAGGTTGAGGTTGTAGAAGTAGAAGAAGATATTGATGTGCCATTCTCAGTAATTGAAAATGTACCTATTTTCCCTGGTTGTGAAAAAGGAAGTAACCAAGAGAAAAGAGACTGTATGTCAAAGAAGATTTCTCAATTTGTAAATAAAAAGTTTAATACAGAGTTAGCTTCAGAGCTCGGATTGTCAGGAAGACAACGTATTAATGTGATTTTTAAAATTGACAAAACAGGATCTATCACAGGAATTAGAGCAAGAGCACCACACCCAGGTTTAGAAAAAGAAGCGGCACGTGTTATTGGTATGTTACCTAAAATGAAACCAGGTAAGCAACGTGGTAAGCCAGTGAATGTTCCTTATTCTTTGCCAATTATTTTTCAAGTACAAGACTAGTTGTCTTAAAAGCACACAAGTTTAGAAGTTTTCTAAGTAAATTATATAAAATCCCGTTACAGCCATGTAACGGGATTTCTTTTTGGTATGCTTATTGTGATTTTATCATAATATTAACATCAAAACTATAATTATTATGAGTAATCAAAGGAAAACTCACGACATCGTTCGGCAAAACGATAAAATCGTGAAAAAAGCACAAAAGCATGAAGTAAATTTACAAAAAAACTCTACCCTTTACTTTCAAATTGGTGTAATAATCTGTTTGCTTTCTACCTTCGGGTTGTTAGAAATGAAAGTTGAAACTAAAGGCGTAGTTGAATCTCCTCCACTTGAAATGGAAACCCCTCTTTATGTTGATATTCCTATAATTAAAGAGAAACGCCCTGTTATAGAAAAGCCAAAACCCGTAGAAATTATTAAGCATCCTCAAAATTTTAAACAAGTTATTGATGATGTGCCCGAAGACTTTTTTAAAGAAACATTGGTTGAGCCTAAAATTACAACCCCAGCATTAAATCCTGATGCATTGCCCGATTTTGGTGATAAACCAAGCGAACCTGAAGACGTTCCTTTTATTCTAATTCAAAATGCACCAATATATCCTGGATGTGAAAGTGCTAAGGACAACAAGGCTAGAAAAAAATGCATGTCTGATAAAATCAACAAATTAATAAGGAAGAAGTTTGATGGCTCTGAGATTGCTTCAAAGTATGGTTTAACAGGTAAGCAAAAAATAAGCGTTCAATTCAAAATTAATAAATACGGAAACGTAGAGGATATCATCACAAGATCACCTCATCCAAAACTTGATGAAGAAGCAGAGCGGGTTATTAATTTTATACCTCAAATGATACCAGGTAGTCAAAGAGATAAAAATGTTGGGGTTATTTATCATTTGCCCATTGTGTTTGAAGTACAATGAAATAGTTCAAATACGTTTAAGGTTCAAAAGCTGTCTTCATTCTAGGATGATGACAGTTTTTTTATATTGGTATTATTAAAAATATAGTATCTTTCCAACCAAATCAAACCTGCGCCACCTTATGAAGAAAGTCTTAGTACTGTTCTTATTTATAGTTCAATATCAAGCATTCTCTCAAAAGCAATATTTACCTGAGAAGCCACCAGTTTATCCAGGGTGTGGAGATGTAGGGATAGACGCCCTTCAAAATTGTTTTGATGCTAAAATTTATAATCATATCTATGAACACTTTAAAGTGCCGCAGAAGGTTTTAGATGATAAATATAAAGGCGAGGTTGTGGTGCTTTTTGAAGTTGATACCTTAGGGCATTTTAAAGTGATTTATGTTAATACGGTTTACGATGTGCTGAAAAAGGAGGTTGCTAGAGTTTTTGCCAAGTTGCCAGAAGTGCAACCAGCAACCTATAACACACGCAAAACATTCAAACAGTATTCTATACCCATAAAAATACCTCTAGTCAATCAACAAAATACCACTATGGTATTTGAAGAGGTACATCAGCAATCTAATTCAGAGCAATTAGCCAAGCAAGAGTTTGATAGCGTTTCTGCCAGTTTACAGAAATTTGAAAATAGAGCCTATACCAGCCAATTAAATATTCCGTTTACCCATAGTGATTATTCCAGATTTGATAGGCAGATGAATTTAGTAGGCACAAACAGTCATACCGCTTCAAAACCGTTCATTTATGAAGAGGTTTCAGAATATTATGACTTTAAATCTGAAAAAGAAACGTTGAAAAAGGATAAGGAATCTTGGGGCGGAAGAAAGTTGTGGAACGAGCATTTGGTTGAATTACAGGGAAAGGATTATTGGTTTACTATCGATCCCATTTTCGATTTGCAGGTGGGAAAAGATTCTGATGCCGATTTCAATACTACATATAATAATACCAGAGGGATATTGGTGCAAGGAGGTTTAGGAAAGAGGTTTAATTTTTATACCGCTTTTTTTGAAAGTCAGGGCCGATTTGCTGATTATGTGAATAGATACGCTGAAAGCTTGAAAGCCTTTGGGCCTGATCCCGCTATTATACCGGGTAGGGGGATTGCAAAACGATTTAAAACAAATTCTTATGACTATCCTGTGGCTGAAGCTTACTTGTCTTACACACCATCAAAATATTTTAATTTTCAATTTGGCCATGGTAAAACGTTTATCGGAGATGGGTATCGCTCTTTAGTTTTAAGTGATGTTGCCAGTCCGCATCCTTTTTTCAAAATCAATACTAAATTTTGGAAGATTAAATATACCAATACCTGGAAGTGGTTAAAAGATGTTAGGCCAGAAGCTGAGCAGGACAAAGCCTTTTTAACCAAATATATAGCTAACCATTATTTAAGCTGGAATGTTTCAAAACGATTAAATCTTGGTTTTTTTGAGTCTGTAATTTGGGAAAACGCAAATAACCGTGGTTTTGATGTCAACTATTTAAATCCTATTATATTTTACCGGGCTATTGAGTTTCAAACAGGACAAGGGGCTGGAAATGCCCTGTTAGGGGCTACTGCTAAGTTTAAATGGAATGACCAGATTAACATTTATGGCCAGTTTGTTCTTGATGAGTTTTCATTGAGCGATGTTAAAGGAGGCGAACGAAGTTGGAAAAATAAATATGGTTATCAGTTGGGGATCAAATATTTTGATGCCTTCAAAGTAGATAATTTGATGCTTCAATTGGAATATAACCGTGTAAGACCTTATGCCTACTCTCATAACACTATATTGCTTAATTATGGGCATAGTAATGAATCGAAAGCACATTTGTGGGGATCAAACTTTAGCGAAGCTATTTTAATTGGAAGGTATCATTATAACCGTTGGTATGCCGATGCCAAATTAATTTTTGGCGTTAAAGGATTAGATTTTAACACAGCGGATGATACCTTTAGTTATGGTGGCGATATTTATAGAGATTATAATGATCGTCCTTTTGATACAGGAGTTGAAGTAGGGCAAGGTAATAAAGTGAAGATATTTAACGGGAATCTTCAGGCTGGGTATTTGGTAAATCCAGCCTCCAACTTAAAAGTGTTTGCAGATATTACCGTAAGAGATTTTAATCCTGAAGCAACCACCGTTGACACCTTTAATAATAGTACCGTTTGGTTTAACTTTGGAGTAAGAACAGATCTGTTCAATTGGTATTTTGATAATTAATGTTATGCAGAGCTTAGCGAAGAATCTTTAGTTTAAGTTCAACCTTTATTTTATGGGTTTTCCATACTAAGCAAATGTTAAAATTACTTGTTTTAGGCAACAGGAAGTAAGATTAAACGTATTTAAATGATTTTTTTTCTTACATTTACAATATAAGCTAAAACCCCCAAGTGTTATGAAAAACTCAATTGTAATACTCGCAATGTTAGCCTTAATCATTGTAGGCTGCGATAAAGACAATATGCCAATTGAAATGAACCCTAAAAATGCTATTTTGGGTAAATGGGAAATCACACATTTGGGAAGTACCCCAATTGAAAACCCAATATCTTACAGTGAGTATTTGTTTGATAGCATATTAATAGTTTACAACTACGAAGAGAAAAAATACTATAACCAAAAATATTGGATCAAAGACTCAATTCTATATGAAACATATGATTTTATTGATGCAATAGATAATGATACCATAATATTTGTCCATAGATACAAATTTCAGTTTTTAGATAAAAATAGTTTAAGATTGGATTTCTTAGACCCGGCATTAATACCAACTTCATTTCATAAACGTATAAATTAAAATAAGCATGAAAAAATCACTTAGCTTGTGTATATTTCTACTATTATGCTTTTTAGGTATTTCGCAAAACCAAGAGAAAGTAGGTAAAATTAGTAAAAACTCCAAGGGCATTATTACCTCTGTTATATTTTTAAATGTTATGCAGAAAAGCAAAATCCCTACATCAGACAATGCTTTTTTTGAGGTTTATTTAAATATAAGTTCTAACAATCAATTAAAAAAAAACACCACATAAATCTTCCTCAGTCTGTTAGGTGGGATTTATCTTTCGCCAACTTCACAATAAACTATATACCAATGATATATTAACAAATTAAAAAAGGAAAGGCGACTACAAGGTAGCGCGCCTTTCATACAAAATTAAATTAAACAATCGCCACAATTATTTAATTCAACATACAACAATATAAAAATTTTGAATAATGAGAAAATCTACTCTTAATAATGTACTATTTGGTTACCTATTTTTATTGGTTCTACTTACGTTAATATACCGTTGTAGTAATAATACTGAAGAAAAGTTAGATGATTGTGGTTGTGAATCTGAAAATATTGATTCCGTACCAAGTAAAAACTTCTCTGAAGTACCTATAGAAGAACAAACGAGTGGCCTTTTGTTTTTTAAGAGACCTGAAAATGTGGATTATGTTTTTGATGATAAACACGACGGGCAATACAATAACCGGTTTTGGATTTTTCAAGGTGTTAATGGCTGTAATAATTGTCAGCGAAAATTTGCTGTATGCAATGAAGGTTATTTGGGTAGGGAATATGATTTTTTAAAAGTCAGCAATGATTCAATTCCTGTAAGGTTTAGGGGTGACCTTAAGTTTTTATGTGTTGAACCATTTATTACACCAGCTGATTATTTCTATTCAGAAATAAAGCTCACATTAATTGAGCGACCATAATTCAAAATTTTTAAATAATAAAAAAAACTGTATACTTTAATCTTGTGTTTTTCTTGTCTTTTGATTAACGCACAAGACTTTTACTATAATGGGAACAAAAAAATTAAAATCCATAAATCAAATAAATCTTTTATATCCTTCGAAAATCCGAATAAAGTTATTAGTGAGGGTTTTGAAGAGATTAAAACATTTTCAGCCAAGGGCTTTAACCTTTTTTTAAAGAAAAAGGACAAATTTTCTACAAAGGAATTTAAAAGACAAAACCTAAATCAAATCATACCTGCTGTTTTGCTTGATGGAGATGATGAGTTTGAGATGTTTCCAACAAAAATTGTTCGTGTCAAACTGAAGCCAGGATTAAATAAAGAACATGTTTTAGAACTTTTTGTCAATAACGAAATTATAAAAATTGAAGAAAAGTATGATGTTCTTCGAATTAAGATAAGGGACATTTTAAAATCTTTAGAAATTGCAAATAAAATCTTTGAATCTGGAATAGCCGAGTTCTCGGTTCCAGATTTTTATATACCAATACAAATATATCAAGAAGACCCACTGTTTCCTTTGCAATTTCAAATGCATAATACTGGTCAGATAATTAATGGAGTGCCAGGAGTCAATGATATTGATTGCAACGCACTAGAAGCCTGGAATGTTAATTTGGGAGATAATGTAACCGTTGCAATTTTAGATCAAGGTATGGAAAACCATGAGGATTTTGGGAATCGCCTTATTGATGGTTTTACACCAGCTACCAATGGCACTGGTGTGCCTATAGAGAATAATGCCACGCACGGTATGAATTGTGCAGGAGTTGTTGGAGCATCAGATGATGACTTAGGGTTGAGAGGTGTTGCCCCTAATGTAAATTTTTTGTCAGTAAATATTTTCGCCAATGGTACAACCAGTGGGGATATAGCTGATGGAATTCAATGGGCTATTGACAATGGAGCGGATGTATTAAGTAATTCTTGGGGTTATTCAAATGCACCCTGTGGGTTTACAGACATTAATATTGAAAATGCCATACAAAATGCGGTCACCAATGGAAGAAATGGAGCTGGCTGCGTAGTGGTCTTTGCTGCTGGGAACGGGGGAGGTTGCGTTGAATATCCAGCTTCAAATGCCAATGTGATTTCTGTTGGAGCAATAGATAATCGTGGCAACTTGTTCAATTACAGTGCAAGAGGTCCTGAAATCGATTTGGTAGCACCTTCAGGTGAAACTAATTATTTAGGAAATGTTAGGACTACTGATAGAATGGGTGCTACAGGAAGGGTAGCTGGAAATTATGAGCCAAGTTTTGGTGGTACTTCAGCTGCATGTCCAGTAGTTTCTGGTGTTGCTGCCCTATTCTATCTATAAACCCAGGACTTACCCAACAAGAAGTTAGGGATATTTTGGAAAATACTGCTACAGATATGGGAGTAAATGGTTTTGACAATAATTTCGGTAATGGTAGAGTTAATGCTTTTGCAGCAGTTCAAGCCGCTCTTCCGCAACCCGAGATTTTGGGCATATCTTCAATCTGTAATTCAGCTAATGAAACATTTACATTGTTAAACAACACGGAATTAGTAACTTGGGAAACATCAAGTAATTTAACTACAATCTCATCCAATAACACTAGTATAACTGTATGTGCAATAAATTCGTCGGTTAGTGGCTGGGGTTATGTAAGAGCTACTACTTCTGCTGTTACGGTACAAAAAGATGTTTGGGTAGGAACCCCAAAAGCAGTTTTAGTGAGTGGGGAACCTCAATATGGAGGTAGTTATGTTACAGGGCAGAATATTTATTTGAATTTTGAAGATGAGGCACAACAAGTCTGGCCATATATAAATGATTCTAATTTTCAATTTAGAAAAGCAACCTCTTATAATTACGATTACCATTTAGTAACTAAATCTGGACAAACTATAGTGCTTCAAATAGATTCATCGAATTATTGTGCTATAGATATAGAAGTTAGGTTTAAAAATGAATGTGGTTGGGGCCCTTGGAAATATTATGAATGGTTCCTTGACCTAGGAGGTGGGGGATATTATTACAGTGTTTATAACAACACTTCAAGTAATGAACTAAATGTTGAGATTTTTGAGAGTGATGATTCTAAGGACATACAGTCTAGTGATTTTCAAAGAGGATTGTCTAACACATTAAAAGATGAATATGATATTATTATAGCTGATTTATATGGGATTATAAAATATAAGGGCAGCAAAAAGAAAGATAAAGTTCTAAAAATAAATACCGCAAGTTGGCCAAAAAGTATTTACTTTATTAACATGACAAATAGCAAAGGAAAAACAGTAAACAAAGGCTTTGCCATAGAATAGTTAAATGACGTGCTTTATTTAAAAGGAGCTTCCTAAGTTAATTTATTGATTTGGGTAGCTCCTTTTATGATTAAAACCATTGTCAAAATACTTTAATCCAGTATCTTTGCACTCGCAAAACAAAAAAGAGCATTGGGTAAGTCAAAATCTTCAGCAGCAACTCCTTCCGTAATTTCAGATTTTAAAGAGATTTCTAAAATGCGCTTGTCTTTAAGTGTTGTTTTTTCTTCTCTAGCGGGTTACCTTTTGGGAGTGGATACCGTTGACTTTCAAACGTTGATTTTATTAGCATTTGGAGGTTATTTTATGGTAGGAGCGTCAAATGCCTTCAATCAAATTATTGAAAAGGATTTAGATGCGCTTATGAGTAGAACGCAAAATAGACCCATTCCTTCAGGAAGAATGTCGGTAAACACAGCGTTTGTCATTGCTAGTATTTTTACGTTATTAGGCATTATGGTATTGTATAGCATCAACAAGCAAACAGCTATGTTTGGTGCTATTTCTATCTTTTTATATACCTGTGTTTACACACCACTAAAAACAAAAACACCACTAGCCGTTTTTGTTGGAGCTATTCCTGGAGCTATTCCATTTATGTTAGGTTGGGTAGCCGCTACAAACGATTTTGGTATTGAACCTGGAACCTTATTTGCTCTACAGTTCTTTTGGCAGTTTCCTCATTTTTGGGCTATAGGTTGGTTTCTTTATGACGATTATAAAAAAGCAGGGTTTTTTATGCTTCCAACAGGTAAACAAGATAGGGGAACGGCTGTACAAACCATTATGTACACCATTTGGACAATGTTGGTGTCTATTATTCCTGTATTTGGATTTACAGGTAAGTTGCAATTATCAATAGCAGCGGCTGTTATAGTGTTTGGCTTAGGGGTATGGATGCTATATTACGCGGTAAGGTTGTTTAAATTAATGACAGTAAAGGCAGCAAGACAGCTCATGATTGTTAGTGTGTCTTATATCTCATTATTACAAATAGTATACGTTTTAGATAAATTTATTCGATAAATTATGGACTTAACTCAAGGTACGCAAGAAGAAAAAAATAGCAGAGCAAAAAAAATGATGCTGTGGTTTGGTATCATCTCTCTAGTCATGTCTTTTGCTGGTTGGACCAGTGCTTTTGTGGTAAGTAGTTCAAGACCAGATTGGTTAAAAGATTTTGAGCTGCCACAAGCTTTTCTTATCAGTACTATTTTAATCGTTTTGAGTAGTATCACCTTCGTTTTGGCAAAAAGAGCACTTAAAACTAATAACCATAAGGCAACATCACTTTGGTTAGTGGTTACATTTGTGCTAGGATTAGGCTTTATTGTTAATCAGTTTTCGGGTTTCCAACAAATAATAGATTTAGGTTATAATTTTACGGGGCCAACAAGTAATGTGACTATGTCATACATTTATTTAATTGCTATGGCTCATATTCTCCATGTCATTGCAGGTATGGTTTGTTTGGTTGTTGTAATTTATAATCATTTTAAACAGAAGTATTCAGCATCAAATATGCTTGGTGTAGATTTAGCGGCAACCTTTTGGCATTTCATTGATATTCTATGGGTATACCTGTTTCTTTTCTTATATTTTGTGCGATAGTTTTATTTTCAGAAATAAAAAAAGTAAAAATAATTAGGTAACATTCAGTGAAACTGATATTTATCATTGTTTAAAATTTACAAGCGTATATTTCGTCAGATAAATAAAATGATTATTTTTGTGCAACTTTTAAAAAACAACCATTACATATGAGCACTACAGTTGTAAATGCTGCAGCAGAAGGTAAAACTTGGGGTGGAGGGAATGAACCTCTAAAAGCAAGTTATGGTAAAATGATGATGTGGTTTTTCATCGTTTCTGATGCATTAACATTTTCAGGGTTTTTAGCAGCCTACGGATTTTCAAGATTCAAATTTATCGATGCATGGCCAATAGCCGATGAGGTGTTTACACACTTTCCGTTTTTACATGGTGTTGATGCACCGATGTACTATGTGGCTTTCATGACCTTTGTACTTATTATGTCTTCTGTAACTATGGTATTGGCGGTAGATGCAGGACATCATTTAAACAAATCGAAGGTGACCCTTTATATGTTCTTAACCATCATTGGAGGTTTAATTTTCGTTGGATCACAGGCTTGGGAATGGAATACCTTTATTAAAGGAGATTATGGTGCGGTGCAAACAAAAGGTGGTAATATTTTACAGTTTGTAGATACTGAAGGACATCGTGTAGCTCTTAGAGATTTTGTGGCTGTTGATGCACATGCCGAGAGAACGCAGCATGAGCGCAAAAGCGGTCTATGGTTTGTTTCTGAAGGTTCTTTGCCAAGCTATACGGTTGAAGAAGTTATTGCAGGTTTAGAAGCACATGATAATGTGCTGGTAAGAACACAACTTATAAACGAAGAAGGCGAAAAAACAGTGTTATCTAGATCTGAATCATTAAAACAGTTAAAGGAAAACGGAAAAATTGTTGTAGAAGGTGCTAATTTAAGGGTGAATGAGTATGGGTCACCATTGTTTGCAGATTTCTTTTTCTTTATTACTGGTTTTCATGGTTTCCACGTATTTTCTGGTGTAGTAATTAATATTATTATATTCTTTAACGTTGTTCTTGGTACATATGAAAGACGTAAGAACTACGAAATGGTTGAAAAGGTTGGATTATATTGGCACTTTGTAGATTTAGTTTGGGTATTTGTATTTACATTCTTCTACCTTGTTTAATTTATTTTTTAGAGAGACATGGCACACGAACACAATTTAGCAATATTAAGAGGTTTAATTAAATTTAAATCTAATACTCAAAAGATTTGGGGTGTTTTAATATTATTATCTATCGTAACAACAGTTGAAGTTGCTTTAGGTATTGTGAAACCTGAATGGTCAATGGCCCAGGTTTTAGGAATGAAACTTTTAAACTGGATATTTATCATTTTAACCATTGTAAAAGCGTATTATATTACTTGGGATTTCATGCATATGCGTGATGAAACTAAAGGATTAAGACGTGCGGTAGTATGGACAGCCATCTTCCTAATCATCTATTTGATTTTTATTTTGTTACAAGAAGGTGGTTACGTATTCAGAGTTTATGATAACGGATATATTAAGCGTGATTTTTAACAAAGCATTATAAGTTAAATAAGTATATAGAGGCGGTTTTTAAACCGCCTTTTTTTAATTTTGTGGGCGCTAGTTTGGGCAAAAATATTTAAAATGAATTATAAAAAAATAAGTAGATATGTGGTTTTAGGGATTTTATTCTTTCTTCCTGTTACTTTTTTATTGTTTTTGTATCCTGCTACCCACAACTATACACCACTAGAGATTGTTAATACATCAGTATCCGATTTGCAAATGTTTCAATCGGATGCAGAAGAAACAATTGAGCTTTCAAATCATATTACCGTACTAGGGTTTTTAGGGGGTCATCCAAATCAAAATACTACAGCAGCCTTAAATATAAAGGAATTGGTGTATGACAAGTTTAAAGGGTTCAAAAAATTTCAAATTGTTATTGTAATGCCATTTGGTACAGAGAAAGATGTTGAAAAACTTCGAAACGAAATAAGTGCCTACGAAGACTTGAAATTTTGGCATTTTGTGTTTGGTGAACCATCAAACATACAAAGGTTGTATTTTAGTTTAAAAAGTGATCAGGAACTTTCTGAAGAGTTGTACACGCCTTCTGTTTTTATTATAGATAAAGATCTAAATCAACGTGGCCGACTTGATGATAGAACAGATAGAGAAATTGAAAAAAACAATACCATTTATAGTTTATATAGTTATAATAGCATTGAAGTAGCTGATATAAAAAATAAAATGAGTGATGATTTACGTATTTTATTTACCGAATATAGGCAGAAAAGAAAGGGTGAATTTAATTCGGATATTAGACGGGCCGATGATTTAATAGGAGACGAAGAAAATTAAAGCGATGAAAAAAACAAACTATTCATATATAGGTATAGCCTTTGTTCTTTTGGTGTTTGGAATCATTTTTATTCCAAGAATTGTTGATAGAATTTCAAACGAAGATATCATAAGGAACGAAAGTAGGAGCGATTTTGCTAATCAAAACAAATCAGAATCGTCTGATCTTGCTTATATTGAGATCAACGGAAATGCTAAAAAAGTACCAGATTTTTCATTTACTAATCAGTTAGGGCAAACCGTTACCAATAAACATTATGAAGGCAAGGTATATCTTGTTGAATTCTTTTTTACAACTTGTCCAACTATTTGTCCTCGCATGAGTAAAAATCTGGTTCAAATTCAAAATGTATTCAAAGATTTTGAAGACTTTGGTGTGGCTTCCTTTACCATAAACCCAGATTATGATACCCCAGAAGTTTTAAAAGCCTATGCTGATGAATATGGTATGACTAACCCCAATTGGCATCTAATGACAGGCGAAAAAGAAGCCATTTATAAACTGTCAAATGAAGGGTTTAATTTATATTCGGCTGAAGAATCGGAGGCACCAGGAGGTTTTGAACATTCAGGAAATTTTGCGCTCATTGATAAGAATGGATTTATTCGCTCAAGAAAAGATGCTTACGGAAATCCTATTATTTACTACCGAGGCATTGTTTCAGAGGAAGAAAAAGTAGATGATGATGGGGTAGAAGAAGAAATTAGTGCATTAAAAGAAGATATTAAAAAACTACTCAATGAATAACCCAACAAAAACATCTGAAGATACAAAATATAACAAGCTAATTATTGCGTTATCTGTTGTCATTCCTTTAGCGGTTGCGGGATTATTTGGGGTAAAAATTGATTATAAGTTACCTGTGTTTTTGCCTCCTATTTATGCTTCTATCAATGCGCTTACAGCTTTGATTTTGGCATTGGCATTTATGGCTATAAGGAATAAAAAAGTAAAACTTCATGAAAGGCTCATGAAGTTTGCTATTGTACTATCTGTATTGTTTTTAGTGATGTATGTGGCCTATCACATGACTAGTGATTCTACAAAGTTTGGAGGTGAAGGGGTGGTTAAGTATTTCTATTATTTTATTTTATTGACCCATATTGTGATGTCTGTTGCTGTGATACCATTTGTGCTTATAACTTATGTAAGAGGCATTACAAACCATATTGAAAAACATAAAAAAATTGCTAAAATCACATTCCCCTTGTGGTTTTATGTAGCTGTAACTGGCGTTGTGGTTTATATTATGATTTCACCTTATTATTTACAATAGCTATGAAACGAAAAGTACTTTTTGGCCTTTTTGTAATGACTCAAGTAGTTAGCTATGCCCAATGTGCTATGTGTAGGGCTGTTTTAGAAAGTGAACAAGGGCAGTCTGCAGCCGAAGGGATTAACGATGGTATAGTGTATTTAATGGCTATCCCTTATTTGCTTATTGGAGGTCTTGGGTATTTTATTTATTGGAAGTACAAGACGTTAAAAAAATAATAAATAATTTTTTGGTCGGAATTTGTAACATTTCTTTGTAATAGGAGTCTAATTTACAAAGCTAATCATCAGGATGTTAAAAATTCAACAACTTCACAAATCCTATCCTATAGGAGACTCTAGTTTACATGTTTTAAAAGGAATTGATCTCAACGTTGAAGAAGGCGAAATGGTTGCTATTATGGGGTCATCGGGCTCGGGGAAATCAACCTTGTTAAATATTATTGGAATTTTAGACGAAGCAGACTCAGGAGAATATATTCTTGATGGGTTACCTATAAAGAATTTAACCGAAAAAAAGGCGGCCGTATACAGAAACAAATTTCTAGGTTTTATTTTCCAATCCTTTAATCTGATTAATTACAAAACAGCCCTTGAAAATGTGGCCTTACCTCTGTATTATCAGGGGATGAAGCGTAAAGAACGGCAAGAGAAAGCCATGTTTCATTTAGATAAAGTGGGTTTGGCAAATTGGGCAAAGCATTTGCCTAAAGAACTTTCTGGTGGTCAAAAACAGCGTGTAGCTATTGCAAGAGCATTAGCTGCAAATCCGAAATTGTTGCTCGCCGATGAGCCAACAGGAGCTCTAGATACTAAGACCTCGCATGATATTATGGCTTTTATTCAGAAACTTAACGATGAAGGCAAAACCATTTTGATGGTAACTCATGAAGAAGATATAGCTAATATGTGTAAACGTATTGTTCGATTGAGAGACGGTGTTATTATGGAAGATACCAAGGTAAACCAAGTGAGAGCAGAACAATATGTTTGATTTAGACCTTTGGCGGGAAATATTTCAGAGTATAAATAAAAACAGAACGCGAAGTTTATTGTCTGGTTTTACAGTAACTTTTGCTATTCTACTTTTTGCTATTTTGTTTGGTATAGCCAATGGTTTAAAAAACACCTTTAAAGAGGCTTTTGGTACAGATGCTAATAACTCCATTATTATTTTTCCAGGTAGAACTTCTATTGCCCATAAAGGGAATCAGGTTGGTAAACGCATTCAGTTTAAAAATGAAGACCGTGATTTTATTCTAGATAAGTTTGGAGATAAGGTGCAGTTTTTTACATCTAAAGTAAATAAAAATTTAAATGCCTCTTTCCAAGGAGAGAAAAATACGTATGAGGTAAGAGGTGTTTATCCAGAGTATATGTTCATTGAGAATAATGTGGTTAAAGATGGCCGTTATATTAATCAACATGATATTGAAAATCGGGCTAAGGTTGTTGTCATTGGTCAGGTGGTTGAGAACGAACTCTTTTATAAAGTAAACCCAATTGGTAAGTATATAAATCTAGGAGGTATTCCTTATAAAGTGGTCGGTGTTTTTACCGATGATGAAGGCGATAATGAAGAAAAAGTTATTTATATGCCTATAAGTACCACGCAATTTATATATGGCAATAATGATTTTGTTGATTTAATGCATTTAACCTATAATCCTGAGATGAATTCAGATCAGGCATTGGCCTTTGGGAATTCTATTAAAAGAAGTCTTAAAGAAAAATTTGAGGTAGCCCGTAATGACCAAAGAGCTATTCGTTTGTTTAACATGGCTCAAGGAACAAAACAAGCAGATATAATGACCTTTAGCTTAACGGTAATTATTCTAGTGATTGGTTTTGGAACCTTAATAGCTGGTATTGTGGGGATTAGTAATATCATGATTTTTATTGTGAAAGAGCGCACCAAAGAAATTGGTATTAGGAAGGCCTTAGGGGCATCGCCTCGTTCTATTGTTTCTATTATTTTAATTGAGTCTATTATCATCACGGCCGTTGCAGGTTATATAGGGCTTTTGGCAGGTGTTGGTGTTTTAGAACTGGTAGGGCCAAGCCTTGAAGTCTATTTTATAAAAGATCCAGGAGTAAGTAATAGTTTGGTTATTGGAGCAACCATTACATTAGTGATAGCAGGAGCTATAGCAGGCTATTTACCCGCAAAAAAAGCATCAAAAATAAAACCTATAGTAGCCTTAAGGAATGATTAACTATGTTTAGATTTTTATTTGACAGAGATACTTGGCAAGAAGTTTTAGATAGCTTGAGCAAAAACAAGCTTAGGTCTATCTTAACTATGGTTGGGGTTTGGTGGGGTATTTTGTTGCTTATTGGATTATTGGGATCAGCAAGAGGATTAGAAAATTCATTCAACAGACTTTTTGGAGATTTTGCCACAAATAGTGTATTTGTTTGGGGGCAAAGAACAGGGAAACCATTTAAAGGGTTTCAGGAAAACAGACGGGTAAGGTTAACCCTTACTGATGCTAAAAAAATTGAGGAGAATGTTGAGGGTATTGAGTTTGTATTGCCACGGAGTCAACAAAGCGTTACAATAACCAAAGATTTTTTAACTGGAAGCTTTCAGGTGGCGGGTGATTATCCGTTACTAGATCAACTACAAAAGAAAAAATTAACGCATGGTCGCTTTATCAATCAAAATGATATTGATGATAGAAAGAAAATAGCCGTGATTTCTGATGGGGCTTATGAGCAGTTGTTCAAAAAAGATGAAGATGCTATCGGGGCCTATATTGAAGTGAATGGTATCAATTTTAAAGTGGTTGGCGTTTTTGAACGTGGCAATGTAAATATGGGGCCCTCAACCGATGTGCATATACCTTTTACTACATTTCAGCAAATATTTAACCGAGGAGATCGTATTGGTTGGATGATGATAACAGGAAAACCAGATTATAGTATTAAGCAAATTGAGGATGATGCTAAGTTATTATTGAAAAACTTAAATGATATTCACCCAGAAGACAAAAGAGCCTTTGGTAGTTTTAATTTAGGTAAAGAGTTTAAAAAAATGACTGGGTTTCTTACCGGAATGCAGTTTTTAACTTGGTTTGTAGGTATTGCTACTTTAATCGCAGGGGTTTTTGCTATTGGTAATATTTTGCTTATAACGGTAAAAGAACGTACCAAAGAAATTGGAGTAAGGCGGGCATTAGGGGCTACGCCGTTTGAAATAAAAAGACAAATTGTAGTAGAAGCGGTATTTATTACCCTGATTGCTGGAATATTTGGAATCATAACAGGAGGATGGATTTTAATTTTGTTAGATCACTTTTTCGGACAAGGGGATGAAGCGGCTATAGTAAATGCCTCTGTATCTATTGCCGTGGTGTTTATTGCGCTGGTTATACTCGTTATTTTAGGGACATTAATAGGACTAATTCCGGCTTTTAAAGCCACCAGTGTAAAACCCATAGAAGCATTAAGAGAAGAATAAACAATCAAAAAAATGAATAAAACAGTAAAAATTATTTTAGTACTCGTAGTGGTTATTTTGTTAGCCTTCGTTTTGAAATATTTTAAAGATGCCAATTCAAAAGCTATTGTCGATTTTAAGGTTGAAGAGCCTTTTATTACATCCATCAATACGAAAGCTGTGGCAACTGGAAAACTCAATCCGGAGGAAGAGGTTGAGCTAAAACCTCAAATTTCAGGTATTGTTGATAAAATTTTAGTAGAAGAAGGTGATCATGTGAAGAAAGGCGATCTTATTGCTACCATTAGAGTCGTACCAAATGAACAAAACCTAGTAAGTGCTAAGAGTAGAATAGCAACGGCTAAATTATCCTTTGAAAATGCAAATACGTTATACTTAAGAAACAAAGCTTTGTATGATAAAGGGGTCATTTCAAAACAAGATTTTGAAAATAGCGAGCTGTCCTATTTTCAGGCAAAAGAATCTTTAGTACAAGCTCAAAACGATTATCAAATCATTAAGTTAGGGTCTATTTCTGGAGGCAGTTCTGCCAATACCAATATTATTGCTCAAATACCCGGTACCATACTTGAAATTCCAGTTCGTGAAGGCGATCAGGTGATTCAAAGTAATAATTTTAATGCAGGAACAACCATTGCCACTATTGCAGATATGAGCAAGATGATTTTTGAAGGAAAAGTAGATGAGGCCGAAGTGGGTAAACTAGAAGAAGGGAAAGAAATAAAGGTGGTGTTAGGAGCTATTCAAGACAAAGAGTTTCCAGCTAACTTAACCTTTGTAGCACCCAAAGGAGTTGAAGAAAATGGCGCCGTTCAATTTACTATAAAGGCCGATGTTAAAATTGATACAGTAACAAATATTAGAGCAGGGTACAGTGCCAATGCTGAGATTGATATTGAAGGTAAAGAAGATGTTTTGGCTATTAGGGAGGCCTTGTTACAGTATAACAGAATAACGGAAAAACCATTTGTTGAAGTTCAAAATGAAACAGGCAAGTTTGAAAAGAAAGATGTTGAACTTGGGCTGTCTGATGGTATTAATGTTGAAATTGTAGAAGGCGTTAAGGAAGGGGATAAAATAAAGGTATGGAACAAAGCATCAAAAGATAATGAAGATGATAAAGATAAAGATGAATAAAGCATATTGTGTTTTTGGATTAGCATTGGTTTTTGGAACATGTGCCTTTGCGCAGCAAAAGTCGTGGTCCTTGCAAGCCTGTGTTAATCATGCTATTGAAAATAATATTTCTGTAAAACAGGGCAAAAACACGCTACTAAGTAATGAACAAGACGTTATAGCTGCAAAAGGTCAGTTTTTACCATCCGTAAACGCTAGTGCAGGACATAGCTTAACATTTGGTAACCAAGAAGTGTTTGAAGGACAGTTTGTTGATAGAACCTCTAACAGTACAAATTTTGGAGTGGGATTAAACCAAACCATTTTTAATGGTTTTAGATTAACTAACTTATACAAACAGTCTAAGTTAAATTTTGAAACCAATCAACTGGAATTGGATAGAATTCGAGATGATATATCATTAAATGTGGTTAATGCTTATTTAAATGTGCTTTTTAATAAAGAACGCTTAGAAACGGCTAAGGCACAGTATGAATATAGTAATACACTGTTAAAACAGGTGAAAGATTTAGTTGAAGCAGGCGTGCAACCTCGAGCAAATATTTTTGATACAGAAGCAACACTAAGTGCAGATGCTCAACAAGTAACGCTAGCTGAAAACAATTACAACTTAGCGTTACTCACACTATCACAGCTATTACAAGTGCCCTATAATGGTTTTGAAGTTGAAATTATTGAGGTAGATGCACCGTCATCAGCTATTTTGTATAATGATATACAACCCGTTTTAAATTATGCTTTTGCAAATAGAAATGAAGTTAAAGTAGCCGAAAAAAAGATAGAAAATGCAGAGCTTGGAACAAAAATACAGAAGAGTGCATTTTATCCAACCTTATCAGGGGGGTACTCCTTTGGGTCTAGTGCTTTTTATTCAAACCTTAGAGATGATGAGCCTAATTTTTGGGATCAGTTAGATAACCAGAAATCACATGGGTTTAGAGTCAATTTAAATATTCCCATTTTTTCTAGACTTCAAAATAAAACCTCGGTGGCAAAGGCTAAAATTCAGCAGGAAAATAGCTTACTTAACTTAGAACAGGTTAAGTTAGATTTAGAATCCAATATACAACGTGCTTTTACCGATGCGCAAGCGGCATTCAAGGCTTTTGTTGCAGCACAGAAATCTTTAGAGGCTCAGAAGTTGGCTTTTGAAAACTCAAAAAACAGATTTGATGTGGGGATTATTACCTCTTTTGATTTAGAGCAAGCCCGAATAAAATTAATCAATGCACAGTCGTCATTAATAAATGCTAAGTATGATTTTGTATTTAAGACAAAAGTTTTAGACTTTTACATGGGAAAACCTATAACAAATTAAAGTGAGCACTTATATACTTAATATTGAAACAGCAACTACAAATTGTTCTGTATCTGTTGCCAAAGATGGCGTAACTATAGCCTTAAAGGAAGATAATGATAAAGGCTATTCACATGCAGAGCGTTTGCATGTTTATATTGAAGCCGTTTTGGCAGAAGCACAGATTACAATGAATATGCTAGATGCTATTGCGGTAAGCAAAGGACCAGGGTCTTACACAGGTTTGCGCATAGGCGTGTCTGCCGCTAAAGGCTTGTGTTATGCCATAAATAAACCATTGATTTCAGTGCCTACACTTGAAGCCTTAGCGCATCAGGTTGAAGCCAATCAGGGTGTTATTGTGTCCATGTTAGATGCACGTCGTATGGAGGTTTACTCAGCTATTTATGATTATAAGTTTAATGAAATTAGGAAAACAGAGGCTCAAATTTTAGAAGACCGTTCATTTGAAAAGTATTTATTACAAGGTAAGGTGTTTTTTGTTGGAAATGGTGTTGCTAAAACGGTAGAGATTATAAAGCATCCTAATGCTATTTTTATAGAAGACAAGCTGCCATCATCAAAAGACATGAGTGCTTTGTCATTTAAGAGGTATAAAAAAAGCGACACCGAAGATGTCGCCTATTTTGAACCTTATTATTTAAAAGATTTTGTGGCTATAAAAGCCAAACCTAAACATTAAGCTTGTTTGTGTATTTCTACTTGATGAGGATATGGAATTTCAATACCAGCTTTGTCAAGTGCTTCTTTTACTTGTTCGGTAACCTCAAAGTATACTTTCCAATAGTCATCTGAAGTACTCCAAGGTCTTACAGCAAAGTTTACCGAGCTATCCGCTAATTCAGAAACATTTACAGAAGGAGCAGGCTCTTTTAAAATATTTGGGTGCGAAGTAAGTACGTTCATAATGACTTCTTTTGTTTGTTTGATGTCAGAATCATAACTCACGCCAAAAGTGAGGTCTACACGTCGGGTTCCTTCGGCTGAATAATTTACAATATTTCCGTTCGATAAAGAACCGTTTGGAATGATGATTTCTTTATTTGACAATCCTGTAAGTTTAGTCGTAAAAATTTCTATTTCTTTTACTACACCAATTTCGCCTTGTGCTTCAATTAAATCACCTATTTTAAAGGGTTTAAAAATCATAATTAAAACACCTCCTGCAAAATTTGATAGTGACCCTTGCAAAGCTAAGCCAACGGCTAAACCAGCTGCAGCAATAATGGCTGCGAATGACGTGGTTTCAACCCCTAAGGTGCCTAAAGCAACAATAATTAAAACAATTTTAAGCGCCCATCCTGCAAGGTTTAATAAAAACTTTTGAAGGCTTTCATCATAATTTCCTTTTGACATAACTTGCTTTGTGCCTCCTAGGAGTTTTTTTATTACCCAAGATCCAATAATCCAAATGGCAATAGCTCCAATAAGTTTAAGTCCGTAGTCTGCGGCTAAATCAATCCATTTTTCTGCGTCGATACTTTCTAAATCCATAAATTTTTAGTTTGTGTTATAAAATGTAAAATTAATTCTATTTTATTAGTTGTAGGAATTATAAAGGTAAAGAAATGTTTAAATGTATCATAGAAGAAAAGAGAGAATACCTAGAATTGCTGGAACAGACTGCACATAAAACAGTTTTAGTTGTTTTGTAGAAAAAGCGCCATAAACACCTGCAATAGTAACACAACAAAGAAAAAATAAAGCAAAATTCATGTTGTCTTTTATTATAGAAAACAAAAGACCAAAGGCCAGAAAGCCGTTGTATAAACCTTGATTTGCAGCCAACACTTTGGTGTCTTCAGCGAAGGATTTCGATTTTAATTTAAAAGTTGTTATGCCTTTGGGGGTTGTCCAGAGAAACATTTCCAGAATTAGAAAATAGATGTGTTCTAATGCTACTATAATGATTATTAGGACGGTAGATACATTCATTGCTTTATAAGTTTTATAGCGTCATCAACTTCAGAAACAGGAAGCTTACACGCTTTATTAACGCACACATATATTAAGGTTTTCTCTGGATTGTACCGATTTTCTAAAAGTGGCATAGAGTTTTCTTGAGTACTTCCAGCAATCAATTTATTAGGAATGTACGTTTTGTTGAGTTTGTTTATTTTATTTAGAGCATCATTCCCTACAATGGCTACTTCATAGAAAGGTTTAGCATATGTAAGCATTAGGTCATACCAATTAGAATACGCTGACGGATATTCCTGCATTTCTGGTTTTACATTGTTCAGCATGGTTTCAGCGGTTTTAGTATAGTCGGTATTATCAAAATAGTGTGATAATTTAAATAGGTTTTTAGCCATGATAGAATTGCTAGCAGGAATCACATTATCTCTGTATTCAATATTTCTTGAAATCAATGCGTTATCTTCGTTTGAAGTGAAATAAAACATCTTGCGGGCATCATCATAAAAATGATTGAACGTATATTGCATTAATAGGTTTGCTGTATTGAGCCAATTTTCGTCAATGGTTACTTCATATAAACTTATAAACGCATCAATAACAGTAGCATAATCTTCTAAATAACCATTTATTTTGCTAGTGCCTTCCTTATAGGTGTGATTAAGGCCTCCATCTTCACGTATTAATTTCTGCTTGATAAAATGAGCATTCTTTAGGGCGGTTTCTATATATTCTGTATTATTAAAAACACGATAAGCATCCACGTAACCCTTTAGCATTAAACCATTCCAAGAGGTTAGTATTTTATCATCTAATCTTGGTTTTTCTCGTTTACTTCTAGCATCTTTTAGTATAAGTTTCCAGTTTTTAACGGTCTCGTGGAGTTCTTTTTGAGTGATATGATACTTATTTGCTAAATCTTCATCATGCGCTTTTCTGATTAATACATAATGCCCTTTTTCCCAAAAACCAAAGTTGTTGATGTTGTAGTAATCTGAAAAAAGATCAAAGTCCTGGGTTATTAATGTTTGAAGCTCTTCTTTGGTCCAAATATAGTAGGCACCTTCCTCCAATTCTCCTGTTTCATTCATGCTGTCGGCATCTAAAGAAGCTAGAAAAGCACCTTCTTGGGTGGTGAGTTCACTTTTAACAAACGCAAGAGTTTCTTGCACAGTTTGTTGGTACAGATTGTTTTTTGTAAGCAGATAAGCATCAACATAAAGGCTAACGAGTTGAGCGTTGTCATATAGCATCTTTTCAAAATGAGGCACATGCCATTTCTCGTCTACAGAATACCTAGAAAACCCGCCTCCCACTTGATCAAAAATACCACCGTAGGCCATTTTGGTTAATGTTAGATTTATAAACTCTAATAAATCATCGTCCTTGTTTTGATGGGCATACCTAAGTAAAAAATGGTAGTTATTTGGCATCATAAACTTTTGGGTGCTTCGTAGTCCTCCAAATTGGTTGTCAAACCTTGTAGACCATTTTTTTACGGCATTTTCAATATCTGTAATCTCAAAAACAGGAGCTTCTGTGTTTAAGGCAATCATATCAAAGGATTCAACCCCTTTTTGAATGTTATTGGCTTGCTCCAAAAGTTTGTCAGGGTTTTCTTTGTATAGGTTAGATAATTGTTTAAGGGCACTCATCCACTGTTCTTTAGGTAAGTAGGTGCTTCCCCATATAGGTCTGCCATCGGGCAAAGCTACAATGTTAAGCGGCCAGCCACCATTGCCGTTGTTTAAAAGGTAGAGGGCATTCATATAGGTTTGGTCCACATCAGGCCGTTCTTCTCTATCAACTTTTATATTGACAAAATGTTCATTCATCACTTGAGCTACCAAACTGTCTTCAAAACTTTCATGCTCCATAACATGACACCAATGACAAGCAGAATACCCTACGCTAATAACCATTAATTTATCCTCTTGTTTTGCTTTTTTTAGAGTTTTATCATTCCAGGCGTGCCAATCTACTGGATTGTGGGCGTGTTGAAGTAGGTAAGGGCTGGTCTCATGAATAAGTTTGTTAGTATATTGATGCTCCTTCTCTTGTTGATTTTCTCCTTTACAGGCAAAAACAAAAATAGCAACGCTAAGTATTATAATGTTTCTCATAGAACCAAAGTTAGCATAATTTAGGTATAAAAAAAGCGCTCATATTTTGAACGCTTGTTTTGTGTTTTATGAAACTAAAAAATATTTTGATTAACCGTTTATCGCTTCAACCATTTCAACTTTTCCAGGAAGCATTTCTTTTAGCATATTTTCAATGCCGCTTTTTAGGGTGAAAGTGGATGACGGACAACCACTACAAGCCCCTTGAAGCATCACACTAACGTTTTTTGTGTTTTCATCATAGGCTATGAACTGAATGTTTCCGCCATCACTTGCAACTGCAGGTTTTACATATTCTTCAAGGATATTTACAATTTGCTTTGAAACATCATCTAAATGTTCAAATTGAGAATCTAATTGCTCGGTTGACTTTTGCATGGCTTCGGCAGCTCCAGCAGAAACAATTTCTTTTCCATTTTCAACATAATGCTTTATGAATTCACGAAGCTGAATGGTTATGTCTTCCCATTTGGTAATATCATATTTTGTGATAGAAACATAGTTTTCATCAAAAAATACACGTTTTACAAACGGAAAATGAAACAACTCTGTTGCTAATGGTGATAGTTTGGCATCATCAATAGAGGTAAATTCAAATAAAGCGGTAACCAGCTTTTTGTTGGCAACAAACTTCATTACAGATGGGTTAGGTGTACTTTCCGCATAAACCGTAACAGGTAATTTTTTTGGTGCGGCAGTATCTTCAATAATAACGCCTCCATCATTGAGATAGGCTTCAATTTGCTCTGCTACTTCATCCTTTACATCATTCCATTCTACAATATTATAGCGTTCTACAGCAATAAAATTTCCAGAAATATATACTTTTTTTACAAATGGCAGATAAAATAGTTGCTGGGCTAAAGGAGATGATTTCGCTTCATCAATATTATTAAATTCAAAACTTTGATGCTTTGTAATAAACTCGTTTAACTCAAATTTTATAATGGCGTTATTTGTTGTTTCTCGCACAGAAACCTTAAAATTTTTCATTTTAGCTAATTTTTTACAAAAATACTAAAAGAAAACATTAGTATCCATATATTTGAGTATTGTAGTTTTGTGAAATAAAATGCTTCTACTGGCGTTTTTTAATGGCCCAATCTACGTGATAAGAAAGTTTATGAAAATAAAATACATTATTTGTGTTGCTGTTTTGACGTTATCATGTCTAAAGGTGACTGCTCAGGAAGGTTTACCTATTTATACAGACTATCTTACCGATAATTACTATTTAATACATCCTTCAATGGCAGGGGCTGCTAATTGTTCAAAAATAAGATTAACAGCCAGGCAACAATGGTTCGGTCAAGAGGATGCCCCTAAACTTTTAACCCTGAGTGCTAATGGTAGAATAGGGGATAGTCCTTCTGCAATTGGTGGCATTGTATATGCCGATAAAAATGGTTATCATTCCCAAAAGGGTGCCTATGCCACATATGCACATCATTTAATGTTTTCAAGGAGTGAAGTGGATTTGAATATGCTGTCTTTCGGGTTAAGTGCTGGATTTATTCAATACCAATTAGATGAAACTGATTTTTTGAATGATGCTCCAGTTGGAGATCCTAGTATTGGGGGCGGTGTTCAAAGTAGAACGAATTTTAATATGGAGGATTTTGGTTTTTCATATCACTATTTAGATTTTTATGCTCATGGTACCATAAAGAATTTATTGAAAAATTCTGGAGTTAATAATGATCTTGAAATTACAAGCAATCTAACACGTTATTTATTGTCTGCTGGCTATGTTTTTAGCAGATTAGAAAGTACATGGAGTTTTGAGCCATCTTTGATGTTTCAATATAAGAGTGGTACAAAAGAGTCTACCATTGATGTAAATGCTAAGGTTTATAAAGCAACAGATTTTGGAAGTATTTGGGGTGGTTTATCTTATAGACAAAGTTTAGACGGGGCTCAGTATTTATCAGATTCTGGAGCCATAAACAGTCAGAAACTAAATCAGTTTACACCACTTTTAGGGGTCAATTACAAGAATTTTATGTTTGCTTATAATTACACCTATCAATCCAATGCTGTGGTGTTTACAAACGGGGGCTTTCATCAGCTGTCATTAGGTTATAATTTTAGTTGCAGACGAGAACCTTATGACTGTAATTGTCCTGCTGTAAATTAAATAAGTAAAGAGGTTTCATAATGAGAACCTCTTTTTTTACTACCAGATATAATTCTTTTTTTTAGCTTGATTTTTTATCGCTTGAATCATAACATGTTCAAGACCGTTGTTGGTTTCTTTTTGTTGCTTTAAAACGTAATCGTTTCGCTTTTTATTTAGTTTTTGAATTTCTTGTTGAATAGATTCGCGTTCTTGTCGTTTTGCATCAATATAAGATTTAATGTCTGCTTTTGATTTTCCTTTTAGTTCATCAGGTAAGGCATCATCAGAAATAGATTCAATAACCACTTCGTCTAAGGCTTCAGCGTCTACTAAATCCCACGATTCATTTTTATACAAATGAGAACTTTTACTTATGGCACGTTTTACGGCATTGGTTTTACTATATTTATTCGCATTTCGGTCTTGTGCTTCCTGCATACTTTTTTTATAACGACCTTTTGTTCCGTAGCTCACATAGGTTTGGTTGAGTTTTTTGTTTAAAATTAAAATAGCATCATCATAAGGAGAAGTAATGTATACTGTGGCTTTGTTAGAGTTTATGGCGGCGTAATTACCATGAGTTAAATCGGCACCGTCTTTCCAAAGTGATGAGATTCCTTGGTTATAATTACCGCAAAATATGGTGTTAATAGTAATGTGTTTTTCTTTTGCTTGCAAAGCAACATTTTTATAGCTGATTTTACCTTGGTTGAAAGGCTCATTGCCTGCAATAAAAATAAGTTTTAAATCGTCTGGGTTTTTGCCCCAATCCAGTTGTTTTATGGAGGTTTGAATCACTTGTCCGCAGTATTCTTCACCTCCATTTGTGGTAAGTGAAAAAAGCGCTTCAGATATATCATCTAAATCATTACCAAAAGGAAGCACCTGTTTAATATAGCCTTCTTTTGAACTCAAATTATCATTGCCGTATTCATATAAAGCGATTTGTAAATTTGGTTTTGTAGTGCCGCATTTAGCATATGAAAGCGTGTTGACAATATCCCATAGTTGTGATTTGGCCTGATTAATTAATCCATCCATGCTATTGCTTGTATCCAAAAGAAGAGCTACCTTAATAAAATGAGTTTCATTAGGCTCAGTGTTTTGAATCGTAAAAGAAGCCTTTGATTTGGCTTGCATGTGCGGAGCATAAAGCCCAAAGCAAAATAATAAGAATACAGAATACGTTTTCATAAGGTTTAGGTTTTTTGATTAATAGTTTAAAGCTACCACGAACAATATTTTTTTAAAAGTAGGAATGCGTATATTATGCTTATCAATGCGTGAAGCTTATCTAAGAATGATTAACCGCTATATTTTTAGAGTAAAAACAGTAGTATTTCACTTTTAAGTATTTTAATAAACCAATGAAAGTGCGTATGTTTATCTATGATATTTTAAGTCAATGCCGCGAGTAATAAAACATATAGTAAGTGTTCTTTTTCTTTGCCATGCTTTGTTGGTAGAGGGGCAGGTGGGCAATAGGTTATCTAGACAAGATGAAAGATTTGAAGTACACGGATCTGTTATTGAAAGCGATTCAAGAGCTCCTATTCCAAATGTAAATATTGAAGTGAGTGAAGGCGGATATACCACCACCGATAGTTTTGGTGAATTTAGAATAAAAGTTAAAATAGGGGATGAGCTCATTATAAGACATATTGATTTTGAAACCGTTTATTATACAATACGAAATAATGACAGGATACGTGTTGAAGTTGAACCAGACACCGATAAGTCAAGTAAAAGTCCTCAATTAAAAGAAGTATCATATACTGATGAAACACCCTTTAAATCTTTAATAGATTCAGCGCAAGTCTATTTGAAAAAGGATGCTAAAAAGAGTATTCAGTTTGTTGGAGATGCTTTAACCGAAAGTAAATCGGTAAAAGAGAATAGTGAGGTGTATGAAGTTTTAGGTGATATTCATTTCTACTGGAAACAATATGATTTGGCAGCGTCAAATTATCGCATAAGTTTACAAAGTCAAGAATCAAATGTGGTAAAACTTAAGTTAGCCAGGGCATACAGGCAGAATAAAAACTATCAGGAAAGTTTAACCATCTATCATAATATTGCTAAAAGGAATCTTTCTCCTGGGCAGCATATAGAACTCTATGAAGGTATAGGAGACATCAACGTGCAGATTAAAAAGTTTAAAGAAGCGCTAAATGCCTATAATTTGGGATTAAATAAAGCAAAGAAACATTTAGTAAAACCTAAGATTACCGATTTAAACTCAAAAATAGCGCAAGTGTACAAAGAGGAAGGTAAGGTTGAACAAGCTGAGGCTTATTTTGAAAAATCAATGCAATTGGCTAACACCGAAAATAAAAAGCGCGCTGTTCAAGAGAAAGCCAAAGTAGCTGAGTTTAGAAATGAAACCAATAATTTTTCAGGTGAAATAGAACTTAGAAAAGAAGTTTTAAATGAGCTCGATGATATAGAAGAAGATGCAGTTTTAGATAACGAAAGTAGTCTTACTTCTCAAAAACAGAATTATAAAATAGGAAAGGCGTACGCCTCTCAAAGTGATTTTAATAATGCTATTCCTTATTTGGAAAAAAGTATAGAGGAGGCTGATAAAAAATCGGATTTAATTGTTCAAAAAGACGCTACCAGAAAATTATCTGAAGTGTACCGAGATGCCGGGCAATTTGATAAAGCGTTGGCCGCCTATCAAGATTATGTTGAACTGGTAGATAAACTGTATATAAAGCGAGAACAAGAAATATCGCAAGCTAGTCGCTTAAGTAAAGATATCATCAATAAGCAAAACAGAATTTTAAGTTTAGAGAGTGATCGTGAACTGTCGCAAAGTAAATATCAATTATCGGTTGAGCAAACAAAACGTCAAAAGCTCGTTATTTATTCATTAATAGGAGGTGTTGTATTGCTGTTGGTTGCTGGTGTTTTTATGTTTAAATACATTAAACAACAACGTTTGGCTAATAATTTATTGGCTTTAAAAAGCTTACGAAGCCAGATGAATCCGCATTTTATTTTTAATGCGCTTAATTCTGTAAATAGTTTTATTGCAATGAATGATGAACGTACTGCCAATAAATATTTAACCGATTTTTCCTTACTCATGCGTGCTGTTCTTGAGAATAGCGAGCAAGATTTTATTCCATTAGAAAATGAACTTGAATTGCTTAAATTATACGTTCAATTAGAGCATTTTAGATTTAAAGATAAGTTTGATTATCAAATACATGTTGATGACAGTATAGCTATAAATGATTTTGTTATTCCGCCTATGTTGTTGCAACCTTATATAGAGAATGCTGTGTGGCATGGGTTGCGTTACAAAAAACAAAAAGGGATTTTAAAGATAGCCATAGCGCAAAAGACTACAGATGAAATTCAGATTACAATTTCTGATGACGGTATAGGGAGAGCAAAGTCAAAATCTTTAAAATCAGAACATCAGAAAAAACAGAATTCAAGGGGCATGGGAAATATAAAAAAACGCGTGTCTATTTTAAATAATATGTATAAAGATAAGGTACGTGTTTTAATTACAGATTTATCAACTCATGAAGATGTAGGCACAAAAGTAGAGGTAACGTTAAAGAAGAATTAAATGGATTTGAAAGCTATAATTGTAGAAGATGAGCAAACCAGCAGAGCTATTTTAAAGAATTATTTGAAAAAATATTGTCCTAATGTTTGTGTTTTAGGTGAAGCAGAAAATGTGGATGAGGCACTCGTTTTAATTAGAAACAAGGATGTAGATCTTGTGTTTCTTGATGTTGAAATGCCTTATGGAAATGCGTTTGATTTACTAGAAAAAGTAGGAGATGTTGATTTTGAAACTATATTTGTTACAGCGTACAATAATTACGCCATTGAAGCCTTAAACGCCCATGCATCTTACTATTTAATGAAGCCTATTTCCATTGATGAACTTATAAAAGCGGTTGATTATGTAGCCGAAATCAGGAAAAAAGAAGCCGCATTGCATCATCAAGTGTTAGTTTCAAAAATTAAGAAGAGAGTGTCTGGTAAAATTACCATTCCTCAATTAGATGGATTTGAAATTCTTAATACTTCTGAAATTTTATATTGTAAAGCGGATGATAATTACACAGAGATTTATCTTGTAAATGGTAAAAAGAAGCTAGTAAGTAAAACGCTAAAATATTTTGAAGATGCCTTAAAAGGTGTAGGGTTTGCACGTGTGCATAAATCGTATATGGTAAATGTAAGTGAGGTAGTAAAATATGTGAAGGGTAAAGGTGGGCACGTATTGTTAAGCAGTGGAAAAGAAATTATGGTTTCAGCATCAAAAAAATCTGAATTGTTATCTTATTTTAAATAAAAAATAAAATTATGCCAGTAATAAAATCTGTAAAGGGGAAAATACCAAAAATACCGAGCAATTGTTATGTTGCTGAAAATGCTACCATTGTAGGAGATGTTGTTATGGGAAACCAATGTAGTATATGGTTTAATGCGGTTTTACGCGGTGATGTACACTTTATAAAAATGGGGGATAAGGTCAATGTTCAAGACGGTGCCGTTATTCACTGTACGTATAAAACATCGCCAACCACCATTGGAAATCACGTGTCCATTGGGCATAATGCCTTGGTTCATGGCTGTACTATTCACGATAATGTACTTATTGGTATGGGTAGTATAGTAATGGATGATTGTGTTGTGGAGTCTAATAGTATTATTGCCGCAGGCGCGGTTTTAACCAAAGGCACTAAAGTAGAATCAGGTAGTATATATGCAGGAGTTCCTGCAAAAAAGATTAAAGATATTAGTAAAGATTTAATTTCAGGAGAAATTAATCGTATAGCCGATAATTATATTTTATACTCCAGTTGGTTTAAGGAAGAATAGAGGTAATATTAAGAATATATAGTATTGTATATCTTGTTTAAAAACCTTAAAAAAAAATTACGATTATTAATTACTTTGTTTTTGTGAAGCTTAACATAAAATTTATTTCCTGAAGCATCCAAAAAGCGGTAGGCAACATAACAGATACCGTCTTTATGCTCGTTTAAAATGTTTATGCAATCAAGTCCTAACTCCTTTTTAGGGTCTTTAAAGGTTTTTGAAAGGTGAGCTGATATGGTATCGATTATGGTTTTCTGGTGGTCTTCAAAAAAGTGAATGGCGTTTAACTGCTCGTCTTCCATATCATGCAAAAAACTAACCGCTATGCTATTTGCATACAAATTGGTGTAACCGTTAGTCTCTTGAGCAGGAATTACAGCTGTAAAATCTTCATTAAGCAGTCTAAAACCTTTTAGGGCTTCAATTAGTATATAGCAGTCATAGTCGCGTGTTTGCATATGTATTTCTGTCGATTTTATCTAATTACTCGGTATAAAATTATGATTCTGTAAATATGAAGAAACATATATATTATTTTGAAAGTAAAATCTTAATTTATCCCAATATTAATTAATTTATATGATTTTTTTTAATTTGTAACAATAATCAACAATACGATAAAAATTAACTGATATACAATTTCTAATAACACATAATAATTTATTTACCACAACTATTAAAAAGTAATATTAATGCAATCTTTTTTACCCAAACTAAGCAAACACTATTTTGCTATTCTTTTTCTCTCTTTATCATCTTCAATCTCTTTCACTCAGTTTATTGAGAATGTAGGCGATTGTCTAAATGTTGGTTTATCTGCCAACCAGGGGACTTATAGTTACAGAGCAACTGTAAAAGCAAGAGCTAATAATCCAGGAAAAAACGAGGTTGAAATACAAGTTTCCATAGTTACTTATGAGATTACTGATTTTCTTTTTAATGGAGAGCATTCGACTACTCTTCAACTTCGCTCAGGGCAGGCCTTCGAATCCACTCAGAGTTGCTAGCGACAGTGCTTAACCAAAAATTAACTTAAATCAAAATACATGAAAGCTAAACTACTATTTTTCAGTTTTTTTATCCTAACATCATTTTTGTGCATTGCTCAATCTGAGACACCAACAGTTGTTCCCGCTGAAAGTGGAATGACCGAAGAAGAAAGGAGGGCTCATAATGCTAGACTAAAAATGCAAAGTGAAGAAGTAAAACGTGAAGTAGAAGCTTACAAAATTGCTGAGAAAGAAAAAACAGCTAAATATTGGGAAGAAATCGAAAGAAGAACCAAAGAAGCCGAAGATGCTGAAACCAAAATCTACTTAACCAATATGGATGAATTAGAACTTTCCAACTTCGAAGTGCAAATGGCCATGCATGAAGCTTTGAAAAAAACAAATTTCTATTCGTATAGATATTCGGGGATTTCGGAAGCGGATTCTTATAACATGGTTCAACAGGACGTCCAGATGGAAACCTCTTCGAAACAATTAGAAAATTCACTTAATGCCCTTGGAAAATCTATTTTAGATGGTATTGAAAGAAAAAGACTAGAAAAAGAGGCTAAAGAACGTGAACAAAGCAATGCCAGGCGCAGCTATAAAGAAAACTTTTCTCAGAAAATGAAAGAAATTGATAAACAGAACGATATTTTTAACACGGCATTTTCTAAAAATCTAGACATTAACTTTCCTGTAAGCAGCAATGTAGTCGCTCTAAAAAAAAGGATTCTAGCTGTATCAGCTGGTTATCAAGACATATATTACACCTCTACTTTAAGATATGATTATATGATAGTTCATCAAACCATTCAGCGGGCCTATTTTAAAGGGAATACATTAATTCTAGAAGTAAATCAAGAGATTGTAAAAACCTCGCTTGATCATGATGAAATCTCTCCTATTAAACATACGGTAAGCTCAATAATGACCTTAGATTTTGACACCAATATCGAGTCAATAAAAAGAAAAATTTTCTGGAAAAACAGCACAACCATTGCCTCTGGTAATTATTTGCCTTCATACAAATTTAGAAACGAGACTAAAAAAGTAAAAGCTGCAAATAGGCGTTATACGCTGCCCCATAAACTTACTTTTAGCTTGGGTATGTATAATGGTTTTCAATCGAAATTAGTAAGTGCTATATGGTCTTTAAAGCAGGAATTTAGCCGATTAGCTATGGAAGATGCCTCGGCCTCCTTCAAAAACAACAATGATGCATACACACAAAGGATAAACAACATAAAAGAAAACATTACATATTTATCTAACAATGCCGTTGCTGTTTATTACTATAAGAAATTACCTCAAAAAGGACAATCGCCTAATCAATATGATGAAATTAATGTTCTCATTTTATTTTCTGACAATAGATATATCAGACTTTCTCTCGCTGACGAGGATGACACCAAGTTATTTACCTCCAATAAAATTTTTAATAATAACTGGGTAAATCCACCAACTTTGAGTCAAAAGGTAAGCGTAAAAATTGGAGGGGTTAAGCAAA
Source organism: Allotamlana fucoidanivorans (assembly GCF_045788535.1). Lineage (GTDB taxonomy): Bacteria > Bacteroidota > Bacteroidia > Flavobacteriales > Flavobacteriaceae > Allotamlana > Allotamlana fucoidanivorans. Next base: position 591,570 of record NZ_CP074074.1, on the reverse strand, counting down.
AATTTGTTGAAAGTACAGACAAAAATTACTTAATTGGTGGTAGTACAGGCAAGGACCTATTATTGACAGGCTCCCACAATAGGACTTTCAACCAGCGTGTTTATGAATTATTAGAGTTCGGCACTCCTATAAAAGAGTTGGCTGGTAACTCAAAGATAAAAGAAGAAATTTATGAAACGATTACTAACCCAAGAATTGAGGTAGGGAAATATGAAATTGTATTCAACGAACAAGATATAAACAATGCTCTAGTTACTAATAAATTACAAGCCCATCCCATAAATGCACAACCATCAGATAGAATTGGAGAACCCGATTTTCAAATTAAGTTAAGAGACCTGAAAACCGGGTATTTTATACCCTCTACTTTGGTGACATACAATTATAAAGACCGTGTAAAAGTGGCCTACGAAACCCCAACCTTGAAATATAAATACAAGGCCTTACATTACACCCCGGTCAGTGAATCCAAGGAGTATACCGTTCATTTGGTAAGATCAAAGCTGCCTTCCTACAGGCTTATTAAATTTAATGACCTGGAAAGCTTCTATGAGGTTTCAAACAATTTACATGAACACGGTATTTCTCCTAATAATTTATTGAATGTCTATAATAGTATGACACATAGTGGTAATAATGCGGGTAAAGTATTTACAGGACTTGCCAATGAAGAACAACTTACTTCCTATGTAAAACAGTGGTTAGAGTCTATCAATAATTCTTATTATGCCACCGAACGACCAGGAATACTAGACGATGTTTCTAAAAAATATGATGACGGAAGTTTATATGTAGGTACCGTTAATAGGTATTTACAAAAACACGGTCAAGGAAAAAAGACTTATGCCGATGGAGATGTTTATGAAGGAGAATGGCAAGAAAACTATAAAAGTGGCTTTGGAATATATACCTGGCCTGATGGTAAGGTTTATACAGGCGAATGGAAAGATGATAAAAGAAACGGACATGGAAGTTTTACCTGGCTTAGTGGACAAATTTATTCAGGTGAATGGAAAGATGGTAAATATAATGGACAAGGTAAAATGTCCTATGCTAATGGAGATGTCTATGAAGGTGAATGGAAGAATGGCCTAAGAGAAGGTCAGGGGCAATTTACCAGATTGGACGGGTTCAATTATGATGGGGAGTGGCAGGCTGACAAACAACATGGGAAGGGGATGTTAGAGGAAAAAGGTATTATTTCGGAAAGTTCATGGGATCATGGTAAAATGATAACACAGAACCAGATCTATGAAATTGCTAGATTTAATGGTGATCTGACTTTCGTCGATTGGGTATTGGAAGAGCTTAATAAACTCGAATTACATGTCGAAAAAGGTTATGAAGAAGCACTTTTCATTTTCAAAATAAACAAGGAAGGAAAGCTTGTTATTGACAAAGCCCAAACCTTTTGTCATGACTGTGATGTAAACATTATTGAAGGAGAGATAACCGTAAGCTTACATAATTCATTGGAGACTTTATTAAGTTTATCCCCTGCTTGGATCCCTGCAAAATTGCATGGGGTAGCATATGAGGAAATTCATTTTATTGATGCTGTGATCAAAGGTGATAAAATAACGATTCAACACGATCTTAAAAAACCTTAATTAACCAAATGAGGCAAGAAGACTAGGGGGTAGAAGGCAAAGTTTATGTTCAATTTAGAGTAATGGAAGATGGAAGCATCACTTCTATTAAAGTCATTAAAGAAATTGGTGCGGGTTGTGACGAAGATGTTATCCGTCTTTTAAAATTATGTTCTAAATGGATACCAGCAACTCCACATCCAATTGCCAAAATCAATAGGGCAATTGAACAATCTCAAAGAACTGCTTTTAGGAGAAAATAAATTAGAACGATTGCCCACAAGTTTTTCCAAACTAAACAATTTGGAAATTCTTAACCTGTTTTCAAACAAGCTTTCAGAACTTCCCAGAGGTTTTGACAGCCTAAAGAACCTTAAGGAACTGTAATTTGGGAATCAGCCAGTTTGCTTATTTACCTAAGGATATTGTGGATTTGGAGCATCTTGAAATTTTATCGGTGCTAGAAAACACCTTGAAAGAATTCCCTAAGGACTTAGGAGAATTAGCCTCATTAAAAAAAGCAAGTTTTATTAAAAATGAGTTGGAAACATTACCACAATCCATCGCCAAGTTAACTAAGGTTGAAGAATTCTTTTTTTTATAAATAAATATCAATCAACCTAAATGACTGGTTGAATGGCTTAATAATTATTTTATATAATTAGACTTCTAGTCATTAAAAAAAAGTGTATTGTAATTTAGGTTTTAAGTACTTATTAGTAAGGGGCTCGGTATGTTTAAATACGATATGAGGAAACTTTTAAAAGTTCCTCATATCATGCTCATTAAAAAAATAGTCTGCTATGGTGAGTTGCAGATTGGCTATATACGCATTGTTTGCGTTGAGGTTTAAAAGAACTAAAGCATATCCTAATTTAGATAACTTGCAGTCTTTCATTAAACCATCGTTGTGTTGTGAGTAAAATGGTTTAAAGTGTTGGTCAACATCAAGGCTTAATCTGCGCATAACCATTAGAGCCTTTTTAATGCCTTGCGTAATGTCGCTAACAAGCAGACCTTTTTCTAAAAGATCACTAGCCAAATAAGGCATGTTATTTGAGTACAAAGCATCTAAAAAGCTATGGATACTTGGTTGGGTGTAAGACTTATTGTATAAAATAATGTTCATGCTATTATTCATTTAAATGTGGTTGAATAATGTTTGTGAGCTGAGCTTTGCTGTGAACACCAGAAGCTCTCCAAAGCAATTTCCCTTTTTTGTATAATGCTAAAGTAGGAACACCTCGAACCTGATATTGCTGGGCTATATTTTGGTTTTTATCAATATCAATTTTAATGACCCTAAGGGCACTATTCATGTCTTTAGCCAAATCATTAATAATTGGTGTTTGTGCTTTGCATGGCCCACACCAAGTGGCATAAAAATCTACTAATACAGGGGTGTCACTATTTACTATGTTACTAAAATTTCCTTTCATGTTTATAAATTTAAACGGCATTTTTATGCCTTATGTTTTTTAATTTTTTAAATAATTCTGTTTCTTCTTGATTTAAATTCTTGGGTAATTCCACCTTAATTTTTACCAATAAATCACCGTGTTTTTGAGTATTGTAAATAGGCATACCCTTTTCCTTTAGTCGTAAAAGTTTTCCAGATTCTGTTCCTGCCGGAATATTTATATTCAATGCTTTGTTAAGGGTTTGTACTCTTACTTTACCACCAAGAATGGCTGTATAAAGATCTACTGAAACTTCAGTTTCCAGATTGTTTTCCAGCCTTTTAAACTTAGGGTGATGCTCTTGTTTTAAGGTAATATACAAGTCGCCTCTATGTTTTTTAGAAAAATCAAGGTGACCCTTACCTTTTATTTTTAGTACCTGGCCATCATAAGCGCCAGGTTTTATACTAATGCGCATTTTTTCATTATCTAATTGAAAGGTGCGCTTGCTGCCAAAATAAGCTTCATCCAGTGTTATAGGTAACTCGGCTTGAATATCTAGAACTTTGGTATTGTGATGAGGTTGATTGGTGAAAGCGTTTGATTCACCGCCAAAAAACATATCAAAGAAGCTTGAAAATTCACTGCCTTTATTTTGTTCACCAAAAAAATCAGAAGCATTACCATAGTAGTACTGCCCTTGTTTGTTTTGGTTTTGTGTATATTTTTTCCAGTCTTCTCCCGCATGCTCATAGGCTTGCCAGTTTTCGCCTAAAGTATCGTATTTCTCTCTTTTATCAGGATTGCTTAAAACTTCATTGGCCTCATTTATTTCTTTGAATTTGGCTTCAGCAGCTACGTCATCCGGATTTTTATCAGGATGGTATTTAGCGGCAAGCTTCCTGTATGCTTTTTTTATGTCTTTTTCAGAAGCATTTTTATCTACTCCTAAAATGGTATAATAATCTTTATATGTCATGATGTTTATGGCTCTATTTTACATAATGATTAGCAAAAAAAATACCAAAGAGAATTGAGCTTTGATTGTGTTATTAGTTAAAGGGATAAGAGCTTTATTTTGCCAATTTTCGATTAAAAAATGACGTTTAGGCAGCAGTTAAATGATGTTTAGTGCCAAAATGACATTATTTTTGTAGTATATTACTTGGTTTTTTGAAGTTTGTGATGCCATTTTGCTTTGGCACTTGGTTTGTTCTATTATAGACGAGGTTGAGTGATAGTAATTCAATCCTTTAGTATGAAAATATGTTTAATTAAAAAATTATAGAAGTTATGAGTACACTAATGCATGTTCCAAAAAATGGACACGGAGCCCAAAAGAAATCGAGTTTTCCAACTTGGACTAACTGGATTGATGATTTATTCGATACAGAGCATGTGCCAACAGTTTTTTCTAGCAATTACAATTCTGGTATGTCTATGCCTAAAGTGAACATTAAAGAAACAAAAGATGATTATTTTGTTGAAATGGCGGTTCCCGGAATGAAAAAGTCAGATTTTGTTATAGACTTAGATAATGATATTTTATCGGTATCTGCAGAGCATAAGGAAGAATCTGAAACCAAGGAAGAGAATTACACTAGAAAAGAATTTGGTTATTCTTCGTTCAAAAGAACATTTTCGTTACCTGAATCCATTAACGAAAGTAAAATTAATGCCACATATAATGATGGTATTTTGATGATTCAGTTACCTAAGCGCGAAGAAGCTAAACAAAAACCAATAAGAAGTATTAAAATTTCTTAATAAAATTTTTGTTTTGATGTGGAAAGAAGAGGCTGTTTGGCCTCTTTTTTTTTAAATAAAAAAATGTAGTTTTAAGGAAGGGTTTTTACAGTAGAGTCAATAGTTAATAGCGACTTTAAAATCGCTGGGTTGCCATTGGTGTAAAAAGAAATCTTTGCTGAGGCACTGTTTTTATTCAACAAATTATGTTGTTCCAAAATGGCTTTGGTTTGTCTGGCTACGGCTTCACCAGAATCAATTATTTTAACATGTTTAGGTAATAGCTCAGCAAGTAATGGGATTAAATAAGGGTAATGTGTGCAACCTAACACTAAATAATCAATGTTGGTATCAAGCATGGGCTTTAAATATGTTTTGAGTAGGGTCTTCATGGCGTCAGAATACAGCTCACCGTTCTCTATAAGCTCTACTATACCATTGCCAATTTGTTCAATCACTTTGATGTTGTAAGCAAATAAACTAGAGGTTTTTGAAAACAAAGCGCTAGTCAGGGTGCCTTTGGTAGCTAGAATACCAATGGCTTTGGTTTTGGTTTGAAGAGCTGCAGGTTTTATGGCAGGTTCAATTCCTATAAAAGGTATTTTATAATGACTTCTTAAAAAGTCTATGGCATTTGTGGTAGCCGTGTTGCAAGCAACAACAATAAGTTTGCAGTTTTGTTTTAGTAAAAACTCTGTGTTTTTAACACTAAGGTCAATAATAGCTTGTTTGCCTTTTGGGCCATATGGCGCATTCTTACTATCGGCTAAGTAAATGGTATTTTCATGAGGGAGTAAGGCATGTATTTCTTTCCAGATGGAAGTACCGCCAATGCCGGAATCAAAAATGCCGATAGGTTGTTTACTCATGTTAAAACAAAAATAAAAAAGCTGCCTAGAAAAGACAGCTTTTATAAGTTTTTTTAAATCTATATTATTTAGATGCCTAACTTTTTCTTTACATCAGCTAAAATATCGTCACCATTAGCAACAATTAACGTAGCACGATCTAATACATACTGGTAGCCTTTTTCTTGAGCAACGTCATTGATTGCTTTCATAGCTTTTTCTTGAATAGGCTTAAAAAGTTCAGCTTCCTTTTCTGCTAAATCTTTTTGTGCGTCTTGACGAAACTGAGCAATACGTTGTTGCTTTTCTTGAAGTTCAACCATGCGTTTTTGGTTTTCTTCAGCTGTTTTAGTTTCAGCTTCAGCGTCATATTGTTTAACTGTATTTTGATATTCAGTAATTGAAGCTTGAATATCTGTTTGATACGTTTTACCTAAGGTTTCAATCTCTGTTTGTGCGGCTTTAGCTTCAGGCATAGCAGCTATTAATTCCTGCGTGTTTATATGAGCAACCTTACTTTGTGCTTGTGAAAAACTAACAGTTATTATACATAATGCAGTTGCTAAAAGGAGAGTTCTAAATTGTTTCATTTTCTTTAATCGTATTAAGTGTGTTATAAATTTATTATTTGTTTTTTATTAAATACTATCTTGTTTTTTTTGGCGCTCTTCAAGAATTTTTTGCTTACGTTCTTCAAGTGCCTTTTTTCTTTCTTCTCTTTGTTTTAGTTTTTTCTGTCTGTTCTCTTCAATAAGTTCAGCTCTGGTTTTTTTTACATGCTCAGGTTTAACCTCATTTGATTTTAATGCCGTTTCTGCCTTTTCAGAACTTTTTGAATCATCCGTTTTTTGAGTTGTTTGATTTCTGGTATCTAATTTGGCTTGCTTTGCTTTTTCTCTTTCCTCTAGCGTTTTTTTGCGCTTTTCTTCTGCGGCCTTCACTTTGGCTTCACGCGCAGCTAGTTTTTCTTGTCTGGCTTTTTCAATAGCACTTTCTCTAGCCGCTTTCTTTTCCTCTAATGCTTTTTCACGAGCTTCTAATTCTTCGTTAATTTCAGGAATGAGTTCTTCATCTTTAGCCGCTTTTCGTTCTGCTTTTGTTTGGGCTTGCTTACGTTTTGATGAGCGGTTTATGGTTCTTAATATCTGCTCACTTAAATCATATTGTTTTGCCGAAAAGAGCATGGTGGCATCAGAGGATTTGTCAAATATAAAATCATATTGTCTGCCTTTAGCTAAATCTTGAACAGCGGCAAATATTTGATCTTGTATAGGTTGCATCAATTGTTTTTTCTGAATAAATAAATCACCATTTGGGCCGAAACGTTTTTGTTGATAATCTAAAATTTCTTTTTCAGTAAACTCAATGTCTTCTTTCCGTTCTGCAAATAGCTCACTGGTTAGAAGGGCTTTTTCATTGTTTAGCGCTGTGCGCTGTTGTTCAACTTCTGCTAATTTTAGTTGGATCTCATTTTTCCACTTTTGAGCTTTACTATTTAATTGAGCTGTGGCTTCTTGATATTCAGGAACATTCTCTAAAATATATTCAGTGTCTATGTAGGCAATTCTAACGCCGCGTTGGGCAAAAGATGAAAGGCTTAGCATAAAAACTAATGTCAGTAAAAAAAGAACGTTTTTTTGCATTTGTTTGATGTTTTAATTATTAGGTTTCAATAAATTCTAAAATGCAAATAGATTTTAAATATGCTTTTTAAGAATTTAATCTTCAAAATTAACGAAATATAACCTTAAAAATTTTAATTCACTAGCAAATCATTAATGTGTTAATAGAAAATATCGTGCCAAAATAATTTATCGTTTTAAAACTGCTGTCCAATAATAAAGTGTGTTTCCCATCCATGAGGTCCAGTTTCGCCAGGTAAAGAATCAAATCCATGACCAAAATCAATACCTAATAGACCAAAAGCAGGCATGAAAATTCTAACGCCTACACCGGCAGATCTATATAAATTAAACGGATTATAATCTCTAAAATTATCAAAGGAGGCACCTGCTTCTAAGAAAGATAAGGCGTATATTTTTGCCGACGCTTTCAAAGTAATAGGGTAGCGCAATTCTAAAGAAAACTTATTATAAATACTTCCGCCATCTTCGCTTGACAACGATTGATTAGGGTAACCACGAAGCTGAATAGCTTCTCTACCATCTAAACTATAATTTCCTAAACCATCACCTCCTAAAAAGAAGCGTTCAAACGGGATAACACCTCTTGCATTATTGTAAGCTCCTAAATATCCTAACTCAACACTAGGTCTTAATACAAGATCTTTGGCTAGTTGTGTATACCAATCTCCTTTAAATTTTATTTTATAAAATTCTAGCCATTTAAAACGTTCCTGATCAATTTCGGCCACTCTTGCTTGGGCAGCTTGTCTTTCAGACTCAGGCTTTGTTGGGTCTCTTCTAATCACATCGTTTTCTTCTCTTTCATTAGCCAAGGCTTCGTAATCTACACCGTTAAATAAAGACCATGGAGGTGAAAATTTAGCAGTAATTGCAAAATTAGAACCACCCGTAGGGTAAATAGGGTCTACGCTAGTGTTATTTCTGCTTAAACCTATGGTGTAAGATAAATTGTTTGAATAACCATCACCAAAAGTAAATAAGCCCGTGTTATAGTTGTTTAAATCATAACGTTGAAAACCAATAGACTGCGATAAAGTAAAGAAATCATCAGGTACGGTTAAGCGCTTAGCAAGCCCGAATGTAATCCCTGTAATATTAAAGCTTCGGCTTTTATCAGCTTTTCTAGAAACAAAGTCATATAAAAACTGCTTGGTGTGCGACAGTGATGCAGAAAACTGTACAGGGCGTTTACCGCCTAACCAAGGTTCTGAAAACGAGAAACTATAGGTTTGATAAAATCTACTGGCTTGGAGGCGTAATGCTAATTTTTGACCATCGCCCATTGGGATAGGTTTGTAAGCATCTTTTTTAAAGATATCTTTAATAGAAAAGTTATTGAAAGATAGCCCTAAAGTACCAATGAAACCTCCACCACCATAGCCGCCTTGTAGTTCAATTTGGCTCGATCCTGTTTCTTTAACCGAGTATTCCATGTCTATAGTGCCTTCAACAGGATTCGGATTAATAAAATTAGGAGCTATTTCTTGGGCATCAAAGAAACCGAGTTGACCAAGTTCTCGTACCGTTCTTACCACATTGGCTTTACTGTAAAGCTGCCCGGGTCTGGTGCGTAACTCTCTGTAAATAACATGATCATTTGTCTTATCATTTCCAACAACGGTTACAGTATTAAAATAGGCGGGTTTACCTTCAGAAATTCTAATCTCTAAATCAATAACATTATTGTCTGCACTAACTTCAACGGGGTTAATGCTTGAGAACAAATACCCGTTATTTTGATACAGGTTAGTAATGTCTAAGGCATCAGGTTTTGAATTGTCTGCAATACGCTCCTGTAGCAGAATACCATTGTAGGTATCACCCTTATTAATTCTTAAAAGACGCTTTAAGTATTGGTCACTATAAACGGTGTTTCCTATGAATTTAATATCTCCAAAGGTATAGAGTTCCCCTTCATTAACATCAATTTGTAATGAAATGGTTTTGTCTGTATTGTATATAATACTATCTGAAAGTATTCTAGCATCCCGATACCCATTTTCTTTGTAGGTGTCTATAATATGTCCTAAATCTGCTTGATAAGCCGAATCAATATATTTTGATCGCTTAAATACTCTAAGGCGATTTATTTTCTTTGTACTTTTCATACTTTTTCTAAGCTTTTTATCGCTTAGAATATTATTGCCTGAAAAAGCAATGTCTTTTATTTTTACTTTTTCTCCTTTATCAATATTAAGTACCATATTTACTCTTGCGGTTTCAACAGAGTCTTGCACATCAATAGTGTTAATATGAACCTTCGTGTTTAAAAAACCTTCCTTTTGATACTTTTTAGTTAAGAAGTTTTTGGTTGTAGTAATAAGGTTTTCAGTGACTTTTACCCCTTTGTTTAATTTGTTGTCTTTTATTATAGCGTCTTGTTTGCCTTTTTTTACACCATTGATTTTTAAGTCATTCAATTGAGGTAAATCAGATAGCTTAATTTGCAGGTAAGCAGAATTGTCTTCAATTTTAGTGACATACACTTCAATATCATTAAAAAGTTTAGAATTCCACAGTTTTTTTATGGCGTCACTTATTTTTTCACCAGGTATGGTTATTTCAGACCCTTTTCTTAATCCAGAATAGGTTATGATGGTTTGTTCGCTAAAAGAGGTGTTGCCAGAAACCGTTATTTCTGCAATGGTATACTTTCCGTTAAATTCTTGAGCTTGAATATTAAAGTAATTTATAAAAAGGATAAAAGCTATAAAGTACTTTAACAGTGCGGTTTTATGTAAGATATTAACTAAGTTGTTCACTTGTTTTCCCAAATCGTCGTTCTCGTTTTTGATATTCAATAATAGCTTCATACAAATGCTGTTTGGTGAAATCTGGCCATAATACATTTGTAAAATATAATTCGGCATACGCAATTTGCCATAACAAAAAATTACTTATACGTTGCTCACCGCTTGTTCTAATAAGCAAATCTACGTCTGGTAAATTTTGCGTGTAAAGATGCTCATTTATAATTGATTCATCAATAGTTTCGGGCGAAATTATATTATTTTTAACTTTAATGCTAATTTCTTTTACTGCGTTTGTTATTTCTTCTCTTGAACCATAGCTTAAGGCAAGTGTTAAGGTCATTCTTGTGTTGTTTTTTGTTTTTTCAATGACTTCAAAAAGTTCTTTATATACTTTTGAAGGCAGAGTGCTTAAACAACCTATAGCATTTAGTTTGATATTGTTGTCTTGTAGTGTTTTAATCTCTTTTTTAAGAGAAGACACTAAAAGTTTCATAAGGGTTTGTACTTCTAGTTTTGGTCTGTTCCAATTTTCTGTTGAAAACGCATAGAGGGTTAAGTTTTTTACACCTAACTCGGCACATGCTTCAACTGATTGCTTCACAGATTTAGTGCCATTCTCGTGTCCAACCGCTCGTATTAAACCTTTTTGTTTAGCCCAACGACCATTGCCGTCCATGATTATGGCTATGTGAACGGGTAGTAAATCTGTGCGTATGTTGGCTTTCAAATTCATATCATTTAACGCAGTAACAAGGATTTTCTCCAAAGGTGTAAGTTAGTGTAATTCCTGAGAAGACATACCAATCATTATTATTAATGTTTCCAAATCTATACTGTTGATTTTCAGGTTTTGATGGCAAGCTTCCGTCCATTTCATCGGTAAAGGTGTAACGTGCTCCAATTTCAATACCCAATACAAAGCTATTAATAACAGATACTTTAAACCCAGCAACCATTGGAATCCCAACTGTCCAGCTTGATGTGTTTTCAGAAACCTGAAGGCCATTGGGGAAGTAATAATTGTCAAATTTAGTTGCTGTAAGACCTGAATACAGGTATGGTGTATAGGCTGTTTCTCCACTATGAAGATCAAAATCCATAAAAGTAAACTCTAAACCTGCTGAAATTTCAAGTAAATTAGAGTTAAAGTAGTAATCTCTTTCTTGGCGTCTTGGGTCATCAGATTTTATATCTTCTGCAATTAAATCTGAATACAGTATTGAAGCTCGCCAAGAATGCCTTTCACTAGCATTCCATTTGTAAAGCACTCCTAAGGTTGGGGCGTTTGGGGCAATGTAATTGGTAGCACCCACATCCCCAATAAAATTACTCCCGCCAAGAAAAACACCAATTTCGTTGATTTGGGAATAGCTAAAGTATGTGCTTAATATGCTTAAAATCAATATGGTTAATCGCCTCATAAATAATCAAAAGTTTGCAAATATAATAAATAAGATTAGCTCGTGGTAATTTGAACTAATTAGTATGAGGTTAAAACAGTTTTTCCTTCAAAATATTGCTTTGATGCCACATCAAGTTAGATTTAATTACGTCTGTCTTCTCCCCAAAGTAGCTTTTTTCTGAGGGTAATAAGAAAGCTTTCATCTAAAAGGTCAATCATTTTAATTTTGAAATCAGCTTTTTTTATGGTGATTAACGTGTCATTGTTTAATGTAGCAATTCTGGAATCTAATGAAACTAAATGTTGTTCTTCACGGCCACTTACTCTAAGTTGTATTTCTGTGGAGTCTGGAATAATAAGCGGGCGTGCGCTTAAATTGTGCGGTGCAATGGGTGTTAAAACAAAGCTATCGGTTCCCGGAGTAATCACGGGACCGCCACAACTTAGAGAGTATCCTGTAGAGCCTGTTGGGGTGGACACTATAAGACCGTCGCTCCAATATGATGTTAAATATTCTCCATTTAAGTGTGTTTCAACAGTAATCATAGAGGTGGTGTTCTTTCTGCTCACTGCTACTTCATTTAATGCAAAATTTAGAGCCTTTATATCCTTATTATCTGATGAGGTTTCTACAGACAGTAAACTTCTTTCTGAGATGCGGTATTTACCATCAATAATGTTTTGTAAGGCGTTCTCAATAACATCAACCTGTATGGTTGCTAAAAAACCAAGTCTACCTGTATTGATTCCTATTATTGGAATTTCAATGTCTTTTACAAAAGTGATGGCTCTTAAAATGGTACCATCACCGCCAATACTTATTAAAAATTCAAAGGAGGTGTCAAGTGTTTTAAAGGTCTTATATCTGTTAAAATCTTTAATTAAAACAGATTCTTCTTTTATGAGATTAAAAAAGGTGCTTTCAATATAGACATCGATACCTTTTTTTAGGAGAAAATTAGAAAGCCTCTCTACAGAAGAAGAAGTTCTTTTGTTGTAAAATCGGCCAAAAACAGCAACTTTCATAGATTAAATGTTAAGGTATTTTCTTAGATAATTTGAGCGTTCTTTTAAGCTTTCTAAGTAGCCGTCTTCTTCATGACCAGAAACAATGTTATAGCTGTATCTTCTAAACGTTTGAATGACCTCATTAAGGCTGGTATTACCTACTTTAAGAGTAATTTGAACTAAGTCTGAATTCATTTTTGAAATAAAGGCGCCTAACAATTTACCATCATTTGATTCTACAATCTGGCTAAGTTCACTAAAAGAGTAATCATTTATGCCTTTTTCTATCACCAATATACCACCCGCTTCAGCAAAAAATGGTGCCTCGCCTAGTAAATGGATAATATCGTTTAATTCGTAATATCCTAAATACCTATTATTAATATCTAATATAGGCATGATGTTGGTTGAGTTTACGGCAAAAGCCTCAACAATATCAAGTAAAATAGTTGTGTCTCTAACAAAGAAGTTTTCAAAAGAATGTCTGTAATCATCTAAGGTTTTGTCCTTTTCACAACAATAAGCATCGGCTTCAGAAAAACAACCTAAATAATTTTTATGGTCATCTTGAATGGGCACATGAGAAAATGTTAATTGGTTAAACAGCAACTGTAAATCGCTAATTTTACTTTTGCTATTTAAAGGTTTAACATCGTTTATGATGAATTCTGAAAGTTTCATCTTTGATAGTTTTTTTAGTTAAAAACAAAGTTTTGTTGTTATAATTCCAGTGCTTTTTAGTAGGAATAGCATATAACAGATTCTGCAAATTAATTAAAAAAAAAGTATGTAAGGCTGTTCAACTTTGTATTTTTGTTTTTAAAATAGATTTATGACAAAGTTAAGTGTTAATATAAATAAAATAGCGACTTTAAGAAACTCAAGAGGTGGAGATGTGCCTAATGTGGTTCAGTTTGCGAAAGATGTGCAACGTTTTGGGGCAGAAGGTGTTACCATTCATCCAAGACCAGATGAAAGACACATTAGATATCAAGATGCCAGAGATTTAAAACCTGGAGTTTATACAGAATATAATATAGAAGGGAATCCTATTCCTTCTTTTATTGATTTAGTGCTTGAAGTGAAGCCTACTCAGGTAACTCTAGTGCCAGATGCCGAGGATGCTATAACAAGTAATGCAGGATGGGATACCATAAAACACAAAGACTTTTTGGTTGATGTTATTGCAGAATTTCAAAGTAATGGCATTAGAACCTCCATATTTGTTGACCCAGTTTTAAATCAAATTGAAGGTGCTAAGGCAACAGGAACAGATAGGATTGAACTATATACAGAAGGTTATGCGCACCAGTATAGTTTTGGAGATAAAGATGCTATTAAACCTTACGTAGAAAGCGCAAAATTGGCAAATGATTTTGGGTTGGGCGTTAATGCTGGGCATGATTTGTCTTTAGAAAATATTAAATATTTTAAGTCATGCATTCCAGGTCTGTTAGAAGTTTCTATTGGGCATGCTTTAATAGCAGAGAGTTTGTATATGGGGGTTGAAAATGTGATTCAAATGTATTTACACAAATTAAAATAATGCTGTTACATTCAAATATTTTAGGAGAAGGTAAACCATTTGTAATTTTGCATGGTTTTTTGGGGATGAGTGATAACTGGAAAACTTTAGGAAGTCAGTTTGCAGACCAAGGTTTTCAGGTGCATATAATTGATCAAAGAAACCATGGTAGAAGTTTTCATGATGAAGCTTTTAGTTATGAAGTGTTAGCCGAAGATTTAAAACGTTATTGTGAAGCACACCAATTGGAAGATGTTTTGCTTTTGGGACACTCTATGGGAGGGAAAGTAGCTATGTTGTTTGCCTCTGAATATCCAGAATTAGTATCAAAATTAATGGTAGCCGATATTTCACCCAGATTTTATCCTGTACATCATGATGCTATTTTAAACGGATTAAGTGCTTTGGATTTTAACACGATTAAAAGGCGAGGTGAGGCCGATAAAGCACTTTCAGATTATGTTTCCGATTTCGGAACACGACAATTTTTGTTAAAAAATTTGTATTGGGTTGAAAAAGGACAGTTGGGACTAAGAATAAATTTGAGTGTTTTAAGAGATGAGGTCGCTGAGATAGGAGAGCCTTTGCCGAGTTATGCCTTGTTTGAAAAGCCAACCCTGTTTCTGCGTGGTGATCGGTCTGAATATATAGGAGTTGATGATGCGTCTATTATTAAAAAGCACTTTCCAAATGCCAATATTGTAACGGTGTCAAATGCAGGGCATTGGCTACATGCCGAAAATCCTAAAGATTTTTTTGAAAGTGTAATGCAGTTTGTAGGCTGAAATAATTTTGTACATTTAAGAAAAATTAATGTATGAATATTTTAATCAAATTACTCATCACAGCTCTAGCTGTTTTTATCTTGGCTTATTTTCTGCCAGGAGTCACTTTAACAGGCGATAAATTTGTTACGGCCATTATAGTAGCGGTTATTTTGGGGGTATTAAATTTATTTGTAAAGCCAATTTTGGTCATATTTACCCTGCCTATTACTATTTTAACCTTGGGGCTGTTTTTACTTATTATCAATGCGCTTATAATAATGTTAGCTAGTAATTTAATTGACAACTTTTTGGTAAGTAGTATCTGGACTGCCATACTTTTTAGTATATTATTGTCTGTTTTAGAATCTATACTTCATTCGCTTTTAAAAGAAGATAAAAATTAGCTTATAATCAAGCAATTAAAAACTTTGTTGGGATGTAAAAATGTATTACTTTTGCATCCCAATTTTGGTTTGGTGGGTTTTCATTCCAACCCTTTTGTTAAATGCCCTGAGCGGGTTTTATATAGTTTAAAATGAATATTACAAGAGAAAACGTTGATGCATTAAATGCTGTAGTAAAAGTTGATATCGTTAAGGAAGATTATAGCGATAAAGTTGAAAAGATCTTATCTGATTACCGTAAAACAGCAAATATCCCTGGTTTTAGAAAAGGACATGTGCCAATGGGGATGGTGAAAAAACAATATGGTAAAGCAGTATTGGTTGATGAAGTAAATAAATTATTGCAAGATGCGTTAAATAAATATTTAACCGAAGAAAAGTTAGATGTTTTAGGACAGCCTTTACCAAAACCACAAGACGATATCAATTGGGATGCTGAAGGGTTTACATTTGAATTTGAATTAGGCTTAGCACCAGAATTTGATGTAGAGTTGAAAAGCAAAGAGCCTATTACACAGTATAATATCATTGCTGATGATAAGATGATTGATGAGCAAATTGAGCGTATTCAAAAGCAATACGGGAAATTGGTTTCTCAAGACGTTGTTGAAGCAGATAGTGAAATTACAGGAACTTACACCAATGAAGAAAAAGAGATTGATAATACAGTAACACTTACTTTAGATAAGTTTAAAGGAGATGCTACTGAAAAACAATTTGTAGGTGCAAAAGTAGGGGATGTTATTACCTTAAATACAAAAGGTCTTTTTGAAGATGAGCACGATTTAATGCATGCTTTAAAATTAGGTCATGATGAGGTTCACGGACTTGATATTGAAGTTAATTTTACAATTAACGAAATTAACAAGCGTGAATTAGCTGATTTAGATCAAGAATTATTCAATAAAATTTTCCCTCAAGGAGAGGTTACATCTGTTACTGAATTAAAAGAGAAGATTAAGGAAGATGCTGAAAAACAATTCAAGCAACAATCAGATCAAAAGTTATTAAATGATGTTACCGAGTACTTAGTAGAGAATACTAAGTTTGACTTGCCAGCTGAGTTTTTAACCAAATGGATGCAAACGGCAGGTGAAAAGGAGATGGATGCAGATCAAGCCAAAGAAGAATATGAAAAGTCTGAAAAAAGCTTGCGCTACCAATTAATTGAAGGTAAATTAATTGAAGCTAATGAAGTAAAAGTTACTATGGATGATATAAAAAATCATGCCAGAGAGATGATCAAAGTACAAATGGCGCAATTCGGACAAACAAATCCTTCTGATAAGGAGTTAGATGATATTGCAGCGCGTGTGTTATCAAATCAAGATGAAGCACGAAGAATTTCAGAGCAATTGGTAAGCCAAAAATTACTTGAAGTATATAAAGAAAAGGCTAATCTTAAGGTTAAAGAATTAAGTTACGAAAACTTTGTGAAAGAAGTTTATGGTGATAAATAAGTAAAATAATAAATGCTTATATTTAAGCGCTTAAATCCTTTGATTTAGGCGCTTTTTTATTCAAAACAAGACCTGTAAATAGTATGGTTTAAGGGTTAAGTTTTGTAAACCAGTACATTATTTAATAAATAACGTTAAAAAATTATGGATTACGCTAAAGAGTTTGAAAAATTTGCGATAAAAGATCAAGGTATAAGTAGTACATATTACAATAAAATCATCAGTAGTATGTATCCTACCAACCTAACGCCAAATATTATTGAAGAACGTCAAATGAATATTGCAGTATTTGATGTGTTTTCTCGCCTAATGATGGATAGAATTATCTTTTTGGGAACAGGAATCAATGATCAAGTCGCTAATATTGTACAAGCGCAATTGCTTTTTCTAGAGAGTACCGATGCTAATAAAGATATTCAAATTTATATAAACTCTCCAGGAGGAAGTGTATATGCTGGTTTAGGTATTTATGACACCATGCAATTTATAAAGCCAGATGTAGCAACAATCTGTACAGGAATGGCGGCCTCTATGGGAGCTGTATTGCTTTGTGCTGGAGCAAAAGGAAAACGTAGTGGATTAACTCATTCTCGTGTTATGATTCATCAACCTTTGGGTGGCGCACAGGGGCAAGCAAGTGATATTGAAATCACAGCTCGTGAAATTTTAACCTTAAAGGAAGAACTCTATAAAATTATAAGTAAGCACTCTGGGCAGGATTACGACAAAGTATATGCTGATAGTGATAGAGATTACTGGATGAAGGCAGATAAGGCGAAAGAGTACGGTATGATTGATGAGATATTAGCCCGTAATTAAATAAAAAAATTGTAATTTTAAAGAATTATGACTGAGGAAGTTGCAAAAAAACTTCTTGAAATAGAATTAGATTAATGGCAAAAGAAGAATTAGAATGTTCGTTTTGTGGTAGAAAGAAGCCAGAAACAAATCTGTTAATAGCAGGCTTAGATGCGCATATTTGTGATCGATGTATTGAGCAGGCGCATGGTATTGTTTTAGAGGAATCTAAGCAAAATGATAATGGGGATTTATCAGCAGAATTAAAACTTCGTAAACCACAACAAATAAAGGCTTTTCTTGATGAATATATCATAGGGCAGGATGTTACAAAAAAAGTAATGTCTGTGGCCGTGTATAATCATTACAAAAGGTTACTACAAGCACCAACAAGTGATGAGATTGAAATTCAAAAAAGTAACATCATCATGGTTGGGCAAACAGGTACTGGTAAAACATTAATGGCAAAGACCATTGCAAAGATGCTCAATGTGCCTTTGGCTATTGTTGATGCCACCGTTTTAACTGAAGCCGGGTATGTTGGTGAAGACGTTGAAAGTATTTTAACGCGGTTACTTCAAGCAGCCGATTATAACCTTGAGAAAGCACAAAAAGGGATTGTTTTTATTGACGAAATTGATAAAATAGCACGTAAAAGTGATAACCCTTCTATTACGAGAGATGTTTCGGGTGAAGGTGTACAGCAAGCCTTATTGAAATTATTGGAAGGTACAATTGTTAACGTTCCGCCAAAAGGAGGAAGAAAGCATCCAGATCAAAAATTTATTGAAGTTAATACAGAGAATATTTTATTTATTGCTGGTGGTGCTTTTGATGGTATTGAACGTGTCATTTCTAAACGTTTAAATATGCAGGCCGTGGGCTATAGTGCTTCAATGTCTGATGATGTTGTTGATCAAAATCACTTGCTACAATATATTATTCCTAAAGATTTAAAAGATTTTGGGTTAATACCTGAAATTATTGGTCGATTACCCGTATTAACGTATATGGATCCTCTAGATGCTAATACTTTGAGAGCTATTTTAACCGAACCAAAGAATGCTATTATTAAACAGTACAAGAAACTGTTTGCGATGGATAAAATTGAATTTTCGGTAACTGATGGAGCATTAGATTTTATTGTTAATAAGGCTATTGAATACAAGTTAGGGGCTCGTGGTCTTAGATCCCTTTGTGAGGAAATTTTAACCGATGCTATGTTTGAATTGCCAAGTAGTGATGAAAACACATTAAATGTTACTAAGGCTTACGCTGAAAATAAATTGAACAAAACGGCTATCAAGAAATTAAAAGCGGTTTCATAGAGAGAAAACTATTGGAGTTTAAAATAAAAAAGCTGCATGATTATGCAGCTTTTTGTGTATAATGGAAATTAATTAATAATGGATATTTGTGTTTCGTAATTGTATGCCTTTTTTAAGACAGGATAAAAGTATAGGTAAAACATTTAAAGGCAAAATGACTTTTGTTGCTTTTAGATGATTAGACGAAAAACTCGTTAAAGCACTTTTTTTAGATGCAGATTATCGAGTGTGAAAATCAAACATGAGTTTGTCGCGTCAAAACAGTAAAGCTTATGCGTTTAAAACCAAGAGTTCATCCATGTATTCTCTGGTGTTGGATAGTCTTGGTATTTTATGTTGCCCGCCTAGTTTATTATTTTGTTTCAGCCAATCATAAAACAAGTTCTTGCGAGCCACATGTATTTTAGGTTTGTTTAACGTAATGTTATTAAAACGTTTGGCTTCATAGTCTGAATTTAACGATTTTAATGCATCATCAAATAATTCATTGAATTGGCTCATGTCTTTTGGCACCGTTTTAAATTCAATCAACCATTCATGAGCGCCCTTTTCTTTACCTAGCATGAAAATAGGTGCCCCCGTAAAGTCTACAATTTCAGAGTCTGTGGCATTACAAACATTTTTTAAAGCTTCTTCTGCGTTTTCAATAATGAGTTCTTCGCCAAATACATTGATATGATGTTTTGTTCTTCCAGAAACTTTTATCCTATACGGATTTAATGAAGTAAATCTTATAGTGTCTCCAATTTTATAACGCCAAAGCCCAGCATTTGTGGTTATTATGACAGCATAATTTTGATGCAAGGTCACATCGCTAAGCGGAATGGCTTTTTCTTCTTCGGTGCCGTAAATAGTCATTGGTATAAATTCATAAAAGATACCATAGTCTAACATCAGTAACAATTCACTGGAATTATTCCTATCTTGAATAGCAAAAAAGCCTTCCGAAGCATTGTAAATCTCGTAATATTTGAAATCCCTATTGGGAAGTATTTTTTTGTATTGATCTTTATAAGGTACAAAGCTAACACCACCGTGAAAATACACTTCTAGATTTGGCCAAATGTCATGAATACTTCTTTTTCCTGTTGTTTCTAACACATTATTCAATAAAACAAGCATCCAAGAAGGTACACCAGCAAGACTGGTTACATTTTCGTGTATGGTTTCATCAACAATAGCCTGCATTTTGTGTTCCCAATCACTCATTAAAGATACTTTGTTGCTCGGTGTACTGCTAAACTCGGCCCAAAAAGGCATGTTGTCAATCAATATGGCCGATAAGTCACCAAATACAGTGCCGTTTTCTTTGTAGAGTTCTTTGCTGCCCCCCAACCTTAGACTTTTGCCTGTAAATAGCTGAGCATCCTCATTATTGTTAAGATACATGCAGAGCAAGTCCTTGCTAGCCGCATAATGGCAATCTTCTAAGGATTCTGAACTTACGGGAATAAATTTACTTTTCGCTCTGGTAGTACCACTCGATTTTGCAAACCATTTTATAGGGCTTGGCCAAAAGATGTTATTTTCACCATGCCTTGAGCGTTCAATTAAATCTTGCCAGCCATCATAATTTTTAATAGGTACGCGCTCTGCAAAGGTTTTATAATCCTTTATAGAAGCAAAGTCGTATGTTTTGCCAAACTCGGTATGTTTTGCATAATCTATTAAGCTTAATAGTAATTCATTTTGAACTTCGTTAGGGTATTTAAGAAACAATTCTATTTGATGAAATCGTTTTTTTAAAAACCAAGAAGCAATGGAATTAACTATAGGTATTGGCATATTTATTTTATCTTTAAGATTTAAAAATAATATTTTTTTTTATGACCTACCAAGGTGTTTTAACAAAAATGAGAACCGAGTTTTTAAGTCCGATTCAATACTATTTGGTTTTTGAAAATGATTTTTTAAATATAAATCAATTGCTGAATAGAACGATTGATATTCAGTTTGTTAAGTATCAGTGTTTAAATTGTGGACAGGACAAACCTATTTATCGTCAAGGTTTTGATAAACAATGTTTTTATGAAGTGCCTCAGGCTGCCGATTGGATTATGCGACCAGAATTAAGTACGGCCCATTTGGGAAAGGAAGATCGTGATTTAGAGTATGAAAAGGCCATGCAGTTGCAGCCACATATTGTGTATTTGGCCAATTCAAGTAATGTTAAGGTTGGCGTTACTAGAAAGAGCCAAGTACCTACACGTTGGATTGATCAAGGCGCTCATGAGGCTATTGAAATAGTTGAGGTGCCTAACAGATACTTAGCAGGAATTACGGAAGTGGCGTTGAAAGATTATGTATCTGATAAAACAAATTGGCGTAAAATGCTAAAAAATGATATTGAAGATGAAAATTTGGTAGAATGGCGAGAGCGTTTAGCTGCATACATTCCAGAGGAAACTAAGGCTTATTACATTGAAAGTAATAAAGAAACGAACTTAGATTTTCCTGTGGAACAGTATCCAGAAAAGCCCAAAAGTTTAAATATTATAAAATCACAACGCTATTCTGGGAAGTTGGTTGGTGTAAAAGGGCAATATCTCATTTTTGAAGATAACACCGTATTTAATATTCGTGCCAATGAAGGTTTGGTGGTGGACATTACGGTTAGTTAACTAGTTAGAAAATTAAAACCCCATTTAAAGTGTTTAAATGGGGTAGTGTATTTTTAATGAGAATAAGATTTATATTTCTTCTTGATCTCTTAAGCCTTGAATATATGCTGCTTTTTGAATTTCTCGACGTCTTTTTACAGAAGGTTTAGTGAAAAATTGACCATCTCTCAGGTTTTGCATTACTTTTACATTTCTGTGTTTTCTTTTGTAGCGTTTTAAAGCGCGTTCTATATTTTCGCCGTCTTTTACAATTATTTTTAACATATACAGTACTTAATTTTTTAATTTTCAGATGCTTCTCTCAGTAGAGAGGTGCAAAATTCTTGTTTTTTATTTAGAAAACCTAACAAATGCGTAGGTTTTTTATGTTTCAAAAGGATTCAACTAGTTCAAGGTATCTTTTTTCTTTTTACCAAGCAATCCGCCTAGCACATTTTTTACAGCATCTGTGGTACTTTTTGATGCGCTTGAATCTGTCTTTTTATCATTTCCTATAATGTCTGTAAGTACTTTTTCAACAGCATCATTTTGTTCCTTTTTTGTAGAATCCGCCTTGGTTTTATTGCTACTAATAACATCTCCAATCAGGTCATTAACTTTGTCTTTGCCTTGATTCAATAGTTTTTGCTTTTGAATTTCAAGGAGTTGATTGGTTAGCTTTTTCACACCACTTGATAAATCTGTTTTTATCGAAGGGTTTGCATAGGTTCCTGATATGTTTGCCGTTACAGGAATGCTAATTTTATTGACTTCTTGGTCGTCAATTTTTCCAATAAGTCGATTGATATCACTACCTAAATATGTTGCAGGAACGTTTAAAACCGCTGTATAATCAACAGTTTTATCAAACCCATGCGACCCAGAAACAGTGATGTCAATATCCTTATAATTAAAATCAAAAGGTTTAACGCTTACTTTACCATTTGCAAAAGACAATTTGGTTTTTAAATCTTTTAAATCGAGCGCTTGAAAGTCAATAAATTCAAAAGAGTTGTCAAGTTTACTCAGCAAACCGTCAGATGTTTTATTTATTCGCGTAGCCAGTAATTCAGCCAAAGCATCACCAGAAATACTCGTTAAATCTGGAGTAAATTCCTGATCGAGGTTACCTGAAAGCACAATGTTTGTGTTTAATTTTCCATCTAAAATTTTGGCAATTGGGGCTAAGTTTTTTAATAACTCTAAATCATTGAATGATTTGGATATATCAAAATCTGTAGCATTTAAGTTAAGACTAAACGAAGGTGTGTCGTTTTTAGTTGAGACATTTCCAGATATAGCTAGTGCGCCATCAAATAGACGTGATTGCATATTATTTAAAGTAGCTTGCTGGTCTGCAATAATCAATTGGCCCGTAACATCCTTTAAAGTTAAATTGTCATAAATAACAGTTCTCGCATCCGCCGAAATAGTACAATCTAAAAAAGCGGGGATTTTCAGTGATTCGTTGCTAGAGGTTGTTTTGTTACTTTCTGGATTTGAAGTGTCTTCAGTCATAAAATCACTAACCTTAAACAGGTTTGAGGTGACTTTAAAATTACCTTTTAAGGTATTGTTGCTTAATAAAAACCCAAGCAAATTATTGATGGTTCCAGTGGCGCTAATATCACTCTGTCCTGTTTTAGCTTTAAAGGAATTCAGAGTCACTGTGCCAGGATTAAAAGTTACATTAGCTTGAGAAATTTCAATGGGATTGACTATATCTTTTGAAGCATAAACAAAATTTGAAATACTTGCAGAACCGCTACTTTTTATGCGCTCATAGGCGTTGGTTTCAATAGCGTTCATGTCAAAGTTTGTCTTTATTTTCCCTTTTAAAATTCCGCTGAGTTCGTTTTCTAAATCTACTGGATAAACTTTGGTGATATGAGCCAAATTAAGTACGCCATCTAAGTTGCCCGAAATCAGCATATTTTTGGTGAGATTTTTTATGGTAGCAGACGATTTAAAAACATCTTCATCTATTTTAAAATTTAGGGTTTCAATAGCAACATAGGTGTCGTCAGCCTTGCCTGTAGTGTTCTTTATCGAGGTGTTTATAGTGATGTTGCTAACTTTTTTAGGTAAATCTGGGTATTTGAAAGAGGCATTATTTGAAGTAATTTGTATATCTAGATTCGGAATCGTTTCTTCAGAATTTAATCCTTTTATGATACCTTTTACCTTAAAGTTGCCTGTGGTTTCAACCGTTTCAACATTTTTAGAATAGTTTTTTGGAATCACGGCCAGAAATGCTTTAAAATCAGATTCCGGATTTTCAAATGTAATATCAATATCTTGTCCGTTTTCAAACTGCTGTACATAACCGTTAAAGTGAAGCGGTAGATTATTTATAAACCCTTTATTTTCCTTAAAAGTGTATTTGCCAAGGGCTAAATCTAAATCTATTAACGCATCTAATTTTAACAGATTATTATTTAAATAGTTTGTGCTATCTAAAGAAAAGCTAATATAAGCTTCGCTATTAGTGTTTAATTCAGATAAGCCTGCCGAAAAAGTACCATGACCACTATGATTGAGTTCGGTGAGGTGAATAGTGGTTTTTGAAAGCAGGTCCATGTAAGTTAAAGCACTATTATTGATGCTATAATCTTCTATACTGAACGCAAAGTTGCTGGGTTGTGACCCTGTTGATGTGTCTGGGGCTTCTTTAGTAATGTCATAATTGTTGTTACCAAACTTGTCGGTTTTTAAAGTAAGCAATGCTTCATCTATGGTGATGGTGTTTATTATGATTGGGGCTTCTTCTGTAGTTTTAAAAAGTTCTTTTAGAGACATGGTAAACGCTATGTTTTTTACCGAAGCAAACGTTTCATCTTTAAAAGGGGCATAGTTGGTTATTACTAAATCACTAACATCAATATGGGCTTGTGGAAAACTTTGAATAAAACTTAGGTTAACATCACTAAACGCAACCTCAGCATTTACATTGTCATTGATAAATCGTTTTACCATGTCTTTAATTTGACCTTGAAAAGCAAACGGGATGATTATTAAAAGAGCAAAAATAGAGAGTAAACTAATGCTTATAATTTTTAAAACTTTTTTCATATGTCGTTTTTGGTTTTTAGTTGATATGTGGTTCTTTGTAAGTGCAACCTCATAATAATATATACGTAGGGCATGTGTTAAAAGTTTAGAAAGCTATTTTACGTTTTAGTTAAGGTTTACTAAAGGAGGTTGAGTTCATCATTTACTTTAAGATTAAACCGTTTTCTAAACAGAAATACGCCAAGGTATAAAAACGGGGTGTCGCAAGCAGCAACAATAACTTTAAACAAAAAACCACTTAGCAGTAAACCTTTAAAATTTACCCAATCAATGATGCCGAAAGAGCATAGTAAAAAAACAATAGTAAAAGTGTCTATAAATTGAGAAAACCAGGTTGAAAAATTATTTCTAAGCCAAAGATGTTTGCCTTTAGTAACGCGTTTCCAGAAATGATATATTTGAATATCTACAAACTGAGCGAATAAGTAGGTTAGCATGCTTGAAAATACGGCTATAACCGAATTTCCAAATACCGTTTGAAACATATCATCTTTCACATAAGACCATGAAGTGGCTGGAACAATATCGGCCACATAAATAATAAGCAATGAAAATAGAGAGGCAAATATACCAGTGACTACAACATCATTTGCCCGCTTCTTTCCGTAAATTTCACTAATAAGATCTGTGATTAAAAAGGTAATAGGGTAAGGTAGAATGCCTACTGAAACTTCAAAAAGTTTGTTCCCAAAAATTTCAATATTGAACGGGTACCAATAGAAAAATTTTTGAAAAATAAGATTTGAAACGACCAACGATGTTATAAATAGGGCGCCTAATAAAATGTAAATACGTTGAGCGGCTAATTTGTTTTTTAAGGTCATTTATAATTGTGAATAAATAGCTTTGGTAAATATAATAGATTAAAAATTGTTTTAGTTATTTTGCTTCCATATGAAGCACCCAATACTATTTTATATTGCCTTAGGAAGTAATAAAGGCGATAGATTTGATAACTTACAAAAGGCGGTGAATGCTATTTTTGAACAACTGGGCATGGTGCGCACCATTTCAAAAGTATATACCTCGGAAGCTGTTGGTTTTGAAAGCGACGATTTTTTAAACTGTTGTTTGGAGCTAGAGAGTATTTGTACCCCGCAAGAGGTTTTAAATAAGCTACTAGAGATTGAGGCAAGTCTTGGTAGAATGCGAACTATTGGGGCAGGTTATGAAGCCAGAACCATTGACTTAGATATTATTTTTGCAGGGCAAGATAGCATCATACAAACAGAAACACTTATCGTGCCACATCCAGAAATGCATAAAAGGAATTTTGTGTTGATGCCTTTAAATGATATTGCTTCAAAAATTAAGCATCCTAAGTTTATTAAAGATGTAGCAAGTTTGCTGCATGCCAGTCAGGATACTTGTAAATTACAATCCATTAGTGCCAGACTTAAAAACCCCAGTGAGTCGTTTCATTTTTCAAACTTCAATTATATAGCTATAGAAGGTAATATAGGTGCTGGAAAAACGAGTTTGGCTACTATGATTTCTCAAGATTTTAATGCGAAGTTGATATTAGAACGTTTTGCTGATAATCCTTTTTTGCCTAAGTTTTATGAAGACACTCAACGTTACGCATTTACGCTAGAAATGTCATTTTTAGCTGATAGATATCAGCAAATCTCTGATGACCTATCACAGTTAGATTTGTTTAAAGACTTTATTGTAAGTGATTATGATGTTTTTAAATCTTTAATTTTTTCAAAAATCACCTTAAATAATGATGAGTTTGAACTATATAGAAAGCTGTTTTACTTGATGTATAAAGATATTGCTAAGCCCGATTTATACGTGTATTTGTATCAAAACACGGAACGATTACAGCAAAATATAAAGAAACGCGGTCGTGATTATGAACAAAACATTGCTGATGATTATTTAGAAAAAATAAATTCAGGGTATTTAGAGTTTTTAAAAACACAAAAAGATTTTAATGTTAAAATCATTGATGTTTCTAATAGGGATTTTGTGGCGAACCGAGCAGATTATTTGTGGCTATTGGAGGAGTTAATGAAAGTATCAGCAATAGGAATTTATTAAACGAATTTAAGGTTTTATGTTTTTTCTGGGGTTCATTTTTCCTAGCTAATAATCATAAGTTTTAGGAGTATTAGATCTATATATAAGTGATAAGGTTTTATAGATTTTGATAACGCCACTGCATTCCAGTAAAAAGAAGTTTAGTCTTGTTTGCTCTTTGTAAGCTGAATGAAATCAATTTCCCCATAGTCTTATCCTTTGAAATTTAACATTTTATTGGGTGTAAATCAGATTTAGGACATGATAGAGCAGGATAGAATGGTGTGTTATTACTCCTATTTTTGTAGAAATAATTGCTATATATTATGAGGAGATTAAAGTTTAAATGCAAGGTGACTTTTTTAGTGGTTCTAATGGCATTTTCCGTGTTGTTGTCGTGTTCTAAAGAGGATGAACTTGAACCTGTAAAAGAAGAAGAAAAGGTTAATCCCATTCCAGAAGAAGAAAAGGAAGAGGAGAAAGAGGAAGAAACAGGGCCATATGCCGTGTATGTTGCAGATGAATTGACAGGTGTTTATACCACTTGCACAGATGGGAAAGATAACCCGCAAAGAGATACAGCCGATATACTAAATCCTGTAAATGTTGGAACAATTGATGATAGAAGTTGTTATGCTGATTATGAAGAGGTTGATGCTAATGGTATTGTTTATGGTGTTTACAATATAACTGCAGGATCCAATCACTTAGATGCAGAAAACACACTGCAACCAAGAATTGAGCGTTCGCTATCAAGGTCGCAAACTACAGGTATTGGAAGCTATGCAAGGTTTACGGGTACGGTCAGGATACTTGAGGTTGGTAAAACCAGTAGTGAGGGTAGTGACGGAACATACATCATGCAAGCTAAAGGAAAGCATACAGGTGGTGGTGGTTCAGCCGATCCTGCAATTTGTTTGTATTTAGCCAAACCAGTATATGGAAAAGATAGTGCAGGTAATAATGTTCAAGTATCGTTTGACTTGTATAGAGAGCAGATTAAGGTAAGAGGTGGATCAGGAGCTTCAGGTCGAGATGTTGTTTTTTTAACTAATATTGAGAAAGGTAAACCAACGGAGGTTGTTTTAGAGGTTGGTTTTAGAGCAGACCCTAATGATGCCTCAAAAAAAATACACTATGCTGATGCTCTAATAGGAGGTGAGGCATATAATTTTAATATTCCAGAGCCAGAAAGAGGGACACAATCAGGTATCCGCTATGGTGCGTATCGGGTAAAAGGCGGCAGAGCACAAATTAGATGGGCAAACACTACTTATAAGAAGGAAGAAAAGTAAATGTATCTAATCTAAGGATATTGGCTATCAGAAATGATAGTCTTTTTTTTATTAAAAAGGATTGTTCTCTAAAGTTGTTCCTTTTAGCGATTACTTAAATTAATTGATATAAAATAGTTGTTATTTTACTTTTTTTATCAGGCTCTACATATGTCGTTAGATCACGCGCTGTTTGAATTTTTAAGTTGAACGGTGGTTTTAAAACATCAACGCCACTAGATTTTTTAAGACGAATACCTTGTCCTGTTATGATGTCTATGTTTGGAATGTATTTTCCCATGGGAATATGCTCGGTAAGGATTACGAATTTATATTGGGGTAGTTTTTGTACCACTTGATGAATTTCAGCGTTGGATAAATGTTGTAAAACATTTCGTAATATAGCGCATTCGGCTATTGGCAATTGGTCATTTACAATATCGAGACAATAAAATTCAAGATTATTTGAAGCGAAATATGTTTTATTTTGTTGTATCAAATTTTCAACAATATCAATTGCTGTGTAAGATTTACAATAAGGTGTTAAATGTTTTCCTATATTAAAATCACCACAACCTAAATCACTGACGCTTAAAGGATTTTTAAACGATCTTAAAAAATCAATAACAACTTTTAAATAGGGTTCTGTGATACTAGTGTCATGGGAACCATAACCAGAAAAGAGAACTCACCACGCTGTCCTCCCCAGAGATTAAGGTCATAGATTTGATTCATCACTGCTTTAGTAGGCCACGGCTTTTTTGTTTTTTCCCTCACGTAGTTTTTAATTTGTGTTGCTAAATCTAAAGATTAGCTTTAATTTTAGTAGCAAATTCTTTATCATGAATTTATAATTATTCATTTTTCTCTCCGGTCATCAAAGCCCGATTGGTTTCATCTATTCTTTCTCTTTGAGTTTTATTTAATCCATATTTAAAATAAAGCTCGTTTGGATACAATAAGTTTGATTTTTTCATACTAGGGTCGTTTGTTTTTCTACTTAAATCACAATCAAAACGTCCTAACTTGGTATACATTTTATTCCAGTTATTTCCGGCATTAATGAAATGTGATAATCCCCAAGTAATTCCATCTGCATCATCGGTGTCTGTAAAGGCATCAGGAGAAAATGGACCTGCCGCTACAGGCAATAATTTACTTACTGAGGCAATTTCAAAATTAACCCAGTCTTTTGCGTATTGTATGGTGTAATGTTCTATACCATCAGTGGTTACAATGGCGGCAACACCTTCTTTATATGGAAATAAAATGGTTTCATGTCCAGAATTCATTACAGGGTTTAAGGGGTGTTTTTTATAGGGGCCTTCAGGAGATTCGGCAATAGCAACGCCCCAGCCATCCCAATGTTTGCGGTTTGCATCGCGTTTGTCCATGCCAGATTTATAATACACATATATTTTCCCATCATGAACTAAAGGGTAAGGGTCGTGTATAACACGGTGATCCCACTCGTTTTCTTTGCCAAAGTCAATGACTACTTTATTAAGGGGTGTCCATGGCCCATCTGGAGAATCTGCATATGACATGGCCACAGGGCAAACATCACTTCCACCTCCATTAGAGGGTTTACCACTGGGGGCACTAAATGCCTGATAATACAAATAATATTTGTCTTTCCATTTTAAAATATCCGTGGTTGAAACCGATCGCCAACCGGGATTTGGTTTGTCGGGTTTAGGAATGGCAACACCTTGTTCTTCCCAAGTAAAACCATCTGTACTTGTGGCATACCAAATATCGCATAAATCCCAATCTACAGAAGGTATGGTGTCATTACATTTAGAATATCCCATTGGTTTGGTGGGCGTATTTCTATAGGTATACCAAACATAATATTTACCGTTTTCAAAAATTATTTTTGAAGGGTCTCTGCGGGTTATGGTGCCATCACCATTGTTATAGTCAAAACCTTCTAACTCAGTATATCTAAAGTTTGAATACAATTCGTTATCCAGAAGGCGAGGTGCTTCATATTGTTTAAAACTGCGCTCCATGGCGCTACTTAGTTTTCTGTTTGGATCAATATTGTCAATAAATAAAGGAAAAGCATCTTGAGAGTTAGTGCTAGTAGATTGAGTTTGTTCTTCAGGTTTGCTGTTGCAAGCAAAAACAGTTATTATTAGGAATAATGATAAAATTGATCTCATTGTTATTAAGGTTTTTTAAATTAGTTTAGTTGCCATTCTACTTCATCGGTAATGGATTTGCCAGAACGAACTTTAATCTTGTTCTTTCCTTTTTTTAGTTTGACGTTTTCAAAAGTGATAATGTGAATGTCTGATGTTAGTTTCTTTTTGCTAATTTTTCTGTCATTTACATAAAGTGTAACTTTATCTTGATTTGTATAGATTTTTATATTAACAAGTTCGTTTTTGCGTTTAGTATGTCTGCGTTCAGCTATATATAGTACTGGTGTGTCTAACCAATTCGCTTTATAGAAATAAAAAGCATCTTTTTTAGTTGACCTATCGTATGTAACTAATCCTTTGTGATTTGTGAAAGGAATGCCACCACGGTTCCAGTCTCCTGCTGAGAAATCAAACATATTCCATAGATAGGAACTCCAAACAAAAGGACGATCTTTTATTATTTTCCAAGAAACCTCGTGACAAAGAGTTTGATCTTGTTCAGGAAAAAATTCTCCAAAAGGTTTATCTAGCTTTGTAATATCCTGCTGAAAAATGTTACCTCCAGCCCCATATTCACTAATAGATAAACCAATATCTGGGTGTGCTAAATGTGATTCATCTAACCATTTGCCCAGATCTTCGTATTTACCATAATACCAGCCAAAGTATTTATTCCAAGCCTGTAGGTCGCTAATACCATTCATATTGGATTTGATACTACGGTCACTGGCAGAAACTGTTAATCGTGTTTGGTCTAATTTATGCGCCAATTCGTTTAATTCTTTGGTAAGTTGTACGCAAGGTTCATCTGCGCTTTTCCAAGCGCGTACTTCGTTCCAGAGTCCCCAAATAAAAATGCTAGGATGGTTGTAATTTTGTAAAATAAGTTCAGTTAATTGTTGTTTGGCATTGCCAAATTCACGACCACTATAATCGTGTACAAAAGGAATTTCACTCCAAATCAGAATTCCTTCTTCATCTGCAAGTTTATAAGTTGTTTCTGAATGCTGATAGTGAGAAAGTCTTACTGTAGTAGCGCCAATTTCTTCAATAAAAGACATGTCGGTTTCATGATGTTTTTCTTTTAGAGCAGGTCCAAATTGTTTCCATTCTTGGTGCATAGCAACACCATGCAAATCATAAGATTCTCCGTTTAGATAGAATCCAGATTCGGGATCAACTTTATAAGTTTTTATCCCAAAAGTTTGAGAAATTTTATCTGATGAAGTTTCAGTTTTAAGTTCTATTTTAGCAGTATATAGATGTGGGTTTTTTTTGCCGTTCCAGAAGATAGGTGCTTGTATTTCGATAGGTGTTTTAAGAATCTCTTTCTTATCAGAAAAAGTAATTTCAGTAGTTTTTGAAGAAATTATACTTTCATTGGCATCTTTGATTATACAATTTAGTTTAGCAGTTTTACCGCTTTCACCTTTAACATGAGTTTCAATAACTAATTTGGTTACATCTTTGCCTATTTTAACAGGTTTTGCAAAAACACCAGAAGAACCAAAATATAATGGTGAAATATGCTCTTTAGGTGTAGCAAAAACTTGAACAGGGCGGTAAATACCACCGTATATGTTAAATAATTTATCAGTAACAGGTATTCTTTTAAAATCATGTTCGTTAGTAACTTTAACTGCAATAGTGTTTTTATCATCTGTTCTAATATGCTCTGTTATATCAAAACAAAAGGCAGAATAACCACCTGAATGAGTTCCAACTGATTTTCCGTTTATGTAGACTTTTGCCTCATGCCCAACAGCTTCAAAACGAATAAAAATACGTTTGTCTGTCATTGATAAAGGGATTTCTAAAGAGCTTCTATACCAAGCAGGGCCTCTATAATATCCATTCTCTTCAATGGCGTCCATAGAATAGGTGTGAGGCACCTTAACAAGGGACCAATCCGTATCATTATATTCAACTTTCTGAGCATTGTAAAGGTTGCCTTTTTTAAAGTTCCAATTGGTTATTTTAATATGCTCTCTTGATGAAACGAAATCATTTTGGGCTTGAATTGAAGCACTTAAAAGAATAAATAGTGCAATAACAGGAATTAAATTTTTCAAAATATTAGTTTTTATTACAAAGTAAAAAATAGCAGTAGATTATTTTTTGGTTAATTTACTAAATACGTCCCAAATAATTATCCCACAACTTACCGAAATATTTAAAGAGTGTTTGGTACCAAATTGAGGGATTTCAATAACGGTATCGCTGGCAGAAACTACATCTTGAGTAACACCTTTTACTTCATTACCAAAAATTAGAGCGTATTTTGTGTTGTCTGCAATTTTAAAGTCATTAAGCATGACGGCCTGTTCGGCTTGCTCAATAGCGCAAACGTGAACGCCTTCGGTTTTTAGTTTTTTAACCAAATCTAATGTGTTTTCCACATATTCCCAATCAACGGTTTCGGTACTTCCTAAAGCTGTTTTATGAATGTCTTTATGTGGTGGTTTTGCGGTAATACCACAGAGGTAAATTTTTTCAATTAAAAAGGCATCACTCGTTCTAAAAACAGAGCCAATATTGTTTAAACTACGTATGTTATCCAGAATAATGATAAGAGGTGTTTTTTGGGCATCTTTAAAAGCGTTAATACTTAAACGATTTAATTCGCTATTTTTTAGTTTTCGCATGGTTTTATTGTTGAAATCTCATTCTAATTGTAGATAACTTCTAAAAAATCAGTTTCAAAAAGCATGAAATTAATAGTACATTGCAAGCTACAATTTTGTCAAAAGTAACATTTAAAAACCATATTTTCCATTGGCTAAAAAAGTAAAAAAAGAAACTCCATTAATGAAGCAATACAATGCAATCAAGGCAAAATATCCTGATGCTTTATTATTGTTTCGTGTAGGCGATTTTTATGAAACCTTTGGAGAAGATGCTGTTAAGGCGGCAGGTATTTTAGGTATCATTTTAACAAAACGAGGAGCAGGGAGTGAAAGTGAAACTGAACTGGCAGGGTTTCCGCATCATTCTTTAAATACCTATTTGCCCAAATTGGTAAAAGCAGGTGAACGTGTGGCTATTTGTGATCAATTAGAAGATCCTAAACAAACCAAAACGATTGTAAAGCGAGGGGTAACTGAATTGGTAACGCCTGGTGTGGCGCTGAATGATGAGGTGTTAGTTTCTAAGTCAAATAACTTTTTGTGTTCTGTATATTTTGATAAAAAACATATAGGTGTTTCCTTTTTAGATATTTCAACAGGAGAGTTTTTAACCTCTCAAGGGAATGCAGAGTATATAGATAAATTACTCCAAAATTTTAGTCCGAGTGAGGTTTTAGTGTCAAAGCAAAAGCGCACCTTGTTCAAGGAAACGTTTGGTGATGATTTTCATACTTTTTTTCTTGAAGATTGGGTGTATCAAACAGATTATGCTTATGAAAACTTTAATAAAACATTTTGATACAAAGACCCTAAAAGGCTTTGGTATTGAAGATTTGTACGAAGGTATTATAGCATCAGGATCTGTATTACATTATTTAAGTGAAACCCAACACCATAAACTACAACACATCACTTCTATAGCAAGAATAGCTGAAGATGACTATGTGTGGATGGATAAGTTTACTATTCGGAATTTAGAACTGTATCATTCTACCAATAATAATGCAGTAACCCTTTTAAATATTATTGATAAAACCATTTCGCCTATGGGCGGAAGATTGTTAAAGCGTTGGTTAGCGCTGCCCTTAAAACATGTAGGTAGGATTAAACAACGTCATGAGGTTGTTAGCTATTTAACGCAAAACGATACAGTGCTTCAAAAAATACAGCATCAGATTAAGCATATTGGTGATTTGGAGCGACTTATTTCAAAAACAGCTACAGGTAAAATTAACCCGAGGGAAGTTATCCAGCTAAAAAATTCTCTTGAGGCCATAGTACCTATAAAGGCATTAGCCTCAAACTGTGTCAATGAGTCCTTAAAAATTATAGGTGATACACTTCAAAGTTGTGATGTGCTTCGTGAAAAGATTAAAGCTACTTTAAATGAAGATGCTCCTGTCAATATTTTAAAAGGACATACCATAGCTTCAGGGTTTTCGGCTGAATTAGATGACTTGCGAAATTTATCCAAATCAGGAAAAGATTATCTTGATAACATGCTTGAGCGCGAAAGTGAGCGGACTGGAATTACTTCATTGAAAATAGCTTCA
Source organism: Allotamlana fucoidanivorans (assembly GCF_045788535.1). GTDB lineage: Bacteria > Bacteroidota > Bacteroidia > Flavobacteriales > Flavobacteriaceae > Allotamlana > Allotamlana fucoidanivorans. The sequence continues at coordinate 557,595 of NZ_CP074074.1, read as the reverse complement.
AATAATGTGTTTGGATATTATATTGAAGTAAGAAATACACATAAAGATAAAGTACCTAAAGACTGGATAAGAAAGCAAACCTTGGTAAATGCCGAGCGCTATATTACTGAAGAGTTGAAGGAATATGAAGCAAAAATTTTAGGTGCCGAAGAACGTATCCTAACCATTGAGCAACAGTTGTTTTCAGAATTAATTGCTTGGCTGCATCAGTATATAAAAGCAGTACAACAGAATGCTCATTTAATTGGACAATTAGATTGTTTATGTGGGTTTTCGCAGTTAGCTAAAGACAACCATTATGTATACCCCGTTATTGATGATTCTCATGATTTGGATATTAAGGATGGTAGACATCCCGTTATTGAAAAACAATTACCTTTAGGGGAGGCTTACATTGCTAATAATGTGTTTTTAGACAGGGAAACTCAACAAATTATTATGATTACAGGACCAAATATGTCTGGTAAATCGGCCATTCTGCGCCAAACAGCTTTAATTGTATTATTGGCACAAATAGGCAGTTTTGTTCCTGCTAAATCTGCAAAAATAGGCTTAATTGATAAAATTTTCACTAGAGTAGGAGCCAGTGATAATATATCTATGGGTGAGTCCACATTCATGGTAGAAATGAATGAAACGGCATCTATTTTAAATAATGTGTCTGAAAAAAGCTTGGTGTTACTTGATGAAATTGGTCGAGGTACCAGTACCTATGATGGGATTTCTATCGCCTGGGCTATTAGTGAGTATTTGCATGAGCATCCAGCAAAACCTAAAACGCTATTTGCAACGCATTATCATGAGCTCAACGAAATGACCGAAACGTTTAATCGTATTAAAAACTATAATGTTGCTGTTAAAGAATTAAAAGATAATGTGTTATTTCTTAGAAAACTAGTTGAGGGTGGTAGTGAACATAGTTTTGGCATTCATGTAGCAAAAATGGCAGGAATGCCACAGCAGGTACTGCATCGCGCTAACAAAATTTTGAAGAAATTAGAAAAATCACATTCTAGTGAAGAACTTACCGATAAGGTGAAATCGATACAAGATGATATGCAATTGAGTTTTTTCAAGTTAGATGACCCTTTGTTGGAAAATATTAAAGAAGAAATTTTGCATACTGATATTGATACACTTACACCTGTTGAAGCACTCATGAAATTGAATGAAATAAAGCGTATGTTAGTCAAGAAAAAACAGGCTTAAAATATTTTTTCTTTTTTTTTAGAAAAGGCTTTGGATTTAGGAGAAATAGTTTAAATTTGCATCCGCAATAGCGATATTGCTCGTTCATTAAAAGACTGCGAAAGTAGCTCAGGGGTAGAGCATCACCTTGCCAAGGTGAGGGTCGCGGGTTCAAATCCCGTCTTTCGCTCTGAAACTTTCTTAAAATATACCAAGATGCTGAAGTGGTGGAATTGGTAGACACGTTGGACTTAAAATCCAATGACCATTAGGTCGTGCGGGTTCAAGTCCCGCCTTCAGTACTAAATGGGACAAATCAGATTTTTTTGATTTGTCCCTTTTTTTATTCCCTTGTAAACCCTTATTAATACTAGCTATTTTTAAGAGTAACGGATTGATATCAGCGGTTCGAACTTGATTATTTTCAAATTGGAATTTTTTCGGGAATATCGAACCAAGGAGCTTTCTTTTGTGTTCTATGTCAGATTCAACAAACTGAAAATCGATGTCATGCAGGTTTTTTAATCCGTTTTTGTAAGTATCCAATAATACAGATGTTTCCTTTTGTCTAATTTCTTTTTCTTTAAGTTCATCTAGAATATTATTATAGCGCTGTTTGGCAGTTTCATAGTCTGATTTACCAATATCTCCATCAATATATAAATCCTGAAGTTTAATAAGTTTACTGTCAACTTTGGCAATGGCTTCATAGTGTTTAGGACCTAAATGTTTTTGTGATGTCTGAGTATTTATGCGCTCTTTTATCATTTTAAATAAGAGTTTCTGAACATTTGGTTTCAAGGAAATTCCCCCAAGAAAGTTTGCAAACCATTGTTCTACGTCTTCCGCTTTGTAGCGCGTTCCACAGGGTTTAGTGCAATGATAATATGCATAGTATTTAGAACGCCCCTTTGATGCACTAGCTAATAGCGGATTTCCGCATTGAGGACAAAGCACAAAATCCTTTAAAGGGAATTTTTTGTTTACTTTTTTATGTAATGTACCATGTTGTTTCTTTCCTCCATTTATAATCTTTTGTACGTTATTAAAAAGCGTTTTTGTGATTAAAGGTTCATGAATGCCTTTGGTAACCATTTCTTTCTCATCCTTATAAGCTGGAATAAGAATATCTCCACAATAAAGCGAATTGCGTAGCATACGAGCAAAAGAAGAAGAACTCGATTTAAACCCTTTTTTAGACAAGCGTGCTAAAACTTCTTTTTGATTGTAAATTCCCGATGCAATCAGTTCAAAAGCTTCTTTAATAAATACGGCATCATCATTTGGTATTAAAATGGGTTTTTTACTACTATCTCTGCCCATAGCGTAGCCTTTAGGCGGGGTAACAACATAGCGCCCTTCTTTAAAAGCTCTTCTCATACCTGCTTTGACATTTAAAGAACGTCTTTGGTTTTCTACCTCAGGCATTGATAAATATACAGCAAGCATAAGTCCTTGTTCAGGTATTGACAAATCCAGTGGTTGTTCTATGGCATTTACAAGAATACCTAGATCTCTAAATGAATCTATAACATTATAAGACTCCATGGTGTTTCTGGAAAAACGATCCCATTTAACGAATAGTAATTCATTAATATTGTTTTTGTTCTTCTTACAATAAGTCGACAATTTTTTAAATTCAGGACGATTAAATGTTTTGGCGGAATAATCTTCTTTAAACAGTTCTAGCACATTCAAATTATTAAGCTTACAATAATTTAATAGTTTTTGCTCCTGATCTCTTAATGAGAATCCTTTGTCGGCTTGCTCATCAGTTGATACTCTAACGTATAAAATAACATTTTTCATGGCTTAAGGCTTTAAAGGGTTTAAGGTGTGACATATCATGTCTGACATGATATTTAATAATTTTAAAATGTCTTTAATCTCTTGGTCCGTGTAAGGACATTCATTGTTTTTGTTTAAAATGCTTTTTGCATCGTTAAAATTCATGGGTTCCAATAGGTGTCCATAAGAAGTGTACTAAACTTGTTATGTAACTTTGGAATGTTATGAGCTAGGTATTGCCTAGGTCTATCTTTTGTTTTGTTGTATTAGTAATAACTAAATGCTTATCATTTCTGTGAATAATCTCAGCCCGTTCATATTGTTTAAGACCAAGGGTTCTCCTAAGTTCTATGGCTTTATTTCCTAAAACTTGTTCACTTGAAGTGCTCTCTATAGTGATTTGCTGATCATTGTTTTTATGAATGATGATTTTATTAAAATCCTTTGATTTGAGAAGTTTTAATATTTTCAATTCTCCATCTGTGTACAGGTTAAAATCAATAGCATATTTAATCAACAATTTATTATCGAAAAAGTGCTCAAACAGTGGTCTTATAGGAATATTAATAACACTATGTTCTATAAGCCCATTAATAAGATGACTTCTGTAATCCTCATTTATTTGACTATAGTACTTGAATTCTAACGTTGGATTGAATATTTCAAAGCCCAACTCTTCTTCAACGGGTTTTTTAAATATAAATAGTGAAGGTGCTTGACCAGATAATAAAATGACATTGATTAAGATGCTTAAATTACTGTAGTAGATCTTGTTGGAATCAGTAAGATTATTAAGATGGTCAATTTGAGTTTCAACATTAAGGTCAAATGCACTCAAAAAGCTATTCATACCTTGGTTAAGCATATGCTCACTAATCTCTTTTAGCTCAGTCTTTGAAAGATCCTTTATAAAATTATAATTGGGTACTGTAAACAAAAAAGTCTTCAGTTTTCCTATGGTATCTAAACCTATATTAAAAGATCTCAATTCCTTTATTATAAGAATCCATAGGGCTTCGAATGCGTTTAGTTTAATTTTTTTTCGTGTTACATTATTATCAAGATCTTCTTGTGTAAAATTATGTTCATAATCAATAAGTCCTTTTTCTTTCCAATTGAAAAATACTCGATGTGCTACTCCTAAACTAGAAATAGAAACTTTTGATTCTGATAACTTAGGGTATTGATTTAATAATGTGATAAAATCTTTCATACATCAAATATACATAATATATGTAATATAAAAAGCATACTTAAAAAATTTAACGATCATTTGTTTAGTGAAAGTATTAAGCTATTTTTACCTGATGCAGAGCAAAATATTTTACCTTGGTTGATGTGATAGCAATTGCATTTTGGTTTTAATGGCCCGCGGTCTGAAAAAGATAAAACACAAGGAAAACTTATTTTTAAAGTTTATTTTTTTTACTATTTATGTGCAACAGAACTCGAAAAACAACTATTACGAACTTATTTTAGTATGAGTAGGTGTAACCAATTTAATCGTAAATTAAACGTCTAATTTACGTATATATCATGAAAACCACCCAAATTTGCCGTCATTGTGGGGGTGATTACACTCCTAAACGCAGAGGTGCACAAAAATTTTGCAGTAACTCCTGTAGAAGTCGTCACTGGTATTTAAAGCAAGACAAAACAAAACTACCAGGCACCACGCCATCACAAGAAATAGCTCCAGACACATCGGTAACACCACCAAAAAAAGACAGTGTCAATTTAGCCGGTGTTGGAAATGCTGCTATTGGTTCTATAACGGCTGATATTGTGCAAAAGTTTTTCACTTCGAAAGATAATCAACCAGCCACCAAAAAGGATCTGGAAGAACTTAAATCGTTTTTTGCCGGAAAAAAATACTTTCCTATACATAATCTGCCTGTTGATGTTTCCGGAAGAAAGCCTTATTACAACATTGAAACTGGTCATGTAGAGTATTTGTATTTAGCCCCTTTTGAGGGCTCTTAATCCTAAAATTAAAAGCTTATTTACCCATATAACTCTGCCAGGTAATCAACACGTATTTTTCCACATCATGTTCATGACGCTTTAAAAAGCCATATTCATAAACAAACAGATAGACATCTCCCTTAGTATTCTTCCAATAATGGGTGAAGAATTTAGGGTTAAAACCCTGATCATGCAGGACTTTGGCTCTTATAGTTGATTTACCTGATTTGTTATAGGCCTTCAATAATCTCCTGTTCTGTCTGAGTTGATTATCCACAAAATTGTAAAAGCGCTGTGCCTCTTCAAGTGACCTTCGATAATGGTAAGAGCTTTTGCAATGCAAATCACAAAATTTTTTATCAGAACGCCCTGTCATTGGTTTTTGACATGCTAAACACAACCTTGCTTTCATAAAAATGTCATTTAGTCGAATGTTACACGAATACTATTCGCTTAACATTCGAATATAAGGTTTTTATCACTTATTTTTAAGAAAAAACTGATGATTACTATTTCTCTTAAACCACTTTGGCACAAAAAAATACTTTATATTATTATTTACTTTGATAATAGTTCTGAAGTACACAACTATATAAAATCATTTCCAGATGTAAAATGGAGTTTTACTTACAAGACCTTTTATGTTAAATCTTATAAAGGAGCTATCTCAGACCTATTTAAGTACTTCAGGCGAAAAAAATGGTATGTTAATTACAGTGAATTTATTACTAAAAAAAACGAAAGTGAAGAATCTTCAAAGAAAAACCTATCTATTATTAATAAACTACCGCCTTTAAGTGCGGACCAGATTACAGAAATGAATAAATTCAAAAGATGGTTAGAACAAAAACGATTTAGTGCAAATACTGTTGACACCTATGTTGAAGTTACCAGCTTGTTTATACGATATATTAATTTGAAGCAAATCACCAATATTTCTGTTAGATCCATTGAGCAATTTAACTATGACTTTATTTTTAATGCTAAAAAGTCTGTTTCTTATCAAAATCAATGTATTAGTGGTATTAAACATTATTTTACTTTTAAAGATATTGATATAGAACCCTTAGAGATCAAGCGCCCTGATAAAGATAAAAAGCTACCAAATGTACTAAGCAAAAGCGAGATTAAAACCTTGCTGGATAACATCCAAAATATTAAGCACAAAACCCTTCTAAGCTTAGTTTATTCAGCTGGACTACGCATTGGAGAAGCTCTTACTCTAAAACCAAATAATATAGATTATGAGCGTAGATTAATACATATTAAAGCGGCTAAAGGCAGAAAGGACAGATACACCCTCCTTTCCAGTAGTATAATACCATTACTTCATACTTATATTAACCATTACAATCCAAAAAAACACCTATTCGAAGGAAGAAACGGAGAACCATATACACAAGTCAGTGCCAGACAAGTATTAAAACAAGCCTTACAAAGAGCTAACATTACGAAATATGCTACCTTGCACACCTTACGACACAGCTTTGCAACTCATTTATTAGAAAGTGGTACGGATATAAGGTATATTCAAGAACTTTTAGGGCACAATAGCCCAAAAACAACCATGATTTACACACATGTATCTTCAACCAATTTAATGGATATTAAAAATCCTTTTGATACATTGTAAGAAAGTTATTATATTGTAACCAGAATTTATAAAACCAAAATGATAAGTATAATAATTAAGTTAAAAAATCATCGTTATCCCTCCCTCTTTGGTATATTATATAGTTCTAAACCATTCATATAAACAAGTTGTAGGTAATTAAACAGAACTCAATAAACATAAAAAAAATGAAAAAAACACTAATCGTATTAATGATATTAGTATCAAGCAACTTATTTGCACAATCTAGTCCGCAAAATTTGATTGACACTTTTTTTGCTACTTATGAAAAAGACGCTGGAAAAGCAGTAAAGGATTTATATGCAACAAATAAATGGACTGACAGAATAAAAGATGATATTGATAAAATTATTGGAACGGTAAATGGATTTACAGAAAGTTATATGGGAAAGTATTACGGACAAGAACTAATCACTACAAAAAAGTTTGCTGAAAGTTTTGTTTTATACTCATATCTCGTAAAATACGACCGACAACCACTTAGATTTATTTTTAAATTTTATAAACCAAACGATGAATGGGTACTTTATTCATATGCGCTAGATGACAATTTAGATGATGAAATCCAGGAAGCTGCAAAACTGTATTATCTGAATTTAGATAAAGAATAAATAACTACCTACAACAATGGCTATAAGTAATTGCTTATTCTCGCCAACTTATGAAAATCCTCGCGGATTTTCAGTTTGGTGTTTACTTGCAAAGTTAAGTGCTAACCCACGCAACTACTCATAGCCGAGACCGTTATGCCACATTAACCAAAAATTACGCAAATAAAAAAATGACTTTAGAAAAATTTTTCTCATCAGAATTGATTCTTGAAAATGATTCGATTTTATTGCGTCCTTTATCAATTAATGATATTGACTCAATTGAGAAAATAAGTTACAATAAAGAGTTAGGCGAATTTGGAGCAAGAGTAAAAAACAGAAATGATTTAATCGATTATTTTGACTTCTGTTTGAAAGCAAAAAAAGAAAAAGAATTATATCCTTTAATAATTATAAATCGGAAGAATAATAACCCAATCGGATTGACAATGTTTGGAAATATTAGTTTTCAAAGTAAAAGGATAGAAATAGGTTGGACTTGGATTGGCGAAAAATTTCAAGGAACTGGAATTAATGCAATTTGTAAAGGACTACTTTTAGACTATTGTTTTGACAATTTAAATCTACGAAGAGTTGAATTTAAAATAGACATTAATAACATAAAATCTCAAAAGGCGATAGAAAAAATTGGAGCTTATAAAGAAGGTCTTTTAAGAAATTACAATATCCAGTCTTATGGAGAAAGCAAAGGAACTTATGTTTACAGTATTCTTAAAGAAGAATGGAAAAAATAAAAACGTGGCATAACACCGTATAAAAAAAATTGCTAGTTTTAGCTAAACCAAAGTTAGTTGCTCGTTTGCCAGCTTCTGATTTTCCTTCGGCAAATCCTCGCAAGCAAACACGCAACTTTCCTTATACATAAACGTTGGCAACAATATGATGAAACGCAGAAATCATAACAAACAAAGTCGATTTTCGATTTTATTCCCAATTCTGACAATACTCGGAATTGGAATTGTAGTTGTGTTATCTTCATTCTATGAAAAAAGTTGGTCGCATAATTGGAATGATGTTTCGAAATCTATAAAGGATTCTGTTTTAGTAGCTAAAAACATTGGATATACAGGTGGAATTGGACCAAATGGAAGGTCAATGGAAAAGTTTGCCAAAACAAGACTTTGGATAATGAATAACGCCACCGAAAACGAACTCTTGAATTTAATAAAATACCCAAACGGAACTGTTAAAGCAATTGGATACGAAGGACTTTTAAGAAATAATGATTATAATAAAAAAATAGATTTGATTTCAAAATCAATTAATGACAAAGAATATAAAGTTTATTATTCAGCAGGTTGTGAAGGAATTGAATTAGAAATTAGCCAATATTTAATTCAATGGTTTTTAAAAATTGATAATAAAATACCACCTTTCCGACCTGAATTAATTGTTGATTATGGGTTGTCGGAATCCGAAAAAGAAAAAATTCTGACTGAATTTCATAATCGGAAAAAATAAAATACTGTTGCCAACATTGTATATAAAAAATTGCTATTTTGTGCTTAACCAATGTTAGTTGCTTTGTTTGCTAGCTTCTGATTTTCCTTCGGAAAATCCTCGCACACAAACACGCAACATTTCATATACGTAACCGTTGTAAGTAATTTTGACGCACATTTATGGACAATATAAAACCAACATTATTTTTCATTTTCGCAGCTTTAATTTTTTGGTTTGTTGGACCTATAATTGTGAAATTCCAATTAATGTTTCATAAAAAGCATAATCCAAATTTAGTTGAAAAAGCACCAAGGATTTTTAAAGGAATGAAAATCTTTTTTCAAGTCTTTTCGATCATTTGTGTATTATTTGCTTTCATTGTGCTTTTCGGTATTAAAATTTAAAATTAATGAGCAAATTGCAATTAAAGTTTGAAATTCCTAAAAATGGTTGGTTACCTACAAACTTTAAAACTTCGGACTTTGAATTGAATTTTATTATTTCAAATGTTCCCGAAAATCCGACTGACAAGCTTTGTGAATCTCTGATTTTAACTCTGAACGGAATCGAAACGGAAATATGTTGGAACTTGGAGCCTGATTGTTATTTCATTGAATTAAAACCAAGCGGAAAGGTAATTGACCTTATTATCTCAAAAAGTGGCGGAATAAGTAAAAAACGTAATCTGATTTATAAATTGACTGGAGGTTTTGAGACTATAATTTTACCAATGTATCGGAGTTTAAAAAAGTTAAACTCATTGGAATTTGATAAAACGGATTGGAAAAAAATTGACCAAACAAAAATGAATATATTAACCGAATTAGTAACTGAAAGAAAAAACTACTTACAACACCGGCTATAGTTCATTGCGGCGGAATTTCCTCTCGGAAATTCCTGTGTATTTGCTAATTTTGGTTTACGGCGGAATAGTTCTGCCGAACCATTCCGCAACGAAACCATAGCCAAGACCGTTAGCTTTAATGCTAAAGGTCATTGCAAAGCCTCAAATTTCGGGTTTAAATCAAAAGTTATTTAAAGCGGAATTTGAAAATAAAATACGGAATATTAAGCTGAATTACCACTCAAACTCTGAATTGAATTACGTTTGACTTTTAAGCTCGTTGCGGAATCGAAAACTGAATTGAAAAGCGGAATTTCACTCAATCGGAATTTAGCAAGTTATGGAATTGCTTACTTGAAATCTGAATTAAAAATATTGCAGAATTTGAGCAAGTTTGCGGAATGAAAATCGAGCTGAATAAAACATAAAATGCGGAATTAAAAAACCGACTGAAATAAAATATTAACGAAAAAGTAAACGGATAAAAAAGCACTAAAAGCTAACAATGTATAAAAATAATTGCTATTTTAGGCTTAAACAAAGTTAGTTGCTCGTTTGCTTGCTTCTGATTTTCCTTCGGAAAATCCTCGCACTCAAACACGCAACTATTCTTATACTAGACCGTTGTGTGCAATTTGAAAAACGAAAAGTTTGAGAAATAAATTACTGATTTTACTGACCTTAATTTCTCTCAATTCTTGCCAAATGAATTGGTATGGAGATATAGATTTAGGCGCTGACTTTTACTATATGGTTGAACCAGCTTTCAACAGTATTGTAATCCCAGTAAATCTGGACGAACCTTATAAATCCAGTATCTACGTAATAAAGGACATTGAAAGTGTCGGATTTAATAAAAACTATATTCTTGCGACTTCGAAAAACGGAGAGGAAATAAAATATTGGCGGATTGACAAAAATGCGGAATCAAAAGAATTAGGTTATAAGGATGACTCAATAATGGAATTATCAAACGTTTCGGAAATCAATTCAGCGGAATTTAATCAAATAAAGACTGCCGAAAATATCAATCTGAAAACCAAATCGGAATACCGAAAAGAGCTGAATTATGAATAAAAAACTGCACACAACAATGTATAACCGCAATTACGGCGGATTCGACTACGTCCGAATCCACGCGGAATTGCTAACGTCAGTGCCAAACCGAAAATTAACGCATATTAACCCGTAACTGACGGTTATACGAGACCGTTGGCAAACATTATGAGAAATGACTGAAAAAAGACCAATTTATAGTACTTTTTCGTGGATACGCTTTGTAAAGGACATAATTTTTGTATTAATAATCCTCTATTTCGTAATAAATATATTTATTGGACTAAATAAAGAAATAAGTATTAATGCCATTGCAATAGGAATTTTTTTATTAGCCTTCATAATAATGATTGACTCAAAAGAATTGGAGGTATATAACAATATTTTAAGGATTAAAAGCAATCACCTTTTTGGATTATTCTCACGTAAAACTGACATCAAATTATCCAATATTAAAGACATAACTTGTGCTGGAAAACATTCTCAGAAAACTGATTTAACACAGGACATTTTGCGCTTAGTTGCACCTGTCTATGACTTTAAAAACACGCTGACAATTAAAACTTTTGACAATAAGACTTTTGTGTATGACGTATATATTTACAAGGAAAAACTTGACAAAGTAATCAGCATAATAAAAAAAACGTTTGCCAACACCGTGTAAAAATAATTGCTTGATTCTAGCCTACTCGGAAAATCCTACGGATTTTCCTCTGGTTCGTTTCATTTTTAGTAAGTTAGTTGCTTGCACACGCAACTATCCTTACACCAACACGTTGTGCGTAATTATGACCCGTCCTGAATAAAGGCTACATAATTTCAAACATTATGTACAAAAATGACAAAGTAATCAGACGGTATTCAGAACCTTTTAAACTGAAAATTTTAGACGAACTTACAACAGGAAAACTAAACAAATATCAACTAGGGAAAGCCTACGGTATTGCACCAACTACCATTAATGAATGGATAAGAAAGTACAACCGTAAAGACCTTATGAACACTAGAATAACTGTGAAAACCAAAGACGAAATAACACGCATTAAAGAACTTCAAAAAGAGATTGAACAACTAAAAAAATTGTTGTTAAAGAAAGATCTAGATGCAATGATTCAAGATTCATACCTGGAAGTTGCTGCCGAAGATCTTGGCTATAAATCTGTTGCAGAACTAAAAAAAAAGCTAAATATAGAGCGCTAAGTAAAACCAAAGACAAAGCTAAAGGATTTGCGTCTTTAACCACTATTTGTATGGCTTTCGGGCTTAAACGTGATGCGTACTACAAGTATAAATATAGAGCTGACAAACGTTTAAAACTTGAACAACAGATCATTCAAATTGTGAACCAAAAGCGCAGGTCCTTGCCTAGAGAAGGCGTACGTAAACTCAAAATATCTTTAAAAAATGAGTTTGATAAAGCAAACCTTAAAGTAGGCAGAGACACGCTTTTCAACATTCTTAGAAAACACAATATGCTTATAACCAGAAAGAAACCCAGCTACAGAACTACCAATTCTTTTCATAGGTTTTACAAACATAAAAACATCATAAAAGATGTACTTGTTAATAGACCTAATCAGGTTTGGGTATCGGATATTACATACATCAGAACTGTAAAAGGATTTTGCTACTTGGCCCTTATAACTGACATGTATTCTAGAAAAATCATAGGTTACGACCTTAGTGATAGCCTTGAACTTAGCGGTTGTACCAGAGCTCTTAAAAAAGCATTATATCAAGCTAAAAACACAGAAAACCTAATACATCACTCGGATAGAGGCATACAATATTGTAGCAATATATACACACAAATTTTAAAGAGAAACAACATCAAAATTAGTATGACAGAAGAAAATCATTGCTACGAAAACGCTATTGCTGAACGTGTAAACGGCATCCTAAAAGACGAGTTTTATCTTGACCAGACCTTTGATAGCATACAACACGCCAAAAGAGCAACAAAAAGTGCAATCAATCTATACAACCAAATTAGATTACATGTATCTTTAGACTATAAAACACCAAATATGGTATATTTAAAAACAGCGTAAATCAATTTTTAACCTGTAGCCATATTTCAGGACTAGACATTAGCCTATGAAGCCAAATCAGTACTTATTTGAGAAATTCAAAAATCTATTGAATGAAGAATTCTCTCAAGAGATAAATAAATACGAAGATGGTAATCATCTTACGATTGCAGATACAGGATTCTGGATTTCTGTAGATGATAAGGAATTAATTATTGGATTTGGACTGAATCACACTCATTATAATTTTGACTATGATTCAATGGAAGATGCTATCGATACATTCTTTTTACTATTAACCAAAAAAAAGAAAATCACTGATTACTCAAAAGGATCAAGAATATTTAAAACCAAAGTAGAAATTGAAGTAGACAACGAGGAATTAATAAACCTTGGAACAACTGCTACATTTCCTTTAAAGTTTTGGAAAAAAACAGAGTTAAAAACATCCTACTCTAATGAATTATTAAAAACGGAAAAGGTTACAGAACAATGGAAAGAGTTAATAAACTACGCACAACACTATGTATAATTAATGGCTGGTTTTAGCTTGTTTACGAAAATCCTCGCGGATTTTCTATTCCGTTTTTATTTGCTAAATTAGGTTCTTAAACACGCCACTAATCATACACAAACACGTTGTAAAACATTTGAGGAAATGCTCGAACACAATAAAGAAATTGAAAAAATAATTGAACGGAACATAAACGAATCTTCGTCTGAAACGGAAATAGAAGAGTTTATATCTGATTTAAAAAAGGCAGGTTCTAATCCGATTTCGACAATGAAAATAATTGTGGAAAAGTTAAATATGGATTTCGGAAAAGCAAAAGATTTAGTCTTTAATTCTTCAAGTTGGAGTTTCTTATATTCTCAACCAAATCCCTTTACGCAGGATTTTTTGGATATAGCTGCTGAAGACGCTGACAAAGTTGAACGAAAAGATGGAAAGGTCATTTCTGTAACTTATAAATTGGACAAGGGCTCTGAAAGCAATTAGGATGAAATTAATAGACGAATTAAACGCTGAAAACGGTTCATTTTTACTTGAATTAAGAACTGACTTAAATTGGAATCACGATTCGTTTATTAACCTACTGACCGAACTAAATGCTGAATGTAAACGGACAAAAGAAAATCTGAATTTATCACGAGATACTGCTTGTGGAATTTGGTATATATCTGATTTTATCAAAAATTGGACTGAACATCAAAATTTCCCAAAAAAATTCGCTGAAGAATATTATGAAAAAGCCTATGAATTAATAAATGATTTGGCTTACTCATACTTTATGGCTGAATCACCTTATGAATCGGAATCTGAAATTGAAAATAAAATAGCGGAATTAAAAAACGTTTTACAACACCGTGTATAATTCATTGCTTCTGATTTTCCTTTCGGAAAATCCTCGCGCTGAATTATTGCCTGTTATTTTTTACTAAATTAGTTGCCAAATCAACGCAACGAAATCATACACAAAACCGTTGGCATTAATTAGAAAAAATGAGCAAAATTCAAGATAAAATGTTTCTAGAAATTAGAAACAAAGATATATTTAATCAAGCACAGCAATATGCTTTTGACTATATAGAGAACGTTTTTGAGCGAAATGTTTTTCCTACCCAAGAAGCACTTAATAACTTATCCATATTCGATGAGGAACTTCCTGTAGATTCGACAAATGCTAAAAGTGTAATAGAACAATTAAATAAATATGGGAGTCCTGCAACAACCGCAACATTAGGAGGAAAATACTTTGGATTTGTTTGTGGAAGTGCCGTTCCAGTTGGTTTAGCAGCTAAAAATTTAGGTACATATTGGGATCAAGCACCTGCAATGAACGTTCTCTCACCTATCGGTAGTAAGTTAGAATCTGTAGTAGAAAAATGGCTGATAGATTTATTTAATTTACCTAAACAATCTTCTGCTGGATTTGTGAGCGGTACATCGACAGCTAATTTATGTGGCTTAGCAGCGGCTAGGTATCGTATTCTTGAAAGAAATAATTGGGATATAAATAAAAATGGACTTAGAAACGCACCTCAAATAAGAATTGTAACTGGTAAACAATCACATTCAACAGTTTTGAAAGCAATCGGAATATTAGGTTTAGGAACAGAGAGCATAGAATGGGTTGATGTTGATAATCAAGGGAGAATCATAACTGAATTAATTCCTGAATTGGATGAAAATACTATTTTAATTCTACAGGCAGGTAATGTAAATAGTGGAGCATTTGATGATTTTGAAAAAATATGCGAAAGAGCTAAAAAAACAAATACTTGGGTTCATATTGATGGTGCGTTCGGTTTGTGGGCTGAGGCTGTAAATGATTTGAAATATTTAACTAAGGGAATAAACAATGCTACTTCTTGGGCTGTAGATGGACACAAAACATTAAATACACCTTACGATTGTGGAATAATACTTTGTTCAGACCAAGAGGCTATGACTTCTGCACTTCATATGTCTGGAAGCTATATTGTAGAAAGTACCGAAAGAGACGGAATGTTTTACACACCCGAAATGTCTCGAAGAGCAAGGATAATTGAGTTGTGGTCTATAATGAAGTACTTAGGAAAGAACGGAATTGATGAAATGATTTTAACAATGCATCAAAGAGCCAAACAGTTTGCAGAAGAAATAGGCAAAATAAGAGGTTTCTATGTCGAAAACGACATTGTGTTCAATCAAGTTATTGTTAGATGTGACAATGATAAAATTACAGAGCAAGTGTTGAATAATATTCAAATGCTAAGAGAGTGTTGGTTAGGAGGCTCAATGTGGTATGGCAAAAAAGTTATGCGAGTTAGTATTTGCTCTTGGGCAACTACTAAAAATGATATAACTAAATCAGTAAAATCATTTGAAAAGGCTTTGGAATTGGAAATAACTAATGCCAACAATGTATAAAAATAATAGCGGTTTAATCGCTAAAACAAAAGTATGTAATAATTTAAAAGTTCTGTGTTTAACCAAAAAGTTAGTGTTCCAAAATTCGCTACTATTCTTATACAAACCGTTGTGTACAATTTGAGAAATGACAGCAATTAACAAATTTACGTTTGGAATCCTATTTCTTTTGTCGTCTTGTGGAAACTCAAAGGATTTGACAAAATCGACTTCAAATCAAACAAGTGAAATGAAAAAAATACTGACTGACCTATTCCAAAAGTCATTGACTACAAATGACAATAATTATTTCACTTCCGAGCAAATCAAAAATAAATGGATTGGAAATCTTCCCGCAACAGAAAAAGAAATTGCAGAAACTGAAATTAGGCTTGGAATTAAATTACCTGCCGACTATAAAGAATTTCTAAAAATAGCAAATGGATATCCGACTTATAATGATGCAGTTGAGCCAAGTTTTGAGAAAATAAATCAAATTGAATATTTGAAAAATTTTGACCCAGATATGATTAAAATTTGGAGTCAAAAACAAACAGAAGATATTGGAAAAGAATTAAATAAAAGTATAATTGTTGCTGGAAAGCAAGAAGAGCAATGGTTTCTTTTAATACCGCCAACTGACAAAAATGACAAATGGAAATATTGGAAATTTGCAAGTTGGATTCCAGGAGAAATAGAATATAAAAATCTGACCGAATACTTTTTGGATACAATAAACGGAATTGAATAAAAAAACTGTACACAACACCGGCTATAGTTCATTGCTTCGGAATTTTCTGCCGAAAATTCCTTCCACTTAACTATCTTTGGTTTACGGCGGAAAATCCTCGCGGATTTTCACGCAACGAAACCATAGCCAAACACGTTACCCAACATTTGAAAAAAACGACATTCTACATATCATTCATAGTTTTTATTCTGACTTTTTCGAGTTGTAACTTTTCAAAAAAACCTGAAAAACTACCGAAAACTGAACAGTATGTAAAACTGATTGGAAAATGGAAAGTAACTAAATCTAATTTCTTACCGTTTGAGCATCCTTCTTTCTGTGAAAAAATGGGATTGAACTCAATATTTGAATTTGATGAGTATGGAATTTTAAAAGTTTATGAAAATGACAAGACGAAACGGAATTGTAACGACCATCAAAAATTCTGGATTGACGGAACTGAATTAATAGCTTTCGAATACGATGTAGGATTTCCGTACGAAATTCTAAAACTGACTTCTGACTCTTTAATAATAAAGTCGGAAATCGTGCCTGCTTACTTATTCAAAGAAGAAAATATTAAAACCGCTAAAGATTTAGAAGGAGACGACATAAAATTTATAAGAGAAAACGGAATTATAATTACGCTGAAAAAACAAAAAAACGTTGGGTAACAATGTATAACCGCAATTACGGCGGATTCGACTACGTCCGAATCCACTCGGAATTGCTAACGTCAGTTCTAAACCGAAAATTAAGGCATATTAACCCGTAACTGACGGTTATACGAGACCGTTGTAGCCAATTTGAGAAAAAACTATGGAATACATATATAATCCCGAAGAATTAGATAACCTTGCTGGTAATGTTCTTCAACAAAAAGCGACAGAAATTAAACAGCGGTTTGATTATAGAAGGTCGTACTTTCATACATTAAGAAATAGTATATCGGATATTGAACAATGGACAACATTGAATGACAATTTAATTTCATTTGATAAAAATAAATTCAATCCTTGGAATCAACAATGGAATAATACATTAAGGTCAAATAATGTTAATACAATCAAACAGTTTTTCGACAGAGCTGTTTCTTTCTTTCAAGAATTAGAAGAGGAAGTAGGTTCAATCAAACCTCAATATTTAAATTCAGACGAAGTAGAAAGCCTAAAAGAAGAAGTTCTCAAGAGAATTGACGAGGATATGGTCTCTTTAAAAAATGATGTCACCGAACAAATTAATAATGGAATTACCAACGTACTGGATTTGAAATCTGAACTTGGTTTACAAAAAAACTTTGCTGACAACTTGAAAGACGTGAGAAAAACTTCAAATATCACAAAATATTGCTTTTTAGGAGGTTTTATTATTTCACTTATTGGAATAGCTGGATTTTTAGTTTTCAGCTATAAATTAACGTATATACAAAACCTTGAATCTTACGAAAAAATATTAGTTAGGCTCGGTGCTGTTTCCTCTTTAGCTATTTTATCCTATTTCTTATTTCAACAATTTAAATTGCATCAAATTTTACATTTAAAATATACTCATTTGGACAATTTTCTTGGTGGTGGAGCAACTTATATTAATCAATTAGTTAGTCAAGATGGAGACTTAAAAAAGATAACCAATAAAAGACTGACTGAAATGTTTATGGAGATTGACGATACAATCGGGAATGCAAAACAAGTTCAACATCCAACTGACAAATATTCTGAATCATTTAAACAAACCCTTGATAGTGTTTTAGGCAAAGTGAATGATTTGGCTAAAACTGTGAAAGAAATAAAAAATCCAACGGAATAAAAAACTGGCTACAACAATGGCTATAAGTAATTGCTTGTTCTCGCCTACTTCTGAAAATCCTCACGGATTTTCAGCTTGGTGTGTACTTGCAAAGTTAAGTGCTAAACCACGCAACTACTCATAGCCGAGACCGTTGGGCACAATTATGACCCGTCCTGAATAAAGGCTACATAATTTCAAACATTATGTACAAAAATGACAAAGTAATCAGACGGTATTCAGAACCTTTTAAACTGAAAATTTTAGACGAACTTACAACAGGAAAACTAAACAAATATCAACTAGGGAAAGCCTACGGTATTGCACCAACTACCATTAATGAATGGATAAGAAAGTACAACCGTAAAGACCTTATGAACACTAGAATAACTGTGAAAACCAAAGACGAAATAACACGCATTAAAGAACTTCAAAAAGAGATTGAACAACTAAAAAAATTGTTGTTAAAGAAAGATCTAGATGCAATGATTCAAGATTCATACCTGGAAGTTGCTGCCGAAGATCTTGGCTATAAATCTGTTGCAGAACTAAAAAAAAAGCTAAATATAGAGCGCTAAGTAAAACCAAAGACAAAGCTAAAGGATTTGCGTCTTTAACCACTATTTGTATGGCTTTCGGGCTTAAACGTGATGCGTACTACAAGTATAAATATAGAGCTGACAAACGTTTAAAACTTGAACAACAGATCATTCAAATTGTGAACCAAAAGCGCAGGTCCTTGCCTAGAGAAGGCGTACGTAAACTCAAAATATCTTTAAAAAATGAGTTTGATAAAGCAAACCTTAAAGTAGGCAGAGACACGCTTTTCAACATTCTTAGAAAACACAATATGCTTATAACCAGAAAGAAACCCAGCTACAGAACTACCAATTCTTTTCATAGGTTTTACAAACATAAAAACATCATAAAAGATGTACTTGTTAATAGACCTAATCAGGTTTGGGTATCGGATATTACATACATCAGAACTGTAAAAGGATTTTGCTACTTGGCCCTTATAACTGACATGTATTCTAGAAAAATCATAGGTTACGACCTTAGTGATAGCCTTGAACTTAGCGGTTGTACCAGAGCTCTTAAAAAAGCATTATATCAAGCTAAAAACACAGAAAACCTAATACATCACTCGGATAGAGGCATACAATATTGTAGCAATATATACACACAAATTTTAAAGAGAAACAACATCAAAATTAGTATGACAGAAGAAAATCATTGCTACGAAAACGCTATTGCTGAACGTGTAAACGGCATCCTAAAAGACGAGTTTTATCTTGACCAGACCTTTGATAGCATACAACACGCCAAAAGAGCAACAAAAAGTGCAATCAATCTATACAACCAAATTAGATTACATGTATCTTTAGACTATAAAACACCAAATATGGTATATTTAAAAACAGCGTAAATCAATTTTTAACCTGTAGCCATATTTCAGGACTAGACATTAAAACCAAATGAACAGACTACTGATTTTATTTCTTTCTTTATCCATAATTGGTTGCAGTAAACAAAAGAAAATTTGGGACAATGGATTGACTAAAAGTGCGGAAAAAATTATCGAATATACGATTCGAATTCAAGAAGATTCCTTAAAAAACGAAATTCGAGACACACTTTTAATTGCAATAAAAAAATATAGAGATGACGACCAATTAGCACTTCAAACTCGAAAAACTTTGTTTGACAATGGACAGATGGAAATTGAGTATGTCTATGACTATTCTGACAGATTAAAGCAAGAAATTGTGAAAATGTCAACAGACAGTCTGCCATTTAAAGTAAACTATTCCTATAAAAACTCATTGCTTTTTCAATCAAGCGGAATTATGGATAATGAAACTGAAAGGTTTGAGCAAATAGAAACTCATTATTACAGAAATGACGATACCAAAGAGAAGTCAATAATGAGACAAATATTTCTTGACAAAGAAACCAATGACACAATTAGAAATTCAACTGTAAGTACTTACTACAATACTAACGAAAAAGTTGACAGTATTTTATCAATCAATCTTCGCAGAAAAGGACAAAACCGAAAAGCAGTATACGAATTTGACGGAAAGAATTTTATCGGACTAAAAGAATATAATGAAACAGACTCTTTGTTGTCAAATCAGAAATTTGAGTATAAAATGGACGAATTTGACAATTGGACTGAAAAAAAGGTAATTGAAAACGGAATTCTGAAAAGAATAATAATCCGAGAAATAAAATATAAATAACTGTGCCCAACAACGTGTAAGCGCAATAACGGCTGAATTTCTTAATCGGAAATTCAACTCGTTTTGCTAAATTAGGTGCGTCAGCTGAAAGTACTCGCGCACTTTCCCGTTACTGACGCTTACACAAAACCGTTGGCGTTAATTTGAACCAAATGAAGAACTTTACAATCTACATCATTTTATTAATCCCTTTTTTGACAATTGGACAAACTAATCCATTTGAAAAATTGGAATATGATAAGGTTATTGCATATGAATATCAAGGACAAGGCGGATTGTTAATTGAAATGTGTCTTGACAAGGAAAAAGAAAAAATAAATAAGACATTAAACCTGACTGATGAACAAACAAGAAAACTGGAAAAGATTTTGACATCGGAAAAGGCCTATGGAAATACGACTATGTCTTGTTTTGACCCTCACTTTGCCGTTATTTATTATCTGAACGAAAAAATAGTTGGAACTATTGATATTTGTTTGGATTGCAATTATTTAATCTCATCGGAAAAAATCCCTGCGACAGAATTAAAAATGATAAAGATTTCAGATGATTACTCTTATCCCGCAAAAGGATTTAGTAAAAACGCACGGAAAGAAATTTACGAATATATAAAGGCACTTGGATTCACTAAATATTTAAGACCTTTAACATCATATCTTGACGAATGAAAACCATTTTAAAAATCTTTTTTATTGTTCTAATTTTTGCATCTTGTAATGAAGTAAAAAACACCAATTATTGTAAAAATCTTGAGGATATAAAAAAGTCATCTAAAGAAAAGATAGAAACTATTGCTTTTGAAATTACTCAACACGAGCAATTTGACTTTGACCAATCTGAAACCGAATATTGTATGGATTCGGATAAGAGAATAACGGTTAGATATACAAACGGAAATAAAAAATTAGAAGCGATAATTGATACTTTATCTTTCGAATATTTAATAATAAAAAACTAACGCCAACAATGGTGCCTGTTGCACAACGTGATAAATATAAGATAAAATTTCATAAATTGTATTATAATTCTTATGTTTAATAATGCAAGGCAAAAAAGAGTATCAGGAGAAATTATTCAACAATTTTCAGTTAAGTGTTCGTGTACCAGAGCACAATTTCTATCGCCGATTAAAGGGTGTTTTACAATTAGAGTTTCTGTATCAAGAAACCAAAGGATATTATGGTAGCAGTGGTCAAAAGAGCATAGATCCTGTGGTGTTTTTTAAACTTTGTCTGGTGGGGTATCTGGAAAACATCACCAGCGACCGCAAGCTCATCGAGCATTGCAGTATGCGTTTGGATATTCTTTATTTTCTAGGTTATGATATTGATGAAGAATTACCATGGCATTCTACCATCAGTCGTACTCGAGGATTGTTTCCGGAGTCTGTATTTGAAGCGGTATTTGGCAGAGTTTTTGAGCTTTGTGTATCGGCCGGAATGGTCAGTGGGCATACTCAGGCCATCGACAGTGCCCCTGTCAAGGCCAATGCTTCTATGGACAGTTTGGAACTCAAGGTCCCAGAAGCAGATTTGGACAGCCACCTGCGAAAAATCCGCCATATCAGTAAACGTGATAAAGACCAACCGCTACATCAGGCTAAAGGCAACAAAGCGGATATTGATCAGCAAACTTTATCGGCCAGTGCTAAGGAGTTACAAGCCATAAAAAGCAGAAACAGTAAATGGGCAAAGGAACAGGACCAGCGTCCCGGAGCGGGCAATAAAGGCAGCAGATATACCAGTAACAAAACCCACTACAGCCCAACAGACCCCGATGCCCGCATTAGTGTTAAACCGGGTAAATCCAGAAAGCTGAATTACCAAAGTCAGCTTACGGTAGATACAGCTCATCATGTGATTAGTGATATTAAGGCTTATCATGCCGATGGAAAAGATAATCAACAATTAGCAGACATCGTGGTTCGCGTACAACGTCGCTTACGCCGATCAGGATTAGTCTGGGAAAACTGTGTGGCCGATACCGGGTATAGCAGTGGAGAGAATTACGCCTTTCTGGAAGGGAGGAATTTAAAGAGTTTTATTCCGGCACACGGGACTTATAAAGGCTGCCCAGACGGGTTTACCTATAATGAAACCCAAGATTATTATGTTTGCTCACAAGGTAAGATCATTCCTTTTAAAAAGGGTTTTATGAAACAAAGAACCACACCAAGAAGAAAGAATACCGCGCCTCAAAGAAAGTGTGTATCGATTGTCCAATCCGCCGTGAGTGTTTAGGTAAGAGTGCCCAGGAAAAGAAATTCACCGTAACGTATTACCGCGCGGAGTATGAGCGAAACATTGGGCGTGTAAATAGTCCACAGGGGCGCTATATGAAAGCCAAGCGACAAAGCACAGTAGAGCCCGTATTTGGAACCTTAACCCAGTTTATGGGACTTAGGAAAGTCAATACCATTGGCATTAAGCAAGCTAATAAGTGTATGCAGCTCTCGGCCATAGCCTACAACCTTAAAAAGTACTTGAAATTCATAGAAAAACACAGTAAAAGCGGGGCGGCAAGTCTGCAAACTCATTTTTGCATGTATAAAGGCATAATAGGCCTTGTTATTAGCCCCAGAAAGCATCTTGATTTTAGATGGTGAATAACTACCAAAAACAACAAACGCCCTGAAAATAGGCGTTTGTAATTCAAGTTTTTATAAAATTATGGGCTCGTGCAACGGCTACAATGGCTATAAGTAATTGCTGGTTCTCGCCTACTTCTGAAAATCCTCGCGGATTTTCAGTTTGGTGTGTACTTGCAAAGTTAGGTGCTAAAACACGCAACTACTCATAGCCGAGACCGTTGTAACCAATTTGAGAAAACCGAATGAACCAGCTTTATAATATTATAGTCAAACAATTAATCATTGGTTACATTGGTGCATTTCTTTTACTGATTTATTACAAAATTAAGGGACGTAAAATAACATATGAACAAATTCTTGATGAAATTGACCCTAAAAGCGGAATTAAGAAATATTACTACAAAGCGTTTTATTTAGGTGTCGGTTTTTTGATTTTAATAGTTCTTGCTATATCAACACTGGCTGGAGTAAACCCCAAATTATATGACCCTAACGAATAAGTTCCAAATTGACAGAACTATACAAACAAAAAAATCGGAATCGGAATTATCGGAATCATTAAAAAAATTTGATTGCAAAAAAATGGTATTTGTAAACCAAAAAATCTTGATTTCTGGAAAGGTGTTTTATGACTTTATTTGCGACTTAAACATTCCAGAGGTTAAATTAACAGTTAAACCTAAGAGAACTCTTCTGATTGCTGTACTGATTTTTTTAACATTGTGGACAATCGGATTTATATATCAAAATGGAATTTTAATCGGACTTCCATTAACAACTGCGTTCATTGTTTTTGGTGCATATGTTCACAAAAGAATGATGGAACTGAATCTTGATGAAATAATAGAATTAATAGAAAAAGAATAAAACTGGTTACAACAAAGTATAAAAATAATGCTAAATTTAATACTTAATCAAAGGCTAGTGCGTATTTGGTCACTCTGATTTTCCTACGGAAAATCCTCGGACACAAAACCGCACTATTCTTATACCAACCGTTGGCAATAATTATGAAGAAACTGAATAACCTACTATTAACCTTTTTGCTTTTTTCGAATTTCGTATTTGCTCAAAAATTTTATCTGAATTTAAAAGGAGCTGATAGTATAACAGAAAAAGAGCTAATAATTGAATATAAAGATGATTATAAACAAGTCAAAAAAGTTAAAAGTTTCGAAATCAAAAAAATAAAGCTCGAGCATCTTAAAAACTCTAAATTAAGATATATAAAACTGAAAATAAATTCAGACACATTATTTCTAAAAAGCGAGAATGTCTTGCAAAATATTGGAGTGAATATTAGTTCAGGGTTTGACGAAGTGATTAATGACACTCTAAATGTTTTTTTGGACACTTACCCATATAAACACAAAGGAAGTCCTTTTGTGGTTAATCGTTTTTCAATAGACAAATTACCTGACCATACTAGAATTATGATTATCCAAATAGACAACGATGCTTTTGTAGTAAAATGGCCTATTTTCAAACTTGACAAACATTCGGAGTATTTTGCGGACTTGATTAAAGATGATTTTTGCAACTGTATGGCTGACAAAACATTTGACAGAACAAATTTCAAAGAAGTTTTTGATTCTTGCCTTAATGAGCCAATGACTAAGACAATTCCTCTTATGGAAACAACTTTAAAAAACTATATTTATAAAAATAACAACGATATAAATTATGCGGATAGAGTTAATCAATTAATTAATGAAGTTTTATTAAAAGTGAATCTACATTACAATAAAAATTGTTTTAAAAAATAACTATTGCCAACATTGGTAGCCGTTGCACGAGCCCATAATTTTATAAAAACTTGAATTACAAACGCCTATTTTCAGGGCGTTTGTTGTTTTTGGTAGTTATTCACCATCTAAAATCAAGATGCTTTCTGGGGCTAATAACAAGGCCTATTATGCCTTTATACATGCAAAAATGAGTTTGCAGACTTGCCGCCCCGCTTTTACTGTGTTTTTCTATGAATTTCAAGTACTTTTTAAGGTTGTAGGCTATGGCCGAGAGCTGCATACACTTATTAGCTTGCTTAATGCCAATGGTATTGACTTTCCTAAGTCCCATAAACTGGGTTAAGGTTCCAAATACGGGCTCTACTGTGCTTTGTCGCTTGGCTTTCATATAGCGCCCCTGTGGACTATTTACACGCCCAATGTTTCGCTCATACTCCGCGCGGTAATACGTTACGGTGAATTTCTTTTCCTGGGCACTCTTACCTAAACACTCACGGCGGATTGGACAATCGATACACACTTTCTTTGAGGCGCGGTATTCTTTCTTCTTGGTGTGGTTCTTTGTTTCATAAAACACCTTTTTAAAAGGAATGATCTTACCTTGTGAGCAAACATAATAATCTTGGGTTTCATTATAGGTAAACCCGTCTGGGCAGCCTTTATAAGTCCCGTGTGCCGGAATAAAACTCTTTAAATTCCTCCCTTCCAGAAAGGCGTAATTCTCTCCACTGCTATACCCGGTATCGGCCACACAGTTTTCCCAGACTAATCCTGATCGGCGTAAGCGACGTTGTACGCGAACCACGATGTCTGCTAATTGTTGATTATCTTTTCCATCGGCATGATAAGCCTTAATATCACTAATCACATGATGAGCTGTATCTACCGTAAGCTGACTTTGGTAATTCAGCTTTCTGGATTTACCCGGTTTAACACTAATGCGGGCATCGGGGTCTGTTGGGCTGTAGTGGGTTTTGTTACTGGTATATCTGCTGCCTTTATTGCCCGCTCCGGGACGCTGGTCCTGTTCCTTTGCCCATTTACTGTTTCTGCTTTTTATGGCTTGTAACTCCTTAGCACTGGCCGATAAAGTTTGCTGATCAATATCCGCTTTGTTGCCTTTAGCCTGATGTAGCGGTTGGTCTTTATCACGTTTACTGATATGGCGGATTTTTCGCAGGTGGCTGTCCAAATCTGCTTCTGGGACCTTGAGTTCCAAACTGTCCATAGAAGCATTGGCCTTGACAGGGGCACTGTCGATGGCCTGAGTATGCCCACTGACCATTCCGGCCGATACACAAAGCTCAAAAACTCTGCCAAATACCGCTTCAAATACAGACTCCGGAAACAATCCTCGAGTACGACTGATGGTAGAATGCCATGGTAATTCTTCATCAATATCATAACCTAGAAAATAAAGAATATCCAAACGCATACTGCAATGCTCGATGAGCTTGCGGTCGCTGGTGATGTTTTCCAGATACCCCACCAGACAAAGTTTAAAAAACACCACAGGATCTATGCTCTTTTGACCACTGCTACCATAATATCCTTTGGTTTCTTGATACAGAAACTCTAATTGTAAAACACCCTTTAATCGGCGATAGAAATTGTGCTCTGGTACACGAACACTTAACTGAAAATTGTTGAATAATTTCTCCTGATACTCTTTTTTGCCTTGCATTATTAAACATAAGAATTATAATACAATTTATGAAATTTTATCTTATATTTATCACGTTGTGCAACAGGCACATTGTATAAAAATAATGCTTAAGTTTAATCCTAAATCAAAAGGTTAGTGCGTATTTGGTCACTCTGATTTTCCTGCGGAAAATCCTCGGACACAAAACCGCACTATTCTTATACGTAACCGTTGGCAAACATTTTGACGCAACCTTATAAATGGAATCTCATCTACAAATAAATAGAATTATGAAAAATAAATTGATTCTGATTTTATCAATATTGACATTCATTGCTTGCGATACAGCGTCTGTCGATTTAGACGATGAAAACTATGTATTTGACGGACGAGGAGGCGTGAAATGTGAGGTTAACGGTAACCTATTAAAACCATCTGTAGTAACAAGTCCAGGTGCTAGATCCGTTTGGTTCAGTATGGCTGACTATGATGATTTAAATCGTATGTACCTTTCGTTTAGGAATAGAGGTCAGTCACCAGATTTCATTGACCAATTTGTAACAATAGAAATTACTGGAATAAGCACAACAACTTCAATGGTTGGTAATATTTATAATCTTAGTGAAGAACCAAATCAAGGAGAATATAGTATTGATACCGCCAGCTCAGTTTACAAAACAAACGAAATTTATTTTGGAACTTTGGAAATTCTATATCACGACATTGACAACTATATTTTGGGTGGTCGTTTCGAGTTTGACGCAGTAAACGAAGATGGAGAAGTTATTGAAATAAGAGAAGGGGAATTTGACCTAAAATATTTATAAAAAACGATTTGCCAACAATGGCTATAAGTAATTGCTTGTTCTCGCCTACTTCTGAAAATCCTCGCGGATTTTCAGTTTGGTGTGTACTTGCTAAGTTAATCGCTAATCCACGCAACTACTCATAGCCGAGACCGTTGTGCGTAAGCTTGACCCGTCCTGAATAAAGGCTACATAATTTCAAACATTATGTACAAAAATGACAAAGTAATCAGACGGTATTCAGAACCTTTTAAACTGAAAATTTTAGACGAACTTACAACAGGAAAACTAAACAAATATCAACTAGGGAAAGCCTACGGTATTGCACCAACTACCATTAATGAATGGATAAGAAAGTACAACCGTAAAGACCTTATGAACACTAGAATAACTGTGAAAACCAAAGACGAAATAACACGCATTAAAGAACTTCAAAAAGAGATTGAACAACTAAAAAAATTGTTGTTAAAGAAAGATCTAGATGCAATGATTCAAGATTCATACCTGGAAGTTGCTGCCGAAGATCTTGGCTATAAATCTGTTGCAGAACTAAAAAAAAGCTAAATATAGAGCGCTAAGTAAAACCAAAGACAAAGCTAAAGGATTTGCGTCTTTAACCACTATTTGTATGGCTTTCGGGCTTAAACGTGATGCGTACTACAAGTATAAATATAGAGCTGACAAACGTTTAAAACTTGAACAACAGATCATTCAAATTGTGAACCAAAAGCGCAGGTCCTTGCCTAGAGAAGGCGTACGTAAACTCAAAATATCTTTAAAAAATGAGTTTGATAAAGCAAACCTTAAAGTAGGCAGAGACACGCTTTTCAACATTCTTAGAAAACACAATATGCTTATAACCAGAAAGAAACCCAGCTACAGAACTACCAATTCTTTTCATAGGTTTTACAAACATAAAAACATCATAAAAGATGTACTTGTTAATAGACCTAATCAGGTTTGGGTATCGGATATTACATACATCAGAACTGTAAAAGGATTTTGCTACTTGGCCCTTATAACTGACATGTATTCTAGAAAAATCATAGGTTACGACCTTAGTGATAGCCTTGAACTTAGCGGTTGTACCAGAGCTCTTAAAAAAGCATTATATCAAGCTAAAAACACAGAAAACCTAATACATCACTCGGATAGAGGCATACAATATTGTAGCAATATATACACACAAATTTTAAAGAGAAACAACATCAAAATTAGTATGACAGAAGAAAATCATTGCTACGAAAACGCTATTGCTGAACGTGTAAACGGCATCCTAAAAGACGAGTTTTATCTTGACCAGACCTTTGATAGCGTACAACACGCCAAAAGAGCAACAAAAAGTGCAATCAATCTATACAACGAAATTAGATTACATGTATCTTTAGACTATAAAACACCAAATATGGTATATTTAAAAACAGCGTAAATCAATTTTTAACCTGTAGCCATATTTCAGGACTAGACATTTAAAGAAACTCTGAGGAATAATGAAATGGGAAGACAAATATCGAATTAATAGCTCTAATCTAGGTGGTGGTCAAGGAGACTGTTTCATTGTTATAGAAATCGAAACAGGTAAACAATATTTCTTAAAAAAACTTAAAAAAAATTCTACCGAAAGACGTCTACGCTTCTTTAGAGAAACTACACTTTTCAAATCTCTGAATATATCAGGTATCCCCAAAATCATTGATACTAATGTTAACAATTTCGAAACCAATGAAGAACTATTTTATTGTGCTGAATTTATTAAAGGGAAAAGCCTAGATAAAATAGCAAAACCCGTTGAATTCAAAAGAGCTGTTAACATTTTTAAACAGCTATTAAACATATTAACTGAAATTCATGATAAAGAAATTGTTCACAGAGATATTAAACCAGAAAATATCTTAATTGATGATATAGGAAAACTTTTCTTAGTTGATTTTGGAATTTCAGTAAATCTAAATGACGAACAAAATATAACCTCTATTGGACAAGAACTAGGTAATAGATTTATAAGGCTACCAGAATTCTCAGCAGGAAGCACAAGTAAGCGAGATTCAAGAAGTGATTTGACACTAGCTTGCGGAATAGCATTATATTTATTTTCAGGAAAATATCCAAGGGTTTTATTAAATGAAAATGGACAATTTGCCCATCAAACAGATGAAGCTATTAAAACAATTTCTAAAATTAAAATGCCTTTCATTTGGAATACTATTTTCGATAAGGCTTTCCAGATAGACATGGCCAAAAGATGGTCTTCTGCTAAGGAAATTATAGATTTATTGAATCAAATGGAAAATATTGAAAATACAGACAAGAATCAAATTGAAGAGCAATTAAAACTTCATGCAAAGAAAATTCAAAGCAACAATTTAGATGATTTAAAAAATAATTTAATTACAATAAATGAAAATATTAAAAGAGAAGTTCAAACAATTTTAAGTTCCAAAGCTAAAGGTTTTAGAACAGAAAATATGGGATGGGTTTACAATCTTGGTGACATTGAAAATAAAAATCAAATTCGTGCTTATCCAATAGGAAAAAAGGAACATGTTATTATAAACATCCGAACAGCATTTTTAGGTGAACAAGTCATTGGATTTACTGAAATTAATAATAATGAAATTGAAGTCTGTAGAATTCGAATAGGTGATAAAATTGAAAAAACGGAAATGGAACAATTAAAAAATAAGCTTAGTTTAAATTTACTTCCTGAATTAGGAAAACTGTTATAAAAACGGCTTACAACAAAGTATATAAAAAATTGCTAGATTTGGCTAAACCAATGTTAGTTGCTCGTTTGCTGGCTTCTGATTTTCCTTCGGAAAATCCTCGCACACAAACACGCAACTTTCCATATACATAAACGTTGTACCCAATTTAACCCGAACGCAAACTGAATGTATAGTGTCGAAGAAATAAGAGAAAACTACAAAGGATTTTCCGATTCAAAAATTGAGAATATTGCAAAAAAAGAATCGAAAGGATTAAGAAAAGATGTTCTCGGGATTTTAAAAGAGGAAATTGAGAAACGGAATCTTGACAAGAATCTAATTAGTTGGGTAGAAACTGAAACCAAAACTTACGACGGAATTGAACGCAATTCTCTAATAAAGAAAATCCAAAGTCTGAATTGCCCAAAATGCGCTGAAAAAAAAGATAGACTTTATGGATTTGAAATTAATCAAGTCGTTTCTGTCTTACTTTTTGCGAACGACACACGGAATGAAAAAATATTGTGTTTAAGTTGTGGAAAAAAGGCAAAGTTAAAAGCAATTTTAATTACTTTTTTTGCTGGTTGGTGGTCAAGACGTGGAATTCTTTTAACACCTTGGATTGTGACAAAAGACTCTTTTAACTTTTTATTTATTAATAAAATAAGTGACAAAATAATTAATCGACTGATTGACGAAAACACAGGGCATTTTCGGAGAAAGGGAACTGAAAACGCAACTTTAAATCGACTAATTAAAAGAAGAAACGAAAAGGAAATTTTAGAAGATGAAGGATATGATTTTACCTAATAAAAAACTGGGTACAACAAAGCATAAAAACAATGCTTATTTTAGTGCTTAAACAAAGTGTAGTGCGCTTTTGTAGCTTCTGATTTTCCTACGGAAAATCCTCATACACAAAATCGCACTATTTTTATACGTAACCGTTGTAAAACATTTACCCAAACCAACAAAATGAGCAAATACAAATTAAACTTTTTGACAATTTTACTTCTGATTCCAATGTTTGCGATTGGACAAATTCCGAAAGGACATTTCTTAGACGCAGATGATTCGGCTGAAAAAGGATATAAATTAAAACCTTTCAAACAGAAAAAAGAAGGAATTTATCATTATGCAATTCTGACGGAATTGCCATTTGAAAATGATTGTGAAAGTGGAATTTCGGAAAAAGAACAAATTGCTTGTGCTGAAAAAAATCTAAATGGATTGATAAACGAAAAACTGAATTCTGAAACGGAATTTAATGGCAACGTTTATGTTTATCTGACTGTAACTGAAAAAGCGGAAATAATTGACATAAAAGTTAAATCATATCCACAATCAGATGAAATTGATAAATTAATAAAGCAAGCAACGGAACAAATAAAAGTTCGACCAGGAAAATATAAAAAGAAAGTAGTTAAATCTCGATTATGGACGAAATTAGAATTTAATTCTAATGAAAATGATAAAGGAAAATTCATTGGAAAGTGGATTGGAGAAGATGAAAAAGATATAGGATACTTGAACTTTGATTCGGAAGGTTATGCATACTTCGAAATACAAGGACAAATAATGGGCGGAAAAGAGTTTGTCCAAAATGGAAAAAAAGGAAGTATGACCTATGAAATAAATAGCGAAACAAAACCTATACAAGTAGATTTAATAGTAACGATGTTTAGAGTAAAAAACAAAAGAAACTACTCTGTATCTCGAATTTTATTGATGATGACACAATGGAATTTGCTATCGGCTTTGAAGGAATACGTCCGACCGAATTTGATTCTGAAGACTCAATAATTTTGAAACGTGATAAATAAAAACGTTTTACAACACCGTGTATAATTCATTGCTAGTTATAGCCTACTTACGAAAGTCCTCGCGGACTTTCTATCTGTGATTTAATTGCTAACTTTAGTGCTTAAACACGCAACGAAATCATACACAAAACCGTTGTGCAACATACCGAAAATGAACAAACTGCTAACAATTTCACTTCTGATTTTTCTATTTCTGTCTTGTAAAAACGACAAGAAATCTGAATTGGAATTTTATGCAGAAAATCAAACTTCATTTTTCGATTTGAGAAATGGAGATTGGACAAGAAACTCTTGGATTAGAAAACCCGAAAACTTAAAAATGCTTCACGAATCGTTTAAAAAGTTTGGATATGGAAAACTTGAGAATCTGATTTCAAAAAGCGAAAGTCATTTCCTTATCGAAGGAATTTATATAAAGCGGAATTTTGAGAATCTAATTGCCAGTTTGCAATTGACTTACAACAATCCCGAAATACAAACCAAGTATTACACTGAATTTTGGAACCGCAGAAAAGCGGAGAATAACGACTCAATCGTTTATCAAATAATCCGAGAATTTAACTCTATGAAATCGGACAAAAAACGACTTAATTACCAAAATAAGTTTGTAAATGACACTTTGGTTGATTTATTAAAAATTGAGTTTGATAACGACAATCTGAATTCGGAAAAAGCAAAAGCGGACTTTTATAAATTAAAAAAATACGGACTTCATCAATCGGCATACAACCTACTCTATGAAAGAGCAGAATATTCCGAATTGGATTTAAACCGAGAAAAATTAAAACAAGAATTAACTAAAACAACGGAATACAAAAACGCTTGGTTAATAGATACGGAAAAATAAGTACGTTGCACAACACCGGCTATAGTTCATTGCGGCGGAATTTCATAACTAAAATTCCTGCGTATTTGCTAACTTTGGTTTACGGCGGAATAGTTCTGCCGAACCATTCCGCAACGAAACCATAGCCAAAACCGTTAGGCAAAATTATGAAAAACGGAATTTCAATATTAATTTTATTTGTCATATTCAGTTGTAAAACTGATAACAAAACAGGTGAAAAAAATATTGAATATCAAAAAATAGAAAAAACTAAAACTGACTCAATTAATACATTTAGAAATCAAATAAGAATTGATAGCACGTTAAAACCATTAGGAAAGGTTGTTGAGTTAGAATTATCAAATGAAATTAAAAGCGAAAGTGTTTTTGCCCTTTGTTCTTGTCAAAAAGACAAAAAAAATAACATAATTAAAATTCAATTAAGGTCAGGAATACCGACAAAAAAAGAATTGGATTCTACTGGAATTACTGATAAATCTGGCGGTAGACTTAACCACTTAATGGATTTAGGTTACTTGAAACGAATTGACGGACAATTTCAATTCTTGACTCTGATTTTAAAAGATAGTGTCATAAAAAATCTTGAATTATATTCAAAATCTACAGAATTGGAATATAACGGTAGTGATTTTAAATCAATGGACATTGATAAATATAAAATTGCAATTTCAACTTTTGACTATTCTATTGCTTCAAATGTTTATGGTAATTTTGAATTGAGATTATCACAAGATTTCGGTTATTTTGAAAATGACACAATTTTAAAAGGACATTTTGAATGTAATAATTGGGAAATAAGTAGCAAAGAGGAAATAAAGGAATGGGATATTCATAAATCGTTCAAGAATAGAAATAACGATAGAGGATTTGAAATAAAATAACTTTGCCTAACACCGTGTAAAAATAATTGCTTGGTTCTAGTCTACTTGGAAAATCCTGCGGATTTTCCTCTGGTTCGTTCCATTTTTAGTAAGTTAGTTGCCTAATCACGCAACTATCCTTACACAAACCGTTAGCTGTAATTTTGACCCGTCCTGAATAAAGGCTACATAATTTCAAACATTATGTACAAAAATGACAAAGTAATCAGACGGTATTCAGAACCTTTTAAACTGAAAATTTTAGACGAACTTACAACAGGAAAACTAAACAAATATCAACTAGGGAAAGCCTACGGTATTGCACCAACTACCATTAATGAATGGATAAGAAAGTACAACCGTAAAGACCTTATGAACACTAGAATAACTGTGAAAACCAAAGACGAAATAACACGCATTAAAGAACTTCAAAAAGAGATTGAACAACTAAAAAAATTGTTGTTAAAGAAAGATCTAGATGCAATGATTCAAGATTCATACCTGGAAGTTGCTGCCGAAGATCTTGGCTATAAATCTGTTGCAGAACTAAAAAAAAAGCTAAATATAGAGCGCTAAGTAAAACCAAAGACAAAGCTAAAGGATTTGCGTCTTTAACCACTATTTGTATGGCTTTCGGGCTTAAACGTGATGCGTACTACAAGTATAAATATAGAGCTGACAAACGTTTAAAACTTGAACAACAGATCATTCAAATTGTGAACCAAAAGCGCAGGTCCTTGCCTAGAGAAGGCGTACGTAAACTCAAAATATCTTTAAAAAATGAGTTTGATAAAGCAAACCTTAAAGTAGGCAGAGACACGCTTTTCAACATTCTTAGAAAACACAATATGCTTATAACCAGAAAGAAACCCAGCTACAGAACTACCAATTCTTTTCATAGGTTTTACAAACATAAAAACATCATAAAAGATGTACTTGTTAATAGACCTAATCAGGTTTGGGTATCGGATATTACATACATCAGAACTGTAAAAGGATTTTGCTACTTGGCCCTTATAACTGACATGTATTCTAGAAAAATCATAGGTTACGACCTTAGTGATAGCCTTGAACTTAGCGGTTGTACCAGAGCTCTTAAAAAAGCATTATATCAAGCTAAAAACACAGAAAACCTAATACATCACTCGGATAGAGGCATACAATATTGTAGCAATATATACACACAAATTTTAAAGAGAAACAACATCAAAATTAGTATGACAGAAGAAAATCATTGCTACGAAAACGCTATTGCTGAACGTGTAAACGGCATCCTAAAAGACGAGTTTTATCTTGACCAGACCTTTGATAGCATACAACACGCCAAAAGAGCAACAAAAAGTGCAATCAATCTATACAACCAAATTAGATTACATGTATCTTTAGACTATAAAACACCAAATATGGTATATTTAAAAACAGCGTAAATCAATTTTTAACCTGTAGCCATATTTCAGGACTAGACATTTGAACCAAATTTATGATAAAGAAAACCTCACTGATATTAATTATGGGAATTTTAAGCTTCTTTGGTTTTAAATCAAATAAAACCGACAATATTACTTACGAAAAGCAAATTGAAG
Source organism: Allotamlana fucoidanivorans (assembly GCF_045788535.1). Lineage (GTDB taxonomy): Bacteria > Bacteroidota > Bacteroidia > Flavobacteriales > Flavobacteriaceae > Allotamlana > Allotamlana fucoidanivorans. Next base: position 522,776 of record NZ_CP074074.1, on the reverse strand, counting down.
TTTTCAAAGCATTAGGGTATGAATTCGCAGATGGCGTTACGAAAGAAATGATTTTGACAGATGGCTATGGAGAACCAATGTGGGACCAAATCCGAAAGGAAAGGCTGAAACAAATAGAGGAAAAGCCCTTTTCTCGGCTCTATTTTTATTATGGCTGGAGAAGTCCGAAAATTCCAACCTTGAATTTTAGTGACAAATGCATTTGGTTTGACCTTGAATTTATAGACTCACCAGAACAATATATCTGGTTTATGAAAAGAATGGGAACTATCACTGATGGCGAAATTGAATACACAGAAATTTCTATTGTAGTTGACGATGAAAATTACGAATGGATTCACTTTAAAGTAAATGGCATCAGTAAAAAATGGAAATTGCAAAAAGTCGGTTATATCGCTGATTCATTTTTTAAAAGGTTTTCTTATTTACCAGACGAACTAAAGACAAAGGGGAAATACACCTACTATGATGATGGCGGACAACAATTCGTAATTGACTATGCCACGGAAAGTGAACAAAAGGAATTCAATGAAAAAACTGGCTTAAATAGAGAATGGTTAGACGATGGAAATCATTTTAACGAGCCGAAATAAAAACTACAGCTAACAACGGCTATAGTTCATTACGGCTGAAATTCCTAATCGGAATTTCAAGCCTTTTTGCTAAATTTATGGTTACGGCGGAATGATACTCGCGTACCATTCCGTAACGAAACCATAGCCAAAACCGTTGTGTGTCATTTGAAAAAAGAAATAGAATAAGAAATGTCAAATAGTTTTTTTGAACTTAGTGGAACACCAAGAGTAATTGGAAAAAATTCCGAAGTGGAATTTAAAGAAATGGTTTCAGCAAGTGAAGGAACTATTAGAGATTTAATCTATAAACCAGATATCTTAAAAAACAGCGATGAACATCCTCGCTATAAAGTAAAGTCAATTACATTTATAAATGTCAGTTTCGCAAAGACAAAACTAAAAAATATTGATTTCACTTCTTGTCACTTCGAAGACTGTTTATTTTTTGGAAGTACTTTAGATAATTGTCAATTTCACAGATGTACATTCAAAAACGTAAACACACATCAAATCCTAATTAAACGTACCTATATAGACCCTATAAGTTTTAAAAATAACTACCAAAAGAAAGACATTGAAAAGTCTAATATGGCAGTTCACTTATTCCAACAGCTATTAAACAATTCAAGAGATGAAGAACAATCTGAGTTTGCAAGAATAGCCAATTATTATTTCCAGAAATGGGAAGGTCGACTGACAAGAAGTAAATTTTTTAAAAGCCAACCTTATAAAATAAATTTTCAAACTTTTGCAGTTGAGTATATTCCTAATTTTCTATATCGATGGATATTTGGTTATGGCCTAAGACTAAGAAGTTTTATCGCAACTTTCTTTGTTCTTTATGGAGTATTTTACTTTACCAACTTAAATTATTGGAATGAATATGGATTTCACGAAAAGGACTTTGCAATCGCATCTTTCAATTCAGAGAACATTAGCCCAATAGCAAACATCTTTTTTACAGCAGATGCAATGACGCAATTAGTAGATTCTCAATTTCAACCCCAAACTGATTTTGGAATGTATATGTTGACAATGCAAGGCTTTTCAGGCTTCATTCTTTTAAGTTTTTTAATAACAGTTTTAATAAATCGATTTGTAAAATGAAAAATTATAGTGTTGCAGTTTTCGGCAGTTCATTGAGAGCAGATTTTGATAAATATAGCGATAGAGATTTATTAGTTGTGGCTAATAATTTTAAAACTTTAGAGAAGTTGAAAGAAACCTATTATAAAGATGGTTGGTCTATCTCATTTTACACATACTCAAAACTTGAATATTTATCAAAAAATGGTAGTTTATTTATCAAGCATTTACAAAAAGAATCAAAAATCATTATTGACCCAAATGATAGATTTAAAGATATAATAAATCATTTCAATCCAAAGACAGATTATAAAAAGGACATTAAAGATTGTGAGAATTACTTTAACATAATTAAGACTGTTCCGAAAACTACTTTAGGTTTTGCTTGGTTTTGCGATTGTCTTTTTGTTGGATTGAGGAATTATTTAGTGTTTAAAAATGCGGAGAATGGAATTTTTGAATTCTCATTTATAAAACTACTAAACGGACTAAAAGAGCAAGGTTTAATAAATCAATCTGATATTAACCTTTTAAGGGAATTAAGAGTTGTAAAAAGAAACTATAGAGAAGAAATCCTTGATGAATTACCTTCATTGGACTTCATTAAAAAAGTAATACCTATTGTAAAAGATTTAGGGATTTTAGATTCTGTAAAGTTTGTTGAGTCAGAGACATTTCAAAGTTTAATTGAAAAGTCTATTATCAAAAGTAAATTCAATCCTTATCAAAGATTAAGATTGGTGGAAGGATATTACTGTTCGCAAGATTTGAATATTCCTGAATTGAAAAAAATAATTAGTAACCCACAATTTTATGCTTGCAAAATGAAAGACAATGATTTTACTCTCAATTTGATATCGGAAATAAAAAAACGCCACACAACATTGTATAAAAATAATAGCGGTATAATCGCTAAAACTAAATGAAATTTATAAATCAAAAGACAGTGATGTACCGAAAAGTAAGTGTATAAAATCCGCTACTATTCTTATACGTTACCGTTGTAGCACATATGACCAAACCATAGCAAAATGGGAAGAATACATTTATTTGAGTTTGAAGACCAAAAATGGTTTCCGACTTTTTTAAGGAATTACGGAACTGACTTTTTACAGTTTTTGTCCAATAAGACAAAAATGTACAAACCAATTATCCCAATAATTGAAAAAGGGTTGCTAAAGAGTAAAACGAATCAAATTATTGACCTTGGTTCAGGAGGTGGTGGCGGACTTATTTGGTTGAACTCTGAATTGAAAAATGAAATACCTGACCTGAAAATAATCTTGACGGACTTTTACCCCAACATTCCAGCATTCAAATTCACAAAAGAGAAAGCGAACAATTTCGAGTATGTGGAAAAACCAGTTGATGCAAGAAATGTACCCGATGAATTAAAAGGATTGAGAACTCAATTTTTATCATTGCACCATTTTAAGCCAAAAGATGCAAAACTAATCCTTCAAAATACCATTGACACAGGTAGTTCAATTGCAATATTTGAAGGGCAGGAAAGAAGTGTTCCAAGTATCTTGGCTATGCTATTTTCCCCAATAAGTGTTCTGTTGGTAACGCCATTCATAAGACCATTTAAATTCGGACGGATTATTTTTACTTATTTAATCCCAATTGTGCCTCTTTTTGTATTGTGGGATGGAATTGTTTCTTCATTACGGACTTATTCCATCAAAGAAATGAACGCTCTTGTTGAAAATTTGAAAGGAACGGAAAATTATGATTGGGAAATTGGTAAAGTAAAATCAGGACCGAGCATTGTTTTATATTTATTAGGAACACGAAAAGAATAAATACGTGCTACAACAACGTATATAAAAAATAGCGGTTTAATCGTTCACACGAAACAAAATTAATAAATTAGAGGTCATTGTAAAACTGAAAAATCAGTAAGTAAAATCCGCTACTTTTCATATACTAGACCGTTGTGAGTAATTTTGACCCGTCCTGAATAAAGGCTACATAATTTCAAACATTATGTACAAAAATGACAAAGTAATCAGACGGTATTCAGAACCTTTTAAACTGAAAATTTTAGACGAACTTACAACAGGAAAACTAAACAAATATCAACTAGGGAAAGCCTACGGTATTGCACCAACTACCATTAATGAATGGATAAGAAAGTACAACCGTAAAGACCTTATGAACACTAGAATAACTGTGAAAACCAAAGACGAAATAACACGCATTAAAGAACTTCAAAAAGAGATTGAACAACTAAAAAAATTGTTGTTAAAGAAAGATCTAGATGCAATGATTCAAGATTCATACCTGGAAGTTGCTGCCGAAGATCTTGGCTATAAATCTGTTGCAGAACTAAAAAAAAAGCTAAATATAGAGCGCTAAGTAAAACCAAAGACAAAGCTAAAGGATTTGCGTCTTTAACCACTATTTGTATGGCTTTCGGGCTTAAACGTGATGCGTACTACAAGTATAAATATAGAGCTGACAAACGTTTAAAACTTGAACAACAGATCATTCAAATTGTGAACCAAAAGCGCAGGTCCTTGCCTAGAGAAGGCGTACGTAAACTCAAAATATCTTTAAAAAATGAGTTTGATAAAGCAAACCTTAAAGTAGGCAGAGACACGCTTTTCAACATTCTTAGAAAACACAATATGCTTATAACCAGAAAGAAACCCAGCTACAGAACTACCAATTCTTTTCATAGGTTTTACAAACATAAAAACATCATAAAAGATGTACTTGTTAATAGACCTAATCAGGTTTGGGTATCGGATATTACATACATCAGAACTGTAAAAGGATTTTGCTACTTGGCCCTTATAACTGACATGTATTCTAGAAAAATCATAGGTTACGACCTTAGTGATAGCCTTGAACTTAGCGGTTGTACCAGAGCTCTTAAAAAAGCATTATATCAAGCTAAAAACACAGAAAACCTAATACATCACTCGGATAGAGGCATACAATATTGTAGCAATATATACACACAAATTTTAAAGAGAAACAACATCAAAATTAGTATGACAGAAGAAAATCATTGCTACGAAAACGCTATTGCTGAACGTGTAAACGGCATCCTAAAAGACGAGTTTTATCTTGACCAGACCTTTGATAGCGTACAACACGCCAAAAGAGCAACAAAAAGTGCAATCAATCTATACAACGAAATTAGATTACATGTATCTTTAGACTATAAAACACCAAATATGGTATATTTAAAAACAGCGTAAATCAATTTTTAACCTGTAGCCATATTTCAGGACTAGACATTATCAGAAACCACTAACCAATGATTAAATTCTTTAGAAAAATTAGACAAAACTTACTTTCAGAAGGGAAAACTGGAAAATACTTAAAATATGCTATTGGTGAAATAGTGCTTGTGGTTATCGGGATTTTAATTGCTTTGCAGATTAATAATTGGAATGAAAGTCGAAAAGAATCCAATTATGAGCAAAAATTTCTCAATGAATTGAAATCTGATTTTTTATATAATAAGGAAGAGTTGAATAGAAATATTAAAAAAGCAAATAATTTGACCCATAATGGAGATAGCATTATATACATTTTGAGCTTATCAAAAAAGGATGTGGACTTGATTAAGGTTTTCAATCTTACGAGAAGATTATACGGTTATTCGACTTTTGACCCTTCAAATGGGGGGCTAAATAACCTAATGAGTTCTGGAAATCTAAACATCATTAAAAATGATTCTTTGCGAATGAATCTTTCAAAATGGCCAGCAATGGTAGAGGATGTTAAAGAAGATGAGAAGCGATTAATTGAATATGGAGACACCTATCTTGAACCTCATTATTTAAAGTATTTTTATTATGAGTCCGGTTCTAGACTAATTGACCCAACATTGTTAGAAGATGTTCAATTCGAGAATATTGTCAGAACTATAAGAGGTAGAGCAAATTACATAGTTGAAAATTACAAAATATTGGAAATAGAAATAGATAAGATTCTGACTGAAATCCAAGGAGAAGTGAGTTCCAATAAAGAATAACGAAAGCACAACAACGGCTATAATCCATTGCTTGCTAAATGCTAATCCAAAAATCGTTACCTTTAACTTGTGGACTTGCAACAAAAAATTGGACTTTAAGTTGAATGACTAAGCTGCTAGTTTTTGGTTATACATATCTAATTCAAATTCTCTTATAGTTTTGTTTCCTAAAAAGGAATGTCTCCTTTTATTATTGTACCAAGTTTCTATCCATCCAAAGATGGATAACTCCGCTTCAGATCTTAATCTATAATTGTGCCTATAAACCCATTCTACCTTTAATGATTTAAAGAACGATTCTGCAACGGCATTATCCCAGCAGTTACCTTTTCTGCTCATAGATTGGTTTACTAAACCATCGTAACTTTTAATTAAAGAGGTAAACTTATGGCTGGCATATTGTATACCTCGGTCTGAATGAAAAATTAAATCTTGGGTTAGGGTTGCTTTCTTTATAGCCATATGCCAAGCTTTAATAATAGTATCCTCTGTGCTTAAATTGTCACTTAGAGCCCACCCAACAACTTTACGGTTAAACAAATCAATGATTACAGTAAGATATAACCAGCCTTGTTTGGTTTTGATTTAGGTAATGTCACTTACCCAAACTTGATTCTGCCTGCTTACTTCAAAGTTTTGGTTTAACAAATTAGGTGCTATTGGGTAATTATGTTTACTATCAGTGGTTGCTTTAAATTTACGTTTTCGTTTTGCAAACAAATAATTAGCACTCATAATACGCGCCACTCTGGGCTTTGATATTTTATAGCCTAATGTCTCCAGTTCTGTTTTTATTCTTGGCGATCCATAACTTTGAAAGCTATCTTTAAATATAGATTTTATAAGCGCAGTTACCTTTTGATTTTCTAACCATAATTTACTTGGCCCTGATTGCAGCCAATGATAATAACCGCTTTTGCTTACCTTTAATATTTTACACATCATCTCGACAGGAAACCTCATAAGATGCTGTTTTATAAACCTGTATTTTTCCTGTCGCTCTTGGAGAAGATGCTGATGGCCTTTTTTAAGATGTCACGTTCCATTTCAGCTTCTTTTAACGCTTTTTTTAAACGGAATATTTCTTTTTCTTCATCAGTCAATTTAGGCTTGCCTCGACCAGGAAAACTATTTTTGCCATAATCCTTCAACTCTTTTCGCCAACGATAAAGAACCGATGGAAATATATCTAAATCTTCACTTACTTGTTTTACGTTGCCTTTGGCATAGCTCAACTCAACTGCCTTTTGTTTAAATTCTAAAGTGTAATGTTTGGGTTTACTTCTCATAATTGCTAAGTTAATAACTAGCAAACATATTCTCTCATCTTTTTGTCCAGTCTAATATAGGAAGTCCAGTTGTTTTATTGCATCGTGAATAACATGTTCAGATTGAAGAAATAATAATATAGAAAAGGTGTTTTATTTTCTTATAACTGAAGTTTTTTACTTTAATTTACATAGCTAATAATCTAAATCACTGAAACACTATTACATATTATGAAGAACATCTATTTTGTACGTACCCTATGCTTTCTTTTTTTAGTCACGTTAAGTTGTCAAAGCACAAAAGTAGTTAATGCATGGAAAGCTGAAGAATCAATAGTTAATGCATTTAAAGAAAAAAATGTTTTAGTCATTGCCAGAACAGCAAATGATCAAGGACGTATAGCTTTTGAAGTTGAAATTGCCAATGCGTTAAGAGCAAAAGGAATAAAAGCTACAGAAAGCTATACTAAAGCACCTAAAATTTATCCGAATAAAGAAATTACTGAAGAGCGCGTAGCGTTTATTAGAAGCCTTATGGAAAGTGAAGGTTATAATGGGGTAATGCTTACCGTTATAAAAGATAAACAACAAACGGTAACAAAAAGCCATAATGGTATTTATATGGGAGCAAGCTATAATAATTTCTACCCGGGTTATTATGGTAATTTCTACAATTACTTTAGTTACCCATATGCTTATGGCTCCTATTATAATTCTTTTGGAGGCTATGTAACCAGTTCAACATCTACTAGTGTAAGTACAGATTATGTTTTAGAGACTGTGGCTTATAATCTTGATGAGCCCGCAGATAAACAATTAGTAGGGGTTGTAACCACCAAACTTTATGATCCAAAAGATGCTCATAAGGTAGCAAGTAAAATTGTGCCAAAAGTAGTTGAGGAATTAAACAAAAAGTAAAATATAAGTAAGTATGAAAAATAATGACACCATAACTACCACGTTAAAAACATTGGTTTTATTAGTTTTACTGGTATGGTGTTTTACAATAATCAAGCCGTTTGTGCTTATTATGGTTTGGGGCATTATTTTAGCCATATCATTATTTTCCGTCTACAATTATTTTATCAAAAAAGCAGGCGAAGGAAACAAAAAGCATATCACTCTAATTTTTGCTTTATCGGCCACTGTAGTATTTATTGCTCCAACCTATGCTATATCAACATCTTTGGCAAATTCATTTGTTGATATTATTGAGGGTATAAGAAATCATACTCTAGCTATTCCGTTGCCTAGTGAGAGTGTTAAGCAATGGCCTTTTATAGGTGAAACGGTCTTTAAAAATTGGAGCGACTTGTCTTCTGATATTCAAAATTATCTTATCAAACACAGTGCTTTTATTCTGGATAAGATTCCAAATATTCTTTCCGGTTTAAAAGGGTTTATTGGAACTTTTTTTACATTTTTTGTGTCTTTTATAGTGTCTATTGCATTGATGTATAATGCCACATACCTTAAACAAAGGATGCTTTTAATTATTAATAAGCTTACAAATAATGATGGAGAAGAAATCATATCCATTTCAAGTAAGGTAATAAAAAGTGTTGTTAAAGGGGTATTATTGGTAGCTTTGATTCAATCGGCTCTTGCTTTTGTTGGTTTTAGAGTTATAGGTATTCCTGCAGCAGGTGTTTTTACTTTTTTGGTTTTGGTACTTGGTATTATTCAAATTCCGGTATTACTGGTTATGTTACCCGCAATAATGCTTTCATTTTCAATGGCTGATACCACTTCGGCTATCATTTTTACCATTTATACCATATTAGTAGCACTATTAGACAATGTTCTAAAACCCATATTCTTAGGAAAAGGTTTAAAAACTCCAACTATTTTGATTTTATTAGGTACTATAGGCGGTATGCTTTTACATGGTATTATAGGTTTGTTCATAGGTCCTGTTGTTTTGGCTGTTATGTATAGAATGTTAGAGTATTGGACTTTTGGGGAGCGAACAAAAGTTTAGACATTTTGTTAAGGCAAGTTTATGCTAATCTAACAGTTTGGTAAAGAAATTATAAGTTTTTTGTTTTATTTAAAATCGATGTCTAAAATTTCAAAAAAATATTCTATTTTTAGAAAAAACATTGAAATTTATGAAAATAAAACAACTATTGGCAGGCTTTTTAGTAGTCTGTGGGTTGCAGGTAATGTCTGCTCAAAAAAACAAAAAACCCAATATCTTGGTTATATGGGGTGATGATATTGGGTATTCCAATATCAGTATCAACAGTCAAGGTATGATGGGCTATCAAACTCCAAATATTGATGCCATTGGAAAAGAAGGCGCCGTATTTACCGATTGGTATGCCCAACAGTCTTGTACAGCTGGTCGTGCGGCCTTTATCTTAGGGCAGCATCCTTTTAGAACAGGATTACTTACCATAGGAATGCCTGGAGCAGAGCAAGGTATTCAGGAAAATCAGCCAACAATTGCAGAATTGCTTAAGCCTCAAGGTTATGTGTCTGGTCAATTTGGTAAAAACCACTTAGGAGATCGAGATGAACATTTGCCAACAAATCATGGCTTTGATGAGTTTTTTGGGAACCTTTATCATTTAAACGCAGAAGAAGAGCCTGAAACCTATTATTACCCGAAAAATCCCGAATTTCACAAAAAATTTGGACCAAGGGGTGTATTGCATTCTTATGCCGATGGCAAAATAGAGGATACAGGACCAATGACACGTAAGCGCATGGAAACGGCTGATGAAGAGTTTACTGATGCCGCAATTGCCTTTATTGAAAAAGCACATAAGGCAGGTAAGCCATTCTTTGTTTGGTTAAGTGCTACACGTATGCATGTTTGGACGCATTTAAAGGAAGAAAGCGAAGGTGTTACAGGTATTGGCTTGTACCCAGATGGCATGGTGGAACATGACAAAGCTATTGGTAGAGTATTAGACAAACTTAAAGAATTGAAGATTGTTGATAATACTATAGTGATGTATTCTACTGATAATGGAGCAGAGAAATTCACTTGGCCTGATGGAGGGACAACACCGTTTGCAGGAGAAAAAGGTTCTACTTGGGAAGGTGGTTTTAGAGCACCCTGTGTTATTCGATGGCCGGGAGTTATAAAACCAGGAACAATTATAAATGATATTCATTCTCACGAAGATATGATGCCAACATTGCTTGCAGCCGCTGGTGTACCAGATGTTAAAGAAAAACTTTTAACGGGATATGTAGCTGCCGGAAAAACTTTTAAAGCCCATTTAGATGGCTATAATATGTTGCCATTTTGGAAAGGAGAGGTAAAGGAATCTCCAAGGAAAGAAATATTCTATTTTGATGCAGGAGGAAACCTTAATGCGCTAAGGTATCAAAACTGGAAGATTCACTTTGCAATCATGGAGGGTAGTATTAATGAAGCCTATAGAAAAACGCCTTCATGGCCTATCGTCATTAATTTAAGGGCAGATCCCTTTGAAGTATCTTATAAATCAGCCTTATACACAAGATGGTATGGTGATAATATGTGGATGTTCGTACCAGCTCAAGCATATGTTGCTAATTTTTTAAGTTCTTTTAAAGACTTTCCTCCAGTTGAAGGAGGCACTTTAAGTGTTGATGCTGTAATAGCTAAAATGAAAAGCAGACCGCAAAATTAAGAGGTAATCTGAATAATATAGGCAGTTTTTAGCTTTAATAAGCTAATGCTGCCTTTTTTAATACAACCATGAAGCACGTTATAATATGTAGTTGTTTAATGTTCTTAACCTTTTCGTGTAAAGAACAAAAAGCAAGTTTACTCGAGTCAACTGTACTAGAAAGTAAACAAACAGACCCACTTTCTTCTTGGCATGATACGCCTACTAAACAAGCTATTATAAGTTACGTTAAAGAGGTTACAAATACAGAAAGTGCAAAGTTTATTCCAGTTTCTAATCGTGTGGCTACGTTTGACAACGATGGTAACCTATGGTCAGAGCAACCTTTGTATTTTCAATTATTCTTTGCGATTGACAGAATTAAAGCAATGGCTAATGAACATCCTGAATGGAAAACTAAACAACCTTATAAAGCGGTTCTTGAAGACGACATGAAAACGCTTATGAGTTATGGTGAACATGGTATTCTTGAAATAGTCATGGCAACACATGCTGGAATGACCGTTGAAGCGTTTGACGCCATTGTAAAAAACTGGCTAAAAACAGCTCGTCACCCTAGGTTTAATAAGCCCTATAATGAGCTTGTTTACCAACCTATGTTAGAGCTTCTAGATTATTTAAGAGCCAATAACTTTAAAACTTACATTGTATCTGGGGGTGGTATAGATTTTATGAGACCATGGATTGAAGCCGTTTACGGTATACCTGTTGATCAAGTTGTGGGAAGTAGTGTTAAAACAGAGTTTGTTATTGAAGAGGACAAACCTTTAATAAAACGTTTACCAAAGATTGATTTTATTGACGATAAAGAAGGAAAACCAGTAGGTATACAACGCTTTATTGGCAAAAAACCAGTTTTCGCTTCTGGGAATTCTGATGGTGATTTTGCTATGCTGCGTTACACAGATTCTAACACTTATCCATCATTTCAATTGTATTTACATCATACCGATGCCGAACGCGAATGGGCTTATGATAGAGACTCGCATATTGGCAAACTCGATAAAGGCTTAGATTATGCCAATGCTAATGGGTGGACGGTAATTGACATGAAAAAAGATTGGAAAGTTATCTACCCTTTTCAAAAAGAGTAAAACTATTAACACAAACGCTATGTCTCCATTTGAATCCATTTCAACCCTAAAGTTAAAAATGGCTGCGTCAATTATTGGCCAAGAACATCTTATTGATCGAATTATATTGGTGCTTTTAGCAAACGGCAACATGTTACTTGAAGGTTTGCCAGGATTGGCAAAAACAAGAGCAATAAATGCGCTATCCAAAAACCTAGATTGTGGTTTAAGTAGAATTCAGTTTACACCAGATTTATTACCTTCAGATATTACAGGAACAGAGATCTATATTCCCAATGAAAAAGAAAAATTCGTTTTTCAAAAAGGCCCTATTTTCAATAATTTGATTTTAGCCGATGAGATTAACAGAGCTCCGGCAAAAGTACAGTCGGCATTACTAGAAGCCATGGAAGAACGTCAAGTAACGGTAGCTGGTACAACCTATAAAATGGATGAATTATTTATGGTAATGGCCACTCAAAATCCAATTGAACAAGAAGGAACCTATCCTTTGCCTGAAGCTCAAATGGATCGATTTTTAGTGCATACCATAATAAGCTATCCTGATGATGATGCAGAACTTGAAATCATGCGCTTAAATAAACAAGAAGCTTTAGTAAAACCAAATGTTGCGAGCAATGAGGTTATTCCTAAAACATCAGTTTTTGAGGCTAGAAAAGAGATTGCTCAAATAAAGGTTTCTGAAGATATTGAAAAATATGTGGTTAGCCTTATTTCTGCAACACGATATCCAGAAAAATACGATACCAGTCTCAGTGAGCTGATAAGTTTTGGATCAAGCCCTAGAGGAACAATTGCCTTAGACAGATGCAGCCGTGTAAATGCCTGGATGAACAATAGAGATTATGTCATGCCAGACGACGTACACCAAGTCATCAAAGATGTGTTAAGACACCGTATTGCTTTAAGTTACAAAGCTAGAGCAGAAGGCGTAAGTGTAGATGAGGTTATCGACAAAATTATAGAGGTTGTTGCAGTAATTGCTTAAATCAACCGTATGAAGCTCTACAAAAAAAAATATAGTCCGCCCAATGTGTTTTTATCACTTGAACACCTTTTAAAATTAGAGGTGTTTAGTTCAACATTACAAATAAGTGACAGTAAGAATAAATCAAACAGTATACTTTCTGGGCAGTACGCTTCTAAGCTACGAGGACGTGGTTTAGATTTTGAAGAAGTTAGACCCTATATTTTTGGCGATGATATTAGAAACATTGACTGGAAAGTTACCGCCAAAACAGGAAAAACGCACACCAAGATTTTTACTGAAGAAAAGGAAAAACCTGTTTTCATTTTTGTAGACCAAAGCAGCTCAATGGGGTTTGGTTCAAAAAATAAAACCAAAGCTTTTGTGGCTGGAGAAATTGCTTCAATAATTGCACATAAAACAAAAAAAAAGGGAGACCGCGTAGGCGGTTTAGTTTTTGGTGAAGATTACGAAATCATAACACCAAAACGTGATGCCAGAAATAGCATTTATTTTCTTCAGAAAATAGTTGAAGCCAATCAAAACATTTATAATTACGATATAAAAGATTTTGATAATTCTCTTGCTGAGATGTTTGCAAAAGTGAACAACATTGTAACGCATGACTATGTTGTTTTTATCATCAGTGATTTCCACAGGTATAACCCGGCTGTAATCAAATACCTCAGTCAGCTTGGGTTGCATAATGATATCATAATGATTAAAGTTTTTGATGAATTGGAAGATCACATTCCAAATGCACAACTTACCATTACCAATAAAACCAAGCAAATTAATTTAAACGGTAAAAACTCAAAAACTAAAGAAAAGGTAGAAGCTACTTTTGAAAAAGAATTTACCGATTTTAAGTCTGAACTTAGCAAATACAACATCACGTTACTTAAGGTCAACTGTTGCAATCCAATAGAAGAAGAATTACTAGAGGTCTTTTCTAATCTATAGACATACATAACTATGCTATTAATACTGCAAGAAAATACACTACAACCAATTATTGAGCCAGACCCAATTACGTTCACCCTGGAAACATTGGGCTGGAAACTTATTGGCGTGGTGCTTTTAGTTCTTGTACTATTTATAGTTTATAACATGTTTATACGTTATAAACAACGGGGATATAGACGAGCTGCTATACAAGAAATACAAAGCATTTCTAAACAAGACAAACAAGAGGTTTATCCCGCTATAGCAAAGGTTATGTTTTTACTCAAGCAAACAGCATTACGCACATATTCTAAGAACGAAGTAGCCTCACTCTCAGGAAGGGACTGGCTGGCACTAATGGATAGTAAAGTTAAATCCTCTTATTTTGAGCAACACGAAGCTGTAATCTCTAACGCTGTTTATCAAAACAAGTACAATACTGAAAGCAGCTTTGATATTGAAGAGTTCATTCAAACGAGTATAAAATGGATTAAAGATCATGCCTGATAAATTTGAATTTGCATATCCGTTTGTGGCGGTATTTGTTATCATACCCTTTTTAATATATTGGCTATTACCTGCCATAAAACACAGGAGTTCAGCTTTAATCTACCCCTATTTCAACTCAAGCGCAAAGGCTACTCATCAAAAACCTAAAAAATCTACTTATGTAAAAAAGCAGTTTTGGTTAACAAAAGTCATCATGTTTGTTATTTGGCTATTGCTTCTATTTGCTTTAGCGTCACCTCAATTGGTTGGTCAACCTGAAAAAAAAGTAAAAACGTCGCGTAGTTTTTTAATTCTTGCTGATTTATCATTTAGTATGGCCAATAACGATTGGGCTATTAATAATAAACGCGTAACACGATGGGAAGCCGTAAAAAACATCATGCAAGACTTCATTGTTAAACGCGAAAGCGATAAAATGGGACTTATTTTCTTTGCTAGTAATGCCTATATTCAGGCGCCTTTTACCACCGACCTTGAAACCGTAAAAACCATGCTTGATGAGGCCGATGTGGGTATGGCAGGACAAATGACTAATATTGGAAAAGCTATTGTAAAGGGTATGGATATGTTTCAACGCGATACCATACAAAACAAAGTCATGCTCTTGCTTACTGATGGTGTTGATAGTGGTACAAGCATATTGCCTCTTGATGCAGCCAATTTAGCAAAAAAAGATTCTACCATTATTTACACCGTTGGTATAGGCGATCCCGGAAGCAGTATGTCTGACCTTGACGAGCGTACTCTAACTGAAATAGCACAACTTACCAGCGGTAAATATTTTAGAGCCAAAAATACCGCAGAACTAGAACGTATTTATACCGAATTAGATCAGCTAGAACCTGTTGAGTACGAGGAAGAAACCTACATACCAAAAACACTATTATATCAGTACCCATTAGGAATAGCCTTATTGCTCGGCTTACTCTTAGTTTTAATTAATCATATTATAACAATAATTAAACGTTTAAAGGCTTAATCATGGTAGAGACTTTAAAACATATTAACTGGGAAGATTTTCATTTTTTGAGAACAAACTATGTTTTGTATATGATTTCCGGACTACTATTGATTATTTTAGGCTTTGTGTTTTATAAAGAATCTACCTCATGGGTAAATGCTATTGCCAAACACCTAAGACCTTATGTGATTCAAAAAGGAACGCGATGGAAATCTATGCTTATCAGAACTTCGGTGGTTATCATGTTCATCATTGGAATAGTTTCTTTTTTAGGCCCAACATGGAGTAGAATAAAAGCGCCTACCAAAAAGGTGAAATCTCAGTTTGTTATTGCCCTTGATATGTCTGAAAGTATGCTTGTAGATGACATATCTCCAAACCGATTAGAACGTGCTAAATTTAAAATTCACGACTTGTTAAAAGCAAACCCTAGAGCTGAAACCAACTTAATAGTTTTTGCAGCCTCATCGCATGTAGTTACACCTTTTACAACCGATTACAAAATTATTTTAGACCAAATTGATGGTTTGCAACCTAGAATGATGCCTGTTAAAGGAACAGGATTCAATGCCTTGTTTGATAAAATAGAAGCCTTATCACTTGACCCTGTTGCACAATCTAAAATATTACTAGTTACCGATGATTTGGAAGCCCTTTCTATTGAAAGAATTAACAACTTTTTACAAGAAAATAATGTAAAACTGTTTATATACCCATTTGCCACACCAACAGGAGGCACAATTCCTAAACACAACACAAAATCAGCACTCAACACCACAAAATTAAGCGCATTTACGGCTATTGAAAATGTCTTTTTTTTAGAAGCTACCTTGGACGATAGTGACGTAAAAGATTTGGCTAAAAGTGTTAGTAAAGAATTGATTTTTGAAGATAAAATTGATAAAGAAGATGAGTCATGGAAAGATCAAGGCTACTGGTTTTTAATTCCGTTAATGATACTGTTTTCGTTTTCTTTCAGAAAAGGCTGGAGTATCAACAGCTTGCTTCTATTGATTTGTTTGAGTTCTTGTAATTCAAATGACAAAACACCGAAATCAATCTCTTCATTTAAAGATTTATGGTACACCTCAGATTATCAAGGTCAGCAATTATATAACGATAAAGATTACGCAAATGCGGCTTTAAAATTTAATGACCCTATGCACAAAGGTGTGGCCTACTATAAAGCTGGTGATTTTGTTAGTGCAGAAGCAGCTTTCAAACAAGACACAACAACCAACGGGTTGTATAATTTAGGTTTAACTTATGCTAAGCTTGGAAAACTGGAAGCATCAAAAGAAGCTTTTGAACAGGTGCTAAGTAAATATCCTAACAACACAAAAGCAAAAGACAATTTAAAAATTATAGCCAAAGCCGTTGATAGTCTTAATGCCAATAAACCTAAAACCTTTAAAGAAGAAAAAGACAAGGCACTAGCCAAAAACAAGCAAAACGATTCTCCTGAAGATTTAAGTGGTGGCGGGCAAGAGGCTACCAAAAAAGATATGGAAAAGGAGCGGAAAGAAGAAACCGCAGAAACTGGCCAACGCAAAGGCAAGGAGCTTGATGAATTACCTGATGATTTTAAATCAGGTCAAGGCGCTTTACCAAAAAACATTTTGATGCGAAAAATAGATGACGACCCCGCTTTGTTTTTAACAAAAAAGTTTAGATATCAAGTCAAGAAAAAATTAGTACAACCTGAAAAAACAGCGCATTCATGGTAAAGCAATTGGGTTTCATGTTTCTGCTATTGGTTTTGGGCACGCAACTACATGCGCAAAGCATTATCAGTTATGCTACTTTAAACAAAAAGCAAGCGTATATAGGCGAACCCGTTCAGCTTACGGTTTCTGTGTATACATCAACTTGGTTCACTTCTGGCGTTGATGTAGGTAATATTCAAATTGATGGCGCACTAACGGTTTACTTCAGGTCTTTAAGTAATTCCAGAACATTTAATGGTAAAAAATATTCTGGTGTAAGCTTCTATTATAATCTCTTCCCCAATAAAACAGGTGAATTGATAATACCTAGCTTATCTATAAACGTTGAATCTCCTAAACCAGACAATTATAAAGGAATAAAACACGCTGTTAAAACAAAACCAGAAACTCTTAAGGTAAACGACATCCCAATGGGATATGACCCAAACAGTTGGTTAGTTTCAAATGGTTTAACCGTACAGCAAAAATGGTCGACACCTTTAACAAAAGTTAAAGTTGGCGATGTTGTGCAACGCACTATAACGCGCTCGGCAGGTGGCACATTATCTGAATTTATTCCTTCAACTGCATGGGATAGCATTCCCGGAATAAGCATTTACCCTAAGAGAGCTACAGTTAACACAACCAAAGCTAAAACCTATGTCTCTGCAAGTCGCACAGAAACAGTTAATTACTTGTTTGAAAAAGAAGGCAATGTACTTATCCCAGGTACTACATACACCTATTGGAACCCAGGAAGTCAAGTGTTTTATACCAAAACACTTGACGCTGTGCCAATAACAGTAGCACCAAACCCTGATTTAGAAATGCTGGCTAGCATTAAAAAGTCACTTCAAAAAACAGTTGAAGCAGAAGTTGAACAAGAAGAAAAACCGTTTACCATTTTGGGTTTAAGTGCAAAAAACTTCTCCATCTACGTATTAACTGGTTTATTGTTTCTTTTTGTGGTTTACAAACTCACCAAACGCCTATTGAGATGGATAAAACTAAAACGCTTACAGTATTTAAATTCTGAGAAATACGCGTTTAAACAAGCACTCTCAGCTTTAAAACAGCACGATTCTGGACAATTTTTGATAAAAAGCCGTATTTGGATAAAGACCTTAGACAGCAGATACGAGACCTTATCTAGTTTTGCGCAAAAGTTTAATTTTGAAAATTTAAATGATGCTTTGTTAAAGTATAATCAGGATGCATTTCAGAAAAAAACATCAGCAAATACAAAAGTGATAGTACACCTCAAAAATGCCTTAGTACAATCTAGAAAAGTATATTTGTTGCAAGATGAAAAGATTAAACCCAATAATAACAAGTGGCTTAACCCAACAGCTATTGATTAACCTGAAGCATCTTGAAAATGGCATTAGCAGCTTTTGTTTTTCCTTGCTTTTGGAGTATTAATGCCTTTAAATACTGGTAGTCGTTATTGTTAGGCATAATCTGCAAAGCCTTATTAATAAAATCATTTGCCAAGGATAAATCTTTTTCACCTTGAAAGTAGTAGGTAGATAAATTGTACATTGATCTGGTGTCATTTGGATCAACTCTTATGGCGGTTTGCAATTGCGCAATGGCTTTTTCATCTTCTTTTAACTCAAAATGCAATAAGGCTTTTAAATAATGTGGCCTACCTAAGTTAGGTTGCTTTTGTTCCCATAAATTCAAAACAGTAAACGCTTCATCATAATTTTGGTTTATGGAATAGGCTGTAGCTAAATTGGAATATGCTGGGTACACCAAACTATCTTTATAAAGGCTCATTTTATAGTGCTTTATAGCTTCAGAAACATTGTTCATTTGCATATAATAATCACCAAGTTGAAGTCTGCCTTCTGGAAAATCAGCATTGGTAAACATCATGTGCTCATATTCGGCTTTAGCTTGATAAACATAAGACTGGTGTTTAGGATCAAAGGTAGTTTCATTAATATCTAACACCAATTGGGCAGCCGCTATTCTTACCAATCTTGTAGAATCTTTTAAGTGCTCTACAGCTATAGTTTTTCTCATTTCTGGAGTTAAACTTCTAAACTCTAAAAGCGCTTTATATCTTACCAATGGAGACGGGTCTTTTAACGCCAAAAAGAGTACGTTAAACTCAGCTTGATTTAAGTAACTTAAGTTTTCTATAACGGTAGCTCTAGCTATTGCTGGAAATTCTAGGTTATTTATGAATATATTTAATGATTGTCTCTCAGAAGTTGTAAGTGCCAATTTGTTGCTTAACAATAGGGCATCTGAGAAATGTGACGCTCTTTCTTTTCCATACCAGGACTTGATCTTTTGAGCTGCCCATTGGTTTGATTTATCCTGATGACACTGGTTACAGGCATTTGGTGTACCATACTTAGCGGATTGATCTGGTCTAGGAATTCTAAAACTGTGGTCCCGCCTAAAATCATTACCCATATAAATCTTACCAGTCATATGGCAGTTAATGCACAATGCAGCATCTGTGTCTAAGTTATGAAAGTGATGCCTTGGTGAATTATATTCTGATGGAGCATGACATTGCAAACACAGTTGATTGCCATCAAATTTCAACTTTAAGCTGTGTGCATCATGGCAATCATTACATTTAACCCCTTGAGCATACATTTTACTTTGCAAGAAAGACCCATAAACGTAGTCTTCTTCATCTATTTGACCATCGGCATGATAATATGTAGAAGAGATACTTTGCAATAAATATTGATTTTCAAAAGTTTCACCTGGTTTTAAATCTTTGGTCAACTTTGTACGTCTTGCATGACATGGTGCGCAAAGTGAAAGTTGGTCTTCTTGCGTTTTACCATTGATGATATACGAATGACTATCTTTAATGTCTTTTGATGCCCATTCAACGTGGTTTCTACCTGGTCCATGACAACTTTCACAGGTCACATCAATTTCACTATACGTGGTATGAAAGGTGTCAGACTGTAGATCATAACCGCGCTTTAAATTTGTAGAATGACATTCAGCACACATGGTATTCCAGTTTTGAGCACCCTTAGTCCAATGTAACCAATCTGTTGTAATTATAGTTTGTCCTTTATACTGATGAAACCATTTGTTTTTAACGGCATCCCAAGTTACTCGTAACACTTGTTTTTTTCCACCTTCAAAATCAACTAAGTATTGTTGTAAAGGCGTAAAACCAAAGGTATATGCAATTTTATAGTCATTTACACTGCCGTCAATCTCTGTCACATTTACAATAAAGGCTTTATCTTTTGTATAAAAATGATAGGAAACACCATCAATAACCTGTTTTATATTGTTGAAATTACCTAAAACAGTTGATGCGTTTGCTATGTCCATAGCGCGGTCATGGTGTGATCCAGACCACTTTTTGTAAGTGTCTTCATGACAAGATTTACATTGATTAGAGCCTATATAGTTGCTGCTAACATGCGCAGAATGGGTTGGCGTTTCAATATTATTGTATGTTTTGTTTTTACAACCAAAAGTTAAAATGCAAATGGAAAATAAAAAATAGATGGTTTTATGGTGATTCATCAATGCAAAAATTGTTAAAAACAAACTTAGTTAAAACATTTATAAACAGCCCAATTAAGGAACAAACTTAAAGGCTGTTTGAATTAAATAATTTGTAACTTTGTTTATAACACGTAACAAATTAATCAAATTACAATTGCGCTATGATCAAGTATTTTACTCAAGAAAGAACGTTTAAGTCTTTATTTTTATTAATGGCAGGATTACTGTTTTCGGTCACATATTCTTACGCTCAAACTGTTGAAATCACGCCTTCTTATGGATATCAATTTGGGTCAAAACTCAATTATGGGTTCAATAATTTTATAAAAATTAAAGATAGCGACCAATGGGGCGTTACCTTAGGTTTTGAAACCTTTGATAATACCATGGCCGAGGTTTCATATACGCATCACAGTACTTCGGTTACGGTTAGAGATAGTTATTTTGATATTCCTGATGAAACAAGATTGGCAGATTTAGCTGCCGATTGGGTGATGATTGGAGGTACGAGATATTTTCCAAAAGAAAATATTAGACCATTTGCAGGAGCTGCCGTGGGACTTGTTTTCTTAAGTCCAAAGAATGAAAATAGAGAGATTACAGACCGCACTTATAGTAATGAAACCAGATTTTCGTTTTCTTTTAAAGCAGGTGTTAATATTATGTTTAGTGATCATGTTGGGATTAATTTGCAAGGTAATTTGTTATTTCCTGTTAATTGGGGGGGCTTCTACGTTGGGGGTGGCCCAGGTGGTATTAATGGTGGTGTTAGTGTGGCTAGCACAACCGTTATAGGTGGTTTTAGTGGCGGTTTAGTGTTTAGAATTTAATTTATGTATACTCAAACTAATAAAAAACAATTTCCTTGTTGTATAAATCTTTATTATTTCTAGTATTGCTTCCGGTTTTTGGCTTTTCTCAGAAAGATACTATTCGGTTAAAGGATAATAGCATTTTAGTAGGCGAGGTTAAACGACTTTCAAAGGCGGTTCTTACGGTGAAAACGTCTTATAGTGATAAAGATTTTCGTGTTCAATATAGTAAAGTAGAATCACTAGACATTCAGAAAAAATGCTTGATAATGCTTACCAAGGGGCGCCGCCGATTTGGAAATTTAACTACCGATAAAAATGGCTATGCCCGTATTACGTTATTAGATGGAACCCCAGAATATTATGTTATTAGTGAAATTGTAGCTCTAGATGAAATTGATGATCGTTTTTGGAAGCGAGTAAAAGTGTCTGTTGATTTAGGACTAAATATAGCTAAGGCAAATAATTATAAACAATTTTCAACCGCTGGTAGTTTGAGTTATATGGATAATAAATGGGTTGTAAATGGATCAATAAGTGTTTTGAATTCTAGGCAAGATAATGTTGATAACGTTAAAAGGACGGATGCAAAATTGAGTTTTTATAGAATTTTAAACAGAAAATGGTATCTTTTAGGCAATACCTCATTCCTGTCGAATACAGAGCAGGCACTGGTAGGAAGAACAAGTCCAAGTGCTGGTGTAGGTCGGTTTTTAATTGCTACCAATAAATTGTTTTTTTCAACTACATTAGGTTACACGTATAATATAGAAAATTATACAGATAATAGTTTGAATAAAACATCGTCAGAATTACTAATATCAGGAACGTTTAATGTTTTTGATCTAGAAGATTTGAGTTTAGAAACTACCTTGAGTATTTTTCCCAGCTTGTCAGAAAGTAGAAGGGTAAGGTCAGATTATAATTTAACTTTAAAATATGATTTGCCCCTTGATTTTTATTTAAAGTTAGGTTTTACCCTGAATTATGATAATCAGCCTGCTGTAGTAGGTAATGATACAGATTATAATATTACCACGGGCTTTGGATGGTCTTTTAATTAAGGCGTATGTCACAAATAAAAAAGAGCCACTTTAAAGCTAAAATGACTCTTTTTATTAGTGTTTATTCAGTTAAACGTACTTCTAAAGGAGTATTGATTTGTTTTGAAAATTGACTTAAATAATCCTGCCACTCCTTTTCGGTTGAAAATTGACCGCTTTTAGCCCATCCAAAACCTGCATAATATACTGTTTTGCCATTAATTATATTTAGATGTGCATAGGCGTTACTTTCATCTTTACTTTCTGTATCATACTTTTCAAAAGATTGTAAGTAATCTTTAGTAGTAACAATGGCAGTTCCAAGTTCAGAATCGCCATGCGGTTGCCAATAGCTAGTCCAAGCTTCGTTCATATTGGAAGTTACTTCACCATCTTTTTCATGAAGGGTTATCCCTGCTGAAATTATATCAGTACCTGAAATATGGGTTTCAAATTTTGAAAGGTTATTTCCGTAATCTAGAGATATGGTTTTACTTTCTTTTATGATATTTCCGTCCGCATCCCAATCTTCATAGGTCACTTGAAAACTTGTTCTAATAGGACCTATTGTAATGGTTTTCCAAGTTTTAAAGTTTTTTGAATAATAAAAGCTGGTATCGCGTTTTACAGCTATACCTCCAACACCCCTGCTTATGCCTACATGAAAATTATCTAACCCTTCACCTGAATCTTTGTGGTATGATTTTCCTTTTTCTGCGTTTTTTTTGTACCATTTATTAATGATTGGATATTCAACACGTTTTAACCATGCATCAACACCACTCGATAAGGTTGGTTGAGGTAAGTTGTTTTCGGCTCGGTATTGTGCATCAGGGCCAAAAATTCTAAATGCCACACGATTGTTTTCCCAAGCATAATCATCAGTACGTTCAGGTACAAATCGAGAATAACAATAAACCTCAGTTTTTGGGTTGTCATCTGGATTAATGTTCACAATTTCATACTTTTTTTCAGTATTGGCTTTTATCTTTGGTTGAAATAGTAGTACATCCATTGTGCCATCCCCATCATAATCTACTAATTGGGTAATTTGAAGAGTTTCATCATCGGCATCTTTAATTCCTAATGTTTCAAGGGTTGGAACATTTAAGAGTTCAGCTGTTAATTCAACCGTTTCAACAGACCGATCAAAATCTAATGTATTTTTTATAAGAATAGTTTTGTTTTTGTCGGCACAGGCAGAAAAACAAAGTATGCCTACCAAAGCAAAAATGGATAAAGACTTCATATGAATTGGTTTTTAAATAGGTTTAACTAATCTTCATTTGATGGTTTGCCAATAGTAGCTAAAATTCCACCATCAACATAAATAATCTGGCCATTTACAAAATCACTGGCTTTTGAACTTAAAAATACCACAGCACCTTGTAAATCTGCTGGATCACCCCAACGTCCTGCGGGTGTTCTACCTATAATAAAATCGTTAAAAGGGTGGCCGTCTACCCGAATTGGCGCGGTTTGGCTTGTGGCAAAATACCCAGGGCCTATACCATTAATTTGAATATTGTGTTTAGCCCACTCGGTAGCCATATTTCTGGTAAGCATTTTTAACCCTCCTTTGGCGGCAGCATAGGCACCAACTGTATTTCGTCCTAATTCACTCATCATAGAACAAATGTTAATGATTTTTCCAGCTTTCCTCTTTATCATTCCTTTAACCACGTGTTTTGACATGATAAACGGACTTACTAGGTCAACTTTTAATACTTGCTCGAAGTCTGAAACTTCCATATCTTCTAATGGGGTACGCTTTATAATACCAGCATTGTTTACTAAAATATCAATAGCACCAACTTCAGTTTCAATCCTATTTAAGTTTTCAATGACTTGTTTTTCATCAGTAACATCAAATAGGTAACCGTAAGCCTCAAGGCCTAAGGTTTTATATTCAGCTACCGCGTTGTTTAATTTTTCTTGTGATGAAGCACCATTTATTACTAATTTGGCTCCAGCTTTACCTAACCCTATTGCCATGGCTTGACCTAAACCATGGGTTCCTCCAGTTACTAGGGCTACTTTGTTGCTAAGGTCGAAGAGTGTAACAGACATAGTTATTTCAATTCATTAGTTGGACAAACATCCATGTCTCCATAGTCTAAATTCTCGCCGGCCATACCCCAAATAAAACTATAGCTGCTAGTTCCTGACCCAGAATGGATTGACCATGGTGGAGAAATTACAGCTTCTTCATTGCCCATCCATATATGTCTGGTTTCATTAGTTTCTCCCATAAAATGACATACGGCTTGGTCTTCAGGGATTTCAAAGTAAAAATAGACTTCCATACGTCTGTCATGCACATGCGCAGGCATGGTATTCCATGAGCTTCCTGTCTTTATGGTAGTCATTCCCATTTGTAATTGACATACATCTACTACACTATTAACAATATATTTTCTAAGTGTCCTTGCATTGGCTGTTTCTGGTGCTCCAAGTTCAATTTGTTCAACATCATTAATACCAATTTTTTTATTAGGATAGGCTTTATGAGCTGGAGTAGAATTTAAATAGAATTTTGCAGGTGTATCAGCAGAGGGACTTGAAAAACTCACATTTTTATTACCTTGTCCTAGATACAAAGCTTCTTTGTGAGCTATGGTGTATTCAGTTCCATCAACAGTGACCACACCAGTACCTCCTATATTGATGATACCAAGTTCTCTTCTTTGAAGAAAGAAGTCCGCTTTCAGCGCGTCAACTATTTCTAATTTTACTTCGGTATTTACAGGTACAACACCTGCAATCATATATCTATCATAATGAGAATATACCCATTTAATACCATCTTTAGTCATCAAGTTTTGCACTAAAAACTCATCTCTTAATGCTTTAGTATCCATTGTTTTTACTTCCCTAGTTGAAGCCGCATACCGTACCTCGCAATTTGTACTCATAATTAAATGTGATTTATTTTTTGTAAAAGTATGAAAAACTTATTAAAATACAATCGATTGTATTTTAATTGTTGAGATATGTTATATTTGTTTTATTTATTTAAAATTGTGTTACTATGAAGGCGGGAAAAGCAACCATTCATGATATTTCTAAAGCTTTAGGTATTGATAGTTCAACCGTATCTAGAGCTTTAAATGGGAGTCCGCGCGTATCAAAAAAAACAAAAGACAAAATTTTTGAAAAAGCCAGGGAATTGGGCTATCAAAGAAATAATTTGGCATCCAATCTTCGTACACAGAAAACTTTTACCATAGCCGTGGTTTTGCCGCGAATTTCTCGATACTTTTTTGCTACGGTCATTTCCGGTATTGAAGAAAAGGCTTATCAAGCAGGGTATAATGTTATTATTTGTCAATCATTGGATAGCCTTAAGAGAGAGAAGAAAATTATTTCGTCATTAATTTCAAATAGAGTAGATGGTATACTCATGAGTATTTCCATGCAAACAGCGTCTTTTGAACATTTGGAAGCATACATGAACTTAGGAAAGCCCATTGTTTTTTTTGATAGGCCTTGCAATCTTAAAGGCAGTATTAATATAAATATTGATAATTATAAAGCGAGTTTTGAAGCCACAGAACATCTTATACAACAGGGGTGCAAACATATTGTCCACTTTTCTGGAGCGCAAAATATTGAATTGTATAGGCAAAGAAAGGCGGGGTATATTGAAGCCTTAAAAAAACATGGTTTAACAGTGAATGGCGATTATATTTTTGAGTCTAATTTGTCTGAGTCTGATGGAATATGGGCAGCCAAACGCATTCTTGAACTGAAAAATGTAGATGGCATTTATTCGTCAAATGATACAGCTGCCATAGCAGCGATGCAATATTTAAAATCAAAAGGAGTGACTATACCTAAAGATATTGCCGTTGTAGGATTTAATAACGATCCTATTTCTGCCGTGATTGAACCTCCTCTTACAACCATTAATCAACCAGCTTTCCGAATTGGTAAAATAGCTTCTGAGCTGCTTTTGAAAAAAATTCAAAATAAAGATACTGAGAATGACAGTATATTTAATGTCCTTAACTCTGAGTTGATTGTTAGAGCGTCATCTGAAAAGTAATGCTATTCAAATAAAACTATGATTACACATAGATTTGCACTAAACGAAACACTTTGCTAAAATGAAAACTAAATTTCTATGGTTAATTTTGGTCTTAATGTGCCTGCTTTCTTGTATTGAGGGACCAAAACAAGAGCCAATCCAGACAATCAATGACCGATTACTTGCTGCTGAAAAACAAATGAATGGTTTGTTAGAAGAGGCCAAATCTGTGAATAAAAATCCAAGAACCTTGAATGCAAAAGGAGATATGCATTGGACTCATGAAAAGTTTGATTGGACAGAAGGTTTTTTTCCAGGTAGTTGCTGGTACTTATTTGAATTTTCTGGAGATGAAACTTGGAAACATGCAGCAACGCATTTTCAGGCTAAGTTTGAATTACACAAAAAATTAACCACAAATCATGATCTTGGTTTTATTTTTAATTGTTCTTATGGGAATGGATATAGAATAACAAAAAATGAGCAGTTCAAACAAGTTATGATTACGGCAGCGGAATCGTTAATTACGCGGTTTAATCCTAAGGTAGGGTGTATAAAAAGTTGGGATGTTGATAAAGGGTGGCAGTCACAAAGAGATTGGAAGTTTCCTGTGATTATTGATAATATGATGAATTTAGAGCTGCTTTTTGAAGCGTCAAAGTTAACAGGAAATGATACTTATGAGAAGATTGCCGTTTCACATGCCAATACAACATTGAAAAATCATTTTAGAGAAGATAATAGCTCTTATCATGTTATTGATTATGATCCAGAAACGGGTGCCGTTAGAAGTAAGCAAACAGCTCAGGGCTATGCTAATACAAGTGCTTGGGCTAGAGGGCAAGCATGGGGTTTATATGGCTATATTG
Source organism: Allotamlana fucoidanivorans (assembly GCF_045788535.1). Classification (GTDB taxonomy): domain Bacteria; phylum Bacteroidota; class Bacteroidia; order Flavobacteriales; family Flavobacteriaceae; genus Allotamlana; species Allotamlana fucoidanivorans. The sequence continues at coordinate 495,783 of NZ_CP074074.1, read as the reverse complement.
TTTGTTATAGATATACCAAAGACTTAAGGTACCTTGATCAGGCTAAAAACATAGCATCTTTCATACTTGATTATAAGGGGACTCCTAAAGATGGAATTCCTTATTGGGATTACAATGCCCCAAATATTCCTAATGAACCTAGAGATGTTTCGGCAGCAGCAATTACCGCATCAGCACTTTTAGAGTTGGATACTTATTCTACTGATTCCTATAAGGTAGCTATTGATAAAATCATGAATGCTTTGGCATCAGATACGTATACAGCAAAATTAGGTGAAAACCATAACTTTATTTTAAAGCACAGTGTAGGGAGTATTCCTCATAATAATGAGATTGATGTACCACTAAATTATGCCGACTATTATTATTTAGAAGCACTAATGCGGTATAAAAAACAATTAAATAAGTAAGGTATGAAACGGTATTTGCTACTCACTATAATATGCGTATGGAGCTGTTATAGTAGTTTTTCTCAACAGAGTAACCTCTGGGAAGCGTATAAAAAAGCTCAGAAAAATGGTAAAGAAGCTATTTTACCTAATTTCGCTTATGCGGGGTATAAATTTAGCGAAGAGGATATTCCTTATGTGCACCATAAGGTATTTAATGTTCTTGATTTTGGTGCTCAGCCAAATGATGAAGTATCAGATAAACATGCTATAAAATTAGCCGTTGATGCAGCAATAAAAAATGGTTCAGGCGTTATTTATTTTCCTAGAGGGAAGTATTACATAAATACACAAAAAGATGATCAAAGTAGTATTTTAATTACAACATCAAATATTGTATTTAGAGGAGAAGATCAAGAAAATACGGTGTTGTTTTTTGATAAGGATTTACCACCAGAAGATCCAGATAAATTATGGACCTGTCCGTATGCTATAAAAGCGACTTCAAAGGGGCAGGATGAATTTTTATCAAACATACTATCTGATTCTAAACGAGAAACATTCAATATAACAGTGGAAGATGCCTCTCAAATCAAGGAAGGGGATTGGTTAAGTATTCAGTTAACTAATAATGATAAAGGTTTAGTAGATGAAGATATAGCTCCGTTAGAGGTAGATAAGGCATGGACTTCTCTGCTTACTAAAGGTGTTGTGGTTAATGAAAAACATCAAGTAGCCTCTGTTCAAGGAAATGAGATTACCTTAGTTTCTCCTATGCATTATAACATAAAAGCTAAACACGGCTGGAAAGTGTTTCGTTTCTCTAATATAGAGAATATAGGTTTTGAAAACTTAACTTTTGAAGGTCATTGGACAAAAGAATTTGTTCATCATAAATCAGCGCAACATGATGGTGGATGGAGTATATTGTCCATCTCAAAAGCTACTAATTCATGGATAAAAAACTGCGTATTTAAAAATGTAAATAGGGCAGCAAGTATTTCCTTCTCTGCAGCATGTACAGTTTTAAACGTAAAGATTGAAGGCGCTATAGGGCATAGTGCTATTCATGCATCAAGATCTACCGAAATTCTTATCGCCAATTGTAACGATATGGCTGGAATGCATCACTCTTTTGGTGTTGATGGATATGCTTCAGGAACCGTTATTTGGAGGAGTAAATACCCAGCACATACTTGTTTTGAGGCGCATGCGTCTCAGCCACGTTGCACCTTGTTGGATAATGTAGAAGGCGGATTTTTTCAAGGTAGAGCAGGCGGAGCAAGATCTAATTTGCCTAATCACGGACGTTATTTGGTGCTGTGGAATTATAAGGAAATAGATGAGGCAGAAGAACATTTTAGGTTTGTAGCTCATGACACTTGGTATTGGAGGATAGTGCCTCCAATTATTGTTGGGTTTCATGGCGCTGGAACTACTTTTAAACAAGATGAGGTTCAGGTTTTAGAAAGTTTAGGAACACCCGTAAAACCAGAGTCTTTATTTGAGGCGCAATTAAAAATGCGTTTGGGAAAAACTCCAAGGTGGATTAAAAATTTAAGGAGTAAGCAATAAAAGGTTGGTGTCTATTAGTCTTTTATAGCGTTATTCTATTGTCAGGGTGTAAATCTGTTCATAAAGAAAATAATGCATTAAATGTAAATAGGGACAATAAGCCCAATATTCTTATCATTTTCCCTGATCAATTGAGAAGGTATAGTGCATGTTTTTGGTCTGAATCTCCATATAAAGGGTTGGTGCAAGGTAAGAGTGAGCCCTTAATAATGAAGTTATTACAATGGATGTAATCTTAAAAAATTCTGTTTAGTGATATAAATCAACTTAGCAGCTTTTTACTTTACGCTTTTTTACTCAAAAATGTGCTTAATAAAAAACAAATTCTACGAAAAAAAATCGCCTAAAAATTACTTTTTAGACGATTTTATTGAAATTAGTATTTAATTTTTAGTGACCAGCTTCTTTTATAGCTTCAGCAGTATCATCAGCCGCTTCTTTAACAGCATCAGCAGCATCATCAATAGCTTCTTCAGCTTCATTCACAGCTTGATCTACAGCATCACCTGCAGCTTCAGCAGCTTCTTCAGCTTTATCTGCTGCATTTTCAATAGCTTCTTCAACTGAATCTGCTTTTTTGGTGTCTTTACAAGAAACGAAAGATGCACTTAATGCTAACAATAATGCGGTACTTAATACAAGTTTTTTCATGGTTTTTGTTTTTAGTGTTAATTTATTTTGATTATCTCATTGGGTTATAAAAGCAATCCTACATAATAGTTTAGGAAGGATTATAAAAGCCACCAACGGTGTTTTTTTAAAAATTATTCTTTTTTGTCGCCTTCTAAAGTATTAACGGCATCTTTTGTAGCCTCACCAGCTTCTTTTACCTCTTTTACAGCATTGTCAATAGCTTTGCCTGCTTCCTCAAGGGTTCCTTCTTCTTCAGGTGTTGCTTCAACCTTTTTCTCTATGGTAATATTTACATCATCTCCCTTTTTGTTTTCTCTGCAAGATGTAAATGCGAAACCTAACATTAAAAGTAAGGCTGTACTCCAAACTAAATTTTTCATATGTTTCATTTTTGGTGTTGATTCGTTTAATTATTTTGCCATTTATGGCTTTTGCTAAAACAACTAAAATTGCTTCAACACCACTATATACGTAAGTAGTCTGTTATTTGGATGACAGCACCTTCATTTTTTTTAATAAAGTTACTGTTCTTTAACCCCGTTTCTTGCCGTCTTTTAGTGTCGTTGAGAAGTTCTGAAAGAATGGCGTTAAATTGCTCTTTATTTGATACGGAAAACATACCACCATGATGAATTAAGGCTTCTGCTTCAGGAAATTTACTGTAATTTTTTCCAATAATGACAGGAATGCCAAACACAGCGGGTTCTAGAGTGTTATGAAGTCCAGTATGTCCCATAGCACCACCAACATAGGCAATGTCTGCGTATGTATATGTTTTAGAAAGAATTCCTATAGTATCCAGAATAAATACTTGTACGTCTTTTAAGTTCTGGTGATTTCTATTAGAATAGGTGGCATAGTTAACATGAAGTGCCTGTTTAATATTTGAAATTTGGCCAGGTTTAATATCATGAGGCGCAATAATGAATTTTATATTTTTAGAAGCGTGATTATTTATATAGTGAATGATTAAGGCTTCATCTTCAGGCCAAGTACTTCCTGCTACAACGCAAAGTTTTTCATCTTTAAAATTTTCAATAAATGACAAGGTATTGTCGATATTTAATTGGCTAGATACACGGTCGAATCGCGTGTCTCCAGACACCGTTACATTATTATAATGGATTGATTTTAAAAGTGTTTTTGATTCTTCATTTTGGGTGAAAATATGTTCAAATGCAAATAAAGCATTACGCAATGGTGCTCCATAAAATCTAAAATATGCTTGATTTGCTCTTAAGGCAGCAGATATAAGTATGGCTCTATAGTGATTTTGTTTTAACTGATTTAAATAGTTAGGCCAAATATCATACTTTACAAATACGGTAAGTTCAGGTTTTATTAAGTCGATGAATGTTTTAGCATTTAATTTGGTGTCTAGAGGGAGGTAAACAACAACATCTGCAATGGGTGTACTTTTTCTAATTTCATAACCAGAGGGCGAAAAGAATGAAAGTACAATTTTATGATTGGAATAATGTTGTCTTAAAACTTTAAAAACAGGAAGACCTTGTTCATATTCGCCCAAGGAGGCACAATGAAACCATAGTGTTTTATCATTAGGCTCTAAAGTGTTTTTTAGAATAGTATAGGTGTTGTTTCTGCCTTCAACTCCTAGTTTAATTTTGGCATTAAAGTGTGCCATGAATTGAAGTGAAAAACCTAAAATTCGTATGCCTATATTATAAATGATATTCACGCTATTTCTTTATGCTAAAATACATTTCTTTCAAAGAAAATCAACGCAAACGTTGTAATGATTCAGGAATAATTAATTTTTACTAACTAATGCTATTTATAGCTTAAATCAAATGAGATTCATTGGGTTGCAGTAGATGATTTTTGTAAATTTGTAGTTGGTAATCCTGTAACAGGAAGTTATTAAATTAGTCGATATAATTTTTAAAATTGAACAGACTATAATCTTTTTTTGATGAAAAAAATTCAAATGGTTGACCTAAAAGGTCAGTATGACGATATAAAAGATGTCGTTAATCCTTCTATTCAAGAAGTAATTGAAAATACAGCATTTATAAATGGTCCCAAAGTTCATGAATTCCAAAAGAATTTGGAGCAATATCTTAACGTAAAGCATGTTATTCCATGTGCTAATGGTACAGATGCTTTGCAAATTGCTATGATGGGCTTAGGTTTAAAACCAGGTGATGAGGTTATTACTGCGGATTTTACCTTTGCCGCAACAGTTGAAGTTATTGCGCTGTTGAATTTAACCCCAGTATTGGTTGATGTTAATGAAGACGATTTTAATATCAATATTGAAGCAATAAGAAAAGCTATCACGCCAAGAACTAAGGCTATTGTTCCAGTGCATTTATTTGGGCAATGTGCCAATATGGAGGCTATTATGGATATAGCTAAAGCACATAATCTATACGTAATTGAAGATAATGCACAGGCTATAGGGGCAAGTTATACATATAAAGATGGAACTAAAGTTAAGGCAGGAACTATAGGACATGTAGGAGCTACCTCATTTTTTCCATCAAAAAACTTGGGCTGCTATGGTGATGGTGGTGCCATATTTACAAATGATGATGATTTAGCTCATACTATTAGAGGTATTGTAAATCATGGTATGTATGAACGTTATCATCATGATGTGGTAGGAGTTAATTCAAGATTAGATAGTATTCAGGCCGCTGTGTTAGATGCTAAGTTACCACATCTTGATCAGTACAATAAAGCCAGACAGATAGCAGCAAGTAAGTATGATGATGTATTGAAATCTGTTGAGGGCATTATTACGCCAGTAAGAACAAAGCGTTGCGACAAGGCTTGTGATAATTGTGATTGCCACGTGTTTCATCAATATACCTTAAGAGTAAAAGGTGTTGATAGAGATACTTTAGTTAAGCACTTAAATGAAAAAGGCATTCCGTGTGGTGTGTATTACCCTATTCCGCTTCATAAACAAAAAGCATACGCCGATACGCGATATAATGAAGCTGATTTTAAAGTAACGAATCAGTTAGTTAAAGAAGTGATATCCTTACCAATGCATACGGAATTAGACGACGATCAAATAGAATTTATTACAACAACTATAACAAGCTATATTAATGGATAAAATATTAGTTACAGGAGGTCTTGGGTTTATAGGATCTCATACAGTGGTAGAATTGCAAAATGAAGGTTACGAAGTTGTCATCATTGATGATTTATCAAACTCATCCATCAAAGTGTTAGATGGTATTGAAACGATTACAGGTAAAAGACCTCTTTTTGAACAAATAGACCTAAAAGAAAAAATTGATGTAGAAAACTTTTTTGTAAGACATGCCGATATAAAAGGGGTAATTCATTTTGCTGCAAGTAAGGCGGTAGGTGAGAGTGTAAAAGAGCCACTTTTATATTATGAAAATAATATAAGTACCTTAGTTTATATTCTTAAAGAACTTAAAAAATTACCATCAGCAGCTTTTATATTTAGTTCATCGTGTACGGTTTATGGTCAGGCTGATGAATTGCCAATTACTGAAAACGCTCCTGTAAAGAAAGCAGAGTCCCCTTATGGGAACACGAAACAAATAGGTGAGGAAATTATTCAAGATACTTGTAAAGTGGTTCCCACGTTAAAAGCAATTGCGCTTAGATATTTTAATCCTATTGGAGCCCACGAATCTGTGGAAATAGGAGAATTGCCTATTGGAGTGCCTCAAAACTTAGTGCCTTTTATTACCCAAACGGCTATTGGATTACGTGAAGAATTATCTGTTTTTGGAGATGATTACCCAACACCAGATGGTACTTGTATTAGAGACTATATTCATGTGGTTGATTTAGCTAAAGCACATGTTGTGGCTTTAGGACGATTATTACAAAATAAAAACAAGGCCAATTACGAAACCTTTAATTTAGGAACGGGCAAAGGGAGTTCTGTACTTGAGGTTGTTCAAGCTTTTGAGCGTGTTTCTGGAAAGAAACTCAATTATAAAATTGTTGGTAGAAGAGAAGGGGATATTATTTCTGCGTATGCAGATACCAATAAGGCCAATGATGAATTGGGTTGGAAAACAGAATTATCACTTGATGAAGCTATGCTTTCAGCTTGGAAATGGGAACAAAAAGTTAGAGCTAAATAGTATTTATAACATATATATGAAAAATAGGGAGCTACTTGTAGCTCCCTATTTTTGTGTTTAATTTTCTGTTTTTTTCTTTTTGAAGCTGGTAAATACCAGAATAATCATGCCTGTAGTTACTGATAAATCAGCTAGGTTAAAAATACCTGTTTTAAATACACCACCTAAATCAATGAATAAAAAGTCGGTCACAGAGCCATAAGCAATGCGATCGTATACATTAGCAATACCTCCTCCTATAATGCTGGAAAAGGCAAACAAAGACCAGTTGTCTAGAGATTTATCTTTTAAAATATGTCTTAAAACTAAACCTAACACTAGAATAGGCAGGATAAGTAATAAAATAATTCTTAAAGTAGGGTTTAAATCACTACCCATACCGAGGAAAGCTCCAGTATTTTCAACATTCATTAGAATAAAGTAGTCTCCAATTACAGGTATTTGTTCTCCCGCATTTGTCTCTGTTCTGCCAACAATATTTGCTCTAACAATCACTTTTGATATTTGATCAATAGCAATGGTTAAAATAACAACAGCATATATGTATATGGATCGTTTGGTAAACTTCATTAGCTGTTTGCTTCAAAAGTTGCAGAAGCTGTTTCAGAAGCTCTGTTTATTTTTTTAACTAAGCCTTGTAGTACTTTACCTGGACCTACTTCAGTAAATAAGGTGGCTCCGTCAGCTACCATTTGTTGTACAGATTGAGTCCATTTTACTGGGGCAGTTAATTGCGAAATCAAGTTCGCTTTTATTGCAGATTCATCAATAACAGCACTAGCCGTTACATTTTGGTAAATAGGACAATTTGGTTTGCTGAATGTCGTGTTTTCAATAGCAGCTGCTAGCTCTTCGCGGGCAGGTTCCATTAAAGGGGAGTGGAAAGCTCCTCCAACGGGTAATACTAATGCTCTTCTAGCGCCTTCTTCTTTGAGTGTTTCACAAGCTTTATTTATGGCTTCAATTTCTCCAGAAATAACTAACTGTCCTGGGCAATTGTAATTAGCCGCAACCACCACACCAGGGGTAGTGGCACATACTTTTTCAACAATATCATCATCCAGTCCAAGAACAGCAGCCATGGTACTTGGCTGTAACTCGCAAGCTTTTTGCATGGCTAAAGCGCGTTGAGATACAAGTTTTAAGCCGTCTTCAAAAGTTAAAGCACCATTTGCAACAAGCGCCGAAAATTCTCCTAATGAGTGCCCAGCTACCATGTCAGGTTTAAAACTAGCGCCTATAGTTTTTGCTAAAATTACAGAATGTAAAAAAATGGCTGGTTGTGTTACTTTGGTTTCTTTCAAGTCTTCAGCCGATCCTTCAAACATAATATCTGTGATAGTAAAGCCTAAAATAGAATTGGCTTTTTCAAATAATTCTTGTGCTAATGGCGAATTTTCATAGAGGTCTAATCCCATTCCTGAAAATTGAGCACCTTGACCTGGAAAAATATATGCGTTCATTTTATTTCTTTTTTTAGAGCAGCAAAAATAGCTATTTTATAGGAATAATGTTTGATTTGACTTTATAAACCATAAAAACCAACGTTTACGCTTAAAACAGGATAGGTTTTACATGTCTGCAATTGCCGCCTCAGCACAGCGTTCTCCGTCCATGGCGGCCGATACAATACCTCCAGCATAACCACCACCTTCACCACAAGGGTATAAGTTTAAAATTTGAGGGTGCGCCAATTTTTCGGTTCTGGGAATAGACACAGGTGATGAGGTTCTAGATTCAACACCAACAATATTGGCCTCAGAGGTATAATAGCCTGTCATTTTTTTTCCAAAAGCATCAAAACCTTTTTTCAACCTACTACCAATAAATTTTGGTAATAAAGAATGTAATGGTGCTGATTTTAATCCTGGTTGATAAGAGGTTGGGTTTAGGTCATTAGAAAACTTACCTTCAACAAAATCTGTAAGTCTTTGTGCAGGTGCGGTTTGACGTCTTCCTCCTGCGGTAAAAGCTAAGCGTTCTAAGTTTTTTTGATATTCGAGACCTTTTAGCACACCAAACTTTTCATATTTAGGTAAATCAGAATCTACGTTAATTTCAACAACAATGCCTGAATTGGCATATAAATTATTGCGTTTTGAAGGCGACATACCATTTACAACAACCTCACCATTAGCCGTAGCCGCTGGAACTATGAATCCGCCAGGGCACATACAAAAGGAATAAACACCTCGGTTATTAACTTGCTGCACTAAACTGTAGGAAGCTGCAGGTAACATTTCATGTCTAGAACCAGAACAATGGTATTGAATGGAATCAATAATGTGCTGCGGATGTTCAACACGAACACCCATGGCAAATGACTTTGCCTCAAGGGCAATTTCTTTCTCATGTAGTAAGTAAAAAATATCTCTTGCCGAATGGCCCGTAGCTAAAATGACTTTATGTACCGCTAGTTCTTCTCCATTTTGAAGTTGAATAGCCGAAATAGAGTTGTTTTTGATGATAAAATCGGTAACACGTGTTTCAAAATGCACTTCACCACCATATTTTAATATAGTTTCTCTGATATTTTGAACTACTTTAGGTAATTTATTTGTGCCAATATGGGGGTGGGCATCTACCAAAATTTGATCCGTGGCTCCATGGTACACAAGATTTTCAAAAATACGTCGTACATCACCACGCTTTAAACTTCTTGTGTATAATTTACCATCACTGTAAGTTCCCGCTCCGCCTTCGCCAAAGCAATAATTTGAATCTTCATTAACAAAATGGTTCTGGTTTATGGCGCGTAAATCACGTCTTCTATCTTTTACATTTTTACCGCGCTCTAAAACAATAGGTTTAAATCCTAGTTCAATACAACGCAAGGCGGCATACATGCCGGCAGGACCAAAGCCAATGATATGAATAGGTTTTGCTTTGGAGACATCTTTGTAGTCAAATTGATATTCCGAAGAACTTGGTTTGGGTTCATTTATAAAAACAGCAACTTTGTAATTAAAGATGATTTTGGGTTTTCGGGCATCAATTGACTTTCTCAAGATTTTTATACCCTGAATTTCGCTTCTGTCAATGTCTAATTTTAAAGACGATTTTAAAAGTAGAATATCACTCTGTTCTGCTTCTTTAAGTGATACACGAAGTTGAATCTCTTTTACCATGTGGCAAAGCTAAGGAAATTTGTAATATGGGATACCAAAACGAATGGTCCTGAATGAAAATAGATATACCACTTTGGGTTCTTTGTTTTTTTTATGCCGATTTGTATTGAATAAATCTGTAACTTACTTGATATGAGTCGTTGTGTTAAAATATGTGTATTCCTTTTTATTTGGTCTCCCTATTTGTGTATTGCGCAGCAATATGTTGATGTATTAAAAATAGATTATAGCAGAAGTTTTAAAAACAATTTTGAAGATTTTGACCAAAGTACCCATGTAACTTCTTTTAATGCTAATCTCACCTTGCCCATAGTATTAAATAAAAATTATGCCCTAATAACAGGCGCTATTTTTAATCAAAATAGGGTGCAATTATTTCCTTCAATAGGAGGGGAGTCTACACCATTTACTAATTTGTATAGTACAACACTCAAGTTGGGTGTCAATGTGACGTTGTCTGATTTTTGGGAGATGGCTTTAGTTTTTTTACCTAAAGTAGCTTCAGATTATCATAATATATCCAGTAATGATATGTTTTTGGGTGGCTATTGCGTTTTTACCTATCAAAAGCATAAGAATATATCATACAGATTTGGATTGTATAGTTCATCGGAAGCTTTTGGGTTTTATACAACACCTATTTTAGGGTGGTATGCTTTGAGTAAAAATAAAAGGTTTGAGATGGATATGTATTTGCCTATTTCAGCTGATATCAATTACGCACTGGGTAAGTTTGCTTTAGGATTTAGTTATTTTGGTATTGGACGAAGTTTTAATCTTGAGAAGGATAAAGTCAATCAATATGTGCAATTAAATTCTCTTGAATTTGCAGGCTATGGACAGTTGAATAGATTATTTAGAAATACGTTAATGCGACTAAAATTAGGGTATGCCAGTGATAACTATGAAGTTTATAGCTATGGTAGTAAAATTGATTTTGGTTTAATAGATTTTAATTTTGGAGACCAGCGCCGTCAACTAAACTCAAAAATAAATGGCAGTATGTTTGCTAAACTTGAATTGGTTTATAGGATTAAATTTAAGGAGTAAATAGGTCTAGTAACAGGTCTATTTAGAATTTGGTTGACGTTGGGTTATTTTATAAATCTTAATAACAGGGTCAAACGTGTCAATCTTTTGATATTTTATGTTTTCAATAGGATGTAAGAGTCCTTCTGTAAATCCATTCTCCATAAAGTTGCAAAAATGAGAATAGTGACTTGTAAATCTTTGATCAAACCAAAGAAAGGTTTTTTGTTTTAGGTTTTCAGGTTTGCTAAACCCACAAATAATTGTTGTTTTTGATGTAGCTATCATTTTTTTAAGCAAAACAATGGCTTCTTTTCTAGGAAGTATATGAAAAACAAGACAGGCTATTGTATAGTCTGTCTTAGAATTTAAACATGCGTTTTGTAATATGTCAAATGCTCTAAATTCCAGGTTTTTAATCTGCTTTTTTTTAATTTGATTCGAGGCGTATTTTATGAGTTGTTCAGATTTGTCAATACCAATTCCAGCCTTTATTTTGTTTGAAAGTTTAAAAAGTAAATCTCCGTTTCCGCACCCAAGCTCTACAACTGTTGTATTGGGTTCAATAAGTTCTAAAATTTGTAAACGAACGGGATGTAAATATTTATCGACAGTATGGGCTTTAATTAGTCCTTGCATTCAATCAATTATAATGTAAGGTTAAGTAATTATTCACAAACTATTTTAATCTCAGATTCTGAAATACCGTTATACATAATTTTTAATTTTGAAGTGACTCCAAAAGAATGACCTGTATTTGCTACTTCAATTTTAATGCTTGCCTCAGCATCAACTAAAGTAAAATCATGCAGACTAAGCAATTTAAAATGCTTTCTATGTTCTCCAGTAATGCTGACACTAGTGATAAAAGAAGCGCTGTTGCCCCCTGTATTTTTTATGGTTATAGTCTTTGAAGCGTTCCTTGGGATTGAAATAGATTTTGGCGCTTCAATATGAGAAGCTGTAATAGGAGATCCTTCTGCCGAATCTTCATGATACACTTCCATGTTATGTTGTCTTCCGCCGCCTCTATTAGGGGAGCCAGCGGCAATATATATGCCTTTACCAGATTGAATAGCTTGTGTGCCATGCCTAGCATAGTGCATGGCAGGTTTTTTAGTCCATTTTTTTGTTTTAGGATTGTATGCTTCTACAATGTTGTAGGCAGGCCCTTTTGCTTCACCTTCTCCACCCATAACGAATAATTCATTTTGAAAAACGGCAACGCCAGGCGCTGCTCTTGGTGTTGGCAAGGGGTGTTGTAAGGTAGACCACTGTTTCGTGTCAAAATTATAAGTATCAACAACTTTTATTAAAGGGGCAAAAACACCACCTTCACCACCAGAATGTCTGCCCGCAACAGCATAAAGGGTGTTGTCAATAATGGCAGCACTAAAATGATCTCGAGCCTGAGACGCATCTTCCAAAATTTTCCAGGTGTTCTTTGCAGGGTCATATTCATCAAACCAATTTACATAACCGCCATCATGCCCTATGGTATTACCACCAATTAAGTAAAATTTATTGTTGTAAACAGCCAGACCAGCGCCACCACGACGTCGGTTTTTAGGTATTTTAGGGCCTGGAATCCATGTGTCTGTCACAGGATGGTATAACCACACATGATCTTCGGGTAATTCCCTTGGAAAATTATTGGTTTTAAATGCTCCAATGACCCAAACAAAGCCTTTGTAAAAGGTGGCTTGAAAGTGGTTAAACTCTTTTGGTGCTTGATTTCTTGCAGCACGCCAAGTATTTTCGTTAAAATTGTATATATCTAGTTTTTTAGCGGATTCTCTGCCACCAAACATAATGAATTCATTTCCAGCTTGTACAAAAGAACATTCATGTCTGGCTGTATAGTTTTCGTCTTCATTGAGATCTATCCACTGTGCATGACCATCTGTACATTGTTGCGATTTGCAGGAAGGCAGTGTAGCCAATACAACAGAAATCCATATGATAACCTGAAAGTTGACTTTATGTATGGTGTTTTTACAATTTCCTTTCATAAGTTATAAATGAAAACTCAAAATCATGATTATCATCTTTTTGATGGAAGGTGTTTTGCGTTTCTTTCCAAATACTATGGTCTATCTCAGGGAAAAAGGTATCGGCTTCAAAGTCATGATGCACTCTAGTTAATTCAATTTTATCAGCTAGGTTTAGTGCTTGCTCATAAATTTGTCCGCCACCAATTATAAAAGGTTGTACATCATTTCGGCTAGCATCAATGGCATCTTCTAAATTATTAACTACAATAACACCATCGGGAACTTTATAATCTGCTTGTCTTGTTATAACAACGTGTGTTCTATTAGGAAGTGGCTTAGGAAAACTTTCAAAAGTTTTTCTGCCCATAATTATATGATGCGCATTGGTTAGGGCTTTAAATCGTTTTAAATCATCACTTAAATGCCAGATAAGCTGGTTGCCTTTGCCTATGGCATTGTTTTCTGCGGCAGCAACAATAATGGTTAATTCGGATTTTTTCTTAGTTGGTTTAGGTTGGATTTCTGCTAAGTCTTCACGCTCTAGTTTTAGGGTTTCTTCTTGAACTAAATTCGCTTTAAGCTTTTCAATGCGTTCTTGTTGTTTGCTAACTAGTTTTTCAAGTTGTTTTTGTTCCCATGCTTTTCCCATAAATTTATGCGTGACAAAAACGTTGAAAACATGATAGATTAACAAGAAGAACCAAATTATAATAGCAAATACAAACCACTCTTTACCAAAAAATGTGATGTCTTTACCAATGCCCAAAAAGGTGTTGGCTATAATTAGGAATACACTTCCAATTAAAAAAAGAACAAAATGGAGGTATAATCTTTTTTTTTGTTTTACGCGTCGTTGTGCATTTTCAAGAATTTCTAACTGATCTTTATCTATTTGAGGGGTGTGTTTTCTTTTTCCGAACATAGCCAATTTATAAAGACTGTAAAGTTAAATTTTTTTATTGACTTGATAGCATTTGATAAAATAGTTGAGAAAATGGGATTTTCGAAATCGATTTCGAATAAAACCTGCTGAAAATCAGTTTAAAACCCTTTGAATTTTATTGCTAATCTAATAAATTTTAAGCTGTTTTTTTTTAGTACTATAATTTTTTTTAATCTGAAGTTAACAAATTGATAATTCTTTAATTGAAAGCCACTTATAGCCTTTTGGGTTAAAAAATGTTTATAAATTTGCACATAGAACAACACATTAAATTTAGAAATTATGGCGATTAAAAAACAATATTTAAAGTCGAAACCTGTTTGTAAAGTAACTTTTGCGTTACCTGCTGAAGATGCAAAAAAAGTATCTGTGGTAGGGTCTTTCAATGACTGGAATGAAAAAAAGGCAGTTTTGAAGAAGTTAAAGAACGGAACGTTTAAAGGGACTATTGATTTAGAAACTGGCGCTTCTTACGAATTTAAATATTTAGTTGACGGTGTTTATGTAAACGATGATGCTGCTGATGCTTATGCTTGGAATGAATTTGCAGGCGCAGAAAACAGCGTTATAAATTTATAATATATCTCGATCATATATAAAATGAAGTAAAAGGACGTTTTCTGCTAGGAAACAAATTTCTTTTACTTCATTTATATGAAATTTGAAAAATAGACGAGATATATTGTGTAGCTCGTTTCTTCTCTTGGGCTTCTATGTGAAAGTAGAAATATTGGCTCACAAGAAGTTATTTGGCTTTATGTATGTGTGCAACCTTATGGTGTTGTAGACTAAGATTAAAAGACAACAACGTTTTTTAGCTAGGTATCAAACTGCAACAACCCCTTTGATGTGTGGATGCGGATTGTAATCTACTAGCGTAAAATCATCAAATGTAAAGTCAAAAATATCGTTTACCTTTGGGTTTAAAATCATTTTTGGTAAGGGTCTAATATCTCTTGATAGCTGAAGTTCTAACTGTTCATAGTGGTTACTGTAAATGTGAGCATCACCAAATGTATGAATGAATTCTCCTGCTTCATATCCGCAAACTTGAGCCATCATCATGGTGAATAAAGCATAAGAAGCAATGTTGAATGGTACTCCTAAAAAGATGTCTGCACTGCGTTGGTACAGTTGGCAGGATAGTTTACCATTAGCAACATAAAATTGGAAAAAGGCATGGCATGGCGGTAGTGCGGCTTTACCATTGGCTACATTTTCACTAAAACTTTTTGAGGTATCAGGAAGCACAGATGGGTTCCATGCAGAAACCAACATTCTCCTGCTGTCAGGATTGTGTTTCAGTGTGTCTATAACGTCCTTTATTTGATCAATCTCATCACTATTCCAATTACGCCATTGGTGCCCATAAACAGGGCCTAAGTCACCATTGTCATCAGCCCATTCATTCCAGATACGCACACCGTTTTCGGTAAGGTATTTAATATTGGTATCACCTTTCAAAAACCAAAGTAATTCATGTATGATAGATTTTAAATGCAGTTTTTTGGTAGTTACCATAGGAAATCCTTCGCTTAAGTCAAAACGCATTTGATAGCCAAAAACACTCTTTGTTCCAGTACCTGTGCGGTCTTCTTTTTCATTACCATGATTTAAAACATGATTTACTAAGTCGTGATATTGTTTCATAGTCTTTTCTGTGGTTTTAAGCTCTTAAGTAGTGGTAACTAGATTATAATATCTATATTTTTTCGGAAACGAATTTAGAGAAAAACGATATGATTATAAGAGGGTCATAACAAGTAAATATCAAAAAGTTATTAACGAAATATAAGATTTTGATATCATTAATTTATGAATACTTTGCTTTTTATCCAATAATCATACCGGCTATGGTTGCAGAAGCTAATGATGCAATGGTTCCTCCTATTAATGCTTTCATGCCAAACTTTGATAAGGTTTTACGCTGACCAGGAGCCAATGATCCAATACCTCCAATTTGAATTCCAATAGAAGCAAAATTTGCAAATCCACAAAGCATGTATGTTGCCATAATAATAGATTTCTCATAATTAAGGTGAATGGCATTACTAACATCTTTGAGGTCTCTAAGCTGAATGTAGCCAATAAATTCACTAGCGGCTAGTTTTATACCTAGTAATTGTCCCATAAGTGCCATGTCGTCTTGGGCTACACCAATTAACCACATCAGAGGAGCAAAGACATAGCCTAAAAGTAATTCAAGTGATAAACTTTGGTAGGCGGTATGACTAGCAATCCAAACATTTACGGTGGTAATATCTCCAATCCAACCTAAAATACCATTAAACATGGCAATAAAGGCAACAAAAACTAATAGCATAGCACCAACATTTACCGCAAGTTTTAGGCCTTCGGTAGTGCCGTTGGCAATGGCATCTAAAAAATTAGAGCCTATTTTTTCTTGTGACACAGAAACATCTGTATTGACATTATCTGTTTGAGGGTATAGAATCTTGGAAATAACGATAGCTCCTGGTGCGGCCATTACGGAAGCTGCCAATAAGTGCTTGGCATAAAACAATCTTAATACCGCATCATCACCACCTAAAAAGCCAATATATGCTGCAAGTACCGCTCCTGCTACTGTAGCCATACCACCAATCATCACTAAAAGCATTTCAGATTTATTCATTTTTTCTAAATAGGCCTTGATTAATAGTGGGGCCTCGGTTTGACCTAAAAAGATGTTTCCAGCCACACTTAAACTTTCCGCACCTGATATTTTTAAGGCTTTTGATAGGAGCCACGCCATGCCCTTTACTACTTTTTGAATGATTCCTAAATAAAATAGTACAGAGGTTAAAGCTGAAAAGAATATAATGGTTGGTAATACTTGAAAAGCAAATATAAATCCGAAAGTATCCATGTCAACAACCAGACCTTCAAATAGAAATTTGCTGCCTGCTCTGGTAAAATCAAGAACACTTACAAACAGACTGCCAATAAACTCAAACCCGCTTTTAATAATATCTACTTTTAAAACGCCAATGGCTATAAGGAGCTGAAATATAAGTCCAATACCCACCACTTTCCAGTTAATCGCTTTTTTATTACTGCTAAATAGGAACGCAATAAATATTAAGGAAAACATACCTAAGATACCACGCCATAAGCTATGAAAAGAAAAACCTTGACTAGGAATAATACTATTAGAATTATCGATAGATACTACCTCTGCGGTTTCTACAATAACTTGTGAGGCTTGTATGTTTTGTTGTGGATTTGTTTCAGCATGTTTAGAAAGCAAAACCGTTTGTGTAGTGTCTGCTATAGGTGCATTTTCTGGGTGTTGTGCTGATGAAGATGAAAGTAATAATACCGAAAAAGCAAAAAACAGAACGTATTTTGTCATGATTTAGAATTGGAGTTATTCACGCTTAGAAATTTCGTCTCTAATACTAGCGGCTTTTTCATAATCTTCATTAGCAACCGCCTCTTCCAGCATTTTTTGAAGTTCTTCAATAGACTTTCCTTTGAGATTTTCTCGCGGTGTACTAGGCTCTAATTCACTCGTCATTACGTCGTCCATTAAAACACTGTCTTCAGCATGATCGTCATTGTCATCGCTTTTCTTCGGATCAATTTTTAGATATATTCCAGCTTTGTCTAAAATGTTTTTGTAAGTAAAAATAGGGGCGCTAAAGCGCAACGCTAAAGCAATGGCGTCACTCGTTCTGGCGTCAATAATTTCTTCAATTTTATCGCGTTCGCAGATTAAACTGGAATAAAAAACACCGTCAACTAATTTGTGAATGATAACCTGCTTTACCACAATATCAAATCGATCTGCAAAATTTTTAAATAAGTCATGGGTTAATGGTCTTGGTGGACTTATTTCTTTTTCTAAAGCAATAGCAATAGATTGAGCTTCAAAGGCTCCTATAACAATAGGAAGTTTTCGGTCTCCGTCTACTTCATTTAAAATTAAGGCGTAAGCGCCATTTTGGGTTTGGCTGTAGGAAATCCCTTTTATATTTAATCTTACTAAACTCATAATCTTTAAAAACGCAAAGAACTGTTTAATTTAGAACTTTACCAACTGCGTAAACAGTTTTAGGTATAAAATGCTAAATTAAGCAGTTCTATAGTATCACACAATTTATAAAATATAAATTATTATTGTGCTTTAAATGCTTTCAATTTTTCAATTAATTCAGGAACTACTTGAAAGGCGTCTCCAACTACACCATAATCGGCTGCTTTAAAAAACGGTGCTTCAGGATCGGTATTTATTACCACCTTTACTTTTGAGGCGTTTACACCAGCTAAATGTTGAATGGCTCCAGAAATACCTATGGCAATATACAAGTTTGATGCTACAGGCTTCCCTGTTTGTCCAACATGCTCACCATGAGGGCGCCATCCTAAATCTGATACGGGTTTTGAACACGCTGTTGCTGCGCCTAAAACATCGGCAAGTTCTTCAATCATGCCCCAATTTTCAGGACCTTTTAAACCACGTCCGCCAGAAACTACTATTTCGGCATCGGCAATGGTTACCTTACCTACAGCTTTATCAACCGATTCTACCTTGGTGCTAGACTCAGGAATAGATGGAGTGAAATTTTCAGAAGTTGCATTAGATGGATTTTCAACTATGCCAAAGGCATTATTTGAAACACCAACAATTTTTACTTCTGTATTAATTTGTATGTTTTCAAAGGCTTTATTAGTGAACGCACTACGTTTTACAGTAAACGGACTCACATTTGAAGGTGTTTTAACCACATTTGAGGCATAGCCTGCTTGTAATGAAGCCGCTAATAATGGTGCTACATATTTACTATTTGCGCTTGAACTTACAATAATGACCTTTGCTTCTTCGTTTTGAGCCGCCTGTGCTAAAACAGATGCGTAAATTTTAGCATTAAAACCTTGTAATGCATCGTTATTTATATTTAATATCTTGTCAACACCATAATGGCCTAATGTTGAAGTGTCCTCTGTATTTATGGCTACCGCCGTAACCGATGTGCCTAATTGATTGGCAACGGCCTTGGCATATGAAGCAACTTCGAATGCTGCTTTTTTAAAGGCGCCTTGTTCTGATTCTGTATATACTAAAACTGACATAATTTTTATTTTTTTGTCTTCCCGAATGCATTTCAGGATAAGATTTAACCAATTCTGTTATTAAAAATTCCGAAAACAAGTATCGGAAAGAACGCTTCTTGTTTTAAATCACCTTGGCTTCGTTATGAAGTAGGTTTATTAGCTCGTCTAAATTATCAGGCGATACTAAAGTAACAGCACCTTTTGGAGCAGGTTTTTCAAATGATAATGAACTTGTTTTTGTTTCAGAAGCTACAGGTTCAACAACGTTTAGTGGTTTTTTTCTAGCCATCATTATACCGCGCATATTAGGTATTCTTAAATCACTTTCTTCAACCAAACCTTTTTGACCACCAATAACCAAGGGGAGTGAGGTAGAAACTGTTTCTTTTCCGCCATCAATTTCTCGAATAACCGTAGCTGAATGCCCGTCAATTTCAAGCCCCATACAGTTGTTTACAAAATTAGAACTGGTCAACCCTGCTAATATACCAGGAACCATACCTCCGTTATAGTCAATAGATTCTCTGCCGGCTATTATTAAATTGTAAGCCCCATTAGTTACAACTTCGGCAAGTTGTTTGGCCACAGAAAAACCATCAGTGGCTACGGTGTTAATGCGGATAGCTTCATCGGCACCAATAGCTAAAGCTTTTCGCAATGTGGGTTCTGTTTCAGGACCGCCAACATTTACAACAGTAATATGTGCGCCTTGTTTTTCTTTAAACCACATGGCGCGTGTTAAACCAAATTCATCATTGGGGTTAATTACAAACTGAACACCATTGGTGTCAAATGTTGTTTTGTCCTCAGTGAAATTAATCTTTGAAGTAGTGTCAGGTACATGACTAATACACACTAATATTTTCATTTGCTTATTTGTTAAAAGGTCTCATTTTATTTAGGATACGAAGTTAAATATTTTATTCTGAATATTTACTATGCATGCATAGTAAATATGTGTTGTTATTTTGATTAGTTGACTTAAAAATGATTTTCATGAAGATGTTAGCACAACAAAATCAATTAATAAGGGTTTTAGTATATCCTCAGTTATTGTTATAGATTTCTGTGAACTTAATAAAAATTATTTTCTAGATAATTTTCCTTTTTGATTTTATGTTAGATTATTCTTAATAATTCCTATTTTTGCATCTCGTATAAAAATCAATCTTAATGAAGACAATTCAATTTAGAGAAGCTATTTGCGAAGCCATGAGTGAAGAAATGCGCAGAGATGAGAGCGTGTACTTAATGGGTGAGGAGGTAGCAGAATATAATGGTGCATACAAAGCATCAAAAGGTATGTTAGATGAGTTTGGGCCAAAGCGTGTTATAGATACCCCAATTGCAGAGCTTGGTTTTGCAGGAATTGCTGTAGGTTCTACCATGACTGGTAATAGACCTATTGTGGAGTATATGACGTTTAACTTCTCTTTAGTTGGAATTGATCAAATTATAAATAATGCTGCGAAAATCAGGCAAATGTCTGGTGGGCAGTTTAAGTGCCCTATTGTATTTCGTGGTCCTACGGCCTCTGCAGGGCAGTTGGGAGCTACGCACTCTCAAGCTTTTGAGAACTGGTTTGCTAATACGCCAGGTTTAAAAGTTGTGGTACCTTCAAATCCTTATGATGCAAAAGGTTTGTTAAAGGCCGCAATTAGAGATGATGATCCAGTGATTTTTATGGAGAGTGAGCAAATGTATGGTGATAAAGGTGAAGTGCCCGAAGGGGAGTATGTGTTGCCTATTGGCGTAGCCGATATTAAACGAAAAGGCGATGATGTTACTATCGTGTCTTTTGGAAAGATTATTAAAGAAGCCTACAAAGCCGCAGACCAATTAGAAAAAGAAGGTATTTCTTGTGAAATTATAGATTTACGTACAGTGCGCCCAATGGATAGAAAAGCGATTGTGGAGTCTGTAAAGAAAACCAATAGATTAGTAGTTCTAGAAGAAGCTTGGCCGTTTGGTAGTGTAGCCACTGAAATTACTTATTTAGTGCAGTCTGAGGCGTTTGATTATTTGGATGCTCCAGTTATTAAGTTAAACACAGCTGATACGCCTGCTCCTTATTCTCCAGTGTTACTGGCAGAATGGTTACCTAACAGTGATGATGTTATCAAAGCTGTAAAGAAGGTAATGTACAAATAAAAGTATATTTTTTACGTTATATAAACTTCATTGACAAATTTGTTGGTGAAGTTTTTTTGTATTTATGAACATAAGACTACTTCAGGTATTTTTGATTTTTAGTGGGGTTGCAATGACGGCTCAAACCAAAGTGAGCGGTTATGTATTTGATGAAGATAATGCCCCAATTTCATTTGCCAATGTTATTTTTAGCGAATCAACGCAAGGTACCATAACAAATGAAGATGGAAGATTTTATTTGGAGTCTGATGAAAATTGGGAAGAAATCACTGTGTCTTTTATTGGTTTTGAAACTTTAAAGCTTTCCTTAGATAAGAAAGTAACTTATAATTTAAACGTTACACTCAAGGAAGAAGCAAGTCAGCTTGATCAGGTGGTCATTATTTCAGGAAAACAACCTAAAAAAAACAATCCAGCTATTGATTTATTGAGAAAAATATGGGCCAATAAACGTAGTAATGGCTTGAAGCAGTTTAGTCAATACCAATTTGATAAATACGAGAAACTAGAATTTGATATCAATACTATTGATAGCGCTCTTATAAAAAGTAGACTCTTTAAAGGCATGGAGTTTATTTTTGATCAAGTTGACACCTCGAGCGTAACGGGTAAAACCTATTTGCCTATTTTTATAAATGAGTCGTTTTCAAAGGTATATGGTGATAATGTTATTCATAAAACTAAAGAAACTCTTGAAGGTAATAAGAACTCTGGCTTTAGTGATAATCAAATTATTATTGATTTTATAAAAGATTTATATTCAGATTTTAACGTTTATGACAACTATTTGAAGTTCTTTGATAAAAGCTTTGTAAGTCCCATTTCTAGAACAGGAATCAGTACCTACAACTATGTGCTTTCTGATAGTGCTTTCATAGATAATAAGTGGTGTTACAATATTATTTATTATCCCAGAAGAAAAAATGAGCTGACCTTTAAAGGCGATTTCTGGGTAGCAGACACTACCTATGCTATTAAAGAAATTAATATGCAGGCTTCAAAAAGTGCTAATATAAATTGGGTTAAAGAGATTTATATTGAACAAGAATTTGAAGTGCTAAATGACTCGCTGTTTTTAGTGAAGCGCGATTATATGATGTCTGATTTTGCTTTTAATAAGAAAGAGAAGTCACGGGGTATTTACGGAAAACGAACCACGCTTTATGATAATTATAAGTTTGATGTTAAACAGGATAAAAAGTTTTATGAAAAGGAGGTTAACTTCTTTGATAAAGATGTTTATGATAGAAGTGATGATTTTTGGTCTGAAAATAGATTAGAAAAACTTAACAAAGACGAGAAAGGGGTATATAAAATGCTAGATACCTTAAAAACTGTCAAAAAATTTAAGAGGCTTTATAATTTAGGAAGCATTTTAGCTTCAGGATATATTGAATTTAATTCATTGCCTCTAGATTATGGACCTATATATTCTACGGTGGGTTATAATGATGTTGAAGGCTGGCGGTTACGAGCTGGTGGTAGAACCTATTTTGGTCGAAATGATTTGTGGCGTATTGAAGGTTTCATGGCCTATGGTTTTAATGACAATAAATTCAAATATGGTATTTCAGGTAAGTGGTTGCTAGATAAACGTACTAGGTTAATTATTTCAGGAGGAAACAGAAGAGATGTTGAGCAAATTGGGGCGAGTTTAACAACATCAAATGATGTGTTAGGAAGAAGTTTTGCGTCGTCAGGTGTGTTTACCACGGCCACCAATGATAAGTTGACTAACATAAATTTATCTACTATAGGACTTGAAATTGAGCCTGCTAAAAATTTAATTTTAAAATTAGGAGGAAGTTATCGTACATTAGAATCAGCTTCGCCTACCTTCAGTTTAGACTATTATGACGCTAATTCGCCTACAGGGATTTCTTCAGAAATAAAGCAGTTTGAAAGTACCTTTTTAATGGCTTATTTTCCAAATCGAAAGATGACAGGGTACGGCGTGGAACGCTTGACGGCTAATGATGATTTTGCACAACTTTTTGCTCAAGTTAGTAAAGGGCATAAAGGGAAGCAGGGAGATAATTTTGACTATACCAAACTTCAGTTTAGGTTTATAAAGCCTTGGCAGATTGGTGGGTTTGGACGGTTATACACCACACTCGAGGCTGGTAAAACGTTTGGTGTGGTGCCTTTGGGATTAATGAGTGTGGTACCTGGTAATCAAAGTTACTTTTCCATTTATAATACATTTTCTCAGCTTGACTTTTATGAATTTGTTGCAGATACTTATACGTCTGTACATATTGAGCACAATTTTAACGGACGTATTTTTTCAAGAATTCCTTTCTTAAAAAAATATAACCTTAGGGCTATAGCGGGTATTAGAGGAGTAATGGGTAGTGTGTCCGATGAAAACAAGGCCATTAATGCTTCAGGGTTAGTGTACAAAGCCCCGTCTTCAGTGCCCTATTATGAATATAGTTTTGGTGTTGGTAATATTTTTAAAGTATTTAGGTTAGACTTTAATTTTAGAGGCAACTATTTAAATCCAATAGAAAACCCTATGGCTAGAAAATTTGGAATAACTGGGGCTTTTGGGTTTTCTTTTTAAAGGTGTTATACGCTGTTTCAGAGCGAATAAAAAAGCATTTTATAGATTTTATAAATCACTTTTTTAGCGGTTTTCTACTTTTGGTAAAATTTTAAGCCCAAGCACATCATGAAGTTAATTTTAAGGCCTATAGTATTAGGTGTTTTTTTATGTTTTAATTTGGTCATATCACAGGAAGAATTAAAACTAACGGTTAAAGATAGCATGGTAACAAGTTCTTGGATGGTTGGACTCGGTTACAATTTTGTAGATGAATCGGGAGATATTTATGTTAAGCCTTTAGAGGTGAATAATCATTTAAACGCGGTTGCTTTTCCGTCAAGAATTAGTATTGGACGTTATTTTGAAAATGGTCTAGGAATTGAATTAATAGGAACTTATAATAAGTATAAAGTTGGTCAAAATATTAATGGAAATCCTAATCCGGTTGAATCTGATTATTACGGAATAGATTCTAGGGTGTCCTATGATTTGAATAAAATATTTGGTGAAACAGGCTGGTTTGATCCTTATGTCGGGGTAGGTTTAGGGTATACCGATTCTGATAATACACCCAAAGGTACATTTAATGGTGTTGTTGGATTTAGAACTTGGTTGTCTGATCATTGGGGTTTTGATTTTAGTTCTTCAGGTAAATGGCGACTAGGCGGGGTAGGTACAGATCATGTACAGCATGCCGCAGGTGTAGTTTATAGGTTTGGCATTAAAAAAGAATTAACGAAAAAAGGCCTTCAAAAAGCTGAATTGAAGGAATCTATAGCAAAAGAAAATCAAAGAAAATTAGATTCTATTGAACGTATTAATAAAAAGAAAGAAGCTGAGGCTTTAGCCTTTCAAAGGGAAGCAGAAAGAAAAAAACAGTTAGCAAAAGAAAAGGAGGAAGAGAGGCAGCGAGAAATCCTAGCTCGTAAGGAGCAGGTTGAGAATGATATAAGTAATTTGGGTGTGGTGTATTTTAAATTTGATTCGTTTACTTTAACTAATGATTCAAAACAAGTGTTAGATGCATTGATTTCAATTTTAGAAAATCATAAAGAAGTTAATCTGAAAATTAACGGACACACGGATTCTCGTGGTACTAGAGAATATAATCAGAAACTTTCAGAAACACGGGCAAATGCTGTGAAAGATTATTTGATAGGTAAAGGAATAAATGATTCCAGAATAGAAAGTGAAGGATTTGGAGAATCACAATTATTAAATGATTGTGATGGAAGTAAACCTTGTACTGACGCTAAGCATGGCATTAATAGAAGGATAGAAAGTGTTGTGGTGTTTTCAGATTAAATAAAGAACATGTTGGTAGTAAAAAATATCTTAGGGAGCTAAAAAAGTCAAAAGGATTAACTAATTTTTTAGTCCTTTTTTGATTAATATATGTCGTTGAAAGGTATTGAAATGTTAAAAAAACATGCGTTTTGTCGAATAAAATAGTTTTTAAGCGAGTTTTGATCTAGTTTCGTAGGAAAGTTAATCCCAAATTTGACTAAAAACATGAAGACCTTAAAACTTATTTTATTATGCCTTTTTGTATCTACACACTCATTTGCTAATGTGTCACCTAAAGAAAAGGACGCGTTAATTGCTTTATATAAGGCAACAAACGGTCATAACTGGAATTCCACGTGGGATTTAGAAGCTCCTGTAGAAACTTGGCACGGCGTTAAGTTGGACAGCGAAAAAGTGGTTGAAATTAATCTTCAGTTCAATAATCTAGATGGTCATTTACCAAATGAGATAGGCGATTTATTGTATTTAAGAAAAATGAATTTAGGATTCAATAAATTAAAAGGCACTATTCCTTCAAGTATAAAAAACTTACTTGATTTAAAAGTATTAGAATTATTCATGAATGGTTTTGAAGGGAAAATCCCTTCGGAATTAGGTAAATTAAGAGATTTAGAATCACTAAAACTGTATAGCAATAAGTTTTCGGGAGAAATACCAACAGAACTCATGGAACTAAAAAACCTGAAAGAACTGTTGTTAGGAAGCAACTATTTAACAGGTCATATTCCCAATGAAATCTATGCATTATCAAAATTAGAAAAATTGAGTTTAATGGATAACAAAATGGATGGTGAAATTCCAGTTGAAATTGCGCAATTAAAAAACCTGCAAGAACTATTGTTGTCTACAAATCAATTTACTGGAAATTTACCAATTGAATTCATGCAAATGGATAAGCTTAGTACTATTATGGTAAGTGACAACAACTTGAATATGGAATATATTAGTGTATCAGGTAATCAGCCTGTATTTAATAAAATGGATTTGCAAAGTGCTACTGCAACCATGGACATAGAAAAGGAGTAATTACATTATAAATTTAGTTTTTAAGCCATCGTTTAGATGGCTTTTTTTTATATTGGGTAATATGATAATTGAGCATTATTTTACCTGTCCTCATTGCTGGCAACGTATTTCTGTTCTTATAGATAAAACAATTTCAGAACAGCAATACATAGAAGATTGTGAAGTATGTTGTAACCCATTTCTATTAAAAATACGTTTTAAAAATTCAGAACTAACAGGTTTTCAGGCTATAAGTATTGAACAATAATATTTTGTTAATTTATGCTTGCAAAATCTAAAAAGGATTGTATATTTGCAGTCCAATATCGCGGGATAGAGCAGTAGGTAGCTCGTCGGGCTCATAACCCGAAGGTCACTGGTTCGAGTCCAGTTCCCGCTACAAAGTAAGAGAATCTAGAAATAGGTTCTCTTTTTTTATAGTTCCATTTATGTCTATATATCTAGTGAGAGAGTGGCATATGTAGAATAAAAATGAATGCCTTTAATTTGACCAGTCTTAATAAAGAAAACGGAATGTGTTTTATATCAACCGAATCATCCAGAGCTTAGGTGTTTATTGTGACTGAACAATAGAGTAGTGATAAAGTTCATGAGAAACCTGGACAGCATGGTTTTCTGCTCAATCAATAGTATTTCCAAAAATCAACTTGGGTTCTCTTTCCGTCCGCTAAATCACCCAGTTCAACAGCTTTTGTTTTCATTTCTTTTCTAAGCTGTTCTACTAGTTCAGTGTATTCAGGGAAATCGGCTAAATTAAATGTCTCCCAAGGATCTTTTGTGATGTTAAACAATTGTGTTACTCTTGATCCGGCAATAAAATCTCCCTTCTTATTGTTGCTGTCAGGAGCCCTTACATACTCTATGAGTTTATAATCTCCTTTTCTAAAGGCTCGTTGATGTTGGCGGTAGGCATGATAAGTATAATCTCTAACTTGATTGACCTCATGATTTATAATTGGCACTAAACTTTTACCCGTAACAGAGCCTGGTGTTTTTATACCAGCCATATCACACAGTGTTGGAAAGATATCATAATTATAACAAAAGGCTTTTTCTCGTCGTCCCTTATTTGAGGTATCAAGGAAACCACCAGAAATAATAAATGGAATATGTATGCCATCTTCATCATAAATATTTTGTTTACCTATTAATCCATGATTACCAACTGCCAAGCCGCTATCACCTGCTACCACAATGATGCTATTGTCATATTGACCACTTTCTTTTAAGGCTGTAATAACCCGACCTATTTGAGCATCGAGATGCGTGATGATGGCATAATAGTCTGAAAGCTGTTTCTGGGCTACTTGCTTTGTTCTTGGCCAAGGTGCTAATTGTTCGTCACGTAAAACGATATGTCCATTATCAAAAGGGTGTTGTAACATATGGGATGGAGGTAACGCTATGTCAGCTTCAGGGTACATATCTTTATATGCTTTTGGAGCCTGTCGTGGGTCATGCGGAGCATGAAAGGCTAAGTACATAAAGAACGGTTTCTTTTTTTCGCTGTAGGAAGAGATAAAATCTATGGCGCCATTCGCTATGACTTCAGAACTGTGTGGCCCATCAGTTTCTGTTCCTGTAGGGCCTCTTTTATCATTTTTGGTAACGGGTCTTCGTACTTCTTTACCATTTTCATCCCAATTAATAAGAAATGCGTTTTCTTTTGGATAATTGCCAGCTTTGTTCCATTGAGAAAAAGGCATTCTGAAATGGTCTTGTAGATAGACAGGTTTTCCCATAACTAATCCCCCAGAAGTAAAGCCACGGGCAAGAGATTGCGTGTCCTGATGCCATTTACCAACATGGTAAGCGTAATATCCAGCATTCATAAAAGCTTCTCCCATCATGGTATGATTTGTTGGGATATTGTTGCCTATACCATCTAAGTCAAATAAATGCCGCCCTGTAAGTAACATAGCTCTACTTGGTATGCAGGTTGCTCCACTAAAAGCTCCCATTAAATAGGCGTTTGTAAAGCTGATTCCTGTATAAGCCAGATTATCTAAGTTTGGAGTACTTAAAGCTTGACCTCCAAGCGCATGAACACCTGTAAATCGATGATCATCAGTGTAAATCATAATTACGTTTGGCTTCTTGTTTTTCTGAGCTACTAATTTTGGTAGTACTGCAATTATTAAGATAATGCACAATATGATTTTTTTCATTCTTTCTTTGATTTATACTGCGTTATAAAAGTTTAAAAAATATTGGTTTTTTAAACTAGATAAAAATAACGCAAGTTTTAAAAAAATCATGTAAAATCATCTGGGTTATAACGATATTTGACCATATCTTATTAAGTAAAAACTATAATTGTTAGTTGCAGCTGTTTTTAAACAACGAAAAATAATAAGTTAGCTGTTCAGGTGTGTTTTGTTTTCTTATGATAAGGTAAAAAAAGAGGTGTTGATTAGTCAAGCACTCTTTTCAGAACTGGAATTCAACAACCAAGAGACTTATGCTAGATTGGATATAAGAGCTAATTATTTTCAAAAGTTTAATGCGTTTATCCTTGAACCAAGATTAAATATACGGCAGAAGTTGTCACATCTGTTTGCTGTTAAATTACAAGGTGAGTTTAAAAACCAATCGGTTACACAGATTATAGACTTTCAAGATGATTTTTTAGGGGTTGAAAACAGACGATGGATTTTAGCCAATACTAAAAATGTACCTATCTCAAAAAGTAAACAGGCTTCTTTGGGTTTTGAGTACAATCATCGTAATTGGATTTTGGATGTTGAGGGCTATTATAAGGTGGTAAATGGTATTACCCTTTCTAATGAGGGGTTTTATAATAATTTTCAGTATTTAAAGGCTTCGGGCCG
Organism: Allotamlana fucoidanivorans; assembly: GCF_045788535.1. Taxonomy (GTDB): domain Bacteria; phylum Bacteroidota; class Bacteroidia; order Flavobacteriales; family Flavobacteriaceae; genus Allotamlana; species Allotamlana fucoidanivorans. The sequence goes on along the minus strand of NZ_CP074074.1, from coordinate 467,067 downwards.
TTATAAGGTAAAAGGGCTTGAGTTTCTTGTTAATAAAACAGCGAGTCATTACAGTACGTGGCTGAGTTATACTTATAGTGTAAATGATTATGAGTTTAAAATTTTAAATCCGCCCGTGTTCCCCAATAATATGGATATCAGGCATTCTGTGTCCTTAGCTTTTAATTATAATATTTTAGAACCATTAGAGATTTCTTTAGGAGGTATTTGGCGTTCGGGAAAACCTTATACCAAACCCGTTGAAGGTCATGAAACCATTCAGAATGGTAATGATATTGTTGTGAATTATGGTGATCCTAATCGCGACAACCTTGAAGATTTTATGCGATTGGATGCTTCATTAAATTATGGTTTTAACCTCAGTAAAGGTATGATATCTTCAGTGCGTGTTGGCGTTATTAATATTTTGAATAGAAAGAATGTTATAAATACCTACTATGAAGTTAATCCTGAGGATTCAAGTTCTGCTATAGCGATTGAAAATAAATCGTTAGGATTGACACCAAATGTTAGCTTTAGATGCCATTTTTAAGATGAGCTTATGCCTTATAAAACTACCATAACAAAAAAGCCTACCAAGCGTATACCTGATAGACTTTCTTCTAACTACTAAACTAAAAAACTATTTTTTAATCAATTTAATGGTTGTACTGCCTGCTTCTGTACTTACCTGAGCGAAATACAAACCAGAAGGGAGTGGTGTACCATCAATATTTGTGATGCTGTTATCGGCGTTTAAACTTAGCACTTGTTTTCCCAAAGCGTTATAAACTTGAATGGATGTTATGTTTGTTGAACTGTTGATAGTCCACATACTAAAACTTGGATTAGGATACACCTTGAAATCTTCTAATTTTGGTTTATCAAGACCCAAAGTACAGTTGTCACCAACTTTATAAGAAAAATATTTAGTTACGGCTAAACCGCCTGCAAATGCAAATTTACAAGCATAACTAATGGTTGCTCCTGGTGTTTGTCCAGAAATGGTGGTTGTAAATGTTTTAGGTTCACCAGAAACCGCACTCATTGGGGTTTCACCAAAGGGTGATTCTTTCCATAAATAGGCAATAACACCGTCTTTATTATCTAATAATTCAAAGGTAAACGTGACATCTGTACCCGAAGTTTCAAAGTTATAATTGTAACCAATATCAAAAGAACCTTGCTGGGCATCAGCACTTATTCCAGAGCAAGCGGTATTAGCGCTGGTTAAAGTAGTGGCTTGAAGGATAATAGGATTGTTGGTGGCTTCATTTCCAGCTAAGTCAGAAGCCGAAATAGAAAACGTATAAGAGGTTTCAGGTTGTAAGGCGGCTATTACTAAAGCTTTTTGAACGCCAGATTCACCAGTTAAGCCATCAGATCCTGTGTCAAAAGAAACATTATAAACTACCGTACCAGAATTGTCTGTTGCGTTTAATAGCAGCTCAACTGAGTTTGAGGTTACAGTACCAATTGAAGCTGTAAAATTTGTCGGAGCTTCTGTGTCATTATCACCTGAACAATCTGAACCAACTACATAGTCTACATATTCTGTAACGGCTAAGCCTCCTGTGAATTCAAATTTACAGGCATAGCTAATGGTTTGTCCATTAGTTAATCCACTTAGAGTTTTGGTGAATTTATTGGTTTCAACAAAGTCCATGCCTGACTCCGCAAAAGGCGATTGCTGCCAGAGGTAAGCATTTCCAGAGAACTTATCATTATCAAGTAGCTCAAAAGTGACGATAACATCTGTACCAATGGTTTCAAAAGTACTTTTATAACCAATGGAGAAAGATCCTTGAAGGGCTCCGGTTCCTGTTTGTTCGCAGCGTTTTACTTCATCAATCGATATATTTACCGTTTGTGATGTGCCTTGGCCTCCAGCATCATCAATGGCCTTAGCAGAAAGTTGGTGATTGCCAAGGCTTGCATTACTCCAAACGAAATTAAATGGAGCAGTACTATCTTCACCAATTTTTGTTATGCCATCATAGAACTCAACTAACGATACAGTACCGTCAAGGTCACTGGCTGTAGCCGAAATTGCTATGTCATCTCCTTCTTTAAATGAGGAGTTATTGGCCGGACTTGTTAACGACACCGTTGGAGTGGTATTTCCCGTTTGCGTAACCATGACTAAAACGGTGCTACTCGATGTATGTGAACCATCATCAACCGTAAGCTTGAGCTTGTAAATACCTTCTTCTAAATTAGAAATATTAGGAGACACAACAGTAGAGCTAGAGAAGTTTATAGCCGATGGTCCGTAAATTTGTTCCCAAGCATAATTCAAAACAGGAGTATCTGCATCGGTACTTTGAGAACCATCTAAAGTTGCTGTTGTTGCGGGCAAAATAACAGATACGTTATCTCCAGCATGGGCTACAGGTGGATTATAAGCTAACGGACTAGAATAGCTAAAGGTTAATTTTCCTAAGTTAAATTCACCATTTGTGAAGGCTAATCTTAATGCATGTTTTCCTTTGTTTAGTTCTATATTATTAACGGTTTTGGTGGCCCAGGTAGACCAATTGGAGGTGCTTGTAGAGGGAACAGAAATGTCTGGACTGATTTTATCTCCGTCTATTTCAAGATAAAATGGTCCACCGCCAGCACTGTTACCTGAGGCATATCTAAAATCCAAGTTATAGTTTCCAGCAGTTTGCACGTCAATAGTGTATTCTACCCATTCGCCCGATGCAATCCATCCAATAATTGCACCTTCGGAAGTGTCCGTAGCGGCATCTACATATTCTTCTGGTCTGAAATCACCTTCGTTGTTTTGAGACACATCTACATAAGAAATACCCTGACCAACACCACCTTCAAATTTGTCATAGTGCCCAGCTTCAATAGTTCCTGGGATTTCTATAGCCGTTCCCGAATAAGGAACTTGATCTCCAACTTGAATAGTAATAATATTTGTGATATTAAATTTAGATCCGTCATACACTTTGGCATACATACCGTGATTACCAAGGGTAAGATTTGAAGCTTTCATTTCATATGGACTATTTTGAATTTCGCCTAAGAGATTCGTTCCATCAAAAAATTCAACTTTTGTAATTCCAGTTCCCGATGTTTGTACAGTTAAATTAACACTGCCATTAGGAAAGGCCAGGTTGAAGTCTGACGACATGATTCCTGAAACACTAGCGTCTTTGTTGGTTGCCATTTGATATGCTGGTACATCTAGTTTAAAACCATCAGAAAAGGTAACCGTAATGGGAGCACTGGAATAGTTATGCGCTACATAGGTCTTGTCGCCATCTTTACTAAAAACCGCGGCAATAGGGTAATCAGCGGTTAATGTTGCGTCAAGGGTTCCCATGGCGTTCATGGCATGTAACCAATGATAGGTTTGAACATCAGATACACCGAATTTCATAATTCTATCTGGGTATGCGTTGTACAGGTCAATAGCTGTTTGAGGATCAATAAAAGTTAAATATTTCCAGATGGTATCATGCCAAAGGTTAGGATTGGTACTTGAGGTGCTCAATATTTCAGTGTATGTTTTTAACTCATCCCAAATTTTTTGAACATAAGCTTTGTTTTGACCTAAGTATAAAGAACCACCATGCATGGGGTATAATTCAATACCATAAGATGCTGTAATATCACTGGTCCAAAATGTTCCATTATCATAAGAATTCCCCCAAACACGAGACACTAGGCTGTATTGTTGTGAAGGTTGAAAATTACGTTCATACATATCAAACCAATACTCTTCAATAGCTGTTTGCTCGGTAGTGTATAAATAAATTCCTAAATCTCTAATAGCGTCATTTCCTGTAATAGTACCCCAGTGGATTAGCGAGGAATTGAATTGCATACTTTCAGAAGTCGATTCTTGATCGTTACCTTGTGGAAAGGAAGCAAAACCATTTGCCCAGCAATGGCCAGCATACGGGCTAAAGTTTCTTAAGAAAGGGAACTGTGCATCGTTTCTACTGTCAGAGGCAGCATCTCTAACTAAAAGATTAATCATTTCTCCCCAGTTGTTAGCCCACCCAGGTTCAAATTGTTCTAGAAAAGCAGCCGCATGTATAAAGTAACCCCAGTGAAAATGGTGATCGTTTATATTGGTGTCTTGCCCATGACCAGCAGGATAACCTAACATAGCAGACCAATCATTGTTATAATAAAACAAAAAGGCTTTTTCTCCAGATTGATAGCTTAGCCAGTCTTCTAAACGTTCTTTTACGGTAGCTATCATTTTATCTCGAGCCTCAATGTTTCCGGTTTGATCGGCAATTCTAGCCGATTGAATCAATCGATTCATTACTTGCCCCTCGTTATAAGAATCTGTCCAGGTGGCTAACCCATCATTTTCAATTTGAGCAATTTTAGCATCTAAATCAGAAGGATTAAACCCTGCACTATAATTTGCTAAATAAGGCATGGTAGGCAGAATACCGCGAAAAACGTTTTCAACGATGAAACCGTTACCATCAAGCGTTTTTATCTCGCCTCTTATACCGTTGTAACTGTAGCCATTTGGAGTGGCTGAAATGGCCGATAAATTAGCCCATTGATGAGGTAAAAGTCCTTGTAAAATATTCGTTTCAACCCCTTCTTTTGTTTCTGTGGTTACTGAAAAATTGGTTTGTACCACACCTGTATTTTCATTGTAAGACCAACTGGTTGTAGTATTGGTAGGAAATACATAAGCATATTTTTTATATTCTTGGGCTACGGTGGCTGCATTGCTATTATCTTGTGGTAGCATGGCCATAGACCAATAATCTTTTCCGTTTAGGGTAGAGGTGTAGGTGTTTCCAGTATTGGTCCACGTGCTTCCTGATGGGGCATAAAACACAAAATCAGCATTACCACTGGCGTTTTCAATGATGAGCATTTCAGAAGAAACGGTTATCGAACCACCGTTAATTTGAATTTCTAGCACATCGTCCGATTCTTTTTCAAAATATAGAAAAGGCATACCAATTCCCGAAGTAGCCTTTAAATCATGTGAACCGTCATTCCAATTCATAGTAACGGTCCAATCTGAATAATCTGAAACTGTTGCTTGCAAAGCATTTAGTCCAGATAGTCCAACTTTAATAGGGGCGGAGTCTCCAATTACACCAAAAGGAATATAGGTAACCACTAATCCAGTATTAGTGGTTTTCATGGTCATGGGATAGTTGAATAAATTATCGGCATGATTATCTTTTACTAATTTAGACCACCAGTCATTTGTTGGAACAGGTTTGCCTATGGCGTTTCCTGATAATTGAGGTGTTCCTGAGGGATACCCATTTCTACCAGCGGCATCCGTACCTGGAAAATTAGTAGTATAACTTCCATTGCCTACAGTAACTTGGGCACCAATGGTAAAAGAAAGGCATAGTAAACTAAGAAAAAGAAGTTGTTTGGATCGAGATGCTATTTTCATTTTTAAGAATATTAAGAAAGCGAATACATTAAAAAATTACTAATGCATTCGCTTAAGTTTATTTTTTTGTAAGTAATATGGTTTAGAATATTACTCCTTAACAAGTTTAATGGTTTGAGACCCCTGACTTGTTATAATATTTGCAAAGTATAATCCTGTATTCAAAGAGGAGGCATCGATGCTAATTTCTCCTGAGTTTGGTGTTTTTGTTAAAACTGTTTTTCCTAAAATATTTACCAGTGAAACAGAAGTGATGTTTAAATCTTTAGCTTTAATGGTCCAAACATTTTTAGATGGATTAGGATACACTTTTAAGACATCCTTTGTAAAGGTGCTAGTACTTAAACTAACTTCATTGTAGAAGTAGAAATTATCAAACCATACGGTTCCGTTACCTACTACTTTAAAGGCTACCGCGTGAGCCAAGTCTACGCCTTGGAAAGCAGAAAGAGGAATATCTACGCCTAACCAAGATTCTGTAGTTGTAATTGGTAATGGATATCCAAATTCGGCTGCAGCCCCATTATTAGTCACCAAGAAAAATTCTAAGCTTGTTGAGTTTGCTGTCCAATAATCAACATGCAAGTGTGTAAGGCCAGAAACATTTTGTTTGGTATATTCCGTACCTTGATAATTCAGGCTAGCATATTTTAAAACCTCTTCACCACTTACCATTTCAATAGTTGCAGATGTTGATTGACCCCAAGCTGGATTGTAGTTACTATCTGGAACATTTGCATAGGCATCACTAAAAATAGAAATGACTTGATTGGCCGTTTCATCATGAGAGGGTGTTTGAGCAACTACTGTTGGTTCTGGTAAATTTACTATGGTTCCTTCAGGTACCACTATGTTGTCAAAATAAAGGGTATGATCTTCAGGTCGGTCTTTTCCATTAACATAAGGCTCAATAAAATCTGGAATAATTACAATTCTGCTGTAAGTATTTCCAATTTGCCCTGAAAAATCAAAGATTACTTCCTCCCATTGATTGGTAGTGGTATTGGCAATTTGAATCTCATGGGCAGGACTTAATCCTTCAAATTTTATGGCTATTTTACTTGTATTAGGTTTGTGAACCATAATCTTAACAATAGCATTTGTTTCATCAAAAGTAAACTGACCTATATCATCTGTGAATGCTAAGGCCCAGTTATTATCTGTGGTTCTAGCGATAAATTCTATAACATTATCAGATGTATTAATGCCACTTGGGTTAGGGTTCGTTTTTAAAGTAAATGAAGGTGCAACTTCTGTTGGGGTCCATGACCAATCTTGACCTAATCCTCCAGGTTCAAAATCAACAGTAACACTAGTAGTTTCTGTTGGAGCAATAGGATTTCCTACAACACCAGAAATATTATCTACATAAGTAACCTCATTGGTTGCTCCATTTCCGTTACCTATACCAGGAAAGAAAACGAGAAGTTTGTATTGGTCATTAACAGGATCTCCTACATCTGGGTTGTCTAAATCTACTGTAATAGATTCCCATCCCGTCCCTGAGGTGGTAAAAGCACGTTCAACATTGCCACCACCATTGAGTGACTGTTCTAACTTTAAAAGTCCACCACCAGCAACAGTGCTATAATAATCAAAGGTGATAGAACTACTACCTGTTGCATCGGTTAAGTCAATGTAGTTTGTGGTCATTCTTAATTGAGCATTTTGCCAAGGTTGTCCGGCATCAGAGGCATTTATTTGTCCCACCTTGCCTTTTCCAGAGGCAGCAGGATCATCTACTACAGCAACAGAAGCCAGACCACTATCGGCCTTCCAATTATCACCAATAGTAATGTTACTTTCAAAATCAACCGGAATATTTTGAGAAAATGATAGCGAGGTTATCGCTAAAATCAATAAAAAGGTAATTTTTTTCATAATGTTTTATTTAGAATTATTTAATTATTTAGTTGTTGTAAAGTTAGATGATGCGTATTGTGGTATTGCTATTTTTGTCCAATACAAAAAACATACATTTCAAAAAAAACAATGATTTATTGCGTAAGTCGCAAAAAAAAAGAGGTTTTAGCGAGTTGCATCTGATAGTTAACGAGGTGTTTTTGCTAAGTGTTGTGGTAATGTTGTGGTATAAAATAGGGCAGCAACAGATTGAGTTAGGTTGTAGTATTAGTGTTTTTAATTTTATCTGTTATTATGGCGTGCTTTGATAGAATATAAAAAAAACCTTGAGCGAAAAACTCAAGGTGTATGGTGACTTGTTTTTTATGCGTTTTTACTATTGAGGGTCTATAGAAATAAAATTAATGAGACGTCTTGAAATTTTTTTTATAGAATTAAGGGAGAATTTTAATTTTTCATTCTTATCCCAAAGACCCCAAAATGCACCAACATCTCCTTCAGCACCAACCTTCCAGGATTCATCAAACGAGGAAAAATAGAACATCTCAATATTATCTGCTTTCGACCAATTTTGCGCGTTAATGAAATATTTTATGGCGCTTTCATAAGAGGGTATGGCGCCATAAAGTCCTGTGCCTTCACTGGGCCAGCCTGTTTCTGTAATAATTACTCTTTTACCTTTAGCCGCTTTTAGAGCTTGCCTATACATATCTTTCATATATATTAAGGAATATTCTAAATTACAGCCTTCCCAATACGGATAGCAATTGGCTAAAATAACATCACAGGCTTTGGTTATGTTTGGTCGATCTGTAAACTCATAATAGGCATCTACATAACCCATTGGAGTGTTTGGAAGTGCATGTTTAACTTTTTCCATGAAAACAAGTAATTCAGTTTCACTTAAATCACCTCTATAAAGGACTTCATTGCCCACAGCGGCAATATCTACATAACCCGCTTTGGCTAATCTTATTAAACCGTCTATTTCTTTTTTGTTAATTTGCGAATCCTTTCCTAACCAAGCACCAACTAAAGTTTTTAAGCCATACTCTTTAGCTATTTTAGGAATAAGTTCATTCCCTTCTGTACAAGAAAACGAACGAATCCATGTTGTATATGGACGAATCAATTCAAGACGTCTCCTAATTTGCTCTTCTGAAATATGTGTGCCTGGTTTTTGACCTTCTTCATAAGGGCTAAAGCATAACCCGTGCATACCTTGTTTTAGTGTCTTTTCAAAAAGATATTGAAGACCTTTTGTTGTTTTGTTATTGAGATTGCCGCCAGATAACGACATAATTTTATGATTTCTTTTACTCGACATAGCTTGGTTTATTATCTGATTCTAAATGCTTTTTTCTACTTTCAAGTTCGGCTCTAATTTCATTAGCGCGTTTCTCGGTGATATCATAATTTCGCATAACATACATAGCAAGTAAGGTTCCTAAAATAGGTAGGCCAGAATAAAATATGCGTAAACCTGTTATGGCATTTTCGGGTTGTGATTCAGCGGCTGGAACAAATCCAACAAGAGTCATAATAGCACCACTTAACAAACCAGCTATAGCTAAACCAAACTTAACCATCCACCAATAGATGGCGCCAAAAATCCCTTCTCGCCGCTGTCCAGTGTTTAATTCGTCGAGGTCAATAACATCGGCGGTCATTGACATCATCAAAGTGAATAAGCTACCAATACCAAAAGAAAAGAAGGGTAAAGCAAAAATGAACATATATGGTTTTCCAGGGACAAAGAGAAACCATAATAGAATATAACCTAAAATAGAAATACCTTGCGAGGCTATGAACGCTCTTTTTTTACCCATGACTTTAGACATTTTGGCAACTACAGGAATAACTAAAAAAGTGGTTACTAGAGCTCCAATGCTGCCAAACAAGGTAGGCCAAACTCCTGCGGCTCCAGCATCACCATTAAAAAGGTAATAAACCACTATAAAAAAAGAAAAGCTTGCTATGGTATTAAAGGCATTAAATATCAAAAAAGTGGCAATGCATAATTTTCTAAAGGGTACAGAATTAAAAGCTTCTTTGAAACCAACAAGGATTTCTTTTAAGCTACCTCCAATGTTTTTTAAATTAAGTGGAGAATAACTTTCTTCATTCAATGTGGATTTACTTTTTATAAAAATAGCGGGAACCATTGCAAAGAGCATGCAAACAATACCTACCCAAATGGCCAGTTCTCGAGTGGCCACATCGGCCGATTCAAACCAACCTTTGTCATACATAATAACCCAAAACCACGGAGCGATGACCCATGCCCATTGACCTATCCATTGCGCTACGGCCATAATATTTGTGCGCTCATGAAAATCAGTACTCATTTCATAACCCATGGCGACATATGGTACACTAAAAATGGTTAAGCCCAAGTAGAAAGCAAAAGACCACAATAAAAAATACCAAAAGTTGTAATCTATACCATCTTCACGATAGAGCTGCCACATAATTACGAACGAAATCCCCATAATTATGGAACCAATAAACACGTATTGTCTTCTGCGTCCCCAACGTGATTTTGTGTTGTCTGAAATAAATCCCATGATAGGGTCTGTGATAGAGTCAAAAACACGGGGAATAAAAAACAGAACACCCCACATCCACCCAGGAAAACCTAGGTCTTGAACCAATACAACCATGAATATTCCTAAAATGGCAGGAAACATTTGATTGGCTAACATACCTATACCAAAGGCTATTTTTTGTCCTAAAGGAACTTGTGGTTTGGATGTGGATTTTGACATGGTTTTAGTGTTTAGTTTGTTTATAGGTTCAAAACGTTTATGTTTTGGGAATTACAATGGTTTGAATAGCTTGTTTGCTTATTTGAATATCTTTTGATTGATTAAATAATTTTATAGTGAAACTTTTATTGGTCATACCCTCATTAAAAATGACTACAGCAATGGAACCATCAGGGTTTTTAGCTGCGGTTATCATTAACTCCTTATCAGTGTTTTCTACTTTAATTACTTTAGCTTCGGGTCTAATATATCGGCTAAAATGAACCATGATATCATACAATGGTGTAAAGTAAATCTCATCTTTATCAGGGTCAACAATAACAGGGGCAATGCACCAGTTTTCAAACCAATTGGGGCCACCTTGGCGGTTTAAAACCATATTCCAGTCTACCCAACCATCAACCCAATTGTTAAGGCATCCAATAATATCTCTGGCATATCTGTTTACTGGAGCATATTTTGGGTGTAGGTGTTTGTCTTTTTCTTCAGCATAATCATAACCCCAGTCTGTGGCTTCTTTTTTCCAGTACCAAGCATCATCTTTCCATACTGGAACTTCGGCATCAATACAGCCTTCGGTTTCTATTAAATATTTGCTTGGGGCTCTATTATGAGCATACTGCAAGTCTTCTGGAAAAACCTCATAGGTACTTTCATACCAGTGAATGGCCGTACCATCAAAATATTTTGAAGAGGAGGGGCTGCGGTACATTTCATCAACCCATTCTTTTAACCCGGCTCGATTTTGATCGTAACCTAAAATAATTTTGTCACCATAACCATCAGCTTCCAGTTTGGGACCCAAATGAAATTCTACAAAGTCAGTCATTTCTTTTGGCGTAAAATGCATGCTTTCCCAGTTGTTTCCGTTGCCATGGGGTTCATTTTCAACAGTAAACCCCCAAATGTCTATACCTTCTTTTTTATAAGCGTCTATGTATTTTGAGAAAAATAAGGCCCAGGTGTCATAGTATTTAGGTAATAGTTTACCGCCAACCCAATGGTTGTTGTCTTTCATCCATGGTGGCGCTGTCCATGGAGAACCAAAAATTTTAAATCCGTCTTTTGAAATAGTCATGGCTTCTTTTATCATGGGGATAAGATCATCCATGTCTTCCTCAATGCTGAAATGTTTCAAGGAAAAATCGTCTTCAACGGGGGCATATGAATAATTTGTTAGGCTAAAGTCACAGGAGTTCATGTGTGTTCGTGTTAACGAATAGTTCGCGCCTTCTCTTGAGAAATATGCCTGAAGTATGGTGTCTCTGTTGGCTTTGCTTAATTGATTTAATAGATGAGCAGATGACTCAGTAAAAGCAGCTCCAAACCCAGTAATCTTTTGAAATGTGATTTCTGGGAATAATTCTATGGTTGCTTTGTTTTTGGCTGGTTGAAAACTAGTCAGTTGCTTTAGTCTATTACCACTCTCAGAAGTTTCAAACACCTCCATTTTTAATTCTTGTTTTTCATGTTTACAACTATTGAGTACGAGTGTCATGCACAAGACCATTGCTATGTTTTTAAGATGCTTCATGTTTAATGATTTTCTTTAGTATATATGTTTTTAAGAACAGTGAAGGCCATTTTTTTATTTCTGTTGATATCAACCATACCCCAAAATTCTTCATTTGGTGATCCATCATAAGGAACCCCTGAACTGTTTGGAGCCCAACCTCCGATATCTTGTTTATCAGGGTTTCCCGCTTTCCACCAACCATCAGTGAACGAAAACATAGTAACACCCGAACAAACATCAAGATTCTTAAATATTTCTTTTAGAATTTTTTCATTGGCCTGTGCTTGAGCTTGCTCATTGCTACCTTGATTAAAACCTTCGGCGGTAATAGTCATATAACTATCTGCTCCAGCTTCCGATAAATACATGGGTTTGTTGCTCATTGCTTTCCATTGTTTAAAGATAGTTTCTGGATTATCCCAACGATACACATTCATACCCCAAACATCAATATTAGGGCAGAATGCTAAAACGGTATTATCTGGAAGCTCACCATGTGCCGTAGCCACAGGATGATTAGAGTCTGTATTGTGAATTTGAATAGCTGCTTTATCAAGTGCCTTATACCAATTTGATAAATCTCCTTCAAACCATTCGGGGTGGTAGTTGTATTCATTACCCAGTTCCCACATTAAAATAGCAGGATGGTTGCTGTACTTTTTTATATAATTGAGATATGAGCCAGACACAATATCATAAAACCCATTCTGGTCATAACCAAACCCGATAATAACTTTTATTGCAGCATCGTTAAGGGCGTTTAAAACAGCTATATCATCAATAGGGGCATATACTCTTATAGTGTTTACACCGGCTTCTTTCATGAGCGCTATATCCTGATTTAAATTATCAAAATTCCGTGTGCTACTTCCTATTGGAACAGGGTGATAACAAATGCCTTTTATGAGGTAAGGCGTATTATCAACTAACAGATGGTTCCCTGAAACTTTTACCAACGGAGTTTGCTTGCTACAGGCTAAGACTAGCATTGATAAAAGACAAATTGATATGTATTTAAGTGTATTCATACTTTTTTAATGTGTCCACATTTCACTCACCTTGGGCGGCGCTTCAACTGTTTTTATCAAGTCATTAAAACGACCATTATATGTTTTTGTAATGGGTTGTCCATCTCTAGTCAGTCCGTTAAATATCCCTTTATCAACTAAATCCCAAATAGCATACTTGGCTTGTCCATTAAGGTTGATGAGCCCAAAGTGGTTTTCAGACCCATTGGGGTTTTTGGCATCTTTCCAAGGTTCATCAAAAGCTTCAAAATAGAAGCAAGAAATACCTGAAGTGTTCGTCCATTCTCTCATGAGTTTATAATATAAACCCGACTTGTATTCATCAGCAGCTCTTGATAGGTTTTTGCCATAATGCCCGTTTGAAGTGGTGGCCCAACCAGTTTCACCAATGTGAATGGGTTTATTAATGCCAAGACTTTTTACATAATTAAACACACTATCATATTGCATTTTAGCGAACTCTAAAGCTCTATACATGGCAGCTTTTACTTGCTCTTCTTTTGGGGTATGCTCTTTACCGTTTGGAATCAACCAAAATTCTGGGTTGTAGTATGTGTTATGCATAGGGTAGGTATGCATGGAAATGTAGTCAACTGCTTTTATTAACTTTTCTAAATCTGGCGTATGATAGGTCGGATCGCCACCGCCCCATGAAGAAAAATCATCAGAAGAGGTAATCCATAAATCCTTTGGTAAATCACCTTGGTTTTTTAAATCTTGTAAATGATTCACCCATTTTAGAATCACTTTGGGTTGAACAAAATAATTTGTTGCCCAGTGTACCATCGCTTCATTACCAACAGCGATTATTTTTACAATGTCTGGGTATTGTTTTGCTAAAGCTACTGCTCTTGCTATTTCACCTGCATTCTGTTCACTTTCTATATCATGATTAGGTGTTTTATCTGTCCATGCATTTTGGCAATCTATCCAAGCCCCTAACATAACATACATTTCAAAGTTGCTATTTTCTTCTTTTAACTGCTTAATGGCTTTTAAAAGATTAGAAGCTTGCTGAAGCTGCACATTATAGGTTCTCAATAGCTTAATACCCATAGCAGAGAGAAGTTTCATGTCATCTTTTAGCTCAGCAATAGTTGGTTGAATATCTCTGGTGTCATGGCGATAGCCACCATAAGATATAGCCAAATAATTTGGGTTACCCAATATATCAGCTGCTGTTATTGATTTTTTATTGCATCCTAGCATCATTACAAAAATTAAAAGTGATATGAAACTTTTCAGTTTTAACATATGTTTCGTTCTTACTGTTTGATGGAAACTGTTATGTGTTTTACATCACCTTTACGTTCAAATATGGTTTTTGAAGCTGCATAGTCAAGAGAGAGTTCATTTGAAACAATGCGCCTTCCGTTATTAAAAATAATTTCAATATCATTGTTGTCAGACAGCCTATAAATCACAGGAACCTGGCAATATGTAAAACAAAGTGATCCGGCGTTTAATGGAATGCTTTCCTTTTGACCATTAATAGCCGTATAATGAAATACAGAGTTTTTAGATAAAAACTCTTTGGTTTGTAACAGTTTTGGCATGAATGTGATGAGACCGTTTTCAACAAAAACACCAAGTTCTCCAAATCTGCTTAACACGTCCTCTTTTACCTGACCTGTCATACCTGGTTGTTGTGCACCTTTTGTGGCGGGTGTATGAGAATAGGGGTCTGTTGGGAATGCGCCATATAATTCAGGTGATTTATGTACCCCAATGCCCGCACTGATTTCATAATAATGATCAAGTAATCGTCCTATGATTTGCTTGTCAATTCCTGATTTTATGGCCAACAAGCAGTTTTCTTGTACGGCCAATAGAAGTTTTGATACCATATGCCAATAAATAGAACCTAAACCTTCATATCCAAAAAAGGTGCCTGATCGTCCCGTAAAAGATTTATGATCAAAAATAGTTTCAAAAACCTGTAAAGTGTCTTTGATATTATTGGATACTAAAGCAGCATATTTTGGTCCTAAATCATTTAAGGCCTTTTTTACACTGTCAGCATTGTTGAAATTTTGATTGAAGTGATAATTGCCAAGTACATCTTGTTCTATAACTTGACGATTGCCATCAGCTATCAACTGTTTTAAAAGGGCATTTGTTTCAACCTTATCTTTAGGAATATTGTTCTTTTTATCAAAACGCGGAAGATTTTTATTTGGATAAAGAATATAACTATATTGATCTTCTCTGAATAAAGTACTGTTTTTTAAGCCGTCTAATAGGGTTAACGCTTCAGAAGGAGATAGGTATCCTGAACTTAGAGCAGCCACTTGACCTTCTAGCATTTCAGAAAGGTAAGATATGGATACCTCATTATTAGCTTTTAAGGTCATTAGATTATAGGCATGATACATATTGTCATCCCGTTTATTAGCTTCAATACTATGAGCTAAGAATTTTTTTGTTGTTTTAATAAAGGACGAAATGGTATTAAAATCTAAATCCATCTTTTTACTAGAAAAACCGTTCTGGTAAATGACTTCTCGGTATTGACTACCAGCCTTTCCTAAGCCTTTAAGAATGTTTTTTCTGTCCTTGTCTGAAATTTTACCAGTTAATAGGTTTTCATGGTTTTTAAGGGTGGTTGTTATGCCATTAAAAAACTCGAATAATTCTTGTGATATGGATACTTTTGAAGTTTCAGCATTAGCAATAATGTTTTCAAAAAAGTTAAAAAATCTATTGAGGTAATAAAGTGTTACCATGGATACACCATTACCAACTAACGCGTTATTTGCATCATTCCACTCTGGGCGTTGGGTGTTTAACCAAATACCGCCTTCGGGAATGAAGTTTGATAGTTTGGCTAAAACAGTAGCCAAGAGTTTTTCAATAAGGTTAACTCGATATATATTTGAATTACCATCTGATAACAATGCACCGTCTGCACCTAGTGTTTTTCGCTTTTCATTAATACTTTGATCTAGTTTATAGTCAAAGTCAATTGTGTCTTTTGGGTTGTTTAGAATATCCTGAAATCCTTTTATTTTGTAAGGAACATTGGCATACACGAATATGTTTTCATTAAAACGTTTTTCAAGAGTATTGGGTTGATAGTTTTCAATAAATTCAAGGAATTTTAACAGATAAATGATTTGGTGATCACCCCAATAACCTATGTACGACCAAGGGTCATGTTCTTCAATGACTTCCCAATCAAAACCATCTTTTGTAACACGATACGGGTTGTAGCCGTCAAATGTTGTTGCATTCAAAAACTTATGAATCATGCCCTCTATAAACTCAGGATACGAGTGGGCAAGCGCTTCCCAGTTCTGGAAGATATCGCGCCAGTTGCCTTCATAGTCTAATATTTTTGAGCCATCAATTTCACTTCTGGTATTAATTGAGAATTTATTCCAAGGTCTACTTGGGTCGCCATGTCTTCTGCTAAATTTTAAAGGTAAGTATTCAAAACAAAGCCTTTTAAAATCTGGGTTGGTATCCGCCTCTGCTATTTTTTTTAATTGCGTTAGTGTAAATAACTCAGGAAGCGTGTTTATAATGGCTGTTTTTTCTTTGAAAACAAGTTTGTTGGCTTTACCTAAATAGGTTGTAAAGTCTTCTTTTTCAATATTATAATTGTTATCAAAAATACCGCCACGCATGATATTGAATAGGGTGTTGGCAAAGTGTCTGTTATTCGTTAGGGGATCAGCCGTTACTTGTAATCCGTCTGCATTACCTGTTAATCTTACAAGATTTTGCGTGCCTGCATCTATACTTTTATCTATGGTTTTTACAATCTCAGCATCAGATTTAATCAGCGCTTCTATTTGAACAATATCTGAGATGGATTGATTTACATTGGCTACAAAAAACCATTGTTTATTGGCACCTGAAGTTAAATTTATGGTATCAGAAATAAAATAGGCGCCTTTTTCAGCTTTGATGTCTATTTCTTCTTCAACAGAATGGCCTCGTCTGAATGTATCAAGTTGTAAAGACGATATTAAACGGGTAGGATTGGTAAACCCTTGAGACCATACCATATTGGTACTTAAAGATTCGCTTGGTTCAGCTTTGTCAACAATAACAGCACTTAAAGCATAAACCCCAACACCAGTTTCAGGGTGTAATTCA
Source organism: Allotamlana fucoidanivorans (assembly GCF_045788535.1). Classification (GTDB taxonomy): domain Bacteria; phylum Bacteroidota; class Bacteroidia; order Flavobacteriales; family Flavobacteriaceae; genus Allotamlana; species Allotamlana fucoidanivorans. Next base: position 450,402 of record NZ_CP074074.1, on the reverse strand, counting down.
CTTTTTTTGTAGGCATCAACTAAGTTACTTCTACTGTTTTGTAGCTCTGAAGATACATTACTTGGTAAAATATTCTGTAACCCATCAAGAACAGTAATGGCAATTTTTTCTTCAGAATCATTTGTGAGGGTCGATTTTTTTACAAAACCAAATTCATTACTAGAACACCATTGGTATCTGAAGGTTAACCCCAAGTCGTCATTTATTTCTTCAAAAATTATTTTGTTTCCATAGCTGTTTTTGTAGAGGTTGTTTCTAGTGTTGTATAAGCCCATTTGTCTGATTGAAAATGGTTCCCAAACTTTAATACCGTGTGGTGTGTGAATTTGAAATATGGTTTTACTTCCTGTTGTATCAGCTAACTCGGTAATTTTATCATCTGTATAATAGGGGAATAGGGCATATTCTGCATTTTTTCTACCAGCCGTTAATCCACCGTTGCTAGATATAAACATCCAGTGATTTGAGTCACTTACAATACTCATGAAAAATGGTCTCATTTGATCACTATTAGTGATTTTATAATAAGATTCATTTTCAAAAGTGATTAATTCTCCTTTGATGCTTTCGTACTGATTTGAAAGCTTGTTATTTTCTGCTGTTAAAGTATTTGAATTCATTTACCTTATGGTATTATTACAAAAGCTATTCTCAAAGGAAACCAACGCTTGATTCAAGCGAATCGAATTCAAAAATGGCGAATACTACTTTTGTTGGTTTAAAGTCTTAGTTTGTAAGAGGTATTTCTCTTAGTGTTTTTATTAACTCCGTTTGGTCTGAACTTTTTTAGACCAAACGGAGTGCTATTAATTAATTTACTGGTATACTCTTATATAGTCAATTTCCATGGTGTCTTCGGTGAAATTAGGATCTACCGTTCCGCCTAATGAGCCACCCATGGCCACATTTAAAATCATAAAGAAATCTGCATTATATGGAAGCTGTTCATTGTTATCATACGAGAAGAAGAAGTCACCATCTACAGACATTTTTATAGATTCAGCTGTCCATTCCACGGTATATACATGAAATTCTGTTGCTGTATTAGCAACTGTAGTTTCTTCAACAATAGCATCACCTCCTGAGTTACCAGGAAAGTGGAGCGCACCAGACGTTTTTGTTTTGTCCTGACCTGTTTGCTCCATAATATCAATTTCTCCGCAGTTGGGCCAACCTACATCAGCAAAGTTAGCACCTAACATCCATACGGCAGGCCAAGTACCTTGTGAAGCAGGAAGTTTAGCTCTGGCTTCAATTTTTCCATACTTATATTCCTGAAGGCCTTCTGTTTTAATTCTGGCAGAGGTATACCCACCGCTACCATCAGCTTTAGCCGTTATTTTTAGAACGCCATTTTCAACAATCACGTTTTCAGCATTATTTGTGTAGGTTTGAAGTTCTCCATTACCCCAACCACCAGAGCCAAGATCATAGGTCCAGTTGGCAGCGTTAGGTGCACCATCAACATCAAATTCATCAGACCATACTAAATCTTCAAAACCTCCAGATTCATTAGGGTTTTGAGTTTGGAACGTGCAATACCATGCTAAACCAGGATCAACCCCATCAACAACTCTTACATATAGCTTACTATCTGTAATTGTAATAATTTCGAACAAACTATTTTTACAATACCAACTCATAAAACCATCATCAGACAATAAGATGGTGGTACCTCTGTATTCAGGATCTTTGGCATCTTCAGTAGCTACTGAGCTTGAAGGAATTAATGCTACATTACTAGTTTCTCCTAATGACGGAACAATATCTTTACCATGACAGGTATCTCCATCTACGCCTATGCTACCAGCTACCGTTCCAGGAATATAAGCTTGACCAACGGTTTGCTGAAATGTGAGATTTCCATCTGCATCCTGAGTGAATACTAACTCGGCATCATACATACATAATTTGTCTGGGTGAAAAGGATCAGAATTAAAGTAGGTAGGGAAGGTGTGGTCTCCAGGGTTTGGAACATTTTTTACGTTGCTTCCTAGAGCAATATTACTAGGCTTGTCAGCGGCCCAATACCAAGTTTTGCTACTACCTGCGCCACCACTTAAAAAATCTTTGGCCTCAGGATCTTCAAAGTCACTTCTTACAGTAACATTAATAGACGTGCTAGATTGTACACCTCCAGTGCCAACGGCATTAACAACAACGGTATATGTATTTACGTCTACTTTTGTAAATCGATGAGTTACGCGTCCTGATTGATTGGTTTCGCTAAATCCGTCACCAAAATCAAATTTGTAAGCTAAGGCTCCACTAGAGGTTGCCACAAGATTAACCAAGCCACTTCCGTCTCCTTCAGGATCATTACAGTCTTCACAAATAACGTCAGCAGATAATGTTACATCGGTTGGGCTTTTTATGTCCCCGAAAGAGGCATCATCATCCTGGCATCCTGTAAAAACAAGTGTCAATGCCAATACTAGACCGATGCCATATTTTAATTTAATATTTTTCATAATCTTTCCTTTTTAAATTTTAACCAGTTTATATTGCCAAATTACACCGCCGCCTACATCTATATAAACAGAAATGGTATTACTATCTATAAATTCAACGTTATAAACAACAGCATCTGGAGCATCTGCTGGGTTGGAAAGCTCAGAGCCATTTACGGCTTTGGGTAAAACAATGTAAGAGCCTTTTCCGTTAATAGTAAATGTTCCTGCAGCTGCATTATAGCTATAGGTTGCAGGGATGGAACCATCATGTGGAGCTACGGGCGTTCCACAATTGTCACCGCCACCTTGCCAACCTTCAATCCAGGTTTCTGAGCCTTGTTCATTTTTAAAGGAACCATCGGCACCAAAGACATATAAATCATCATAATGACAGGCTCTATCTTGAACGCAACTGGCATCACAATTCCACCAGCTAGTATCACCAAGAGAAGGACCAACGCCTAAAGCACCTGGCTCTTGAGCTATTTGCCATGTTCCAGTTAGAGGAGTTGTTACTACGCCAGCTCTTATCAATTTAAATTGCCAGATTGCTCCACCAACATCGATATTTACAGCGATAGTGTCGTTATCTAAAAATTCAATATTATAAGTTATTGATTCAGGGGCATTACTAGGGCTTGATAGTTCACCACCGTTATATGCCTTTGCTAAGCCTATAAAAGCTCCAACACCGTTAAGCGTTAGGGTGCCTGCGCTTTCATTGTATGCATAGGTAGCAGAATTTGATCCGTCGTGCGGGGCTACTGGTGTTCCACAAGAATCGCCACCACCTTGCCAGCCTTCGGTCCAAGTTTCAGATCCCAAATCGTTTTGGAAAGAACCATCGTTACCAAATATATAAACATCGTCATAATAGCATGCTCTGTCAGATACACAGCTTGCATCACAGTTCCACCAGCTTATGTCTCCAATAGTTGGTCCTACGCCTAATGCCCCAGCTTCAGGAGCCATAACCCATTTTCCAGGTAAACCGGTTGCGCCGGTTGAAGGAATAGTTTGGTTGATATCATCTACGTAGAATGTCCAATCTGAGCCTCCGCTACCAACGGTTCCAAAATCAAAGAAGAATACTATTTTTTGATATGATTGAGATTCATCAATATCTGAAAAATCAAAGGTTACCTCTTCCCAAGTATTAGTACCCGTTAATGTGGCTTCTTTTTCAATAAAAATATTGCCATCGCTTAAATTTTCAAGTTTGAATAAAAGTTTAACACCTGCTCTTGGAGACCAAACTTTCATTTTCATGGCTTTTTTCAAACTAAAATCTATAGGTGAAGACATGGTGATTACGGTACCAGCCCATACTTCTGGAGCATCTTTTACAATTCTTGCTACCTTTGCAGATGGGTTGCCATTTGTGTCTGGATTATCTATCACCGCACTTGAGGCTCCACCAAAACTAATCAAAGCAGATTCATCAAAAGCTTCAAAATCAATAGGGAAAACAACGGGAGCAGAAATAGTTACTACTTGTTCTAACTCGCTGCTTTCGGCACCACCACTTAACGCTACGACTTTGATGTTATAATCACCAACACCTGGGTATAAGTTGCTTACAGTTCCGCCAATTTCTAAAGGCGTGCCTTCTTCTTCAGGGTTACTTGTGTCAAAAAATACAATAAAAGAAGATGCATAATCAGCTTCGGCAGACACATTAAGTAAAAAGGGGTTTCCACCATCTATAGCCGTGTTAATTATAATATTTTCAGGTGCTCTGAACGATACATTAACGGTTTGTGTCCCTGTGGCTGTTTTGCCATTAATACCCGTTGCAGTAATCGTGGCTTCATAAGTGCCCTCAGTATAAATATGTTCTACTAGTTCGCCAGGAGCAATGGATTCTGAGACTTCAGATCCATCTCCAAAATCTACAATAAAGCTAGCAACACCATTACCGGTTGGACTGATTTGAGTAAGCCCTGTATTGTCTGGAATAACATTTACACCAGCCGCAATGTTAGACGGCGCAGCGATATTATTTACAAAATCAATGTTTTCGTCATTCTCACAACCCATAACCATGAGCAGTACGATGAAACAAAAACGGGTTATATATTTAAATGTTTTCATAGTCTGTTTTTTTTAATAATTCGCGTTTTGATCCCAGTTCCCATTTGCAAACTGAATTTCTTCAATTGGAATAGGGAAAACTTCATTCTTATTTGGTGTAAACCCAGGGATTTTAGTGCCTTCTCCCGTACGAACCAGATCAAAAAAGCGATGACCTTCGCCCATTAGTTCTAAGCGTCTTTCTCTAGCTATATCGGCTGTAAGATTCGTGCCAGTAGTTGCAATGTCTTTTGAATTATCATCAACCCCATAAGCGCGTCTTCTTACTCTATTAACATATTCTTGAGCTTTCGTATCATTAATGCCGCCTCTATTATAGGCTTCAGCAGCCATTAACAGAACATCAGCAAATCGGATAGCTCTATAGTTGCCAGGGTTGGTAAGATTTAAATCTCCAGCGGCATCTTCACTTCGCTTTCTTGGGATGTATTTTCTGTTAAAATATCCGGTATGTTCATAACCTTCTTTATATTCAGCACCTTCCTGAGCAGCCCAGGCTACAATATCTAAAATGGCAATATCCTTACGTAAATCGTCATTAGGAAAAGCATCATAAGATTCTTGTGTAGGCACGTTAAAACTAAATCCGGAAGAAAATAAAGGGCCAGAATAATTTCTTATGCCGCTAAAACCAATTGCCACATTACCTTCGCTACACTGCAAGCAATCAAAACTAGCTCCTTCAATATCTGTATATTGAACTTCAAATACAGATTCAACACTATTTTCACCTTCAGCTTCCCAGAGCATTTCATAATCATCAACTAAATCATATGGACCCATTTCTATCAAGTTATCTAAAACAGATGTTGCTTCAGCAAATTTTTCTTGAAACAAATAAGCTTTACCTAGTAAGGCTTGTGCAGAACCTTTTGTTGCTCTACCTACTTGAGGTGCTGTGTAGGTTAAATTTTCTATAGCATATTTTAAATCTTTTTCAATTAAAGCATAAACATCTGCTACGGGTGAGCGCGGAATAATTGTTTCGTCGCCAATTTCAAATCGTGTTTCTTTTAAAGGAACAGGGCCAAACCATTTTACTAATTCAAAGTAATAATAGGCTCTTAAAAAACGGGCTTCGGCAATGAGACCTATGCGACCTTCAAAGTCTGTTTTATCCTGAAATTCAAGAATAAAATTTGTTCTGCTAACCCCAGCATACATCCAGTTCCATAAATCTCTAAGATTATCATTAACTGGTGTATGAATCATGTCGTCAATTTGTTGCCATCCTATAACATCTGTTGCGCTTTCGCCACCACAAAGTGTATTGTCGGAGGCTATTTCACCAAGAATGGCATTTAAATAGGTAGACTGTAACAAATCATAGGCCCCTACTAAGGCACTGTAATAGTCAGCTTCAGAATTAAAGTAGTTTTCTGAATCTATAGCGTATTGTTGTACTTCCTCTAAGTAAGCATCTCCACAAGAATGTGCTCCAAATACAAGTAGTACGGTTGTTACTGCTTTTGTTATGTTATATATGTATTTTTTCATCTTGTATTTTTTTTAGATTGAAAGATTTAAGCCAATAATAAATTGTCTTGCTACCGGGTAAAAACCATAATCAATACCTCCTCCAATAGCAGCACCATTTGTGGCTGCAGGGTCATAACCATTGTATTTAGTAAAGGTGAAAGGGTTATTTACTAAGGCATAAATTCTAAATTTATGCATCCCCAATTTTTCAATAACATCGGGAGCTAAAGAATATCCTAATTGAACATTTTGAATTCGTAAGAATGAAGAGTCTTCAACAAAAAAGTCTGAAAACAATCTATTGGTTGTAGCCCCGTTTGTTACCCTTGGAACTGTATTGCTAGTACCTTCTCCCGTCCATCTGTTTAAATAGAGTTTTAATCGGTTAACATTGGTTTGGTCACGCTCATAGTTTCTAACCGTTTCTTTGTTAAGTTCAGCATACATGTAGGTTGAAAAATCCCAGTTTTTGTAATTAAAACTTAAATTAAGCCCCATAATATAATCTGCTTGGGGTTTTCCTAAATAGGTTCTATCAGCATCTGTGATTTCCCCATCATTATTCATGTCAACAAACCGTATATCACCAGGAGCTGCTGTACCCGCTTGTGCCGAATTAAGCACTTCTGCTTCATTTTGAAAGATGCCGTTTGTTTTATATCCTAAGAAATAACCAACCGGTTTACCAGGTTCTAAAATAGAAATGGGAGGTTGACCTACACTAAAATTACCTCCTCTTGAAGGGATGTTATCTCTAACTTCAAGTACTTCACCATCAATTTTAGTGACGTTATAATTGATACCGAAAGAGGCATTTTCAGAAATTTGACTTTTATAACCAACAGCTAGTTCTATACCTGTGTTTCGGGTTGTACCAGCATTAACTGTTGGTAAGCCTGCTCCTGGAGCAAAACCGCCTAATATACCAGAAACTGGAAAGTTTTCAATGAGTAAATCGGCTCTGTCTTCTATAAAATAATCAGCTACAATGGTTAGTTTGTTGTCAAACATATTTAAGTCTAAACCAACATCAAATTTCTTTGCTGTTTCCCAAGTAGCATCTGGATTAGGAATTCTACCCCCAGCTCTACCATTTGTGATACTTCCGTCCAAAACATAAGTGGCTTCACCATTTAGAAGCGATCTGTATAAGTCTGCCCCAACATTATTACCTAGAGTACCGTAACTACCTCTTAGTTTTAGGAAGTTTATGGTTTTAGAATCTTCTAAAAAGGCTTCATCTGAAATTTTCCATCCAGCTGTAACTGATGAAAAGTAATCGATTCTGTTATCAGGGGCAAAATCTGAAGATCCATCTCTACGAACCATTCCAGATATAAGGTATTTTCCTTTATAGTCATATTGAATTCTTCCAAAGTAGGAAGATAACCTACTATCATATAGAAATGAACCGGCATTTTTAGTTTCATTAAGGCCATCAGCTAATGAGATATCAGCAAAATCCCATGAATTATTGGGGACATCATAACCGGTACCACTTAATCCGTCTCCCCACTCTCTGATAACACTGGTACCTAGGGTGAATTCGGTGTTATGGTTTTCTCCAAAGGTCTTTTTGTAGTTACCAAAGGTTTCCCAAGTATATGAATTGTTTGTGTTTCGAGATTGATTTACAGTACTTCTTGGATTATTAAACACTTTTCCCGAACCATATTCAACAATAGGATTAAATGTTTTTCCTTTGTCATTATATGATCTTATACCAATACGCGAGGTAAATGATAAGCCTTCAATAGGCTTGTAAACAAGTTGAAATGTGCCTTCAATAGCATTTCCTGTGTAAGCATTATATGTGTTTGCCAATTGAGACAAAGGATTGATTACTTCGTTACCTAAAAATCCTGTAGTATCTTCTTGGTCTATAGCATAGGTAGGTGCATAATTAAGGGCATTAAATAACGGTGTTCCCAAGGCATTTTCACCAATGCTTTTCCTGTTAGAATTGAAATAGTTGGCTGAGGTTGTAAATTGAAGTTTCTTGCCAATATCAAAACCTAACTTAATTTTTACATTTGCTCTTCGGAAATTTGATTTTTCAGGAGCCACAATACCTTGTTGTTCTATGTATGAGGCTCCAACATAATAGGTGCTTTTATCACCACCACCAGAAGCACTTAAGTTATGATTCATGATTGGGGAAGTTCTAAATACCTCATCTTGCCAGTTTATACCAACACCTAAACCACTTACGTCTGGGTAGGGTAAAGGTTCGCCGTTTACAGCATGACTCTCATTTAATAGTAAAGCATACTCTGTAGCGTTTAAATAAGGTAATTTTCTAGTTGTTTGTTGTACTCCCGTAAATCCGTTATAGCTTAGTTTTAAGGCAGCGTTTTTCTTTCCACTTTTGGTAGTTACCAAAACAACACCATTAGCGCCTTCAATACCATAAATAGCGGCTTGTGCATCTTTTAGAATAGAGAAGGTTTCAATATCGCTTGGGTTAATTGTATTAAGGTCACCTTTATAACCATCAATAATGACAAGTGGGCCATTATCACCATTTGAGCTTACCCCTCTAATAAGAATATTAAAGCCACCACCTGGTGATCCAGAAGGAGCAGAAACGGCTACACCAGCAGAAGTACCCTGTAAAGCTTGTGCCGCGTCAACTGGTTTTAAATCTTCAATGGTTTTGGAATCAACAATAGCTACGGCACCAGTTACATCTTTCTTTTTTTGTGCGCCATAACCAATTACCACAACTTCATCCAGTTGGGCTAAATCTTCTTTTAATTGAATAGTTAATTCAGAATTATCTGAAATAATCATTTCTTGAGTTACATATCCTATGTAACTAATTGAAATTGTCGAGCCAATTTCAACCCCATCTAAAATAAAGTGACCATCAAAGTCTGTGGTGGTACCTTTTGTTGTATTCTTTACAAGAACATTAGCTCCTGGAATGGGAAATCCAGACTCATCTTGTACATTTCCCTTGATGCCAATTTCTTGAGCACTAGAGTATGTTATGAAGAATAAGGTTAAAATTTTCATTAACATGTGTTTCATAAAATGTCAGTTTTAGTTTTGTTTAAAATTATAAAACAGAATTGTTGATTTGGTAAAAACAGCCTCTACAAAAAACATACAATGCAAAAAATGGTATTATTTTTTAAGAAAAAACCAATAAAATAAAGGGCTTTGGTGTGATGGCTAGTAAACACGTAATTAAGTGTTAGGGCTACTTACTTAGTAAATGTTGTGGTATTGTATAGGTGTTTTTGTTTTGTGTTTGGGTATTAAATTTGAAGGATGTAGTCGGTTAAACTCGATTCGTGCTCTAAATCCATCTTTTTTCTTAACCTGTAGCGTTTTACTTCAACACTTCTTGGTGAAATATTGAGTAAAGGCGCTATTTCTTTTGAGGTTAGATTTAATCTTAAGTAGGCACATAATCTTAAATCATTAGAGGTTAATTTGGGATGCAATGCTTTTATCTTTTTTAGAAAATCTTTATCAGCATTGTTGAACGCTTCCTCAAAGGTATGCCAGTCGTCAGTATTATTTAAATTTCTGTCGATGATACGAATTACTTGCTTGATGCCTTTTAAGTCTTTTGTGTTTAAGAGTTCTTGTTTTATAGTATTAAGAAATTCATTTTTCTTGATTAAGCTCATGGTAGAAATTCCTAATTCTCTGTTTTTGTTATCAATATCTTGTCTTAACTTATCGTTTCTAAACTTCATAAGCTGTTGCTGGTTTTCTAATGCTTTTAATTCTAATTCACGAGCCGATTTTTTAAGCAATTGTTCTCTTTGTTTTTTGTAATATCGTCTGTAAAGTGTGTGCATTAAGAAAGAGAACAAAATAAAAGCCAGCGCATAGAGACTTAACATTAAATTACTAAGTGCCCATGGGCGCTCTATTTTGAAATTATACTGTATGGTATTCTGGCTTAACTCATTACCAATTCTAGCTCTTACCTTAAAGATATAGTCCCCAAACGATAAATTTTCAAAAAGCACAGCGGTGTTTGTGCTCCATTCACTCCAATTATTGTATCTGCCTTTTAATTGATATTGGTACTCGGTGTCTAGATATTTTTGAAATTGAGGAACGCCATATTGAAAAGTTATATCATTTTCTGTGTTTTTAAAAAGGCCATTTTCATTTTTGTTAATGACTCTACTTTGATAATTGTTGTTTCGAACTACAACCTCATTGAGGTTTAAATAATACGGTTTTTGCTTTAGCTTATCTAAGTCTAAAATGACAAAACCAGAAGAGGTGCCAATAAGATAGGATTTATTGCTAATATGTGATATGTTTTCATATCCAGTGAGCCCTTTGGGTAAGAGTTTTGAGAAAGCAATTGTATTAATTTTAGGTTCAGAGCTTAAGTTTCCTGGCGCTAAATAGTTTAAGGTGTTTTTAGAAAAAGCCCATAATGTTTTAGTGTCTTTGTTGTGTATTAATTTACCAGACAGAAAGGTGTTTTTATTAAATAATGAACTTATAAGACTGTCTTTTTCAAATAGGTTGCTCTTTGCATTATATTTAAAAACGCCTTCTTTGCTAGAAAATAGTAATTGGTTGTTGTATGTAATCAGGCTCGAATTGATTTCTTTGTCTATGTTAGGAACCTTTTCAACCGTTTCAACTTGTGTGAAATCGTTGTTCAATTTTAGTTTGAAAACCCCTTTGTATTCATGACTTACAAAGATGTGGTTATCATAAAATTCAAAATACCGACTAGACAGCTCAAAGCCCGATATTTTGTTTCTAAAAGTCCATTGGCCATTTTGTAATTCAATAATGTTTAATCCATTGTAGCAACCTTGTATGAGTAGATTAGGGTTGTTTTTTATTGGTTTTATGTTCCAGGTGCCTTGTAGTGTGCCATTTATTTTTTTTGATTGTCCATCGTTTATGATTGATGTTCCTCCATCATGCCCACAGAACAGATAGCCATCAATTTCAACTAAATTCCATACAGCGGCATTTATATTAGTAACGGCTTTAAACGCAATATTTTTATTTAAGGGCTTGTAGAACAGTCCTTGGTTGGTGCCAAGATATAAGTAGTCTTTGAAAATTTTTGATGTGTATACGGTGCCTAATTTGCCTTTCTCATCATTGTATATTTTAAATGGGGAATGAATGTTGATGCAGTTTATGCCATTTTCAAGTGCAAGCCATATGTTTTTGTCAAGGTCTTCAAAAATCCAGTGAATGGTATTGTTTCCTAACCCGTCAATCATATTAATATTGTAATCTATTTCTCCAGAGGCAGTCATACGCAGTATACCACTTGACCTAGTGCCTAAAATATAACTACCATCAGAAAGTTGAGTGCTTCTAAAAACACTATAATTATTAAGGGTATTATTTGCGGGAATATCCCATTTAGATAGTTTTTGGTTATTAAGGATGTAAAATCCGTTGTTTTCTGTTTGAACCAGAAGTGATTCGTCCATTTTAAAAATATTGACCAATCTGCTGTTTTTTATGATTTTGTCATCAGAAATCAGAATTGCTTTTCCGTTTTCAATTTTATAGATGCCATTTTTTGTCTTTTGAAAATATATGGTACTGTTAACTACAAAGACCTTGTAAATAATATCATCAGACTCTATGGTGTTGTAGGTGTTATTTTTTTTATTAACTATGTAAATGCGTTTAAGAGATTGAAATAGAATATGGTGATCTAGATGTATGATATTCCAAAATTCTTCATCTTCATGAAAGTTAATATTTAGCTGATTTGAAAGCGATGTGTATTCAAGTTTGTTAAATTTATTTTTCTTCCAGAAGCCAAATTCGTTATTGCAGCCAGTATAAATGATATCATCAATAACATTAACAGAACGCATAATGGATTCATTAGGTGAAGGATAAAGTGACCAAACGGAGCCATTGAACTCCAAAAGGCCTTTGTTGTTAGCAACATATATAAACTTGTCTTTTGATTGTGAAATGCCCCAGTTTTGTGTCTCTGCACCATAATCTTTGGGGTGATATATTTTAATGGGAGGATGTTCTTGTGCCTGTAATGGTAAAGTAAGGCATAAAAACGTGAACCAAACAAAAATAGTTAGCTGTTTCAATGTTATTTAGTTTTTTGTAGTGTTACTAAGGTAGTAAAATTAATGCTTAGCAGAAGGGGTGTATGGTTTTTGTTGTGGAAAACCATGAAGTATTTGAGATGAAGAGATAGGCTTATAACTACATTTGACTGCTATGATAGAGATAATATGAGACTTTACTCTGGAGGAGAATTATTAAAAGTAAAAGCATCCAATATATACATAGTGGATGCTTTTTTATATAACTAAGTTGTTGTTGACCTTGTTAGAGTTTAAAGATTCTTTCTAAAGGAATCCATTTTTCACCATTTTCAGCCCAAGGGAGCTCTTGTTGATAGTTCCACATGAGGTTTTCCCACTCTTGAACTTTTGCATTGTTAGCATCCATTTCTGCTTTTTTCTTGGGATCAAAGGTATCATCTACCTCCATAATCATAAACATACGATTGCCTGTTAGATAGATTTGCATGTCAACAATACCTGCATCTTTAATACTTTTGGTGATTTCTGGCCATGCTTTTCCTTCGTCGTGATAGGCTTTGTATTCGGCAATTAATTTAGAATCGTCCTTTAAGTCACAGGCGTAACAATATCGTTTTGTTTTCATGATTTTTTTAAATTTCGGTTATAACTGGTGTAACCATAAAAGGCTACAACACCTAGACAAATTAACGGAAGAATAAAAGAAAAATTGACTTCAGGAATAAAGCCAAATATTTTTACATCAGAAAAACCACTTCCTCCCCAGTCTAAAATACTTCCTTGTAAAACAGGCATTAAAGCGCCTCCAACAATAGCCATTACTAAACCTGCAGAGCCTATTTTAGCTTCATCTCCCATGTCTTTTAAAGCAATACCGTAAATGGTTGGGAACATAATTGACATAAATATTGAAATAGCAACTAAGGATAGTAAACCTGGTAATCCAGATAATAGCACGGCACCAGTACACATAATAACGCCGCCAATGCCAAAAAACATTAGTAGTTTAGAAGGGTTAATTTTTTTCATTAAAGCGGTTCCAATCCATCTACCTGTTAAAAATGATACCATGGCAGCTACATTAAAGTAGGTAGCTGTGTAATCTGTTCCATAAGTTTCATTGATATTGTCTACATATTGAAAAATGTAAGTCCAACACATAATTTGTGCCCCAACATAAAATGCCTGAGCCACAACTCCGAAAATATAATTTTTGTTACTTTTTAATTTTTTAAAGGATTCTGACAATGACATTTTATCTTCCTCTGCGGTTTTAGGCATTTTGGTAGCAATAATGACACCCATTATGATTAAAACTAACACTCCTAAGGCAATATACGGTACGCTAATAACCCCCAAATCATTTTCTCTTATAGCAGCTAATTCATCAGATGTTAATGCGTTATAGGCTTCAGTAGTATAGTCATCAGAGCGTAAAGCTCCAATAACAAAAACTTGAGCTATAATCATGCCTGTAAGCGAGCCTACAGGGTTAAAGGCCTGTGCCAAATTCAAGCGTTGTGTTGCCGTTTCACTGTCCCCAAGTGCTAATATTAAAGGGTTTGAAGTGGTTTCTAAAAATGCCAATCCGCAGGTAATAACCCAAAGCGAGATTAAAAAATAGTTGAATTCCTCATAGGCTGCTGCTGGATAAAACAAAAATGCTCCCAAAGCATATAACGATAGTCCTAAAATAATTCCAGATTTATAACTATACTTTCTGATAAATAAAGCAGCTGGTAATGCCATAAAGAAATAACCAAAATAAAACGCAAACTGTACTAAAGATGCTTGTACGTTTGATAATTCTGGCATTACTTTTTTAAAGGCAGATACCATGGGATTTGTTAAATCATTAGCTATTCCCCACAAAGCAAATAGTGAGGTAATGATAATAAAAGGAAAGAGTAGTTCTTTTCTAACTACGGGTATACTTTTTTGTTTACTCATTTGTTTTTAGTTTTAGTTTTGGTTTGAGAAATGCAATATACTCTAGACTGCATATATAAAATGATAACTGTGGTTTTTATAACAGAACAAATGATTTGTTATTCAGTTAACAAAGACCTATCTAAATGTACATAACCTCCATCAACGGTAATAAATTGTCCTGTGGTATGTGATGATCTGTTTGAAATGGTAAACAAGCAAGCGTCTGCAATTTCTGCAGGTGTTGTCATACGGTTTTCTAAAGGAATTTTTTTGACAATAGATTTTAATTTTTCTTCGCCATTTTCAAGGGTTTTTATCCAACTATCATAAGCTGGTGTCCAGCTTTCTGCTATAATGATGGCATTTGACCTGATACCCTCTTTGATTAAATCAACGGCCCATTCTCTGGTTAAACCTAGAACCCCGCCTTTTGATGCTGCATAACCTGAAGTTCCACCTTGACCAGTAAGTGCTACTTTTGAACCAATGTTTAAAATGTTGCCTTTAACCTTTTTTATCATCGGTAAACAGAATTTAGTCATAGCAAAAAAGCTAACCATATTCAGTTTTAGGGAATACATAAACTCTTCCATAGATGCTTCTAGTCCTGCACCGTCATTAACACCTACATTATTAATTAAAGCATCTATGCGCCCATATTTCTCTTCAATGATACGAGCTGCTTTTTCAATTTGTGTATAATCTGCTAAATCTGTTTGAATAAAAATGCTGTCTATGCCTCTTTTTTGTAATTCATCTGCATAACCAAAACCTCTGTCGTTTCGGTCAACCAATACAGGAACAGCACCTTCATTAGCTAAATGTTGCACAATAGTTTCTCCTATACTTCCTTTTATACCTGCAGCACCTGTTACTACAACTATTTTTCCTTTAAGTTCTAAATCCATTATTATTTTTTTCTATAGATTATAAAATTTGATGGCATTATCTCCCATAATGCCTTTTTGTTCATTTCCTGATAAATTTGAAATAAATGATGTTACTAAATGCTTTACCTTGCGATAGTTTCCTGCTACTAAACAAACCGGCCAATCTGAACCATACATCACGCGTTGCGTGCCAAAAGCATCAAACACAAGTTCCATATAAGGGTGAATTTCTTCTGGTTGCCATGTTTTAAAATCGGCTTCTGTAATCATTCCAGAAACTTTGCAATATACATTTTCATGTTTAGCAATTTCCTTCATCAAAACAGCCCAACCATCAAAATACCCATCTTTTATATAAGGTTTTGCCATATGATCAATGACAAATTTTTGATTTGGAAATTGTTTTACAAATTCTAAAACAGCTCCAAGTTGATGCGGAAATACTAAAATATCATAAGTAAATCCTAAGGACTCCAATTTTGAAATACCTTTTGTAAAATCAGGTCTTAAAATGAAATTATGATCAGGCTCTCCCTGAATCACATGTCTGAAACCTTTAATTTTGCTTTCCGTACTGTATTTTTCTAAATACGCATCAAGTGTTTCACTTCTTAGATCCACCCAACCCACAATGCCTTTTATAAAGTCATGTTTGGCTGCTAAGTTTAATAGAAACTCATTTTCTTCAATGGTTTGATCGGCTTGTACTGCAACACATCCTTGAATATTATTTTCTTTATAGACCGTTTCTAAATCGGTTGGCAGAAAATCACGTCTAATAACGGCCATATCATCATCAATCCAACTATGTTTTTGTGGTTGATAGTTCCAAAAATGTTGATGAGAATCTATTATCATATGGTTATTGAGATATTACAATTTTTATGACAGTGGCCATGTCGTTTATTGGTTTTGAAGGTGCTTTAAGCGTAAGACCTTCTTCTTCTGATAGCGTCCATTCAATTGTTTCATCACTTCCAAGAAATGCAACCTGCTCAATGGAGGTCATATCATGAATATTATTCTTTGCAAACGAAGTAAGTGTTATGTGTTGATTAGGTTCAACTTGGCCCATAATAATGGCATAAATGCTATAGTCTTTAGTGGTGTACCTCACATCTTTATTACTGTACTTAAGTTCCATAAAGGCTTTATGATTCTTAAAGTGACCTTGTGGTTCTTTTGTTGGTCCTTCACCAAATGTATACCAAGCTTCCGTTGCATAAATAGCTTCTCCGTATTTTTTTAGCCAGTCTCCTATTTTAAGCAAGACATCTTGTTGATTTTGAGGGATGATACCATCGGCTCTAGGAGAAACATTTAAAAGTAAAACCCCATTTTTGCTAACTATATCAATGAGCATGTGTAACACATCCTCAGGAGTTTTTACACCTAAGTTATTTGTGAAACACCAACTACCATTGCTAATGGTAGCATCAGTCATCCAAGTTTTAGTGCCTATTTCATTTTTTCTAGCTTGTTCTAAATCCTCAATACTCATATTTAGAGGCAAGTCATGTTGCTTTCTAACAATAACAGCATCTTGGTTTTGAAGCGCGGCTTCGTTGAGGTAATAGGCAGCAAATGCTTTTCGGTAAGCTTCTGGAATATCTCCTAAAACATAGTCAAACCAAATGATGTCAGGATGATAATTATCAATGACTTCTTTCATTTTGCCTAACCATACTTCTTTGTACCATTTTTCTGGCTCCATATTACCATACATTAACTGAAGTTCAGGATCATCAGAGCTTGGTGGCATATTTTCAAAATACGGATAGTGACTAATACTGACTTCTTTTCCTAATTCGGTTGCACGTTGCAGGTTTTTGGCATGGTGAAATGCGGTAATGAATTTTAAACCTTGTGCTTTAATGGCGGTTTCTAATTCACCAGTAATATCTCTTTTTGGTCCCGTATCCATGGTGTTCCAGGGTGTGATATCACTATCCCACATGGCATAACCATCATGATGCTCTGCCACAGGACCAGCAAACTGCGCTCCAGCATTTTTAAATAATTTGGCCCACGCTTTAGCATCAAAATGTTCTGCTTTAAACATAGGAGCAAAATCATGATAGCCAAATTCAGAAGGGTCGCCATAATTTTCAACATGATGTTTGTGAATTTTATGGTCTTTAAAATGCATCCATCTTGGATACCATTCATTGCCAAAGGCAGGTACAGAATATAAGCCCCAATGAAAATAGATGCCTAACTTTGCATTTTTAAACCATTGGGGCGATTCATTATGTTTGCCTAATGATTCCCAATCTGGTGTAAATGCCATGTTTTTAGCTTCCTCCTTATCCTTTGAGTCACCAGCCGTTTTCTTTTCACAACTAAAATTTAGAAGCAGTGAGGCAGCAACAGTAATACATAAGTGCGATACTTTCATTGGGCTTTAAATTATTGTCTTGCATCAAGGGAGGCTTTCATCCCTTTTTCTAAAATGGTATTTAAATCTGTTAAGACAACATCTTCTAAACCTGCAATTTGGGTTAAGTCGGTACCCCAGAAATCAGTGTTTGATAAAACCGCATTAACTACTTCAGCAACGCTATTATTGGTCCACTGGTCTTTGAAGAACGCTAATACTTTTTCATCATCTTTTAGGGCTATAGGCTCTCCGTTTCTGTCGCCTTTATAAAACGCTATCAAGGCAGCTAGTGAAAACAATAAGTTTTTAGGAAGTGCATTTTTTCGTTTTACATATTCTAAAACAGAAGGTAATACACGGGTTTTATATTTTGAAATGGAATTTAATGATATGCTCATTAAAGCATGTTCTAAATACGGGTTTTTAAATCGGTCTAAAACATCATTTGAGAATTGATTAAGTTCTTCTTCTGATAAATCAAGTGTTGGACAAATTTCATTAAAAATAGCATCTTTTAAGAAAGCACCAACTACTTTGTCTTCTAATGATTCACGTACTTTATCAATGCCGTATAAATAACCTACAGGTACTAAACTGGTGTGTGCGCCATTAAGGATGCGAACTTTACGGGTACGGTAAGGTTCCATATCGTCAGTAAATACAATATTTAGTCCGCAAACTTCTGAAGGAATTTCTTCTTTAACAGATTTAGGGCCTTCAATAACCCATAAGTGGAATTGCTCTCCTTCAACAACAAGATTGTCTTTGTAACCTAGTTCTTCTGTGATGGCCTCTATTTTGTCTTTGGGATATCCCGGCACAATTCTGTCTACTAGCGTGTTGCAGAAAATGTTATCTTCATTAATCCATTCAACAAAGTCTTCACCAAGATTCCAATTGGCTGCGTATTGAAGTATAATCTTTTTTAGGTTATCTCCGTTACGGTCAATTAATTCGCATGGAATAATAATTAAACCTTTATCGGAAGCACCACCAAACGTTTTGAATCTTTTGTATAGTAAAGCGGTTAGTTTTCCAGGGAAACTGGTTTGAGGTGCATCGTCTAATTTATCTTCAGCATTGTAAGCAATACCGGCTTCGGTAGTATTTGAAATTACAAATCGTAAATCAGGATTTTCTGCATTAGCTAAATAGTCACTATAATTTTCATAAGGATTGATACCTCGCTGAATACAGTCTATGATTTCATGTTCACTAATGGCTTTACCATTTTTTATGCCGTTAAGGTATAAGGTATACAGGCCATCTTGATCATTTAACATTTTGATTAAACCTTGATTAATAGGCTGAACGGCTACTACGCCTGCATCAAAATTTGCCTGTTTATTCATTTCATGAATCATCCAGTTAGCAAAGGCTCTTAAAAAATTACCTTCTCCAAATTGAATGATACGCTCAGTATAAGTATTCGCGTTTACTGTAGTTCTATTTAATGTATTCATTTTTAATGTTTATAAGGAAACGCCACGTTTCCAAGGAATAAAATCGTTATTTCCGTGAAGTACAGCTTTTGACGCTACTTCACCACTTGCTACTTTTATAATGTGGTCTAGTATTTTTTCACCCATAGATTCAATGGAATCTTCGCCAGTAATGACGGTTCCTGCATTAATATCTATGATATCATTCATGCGATTGTATAAATCGGTGTTGCTTGACATTTTTAACACTGGCGCAACGGGGTTGCCTGTTGGGGTGCCTAAACCTGTGGTGAAAACCACAACGTTACACCCTGAACCCACAAGTCCTGTTGTCGATTCCACGTCATTTCCTGGGGTACATAATAAATTTAATCCTGGTTTGGTTACCTGCTCGGTGTAATCTAGTACTTCAACTACGGGAGACGTACCTCCTTTTTTTGCCGCTCCGGCCGATTTCATGGCATCGGTAATTAAGCCATCTTTTATATTTCCAGGAGACGGATTGTTTTCAAAACCAGAACCTACAGCGACTGCGGCTGCCGAGTAGGCACGCATTAAGTTGTAAAACTTTTTAGAATCATGATCTGTCACACATCGGTTGATGAGTTCTTGCTCCACACCATTTAGTTCAGGAAACTCAGAAAGTACAGGGCTTCCGCCAAGCGCTACTAATAAATCAGAGGCATAGCCAAGACCTGGGTTTGCCGATATTCCTGAAAATCCATCCGATCCGCCACATTCTAACCCAAGCACTAGTTTGCTAAGTGGTGCAGGCTGTCTGGTTATTTTGTTGGCTTCGGTTAACCCAATAAACGTATGCTTTACAGCTTCTTCAATTAAATGACGCTCACTGGCACTACGTTGTTGCTCTAAATAATGAACGGTTTTTTTGCAGTTAGGGTCAATGGCTTTAATGGCTTCTTGAAGCATTTCAATTTGCGCATTTTGACATCCCAAACTAAATACCGTTGCACCCGCTACATTAGGGTTAGTAATATAACCAGCTAATAGTTTACATAACACCTCAGAATCCTGACGAATACCACCACAACCTCCATCATGTTTTAAAAACTTAATACCATCAACATTAGGAAACACTCTATTTTTAGACATTTCCTCTTTTGTGGTGATAATAGGCGTATTTAAAAGTTCTTCAGAAGAGGCTCCAGATTTAAACTTGCTAATTAAAGCATCGGTATCAACAGCAAAATCTTTTTTGGTTTCATACCCTAGTTTTTCGGAAAGCGCACCCTCTAAAACGTCTAAGTTTCTGTTTTCACAGAAAGTAAGGGGGATAACTAGCCAGTAGTTAGCAGTTCCTACTTTGCCATCTTCTCTATGATAGCCATTAAAAGTACGCCCTTCAAATTTTGAAGCATTTGGAGGTGTCCAGCTAAATTTTTCCTTGGAGTCGTTAAAATCTGCTGAAGCGTGTTTTACATTATGAATGGTAATGGCTTCACCTTCCTGAATTGGTTCGGTGGCTTTACCAATTAAAACACCATACATATATATAGAGTCTCCAACGTTGAAATCGTTAAGCGCAAATTTGTGCTTTTGCTTAATATTTTCTTTTAAGACAACTTTTTTACCAGCTACTTGAGTAATTTTTCCTTTTTCTAACGGATTAATGGCAACAATAATGTTGTCCTTTGGATCTATTTGAACGTAATTTTTAGACATTTTTCTTTTTAATTGAAACTAACGGTTGCTTTGATGACTCCTGTTTCTGGTTTTAACCAGCTGTCAAAATGTTCTATCATTTCTGTAAAATGCACCTGATGAGTAATAAACGACTCCGTAGGGAACTGATTAAGCACACTAATAACATGTTCAAAATCTTCAGTAGTGGCATTTCTGCTACACATTAAAGTCATTTCTTTGGCGTGTATTTTTGGGTGGGTATAGGTTAATTCACCTTTTGATAATCCTACCAAAATGAATCTACCACCATGTGACATGTAATCCGGACAAGCTTCTAAGGCAAATTTGTTGCCCGAAGCATCAAACACTGCCGTGCAAAGATCTCCATTTGTAATTTCAGAAATGGCTTCAACAGCTTGTTCTCCTGCTTTCACAATATAATCAACACCAATTTGTTCTTTAGCATAAGCCAAACGCTGTTCATTCATATCTATAGCAACCACTTTAGCGCCAGCAATTTGTGCTAATTTCATGATGCCAATTCCAATGGGGCCACATCCAACAACAGCAACAGTTTCCCCTTTTTTAATGTCGGCTCTTCTTATGGCGTGTGCTCCAATAGCCAAAGGCTCAACAATGGCCATTTCGTTGTTTGATAAGTTGTTAGCAGGAAGTAAAATGTTTGCTGGTACTGTAATTTGCTCTTGCATACCACCATCAGCATGAACGCCTAGAACTTTTATGTTAGTACAACAGTTTGTTTTTCCGTTTCTACAGGCAATACATTCACCGCAGCTCACATAAGGCATAACAACCACCTTGTCACCCGCCTTAATACCTCTTTCATTTTCGTCAATTTCAATAACTTCTGAAGCTAATTCGTGTCCTAGAATTCTTGGATACGTAAAAAACGCTTGATTACCGCCATAGGCATGTAAATCGGTTCCGCAAATTCCAACACTGTTAATTTGTAATAAGGCTTCGCCTGCTTGTCTTGTAGGAGCTTCTTTTTCTTTTAATTGAAATTCTCCTGGTTTTTCACAAACAATGTATTTCATCATAAATTTTATTATATTGCGCAATCGTTTGCGCAATGGTTTTAAATTAAAAACTCATTATTTTACTTGCTTTGTAGTAAAAATAAGTTTGCGTAATTATCAAAAAGATGCTAATTTAGACAATCGTTTGCACAAACTTATAAAATTTTTTGATATTAAAAAAAGAATAACCATAAAAGACATAGCTAAAGCCCTGAATTTAACATCTTCAACGGTTTCTAGAGCGCTAAATGACAATAGTCGAATTAGTGAAAAAACAAAGCAAGCAGTAAAACAAACAGCAAAAGAATTAGGTTATGAACCCAATTATTTAGCCAGTGCTTTGAGAAAAGGAAAAAGTAATTTGGTGGGCTTGATTATTCCACGTGCAAATAGTTACTTTTTTTCTTCAGTGGTTAAAGCTATTGGAGATCGATTGAGTATTGAAGGTTATAATATTATTATAACACAATCTAACGAATCTTATGAAAAAGAGTGTCAGAATATTGAGTCGTTGTTGTATACTCAGGTTGACGGTATTATAGCATCTTTAGCGAATGAAACAGTTGATTTAGAATACTATAATAAGATAAAGGCTAACGGCGTACCTCTTGTTATTTTTGATAGGGGTGAAGATAGTTTAAATGTAGATTATATAGGTATTGATGATTATTTAAGTAGTTTTAAGGTGGTTGAGCATTTATATAATCAAGGTTGTAGGCGCATTGCTCATATTGGTGGTTACAGGCATACTAGAATTTATGAAAGTAGAGTAGAAGGGTATATTGATGCCTTAACAAAATTTAACCTGCCATTAGAGGAAAGTTTAATTTCTGAAAGTAACTTAAAAGTTGAAGATGGTAGAGCTATCATGGAAGAACTTTTAAAACTCCCCAATAAACCCGATGCCATTTATGCAGCTGGTGATTTTGCGGCACTTGGAGCCCTGCAAGTTGCTAAAGAGAATCACATTTCAATTCCAGATGATATTGCTTTGGTTGGGTTTAGTAATGAACCTTTTACTTCTTTAATTACCCCGTCAATTACAAGTATAGAACAACATAGTGAGATGATTGGGCGGTTGGCGGCTGAAACGTTTTTAGATCGAATCAATAATCCAGATAAGGCGGTTAAGTTGAATAAAATAGTATTGGATACAGAATTAATTGTAAGAGAATCTTCAAAAAAATTAAAATAAAAACACGTTTGGTAGTCTGTGTTTTAATAATGAAAAGTTAAATACTTAGCCAAAATTTAAATTCTTTTTTTACTCACTATAAATTTGTTACTTTTGGCGCTCATAAAAATAACTAAGTAACAATGAAAATAATGAAATTTTTAAGTCTAGTAGCAATGGTCTTACTAGTAGTGTCTTGTAATAAGAATGGAGCAACAAAGAAACCAATTACAACAGAATTGGATTCTGTAAGTTATGCAATTGGAATGGATGTGGCTAGAAATGTTAAAGCTAGTTTTGATGATTTTGAGAATGATTTGTTTGTTCAAGGCTTTAAAAATGTTTTGGATTCAACAGATATTTTAATGGATGAAGCTCAAGCACAACAGGTTATAAGAACCTATTTTCAAAAGAAACAACAAGCTGAGGCTGAAAAAAGAAAAGAGGCTGGTGAAAAAAATAAAGCCGAAGGCGAAAAGTTTTTAAGCGAAAACAAATCAAAAGATGGTGTTCAAACTACCGAGTCTGGTTTACAGTATATCGTTTTAAAAGAAGGAACTGGAGCTCAGCCATCAGCAACGTCAAAAGTAAAAGTACATTATCACGGTACTTTAATTGACGGAACCGTGTTTGATAGCTCTGTAGATAGAGGAGAGCCTTCAGAATTTGGTGTTAATCAAGTGATAAAAGGTTGGACAGAAGGCTTGCAACTTATGAAAGAAGGTGCAAAATACAAATTCTTTATTCCTCAAGATTTAGCTTATGGTGCTAACCCAAGACCAGGAGGAGCTATTGAGCCTTTTGCGACTTTAATTTTTGATGTTGAGTTATTAGAGATAAAGTAATCTCTTTAAAATAAACGTTTACAAAGCAGGAAGTTCAACGCTTCCTGCTTTTTTTTTTGTCTTAATTTTAATTTAGACTCTATCAAGTTGTAACTTTGCAACCAGAAAAAATAAATGAAAATGAGTCATAAAGCCGGTTTTGTCAACATCATTGGAAATCCTAATGTTGGCAAGTCAACATTAATGAATGCTTTTGTTGGTGAAAAATTATCTATAATCACATCAAAGGCTCAAACCACAAGGCATCGTATTTTGGGTATAGTTAATGGCGATGATTTTCAGGTTGTGCTAAGTGATACACCAGGAATTATAAAACCTGCCTATGAACTTCAAACCTCCATGATGGATTTTGTAAAATCTGCCTTTGAAGATGCCGATGTGTTACTTTATATGGTTGAAATAGGCGAACAATCTCTAAAGGATGAAGCATTTTTTAATAAAATAATTCATTCTAAAATACCAGTTCTATTACTATTAAACAAAATAGATAAATCAGATCAAGAGCAGTTAGAAACACAAGTGCAGTTATGGGCAGAGAAAGTACCTAATGCTGAGATTTATCCCGTATCGGCTTTAGAAGGATTTAATGTAAAAGAAGTGTTTAACAGAATAATTGAATTATTACCAGAGTCGCCGCCATTTTACCCTAAAGATCAACTGACTGATAAGCCAGAGCGTTTTTTTATAAATGAAACCATTCGTGAAAAGATATTGCTGCATTACAAGAAGGAGATTCCTTATGCCGTAGAAGTGGATACCGAAGAATTTCATGAAGAAGACAGTATTATAAGAGTGCGTTCTGTCATTATGGTAGAGCGTGACACACAAAAAGGCATTATCATTGGTCATAAAGGGAGTGCGCTTAAACGTGTTGGTGTAGAAGCCAGAAAGGATTTAGAAACCTTCTTTGGAAAACAAATACATCTTGAATTGTACGTTAAGGTTAACAAGAATTGGCGTAGTAATCAAAGCCAGCTGAAACGTTTTGGTTACAATAACCAGTAAATCCTAATAAAACCTTTTTAATACGGTAACTTTTACATAAACTTTGGGTTTCATATTTGCTAAAACAAACAAGCAGATATGAATGCTCTGAAGTTAAATTTGGAGAATTCCATCTGTGAAATAACTAAAATTTAATTGTATTCAGATGAAATTTAACAAACTAATCATCAGTGCAGTATGCGTTGCTGCAATTTTCGGATGTCAAAAAGATGGCGAAGTGCCTAAAGGGCCTGTAGTAAATACAGAAGTCAATTTTAAGTACAAATCTTCAATAAAAGTAGGAGGTGAGGGCGCTTCAGAAATTTCAGCATATGATCCTATTTCAAAAAGATTATTTACTGTAAATGTTGAATCAACAGCCATTTCGGTGCATGATATTTCAGACCTAAGTGCCCCAGTAACAGAAGCATTAATTGATTTATCTGCATATGGTGCGCCTAATAGCGTAGCAGTTCATAAAGGAAAACTGGCTGTGGCTGTTGAGGCTGATCCAAAACAAAATCCAGGTAAAGTTTTAGTGTATAATACAGCTAATCTAAAGTTATTGAATGAGTTTATCGTAGGTGCTTTACCTGATATGGTCATTTTCTCAAAAGATGGTAAACTTATTATTTCAGCCAATGAAGGTGAGCCTAATGATAGTTATACCATAGATCCTTTAGGAACGGTAAGCATTATAGATTTGTCTGATGATTCTGTAACAACTTTAGATTTTTCTGTATTCAACGGTCAAGAAGCTGCTTTGGCAGATCAAGGGTTTAGAGTATTTGGCCCAGGAGCCACATTAGCACAAGATGTAGAGCCAGAATATGTAGCTGTTTCTGATGATTCAAAAACGGCGTGGGTATCGTTGCAAGAAAATAATGGTATGGCAAAGGTGAACATAGAAACTAAAACCATTGAAGCTATTTATCCGCTAGGGTTTAAAGATTTTAATGCCGTAGGAAATGCAATTGATGCCAGTGATAAAGATGGGGTAAAGGCTTTAAGGAATTGGCCTGTATTAGGTATTTATCAACCCGATGCTATAACGTCGATAAATATTTCAGGAACTACGTATATCTTTTCAGCCAATGAAGGTGATGCTAGAGATTATGGTGGCTATAGTGAAGAGCTAAGAGTAGAAGATTTAACTTTAGATGAAACAGCGTATCCGCTGGCAGATGATTTTCAAAATGAAATCAATTTAGGAAGATTGAAAACCACGAGTACGTTGGGTGATATTGATAATGATGGTGATGTAGATCAAATATACAACTACGGGGCACGTTCCTTTAGTGTTTGGTCTGAATCTGGAAATTTACTGTATGACAGCGGAAATAGCATTTCAAAAGAAACTTTAGCAAAAACACCAGAAGCTTTTAATGGTGGGGATAAACGAAGTGATGATAAAGGTGCTGAGCCAGAAGCAGTAACTGTATTAAATATGGGCAATCAGCGCTATATTTTATTTGTTGGTTTAGAACGCAATAATCAAGTGTTAATGTATGATGTAACCAATCCTGTAGCGCCTGTTTTTATGGATATTTTGTCTCATACCGGTGATGTAGGTCCTGAAGGGTTATTGGTTATTCCTGCGGCCGACAGTCCCAACGGAAAGGATTTACTTGTTATTTCAAATGAGGTTAGCGGAACGGTAAGTTTCTATGAAAATATTCAGTAAAAGCCAAAAGCGTTTCAAATTTGAATTAGTGAAAAAGCGCCAGTTAAGGCGTTTTTTTTTGTTCCGTTCCTAATACTTGGTGCATAAAATCATTCAAGGCATGCATCTCTTGTTTGCTTGAAGCTTTTCCAATACTACCAGCAAAATAAAGCACAATCCAAATTATCACCATAAACATCATCATGCTTACCTGAATAGCAATATCTTTTTCCAAAGTCCAATTGGAATACGCCCAAATACCAAAGGCAATAAAAATGGAGGCCACCACAAAATGTAAAAACATAAATAGGGTCCAAACGGTAGGATTGGGGCCAAATAAGCCATAAATGATACTGCTATTATCGTCTATTTTATTTATTTCTAAATGCAGTTGAGGCGACCAAAATGTTTGTTTATGTTTTGGAAATTTAATAAACACATGGTCATCTACTTGAGTGACTATAAAATCGGTTTGCGTGGTTTTAGCAGCTTTAAAATCACTTAAAATGGATTGGTTGTAACGTTCCACTTTAATTTTAAATCGAGGTCTTAAAACAATATCATTAGAAAGCGCCATACGGTATGCGTTTAGTTTAGGGTAAAATACTACTTTTTTTCATATTCATAAATTTTATTCTTTCACTTAAAAAAGATGAGGCCTTAAGTATATTTCCTATTTTTGCAAAAGTTTTCAGGAAACCATAAGTTTATAGGTGTTAACCTGTTACCTCTAATAATAGAATATGAGTAATATAGTAGCAATAGTAGGAAGGCCAAACGTTGGTAAATCAACATTTTTTAATCGATTAATTCAGCGTAGAGAAGCCATAGTTGATGCCGTGAGTGGAGTTACTAGAGACCGTCACTATGGTAAAAGTGATTGGAATGGTAAAGAGTTTTCGCTGATTGATACAGGAGGCTACGTTTTAGGGAGTGATGATATTTTTGAGGCTGAAATTGATAAACAGGTTGAGTTGGCTATTGATGAGGCTGATGCTATTATTTTTATGGTTGATGTAGAGTCTGGAGTTACGGGCATGGATGAAGATGTAGCAAAACTACTCAGAAGGGTTGGTAAACCCGTTTTTTTAGCGGTTAATAAAGTTGATAATGCGAAGCGGGCTGAAGATGCTGTTGAATTTTATGCCTTAGGATTGGGTGAGTACTACACCATTGCGAGTATAAATGGTAGTGGTACAGGCGAATTGCTTGATGCCTTAGTGGAAGCCTTGCCAGAGAAAGAAGATGTTGTTGAAGAAGATTTACCAAGATTTGCAGTTGTTGGTCGTCCAAATGCCGGAAAATCCTCTTTTATAAATGCCTTAATTGGTGAAGATAGGTATATTGTTACTGATATTGCCGGAACAACACGAGATGCCATTGATACCAAATATAATCGTTTTGGATTTGAATTTAATTTGGTGGATACGGCAGGTATCAGAAGAAAGTCAAAGGTTAAAGAAGACTTAGAATTCTATTCTGTAATGCGCAGTGTGCGTGCCATTGAACATGCCGACGTTTGTTTGCTGGTACTTGATGCCAATAGAGGTTTTGATGGTCAAGTTCAAAATATTTTTTGGCTGGCAGAACGCAACAGAAAAGGTATTGTGGTTTTGGTTAATAAATGGGATTTAGTAGAGAAAGACCACAAATCGGTTAAGGAATATGAAAAGGTGATACGTAAACAAATGGAACCGTTTACAGATGTGCCTATTGTTTTTATTTCGGCGTTAACCAAACAGCGTATTTTTAAAGCCATAGAAACCGCTGTTGAGGTATATAATAATAGAAGTAAAAAAATTAAAACGAGCGAGTTAAATGATGTTTTGCAACCTATTATTGAAAGTTACCCACCACCAGCATATAAAGGAAAGTTTGTGAAAATAAAATACATCATGCAGTTGCCTACACCACAGCCGCAGTTTGCATTTTTCTGTAACCTCCCACAATACATAAAAGATCCTTATAAACGATTTTTAGAAAACAAACTTCGAGATAATTTTGGTTTTCATGGTGTGCCTATAAGTATTTACATGCGGAAGAAGTAATTTATTGGTTGATGGTTTTTAGCATTTAGTTCACAGTTCACCCTTCATATACTTGTAAGTTAATATTTTCATTATTTAAGTTTTGTTTAAGAATATTTCACTAATTAAGTAATATATTCGCTACAACAACAAATGCAAGTAACTTACTCTATGAAGCCGCTATTGGTATTATTTGTTCTATTTTCGGCTACCGTTTCAGCTCAAATTTTAAAGCCTGTCAAGTGGACTACTACTATTGAAACACTTTCAGCATCTGAATTCAACCTGGTATTCATAGCAAATATTGATGATCATTGGCACTTGTACAGTCAAACGGTTCCTGAAAACGGACCGCTCCCTACAGTTTTTGTATTTGAAAACAATTCAAATATTAAGCTCATAGGCAAACCTGCTGAACAGAAAGGTAAAACCGTATATGAAGCAGTTTTTGAAATGAAGGTGACTTATTTTGAGAATAAAGCTGTTTTTAAACAAAAGGTTAAACGTTTAACTAATAAGCCATTTGCAATAGTTGGAGAAATTGAATTTATGACCTGCGATAACCAACAATGTATACAGGAATATGAAGACTTTGAAATAAAGCTATAAATACAAAAAAATCAATACTAATCATCTAAACACCTTTACATGAAAAACAATGTCGTAGCCCTAGTGATGGCTTTTTTGAGCACCTGCCTATTTGCTCAACAAAAAAGCATAGATAACCCTGAATGTGGGTTAAATGGTATCCCAGGTACAATCACTAAAATAGAATTAAATGATTCCAACACAGTTTTACATTTTCACATTAAAGTAAAACCAGGTATTTGGATTTCAGTGCCTAAAAAATCTTTTATTCAAGATGTTAATAATGGTGAAAAACTATTTGTTACAAAAGCCGAAGGCATTGAAATTGGGGTAAAGCATACAATGGATGAATCTGGAGAAGTCACATATGCCTTGTATTTTCCTAAACTCGATGAATCTGTGAAACAAATCGATTTTGGAGAAGCCAATGAAGGAGGTAATTGGTTTGTCTACAATATCATTTTACAAGAAGATGAAAACGCCAATAGCTTACCTAAGGAATTGATAGGGAACTGGTTTTTAGCTGATGGCAGTAACCGTTGGGATTTTGCTTTTCAGAGGGAAAACGCCTTGGTGGATGCTGCAGTTTGGAATTACAAATCGGTAACCCAAAAAGGAAAGAAATACACCATTCTACTTGAAAGAGAAGGACAATTAAAAACCATTTATGCCAAAAAATCTAAAAACGGCCATGTAGCCTTCGGTAGCTCGTCAAAAGCCTTAAATACGTATAGTCTATCTAAAAGTGTAAATCCGGAGTATAGTTTCGTCAATAATAAGGCGTTTGAAACCGTAACTTTTGGAACAGATTCTACAACATACGCGGGTGCTATTAAAGGTTATACTGAAAAATTGGGGCAAAAAACCGCCATGGTTCATGTGAATAATCTTTTTAAAGGAGATCAAGAATCATATTTAATAAAAATTAACGAGGATGGAAGTTTTAAAGTAAAATTCCCTTTAACACATCCGCAAACCGTTTATGTACCTATGTTTTCAGGGACTTACACCGTTTTTTTAGAGCCAAATACAGAAACCTTTCATTATGTTAATGGCAAGAACTCGCTCTTTATGGGCGATAACGCCCGTGTTAATACAGACCTTGAGGCATTAAAAGATATTCGCTTGAGTTTGGATATCGATGTAAGAAAGAAAATAGGCACCTTATCACCAGAGGCTTATAAGATCATTTGCAACGGTTTGTACGACGCAGCCACCAAGAAACTATCCGATTCTCAAAGGCAACACAGCTTGAGTAAAAAGGCAGTTCAAATAAAAAATATTGAGCTTGAATTAGAACATTACAATCAACTATTGGGTTATGGTATGTACAGGCGGTCATTGCAATATCAAAATAAAAAGGCAAAAAAAGAAGAAGATAAAATGCCTTTTGAAGAGTTTGAGGTTAGCAATGATTATTATGGTTTTCTACCCAAAACTATTGCAGATAATACCCTATTAACTTTATCAAATAACTATTATTTTTTTACTAATCGATTGATTTATTCAGACTTATTTAGATCAGGATCAATGAGTTCTTTAGATTTATCAAAGGTTGAAATTGCTGAATTTTTTCAAGAACTAGATATTGAACTAAGTGTTGAAGAATTGAATATGGTGGAGTTTAGTAAGACCATAGAAACACCAGAAATACTTGCCAAGGTTCGCGCCTATAGAGAGATATATGGTGAGATAGAACAAGGTTTTTTCAAGAACTATAAGGAACACTTTAAGGACATGGGGGACTTCTTAAAAGCTCTGGATAATCCCAACGAACCTTTTATCGTAAAAGCAGCATCCTATTTAAAAACCAAAGATATAGAAATTACCCAAGATGAAGCGGCGATGGTCTCTGCTTTGAGAACTTTAAAAACACCAGAAGAAAGAGAGGAAGAACGGTTGTTTAATGAACAATTTGCAAACGAACTTAAATTGTTCCGTGAGAAATATAGTGCAAATAGTTCCGATATTTTCAGAGAACGATCAATGAGGATTACAGAAGAAAAACTTCAAGACTATTTTGAAACCAAACAATCCTTTTTACAAGATGTCGTGCAAATGCAGGCTTTCTACAGAAACTTTGAAGATTATAAGGTGTTCAGTGATAAAACTCTCAATCGAATTCAAAAAGGTATTCACACGCCTTTTATTAAAACCTATTTAGCACGCTTGAATGAGCAGACTAAGCAAGCTATTGCGGTGAATAAAACTAAAGGCGGCTATACTGTTCATAATGTTGAGCGAACAGAAGGCGATGAACTGTTTGATGCCATGCTTGAAAAGTTTAAGGGTAAAGTGGTTTACGTTGATTTTTGGGCAACCTGGTGTGGGCCTTGTAAATCGGGTATAAAAAGAGTTGCACCCTTAAAAGAAATGATGAAAGATGAAGATGTTGTGTTCTTGTACATAACTAACCCAAGTTCACCAGAAGGCACCTGGAAAAATGCCATTGCCAATATTAAAGGCGAACATTACAGGGTATCGAATGATGAATGGAATTATTTAAAACAAAAGTTTAATATCAGAGGAATACCACATTATACCCTGGTTGATAAAAAAGGAGCAATTGTGAAGTCTAAAATGAGACCAAGGTCAAATGAAACCTTGAGGCGAATTTTAAAAGAAGAGCTGGAAAAGTAAACTTAACTTTGAAATAGTTTCAAGGTATACTAAAATAAAACATAATTATTTTAATGCAAGCTGTTATTCATCGTAGCATCACCGTTTGCATCTTAATTTGAATATTCAAACCCTAAAATTTGTATAATTTTAGTCTGAATACTCATGAGTAACTGTGCTTAAAACTAGATTTATTGCTACATTTGGTTAGCAATCAATACCATTTTTCATGAGTACTATCATTACCTTCGGAGAAGTTTTAATGCGTTTATCGCCATTTGGAAACAAAAAATTTATACAAGCCAATACCTTAGAATTCTATTTTGGAGGAACGGAATTAAACGTGGGTTTGTCCATTGCTCATTTTGGTGGTCATGTGAAACATATTACTTGTATTTCTAACGATTTTATTGGAGACACGGCTATTTCCTATTTAAATAAATTTGATCTTGACACCACCGCAATAGTCCGTTCCAACAGACCTTTAGGGGTGTATTTTTTAGAGGTGGGTGCGGTGATGCGGCCTAGCTCTATATCTTATAATCGGTCACATTCGGCATTTTCAAGTATTCAGCCTGATATGGTGAATTGGGAAGAAGCGTTGAAACAAGGTAGCTGGTTTCATTGGACGGGGATTACACCCGCTTTAACCCAAGGAAGCTATGACACTTTAAAAGCAGGTTTAAAATTAGCCAAAGCCAAAGGTATGCAAGTTTCGGCAGATCCTACCTATAGAAGTGGTTTATGGAAATATGGTGTTAATGCCAAGGAAGCACTCACCGAGTTGTTAGAATGTTCAACCGTATTTATTGGCGGTATTAATGAAATGAATGAGGTGTTAGGAACCAACTATAGTTATAGTAATGATGAGTTTATTCAAGCCAGTAAATTATTAATGGAAAAGTTTCCAACTATAAACAAAGTGTTTGATAAAATAAGAACATCCATAAATTCGTCTTGGCATAAAATTAGAGCCCGAATGTGGAATGGCAAAGAGTTTAGAGAAACACAGGATTTTGATATTACCCATATTGTAGATAGAATAGGAACCGGTGATGCCTTCGCCGCTGGTTTAATTTATGGATTACAGCATTATGATGACTACAAGTCTATGGAATTTGCAAGTGCCGCCTGTGCCCTAAAGCATACCTATCAAGGAGATGTCAATTACGCTACTATAGCTGAAGTTACAGGAATACTTGAAGGCAATGTTTCAGGTCGTTTTAACCGATAAATTAAAATTTATGATTGTAGTAAGAAGTTGTTTTTATCCGCTGATTTTAATCGTAGTGCTTGTAAGTTCTAGTTGTAATAAAACCTATCCTACAGGGCGTTTTGGAGACGATTTAAACTTTTTAAAACAATATGCAAATCCAATAGTTTTAGCTGATGGGGATAGACAAATCATAGTATCTCCAAACTTTCAAGGTAGAGTGTTTTCTAGTACATCAAAAGGGATAAATGGAACTAGTTATGGTTGGTTTAATAAACGTATTATGGCTAGTGATAGTGCCAAGCAAAACATGAGTAAAGTAGGGGGCGCTAGTAGAATTTGGTTTGGCCCAGATCAAGGGGAGAATAATGTGTTTGCTGAAATTCATCCAGATACGAAGAAAGAGGTAAGGAAAGCACCAAAAGATTTGGATGAACTTCCGTTTAAGGTTTTAGAAAAAACAAATACCTCCATTGTTTTAGGCGAAAAAATGCATATAAAGAACGTGAAAGGTTTTGATTTTTACGTGGATGTAGTCCGAGACATAGCACTCATTAAAAGGAATCAAATCATAGAGCGCTTAAAAATCGATTTAAATCAAGTAGATTATGTTGCTTTTAAGGCTAAAACCACAATGACTAATATAGGAGAGGTTAACTGGTCCAAAAATCAAGGGCTTATTTCACTTTGGGAATTAGGTTGTATGCAGCCTACTCCTCAAACTACTGTAGTGATTCCTTTAAGAGGAAAGGCAACAGATGCAACAGTTTATTTTACACCAGTAGATAGTACTAGGCTGAACATAAAGAATAATATCCTATTCTATAAGGCAGATGCTAACTATTTAAACAAAATAGGCACGCTGCCAGAGCATACTATGCCATATTTTGGTAGCTATAGTCCAGAACTTGATTTGCTTACCATTGTTCGGTTTAGATTTGCTGGAGAGCAGGACTATGTAAACGCGCATCCAGAGAATCCGGAGCCTTTTAGGGGCGACGTTATTAATGTTTTTAATGATGGTACTTGGGGAGATATCGGGCCTTTTGGTCCTTTTTATGAGTTAGAAACATCATCACCTGCTAAGACTTTAAAGGTTGGAGAAAGTTTGTCTCATGTGCATGAAACCTATCATTTTGAGGGCACAAAAGACGTTCTTAATGCTATTGCCATACAAGTGTTGGGTGTTGATTTAACCACTATTGATAATGCTTTGCCTTAAATTGTAATTACGCTACCAGCCACCAGAAGCACCGCCACCGCCAAAGCCACCACCGCCAAATCCTCCACCAAAACCGCCGCCGGAGCTACCACCCCAACCGCTGGTGCCACCTCTACGGTAGTTACCTCTGCCCATGTTGCTTAGAATAATAGCATCAAATAGATCCCTGCTGTCTAGTCTATGGCCGCCTTTTCCTCCGCCACCACGTTTGTTTTTAGATATGGAAATAAGGATAATGAAAAATATGATAATCAGAAAAATGATGAAGCCTAAAGGAGGTTCTTCTTTTTTTGATTTCCGACTGCCTTTGTATTCGCCATTGAGGACTTGAAAAATAGCATCAATACCGCTATTTAATCCACCGGGATAATCATTTTTTTTGAAATAAGGTATAATGTTACGTTCTATAATACGTTTTGAAAGCGCATCCGTTAAGAGGTGTTCAACGCCGTAACCTGTATTAATAGCAATGCGTCTATCATCCTTAGCAAGAAGAATTAAAATACCATTGTCTTCCTTGGCTTGCCCAATACCCCAAGCTTGCCCCCAATTTGCTCCCAGGTAATTAATATTTTCGCCTTTGGTTGAACTAATGATAGCGAGTACAATTTGCGTTGAGGTTGTGTCAGAATATTTTATGAGCTTTTGTTCAAGCTGTTTCTTTTCGGCTGAAGAAAGCAAGTTAACATAGTCATAAACACTGGTTTGAAATTCAGGTTTTTTGGGTATGTCAAACTGCGCAAATACTACAGATGTAATACCCAACCAAAGGAGCACTAAAAGACGAAATCTTTTGCTGCTTAAAAATGATGATTTAAAATAGGCGAGTTGCTGCATAGTAGAGGGGCGTTCTATCCTTTTGAAATTTCATTAGTAAGTTCATTAATGTCATCGTCTGAATAAGGAAAGTGTTGTTTTAAACGTTCACCAGACCTCAAGATACCTTCAACCAAGCCCTGCTTAAATAGGCCTTTTTTGAAATGTGATTGCATGATGTCTTTGGTGCAGTTCCAAAAGTCGTTCTCCACAACGTTATTTATCCCTTTGTCACCATAAATAACAAAGGTTTTATCTTCAACAGCGATATAAATCAATACCGCATTTTGAAGTTTAGTATTGTCCATTTTTAGGGCATAAAATAAATCTAGAGCACGATGGTTGGCATCCTTACCTTGCAAAGTTTTTTCAATATGAACACGTATTTCACCTGAAGTGTTGAGTTCTGCAAGCCGAATAGCCTCAACAATTTCTTGTTCTTCCTCGGGTGTTAAAAACGCTTCAATTTTTGACATGCTCAACTCGTTTAATCTTATTTAAAATCAAATTCAACATCGGGTGCTTTTTCAGCTCCAGCTTCAGCTTTGTAATAGGCCATGTCATCAAAATTTAAAACGCCAGCTAATAAAGAATTAGGGAAAGTTTTAATGTGCTTGTTGTATGGTGTTACGGCTTCATTAAAGCGGTCTCTCGCCACATTAATTCTGTTTTCAGTGCCCTCTAGCTGACTCTGTAACTCTAAAAAGTTTTGATTAGCCTTTAAATCAGGATAACGCTCTACGGTAACTAATAAGCTTTTTAAAGCGCCAGATAATCCACTTTGAACTTCACTAAATTTAGCCATTTGTTCTTGTGTAAGATTTGAGGGGTCAATGTTCATAGAAGTGGCTTTGGCTCTAGCTTCAATCACATCTTTTAATGTGCCACGTTCAAAATCAGCTGCGCCTTGAACTGTTTTAACAAGATTTCCAATAAGATCATTTCTACGCTGGTAACTGCTTTCAACGTTAGCCCAGGTTTTAGTTGCGTCTTCTTTTAAATCTACAGCCGTATTATTAAAGCCTTTTACCCAAGAGTAAAGACCAAAAACGACAAGGGCTACAATAATCCATGGTAAAAATTTCTTCATGATAGTAAGTTTTATAAGTGTTGTTTTATTTTAATTAGTTGATTTTTTACGTCTTCAAGCTTGCTGATAATCTCAAAATTAGTCAGGGCTTGTTTTTTTTCTTCTTTCAGATGTGTTTTTGCGCCTTCAAGTGTAAACCCACGTTCTTTTACCAAATGATAAATAAACTTTAAATTTTTAATGTCTTCTGGCGTGAATTTTCGGTTGCCTTTAGCATTCTTTTTCGGCTTTAATACATCAAATTCTTTTTCCCAAAAACGAATGAGCGACGCATTAACGTTAAACGCTTTGGCAACTTCACCTATGGCGTAATATCGTTTTTCTGGTAAGTCTATATGCATTAGTCTAATGATTGGTTTTCTAGTGAAGCGTGCTCCAGTAGTTTGTTAAATTCTTCAGCAGTTAAACTGCCGTAGTAAAAGTTTATAGGGTTAATTCGTTTTTTATCTTTCCATATTTCATAATGTAAATGTGGTGCTTGAGAACGCCCTGTACTTCCCACAAATCCTATTAAATCACCACGTTTTACTTTTTGGTTTTTTCTAACATTGTATTTGTAAAGGTGTGCATACAAACTCATGTATCCATAGCCGTGATCTATTCTAATGTGTTTTCCGTAGCCCGTAGCCCGTGAATCGGCACGTTTCACAACACCATCTCCAGAGGCATAAATAGGCGTGCCCCTTGGTGCCGTAAAATCCATCCCCCAATGCATTTTTCTTACTTTAGTAAAAGGGTCAGAGCGCATACCGTACCCTGATGCCATTCGGGTTAAGTCTACATTGTTTACAGGCTGAATGGCAGGTATAGCGGCCAGTAATTTTTCTTTTTCTTCCGCTAATTTGGCAATTTCATCAAGAGATTTTGATTGCACAACAATTTGCTTTTGTAAAATATCTAAGCGTTTATTACTCTCAATAATCAATTTTGAATTATCAAAACCTTCAAGGTTTTTGTATCGGTTTATCCCACCAAAACCTGCTCTTCGTTGTTCTTCAGGAATGGGGTTGGCCTCAAAATAAACGCGGTAAATATTATTGTCTCTTTCGGCAATATTAGCCAATACCGTTTCTGCTTGTTCCATTTTTTTGTTCAACAATTGAAACTGTAGTTGTGCATTTTGTAATTCCCGCTTTAAGGCACGTTCTTTGGGTGATTCAATATATTGGCTACCAACAAAAACAAAAATAAAAGCAAAGAAAGCGGCAGCCAAAAGGAAAAATACCAAGTATTTAAACGTGGTACGTTTTTTACGTTCTATTTTACGGTAAGACAGTGTATCTGGATCGTAATAATATTTTACCTTACTCATTTCTTAAATTATGCTATTTTTGCTGAAAATTAAAGCGATGCAAAAGCTTCGATTTTGATAACGAACAAACCTACAAAAAAATTATTATACCCTTATTGTAATAATAATCGATTTGTATGTAAACGCTGTTCTAAATTTACAATAAATTTGTAGCAAAAAAATAAAGATTGTTACACTTGCAATAAAAATTTAGTAGCAAGATTTTAAGAATATTACATGAAGTCACAAGAAGTACGCTCAAAGTTTTTAAGTTTTTTTGAAGAAAAGAAGCACAGTATAGTACCCTCTGCTCCCATGGTGTTAAAAGATGATCCTACATTGATGTTTGTCAATTCAGGAATGGCACCTTTTAAAGAGTATTTTTTAGGAAATGCTAAACCAAAAAATAACAGAATTGCAGATAGCCAAAAGTGCTTACGCGTTTCTGGAAAGCATAATGATTTAGAGGAAGTAGGCTATGATACCTACCACCATACCTTATTTGAAATGCTTGGAAACTGGAGTTTTGGTGATTATTTTAAAGAAGAAGCTATTGCTTGGGCATGGGAACTGTTAACCGAGGTTTACGGAATTGATAAAGATATATTATACGTAACGGTTTTTGAAGGCAGTGAAGAAGATGGTTTGGGGATGGATACCGAGGCTTTTGATATTTGGAAAAAATATATTTCTGAAGACCGTATTTTAACAGGAAATAAAAAAGATAATTTCTGGGAAATGGGAGACCAAGGGCCTTGTGGTCCTTGTAGTGAAATTCATGTAGATATCCGTTCAGCAGCAGAAAAAGCTAAAATTTCAGGTAAAGAGCTTGTAAATATGGATCACCCTCAGGTTGTTGAAATTTGGAATTTGGTATTCATGCAATATAATAGAAAAGCAAACGGCTCTCTGGAAGTATTGCCCAATAAACATATTGATACGGGTATGGGATTTGAAAGGCTGTGCATGGTGTTACAAGGGGTGCAGTCTAATTATGATACAGATGTTTTCACTCCTATCATTAAAGAAATTGAAACTATAACCAATAAGACTTATCAAAAGGAAGAAAAAATTGATATTGCCATTCGTGTTATAGCAGACCATGTGAGAGCCGTAGCATTTTCAATAGCCGATGGTCAATTGCCAAGTAACACAGGAGCAGGGTATGTTATTAGAAGAATACTAAGACGTGCTATTCGTTACGGATTTACATTTTTAGATAAAAAGGAGCCTTTTATTTACAGGTTGGTAGGTGTACTAAGTAATAGAATGGGAAAAGCGTTTCCTGAGTTGAAGGCGCAAAAGCATTTAATTGAAAATGTTATTAAAGAAGAGGAACAGTCTTTTTTAAGAACACTAGAGCAAGGTTTAGTATTGCTTAATAAAATTGTTGAAGAAACATCAGGCGATGTAGTTTCAGGAGAGAAGGCTTTTGAACTTTATGATACCTATGGGTTTCCTATAGATTTAACAGCGTTAATTTTATCGGAAAAAGGTTTAAGCCTTGATGAGAAGGCGTTTAATCAAGAATTAGAAAAACAAAAGGCAAGATCTAGAGCGGCAAGTGAAATATCTACTGATGATTGGACTATTTTATCTGAAGCATCAGAAGAAACTTTTGTAGGCTATGACGTACTCGAAGCCACCGTAAACATAACCCGATACAGAAAAGTATCATCAAAAAAAGATGGTGATATGTATCAGTTGGTTTTTAATACCACACCTTTTTATCCTGAGGGTGGTGGGCAAGTAGGAGATAAAGGGTATTTAGAAGATACACATGGAGATGTAGTATATATTCTAGATACTAAAAAAGAGAATAATGTTATTATTCACTTCACAAAGAATTTACCAGAACATCTTAATGAATCTTTCAAGGCAGTTGTAGATTCTAAACAACGTCACAGAACAGAATGCAATCACACCGCAACACATTTATTACATCAGGCTTTAAGGGAAGTGCTAGGTACCCACGTGGAGCAAAAGGGAAGTGCTGTGCATTCAAAATATTTACGTTTTGACTTTTCTCATTTTTCAAAACTAACAGTAGACGAATTGCGTGAGGTTGAAAATTTTGTAAATCGAAGAATTGAAGGGAAGTTACCTTTAGAAGAAAAGCGAAATATTCCTAAGGAAGAAGCTATAGCCGATGGAGCTATGAGTCTGTTTGGTGAGAAATATGGAGATACCGTACGTTCTATTAGATTTGGTCAGTCTATTGAACTTTGTGGTGGAACACACGTTAAAAATACGGCTGATATTTGGCATTTTAAAATTATTTCTGAAGGAGCCGTTGCAGCAGGAATACGACGCATTGAAGCTATTACCAATGATGCTGTAAAAGATTTTTATTTTGAAAATAACCGATTGTTTTTTGAAATGAAAGATCTGCTCAATAATGCCAAGGAGCCTGTAAAAGCAATTAAAAATTTACAAGAAGAAAATACCGCATTGAAAAAAGAGATTGATGCGTTACTCAAAGATAAGGCGAAAAATGTAAAGGCAAATTTAAAGAATGAATTAGAAGCGATAAATGGGGTTCAATTTTTAGCTAAAAAATTAAATTTAGAAGCAGGTGGTTTAAAAGATGTCGCTTTTGAGTTGGGTAGCCAGTATGATAATTTATTTTTGCTTTTTGGAACCGAGCAAAAGGGTAAAGCACTATTATCCTGTTATATTTCTAAAGCGTTAGTAGCCGAAAAAGGTTTAAATGCAGGACAAGTAGTAAGAGAGCTTGGTAAATATATTCAAGGTGGTGGCGGTGGTCAGCCGTTTTTTGCTACCGCAGGAGGTAAAAATCCAGAAGGTATTGATGAAGCACTGGTAAAGGCAAAAGAGTATATTTTATAACCCTTGCAACTCCAAACAAAAATACTATTAGAAAAAAGGTCTGAGAATGTTATAGACTATCATTCTAATATCGTTTTGTTTGGCTCCTGTTTTTCTGAAAATATCGCCGCACAGTTAAACTATTTTAAGTTTAAACATTTTCAGAATCCGTTTGGTATTTTATTCCATCCGTTGGCCATAGAAAATGTAATTTCACGCGCCATACGTCATGAACATTATACAGATACCGATGTGTTTTTCTATAACGAACAATGGCATTGTTTTGATGCACATTCTAGGTTAAGTGATTTAACAAAAGAAGCCTTAGTTAAGCATTTAAACACACAGCTAAAGGTGACTAAGCAACACTTGGCAAAGGCAACCCACATTGTTATTACGTTGGGTACAGCTTGGGTGTATAAACACGTTGCATCTCAAAAGGCAGTAGCCAATTGCCATAAAGTGCCTCAAGCACATTTTGAAAAAACACTTTTGTCTGTTGCAGACATCGTGGAAGCGCTAAAAAATATATCTCGTTTAATAAGAGACGAGAATAAAGATGCGACCATATTGCTTACGGTGTCTCCTGTTAGACATTTGAAAGATGGCTTTGTGGAAAACACACAAAGTAAAGCCCATCTTATGACGGCTGTTCATCAGTTCTTAGCGTATCATAATCAAGACAATGCATGCAAAGCGAATTATTTTCCATCTTATGAGATTATGCTTGATGAATTGAGAGACTATCGTTTTTATCAAGAAGATATGGTGCATCCATCTGCATTAGCCATCAATTATATATGGAATCACTTTAAAGATGTCTGGATATCAGAGGCATCTTATAAAACAATGAGTCTTGTTGATACCATTCAGAAAGGATTAAGGCATAAACCGTTTCATCCATCTTCAGAATCACATCAAAAATTTTTGAATAATCTTGAAGAAAAAATAGATAAAATTCAGAGACAATATGAACATATTCGTTTTTAAAACCTATATTTTTTAGTCAAAATTTAGACACGTTAGAGGTTTAAGTTTTTCTGAGCGTAGTCTTTAGCTTTTAATCTTTTTTATAAAACATTTCATCGATGAAATAATGGTAATTATATGAATAAAGTTATTTTAGTTTTTGCTATTAATCAGTTCATATTAAAAAGCATTTGTTGACATTCTCAGATAAATGAGAAACAACAGGTGCTTTTTTTGTATAAAGATTTCTTAACAAAGATTTAAACTTTTTAATCTAGAATAGCTGTAATTTTGGGGTGTTAGTTTAAATTTTATTAAATACATTGGTTAGTCTTCTTATGTCGAAGGAAACTGATGTTTTTTTGTTTTTTAGCTATAGCTTCTTTACTTAAAAATAATTCCTAAATTAGTACATGCGAAAAATTTTATTTGGTGTTTTTATAACTTTGGTTGTGCTGTTTTCTTTTAAGTATTGTGATGAGAAAAAGGAAAAAGCAACCCAGCTTCAGCAAAGTTCAGAGCTCATTTTAGAACAAATTAACAACGTAGGTAAACTCGTTGTAACCGAAGGGCATTTTAGTGAGGTTTTTAACTATAAAAATTCCAAAGAAATCTTAAGTGATTATTTTACTTCCGAAAAGAAAGCATTGGTAGTGGTTAATGCTGATGTAACCATTGCCTACGATTTAAACAAAATTGAGTTTCGTGTTGATGAACAAGCTAAAACACTTCATGTTTTAAGGCTGCCTGAAGCAGAAGTAAAGATTAGTCCCGATTTTGAATATTATGATGTTCAGGCCGATTTTCTAAATCCTTTTGAGGCTAAAGATTATAACAATATTAAGGCTATTGTTAAAGCATCACTCCATAAAAAAATTGAAGCATCCAACTTAAAGCAAAATGCAAAAAACAGATTGGTCAGTGAATTAGCTAAATTCTATATACTCACTAATTCATTGGGCTGGACACTTCAGTATCACGATACATCGTTGAATAGTATGGATGATTTGCAGCAATTAAATCCCTAGTTTTTTATATAAACTATGCCAACCACCACCATTAATAGCTTCTATTTGGTTAGCTTTTAAAATAGAGGCAGCACTGGCAGATCGCATCCCACTGGCACAACAGGTAATAACAGGTTTATTTAGTTTTTTTATCGATGCTATTTTTGATTGAATGGTTTGCAAAGGCATATTTTTAGAACCAGGAATAGCGCCTTGTTGATATTCGCCTGGTGTACGCACATCAATGATGATGGCTCCTTGAGCATTTAACGTTTTTATTTTATCATTTTTTTTACCAAATAGTGAATCTAACAATCCCATAACTTTATTTTTCTTGCAAATTAAGTTATTATATCGTTATCTCTTTGTAACATGGGTTACCAAAGGATGTGCGCCCATTTTTTTTATGTATATTCATGGTTTAAAAAAGTAAAGCTATGGAACCTTATGTGACTA
The DNA here is from genome assembly GCF_045788535.1 of Allotamlana fucoidanivorans. Taxonomy (GTDB): domain Bacteria; phylum Bacteroidota; class Bacteroidia; order Flavobacteriales; family Flavobacteriaceae; genus Allotamlana; species Allotamlana fucoidanivorans. The sequence continues at coordinate 408,223 of NZ_CP074074.1, read as the reverse complement.
TGACGGTTGAAAACAACGTAGGATATATTGAGTTTTATCATCCTAATAGAAATTCAATGCCTAGTGATATCTTGTCAAGCTTAGAAACTTGTATTACGGAAGCAGGAACGAATAACGCGGTTAAAGTTATTGTTTTAAAGAGTGGTGGCGATAGAACCTTTTGTGCAGGAGCCAGTTTTAATGAGTTGATATCTATAGAAGATGCTATGGCCGGCAAGTTATTCTTTTCGGGATTTGCTAAAGTGATCAATGCCATGCGTACCTGCCCCAAAATTATTATTGGTAGAATACAAGGAAAAGCAGTTGGTGGTGGTGTAGGTTTGGCAGCTGCAACAGATTATTGTTTGGCCAATCAATATGCTTCTATTAAGTTGAGTGAGCTTAGTATAGGTATAGGGCCCTTTGTGATAGAACCGGCGGTGTCAAGAAAAATTGGTGTTGCAGCTATGTCTCAAATGACCATAGATGCCGAAACATTTTTTTCAGCTAGTTTTGCTAGAGAAAAAGGGTTGTTTGCTGAGGTTTTTGAAACAACGAATGCTTTAGATGAAGCCGTGAAAGCCCTTGCTGAAAAGTTAGCAGGGTATAATCCTGAAGCTTTAAAAGAAATGAAAACCGTTTTTTGGAAAAATACGGAACATTGGGATAGTTTGCTTACAGAACGTGCCGAAATTAGTGGAACCTTGGTGTTAAGCAAGTTTACTAAAAAGACCTTGAAGCGTTTCCGATAATTAGTTTTTTAACAATTTTTGACGAATAATAAGCAGGCCGTCATCAATTAATTTACCAACTTCAGGACGCTGTTGTTTTACATGATTTAAATGATGCATAATGTTTGAGCAAAGTTGTTGGTTTTCATGCTGAAAGGCTAATTCGTAAAGTTCAATAGCTAAGAGCCAATCTTTATGATGCGATGCCTGAAGTTCTTTTAAAATCTTAGTGACAGATACATCAGGTTTTTTTTTTGTTCTATAATCACGCACTTTTTGATATAATGCCTCCAATGCTAAGCGCTCGTTTGATTTTTTTATGTGAATGGTTGATGACGAAGGTGTGTGTGTAATAAGATTAAAACTGTTTAAATCGGCAGGACCAGAAAAAGCAGATACTACTTCTTTACCAACAGCCATGTCATAAATCCCCCAATCAGGATGATATAAAACGGTGTCATGATATTTTACCGTACAGTTTTTAAAGCTAATGAGAATAATTTTACCCTGTAGGTTGCGTTTACCCGTAATAATTTCTCCAGAAATGGTTATACCGCCTTCAAATTCTAAAGCTACTGTTTTGCCTTCAAATATATCATAAGCAGCCAAATCCCTGGGACTCATGTCTTCTATAGCCAAATTAATACCTTTTAACTTCCCAATTGGAAAACCAAAACCTTCAGGGTGTGTTTTACAACCATGACCTACAAGTTCTTTTTCTCTATAGGCCAGCGCTGTTTTTCCTGTGGTTTGAACATATATGGGCCTACCTTCAAAAGGAATAACATGTGTGAAGATGCCAGAAATTTGTATGCCCGTACTCAGCTCAACAGAGCCTAAAGCTTTTGATGTAATTAATTGATTTATTCCTGAAAGTCCGCCTTTTCTTAAAGCCATAGTGTTAGCAAATTCTTCTAAAATAAGACTGAGATGAGCAAAATTAGGCGTAACAAAAAGCTGTGGTTGTGGCTTTGTAATGTCAAAATCCTTATACGCTGCCTGAATATTATAGGGAAGTTTTTTTACCTCATTTGTCATGCAATAAGCACTTTCTCCTATAGAAGACAAAAGTCCGGCACCATAAATTTTAGGACCTTCAACAGAACCAATTAAACCATATTCAACCGTCCACCAATGTAAGTTTCGAATTCTTGCCATTTCGCTGGGTTCTCCCATGTTATCCTGAAGGGTTTTAACCTTAGCTTCAGCAACTGTAATAGCCTCTGGGGAGGTATTTGCAGCTTCCTTAATTATAGATAGATGCCTTACCGCCTCATAAAGTTGGTAATCTTTAGCTGATGAAATGGCTTTGCATCCAATTTCACCAAAACGTCTTAAATATTCTGCATATTCAGGATTGGCAATAATGGGCGCATGACCAGCTCCTTCATGAATAATATCGGGAGCTGGTGTGTATTCAATATGTTCAAGTTGCCTGATGTCGCTGGCAATCACTAAAACATTATAAGCTTGAAATTCCATAAAGGCGTTGGGAGGAATAAATCCGTCAACAGCTACTGCGGCCCAACCAATATCTTTTAGAATTCTATTCATACCATACATGTTAGGAATAGCATCAATGGAAATGCCTGTTTGCTTTAAACCTTCTAAATAAGATTCATGTGCAACCTTGCTTAAAAAATTAACATTTTTTCGCATCACATAGCGCCAAACCGCTTGATCTATGGCAGAATAATGAGCATAGTTCTGAGGTTTTATATATTGCTTTAAGTGTTTGGGTAATCGCTTTAAAATGTCATTTGATTCAAAATGATTTTCCATGATTAAGTCTATAAAGTACTCTAGTAAAAATACAAAATATCAGAGAGTTTCTTTAGATTAAGAATTTGTGGTTTAAGGGCTGTTTTAAAAAGTTATTCTATATATTTATAACAAAAGCACAATATGTACACGAAACGAATTTTTCCTATAAGTGTCGTTTTAAAATGGACGCGTCGGCATATTCTTTTATTTCTTTTTCTAGGAGCTATTCCTGTGATTTTGTATGATGTCTTACAGTTAAAATGGTTACATGCGCCTTGGTTACCACTCGGTGTTTTAGGTACTGCCGTAGCCTTCATTATTGGATTCAAGAACAATGCTTCTTATGATAGACTCTGGGAGGCAAGGAAAATTTGGGGAGGCATAGTTAATGCTTCTCGTTCTTGGACCATTATGGTTAAAGATTTTATAACCAATGACCATACATTTTCTAATTTGAGTGATGAGGATTTGCAAAGTATAAAAAAAGAGCTTGTACATAGGCATGTTGCTTGGTTAACAGCACTTAGATATCAGCTAAGAGCTGAAAGACCATGGGAAATGCATATAAAGCAACAACGCTCAAATATGGAGTTTCGAGACTCCAAGTATCAGGTCTTAGAAGAAAGTGTCCCTCTAGAAAATGCTATAAAGCCTTATTTAGACACTTCAGATTTTAGAGAGGTTTTTGCAAAAGGAAATAAGGCATCTCAAATATTGGGTATTCAGTCAAGGAGGCTAAAAGACTTAATGGAAGCAGGATTGATTGAAGATTTTAGGCATATGGAAATGATGAATATGCTGGTAGAATTTTATGATTTACAAGGAAAGAGTGAGCGGATTAAGAATTTTCCTTACCCCAGACAATTTGCAACACTCAATTATATTTTTGTATGGGTATTTATTCTATTCTTGCCTTATGGTATGATGCAGGAATTTGATGCATTTGGTACCACAATATTTGAGTTGTTAAATCAACATGAACACCAAGTCTCTTGGATTCATAGAGGGCAAGAGTTTATGGCCAAACATTTTGTTTGGTTTACAGTACCATTTAGTGCTTTAATATCATGGGTTTTTCATACCATGGAAATTATTGGAGAAAATACCGAAAATCCTTTTGAAGGAGGCCCCAATGATGTACCTATTACAGATTTAAGCAGAGGTATTGAGATAGATATTAGGCAATTAATAGATGATACCAATATACCCAAGCCCTACACTTGGCAGAATGATATTATTATGTAAATCTTATTTTTTTAATTGGGGCGGATATTTTTCCATAATTTTTGAAACAAACTCTTTTATAAGGGCATCTTTCTTTTCCATATTTCTGGTTAGGTACCCGGTACCCATACCTTGCCATACCAATTCTTTCTTCTTAGCATCAAGCAGGTCTATAAATAACTGGCCTTCAGTGCTTGTTGAAACGCTAGGCTGATTCCAGCCCCACCCCCAACCAGGGCCATAAAAACCACCATAAGGTCCCCAGCCGCCCCAGCCCCAGGCACCATAACCCCAGGCGTTATTGTAAACATCAACACGTTGACTTGATTTTGTAAAAATACTCACCAATAAATCGGGGTTTTCAGATTTTGTAAACCCTTTACTTAAAAGCTCAGCTTCAATGGCTCTTAAAATTCGACGTTTATCTAAGTCACTAATTTCAGCGCGGTCTATACCTGTTTTAAAAAAGGCAAACGTTCTGTAGTCTTCAAAATTGGCTTGGGTATCATAATCTGCAGTAACGCGAATAGAACTACAAGACATAACAAGCAGTGTTAAAAGCAAAAAAGCAACAGGTTTTAGTGAATTTTTCATAGGGATAGTTATTTTGATTTTCAAATAATAGGTTTAAATCAAATTTAATATAGATGATTTTAAGTGCAATTTTTCTTTTAAAATCTGCAATAATCGTACCAAATTACAGTGGTAAACCCTAAGCATATACTACTTATTAATGCTGTTTGTTTTTTTATTGTAACCATACGGACAATGTCTGCATCCACTTTCACAGCAATAGCCACGTTTTAAATGATATTTTTCTGTAAAACAGCGGTAACCTTCAGGTGTTAAATAATAATCGCCTTCTTCAATTGGAATAATCTTTTTCATGAACACAAAGATAAATCAATTTTAAACAAACTTTGATGGTGAGCAGCGGTAAAGAAAGATTACAATGCCCTATTTTGGCGTTTTTAAAGTATCTTCGCACTTGTGATATGTAATACAAATAATAGCATAAACCAAGAAGTAAACTTACCTTTTCAAGGGGTTGAGTTATTTGTGAAAAGAGAGGATGACATACATCCTTTTGTTTCTGGCAATAAATACAGAAAGCTCAAATACAACATACAAGAAGCGTTGCATAAAAAGTATACAACGTTGCTTACGTTTGGTGGCGCCTATTCCAATCATATTGCAGCTGTAGCTTCGGCAGGAAAAATGTCTGGATTAAACACAATAGGTATTATAAGAGGCGATGAGTTGGAAAAACAAATTCCTAATAATGCTACACTACAATTTGCTCAAAATCAAGGTATGCAATTTAAGTTTGTTTCCCGAACCGATTATAGAGATAAAACATCACAGGCATTTATAGATAATTTGGTTAAGGAGTTTGGCGCATTTTATCTGGTTCCTGAAGGAGGCACAAACCCCTTAGCTGTTAAGGGTTGTGAAGAAATTTTGAATGGAGATGATTCTCATTTTGATTATATCTGTTCTGCCGTAGGAACAGGTGGTACTATTTCAGGAATAATCAACAGTGCTTTTAGTCATCAGAAAGTTTTGGGTTTTCCAGCTTTAAAAGGTGATTTTCTAAAAGAAGATATTATTAAATTTGCAACAAAATCTAATTGGGAGCTGATTTCAGAGTACCATTTTGGAGGTTATGCCAAAATAAATGAGGAATTAATCACGTTTATTAATAGCTTTAAATCAAAGACAGGCATTCCGCTAGATCCTATTTATACTGGAAAAATGATGTTTGGTATTGTAGATTTAATAAAAACAGGCTATTTTCCAAAGGGATCAAAAATTTTAGCCATTCACACAGGAGGATTACAAGGTATTACTGGGATGAATGTAGCATTGAAAAGAAAAAAACTACCGTTAATAGAAATAGATTAATGAAAAAAATTGTATTTATTTTTTGCTTGGGTTTACTTATGGTGAACTGTAAGTCAAAGAAAAGCATCGTTACAAAAAAGTCAAATCAAACTAGTATTTCCGTTGAAAAACCTCAAGAGGTTATTGAAGAAGATAAAGAAAAAGATGTTATTGAGGTAACGCCTAAAGTATATGCCAGCAGTACAGAGCACTACATTGATTTGCATAAAAACACAGCCCAACAAGAAATGAAATTGTACGGTATTCCTGCAAGTATCACTCTGGCTCAGGGGATTTTAGAATCGGGTTCAGGTAAAGGAAGGTTATCTGTTGAAGCCAATAATCATTTCGGTATAAAATGCCATGGTTGGACTGGAGCAAAGATTTACCACGATGATGATGAAGATCAGGAATGCTTTAGAAAGTATAAAGATGCCAAGTATTCGTTTAGAGATCATTCGTTGTTTTTAACAGAGCGAAAGCGTTATGAAAAGCTTTTTCAATTAAGAAAAGATGATTACAAAGGTTGGGCAAAAGGATTAAAATCGGCAGGGTATGCTACAGATAGAAAATATCCAGCCAAGCTTATTAGTTTAATCGAGCGTTATAAATTGTATGAATATGATAAGGCTGTTTTGGGGAAATCCTATAAATCACAACAAGTTTCAGATACAAGTGATAAAATGGTTTACACAGTCTCAAAAGGAGATACCTTATATTCTATTTCAAGGCGGTATAATATAACCGTAAAAGAACTTCAAAAATTAAATGGGTTACATGATACCAACCTCAGTATTGGTCAGGTGTTAATAGTACAACCTTAAAATTAAAATAATTTATTTATGATATATAAAAGAAGCAGTGCCTTATTTGCAGAGGCAGAAAAGGTAATTCCTGGAGGGGTTAATTCTCCTGTGAGGGCATTTAAAGGAGTAGGTGGAACACCCATATTTGTAAAAGAGGCTAAAGGGGCGTATTTATATGATGAAGATGATAATCGATTGATAGATTATATTAATTCTTGGGGGCCCATGATTTTGGGGCATGCTTTTGAACCTGTAGTAAATGCTGTGATTGAGAAAGCAAGAAAAGGCACGTCTTTTGGAATGCCCACCGAAATTGAAACAGAAATAGCCGAGTTAGCAGTTGCTATGGTGCCCAATATTGATAAAATACGTTTTGTAAATTCAGGTACCGAAGCTTGTATGAGTGCTGTACGTTTGGCACGTGGTTTTACAGGTAAAGATAAAATCATAAAATTTGCTGGATGTTATCATGGGCATTCAGATTCCTTTTTAATTCAAGCAGGAAGCGGCGCTAGTACGTTTGGAGTACCCAATAGCCCTGGCGTTACCCAAGGCACCGCAAAAGACACATTATTAGCTAGATATAATGATGCAGAGCATGTGGCAGCACTAATTGAAGCCAATAAGGATGAAATAGCTTGTATTATTATAGAACCAGTGGCAGGAAATATGGGGTGTGTACCTCCAAAAGAAGGATTTTTACAAACATTAAGAGATTTATGTACTTCAAACGACATTTTGCTCATTTTTGATGAGGTAATGACAGGGTTTCGCCTAGCAAAAGGAGGTGCTCAAGCGCGTTTTGGTATTGCAGCAGATATTGTTTGCTTCGGAAAAGTTATTGGTGGAGGCCTACCTGTTGGTGCTTTTGCGGCTAGAAATGAGATTATGAATCATTTGGCTCCACTAGGTCCTGTATATCAAGCTGGAACTTTAAGTGGAAATCCTTTAGCCATGGCAGCGGGCTTGGCTATGTTAACATCATTAAATAATGATGATGAGGTGTTCAACCGATTAGAGGAGAAAACAAAATATTTGCATACGGGTATTGCTAAGGTATTAACGGAAAATAATGTTACACATACCATAAATAGAGTAGGATCTATGATTTCTGTACATTTTGATGCTGCTGAAGTGGTAGATTTTGAGTCTGCTGCAAAGGGAAATAATGATACATTTAAAGCATTCTTTCATGGCCTTTTAAATGAGGGTATATATATTGCGCCAAGTGCTTTTGAAACGTGGTTTATAACAGATGCTTTAACCTATGAAGATCTTGATGTCACCAGTAAGGCGGTAGACAAAGTCTCTAAAAGTTTATAAAAAAGAAAAACGCATTTCATAATTAAGAAATGCGTTTTTTTAACAACAAACTAACTATAATCAATAAAAACTAATTATTCTTTATGGGCATGTCGCTTTTGCATGCCGTTCTTTTTATCTTGCATTTTCATAGCCATTCTTTTTTGTGCCTTCTCCCATTTTTCATACTGCTCTTTATCAAGAATTTTTTTCATTTTGGCTTTAACAGCAATCCTATGATCTAGCATAGCATGCATTCTAGCTACTTTTTCTTCTTGTGTTGGTTTTTGTAAGAGCCCGCTTTCTTTTTTAGCCTTATGCTCAGCCATTATGGCTTTTCGTTTCGTGGCATTCTCTAAATTTATTTTTTGAATTTCAGTCTGTTGTGAAGCTGTTAAATCCAACATAAGAGTCATTTTTTTGGTTTGAAGAGTTGCCATGTCTTCAGCAGACATATTCATCATCGTTTGACGACCTTCTTTGTGTCTTTGCCCTTGTTTTTTTGGTGCCTGAGCTACTGCTTGTAAGCTAATAAAAGCTGCAACTAATACTAAAATTTTTCTCATTGCCTAACTATTTTAAATTAATTTACTTTTAAGACTAGGCAAATAATAAAAGGTTTAATAGATCTATTAATTTAACGAGCTATTAACATTTTATAGTCATGAAAAGAAGCGTAAAAGCAGGGTGGCCTGTGTGATTAAAACCACTATAATCACCGTAAGTCTGTTTTTAAATGTTTATTTAAAAACAGACTAATGAACTTTCAGATAAGATAGATGCGAAAAGGGTTGGCCATTTTCTGAAAGACCTTCAATTCTTATGGCATAATTGCTTTTTAAATCGCTGGTAAAAAAAGATATGTTGCCTTGCGGGCGGTTAGTATTCAATACTATTTTGGGCTCCCAATGAAGGGTGGTTCTAATATCTTGTCTGGTAGCCTCATCAAAGCCATTTATATGATCGGGGGCGTAAAATTCTCTAGCACTATAAAAGCCTTTAGCAGTAAAATCAATAATACCAGGTTTTCTTTTAATATGGATGTTTTGAGAAAAATTTCCCGTTCTTGTATAAACGGCAATAACACCATTACCGGCATTGCTAAATGTAACCGCATCGGCTCCTTTTAACACGTCAATAAAATCAACATCATTTCCTGTCATATATAGAATATCAGCCATTTCGGCTGGAATACCATCCACCACAATTTTTGGGGAGCCTTGTCTTCTAATTGAGATAGAGTCATTGTAGGCCGTTACTCCAGGAAGCATGTTAAGTAAGTCTAATATGGAAAGGTTTCTCAGATTTTCCATTTCAGCCATGTCTATTCTATTACTCGGATAGCCATAATTGGTGCGCTCGTTTAACTCAAGATTTCTTTTTTCTTTTTCATCTTGTCTTCTTGCTGTTATTACCACTTCATCAAGGCGTGTGGCTTCGCGTAAGAAAATGGAATCTAAAGCTGCCATTTTCCTAGCTTGATGCATAAAATTAGTAATTCTTGAAGTGTCTTTTAAAAAAGGTTTGAAGAGATCATTTCTAGAAACTCTAGGACTGCTATTTAGCGCATCTTCAAGAATAATGGAAACAAATCTATTTTTTCTGTCTTCGTCAGACTTGAAATCTTTGACTCTAGCTTCAATCAAGGTAGGTACAGAATCAGAGAATACAAAAGGCCCATATTTAAATAAGCCAGTAGAATCAGCTTGTTGCTTGTCTTGATATGGTGGTTTGGTCATAAAAGTGAGCCTTGTGGCAGCAGATATTTGTTGTTTTTTTCCTCTTAATTCTTTTGTTCTACCAGAAATAAAAATCCCTTTTTCAGGACTAAATGTGTCTTTATAAGCGTTATTTGAATACAGTAAATCGGTCCATTTAAAACGTCTCCATCCATGAGATAGCATTACTAAATCAAGTGTGTAACGTCTTCTAGGATCGTTTGCTTTTTCAAAAAAGTAGCCTGGGTTTTCAATGGTTCCTCTTAAATCAGAATTTAATAATAGGTAGGTTTTTATGTTTCCGTTTTTTGTGCTTTGCCCAATAGCATCTATATCAGTAATAGACATTGATAAATTGCCAAAAATAGGTAAGCTGTCCTTGTTTTTTAAATTAATAGCTAGTTTAACTTTATCTCGGGTTTTTGGATTGGCTTTACTCAGTTTTAGGTTAACAGCAATATCATTATTCGGATTGTCAATAAAGACTAATCGTTCACAAATAGGCTTACTATTACTATCAAAAAGGGTAAAATTAGTTACACCATCAGATAATAATTCGGTGCTCAGTTTTACGGTGTACATTTTACTGTCTTGTGTTTCTAGTTTTTCATAAATCAATTCTCCTCGTTGATGGCCTACTAAAAAGGTGTTTTTAAGACTCATATTTGAACTAGAAGATACTTTTATAACAATTTGATGACCAAAATTTGAAACGCTTAATTGGTAGCCACGTGGTAGAGCCTGTGGTAAGGGGTATTTTACCTCTTGGTTATCTATATATATGCTGGCGTAATAGGATATATTGGGTGCTGGGGTATAGGTGATTAATCCAAGTCCGTAATCATGTGTTGTAAAGCTAGCCACGGTGTTATGATTACTGTCTTTAATCTCTCCAGTAATGGCAATATTTCTGCCTTTAGGATCCTTTACTTTTACGGCCATTTTTGAAAACAATTCTTCAATTAAGTTGCCGCCTTCAGGATAAAAACTAAGTTCAGGTTTTGTTTTTAAACCTGCGTTTGGTTTATTGGATTCTACAGGAGTACTAAGTGAAGCTGTTGCTTGTTGTTCTTTATTGATATTCCAAATAGGTAATTCTTTCAGAAAAAAGTCGGCAGAACCGTTATTTCTCATATAACTTGTATAGGCTCTAAGTAGATAATTTCCGGCTTTTAATTCTTTATCAATTTTAAAATCGCCAGCCACGCTTACGTCATTCGTATACAAGCGTCTTTTTGATACGATACTATCCTGTTCATTAATGAGTTCAACATATATAACACGACTTTTTGATGACCTTGTATGCGTAACTCCGTTAACTAAATAAGCTGTAAACCATATATCATCACCTAGAGCATAATAGGGCTTATCTGTTTGTACGTATATTTTTTCAGGAAACTGATTGGTATAGTTGTCAAGTTTTTCAAAAACAAGCTCTCTAAAACGTGTTTGCAACGAAAATGAAAGTAGAAAAAAAGCGAGTAAGCCAAGGATTAAATTTTTTGTCATACCAAAAAAAAGTTGTTATACTAATTAATAAATATATAGACTTATTATAAGGTAAACCAATAAAAGTAATAATTAACGATGTTTTATCTATGGATACTATTTAAATTGGTTTTAGGACTAGGTAAATGGTAAAAGGTTTAAAAGAATGTGTTATTTAAGTAATAGTTATGGTTTGTTTAGCTAAAACGCGACGCTAAGTTTAGTGTTGTTTGTGTTTAGTGAAATGGCCTAGCTTGAGTCACCAAAAGAAATTTTAAAAGAAGATTAGTTCATTTGTGAATAGAACAATTCTTAAAAATTTAACAAAGCGATATTTAAACTCTTAAGGAAAGATTAATTTTATGAAAATGGCTGTTAAACATTTCTAAATTACTTCTTTAAACAGAAATATTTGGGTCTATTTGCAGAGTAATTTGTTTAGAACATGTAATTAGGTTTTAAAGTTTTTATACTTTAAAAGGTTATAGTTATAAGTTTATAAATTAAGTTTAGTTTGTTAGTTTGTTTAAAAGCCAGTAAAGGAGTTTACTGGCTTTTGTGTTTACCAGGTTTTTATGAAATTAAGGACTTGTGCAACGGCAAGCATTATTAGGTAACATATTTTATTAAGTTCCTCTGTATTTTTTTATCTCGCTTTCATTTCCTGTTCTATTACCGTACTTAGTTATTGGCAACAGTTTTTACCATCTGCAAACAAAAAAAGGATTCACCGTAAAGTAAATCCTTTTAATTTATTTATGTGACACTGAGGAAACACTTCGACTGCGCTCAGTGAGACAGTTGTTTGTATGAGTGGTTTTTAAGAAATCAATTCTACAACTAAATCCTCATCCGTTTTAATCACATTAGCTAACTTGTGCTTAGTTAGTGCTTTAATGCCTTTATCCCAGGCTTTGTTGCTTAACCCGCTTTCCGATTTTAGTACATTTAAAGGAAGGCTTTTCTTTGCTTTTAAAACTTCGAAAATCGCTTTTTCGTTATCGCTTAATGCTACTGTCTTTTTCTCTGGTCGCATTTGCGGGAAGAACAACACCTCTTGAATAGATTGATTGTTAGTTAAAAACATGATTAATCGGTCCATCCCTATGCCCATTCCAGATGTTGGCGGCATACCGTATTCTAAGGCTCTTAAAAAATCATGATCTATAAATTCTGTTGCTTCGTCATCGCCTTTTGCAGCCAGTTTTAATTGGTGCTCAAAACGCTCTCTTTGATCAATAGGATCATTAAGCTCAGAATAGGCATTGGCTATTTCTTTACCACAAACCATTAATTCAAAGCGCTCCGTTAATTCAGGATTGTCTCTATGTTCTTTACAAAGCGGACTCATTTCTTTAGGATAGTCTGTAATGTAAGTAGGCTGTATGTAGTTGCCTTCACATTTTTCACCAAAAATTTCATCAATCAACTTACCTTTACCCATGGTATCATCCACTTCAATACCTAAATCTTTGGCAGCTTGTCTTATTTCACCTTCCGTTTTACCAGTAATATCAAAACCAGTAAATTGCTTTATAGAATCCGCCATGGTAACTCTGGCATACGGTGCTTTAAAGTCTATCTCATGCTTGCCAAAGGTCACTTTAGTAGAGCCATTTACAGCCATAGCACAGTACTCTAATAAGCGCTCACAAAAATCCATCATCCAGTTGTAGTCTTTGTAAGCTACATAAATTTCCATAGCTGTAAATTCTGGGTTATGCGTTCTGTCCATACCTTCATTTCTAAAGTTTTTTGAGAACTCATAAACACCATCAAAACCGCCAACAATTAATCGTTTTAAATAAAGTTCGTTAGCAATTCGCATGTATAGCGGCACATCTAAAGCGTTGTGATGTGTTATAAACGGACGGGCAGCAGCACCTCCTGGGATAGGCTGTAAAACAGGTGTTTCAACTTCAAAGTATCCAGCCTCATTGAAAAACTGACGCATGGCATTAAAGAGTTTTGTACGCTTTACAAATACTTCCTTTACTTGTGGGTTTACAACCAAATCAGCATAACGTTGTCTGTAACGTTGCTCAGGGTCGGTAAAGGCATCATAAACCACTCCATCTTTTTCTTTTGGCAAGGGTAACGGTTTTAGCGCCTTGCTTAACAGTTTGAAGTTTTTAACTTTTACGGTTTTTTCACCCACCTTGGTAGTGAATAATTCACCTTCAATGCCAACAAAGTCTCCAAAGTCAATGAGTTTTTTAAAAACGTCATTATATAAGGTTTTGTCTTCGTCAGGACACATTTCGTCACGGTTAAAGTATACCTGAATTTTGCCTTCGGCATCTTGCAATTGAGCAAAACTCGCTTTGCCTTGTACCTTAATCATCATTAAACGCCCAGCAATAGTTACCTGTTTGCCTTCTTCAAATAGCGTTTTTACCTGCTTTGAGGTGTGGTTTACAGGGTATAAGTCAGCTGGATATGGATTAATGCCCAACGCACGTAATTTTCCTAATTTTTCTCTTCTTACAAGCTCTTGCTCAGATAATTGTGACATAACTCTTTGTGTGGTATGAAATTTTAAAGGCACAAAGATAAACATTTGATTCCCTTTTTTCTATCAATGAATTACGATTTTTTTTACTCATTTTTGGGCGTTACCACAAGGGTCGGGCTATGCGTTTCAATCGCTTTAATCGTGCCTCACAAAGCGGATTTTCACTGCTATCCCTAACGCAATTTGTAACAAAGCTTAAACTTTAGCGTCCAATACGTAATCATCAATTAAAAAGAATCATATCATGAGTTTTTGGAGAGTTTTACTAGCTATAATATGTCCGCCATTAGCGGTAATTGGCAAGGGGTGCGGCTCTATCTTTATTGTTTTTTTATTGTGGCTTTGTGGTTGGGTGCCTGGTGTTATAGCGGCTTTGATTATCCTTAATAATCCGAATAATTAAAATCGATAAATATTGTATTTTTGCAGCCTATGAATAAGCAAATAGAACTGCAAGATTTAGGACATAAAGATTACCAAGAGACCTGGGATTACCAAGAGCAATTGTTTAAAGGTATTGTTGATGCTAAGATTAAAAATAGGAGAGATGACACAGATGATAATACCTCCAATTATTTTTTATTTGTTGAGCATCCTCATGTTTATACTTTAGGTAAAAGTGGTGATTTGTCAAATTTATTGCTCAATGAGAGGCAATTAACTGAAAAAGGCGCTACCTTTTATAAAATAAATAGAGGAGGAGATATCACCTATCATGGCCCTGGACAAATTGTAGGCTATCCTATTTTAGATCTTGAAAATTTTTTTACTGATATTCATAAATACCTTCGGTTTTTAGAGGAAATGATTATTCTAACACTGGCCGAGTACGGTTTAAAGGCAGAACGTAGTCCTGGTGAAACAGGCGTTTGGCTAGATGTAGGAACACCATTTGCTAGAAAGATTTGTGCAATGGGGGTGCGCGCCAGCCGATGGGTAACCATGCATGGTTTTGCGCTCAATGTTAATGCAGATTTGGGTTATTTTGATCATATCATTCCGTGCGGAATTCGAGGTAAAGCCGTAACGTCATTACATGTAGAGTTAGGAAAAGCTACTGTTAATGAGGCAGATGTTAAAGGTAAACTTCTAAAGCATTTTACTAACCTGTTTAATGCTGAGTTTGTAAAATCGTAATAATAAATACAGCGCTTTTATCTTTGTCCTAATTTTGAAGCCAAAACGCTAATAATTAAAATCTGCATAGCATGGTACAACATGATAGGTAGTAGAATTAATCCAATAGGAAATGTAGGAGGAAATAAAATGGCTGAAAAAACGGTGCCGTGCACTAATGATTTTTTGGTACCACAAAATTGGGCAGTGATCCTATCTTCAATGCTAAAACTCAAAGCTTTTGATGCATATCCTATAATATGATACACAGCAAAAAAGAGTAATAGAATAAAAAGGCCAATCAGTAGAAGGTCAGCAATGCTAATATCCTCAAAAATACGATCTTCAAAAGACCTTGAAAAGCTTTTGTAAATAATTAAAAGAATTACCGATTTGTCAAAGAGCGTTAGTTGCCTGTGGTAGGTATTGGCGAGTTTTTGACCAAATCGTTGTAAAGCCATGCCTAAAATCACAGGAAGAAGGATTTCAATAATAAGTTTAATGTAAATCTCACCTAAATTAAAATCACCTGATGATTGCGGAATAAAAAGATCTAGCCATAAAGGGGTAATAGCAATACCAATTAAGCCAGAAATACTGGCATTAAATATAGCTGCAGGAATATTCCCTTTAGCAATAGATACCATTACAACAGACGAAGAAACCGTTGAGGGTAAGGCGGCTAAAAACAAAAAGGCTAACCATAAATTAATCCCTTCTTCTGACATTATAAAGGGTTTAAAAAGAAGAACCAGCAATGGGAAAAGTAAAAATGTAGCGGTTTGCACTAATACATGCAATTTCCAGTTTTTAAGTCCGTCCTTTATTTTATTCGGACTCAGTTTAAGGCCGTAAAAAAAGAAAATAAGAGATACCCCAATAGAACCTATAGTATCTAAAGGAACGCTACTAGAAGTACTTCCCCATTGAGGAAAAAAATACGAAAGTATGATAGTGCCAATTATGGCTAGAACAAACCGATCAATTTTCATTTGTATATACCCTTTTTAGTAATAATACTAACAATCAAATTATTAGCTAACAGTTTCATTAAAACTTTTCAGGTACAAATGTTTGGTAATTCATAGGAGGGCGCACATAACCTTCATAATCTGGTAATTCGGGTAATTCTATAGGTTTGATGTCAATTTTCTCATAGGGAATTTGACTTAAAACATGGCTAATGCAATTTAACCGTGCTTTTTTCTTGTTGTCTGAATTTACCACATACCAAGGCACCTGTTTTGTGTCTGTATGAGCAAACATATTGTCCTTTGCTTTTGAGTATTCTAACCACCTAGAGCGCGACTCTAAATCCATGGGGCTAAATTTCCAGCGTTTTAAAGGATTGTTTATACGGTTTTTAAACCGTCTTTCTTGTTCTTCATCACTTACCGAAAACCAATATTTTAGAACAATAATACCCGATCTTACTAGCATACGTTCAAATTCTGGACAGGATCTTAAGAACTCATCATATTCATCTTCGGTACAAAATCCCATTACTTTTTCAACACCAGCTCTGTTGTACCAACTTCTATCAAAAAGTACAATTTCTCCTGCGGCAGGGAGGTATTGAACATAACGTTGAAAATACCATTGTGTTTTTTCTCTTTCTGTTGGAACACCCAAAGCAACTACTTTACAAATTCTTGGATTTAAAGGTTCAGTAAAGCGTTTTATAGTGCCACCTTTACCAGACGCATCGCGTCCTTCAAAAAGGATAACTACTTTTAGCCCTTGTTTTTTTACCCATTGCTGAAGGTGTACAAGTTCTACATGGAGTTCTTTCAATGCGGTATCATAGTCTTTATTTGATATTCCTTTACTCATTCTTTAGATTTTGGTTGCTTACTGTATAAATATATAAAATTGATAATAGAGTTACAGTCTAATTCTAAAAAGGTATTTCACTTATAGTTACATAGACACATTATTGATATTTATTTAGTCAGGCTATTAAGCTAGTCAAGTTTGATTTTAGGAACTTATAAAAAACTTGACATTGGAGTTTTTAATATGAAGACTGTTTTGGAAACTGTTAATTTAGAGGCACAACTAAACTATTTAACCGTGATTAAGATATACACTATTTTAGCTATTTTTTCAATTACCATTACTTTTTCGCAAGATTGGTCTGGAATTCCAGTTCCTGCCGATCCAGGAGTAGGTAAAGCCTGGGTTTTACAAGATAATGTGTCAGACGATTTTAATTATTCTGCACCAGCCTCAGATAAAGGAAGTACATTCTTATTAAAATGGGATGATTGGTATCATAATGGCTGGTCTGGGCCAGGCCTGACTACTTGGGCAAGAAATCATTCTTTGGTAGAAGGCGGAGAGTTAAAATTGATTGCCTCGAGATATCAAACAAATAGAGTAAATGCAGGAGTCATTCATTCTAGAAACACTGTAGTTTATCCTGTTTATATTGAAATTAGAGCAAAAATTATGAATTCGGTTTTGGCTAATGGCGGTTGGATGTTAAGTCCCGATGATACGCAAGAAATTGATTTTATGGAAGGTTATGGAGCCACATTATGCGGAAATTGCCCCTCTGGTAGTCAAGATCAAACTTGGTATGCACAACGAATGCATATGAGTCATCATGTGTTTGTGAGAGACCCTTTTCAAGATTGGCAACCAAGTGAGTATAATGATGTAGGTAGTAATCCTGTAGATGTAATTCAGCCCACCTGGATTACTCGAGATGATGGTTCAGGCATGATTAACTGGAAGGATGATTTTCACAGATACGGAGTGTATTGGAAGGATCCAACCCATTTGTATTATTACATTGATGGCAATTTAGTAACCTATAGAGAAGGTATGGATGAAATTGATCCGTTATACTTTACAAATACTGTTAATCCTGGTGATAGTAATAATGATACCCGAACAGGGTTAAGCAAGGCTATGGATATTCTTTTTAGCGTAGAAGATCAGGATTGGAGATCAAATAATGAGGTTACTCCAACGGACACGGAATTATCTAATACTAATAATCACACCCTAAGAGTCGATTGGATTCGAGCTTATAAGCCTGAAAGTACGGCCTCAGTTGATGAATGGTTTACAAGTAATTTACAAGTTAATCCAAATCCTTTTGATGATTATATAGAACTAAAAGCTGATGTTCTATTGAAAGCAGCGCATATGTATACCTTGAGTGGCGGTAAAGTTCTGGTGAAAGAAAAGATAAATAAACGTTTAGATACTATATCTACAGCCTCATTGAGCTCGGGTATATATGTGTTAAAAGTAGAAAGTGATTCTGGTTTATGGAGCCATAAAAAAGTTGTTAAGAAATAAATATTTAGCAAATAATAAAGACGCTTACCTAAATTGAGCGTCTTTATTATCGGTTAATTTTCGCTATTGAAAAACACTTTGTAGTAATGCATCTTTTTTTCTTCGTCATAGCCGCGCTCAAGATATTCTTCCGAGGCATCGGGAGCATCAATGTCTAACTTAATTTGAATATTGGTGTCTAATTTAATATCGGTTTTAATTTTGCGTTTTTCTTTGTTTACAACAGCTTCAGCAACGTCAAATTGATTGCGTAACACTAAATTTTGTTCGCTCTCAAATTCCTTTTTAAAGTCGTCGAACTCTTTTTTATGCTTATCTTCTTCAAATAATTCATCCTTAAAGCGCTCAATGTTCATAACCTCATTTTCTTTAAAAAAGTCAATAGTCTTAGCCAGAAATGTATTTTGTTCTTGAGCCCCATAACTTGTTTTTATAATTTCAGAAGAAAAATCTTTACAAAATGAAATATACTGCTGGGTATGGTTGTTGGCATCATCCGCATATTTAATATTTAAAAAATGATTAATCCAATATTGGGCATCATAGTTATTATTGTCTACACTTAAAATAATGTTACCTTCTGCATCACTTTGATTTAAAATTAAGCAACCCTTATCAACTTTTTTTGAACTGATGCCTTTCTGAACCAACACGTCATAACTGTTGTTTTCTAAATAGGTTTGAAAAAAGTTTACTTTGTTTTCAATTTTGAAGATGCCCAAGGCATTTGTAGTAATGTCTCTAAATTCAATACCCTCAAAAAGTACCACTAAAACATCGCCAGTTTTAATATTAGCAGAGCTTGATTGTTCATATAAATGGGTTACAATGTGTTTTGATGTTTCAATAAAAGCCTCCTCATCATTAAAGATTTGTGCGCTATAGCTATTAATTTCGTTTAATGAAATATTGGCATGGTGGTTAAACCTGTAGCTTTGAACCACGGTGCCAAAAGGCCGTAATAAAAAAGGAAGCATTAAATCATAACTAGGTTCATCAAAATCTACAACCTGATCTGAAAATGCATTTTTTGTGTCGTTAAACTTATTTCCAACTTTATGAATGATGAATTTTGAAATGGAGGCGTTTTTTCTAGAAATCATGTGTGTATAATATAGAATGCAATAGTATTAAATTAACTTGAAATTAGAGTAAAAGAGAGCGCCAAAACACAAGGCTTTGACGCTCCTAGATTTGAGGACTTAATTGTTTATACTTAAAAAAGATTTTTAAAATAGAGAGTGTTGATTAATAGCTAATTACGGGTAAATATAACGTATATTACATAATGATACTAATTAATTTGATAAAGAATGATAGAGTTGCTTTCTCCTTTGGTTACAAACTCTAAATTTATGTCTCTATCAATGTTATCTAAATCGATAATACTATTACCATAAACGGGAAAGTTAGCAATGATTTTAGATTGACTATCAAAAAGATATACTTTGTGAGCTTGCAAATCTGTAGTGGTTACATAAATTTTATCATTGATGTAAAATATTTTTGGTGTTGAATAGCCACCAAAATCTAAATCGGTTGTTTTGTTTTTTATGGTGAGTTTGTTTTCACTTTGAGTAACCAATGTTTTACTTGTAGTAGTTAAACTATGATTGTCAGAAAGATTTAAACTACGTTTAGAAACATTACCTTTCGTATCAACAGCAATAATATCTCCATTAGAGTCTGTGGTAGTAAAAGTATTGTTATATAGAAAAATAGGTTGGTCTGAATAGGTATGGGATTGTTTTGGTTTTACACGTGTTTTACCAACGCGGTTTAAAATGTATAAGTTGTTTTTAGTTTTGAAAGCAATATAATCCTTACTGCCTATTCTAAAATGTTGCGGTTGAGAGAGTATAGTGTTGTCGGCAGATTTAAAGGTAAACCCTTTTACAACTTTTCCTTTTACATCATACATTAATACATGTTTGCCCTGTGTTACTAAAAGACGGTATTTTTTTTTCTTATCATAATCAAATACCGAGAGTGGTTGGGTAATGGCATCATTGAATTTTAAAGGAAACGGACTAACATCTTTTCCATTTCTATCTAAAACATAAATACGGTTTGGTGTGGCAAAAGCCAATTGAAGTCGACCGTTTTTATACATGTCAATTTGTTCTATATTACCAAGAACGGGGCCTCTTAGTTTTTTCTTCCAAAGGATTTTTCCTTCATTAGAAATTAAATATAATTGGTTGTTAACATCTTGAACCACAATCTCTTTTTGCATTGTAATATGGTTTTTTACAAATTGTGGTGTATTCAGAACATCGGTATCCAGTTTAATATTGAGCTGCTCGGTCACTGAGTTGACTAACGCTCTTGATTTGTTCTTGCCAATAACACCATTTACATGAGCAAAACTATGGTCATATATAAATTGAATGGCAGAAGCATTATAGCCCTTTAATGAAATATGCTGCTTTTCGTCAATATTTTTATTTAAGATATTTTGAAGGGTTGATGTGTTTACTACTTGAAGAAAAGAGGCGGCGTCACTCAATTTCGCTTTGGCTGTTTTAAAATGCTGCGTTTCTGCTAGGGTTGTTTTGTTTTGGAAGTTTGCAATAATGTTTTGAAGCAGGTCTTTGCGGTTGGTAAAAACAAAAAAATGATCTATTTGACAATACATATTTATAGCATTGAAATTGATTAATGGTGCAAACGTTTCTGAAAACAAATTGGAGTTGTCAAATTCAAAAAAATCAATTTCTCTATAGGTATCTATTTTATTTTGCTCTGCCAGTAAAGCATCTTGCGTGGCAATAACATCTGTAGAATTTAAAACAATAGCTTGGTTGTTGTCTTCATAAATAACACCAACTTCTGTAATATCATTAAATAAAGCTGTAGCTGTTGTAATACTGTCTTTAGAGTTGAATGTTGCCAAATTTTGCTCTAAGGTTTTAAAGTTGTCAAAAGTGAAACTAACAAAACCATCACTGTTTGATGGGGTTATATGTTGAATTTGATTCTCTTGAGGTACAGTATTTCTAAAGATGTTTATTATGTGCGTTGAGTCATTGGCTTGTGTTATCCCATTAAAATAAATCTGATCTTGAGAAAGCTCGGCATCAAAAGCCATGTATTTGGTAAACGTATTTAGGTTTAAAGAATCTTCAATAAAAACGGATTCTAAGAATTGTTGATTTGGTTTTAGTATGACCGAGCACGTACTATTTTCACCCGTAGCATGGTAAACTTTTATAAAATCTAAATCTCTTTTTGTTGATGAAAAGTTATTTAAAACGGTTTCTTTTGAAGTTGATACAAAAAAGACACTGTCAATCACAGCACTATAAAACATTTGGTCTTTTACCATTAATTTGGTAATGGGTGTGTTTTTTATAGTAACAGATTCTTCTTTATAGTCTGGTAGAGAATCTGTTTTTAAAAGATTTTTGGTAAATCGTGTTATAATAGCAAAATCAATACTATCATTTTTTTGTTTTGAAAGGCAAATAAGAACATCACCTTCTGGGTTTAAAAACGATAGATTTTCAA
Organism: Allotamlana fucoidanivorans; assembly: GCF_045788535.1. Taxonomy (GTDB): domain Bacteria; phylum Bacteroidota; class Bacteroidia; order Flavobacteriales; family Flavobacteriaceae; genus Allotamlana; species Allotamlana fucoidanivorans. The sequence goes on along the minus strand of NZ_CP074074.1, from coordinate 386,874 downwards.
TTTTTTGTTGAAGAGCATTGTAGGTCTTTGTTTTTGATATGTTTTGAAGAAAATCACTGTTGTGAATACTTCCCTTAAGAGCTTCAATATTTGATGTTTTTATTATAATTTCAGCCTGCTCAGGAACAAAATCAAGGAGTGTAGAACGTTTTGTTTCTAAGTTAGTGCATCCTAGGAATAAAACAAGTAGGAGAGGGAAATAAAAAAGTCTCATGGATTGAATCAATTTTTACAAACCTAATATTTTTTCAACGCATAAAAAACTTATAGCGGTAACTTTAATTGTTCGGGTAATAATCTAAAAGATTTTCGGTGGTATTTGGTAATTCCGTAAGTTTTAATAGCCTCTCTGTGTTCTTTTGTAGGATATCCTTTGTTTTTTTTCCAGTTGTACATAGGGAATTCCTCATGAATTTTATCCATGTATAAGTCCCGATAGGTTTTTGCTAAAACAGAGGCGGCCGCAATACTTAAATATTTACCATCACCTTTAATAATCGTTTCAAACGGAATAGCATTAAAAGGTTTAAATCTATTACCATCAACAATAATATATTCAGGAACTTTTTCTAATTGTTCTATAGATTTGTGCATCGCTAAAATAGAAGCATTTAAAATATTGATGGTGTCAATTTCATTTTGAAACACATGTGCTACTCCAAAACATACGGCTTCTTTTTCTATAATCGGTTTTAATGTAAAACGTTTTGTTTCGCTTATTTGCTTAGAGTCATTAAGTACAGCATTATTAAATTTTGGGGGAAGTATAACCGCAGCGGCTGTAACAGGACCCGCTAAACAACCACGCCCAGCTTCATCGGTGCCGCATTCTAAAATATATCCTGAATGATTTTGTAAAAGCATAGGGCTAAAATATTGATAATATTCTAATTTTTAAATTCAGGAAATGCCTTGTTGAGCAATAAAGTTGAAAGCCAAATAGAACGTTAAATGGATTAAAAGTAACCGATTGCAAAAATTAACCACTTACCGTTTGGTTTAAAGACTAACTTTATAATAAAGTAAAGTCTATTTAATCAAACAGAAAAGTCTCAATGGAAAAGATGGCTGGTGTTTTTATAGATTTCTTTATTTAAAATAATTAATCGTTGTTTTCGTTCAAATAATTACTTTTGTTTCGAAAAAAATGATTGAGGATAGAAAGATTGATTTTCTATTTGAGTAGACTTAATATATGAGACTTAAAATACCATTTTGCCTAAAATCAAGAAGTATAAGCATAAAATTTGTTTTTTTATTGAGTATGTTTTTATTGTATACAGTAATGGTAGAGGCGCAGAATGAACCTGCAACACAGAATACTCAAGAACAAAATACTGTGGCGCCATCAGACTCGTTATTGCTTCCTGGTAACCCACCTAAGCAGAAACCTTCAAAAGATAAAGGTAAGCCTTTAGCAAACATACAAGATTATCAGATTATTTCCTTTAAGAATGACACCACCTTTGTTGATACTACGTTAACCATTCAAAAGGATTATAAAATGAATTATTTGCGAAGGGATAATTTCGGACTCATTCCTTTTGCCAATTTAGGACAAACCTACAACCAACTTACCTATAATTTTGAAAACACCAGTTTAATGCCCAAAATAGGAGCACGAGCAAGGCATTTTAATTATATGGAGGTTGAAGATATTAACTATTACAGAATGCCTACGCCATATACAGAACTTTTTTACAGAAGTGCTTTTGAGCAAGGGCAACTGTTAGACGCCTTTTTTTCAGCTAATTTAAGTCCGCAATTTAATTTTTCAATAGCTTATAAAGGACTAAGATCGCTTGGTAAGTATCAGCATATTTTAACAAGTACAGGAAACTTTAGGGTGACTGGAAATTATCAAAGTAAAAATAGACGCTATAATGCTAGAGGGCATATCGTGACTCAAGATTTAATGAATCAGGAAAATGGCGGACTTACAGAAGATAGTGTTGAGAACTTTGAAAGCGGTGATGAAGAGTTCTTTGATCGTTCTATTCTGGAAGTTAATTTTGAAGATGCCGAAAGTATATTGCTTGGGAAAAGGTATCATTTAGATCATAGCTTTAATATTGTAAAGCCTAACGATTCTGTATCAAAAAACAGATTGTCATTAGGACATGTCTTTACCTATAAAACCAAGTATTTTCAATATGACCAGCAGAGTGCCCAAACAGCCATGTTTGGAGATGCTTTTAAAACAAGGGATTTAACAGATAAGGTTGTTTTAAAGAATATGTACAATGAGGCTAATCTGAATTATAGCAATAATGTGATTGGCGATTTGCATTTTAATATTAATAACAACAGCTATAATTATGGGTATAACCGTTTAGTAAGTCTTAATGGGCAACTTATTACCAATCGATTAATAGGTGATGTTGTCGCCATTGGCGGAAAGTATCATAAACAACATGGTGGCGTGGCCGTTACAGGTGAAGGCGGTTTGAATCTATCGGGTGATTTTAAAGGAAACTACATAAAAGGAACAGCAGGCTTTAAGCTTAAAACTATTTTTGAAGTAGAAGCATCAATTAATCATAGCTCAAAAGCACCTAATTATAATGCCCAATTATATCAAAGTAACTATTTAAGCTATAACTGGCAAAATAGGTTTAAGAATATTGAAACGCAACAATTGGGATTTAAACTAGCATCAAAGAAAATAGCCGATATTTCAGTAGATTTTTCTACCATTGATAATTATGTGTATTTCATGAAAAGTGAATCAACGGGGCAAGTAGCACCTTTTCAAAGTACAAATACAATCAATTATTTAAGAGTAAGATTAGATAAGGAGTTTAAAGTAGGTAAGTTTGCGCTCAATAATACGATAGAGTATCAAAACGTAACCGATAAAGATTCGGTTTTAAATGTGCCCGAATTCAATACCAGAAACACGTTGTATTTCTCGAGTCATGTCTTTAAAAAAGCCCTGTATCTGCAAACAGGATTTACTTTTAATTACTTTACTGAGTTTTTTATGAATGCCTATAATCCAATTATGGCTGAGTTTTATGTTCAGAAGGAAAGAAAGTTTGGCGGGTTTCCTAGATTAGATTTCTTTTTAAATGCTCAAATAAGAAGAACTAGAATTTACTTCAAGGCAGAGCATTTTAATTCATCGGTTACGGGTTATAATTATTATTCGGCGCCAACCTATCCTTATAGAGACTTTATTGTACGCTTTGGTTTGGTCTGGAATTTTTTCCATTAGCAAAGCAACTAAGTCAGTTTATTTATTCAAGTTGTTTTAATAGTTGTATTTCTTACTTTCTAAAAAATGAATCCTACTTCTCTGTATAATATAGTATAGAATAAGGATGAATTTGTTGTTCCTTTAATATGATTTATATGTAATTTTCAACGAGGTATTAGGTTTACTAGTGTTTGTTTAGGTCTAAGGTTAAAGAAAGCAGCAGTTGTAACCCACGGGTAATAAGTAATTTAAGAAATAGTTAAAAAAAAGGTTTAAAAAAGTTTGTAAGAAAGGAATAAAAGCAGGTATATTTGCAGCCGCTAAAAACGGCAGTAATGTTGAAAAGGGCGTAGTTCATTAACAGTTTTAGAGGTATAAATAGGGGTGAAAACTTTTCTCAAAAAAGTTAAAAAAAGCCTTGTGAGTTTAAAAAAGGGTTGTATGTTTGCAGCCGCTAAAAATGGCAGTAGTCATATAGCTAAAAGTTCATAAAAAAGGTGTTTTGATTATCTGGTTTTTAAGGTTAAAAAAAACTTTTAAAAAATATCAAAAAAAACATTGTGAGTTTTAAAAAAGGTTGTATGTTTGCAGCCGCTAAAAATAGCAGTAGTTATTTTAGTAAAAAAAGGTCATAAAGGTTTTGAGATTTTAAATTTTAGAGGAGTTAAAAAAACTTTAAAAAAAATATCAAAAAAACATTGTGAGTTAAAAAAAGGGGTTTTATATTTGCACCCGCTTAGCAAGGAAACGAGTTAAGAAAAGAAAAGAAACAAGTTCATAAACATATTGAATTGACAGCGTAAAATTAAATTGGAAACGATTTAATTTAACAAAGAGAATAAGCCATTTTGAGTACTAGAGATTCTTTTATAGTTGTTAAAATATTTAAAATTTAACGATGAAGAGTTTGATCCTGGCTCAGGATGAACGCTAGCGGCAGGCCTAACACATGCAAGTCGAGGGGTAACAGGGTGCTTGCACCGCTGACGACCGGCGCACGGGTGCGTAACGCGTATGCAATCTGCCTTACACTGGGGGATAGCCTTTAGAAATGAAGATTAATACCCCATAGTATTATTAGTTCGCATGGATTAATAATTAAAGGTTACGGTGTAAGATGAGCATGCGTCCTATTAGCTAGATGGTGTGGTAACGGCACACCATGGCAACGATAG